>NZ_CBCPLX010000002.1:0-1653393 GCF_965119525.1 Cellulomonas sp. Marseille-Q8402
GACGAGGGGTTGCCGGGCCTCGCCCCGCCCGGCACGGGCTTGGGGGCGAACCTGAAGAAGGGCCCCCCCCCCGGCGGCGGCCGCCGGGGCTCCGTCTCCGGGTGGGGGGGGGGCACCGCCGAACACCCGGGGGGGGTTTTCGGGGGGGGGGGGCGGCCCGCCCCGGCCGCCCCCGCCACGCCGCCACCGGCCCGGCACGCCGAGCGCACCGACCCCCCGGCCCTCTGAGAGGACCCGCGTGACCGACACGGCACCGTCCACCGACCCGACGACCCCCGGCTCCCCCGTGCTGCTGGTCCTGCACGGCGGCCGCGGCGACCTCGCTCAGCGCATGGTCTACCCGGGCCTCGCCGAGCTCGCCGCCGGCGGCCTGCTCCCGGAGCGCTGGCTCGTCATCGGCGCCGGCCGCAAGGAGGTCTCCGACGACGAGTACGCGGACCTGGTGCGGAACGCGCTGCGCGAGCACGGCGACCCGGACCACGCGGGCGCGCTGGACGGGCACGTCCGGTACGCGTCGACGTTCAGCGAGGACGACCCGGGGCAGCTCGTCGACGCGATCCGCGACGCCACCGGAGAGCTGGGCGGGGACGACGGCGACGTGACGGTCGTGCACTACCTGGCGGTGCCGCCGTCGGCCTTCGCACCGACCACCCGCGCACTGCGTGCCCACGGCCTGACGGAGGGCGTCCGGGTCGTCTACGAGAAGCCGTACGGGACGTCCCCGGAGTCGTTCGAGGAGCTCGACGCCCTGGTGCACGAGGTGCTCGACGAGGACCAGGTGTTCCGGATCGACCACTTCCTCGGCAAGGAGGCGACCCAGAACCTGCACGTGCTGCGGTTCGCCAACGAGCTGTTCGGCGGGGTGTGGAGCCGGGAGCACGTCGCGCAGGTGCAGATCGACGTCCCCGAGACCCTCGACGTCGCGGACCGCGCGGACTTCTACGACGAGACCGGCGCGGCCCTCGACATGCTGGTCACGCACCTGTTCCAGGTGGCGGCCGAGGTCGCGATGGAGCCGCCGGCGCGGATGGACGCCGCCCACCTGGCCGTGGCGCGCGAGCACGTCGTCGACTGCTTCCGCCCGCTCGACCCGGCGCAGGACGTGGTGCTCGGCCAGTTCGCGGGCTACCGGGACATCGAGGGCATCGCGGACGACTCGACGACCGACACGTTCGTCGCCGCCCGGCTCTGGGTGGACAACGACCGCTGGCGCGGCGTCCCGTTCCTGCTGCGCACGGGCAAGCGCATGGCGGCCTCGGCGCAGCGGGTGACGCTGGTGCTGCGGACGCCGGACGAGCTGTTCGGCGAGCCGGCCGGGCCGGGGCGGGTCAGCGTGTCGCTGGCCGGCGACGGCAAGATCGACATCACGACGACCGTGAAGCAGCCGGGCCCCGACCTCCGGCTCGCGACGGGGACGGCGTCCCTGCAGCTGGACGACGTGGAGCCGGGCGACCCGCTGGCGCCGTACGCCTCGCTGCTGCACGACGTCCTGGTCGGCGACCGGACGCTGTTCACGACGCCCGACGGGCTGCGGGCCGCGTTCGCCGCGTTCGCGCCGCTGCTGGGTCCCGACCGCCCGGACCCCGAGCCGTACGAGCCCGGCTCGTGGGGTCCCGCCCGGGCCGACGCGCTCGCCGGCCCGGACGGGTGGGTCCTCACTCGTAGCTGACGGCGTCGAGCACCTTCATCCGGGCGGCCCGGGCGGCGGGCCACAGCGCCGCCAGCACGCCGACCACCACGGCGAGCGCGAGCATCGCGCCGAGGCTGCCCCACGGGATCACCAGCTCGGAGAGCCCGGAGTCGGCGTACACCGTGGGCAGGGTGGCGGCGAGCGCGACGCCCACCACCAGGCCCACCACGGTCCCGAAGACGGCGGTCAGCACCGACTCCACGACCACGGTCCCCGCCAGCTGCAGCCGGCCGAGCCCCACCGCGCGCAGCAGGCCGATCTCCCGGGTCCGCTCGATGACGGACAGCGCGAGGGTGTTGACGATGCCCAGCACCGCGATGACCACGGACAGCCCGAGCAGCGCGTACAGGATCACCAGCACCTGGTTCACCTGGTCCGCGATGTTCGACACGAACTCGTCGCGCGTCAGCACGGAGACCACCACGTAGGGCGAGACCGCGGACGCGACGGCCGCCTTCAGGTCGCCGACGTCGGTCCCGGGCGCCGCGGTGACGAGGACCGTGTCGACGACCTGCTGCTCGGCCGGCACCAGGCCGTCGAGCACGTCCTGCGCCACGACGACCTGCGACCCGAGCACGTTGCTGGAGAACACGGCCCCGACGGTCAGCTCGCGGGGCCCGCCGGCCGAGGCGACGAGGAGGGTGTCGCCGACCGCCCAGCCGTCGGCGTCCGCCGCCGCCTCCTGCACCGCGGCCTCGCCGTCGGCGAGCGACCCGAGGTCGCCGTCGACCGTGTCGGCCTCGACCGACCGCCCGAAGATGTCCGTCGGCACCCCCGCCACGTACTGGAGGCCGGCCTCGGCCCCGGGCGCCCCGACCTGCATCGGCGCGAACGTGATGGCGTCCGTCTCGGCGACCTCCGGCAGGGCGGTGACGTCGGCGACGGCCCCCCGCGGGACGTCGAACGTGGCCGACTGCAGCACCAGGTCCGCGTGCGTCTGGGACTCGACGACCCCGGCCACCGACTGCTGCGCCGACACCGCGATCACCGAGACGGCGCCGACCAGCGCCATGCCGATCATGAGCGCACCGGCGGTGCTGGCGGTGCGCCGCGGGTTGCGGACCACGTTGCCGCGGGCCAGCCGGCCGACCGGCTTCAGCAGCCGGACGAACGGCCAGGCGAGCACCCCGATGACCGCCCGCGCCATGCTGGGCGCGAGCATCAGGGTGCCGAGCAGCACGGCGGCGGCCCCGGCCCCCAGCGCGGTGTCGGCGCTGCCGGCCTCCGGGTTCAGCGCCGCCGCGGCGACCCCGGCGACACCGGCACCCGCGACCAGCAGCCCGGCCACGGCCCGCACGCGCATCGACCGCTCGGGCACCGTCACGTCGTCGCGCATGGCCTCGACGGGCGGGATCAGCGCCGCGCGCCGGGCCGGGACGGCCGCGGCGACCACGCTGACGACCGTGCCGACGACCAGGGAGACCCCGATCGTGGTGGCGTCGACCGGGATGTCCCCGGCCAGGTCCATGCCCATCGACTCGAACACGGCCTTCAGCCCGGTCACCAGCCCGAGCCCGCCGGCGAGGCCCAGCGCCGAGCCGACCAGGCCGACGACGGCGGCCTGCACGAGGATCGAGCTGAACACCTGCGCCGGCGAGGCGCCGACGGCGCGCAGCAGCGCGAGCTCGCGCATCCGCTGCCGGACCGACATGGCGAAGGTGTTGGAGATGATGAACGCGCCCACGAACAGCGCGATGGCGGCGAACACGAGCAGGAACGTCGTGATGAAGCCGAGCATGTCGTCGATCGCGGCCTTGCTCTCCGCCCGCAGCTCGGCGCCGGTGACCGCCTCGGCGTCCGCGGGTGCCAGCGCCACGAGCCGCTCGACGAGCTGCTCGGGCGTGGTGCCGTCCGCGGCGTACACGGCGATGTCGGCGACGCCGCCGTCCGGGGCGAACAGCGCGTAGGCCGTCTCCGGCTCGACCAGCACGATCGTCGCGCCGGCCATGGGGCCGCCCATGTCGACCTCGCCCACCACCGTGACCTCGCCGACCACGCCGCCGAGGACCGCCGTCGTCGTGTCGCCGAGCGCCAGGCCCGAGGACTCGAGCGTGGCCGACTCCAGCGCGACCTCGTCCGCGCGCTCCGGCCCGCGGCCGGCGACCACGTCGATCGCCGGGTCGTCCGTGACGTAGGGGAACGCCATGCTCGGCGCCTGGGTGCTCTGCACGGCGGTGCCGTCGGCGCCGACCAGCACGATGGCTCCCTGCACCTCCGGGACGGCGTGCGCGACGCCGTCCAGCTCCGCTACCTGCGCGGCGAGCTCGCGCGGGACGGTGCCGGTGACGGCGTTCTCGTCGAGCGCGGTGGTGCCGCCGGTCTGGGCGGGCCGCAGGTAGGCGTCGGCCGGCGCGGCGACGTCGACGATGCCGTCGAAGGTGCTCGACATCATCGTCCGCAGCGAGAAGGTGCCGGCCACGAACGCGACGCCCAGGGCCACGGCCAGCAGCGACAGCACGAAGCGGACCAGGTGCGCGCGGATCCCGCGCAGCGCCACCCGGCCCATCAGACCGCGACGGGTCGCAGCGCGGCCAGCGCGGCGAGCACCGTGTCAGGCGTCGGGTCGGCGAGCTCGCCGACCAGGGAGCCGTCCGCGAGGAACAGCACGCGGTGCGCGTAGGAGGCGGCGGTGGGGTCGTGGGTGACCATGACCACCGACTGCCCGAGCTCGTCCACGGAGCGGCGCAGGAAGCCCAGCACCTCGCCCGACGACGTGGAGTCGAGGTTGCCCGTCGGCTCGTCCGCGAAGACGACGGCGGGCCGCGACACCAGGGCGCGGGCGCAGGCGACCCGCTGCTGCTGCCCACCGGACAGCTCGGCGGGCTTGTGGTGCAGACGGTCGGCGAGGCCCACCGCGTGCACCACCGCGTCGAGGTGCGCCCGGTCCACCGGCCGCCGCGCGATGTCGAGCGGCAGCGTGATGTTCTCCAGCGCGGTGAGGGTGGGCACCAGGTTGAACGCCTGGAACACGAAGCCGAGCCGGTCCCGGCGCAGCCGCGTCAGGTGCCGCTCGTTCATGCCGCTGACCTGGAGACCGTCGACCACGACCGTGCCCGCGTCGGACCGGTCGAGCCCGGCCATGCAGTGCATCAGCGTCGACTTGCCGGACCCGGACGGGCCCATGATCGCCGTGAGCTCCCCGCGGGCGAAGTCCACGTCCACGCCGGCGAGCGCGTGCACCGCCGTCCCGCCCGTGCCGTACGTCTTCACCAGACCGCGTGCACTCGCGATCGGCGTCGCGTCGTCGATGGTCATGTCCCTCGTCCCGTCAGATCCTGCCCGCACCGCTTCGAACCTGCCGATCGTCCCGCGCGGGCACCCCCGGCAGGCATCGGTGAGCACCCTGGCCGTCCCCTGAACCACCCCGGAGCCGCCGGGGCCCGGCACCCTGAGGATCCGGGCACCACCGGGGCGGCACGGGTTGCGGTCCGAGGCGCCACGGGTGTGGCGTGGGTCACATACCGGACCTAGTCTGGTGCACGAGGTGCTCCGATGATGTGGTCCCTGCTGCTGTGGATGGCGTTGCCGTCGGTCGCGTTCGGCATCGTGCTCCGGCTGATCCCCGGGGCGGAGTCGTCGCCGCGGCGGCGTGCGGCCCGGGACCGGCGCCGGGCGCGCGTGGCGGCGCTGCTGGACCGGGTCGCCGCGCACGTGCGGCACGGCCGGCGCATCCCGGAGCCCGACCCCTTCGACGCGCTGCACGTGCAGATGCGCCTCAGCATCGTGACGCAGCACCTGCAGCGGCTCGAGGAGGACGCGCACGCGTGGGCGCGCGCCGAGCGGATCATCGCCAGCCAGCTCGCCTACGACGCGCTGCTGGCGGACGCCTGCCGGCTCGCCGACGTCGAGGTGCTGCCTCGCCCGAAGGGGGACCCGTGGGAGCGGATGCGCGAGGAGGTCGAGCTCGCCGCCCGGGGCTGGACCTGGTGACCGGCGTCAGCCCGCGACCACCGTCAGCGTGCTCGATCCGTCCCCGCGGCGCCGCACCTCGATCCGCTCCGCGACCGCTTGCTTGAGCGCCTCCACGTGCGAGACCACGCCCACCACCCGGCCGCCCGCGCGGAGGCGGCCGAGCTCGCCCAGCACGGCGTCCAGGGTGTGCGGGTCGAGCGTGCCGAACCCCTCGTCGATGAACAGCGTGCCGAGCTCGACGCCGCCCGCCTCGGCGGTGACGACGTCCGCCATGCCGAGCGCCAGGCACAGCGAGACGTAGAACGTCTCGCCGCCGGACAGCGTGCGGGGGTCGCGGGCGGCACCCGTCGTGTGGTCGACGACGCGCATCGCCAGGCCAGTCCGGCGGCTGCGGACGTCCTCGCGCTCGTCGCTGCGCTCCAGCTCGTACCGGCCGTCGGACATCTCGCGCAGCCGGCCGTTGGCGGCGGCCACGACGTCCTCGAACCGCCGCACCAGCACGTACGTCGCCAGCGACAGCGCGCGCGCGTTGTCGGCGTCGGCGCCCCCGGCGAGCCGCGCCATCCGGCTCACCGGGGCGGCGTCCGACTCGGCGACGGCCAGCGCGGACGCGGCCGCGGTGACGTGCGCGGCGGCGTCGGCGGCGCGGTCGGCGCGGTCGCGCACCGACCCGAGCACCGCCCCGGCCGCGTCGGCGGCGGCGACCGCCGCGGTGAGCTCCTCGTCCAGGGCGGCCACCTCGGCGGCCAGCGCCTCGGGGTCGCCGGCCGCGAGGTCCGCCAGCTCGGGGTCCCGCAGGCCCTGCTCGACGCGGGCCACCGCGGTCCGGTACGCGTCCACCGCCCGCTCGACCGCGGCGACCCCCTCGGCCTCGGCGATCGCGGCGCGCGCCTCGTCCTCGCCGGCCACGTCCTGCTCGGCCAGCACCGCGGCGAGCTCGCCGGTGCGGTCGGCGACGGAGCGGGCGGCCGCGGTCCGCCGGTCCAGCGCGGCGAGCACCGCGTCGGCGGCGTCCACGCGCGCCTGCTCCGCGCCCTGCCGGGCCAGCACCGTCGGGTGGCCGTCGCGCGCGCCCTCGACCTCGGCGCGGTCGCGGGCGAGCTCCTCGTCGGCGCGGGCCAGGGCGTGGCCCGCAGCGGTGTGCTCCTCACCGATCGCCGCCCGGGTGAACCGCAGGTCCTCGGTGGCGCGGTCGTGCTCGGCGATGTCGGCCCGGGCGCGCTCGCGCGCCGCCTCCGCCGCCTCCGCCGCGGACAGCGCCGACCGGCAGCCGTCGACCGCCGAGGCCGCGAGCTCCGCCTGGTCGGCGCGCAGGCCACCGGTGCGCTCCCGCAGCGCCGCGCACCGCTCGGTCCGCCCGACCACCCGGGCGTCGGCCTCCTGCACCGCGTCCTCCGCGGCGGCGCGGCGCTGCTCCGCCAGCGCGACGTCCTCCTCGCGGACGTGGTCGGCGTGCAGGGACGCGGGCCGGGGGTGCTCGGTGCCGCCGCAGACCGGGCACGGCTCGCCGGCGACCAGCGCCGCGGCCAGCTCCCCGGCGAACCCGTCCAGCCGGGCGGTGCGCAGGCGCGCCTCCTCCGCGACGGCCTCGCGCGCCGCCCGGGCCGCGGTGCTGCGGGCGTCCACGGCGGCGGCGAGCGCGGCCTCGGCCGCGGCCAGCTCGCGCACGGCGGTCAGCACCGCCTCGGCGTCGGCGAGGTCCCGCGCCCGGGCGGGGACCGTCGCGGCGAGCTCCGCCGCGGCGTCCAGCGCCTCGACGAGGACGGCCCGCCCCTCGGGCCGCACGGCGAGCAGGTCGTCCGCCTCGGCCATCGTGCGCGTCCGGGTGGCCTGCACCTCGCGCAGCCGGTCGCGGTCCCGCTCGCGTGCGGGCAGCCCGCGCTCGAGCGCCACCACCCGGCCGAGGGTCGCGACCAGCGCCGTGCTGGCGTCCCGCGCGGTGCCGAGCGCCGTCGGCAGGGCGGGGTCGGCGAGCGCGGCGTCGACGTCCGCCGGGGCGAGCCCGCGGGGGGCGCCGTCCAGCGCGGCGCGCAGCTCCTTCTCGGCGCCGGCCAGCGTGCTGCGCGCGTCGTCCAGCCCGCGCAGCACCGGCCGCACCACGGCGGCGCGGCGGGCGCGCTCGACCCGGGCGACGTCGGCGGCGTGCTGCTCGGCGCCCTCGGCCAGCCGCGCGCGCTCCGCCTCGAGCTGCACCCGGCGCCGGACCAGCCGCAGCAGCGCCCCCGCGCCGTCCGCCGCCGCGCGGGCGGCCGTGACCCGGGCCGACGCCCGGGACGCCGCCGCGCGCGCGTCCTCCGCCTGGCGGTGCAGCGTCGCGAGCCGGGCCCGCACCAGCGGGCCGAGCGCCGAGACGTCCTCCGCGGCCGCGGCCCGCAGCTCCGCCACGGCGTCCGGGTCGGCCCCGGCGGCACCGGCGAACCGGGCGGTGCACTCCTGCACCTCCGCCCGGGCGTCCGCGGTGGCGCGCTGCGCCTCGCGCCGCAGCTCGTCCAGGCGCTGCTGCACCCGCTCGTACACCTCGGTGCCGAAGATCCGCTGCAGCAGCCCGCGGCGCTGCTCGGGGTCGGCCCGCAGGAACGCCGCGAACTCGCCCTGCGGGAGCACCATCGTCTGCACGAACTGGGCGCGGTCGAGGCCGACCACCCGGGTCAGCTCGGCGCCGGCCTCGTCCAGCCGGGTGGACAGCAGCTCCCCTGCCGGCTCGTCGCCGTCGTGCAGCCCGTCCGGCACCGCCGTGAGCCGCCAGAGCTTCACGGTGGCCTGCTGCCGCGCCCGCCCGGTGCCACGGCGCTTCGCGCGCTCGTACGCCGGCGTCCGGCGCACCCGGTACACCCCGGACCCGGTCTCGAACACCAGGTCCACGACGGTCTCGGTGTCGTCGGACGCGAACGCGGAGCGCAGCCGGTCCTCGCTGGTCGCGGCGGACGCGACCTTGCCGTAGAGCGCGAACACGACGGCGTCGATCACCGTCGACTTCCCGGCGCCGGTCGGGCCCTCCAGCAGGAACAGCCCGCCGGCGGACAGCGCGGCGAAGTCGACCGTGTGCGTCCCCGCGAACGGGCCGACGGCCTGGATGGTGAGCGTGTGCAGCCGCATCAGGCGCTCCGCTCCGCCTGCGCGGCGTGCTCGTAGGCCCGGCGCAGCACGGCGGCCTCGGCGTCGGTGGGCCGGGCCCCGCTCACGTGCTCGACGAACTCGGCCGCGACCTCGAGCGGGTCGCGCGCGGCGGTGACCTCGGCGGCGCGCGGGCCCACCTCGCGGGCGGGCGGCTGGTGCTGCACCACGAGGGCGTGCGGGAACCGGCCGCGGACCCGGCGGTAGAGGTCGGTCGGCCGGTGCGCGTCGGTCACCGTGACGCGCAGCCAGTCCTCGACGTGCGGGTCGCCCGCGGCACCGAGCAGCTCCTCCAGCGGGCCGGTCAGGTCGGTCAGCCGGCGGGGCACCGGGGCGGGGACGAGCCGCACCGACGGCGCCCCGGACGGGCCGAGGTCCACCAGGGTCGTGGACTTGGCCTGCCGCGCCTCCGAGAACGAGTACGCCAGCGGCGAGCCGGAGTACCGCAGCACCGCCGCGCCGGCACCGTCCCCGACCCGCTGCGGCCCGTGCAGGTGGCCGAGCGCCACGTAGTCCACGCCGTCGAACACCGCGGCCGGGGCGTGGTCCACCCCGCCGACCCGGATGTCGCGCTCGGACTCGCTCGCGGCGCCGCCGACGACGAACGCGTGCGCCAGCACGACCGACCGGGGCGCGGGCCGGCCGTCCGCGACCGCGGCGGCGACCCGGGCCCCCAGGTCGGTGCGGACCCGGTCCATCGCGGCCCCGAGCACGGCGGCGTGCGAGCGGGCGAGCGGCCCGTCGCCCCCCGGTGCCGCGAGGGTGTGCCGCGCGGCGTCGGGGTCGAGGTACGGGAGCCCGTAGACGAGCACGTCGCCGTCGTCGCCGGTCAGCCGCACGGGCCGGCCCACGTCGTCCACCCGCGCGAGCACCCGGACGCGGTCCTGCATGAGGTCGGCACCGAACCCGAGCCGGACCGCGGAGTCGTGGTTGCCCGGCGTGATCACGACCACGGCGTGCTCCGCGAGCCGCCGGAGCGCGTCCGACAGCTGGGCCACCGACTCGACGGGCGGGATCGCCCGGTCGTAGACGTCGCCGGCGACCAGCACCGCGTCCACCCGCTCCTCGCGGACGACGTCGACCAGGTGGTCGAGGAACGCCTGCTGGTGCACCGTCAGGTCGACGCCGTGCAGGGTGCGGCCGAGGTGCCAGTCGGAGGTGTGGAGCAGCCGCATGCCTCGACGGTAGCCGCCGGGACCGACATCTCCCGCCCCCGTCCCGGGGGCTGTGGACGACCGTCAGGCGACGGCGGTCTCGGGCTCCAGCGCGAGCTCGTCCGCGATGCCGAGCATCTCCAGCTTGGACAGCACCTCGCGGTCCGGGTCCCGCAGCGTCAGCGCCTGGCCGGTCTCCGTCGCGGCGAGGTGCAGCTGCAGGATGAACGCCAGGCCGGACGAGTCGATGAACGTCACGTCGGCCGTGTCGACCACGACCGGCGCGGTGCTCGCGAGCGCCTCGGCCATCGACAGGCTGGCCTCGGCGCGCAGCGCGGCGTCGACCTCGCCCCAGAGCCGCACGACCGTGCGCCCGCGCTCGGCGGTCACCCCGATGCCCCCGGCCGGGGTCGCGGGGTTCTCCATCAGGTCCATCGGTCCTCGTCTTCTCGCTGCTCGTGGGGCCGACCGATCATGGACCGCCGGCGTCCCCGCCGCACCCGGAGCGCCGGGCGGCGGGCCGGCGTCCGGGCAGGTGGACGCCGTCGTGCTCACCAGGCCCAACGCCGCGGTGCCGGGCTTCGTTCCCCCTCCGCGGTCAGGCCGCGTCCTCGGGCAGCGGGTCGGTGACGTCCGCCACCGTCGCCCCGAGCGCGCGCACCAGGTCGTCGCCGTCGACCGTCGCGCCGACCCCGTGCCCGCCGCCGCCGATCGACGCCGGGCGTCCGGGGACGCGCTCGTCCGCCACGACCGGCCAGGCCCGCAGCGAGCCGAACGGCGTGATCGTGCCGCGCTCGTACCCGGTGACGTCCTTCGCGGTCGCCGCGTCGGGCATCGACATCCGGCTCACGCCGAGCAGCGTGCGCAGCTTCGGCCACGAGATCGCCCGGTCGCCCGGAACGAGGACGAACAGGTAGTCGTCCTCGCCGCGCCGGACCACGAGCGTCTTGACGATGCCGGAGGGGTCGACGCCCCGGGCCGCGGCCGCCTCCGCCAGGGACCCGACGCGGCCGTGCCGGGTGATGGTGTGCGGGATGCCCGCGTCCGCGAGCGCCTGCGCCGCGCGCCGCTCGCCCTCGCCCTGGGTGCTCGTCATGGCCGCCACCCTACGAGGGCGCTACGACACGAGCCCGCCGCCGACCACCGCGGCGGTCGCCCCGTGCCAGGTCCGCCGCAGCCAGCGGTCGTGCGACGCGACGACCACCGCACCGGGCGCGGACCGCAGCGCCTCGGCCAGCTCGTCCGCCAGGGCCAGGGAGATGTGGTTGGTCGGCTCGTCCAGCAGCAGCACGTCGGGCGCCTGCGCCACGAGCAGCGCGAGCACCACCCGGCGGCGCTGCCCGACCGAGAGCTCCCGCAACGGGCGGTCCACGTCCCGGGGCGCGACCAGCCCCAGCTCCACGAGCGGCACCGCGTCGGGCGCACCGTCCGTCACCAGGTCGTAGACCGCACGCGGCGTCCGGCCGTCGTCGGTCAGGCCGACGTCCTGCTCCAGCAGGGCCACCCGCACGCCGCGGGCCCGGTGCACGGTGCCCCGGGCCGGGGTCAGGTCGCCCGCCAGCAGGTGCAGCAGCGTCGACTTGCCGGAGCCGTTGGGTCCCGTCACCAGCAGGGCGGTGTCCCGGTGCACGTCGAGCGCGCCGACCACGAGGCGGCCGGGCACCTCCGCGTCGCGCACCGCCACGGCGATGCCGTCGCGGCCGGCCGGCGCGGTGATCGTCCCGCGGAACCGCAGCTCGCGCGGCGGCCGCGGGGTCGGCGCGGCCTCGAGCTCGTCCAGGCGCCGGCGCGCGTCCCGCACCCGGCGGGACACCTGCTGCTCGACCCGGTCGCCCGCGCGGCCGTAGGCCATCTTGTTGCGGTCGGCCATCGCCCGGCCGGGAGCGAGCGCGCGCGCCGTCCCGCCACCGCCGAGCGCCACCCGCAGCGCGGCGACCTCCTCCCGCTCGGCGGCCCACCGCTCCTGCCACTGCCGCCGGGCGACCTGCTGCGCCGCCCGGTAGTCGGCGAACCGGCCGCCGACCACCCGCGGGGCGCCCAGCGCCGGGTCCAGGTCGAGCACCTCGGTGCAGACCTCGTCGAGGAACACGCGGTCGTGGCTCGCCAGCACCACGGCGCCGGGCAGCTCGGTGAGCGCCGCAGCCAGGAACTCGGCCGCGGCGTCGTCCAGGTGGTTGGTCGGCTCGTCCAGCAGCACGGCACCGGGCCGGCGCACCAGCACGGCCGCCAGCGCGAGCCGGGACCGCTGCCCGCCCGAGAGGGTGCCGCTCGGGCGGTCCGGGTCGACGTCGGCCAGGCCCAGCCCGGCGAGCACCCGCTGCACGCGGACGTCGGCGTCCCAGACCTCGGCGGCCTGCGCCCGCGCCAGGGCGTCGTCGTACCGGGTCGCGGCCGCGGCGCCGGCACCGTCGAGGGCGAGCGCCGACGCCGACCGCTCCAGCTCCGCGGCGATCGCGCGGACCGCGGTCAGCGCGTCCTCGACCACGTCGCGCAGGGTGGCGGCGGGACCGAACGGGGGCTCCTGGTGCAGGTACGCCAGGTCCTGCGGCCGGCGCACCTCGCCCGCGTCGGGCCGGTCGGCCCCGGCGAGCAGCCGAAGCAGCGTCGACTTGCCGGCGCCGTTCTCCCCGACGACGCCGAGCCGGTGACCGGGGTCGACGGCCAGGCTCACGTCCGTGAGCACCCGACGGTCGCCGAAGACGCGCGAGAGGCCCGTGCCGCGCAGGACGGGTGTCGAGGACTCGCGGACGTGCAGGTCCGCGGGGGTGCCGGGTACCGGCATGCAGATCACCACCAGGGAGCACCGAGCGTCGCGCCGCAGGTCGGCGGGCGGTTCGGTACGAGTCGGGACAGGACTCGGGGCGGCTCAGATCCACATGCTGACGACGGTACGTCCGCGCCCTGGACACGTCGAGGTCATTTCCGGAGCGGCGCCGGACCGCGGTGACCCGCGACCCGGCTGCGGGGCCGGAGGTCAGCGCCACGCACGTCCCCGGGGAGCGCTCCCGCACCGGGCCGTGCCCCGCCCGCGACCTCCCCCGCTCGCCTTGACCGTCACCCGGTCGGGTGACCTACTGGGCCGTCCGGGGGAAGTGCACCTGCAGCGACGCTGGGCGGCTCCCCGTGACCCAGGGGGTTGTTCCGATGCATCCACTTCTCCGGCGCGCGAGCGTGCCCGCAGTCCTCGCGGCGATGGCGTTGACGATCCCGGTGGGCGCCGCCGCGGCCGCCGAGGACGACCCCGCGGTGGAGACCGCGGTGGCCGAGGCCCTCCAGGAGGGCCAGTCGTTCCCCGCCGACTTCTGGTGGGACGAGTCGCCCGACGACACCGCGCGGGCCCGCGCGATCCTGCGGCAGATGACCTTGGACGAGAAGGTCAACATGCTGCACGGGGAGCTGAACAACTTCTTCGGGTTCTACAACGGCCCGATCGAGCGGCTGGGGATCCCGGCGCTGACCATGGCCGACGGTCCCGCCGGAGTCCGGATCGCGAACCCGGACGTGAACGGGAAGCTGTCCACCCAGCTGCCGTCGCCCCTGGCGCTCGCCGCCACGTGGGACGCGACGCTGGCGCAGGACTACGGCCGCCTGGCGGGTGACGAGGCGTTCCGGACGGGGCACAACGTGCTGCTCTCGCCCGCCGTCGACATCGCCCGCGTCGCCCAGGCCGGTCGCGCGTTCGAGGGGTTCGGGGAGGACCCGCTGCTGTCCGGCACCCTCGGCGCGGCCGAGGTCCGCGGCATCCAGGAGAACCCGGTGATCGCCGACCTCAAGCACTACAACGTCTACACGCAGGAGCAGAACCGGCTGATCGGCGGCAACGTCGTCATCGACGAGCGCACCCTGCAGGAGATCTACACCCGGCCGTTCGCCATCGGGGTGGAGGACGGACGCCCCGGCTCCGCGATGTGCTCCTTCAACGCGGTGAACGGCACGCCGGCCTGCTCGAACGACGAGCTGATCAACCAGATCCTCAAGCAGCAGCTCGGCTTCCAGGGCTGGGTGATGAGCGACTACGGCGCCACGCCGAACACCGTCCCGGCGATCCTCGCCGGGCTCGACCAGGAGATGCCGGGCAACTTCACGCCCGAGCAGGGCCCCGGCACCTGCAACTTCTGCGGTCCCCTGCTCGACGCCGTGCGCGCCGGCCAGGTCCCGGTGTCGCGGGTGAACGACGCCGTGCTCCGCATCCTGCGGCCGATGGTCGCCCTCGGGCTGTTCGACAACCCGCCGAGCATCCAGCCCCTGCCCGAGGACGCGAACTCCGCGACCGCCCGGGCGATGTCCGAGCGGGCGTCGGTGCTGCTGAAGAACGACGCGGGCGCGCTGCCGCTGGCCGCGAACGTGGGGTCGATCGCCGTCGTCGGCGCCGACGCCGACGTCGTCGTCCAGGGCGGCGGGTCGTCGCTGGTGAACCCGACCCGGACCGTCAGCCCGCTGCAGGGCATCCAGGCCCGCGCCGGCGCCGGCGTGACCGTCACCCACACGCCGGGCAACGACCCGGTCACGTCCGCCTCGCTGCTCCAGGGGCCCGACCCGATCCCGTCCGACTTCCTCACGTCGGCCCTGGGCGACGGCGCGGGCGTGCGCGTCGAGTACTTCGACAGCGCCGACCTGTCCGGCACCCCCGCGGTCGACCGGACCGAGCCCTACGTCGGCATCAACGGCGGGTTCTACCTGTTCGAGGGCCTGAACTCGCAGTCGCCGCACTTCCCGGCGCAGGACAACGAGCACAACGCGTCGATCCGGTGGACCGGCACGCTCACCGCCCCGGTCACCGGGACGTACGAGCTCGCCGTCACCACCAACGGCACGAGCACCGTCTACCTGGACGACCAGCCGGTGATCACCACCGGGCCGGCCGGGGACCCCGCGGTCGTGACCACCGCGCCGGTCGAGCTCACCGCCGGGCAGACGTACGCCCTGCGGGCGGAGTACACCAACGACTCCCCGGGCGGCACCGACGCCGGCGCCGCGTTCCGGCTGGGCTGGACCCCGCCGGAGCCGGTCGTCACCGCGAGCGTCCAGGCCGCCGCGCAGGCCGCCCGGTCCGCCCAGGCCGCCGTCGTCGTGGTCCGGGACTACTCCAGCGAGGGCGGGGACAAGCCGAGCCTCGACCTGCCGAACGGGCAGGCGGAGCTGATCCGGCAGGTCGCCGCGGCCAACCCGCGCACGATCGTCGTCCTCGAGGTGGGCGGTGCCGTGCAGACCTCCGACTGGGACGCCGGCGTCCCGGCGGTCCTCCACAACTGGTTCGGCGGGCAGGAGCAGGGCGCCGCGATCGCCAACATCCTGTTCGGCGACGTCAACCCGTCCGGCCGGCTGCCGATCACCATCCCGGTCGACGAGGCGTCCACCCCGGTGAGCGACCCGTCGCAGTACCCGGGCGACGGCCTCGACCAGCAGTTCAGCGAGGGCATCTTCGTCGGCTACCGCGGTTTCGCGGAGCGCGGCATCGAGCCGCAGTACGCCTTCGGGCACGGGCTGTCGTACACGTCGTACGCCTACTCGAACCTGCGGACGGCGGCCGTCCCGGACCCGGACGGCGAGGGCACGCAGCTGCAGGCCACCGTCGACGTGCAGAACACCGGCGCCCGCGCCGGCACCGAGACGGTCCAGGTCTACGTCGGCAACCTGCCCACCCGCCGGGTGAGCAGCGCGCCGGTGTCGCTGGCGGGCTGGGGCACCGTGACGCTCGAACCCGGCCAGACCCAGGCCGTCACCGTCACGCTCAGCCCGGAGTCGCTGTCCTACTGGGACGTCGACCTCGACGAGTGGCGCACCCCCACCGGCACCATCCAGGTCAAGGTGGGCGCGGCCTCCGACGACATCCGCCTCACGGGCAACCTCGCGATCTCGAACGCCCTCGTGCGCTGACCCCACCGCCGAGGTAGTGCGACCCGCTCGAGGTAGTGCGACATCCCGCACTACCTCGGCAGGGTCGCACTACCTCGGCGTCGTCGTGCGGGCGGGGGGCGGGGCGGGGCGCGCGCGGGGCGGGCGCGCGGGCGGGGCGGGGCGGGTGATCGCCCTGGGCGAATCGGGATCGCGTGCGCCCGTCGCGGCAGCGACAATGGTGCGCCGTGACTGCCGCCGAACCCGCCTCCCCCGTGCCCGACCCCGGTCGGGGCACGAGCGACGGCAGCGCCGACGCCAGCGGGCAGCGTCCCCGGCGTCGTCGCGGGGGACGGGGACGTCGACCCGCGGACCGGGGCACGAGCCCCGCGCAGCCGAACCGCTCCGACCGGCCCGACCGCACCGACCGGCCCGACCGCTCCGACCGGCCCGACCGCTCCGACCGGCCCGACCGCTCCGACCGGTCCAGGGGCCGCGACGCCCGCGCCCGACGCCTCGCCGCCATGGCCGACGCCCGGCGCGCGGCCGTGCTGCCCCCGGTCGTCTACCCCGAGCAGCTGCCCGTCTCCGCACGCCGTGCGGAGATCGCCGCCGCCATCCGGGACCACCAGGTCGTGATCGTCGCGGGCGAGACCGGGTCCGGCAAGACCACGCAGCTGCCCAAGATCGCCCTGGAGCTCGGCCGCGGGCGGGACGGCCAGATCGGGCACACCCAGCCCCGCCGGATCGCCGCGCGCACGGTCGCGGAGCGGATCGCCGAGGAGCTCGGCACCACCATCGGGGAGCTGGTCGGCTACCAGGTGCGGTTCACCGACGAGTCGTCGGAGCGGACCCTGGTCAAGGTGATGACCGACGGCATCCTCCTCGCGCAGATCCAGCGCGACCCGGAGCTGCTGGCCTACGACACGCTGATCATCGACGAGGCGCACGAGCGCTCGCTCAACATCGACTTCATCCTCGGGTACCTGGCCCAGCTGCTGCCGCGCCGCCCCGGGCTCAAGGTCGTCATCACCTCCGCGACGATCGACTCCGCCCGGTTCGCCGCGCACTTCGCCGGGCCGGCGACCGCCGAGCACCCGGACGGCGTACCGGCGCCGGTGGTCGAGGTCACCGGGCGCACCTACCCGGTGGAGGTCCGGTACCGCCCGCTGTCGCCGGACCGCCCGACCGACGACCCGGACGACCTCGAGGACGTGCCCGCCCCGGCCCGGCGGTCGGGAGCGCGCGGCACGCCCGCGAAGACCCCGCCGCCCGCCGAGGACCGCGACCTGATGACCGCGATCTGCGAGGCCGTCGACGAGCTGACCCGCGAGGGCCCGGGCGACGTCCTCGTGTTCTTGTCCGGCGAGCGGGAGATCCGCGACGCCGAGGAGGCCCTGCGCGGGCACCTCGGGGTGCGGGTGCAGGACGCGCGCCGGCCCGACGCCGTCGAGCTGCTGCCGCTGTACGGCCGGCTCTCCGCGGCGGAGCAGCACCGGGTGTTCCAGCAGCACGGCACCCGCCGCGTCGTGCTCGCCACGAACGTCGCCGAGACGTCGCTGACCGTCCCCGGCATCCGGTACGTCGTCGACCCCGGCACCGCGCGCATCTCCCGGTACTCCAAGGCGACCAAGGTGCAGCGGCTGCCGATCGAGCCGATCTCCCAGGCGTCTGCGAACCAGCGGTCCGGCCGGTGCGGGCGCGTCGCGGACGGCATCGCGATCCGGCTGTACTCCGAGGACGACTTCGCGTCGCGGCCGCGGTTCACCGAGCCCGAGATCCTGCGCACCTCGCTCGCGTCCGTGATCCTGCAGATGATCTCCGTGGGCGTGGCGGTCGGGCCGGACGACGTGGCGTCGTTCCCGTTCGTCGACCCGCCGGACGTGCGGGCGGTGCGGGACGGCGTGCAGCTGCTGACCGAGCTGCACGCGCTCGACACCGGCCCCGCCGGTACCCGCCTCACCGACACCGGCCGGGCCCTCGCCCAGCTCCCGATGGACCCGCGCCTGGCGCGGATGATCGTCGAGGGCGGCCGCCGGGGCGTCGCGCGCGAGGTGATGATCATCGCCGCCGCGCTGTCGATCCAGGACCCGCGCGAGCGGCCCGTCGAGCAGCGCGCGCAGGCGGACCAGCTGCACGCGCGCTTCGCCGACCCGACGTCGGACTTCCTCGCGTACCTCAACCTCTGGCAGTACGTCCGCGACGCGCAGCGGGACCTGTCCAGCTCCGCGTTCCGGCGGCTGTGCAGGGCGGAGTACCTGAACTTCCTGCGGCTGCGGGAGTGGCAGGACGTCGTCACGCAGCTCAAGGAGCTCGCCAAGCCGCTCGGCATCACGATGAACCCGCCCCGGCAGACCGACCGCGACCTGTCGGAGGAGCGCGACCCGGCCACCGAGGGACGCGGCGCGCACCGCCTCGAGTGGGACGCCGACCGCGTGCACGTGTCGCTGCTGGCCGGGCTGCTGTCGCAGATCGGCATGCAGGAGGCGTCCGACCTGTCGGGCGGCGCGCCGAAGGCACGCGCCCAGGGCGGCCGCGACGGCGGGCGGACCCCGGACCGGCGGGCGCGGAACGAGTACCTCGGGGCGCGCGGCGCGAAGTTCGCGATCTTCCCCGGCTCCGGCCTGGCCAAGAAACCGCCGGCCTGGGTGATGGCCGGCGAGCTGGTCGAGACCTCGCGCCTGTGGGGCCGGGACGTCGCCCGCATCCAGCCCGAGTGGGCCGAGGACCTCGCGGCGCACCTGGTGAAGCGGTCGTACTCCGAGCCGTCGTGGTCGTCCAAGCAGGGTGCGGCGATGGCCGTCGAGCGCGTGATGCTGTACGGCGTCCCGATCGTCACCGGCCGGCGTGTGCTGTTCGGCAAGGTCGACGCCGAGCACGCGCGCGAGCTGTTCATCCGGCACGCCCTGGTCGAGGGCGACTGGACGACGCACCACGCGTTCTTCGCCGAGAACCGCCGCCTGCTCGAGGAGGCCGAGGACCTCGAGGCACGGTCCCGGCGCCGCGGCCTGGTGGTGGACGACGACGCGCTGTTCGCCTTCTACGACGAGCGCATCCCGGACGACGTCGTGTCCGCGCGGCACTTCGACCAGTGGTGGAAGGGCGCCCGCCGCGACCGGCCCGACCTGCTCTCGTTCACGCGCGAGCTGCTGGTCGCCGACGACGCCGGGGTCGACGAGTCGTCGTTCCCGTCGACCTGGCCCCAGGGCGACCTCGAGCTGCCGCTGACCTATCAGTTCCAGCCCGGCGCGGACGCCGACGGCGTGACCGTGCACGTCCCGCTCGTCGCCCTGGCGCGGGTGCGGCCGGAGGGCTTCGACTGGATGGTGCCGGGCCTGCGGGAGGAGCTGGCGACCGCGACGATCCGCGCGCTGCCGAAGCCGGTCCGGGTCCAGCTGGTGCCCGCGCCGGACGTCGCGCGCGACGTGGTGGCCTGGCTCGACGCGCACACCGCGTCGTGGGCGGACACCGTACGGGCCGCCGACGCCGCGCCGTCGTTCCGCGACGCGTTCCGGCAGGCCGTGCGCGCGCTCCGCGACGTCGACGTCCCGGCCGACGCCTTCGACGACGACCGCCTGCCCCCGCACCTGCGGGTGACGTTCCGCGTGGTCGACGACCGCGGCCGCGTCGTGGACGAGGGCAAGGACCTCGCCGTGCTGCAGCGCCGCCTCGCCGCGCGCACGCAGGACGCGGTGAGCAGCGCCGTGCGGACCGCGGTGCGGGACGCGATGGCGGACGCGCGCGGGACGGCCGCCGCGCCCGCCGCACCGACCCCCGGCCGCCGGCCCGCTCCCCCGGCGCTGCCCGGCTTCGACGGCACCGACCTCACCACCTGGCCCGCCGACCTGCCCGGCGGCGCGCTGCCCGAGCGCGTCGAGACCCAGGACCCCAGCGGCCTCACCGTCCGCGGCTACCCGGCGCTCGTCGAGCACGGCCGGGGCACGTCCGCCACCGTGCGCGTCGAGGTGCTGGCGGACGCCGGCGAGCAGGCCGTGCGGCACCGGGCGGGCCTCCGGCGCCTGCTCCTGCTCGACGTCGGCCTGCCCGCGGGCCGGATCACCAGCCGCTGGACCGGCACCCAGGCGCTCACGCTCGCCGCCAGCCCGTACCCGAGCACCGACGCCCTGGTCGCCGACGTCCAGCTCGCGGCCGTCGACCGGCTGCTCGCCGCCCACCTCGCGGGCCGGCCGGCGACGACCGTGCGCACCGCCGACACGTACGCCGACGCCCGCACCGCGGTCCGGGCCGGGCTCGAGGACGCCGTGCACGCCGTCGTCGGCGACCTGGTCACCGTCCTCGCCGCCGCGCGGGACCTGGACGCCGCCGTGCGCGGCACCCGCTCGCTCGCGCTGCTCGGCGCCGTCCGGGACGTCCAGGAGCAGGCGAGCCGGCTCGTGCACGACGGGTTCGTCTCGGAGACCGGCGCCGAGCGGCTGCCGCAGCTGTCCCGCTACCTGCGGGCCGCCGCGCACCGGCTCGACAAGGCCGGGGCCAACCCGACCCGCGACGAGCAGCTCGCGTGGCAGGTGCACGACCTGGAGCAGCTGCTCGGCCAGACCCGCGCCCGCGTCACGAGCCGGACCCCCGTGCCCGCCGACCTGGCGACGCTCGACGAGGTCCGCTGGCTGCTGGAGGAGCTGCGCGTCAGCCTGTTCGCGCAGCAGCTCGGCACCCCGGTGCCCGTCAGCGAGAAGCGCATCCGCAAGACGCTGTCGTCGCTGGCCTAGCCCGGCGGCCAGCACGCCGCGAGGTCGTCACTCGTGCACGAGGTCGTCCGGCAGACGTGACGACCTCGGCGAGGAGTGACGACCTCGCGGGTGGAGTGCTCGCTCAGCCCTCGTGGGACGCGCGGGAGTAGTCCTGGTCCTTCGTCTCGCGGGTGAGGACCAGCGCGATCAGCGTGAGGACGCCGGCGCCGGACAGGTACACGCCGACCAGCCAGGTGCTGCCGTCGGCCGCGGCCCACAGCGCGAGGGCCACGATCGGCGCGAGCGCGGCGCCGAGGATCGACGACACGTTGTAGGCGATGGCCGAGCCCGTGTACCGGACGTTGGTCGGGAAGAGCTCGGGCAGCAGCGCGCCCATCGGGCCGAACGTCGCACCCATCAGCATGAAGCCGAGCACCAGGAACGCCTGCACCATCGCGCCGGAGAACAGCAGGTCGTCCCGGAGGGTCAGGAACAACGGGAACGACAGGCCGAACAGGACGATCAGGGACGTCACGCCGATCAGCAGCTTCCGGCGGCCGATCCGGTCCGCCAGCGGGCCGGCGATCAGCGTGAAGATGCCGAAGAACACCACGCCGAGGATCTGCATCAGCACGAAGTGCACGTACGGGATGCCGAGGCCGCCGGGGTCGCCGTTCTCCGGGGCGGCCGCACGGGTGCCGTAGGTCAGCGTGAAGTTGGTCATCAGGTAGAACAGCACGTACGTCGCCAGCATGATGAACGTGCCGAGCAGGGTCGCGCGCCAGTGGAACTTCAGGGTCGTGCCGAGCGGGATCTTGGTGATCCGGCCCTTCTTCTCGGCGGCGGTGAACGCCTCCGACTCGACCAGCTTGAGCCGGACCCACAGGCCGATGATCACCATGACGGCCGAGAACAGGAACGGCACGCGCCAGCCCCAGGACATGAAGGCGTCCGAGCCCTGGCCGAGCACGCCGTTGATGATCAGGAAGATGCCGTTGGCGATGATGAAGCCGAGCGGCGCGCCGAGCTGCGGGAACGTGCCGTACCAGGCGCGCTTGCCCGCGGGCGCGTTCTCCGTGGCCACGAGCGCCGCGCCGGACCACTCGCCGCCGAGCGCGAAGCCCTGCGCCAGCCGCAGGATCAGCAGCAGCACCGCCGCCGTCACGCCGATCTGGTCCACCGTCGGCAGGACGCCGATGAGGAACGTCGCGACACCCATCGTCAGCAGCGAGTAGACCAGCGTGGTCTTGCGCCCGCGGCGGTCCCCGAGGTGGCCGAAGAAGATGGCACCGATCGGGCGGGCGACCATCGCGGCGCCGAACACCGCGAAGGACGCGAGCAGGGCGGTCGTCTCGTTGGCCGACGGGAAGAACAGGTGCGGGAACACGAGGACCGCGGCCGTCGCGTACACGTAGAAGTCGTAGAACTCGATGGTGGTGCCCACGAGGCTCGCGGCGATGACCCGCGAGGGCGAGTTCAGCGGCTTGGGTGCGGCCGGCTCGGTGGTGGACACGGCGGTGGCTGACATGCGGGACGACTCCGGTTCGACGGGCTGCGAAGGCCTCGGGGAGGCCTGTGGGCACGGGACCACCGTCGGTGGTCCCGGGTCGGCTCGCAGGCCGGCTCGGGTGACGCACGCGGTGCTCCAGCGCACCGGCGACCTTACGCCGTCTCACGAGGTAGACAACCCACGTCCACATCGTGGTACCGCTGGGACGGCGTCCCCAGGTCACGAGCCCGGGTGGGTGGTGGACGCAGCCGGCCGGCTGTCGGACGGCTGCGGCAGAGTGGCCGCCATGACGAGCACCGACGCACCCGGGGACCCCGCCGAGCCGGCACCGCCGGTGGAGAACCAGGTCCAGCACCCCGTGACCGCCGCGACCGCGGGCGCACGCCCGGCCGGCCGCCGGTGCTTCGGCGACGGCGACCCCCTCTACGAGCGGTACCACGACGAGGAGTGGGGCGTGCCCGTGCACGGCGAGCGCTCCCTCTACGAGCGGGTCACGCTCGAGGCCTTCCAGTCGGGGCTGGCGTGGATCACCGTGCTGCGCAAGCGCGAGGCCTTCCGGGAGGCCTTCGCCGGCTTCGACCCCGCCGTGGTCGCCGCGTACGACGAGCACGACGTCGAGCGCCTGATGGCCGACGCCGGGATCATCCGGAACCGCGCCAAGATCACGGCGACCATCGCGAACGCCCGGGCGCTGCTGGACCTGCACGCCCAGGGCCGGACGCTCGACGCGCTGTTCTGGGCGTACGCGACCCCGGCGGCGGACCGAGCGCGCGCCCGGACCTTCGCGGACGTGCCGGCGACGACGCCGGAGTCGGTCGCCCTCGCCAAGGAGCTGAAGTCGCTCGGGTTCCGGTTCGTCGGCCCGACGACGGCGTACGCCGCGATGCAGGCGTGCGGGATGGTCGACGACCACCTCGCGGACTGCCCGGTGGTGCTGGCGCGCGCCTGAGGCCACGCGCGCACCGCGACCTCACCCGTCCGCGAACTCCCGCACCGGCGACCCGTCCACGTCCACGTCGACCCGGAACACCGCCCCGCCCCGCTCCTCCTCGGCGGACGCCGGCCCCGGCAGAGCGTCGCCGCCGGTCCACGACCCGCCGCTCGACGCCGTCGTGACGTACAGCGCCCCCGACCCCGCCGGCCCGAACCCCGGGCAGGTCACGTCGGGCACCGGCACCGCGTACGCACCCCGCGGCGTCCCGTCGGCCGCGAACCGGAGCACGTGCCCGCCGCCGTACGTGGCGATCCACAGCCCGCCCTCGGCGTCGACCGCGGTGCCGTCGGGGCCGGGCCCGTCGGGCCTGAACGCGAGGAAGGGCTCCGGCTCCCCCGCCGTCCCGGCCGCGACGTCGTAGGGGAGCCGGTGGACGACCTTCGCGTCCGTGTCGGTCAGGTAGAGCACGCTGCCGTCCGGGCTCCACGCGATCCCGTTGCCCAGCGCGACGCCGGTGAGGGCGGTGTCGACCTCGAGCCCGCCCGGTCCGCCGACCACCCGGAGCACGACGCCGTCACCTGCGGACCCGCTCCGCGGCAGGGTCGAGACCCAGAACCGCCCCGCCGGGTCGCAGCCGCCGTCGTTGAACCGGTAGTCGTCGGGCATGTCCTCGGGCCGGGTCAGCGGGCCGAGCCGGGTGCCGTCGTGCACCGCGAGGCCGTCGGCCGTGGCGAGCAGCAGCCCGCCCGAGGAGGTCGGCCACGCGACGCCCACCGGTGAGGTGGTGCTGAGCACGGTGTCCCGGGCGGGGTCGCCGTCGGCCCAGCGGTGCACGGCGCGGCCGTCGATGTCGACCCACACCAGCGCGGACGACCGCGCGTCCCAGACCGGCCGCTCCCCGAGCCTGCGCGCGGTGCTCTCCGAGCAGGCCTGCGCGCCCGTGGCGGCGTCGGCGACGAGGTCGCGCACGTCCAGGCGGTCGCGGTCGGCGGGGCGGGGGACGCGGCGCAGGTCACGAGGGCTCACCTCCCGCAGCCTCGCACGGGGCCGCCGGACCCGCACGGGCGCGCGCCCGCCGGTGTGATCCGGGCCACGAGAACGTGACGCGTCAGGGGCACTGGACGCCCACCCGCACGCGTCCTAGGGTTGCCGCACCATCCAGAGCGACCGAGAGACCTGGCTCGTCGACGTCGCAGCAACCCCCTCCGCGTGGAGGGTGTGGGTGCTTCCGCCAGGTTCGATGGAGGCGACGATGAGCAGTACCGGCGTACCCCTGCACCCGGGCCACGGCGACGTGGTCGCGGACGGCCTCGGCGCGGTCGACCGCCCGACGGTGTCGTTCGAGCCTGTTCCCGCCGCGGAACCCGGACGCCGCCCCGCGCCTGTGGGCGACGGTGCAGGAGCCTGGCCTCGGCGCGCCCGGACTTCGTGTCCGTGACCTACGGCGCCTCGGGCAGCACCCGCCGCACGACGCGCGCGCTGGTCCGGCGGCTGCTGCGCGAGACGTCGCTGACGCCGATCGCGCACCTGACCTGCGTCGGGACCTCGCGCGAGGACCTGGCCGACACGATCGAGGAGTTCCTGGACGAGGGCGTCCGCTCGTTCCTCGCGCTGCGGGGCGACCCGCCGGCCGACCACTCGTGGGAGCCGCACCCCGACGGCCTGCCGACCGCGAGCGCGCTCGTGGGCCTGCTCCGGGAGATCGAGCGGCGCCGGTGCGCGTCGAGCCCGGCGCAGGCGGTGCGCGCCGCCTCCCGGCCGCTGTCCGTCGCGGTGGCCGCGTTCCCTCGCGGCAACGCCGGCTCGGGCGGCACGCTGCAGCAGGACGTCGAGGCGCTGCTGGCCAAGCAGCAGGCCGGTGCGGACTTCGCGATCACGCAGGTGTTCTACGACGCCGGGTCGTACGCCGAGCCTGGTGACGCTGGCCCGCGACGCGGGGGTGACCATCCCCATCGTCCCGGGGATCATCCCGATGACCGACCCGGCCCGCCTGCGCCGCGTCCAGCAGGCGACCGGCGTCCCGGTCCCCGCGGACGTGCTGGCGCGCCTGGACGCGTTCGACCCGGACGACCCCGCGGACGTCGCCCGGCGGCACCGGGCCGGCACCCGGCTCGGCGTCGACCTGGTGCACGCGGTGCTGGACGGCGGCGCGCCCGGCGTGCACCTGTACACGTTCAACACCCACGGTCCCGCGCTGGACCTGCTCGCCGGTGCCGGCCTGGGCGGAGACGGCCCCACCGCCCACAGCCGCGTCGAACCGGCCCCCACGACCACCCTGACCCCTGTCCCCACCAGGCCGAGGCGAGAGATGACCGAGCACCAGACCCACCCGTTCCCCGCCGCCACCGTCCTGGGCTCCCCCCGGATCGGGCCGCGCCGCGAGCTCAAGAAGGCCCTGGAGGCGTTCTGGGCCGGGCGCGCGAGCGCCGAGGAGGTCGAGGCGACCGCCGCGGACCTGCGCCGCCGTACCCGCACCCGTCTGGCCGGGCTCGGCCTGGACACCACGCTGCCCGCGATCCCGAGCGCGTTCTCGTTCTACGACCACGTGCTCGACGCCGCGGCCGTCCTCGGCGCGGTCCCGGAGCGGTTCGCCGACCTGACCACCGCCGACGGCGGCCTCGACCTCGCCGGCTACTCCACGGTCGCCCGCGGCCGCGGGGACGACCTGCCGCTCGAGATGACCAAGTGGTTCGACTCGAACTACCACTACCTGGTGCCGGAGATCGGCCCCGCGACGACCTTCCGGTACGCGAGCGACCGTCCGGTCCGCGAGCTGGCCGAGGGGCTGGCCGACGGCGTGCTCACCCGGCCGGTGCTGGTCGGTCCGGTGACGTTCCTGGCGCTCGCCAAGCCGACCGAGGACGCCCCCGAGGGCTTCCTGCCCATCGACCGCCTGGCCGACGTGCTGCCGGTGTACGCCGAGCTGCTGCGCGACCTGGCCCGCGCCGGCGCGACGTGGGTGCAGCTGGACGAGCCGGCCCTGGTGTCCGACTCGACCGGCGTCCCGGCCGACCGGCTGCTCGGCGCCGCGGCCGAGGCCTACCGGGTGCTCGCGACCGAGCTGCCCGCCGCCGAGCGGCCCGCGATCCTGGTCGCCGCGCCGTACGGCGACCTGCGCGACGCGCTCCCCGTGCTGGCGGGCACGGACGTCGAGGGCCTGGCGCTCGACCTGGTCCGGGGCGCCGCCCCGGCCGGCCCGGTACCCGGCCTGGAGGGCAAGGTGCTGGTCGGCGGCGTCGTCGACGGGCACAACATCTGGCGCGCCGACCTCGACGCGGCGCTCGGTGCCCTCGAGGGCCTGGAGGGGCTGGGTGCCCGCCAGGTGTCCATCGGCACGTCGACCTCGCTCTTCCACGTGCCGCACGACGTCGAGGACGAGACGCAGCTGGACCCGACGCTGCGCTCCTGGCTCGCGTTCGCCGACCAGAAGACGGCCGAGGTCGTCACGCTGGCCACGGGCCTGACCGAGGGCCGCGAGGCCGTGCACGCCGAGCTGCTGGCCGCGGCCGACGCGCGCCGGTCCCGCGCCGAGGCCGCGGGTGTCGTCCGGCCCGAGGTCCGCGAGCGCCTGGCGGGTCTGTCGTCCGAGGCGTTCCGGCGCGGTGCGTTCGCCGACCGAGCCGCCGCGCAGGCCGAGCGCCTGCAGCTGCCGGTGCTGCCGACGACGACCATCGGGTCGTTCCCGCAGACGCCGGAGATCCGGGTGGCCCGCGCGGCGTTCGGCCGTGGCGAGCTCACCGCCGCGCAGTACGAGGACGAGATGAAGGCGGAGATCCGCCGCGTCGTCGCGCTGCAGGAGGAGATCGGCCTGGACGTCCTGGTGCACGGCGAGCCCGAGCGCAACGACATGGTCCAGTACTTCGCCGAGAACCTCGACGGGTTCGCGGTCACGCAGCACGGCTGGGTGCAGTCGTACGGCTCCCGCTGCACCCGCCCGTCGATCCTCTGGGGCGACGTCTCGCGCCCCGCGCCGATCACGGTGCCGTGGACCACGTACACGCAGTCGCTCACGGCGAAGCCCGTCAAGGGCATGCTCACCGGCCCGGTGACGATCCTCGCCTGGTCGTTCGTGCGCGACGACCAGCCGCTGGCCGACACCGCGAACCAGGTGGCGCTGGCCCTGCGTGACGAGATCGCGGACCTGGAGGCCGCGGGCACCGCGATCGTGCAGGTCGACGAGCCCGCCCTGCGCGAGCTGCTGCCCCTGCGTGCCGACGACCACGCCGCCTACCTCGACTGGTCGGTCGCCGCGTTCCGCCTCGCCACCTCGGGCGTGCGGCCGGACACGCAGGTCCACACGCACCTCTGCTACTCCGAGTTCGGGGAGATCTTCGGCGCGATCGACGGGCTCGACGCCGACGTGACGTCGATCGAGGCGGCCCGGTCGAAGATGGAGATCCTCGGCGACATCGCCAGCGAGGGCTACCCCCGCGGCATCGGGCCGGGCGTGTGGGACATCCACTCCCCGCGCGTCCCGAGCGAGGCCGAGGTGACCGAGCTGCTGTCCGAGGCGGTCCGCGTGGTCGACCCCGCGCAGCTCTGGGTCAACCCCGACTGCGGCCTGAAGACCCGCCGGTACGCCGAGGTGACCCCGACGCTCGAGCACGTGCTCGCGGCGACCCGCACCGTGCGGTCGTCGCTGGCGGTGCCGACGGCCTGACCCGCACGCGCCGACGCCCCGGTCCCCTCGCGCCGAGGGGGCCGGGGCGTCGGCGTGGTGGCCGGGCGGCGGGTCAGGCGGACGCGTGCGCCTCGCGTGACGCGCCCGCGCTCTCGATGGTCGCCGGTGTCCCACCGGTGCTGACCTCGATGCGGCGCGGCCGGGCCTCCTCGGCCACCGGGATGGTGAGCGTGAGCACGCCGTCGGCGTACGACGCGGAGATGGCGTCCAGGTCGAGCCCGCGGCCGACGGTCAGCTGCCGCGCGTAGGTGCCGACGGGGCGCTCCTTGGCGAGCCACTGGACGCCGTCCTCCGTGCGCGCCGTGCGCTGGGCGCGGATGGTCAGCGTCCGGTCGTCCACGTTCACGTCGATGGTCCCGGGGTCCGCACCCGGCAGGTCGACGTGCAGGACGTAGTGGTCGCCGGCGCGGAACAGGTCCATCGGCATGGTCGCGGCGGCACGCTGCGAGCCGAGCACCTGGCCCATCAGCCGGTCCATCTCCTGGAACGGGTCGAATCGCGTAGCCACAGCCCGTCACCTCCTCGGAAGCGTCCACGCGGTCCCGGACGGTCCGGGACCGTGCTGCCCCGGCGCGGCCGCGCCGAGAGGGCTACGAGAGATGTTCTAGCACTCTCGGGTGCCGAGTGCCAGATCGAGGCCCAGGGTGTTCGCCCAGAGGTGAACGTGCTGGTCAGACGCGCGCGGCGTCACCCTCGACGGCCTCGCTGAGCGCCTCGACGATGCGCACGTCGGCGTCCAGCCAGGGCACGGCGCGCCACTGCCCGCTCGGCAGCCAGCGCAGCTCGTCGTGCTCGACCAGGGGCTCGGGGACCCCGGACGCGACCTCGGCCAGCCACAGCCGCATGACGTAGGTGTCGCTCAGCCGCCAGCACCCGTCGTCGGGCCCGGCCAGCTCGCCACCGAGGGCGACCCGGACGCCGAGCTCCTCGCGCAGCTCCCGGTGCAGCGCGTCCTCGGGCCGCTCACCCGGCTCGACCTTCCCGCCGGGGAACTCCCAGCGGCCGGCGAGGCTCGCGGGCGACCGGCGCCGGGCGGCGAGCAGCGCGCGGGGGGCGTCGAGATCGTCCACCAGGGCGGCGGCGACGACGAGGACGGGCGGCTTCATGCGGCCGAGTCTGCCAGGGGTCGGTGCCCGGCGCGTGGCGGTCAGGCGACGACGAGCAGGCCCGCCAGGCTCACCCCGGCGGCCACCAGCGTCGCGACCGCGCCGAGCGCGAGCGGCCGACCACCCGTCCGCACCAGGCGGCCGAGGTCGATCTGCGTGCCGAGCGCCGTCATCGCCGCGGCGAGCGCCAGGGTGGTCACCGGCTTCACGGCCGGCAGCACGGCGTCGGGCACCAGGCCCGCGGACCGCACGGCCACCGCGACGACGAACCCGACGACGAACAGCGGGACGAGCGGCGGCCGGGCACCGGACGTCCGGACGGGCGCGGACCGGCGGCGGCTCAGCCCGACGCCCGCCACCAGGGGCGCGAGCAGCACGACGCGGGCCAGCTTGGCCACGACCGCCACCGACAGCGCCGCCGCCGACACCGTCCCGGCCGCGGCCACGACCTGCGCGACCTCGTGCACCGACATGCCCGCCCACAGCCCGGCCGTGCGGTCGGCGAGCCCCAGCACCCCGGACACCACCGGGATCGCGACCAGCGCCAGGCTGCCGTACACGGTCACCAGCGCGACGGCCGTGGCCACCTCGTCCTCGTCGGCGTCGGCGACCGGGCTCATCGCGGCGACGGCCGCGGCACCGCAGATCGAGAACCCGGTGGCCACGAGCAGCGTCAGCCGCCGCCCGACGCCCAGCCGGGGCCCCAGCCAGAGCGTCGCGCCGAACGTCGCGGCGACGGTCACCAGCAGCACGGCCACCTCCCCCAGCCCCAGGCCCAGCAGGTCGCCGAGCGACAGCTGGAGCCCGAGCAGCACGACGCCGGCCCGGAGCACCCGGCGGCCCGTCCACGCGAGGCCCGGCTCCAGGACCGCCGGCAGCAGACCGGCCGACCGGGCGACGGCGCCGAGGACGATCGCCAGCAGCAGGCCGGGCAGCACCGGCACGACGGCGGTCAGCCCGAGGCACGCGGCGCCGACGACCAGGGCGACCGCGAGACCGGGCAGGACCGCGCGGTGGAGGCCGAGCACGCGGCGCGGGACGGTGCGGGTGGCGGCGGACACACCGGGCGGGACGGGAGGCACCCTCCTACGGTGCGGGGCCCGGGCGGCCGGCGGAACGCCGACCTGCCTGGCTGGCTCTAGCCTGAGGCTATGGACACGGAGCCGGAACGGCGCATCCCGCTGGGCGCCCTCGAGCTCCTCGACGCCGTCGACGCGCACGGCTCGCTCTCCGGCGCCGCCCGGGCGCTCGGGCTGGCGCAGCCCTCGGTCAGCACCGGCCTGCGCCGGCTCGAGCGGCAGACCGGCCTGACGCTGGTGGCCCGCGCGTCGTCAGGCACGCGCCTCACCGCGGCGGGGACGGCGCTGCTCGGGCGGGCGCGGGACGTGCTCGCGGCCTCCGACGCGCTGGAGCGGGAGGTGCGGGCCCTGCGCACCGCCCAGCAGGGGCGCGTCCGGGTCGCGGCGAGCCTCAGCGTCGCGGAGTACCTGGTGCCGGGCTGGCTGGCCTCCAGGCCCGCGGACGCGGCGGTGGTGGACCTGGTGGTCGCGAACTCGCGCGACGTGATGGACGCGGTGCTGCACGGTCGCGCGGACCTCGGCTTCGTCGAGGGCCCGGACGTGGCCGAGGGGTTGCACGCCCGCTCGGTGGGTGACGACGAGCTGGTCGTGGTCGTCGCACCGGGCCACCCGTGGGCGCGCCGCCGACGCCCCCTGACCGCGGCGGACCTGAGCGGAGCACCCCTGGCCGTGCGCGAGGCCGGGTCGGGCACGCGCGCGGTGCTGGAGCGTGCGCTGGCCGCCGCCGGGCACCCGCTGTCGGGGTCGCCGGCCCAGCTGGGCTCGACCTCGGCCGTGAAGAACGTCGTCCGCGGCGGGTCCGGGGCGGCCGTGCTGTCCCGGCTGACCGTCGCCGACGAGATCGCCCGCGGCGACCTGCTCGCGGTCCCGGTCGAGGGTGTCGACCTGAGCCGCACGCTCCGCATGGTCTGGGCGCGCTCGCGCCGGCCCACGCCGCCGGTCCGGGACCTGGCCGCGCACGTCGTCCGGGTGACGGGCTGAGACGACGCAGGCCGCGGCCCGCCGTGGTCGGCGGGACGCGGCCTGGTGCGTGCGTGCCCGTCTGCCCGGGGCGAGCCGGGCGGGCGGGTGGCGCCGGCGCGGGCCGGCGGGCTGGTCAGCGGATGCCGGCTGCCGTCGCCCAGGCGACGGCCTCGGCGCGGGTCGAGACGCCGATCTTGCGGTACACCGAGCGCACCTGGGACTTCACCGTGTTGCGGGTGACGAACAGGCGACGCGCGATGTCCTCCAGCGTCACGTCCTCTGCCAGCTCGGCCAGGACGACCCGTTCACGCGTGGTGAGCGGCTCGCCGAGGATGCTGGAGGTGGTGGGGGCGATCTCCAGGATGGCCATGCTGTCCTCCGGTCTGCGTGCGACGAGTACCGGCTGCTGGGATACCCGGCTGCCGTCTACCGGTTGATCGGCAAGTGTGGCCGCCGCCATCGCAGTTCGAATCTCACCCATTTCTGGGGGGTACCGGAGGATGCGCCGGACGTGGGACGTGTGCTACTGCCGAAGGCCCAGGTCATCGCCCGGCAAGCGGTATCCCCGGGCCCGCGGCAGAACCACCCGAACGGGCTAACCGCCGTTCGGGTACGTCTCAGCCCGTGATCGTGGCGGCGTACTCGTCGGCGGTGAGCAGCGCGCCGGTCGACGTGACGTCGACCCGGAACAGCCAGCCGGCGCCGTAGGGGTCGCTGTTCACGACGGACGGCTCGTCGACCGCCTCCTGGTTGACCTCGACGACGGTGCCGGACACCGGGGAGAACAGCTCCGACACCGACTTGGTCGACTCGACCTCCCCGACGACCGCACCCGCGGCGATCTCGCTGCCGACCGTGGGCAGCTCCAGGTAGACGATGTCGCCGAGGGCGTCGGCGGCGTTCTTGGTGATGCCGATGGTCGCGGGCTCGGCGCCGTCGATCCACTCGTGCTCGGCGGTGTACTGCAGGTTCTCGGGGACGTCGCTCATGGTGCTCTCCGGGTTCTGGGGGTCGGGGTTCAGGCGCGCTGGTAGAACGGCAGCGCGACGACGCGGACCGGCTCGTGGCGGCCGCGCACGTCGACGGCGAGCTCGGTGCCGACGGCGCTGAGCTCGGGGGTCACGTAGGCCATCGCGATCGGGGTGCCGAGCGTCGGGGACGGCGCGCCCGAGGTGACCCGGCCGACCACGACCGCGTCGTCGGCGGTGCCGCTGAGCACCTCGTAGCCGTGCCGGGCGGCGCGGCGGCCGGAGCCGACCAGGCCGACGAGCACGCGCGACGGCGTGGCGTGCGCGCGGGCGGCGAGCGCCTCGCGGCCCACGAACGGCAGCGGCGTGCCGTCGGCGGACACCTTGTCGAGGCGGACCACGCGGCCGAGGCCGGCATCGTGCGGCGCCGTCGTCCGGTCGAGCTCGTTGCCGTAGAGCGGCATGCCCGCCTCGAGGCGCAGGCTGTCGCGCGCGGACAGGCCGGCGGGGACCAGGCCGAGCGGCGCTCCCGCGGCGAGCAGGTCGCGCCACAGCGCCGGTGCGGCCGCGGCGGGCACCAAGAGCTCGAACCCGTCCTCGCCCGTGTAGCCGGTGCGGGCCACCAGGGCCTCCACGCCGCCGACGGTCGCGGCGACGGCGGCGTAGTACCGCACGCCCCGCACGGCCTCGACCTGCGCGGCCTCGGTGAGACCGGTGACGATGTCCGCGGCGCGCGGCCCCTGCACGGCGATCAGCGCGGTCTCCAGCGAGCGGTCCGTCAGCGAGGCCTCGAACGGCGCCAGGCGCTCGGCCAGCGCCTCGGCGACCACGGTCACGTTCGACGCGTTCGCGACCACCAGGTACGACGTCTCGGCCAGCCGGTAGACGATGAGGTCGTCGATGATGCCGCCGTCCTCCTGGACGACCATCGTGTAGCGGGCGCGGCCGACCGCGAGCCCGGAGATGTTCCCGACCAGCGCGGTGTCGAGGCCCGCCCCGGCACCGGGGCCGTCCACGTGCAGCTCGCCCATGTGCGACAGGTCGAACAGGCCCGCCGCGGTGCGGACGGCCTGGTGCTCGGCCAGGTCGCCCGCGTAGCGCAGCGGCATCATCCAGCCGGCGAACGGCGTCATCGTGGCGCCGAGCGCGACGTGCTCGGCGTGCAGCGGCGACAGCACGACGCCGGTGGCCTCGTCCGTCGCCGGGACCTCGGTGGTGGTGATCGGGTCGGTCACAGCGCGGGCTCCTCGGCGTAGGCCTCGACGGGCGGGCAGGCGCAGACGAGGTTGCGGTCCCCGTGCGCGCCGTCGATCCGCCGGACCGGCGGCCAGTACTTTCCGGCGCGCAGGCTCGCGACGGGGTAGGCCGCCAGCTCGCGGCCGTAGGGCTTGTCCCAGTCGTCCGCGACGAGCGCCGACGCCGTGTGCGGGGCGCCGCGCAGGGGCGACTCCGCGACGGGCCACCGGCCGGCGGCCACCGCGTCGATCTCCCCGCGGATCGCGACCAGCGCCTCGACGAACCGGTCGAGCTCGCCCAGGTCCTCGCTCTCGGTCGGCTCGACCATGAGCGTGCCCGCGACCGGGAAGGACAGCGTCGGGGCGTGGAACCCGTAGTCCATCAGCCGCTTCGCGACGTCCTCGGCGGTGACGCCGGTCTCCTTGGTGAGGGTGCGCACGTCGAGGATGCACTCGTGCGCGACGAGCCCGGCGGGGCCGGTGTAGAGCACCGGGAAGTGCGGCGCCAGGCGCGAGGCCAGGTAGTTGGCGGACAGCACCGCGGTCTCGGTGGCGCGGCGCAGGCCGTCGCCGCCCATCAGCGCCACGTAGGCCCACGAGATCGGCAGGATGCCGGCCGAGCCGAACGGCGCGGCGGACACGGCCGGGGCGGAGCCGCCGTCGGTGACCCCGGTGAACACCGCGTCGGTCGCGGGCAGGTAGGGCACCAGGTGTGCCGCGACGCCGATCGGGCCGACACCCGGGCCGCCGCCGCCGTGCGGGATGCAGAACGTCTTGTGCAGGTTGAGGTGCGACACGTCGCCGCCGAACTCGCCCGGCCGGGCCAGCCCGACCAGCGCGTTGAGGTTGGCGCCGTCGATGTAGACCTGGCCACCCGCGGCGTGCACCAGGTCGCAGACCTCGCGCACGTCCTCCTCGTAGACGCCGTGCGTCGAGGGGTAGGTGATCATGATCGCCGCGACCCGCGGGCCGTGCTGGTCGAGCTTCGCGCGCAGGTCGTCCAGCTGCACCGAGCCGTCCTCGGCGGTCGCCACGACGACGACGCGCATGCCGGCCAGCGCGGCCGACGCGGCGTTGGTGCCGTGCGCGGAGGCGGGGATCAGGCAGACGTCGCGGACCGGGACGTCGGTCGCCCCCGCGGCCAGCTGCTCGGCCCGGCGGCCCTCGTGGTACCCGCGGATCGCCAGCAGGCCGGCGAACTCGCCCTGGGAGCCGGCGTTCGGCTGCACGGAGACCGCGGCGTAGCCGGTGATCTCCGCGAGCCACGTCGTGAGGTCGCCGATCAGCTCGGCGTACCCGGCGGCCTGCTCCGCGGGCACGAACGGGTGCAGCCCCGCGAACCCGGGCCAGGAGATGGCCTCCATCTCCACGGTGGCGTTGAGCTTCATCGTGCAGGAGCCGAGCGGGATCATCGTCCGGTCCAGGGCCAGGTCCTTGTCGGACAGGGCGCGCAGGTAGCGCAGCATCGCCGTCTCGGACCGGTGCCGGTGGAACACCGGGTGCGTCAGGTACGCGCTCGTCCGGCGCAGGACGACCGGGATGGCCGGCGTGCCGAGGCCGTCGGCGGCACCGTGCGCGAGCGCCGCGGCGTCCGCGTCGGCGAACGCCGCGAGCACCTCGGCGACGTGGGCCTCGGTGGTCACCTCGTCGCAGGTGACCTGGACGTGGTCGTCGTCGGCCGCCCACACGTTGATCCCGCGGGCCGCCGCGGCGGCCACGACCGCGCGCGCCCGGCCCGGGACCACCGCGCGGACGGTGTCGAAGAACTGCGCGTGCTGGACCGTGACGCCGCCGGCGCGCAGGCCGTCCGCGAGCGCCACGGCCCGCGCGTGCACCCGCTCGGCGATCTCCCGCAGGCCGTCGGGCCCGTGGTAGACCGCGTACATGGAGGCGACGATCGCGAGCAGCGCCTGCGCGGTGCAGATGTTGCTCGTGGCCTTCTCGCGACGGATGTGCTGCTCGCGGGTCTGCAGCGCGAGCCGGTAGGCCCGCGCGCCGTCCGCGTCGATCGAGACGCCGACCAGGCGCCCCGGCAGCGAGCGCTCGAGCCCGGTGCGCACCGCCATGTACGCGGCGTGCGGGCCGCCGTAGAACAGCGGGACGCCGAACCGCTGCGCGGAGCCGACCGCGATGTCCGCGCCCTGCTCGCCCGGCGGCGTCAGCAGCGTGAGGGACAGCAGGTCCGCGGCGACCGTGACCAGCGCGCCCGCGTCCTTGGCGGCGGCGATCAGGGGGCCGAGGTCCCGCACGGCGCCCGACGCGCCCGGCGCCTGCAGCACCAGGCCGACCAGCGGCTCGTCGCCGAGCTCGGGCAGCCCGTCCGTCAGGTCCGCCACCCGCACGGCCAGCCCGGCGGCCTCGGCACGGCCGAGGGTGACGGCCAGGGTCTGCGGCAGGCAGTCGGCGTCCAGCACGACGACGCCCGTCCGGCCCCGGGCGGCGCGGTGCATGAGGGCGACGGCCTCGGCGACGGCGGTGGCCTCGTCCAGCAGCGACGCGTTGGCGACCGGCAGCGCGGTGAGGTCCGCGACGACGGTCTGGAAGTTGAGCAGCGCCTCGAGCCGGCCCTGGGAGATCTCCGGCTGGTACGGCGTGTACGCGGTGTACCAGGCCGGCGACTCCAGCACGTTCCGGCGGATCACCGGCGGCGTCACGGTGTCGTGGTACCCGAGGCCGATCATCTGGGTCAGCACGGTGTTCTTGTCCGCGATGGCGCGGAGCGCAGCCAGCACCTCGGACTCGCCGCGGGCGGCGGGCAGGTCCAGCGGTCGGTCCGTGCGGATGCTGGCCGGCACCGCGGCGTCGACCAGCGCGTCGAGCGAGGACCAGCCGTCGCCGACGTGCGCCAGCATCGTGTCGAGGTCCGTCGTGCGCGGACCGACGTGCCGGTCGGCGAAGCCACGGGCGGCGTCGGTGCGCGCGGGGTCGGGCGCGGGGGTGCCGGCGTCGGTGGTCCGGACGTCGGTCGGAAGGTGCTCGAGGAAGGTCACGCGGCTGCTCCGGGATCGGACGAGCGGGCGGGGGCGGACGTGCGGGGGTGGCGCGTCTCCCCGCTCTGTCATCCGCCGCGCGCGGGCCGGGGCCCGGGCACGCACGACCTGAGAGTTTTGCCGGTCCGCCGTGCCCGCGAGGGGCCGGGGCGCGCCGACTTGCACCGTCGGTGGACCGGCCCTGGGTGGGCCGGTCGCTTTCCAGAGTTGCCTCGCCACGACGGTACGGGGGCCTGAGAGTTTCCCGGGGAGGGTTGCTCCTTCGGCGCCTCGCGTGCGGCCGCCGCGCGGGTGCGGGGGCGGACGTGCGGGAGGGCTCTCCCGCCGCGGTTCGAGCAGCGTGTTGAGTTGTCTGGCTCACAGCCTAACCGCGTGGTGCCGCGAGGTCGTCACCCGGACGGCCGTGCACCGGGTGACCCCCGCGCGGAAGCCTCACCACCCGGGCACCGGTGGTCGATGGGCGTGGGTGAGTCGGCCAACCGCACGGGCGACGCAGCGCCCGCCCAGGAGGACCCCCCGCATGACCACCCCGGCACGCCCCGCCGCGCCCGCCCGCACCCGTCGTCGCGCCGCGGCCGTCGCGCTCGTGACGGCCCTCCTCGGGGCCGCCGCAGGCACCGCGCCCGCCGGTGCCGTCGTCGCCGACCAGCCCGACGTCACGCACGAGGTGGACGGCACCGTCGTCTACGTCGTCGCGGACCCGGAGCCGCAGGGCACGGACGAGCACTTCCACGAGGGCGCCGTCGTCCAGGCGTTCGCCGACGTCGACGGCGCGCTCGTCGACCTGTCCGCGGTGCAGGCGCCCGTCGTCGGCACGGAGCAGCCGCCGGCGGACGGGCTCGCGCAGGGCGCCGACGTCGTGGTCACCATCGCCGCGGACGCGGGGCTCGACCAGGAGCAGGCCGTCACGGCCGCGGCCGCCGAGGCCGACCCCCGGGCCGCCGTCGTCGACGTGGCACCGGCGGGCACCGCCGACCTGCCCGTGGCGGACCTCGTCTCGGGGGTGCACCAGCTCGTGGTCCTGCCCGTCCGGTGGTCGACCGCGGACGCCGTCCCCGCGGCCGCCCTGCAGACCGCCGCCGACGGCACGGCCGGCTACTGGGAGCGGCAGAGCGCCGGCCGCATCGACGTCCAGACGTCCGTCCGGGCGGCGCAGGTGGTCCCTCGCCCCACGACCTGCGACGACAACGCGATCATGGCGTCCGCGCTGGCCGCGAACCCCGGCGTCACCCCCACGGCGTCCGTGCACGTCGCCGTGCACTTCCCCGCCCGCACGGACTGCGGGTTCGCGGGCCGCGCGACCATCGGCGGCGGCAGCATCTGGCTCAACGGCGCCGCCCAGACCTTCGTGCTCGCGCACGAGCTGGGGCACAACTTCGGCCTCGGCCACGCCAACACGCTGACCTGCGTCACGGGCGGCGTCCGCGTGCCGCTCGCGCCGGTCGCCGGCTGCACCTCCCGCGAGTACGGCGACAACGCCGACGTCATGGGTCAGGGCCGGAACGCGACCACCCCCGGCAACATCAGCAGCGGGTTCGCGCAGCACCTCGGCTGGGCGACCGTCGCCGACCTCAGCGGACCCGCGGCCGGCACCTCGACCGTCGACCTCGCACCGCTCGCGAGCACCTCCGCGCTGCGTGGCGTGCGGCTGTCGTCGGTGGCCGGGCCGGTGTTCGCCGACTACCGCCCCGCGACCGGCCCGGACGCCCTGCACGAGCCCGGCTGGGCCGGCGTCCAGGCGCACCTGCTCCTCACGGACAGCCGGTACCGCTACCCGACCAGCTACCTGCTCGACCTGCAGCCCGCGCGCGCGGCGTTCTCCAGCCCGCAGCTGCCCGCCGGCGGGTCGTGGGCCGTGCCCGGCGCCGGTGTGACCCTCACGACCGTGTCGGCCGCCGCGTCCGCCCGGGTCACCGTGGCACCCACCGGGGGCGTCACCACGCCGACCAGCACGCCCACCGGCACCCTCACCCAGCGGTACGTGACCCAGGTGTACCAGGACCTGTTCGGCCGCAAGCCCGACCCCGTCGGCCTGGCGACGTGGACCACCGCGCTCGACTCGGGCACCCCGCGCATCGCGGTCGCGAACGCGATCACCTACTCCGCGGAGTACCGGTCGCGGCTGATCGCCGAGTCGTACCAGACGTTCCTCGGCCGCGGGCCGGACCCCGTCGGCGGCGCGGGCTGGCTCGGCGCGATGCAGAGCGGGATGATCATCCAGCAGATGGAGGCGGGCTTCCTGGCCTCGCCGGAGCACTACGCCGGCTCCGGCAGCACCGACGCCGGCTGGGTGACCCGGCTCTACCAGCAGGTCCTCGGCCGCTCGGCGGGGGCGTCGGAGATCGCCTCGTGGACGTCCACGCTGGCCCGCGGCGCGTCACGGTACGACGTCGCGATGGGCTTCCTGCTCTCGACCGAGCACCTCACCGCGGTGGTCGACGGGCACTACGTGCACCTGCTCGACCGGCACATCGACCCGACCGGCGCGCGCTCCTGGGTGCGGGACATCCAGCAGGGCGCGCGCGTCGAGGCCGTCATCGGCGGGATCATCGCGAGCGCCGAGTACTACAGCCGGCTCTGACCGGTCAGCCCGCGGGCGGGGCGGGGAGCGGCAGCACCACCGTCGCGGCCTGCACCGCTCCGCGGGCACGCGCGTCGGCCACCACCCGCTCCACGTCCGGCAGCGGTCCCTCGACCAGCACGGGCTGACCGGCCCCCGGGTCGCCGGACCAGCGCACCGCGGCCTCCTCCGGCGGCGCGAAGCCGCCCGCCGTCACGGGCAGGTGCACCACGGCGGCGGCCCGGACCTCGGGGTCGTCGACCGCCCGGACCTCGACCGACCGCACCGCGGCGAGCCGCCGCACGGTCCGGACCAGGAGCCGCTGCCGGCGCTCCGAGGCGGTGAACGTCACGACGATCAGCCCGACGCCGTCCGCGGCGTGGCCGGTGCTCAGCGAGTCGAACGACACCCCGCGGGTCGAGAACACCCCGGCCAGGGCGGTGAGCGTGCCGGTCGCGTCGACGCCGTGCACGAAGGCCACCCACCGGCGGTCCGCCGGCGGCGCGGCCGTGGGGGTGGTCATCGGGCCGCCTCCCCGCCGTCGGTGGTCGCCAGGCCCCAGGGCCGCAGCATCGCGTCGACCTTCCCCGCCGTGGCCAGCAGCCGGCGCGCCTCGTCGGGCTCCGGCTCGTCCAGCAGCACGCGGGTCCAGCCCTCCGGGCCGAGCACCACCGGCACCCCCAGCACACCGCGCAGCGGTGTCCCGGCGACGCTCACCTCGCCGTCCAGGGCCACCTGCCCCGCGACGACGATGTCCCGGCCGTCGAGGACCGTGTCCACCAGGTCGACCGTCGCGTTCGCGGTCGCCGCCGCCGTCTTCGCGCCGCTCTGGTGCGTCAGCCACGGCCGGGCGACCCCGCGCAGGTCCGGCGGCCAGGTCTCGACCAGGTCGAACGCCGCCGCCACGTCGTCCGCCATCAGCCCGGCCAGCGTCTGCTTCGCGGCGTCGATCTCGGCGCCGAACCCGTCCAGCGACCGGCCGCCGCGCAGGCCGGCGACCGCGCGACGGCGCTCGTCCGCGTCCAGCCCGCTGATCCGCACCGTCGACCACAGCGGCACCAGGTCGTCCCCGTGCTGCCCCGCCACGAACCCGCCCACGCGGTGCCGGCGCACGCCGAGCGACACCGCCACCTCGCGGCGGAACCGCAGCGTGTCCAGCCAGGCGCCCATGCCGATCACCCGGTGCCGGCCGAGCTCGGCCGCGACCACGGCGACGCCGAGCTCCACGGGGTTGGACACGACCACGACCACCTCGTGGCCCGAGCCGTGCCGCGCGATCGCGCGGGCGTAGGCGGCGAAGACCTCGTAGTTCTCGGCCGCGAGCGCCGCCCGGTCGGTGTTCGCCCCGGCGCGGGCCGGCGCGGTGCGGCCCGCGGTCAGCACGATCACGTCCGCGACCACGTCGTCCGGGTCCAGCGCGACGTCGATCAGCGGCGCGTGCTCGTCGTAGGCGTCGACCAGGTCGGCACGCAGCCCGTAGGAGGCCCGCCCCGACGCCCCGCCCGGCCGTCCGACCAGCTGCAGCCGCGACGTCGTCGGCAGCACCCGCCGCTCGATCAGCTGGGCGCAGACCTGCCGCCCCACGTCACCTGTCGCTCCCAGCACCGCCACGTCCACGGGCCGAGGCTAGGGCACCCGCGTGACGCCCGCGTCGCGAGGGTGCCCGTCAGTCGAAGTCGAGCAGGTCGCCCAGCCAGGACTCCCGCTTCTTCTTCTTGCCGTACGGGTAGCGGGGGTCGCGCGGGTCGGTCCGGCGGTCGTCGTACCGGCGGTCGTCGCGGTACCCGTCGCGGTAGCCACCGCCCTCGCGGTACCCCGGCTCGCGGTAACCCGGCTCCCGGCCGGCGTCCCGGTAGCCGTCGTACCCGGGGACCGGCGTCGCCGGGAACCCGCGCTCGGGGACCGGTGCGGCCGCAGGCGCAGGCACACCGCCACCGCCGGGGACGCCCGCCGCGCGGTCGAGGATCTTGTCCAGCTCACCCCGGTCCAGCCAGATCCCGCGGCACGAGGGGCAGTAGTCGATCTCGACGCCCTGCCGCTCGGCCATGACCAGCTCGGCCCCGTCCGTGGGACACCTCATGTCGCACTCCCTCGCTCCGGCTCGTCCGCGCCGGAGCCGTCCCGGCGCACCTGTCTGCCGAGCCGAACGAACCAGCCGTCGCCGGGGTTCCTCAGAGCGTCGTGCGCCAGGCAGCCACCCGGTCGACCGCCTCCCGCACCACGCCGGGCGCCGAGGCGAACGAGAGCCGCACCCAGTCGTGCCCGTCGACGCCGTCGAAGTCCGTGCCGGGTGTCAGCGCGACCCCGGCCTCGTCGAGCAGCCGCGCGCACCACTCCCGGGAGTCCATCCCGTCGGCCGACACGTCCGCGTACACGTAGAACGCGCCGTCCGCCGGCGCCACGCGAGCCCAGCCGAGCTCGGGCAGCCGGTCCAGCACCGTCCGGCGGGACGCCGCGTACTGGGCGACGTTCGCCTCGGCCGCCGCGTACCCCTCCGGCGTGAACGCCGCGACGCCGGCGTGCTGCGCCAGCGCGGGCGGGCACAGCGCGACGTTCCCGGCCAGCGCGTCCACCGGCGCCGCCAGGTCCTCCGGCAGCAGCAGCCAGCCCAGCCGCCACCCCGTCATCGCCCAGAACTTGGAGAACGAGTTGACGACGACCGCGCCGCTGCCGAGCGCCGTCGCCGCGGTCGGGGCGCCGGCCGGCCCCGGCTCGGCGGCGGCCGCGTCCGCGTAGGTGATGCCGTGGTAGATCTCGTCCGACACCAGGCGCACCCCGTGCTCGGCGCACCAGGCGGCCAGCCCGTCCAGCGCGGCCCGGTCGATCAGGGTCCCCGTCGGGTTGGCCGGCCCCGCCACCACCAGCCCGTCGATCGGCCGGTCCAGCGCCTCCAGCTGCTCGACGGTCGGCTGGTACCGCGTCCCGGGGCCGCACGGCAGCTCGACCACCTCGCAGCCGAGCGACGCGAGGATGTTCTTGTACGCCGGGTAGCCGGGCCGGGCGAGCGCCACGCGGTCGCCGACGTCGAACGCCGCCAGGAACGCGAGCATGAACCCGCCCGACGAGCCGGTCGTCACGGCCACGCGCGCCGGGTCGACCTCGACGTCGTACCAGGCGCGGTAGTGGCCCGCGATCGCCGCCCGCAGCGCCGGGGATCCCAGCGCCTCCGTGTAGCCCAGGTCGCCGCCCGACAGGAGCTGCACCGCCCGCTCCCGCACGACGTCCGACGCACCGGTCGACGGCTCCCCCACGCAGAGGTTGAGCACCGACTGCCCCGCCGCCCGGCGGGCGTTGGCCGCCGCGACGATGTCCATCACGGCGAACGGGGGCACCTGCGAGCGCGCGGAGACCTTCATCCCGCCATCCTGCCCTGCAGCCTGCCGCGTCGCGTGGCGTCGCCTCCGCGGTCACGAGACCGACCGTCAGGCCCGCGCGGCGTCCCGCTCGTCCAGCGCCGACCGCACCGCGTCGACCACGCCGTCCGCGGCGGCCTCGATCTCGTCCAGGCAGAGCTCGAAGTCGTCCGGGCCGCCGTACCAGGGGTCGTCCACGTCCAGCAGGTGCTCGTCCTGCGTCTGCGTGACGCGGGGAGCCGCCGGGTCGAACGTCCGGAACATGACGACCCGGGACGCCGACTCGGGGTCCGCAGCGATCCGGCGCAGCGCCCGCGCGTGCGAGGCCGTCATGGCGAGCACGAGGTCCCGCTCCGCCAGGTCACCCGCGCGCACCTGCCGCGCCGCCCGCGACGGGACGTCGTACCCGCGGGCCGCGAGCGCCGTCCGTGCGCGCCGGTCGATCGGGTTGCCGTGCTCCTCGTCGCTGACTCCGGTGGAGTCGACGACCACCCGGTCGCCGAGCCCGGCGGCCTCGAGCCGCTCGCGCAGCACCACCTCCGCCATCGGGGACCGGCAGATGTTGCCGGTGCACACCGTCATCACGCGGTACCGCTCGCGGTCGTCGGTCACGCCTGGTCCTCTCGTCGTCGCCGCACCCATCGTGGCACTCAGCTCGCTCCGCCCAGCTGCCCCGCGAGCCGCCCGTGCCGGCGCGCGCTGTCCTCGTCGAGCCCGACGATCACCGCCGTCTTCCCCTTCGCCGCGTACTTCGTCGTGATCGCGTCCAGCGCGGCCACCGTCGAGGCGTCCCACACGTGTGCGCCGGACAGGTCGATGACGACGCGCTGCGGGTCGCCCTCGTAGTCGAACTGGTAGACGAGGTCGTTGGACGACGCGAAGAACAGCTCGCCGGACACGGCGTAGACCCGCTCGCCGTCGTCGTCCGAGGCGTCGCGCCGCGTGACGGTCGTCAGGTGCGCCACCCGCCGCGCGAACAGGACCGTGGCCAGCAGCACGCCCGCGACGACGCCGTACGCGAGGTTGTGGGTCGCGACCACCACGGCCACGGTCAGCACCATCACCGCGGTCTCGCTGAGCGGCATGCGGCGCAGCGTCGAGGGCCGGACCGAGTGCCAGTCGAAGGTGCCGACGCAGACCATGACCATGACGGCGACGAGCGCGGCCATCGGGACGGCCCCGACCACGTCGCCGAGGCCGACGACCAGCACCAGCAGGAACGCTCCGGCGAGGAAGGTGGAGATGCGGGTCCGCGCACCGGAGACCTTCACGTTGATCATCGTCTGGCCGATCATCGCGCAGCCGCCCATGCCGCCGAAGAACCCGGAGATCATGTTGGCCGCGCCCTGGCCCCAGGCCTCCCGGGTCTTGTCCGAGTGGGTGTCGGTGACGTCGTCGACGAGCTTGGCGGTCATCAGGGACTCGAGCAGCCCGACCAGCGCCATGCCGGCCGCGTACGGCGCGATGATCCGCAGCGTCTCGAGGTCCAGCGGCACGTCCGGCCAGACCAGCGAGGGCAGGCTGTCGGGGAGCGCGCCCTGGTCGCGCACCCGGGGCACCGCGAGCCCGGCGACGACGGTGACGACGGTGAGCAGGGCGATCGCGACGAGGGGCGCGGGCACGACGGTCGTCAGACGCGGCAGCAGCACGATGATCGCGATCCCCACCGCCACCAGCGGGTAGACGACCCACGGCACGTCGACCAGGTGCGGCAGCTGCGCCAGGAAGACCAGGATCGCGAGCGCGTTGACGAACCCGACCATCACCGACCGCGGGATGAACCGCATGAGCCGCGCCACGCCGAGGACGCCGAGCAGCACCTGGACGACACCGCCCAGGATCACGGTGGCGAACAGGTAGTCGATGCCGTGGTCCCGCACCACGGGGGCGACGACGAGGGCGACGGCACCGGTCGCGGCGGAGATCATCGCCGGCCGGCCGCCGAGGAACGCCAGCGACACCGCCATCACGAACGCCGAGAACAGCCCGACCCGCGGGTCGATGCCCGCGAGGATCGAGAACGAGATCGCCTCGGGGATCAGCGCGAGCGCGACGACGAGCCCGGCCAGCACCTCGGTGCGGAGCCGGGCCGGGGAGCGCAGCGCGCCGAGCACCGAGTTCACGGCGTCGGCCTCGGGCACGACCGGGTGCAGGGGGCGGGCGGGGACGCGGGCACGCGGGGTCCTCCAGGTCGACGTCGGGCGGCGCGCGCACTCTACTCTCACGTCGCGTCAGGGTTGGGTGTCGCCCGCCCGGTCGCGGGCGACTAGCGTCGCTGCCAGCCCGGCGCCCGTGGTCGCGCGCGCCGGCCCACGCTGCGGAGGAGACGCATGGACGACGACCTGATCGTGGTGACCGGCGCCTCCGGACGGGTGGGGCGCCGGCTGGCGACCCGCCTCGCGGCCGAGGGCGCGCACCAGCGCCTCGTCGTCCGGTCCCCGGACCGGGCGCCCGCGCTGCCGGGCACGGAGACGGAGGTCGCGATCAGCCCCGGCTATCGCGACGTCGACTCGATGCGGGCGGCCTTCGCCGGCGCGCGCACGGTGTTCCTCGTGTCCGGCCGGGAGGCGGCGGACCGCGTGACCGAGCACCGCGCCGCCGTCGACGCCGCCGTGGACGCCGGTGTCGAGCGCGTGGTCTACCTGTCCTTCATGGGGGCGGCGCCGGACGCGACCTTCACGTTCGCGCGCGACCACTGGGTCACCGAGGAGCACATCCGCGCCTCGGGCCTGCGGTTCACGTTCCTGCGGGACTGCCTGTACCACGACGCGATCATGCGGTTCGTCGGCGAGGACGGCGTCATCCGCGGTCCCGCGGGGGACGGGCTGGTCGCCGCGGTCGCGCACGACGACGTCGCCGACGTCGCGACGGCGGTGCTGCTCGACGTCCGCGCCCACGCGCACGACGGCCAGGCCTACGACGTGACCGGCCCGACGGCGTACTCGCTGGCCGAGGCGGCGCAGGTCCTGTCCAGCGCCACGGGCCGGACGATCACGTACGTGCCGGAGACCGTCGAGGAGGCCTACGCGTCCCGCGCGGTGTACGCCGCCGAGCCGTTCGAGGTCGACGGCTGGGTGTCGTCGTACACGGCGATCGCCGCGGGCGAGCTGGGGACGACCTCGCCGACGGTGCGCCGGCTCTCCGGGCGCCCCGCGCAGTCGTTCGGCGAGTGGCTGACGGTCAACCCCGACGAGTGGGCGCACCTGCGCGCCTGAGCCCGCCGGACGACGACCGGGGCCGGTCGGGCGCTTACCCCGACCGACCCCGCCGCGTGGGCGGGGACGACGCACGACCTCCCCCGAGCGTGCGCCGTCCCCGCCGGTCTACGCGTCCGCGCGGTCCCCCGCGACGGACGTCCCGGCCGCGTCCTGACCGGCCGGCACCGGGAGCGCGGCGAGCGCGTCCCCGGGCAGGTCCCCACCGGCGAGCCGGCGCCGCGCGAGCAGCACCCCGCCCGCACCGGCGACGACGAGCAGGCTCGCCAGCCCGGCGAGCGCCGGGCCGCCGGAGGCACCGGTGACCGCGAGCGCCCGGTCGCCGGCCGCACCGCCGACGGCGCCGATGACGACGGTCCGCCACACCACCCGGCCGCTGACCTGCCCGACCAGGGCGAGGCGGTGCGTGCCCGCGTCCAGCGTCGACGGCAGCGTCACCGAGCCGGTGACGGAGCCGTCGACGGCCGCGCGGAGGTAGCCGAGGTCGGCCGGCGTCGAGAACAGCGTGACGAGCACCCACTCGCCGGGCGCGAACCCGTCGGCGGACACGGTGACCGTGCTGCCGGGCACCAGGCGGCCCGTGACCGTCACCTGGCCGCGGTTCGCCTCGACGAGGTCACCGGCGGTCACGGTGCGCAGCGGGGTCGTCGGCGGCGTCGCGCCGGCCCCGGGCACCTCGGTCCCGGGCTGGCCGGGCTCGCCGGGCTCGCCGGGCGTGCCGGGCGTGCCGGGCGTGCCCGGCTCCTCGGGCTCCGGGGTCGTGCTGGTCGTGAACAGGTCCGCGGCGGCGCCGAGCCCGAGCAGCACCGTCTCGCCGGTGGCGTCGTCGGCCCCGTCGTTGTCCGTGACGACGTACACCTGGCCGTCGCCGCCCACGGTCAGGCCCTCGAGCTTCTCCTGCGTCCACCCGTTCGTGGCCTGCAGCGCGGGGAGCACGTCGGCGGCGAGCGTCTTGGTCAGGGGCACCACCTCGGCCTGGCCCGGCGTGGACGCCGGCAGGTCCACCTGGTAGACGGCCTTGACCGCGGCGTCCGGCCCGTTGAGCTTGTCGCGCTCGATCACCGCGAACGAGTCGGCGTCGACGGCCGTGATCTCGGACAGGCCCATCCAGTCACCCGCGGCGGAGGTCGCGGTGAGCGGGTACGAGAACCAGGTCCAGGTGCCGCCGGTGACGTCGTACCGCCCGATCCGCGCCGCGCCGCCGAGGCCCCCCGGGTCCGTGGTGAGGCCGCGCTGCAGGGCGACCACGACGTGCTCGCCGGACGCGTCGGTGGTGGTGGTGACGCCCTCGACGCCCCACTTGGTCAGCCCGGCGGTGACATCGGCGGGCAGGGCCACGGTCTCCTGCACGGCGCCCGCGGCGTCGACGCGGACCAGCCGGTTCTCCGCGCCGGTCGCGCCCTCGACCCCGAGCCAGAACCCGCCGTCGGTGCGGGACGCGATGCCCTCGGCGTCCAGCGCGACCGGGGCGCCGGCCTCGGTCACGGCGATCTCGCCGTCGATCACGGCGGGCGACGTGGACACGTCGAGGGACAGCAGGCGGGTCTCGGCGAACGCGGCGTCGGTGACGGACCACAGGTGGGTCGGGTCGTCGACGTCCGGGGCCAGCGCCCCGAGCGCGCCCCAGCCGATGGGGTCGCCGGCAGCGTCGTCCGCGGACACGACGCTCGGGAACTGCGGCGTCCCGGCGTCGCCGGCCCACCGGTCCCCGCGGCCGAAGACCGTCACCGCGGACCGGACGCGCGCCTCGGAGTCGTCGGTCTCCGAGGACACGACCAGCAGGTCGCGGCCCGGGACCGGCAGCAGACCCTCGGGCCCGTTCGTCGTGGCGAGCACCTGGACGAAGGCCGGGGCGGCGGGGACCGACACGTCGTAGACGGCCACGAAGTTGGAACGCTCGGACCCGACGAACGCGTACGGGGTCCCGCCCAGCGTCGCGACGGCCAGGCCCTCCATCTCCACGCCCTTGTTGTCGGCGCGGCTCTCGCTGTGCAGGCCGGTGCGGACGGCGAGCCGCTCGAGCTCGTCACCCGCGTCCCAGACGACGTCGCCGGTGGTGGTGTCGAAGACCGACCAGCCGCGGGTGCCGCCCTTCCAGTCGCCCTCGTTGGCCGTGGCGACGTGCGTGTCGTCCAGCCAGCCGATCGCGTCGGGCTCGCGCGGGGTCGCCGGGACGGAGCCGGTCTGGTCGATGCGGCCGTCGTCCTCGACGTCGATGCCGGTGACCGCGACCGAGCCGGTGCTGAACGCGCGGGTCACCGCGGCGTCGTCGACGCCCTGCGTCAGGTCGATCAGCACGACGCCGTTGTTCTCCTGCAGCGTCACCGCGAGGGTGCTGCCGGACGGGTTCACCGCGACGTACTCGGGCTCCGGGTCCTCCGGCGTGTCCAGCCCGGCGTCCGCGAGCAGCGCCAGGGCCGACCCGTCGCCGTCCACCAGGTCGACGGGGCGCGCGGTCCAGGCCGTGACGTCCGCGGGCGTCAGGTCGACCAGCTGCACGAAGCCGGCGGGCAGCTGCGGGAGGTCGCCCTCGTCACCACCGGCCGGTGCCGCCTCCTCGTCGCGCTGGTTCTCCATCGCGATCGCGGCCATCGACGTGTCGGGGGTGAGCACGATCGAGTCCGGCTGCCCGCCGAGGTCGATCGTGTGCAGCACCGCGTGCGTCGTCAGGTCGGCGACGACCAGCACCCCGGTCGGGTTCACGAAGTCCGCGGAGGTGTCCACCACGACGAGCACCCGGTCGCCGACGATCGCGACCGACGTGGGCGACGCGTCCTCCGCGAGACCGAGGTCGGCCGCGAGGTCCAGCGTCCCCGTGCCGACCGGTGCCGTCGGGTCCGAGATGTCGACGAACCCGATCCGGCGCCCGGCGGCGTCGGTGTGCACGAACGTGTTCCCGTCCTCGGAGATCGCCGAGATCTCCGCGACCGTCTCGTCCGCGGGGTCCACGCCCTCGGGCACGTTGAGGTACACCGGGTAGGTCGAGAGCCGGTGGAACGTGTCCTCCGCGGCCGGCGACGTCCAGCCGCCGGGCGCACCCGGCGCGGCGACGGCGGCGGTGGTCGCGAGGCCCGCGAGCCCGGCCACGAGCGCGGTGCACGTGGTCAGGGCGAGGCCGCGGCGGACAGGCACGGGCAGCGTCAAGGCCGGCTCCTTCGTCGAGGTGATCGCACGAAGGCTGGTCGGCGCCGCTGGCCGTGGCGCGTCCACCGGGTGAACGCCCGACGTCGGACCGGCGAAGATCCGCCGTGCGGGGGACCGGGGTCCCGCCGCAGGTCAGCCCTTGCGGGCGGTGAGCACCAGCGGGCCGTCGGGGGTGATCGCGACGGTGTGCTCGGCGTGCGCCGCGCGCGAGCCGTCCGCGGTCCGGATCGTCCAGCCGTCGCCGTCGATGCCGTAGCCGTCGCCGCCGGCCATGAACCACGGCTCGATCGCGATGACGAGGCCCGCCTGCAGCTTCAGGCCGGTGCCGCGGCGGCCCAGGTTCGGCACGTGCGGCTCCTCGTGCATGGTGCGTCCGACGCCGTGCCCGCCGAAGTCGGCGTTGATGCCGAGACCGGCCGCGCGCCCGACCTCGCCGATCGCCGCGGAGATGTCGCCCATCCGGTTGCCCGGCCGGGCCTGCGCGATGCCCGCGGCCAGCGCCTCCTCGGTGACCCGGATCAGCCGCTGCGACTCGGCGTCGGGCGTGCCGAGCTGGAACGTGAGCGCCGAGTCCGCGACCCAGCCGTTCACCTGAGCGGCGAAGTCGATGCTCAGCACGTCGCCGTCCGCGAGCACCTGGTCCGACGGCAGCCCGTGCAGCGCCGCGTCGTTCACGCTCGTGCACAGCACGCCCGGGTACGGCATGGCGCCGAACGACGGGTGGTAGCCGAGGTAGACCGAGTGGGCGCCGGCGTCGTCGATCATCCGGTGCGCGTGCGCGTCGAGGTCCTTCAGGGTCATGCCGACCTGTGCGACGTCCTGCAGGCTGCTCAGCACGCGGGCGACGAACGCACCCGCGGCCCGCATCGCCTCGATCTCCCGGGGTGTCTTCAGCTCGACCACGCGCCCACCCTATTCCGCGAGCGCCTGCACCCCGGCGACGAGCATCTCCACCAGCACCGCGAAGCTGGCGTCGAGGTCCTGCGGCAGCCGGTACCCGCCGCCCAGCTCGAGCGCCACGTACCCGTGCACCCCGGCCCGCACCGCGCGCACGGCGTCGACGGTCCGGTCCTCGGGCAGGGCGAACCCGCGCAGGACCGCGACCAGCAGGGCGACCACGTCGGCGGACGCGGCGGCGAGCGCGGCGTCGTCCGGGTCGTCGGGGTCGGGCGCGACCTGGACGGCCGCGTACCGGCCCGGCCGGGCGTGCGCGTAGTCCCGCATCGCGTGCGCGACCGCCCGCAGCGCGTCGGGGCCGGACCGGCCGAGCGTCCGGTCGACCAGCTCGGCGCGCAGGTCGCGAGCGGCGGTCACCGCGACCTCCCGGCGCAGCGCCGCGAGCGAGCCGACGTGCTTGTACAGGCTGGGGGTCGCCACCCCGGCCTCGGCCGCGACCTTCGCGAGCGTGAGGTCGGCGAACCCGGTGGTGCCACCGGCGTCGACCAGGTCGAGCGCGATCCGGGTGACCGCCTCCCGGGACAGCCCGGCCCTAGGCACGGGCGGCCGGCGCCACGTCGGCGAGCAGGGCGAGGACGGCGTCCGCGACCACCCCGGGGGTCTGGTGCTGCGGGTAGTGGCCGGCGTCCGGCACCAGCAGCGTCCGGGCGTCGAGGACGCCGGCGATCCAGGCGAGCTCGGCGGCGGGGTCGCTCCAGTCGGGGTCGAGGGCACCGACGACGGCGAGCGCCGGTGCCTGGATGCGCGGGACCCGCGGCTCGACGACGGCGTGGTCCAGGGCGAGGGAGAAGTCCCGGAACGCCCGCAGGTACCCCGGGCGGCGCAGGCTCGCGCGGATCGCCGCGACGTGCTCGGGCAGGCGGGGCGACCGGCTGCCCTTGTTGAGCGTCCCGTAGTACGCCGCCCAGGCGCCGGCACCCCAGGGTGCCGCCAGCATCGCCCGGAGGACGGGACGGAGCAGCGCCTCCTTGAACGCGCTGCCGCTGGTGCGGAGGAACGGGCTGAGCAGCACCAGCGCGCGCACGAGCTCCGGCCGGTCCGCGGCGACGACCGCGGCGGCGGAGGCGCCCATCGAGTTCCCGACCAGCACGGCGGGCCCGGCGTCGAGGTGCTCGACGAGCGCGGCGACGTCGGCGGCGGTCGCCTCGTCGCCGTAGGAGGCGAACGTGGCGTCGGAGTCGCCGTGGCCGCGCAGGTCGGTGGTGACCACCCGGTACCCGGCGGCGAGGAGCGCGGCGCGCAGCTCGTCGTAGGTCGACCGGAGGTCGCCCATCCCGGGGACCGCGACGACGAGGGGGCCGTCCCCGGCGTCGTCGTAGGCGAGCGCGCCCTCGGGACGCTGCAGGAGGAGCGTGCGCCGTGCCGCTGAGGTATCCATAGCCGCAAAGCTAATGCCATTAGCCTTGCAGCGCAAGAGGGTGGGTCTGCGATCCTCGGACCGTGCAGCACGACCTCGCCCTCGAGGGCCACGGCGCCCGCCTCGTCCCGCTCGACACCGAGCACGCCCCGGCGCTCGCCGCGTTCGTCGACGCCGGCATCTGGTTCGGCATGTCGACGCCGCTGCCCGACGGCCTCGACGGCTGGCGGCAGGAGATCGCCGCCGCACGGGCGACCCCGGGCCGGTTCGCCTTCGCCGCCCTCGACGCGACGACCGGCGAGGTGCGCGCAGCACGTCGTTCTACGACTGGGACCCGCGGGTGCCGCGCGTCGAGATCGGGCACACGTACTTCGCGCCGCGCTGGTGGGGCACGGACAACAACCCGGCGTGCAAGCTGCTGATGCTGACGCACGCGTTCGACACCTGGGGCTGCGCGCGGGTGGCGCTGCGGGCGGACGCCCGGAACACCCGGTCGGTCGGCGCGATCACCCGCCTCGGCGCGGTGCCGGAGGGCGTGCTGCGCGGGCACCGCCGGGCGCCGGACGGGAGCCTCGGCGACACGGCGTACTTCTCGGTGGTCGCCGAGGAGTGGCCGGCCGTCCGCGACGGGCTGCGAGCCCGGCTCGGGGGCTGACGCGCCGGTCGGGGTCGGGGTCGGTCGAGGGCAGGGAACAGCCCGTGGGCCGGGCCTCCGGGTGGAGGCCCTGCCGCGAAGGACGAGGTCGCGGCTCCCACGGGCTGCGGTGACTGCTGGGGATTCGCTCGTCGCCGTGCCGGCGGGTGCCGGCGTGGCGGGCGAACGGATCAGCAATCCGTCCGAGCTGCTCGGGCGACTAGCGAGCAGTCACCTCACGCGTCCTGGAAGACTTCATGTCCTGGACCACCTCCTTCCCGTGTGGATCGACCGTACGTCCGGCCCCCCGCGACGGCCAACGGGTTTTCCGCTGGGCGGACACCGGCACCGGTGACCTGGAACAACGGGGGCCCGTGGCGAGTTGGCCCGGGCATGACCACGATCGGATTCATCGGCTCCGGCCACATCGGCGGCACGCTCGCCCAGCTCGCCGTCCAGCACGGCCAGGCAGCCGTCGTCAGCAACTCCCGCGGCCCGCACACGCTCGTGGACCTCGTCGCGCAGCTCGGGGACAACGCCCGCGCCGGCACGGCCGAGGAGGCCGCCACCGACGGGGACGTCGTCGTCGTCACCGTCCCGTTCAACGCGTACCAGGACGTGCCGGCCGCGCCGCTCGCCGGCAAGGTCGTCATCGACACCAACAACTACTACTGGGAGCGCGACGGCCACGTCGCCGCCCTCGACGACGGCAGCACCACCGTCTCGGAGATGCTCGCGGAGCACCTGGACGGCGCCCGCGTCGTCAAGGCGTTCAACCACATCACGTCCGCCGACCTCGGCTCGCGCGGGACCCCCGCCGGGACGCCCGGCCGCCGGGCGCTCGCCATCGCCGGGGACGACGCGGAGGCGAAGGCCGTCGTCACCGAGCTGATCGACCGCTGGGGCTTCGACGTCGTCGACGCCGGCCCGCTCGCGGAGGGCTGGCGGTTCCAGCGCGACATGCCCGCCTACGGGGCGGAGCTCGATGCCGACGGGCTGCGCGCTGCGCTCGCCCGGGCCTCCCGGGACTGACCACCGCCGACGGCGGCGCGGCGGGCCCTCGTGCTCAGCCCGCGCCGCCGTGGCGCTGCTCCGGCACCTTCACCTCGGGGGTGAGCCGGTAGCCCAGGCCGCGGACCGTGCTGATCGAGTCCCGGTCGCCGACCTCCTCGGCGAGCTTCCGGCGCAGGTTGGCCATGTGCACCTCGATGCTGCGCCGGTCCGCGTCCGTCGGGCTCGGCACCGCGTGCGGGCCGTGCACGGCCACGGCGACCGCGAGCTCGTCCTTGGACACCGGCTGCCCCGCCCGCTCGGCGAGGGCCACGAGGATCTCGAACTCGCTGCGGGTCAGCGGGACGGGCCGGTCGGCCACGCGCACGCAGCGGGCGGGCACCTCCACCACGAGGTCGCCACGCACCAGTACCCGGCCGTCGTCAGGGCCGGGGATGTCCCCGATCGCCATCGGGCCACGGTACGTCCCGCACCTCCCGGCGGCACCCGGAAGCCCGGGCGGCCTGTGGACGACCCTGGGTGCCAGCACCCAGACGACCGCCGATCACCTCCCGGACCGCTGCCGCCGTCACCACGCCCTGCCGATGGAACCCCTGATCAGACCCATCACGAACAGGGGATCCCATGCCACGCCTGCTCGACCGGGGCCGGCGGCTCCGCCGTCCCGCGGCCCTCGCGGCCGCTCTCACCCTCGGCGCCGTGCTCCTCCCGGCGCTGCCCGCCTCCGCCCACTCGTCCTCGCTCTCCGAGCCGACCTCCGGGGCCGAGCGCGTCGGGCAGTCCGCCACCTACGACTTCAGCTGCCGCCTGGACGAGGCGCAGGAGGCCCGTGGCGCGACGTGGTCCCTGTGGGCGTACCCGTCCTACGAGGAGGTCGACGCCGGAACGATCACGGACCTGACCGTCGACACCGCCCAGGAGCGCGCCGGCTCGTTCACCGTCGACTACACCGGCCGGGCCGAGCAGATGTACCAGCTGCACGTCGCCTGCCAGATGGACGACGGGTTCACGTTCCCGGCGAACCGCTCGTTCTACCTCGAGGGCGAGCCGGCCCCCGCGCCCGTCGTCGTCGCCCCCGCCGCCGTCACGCTCCCGGCCGCCGTCGTCGGCACGCCGGTCGTGCCCGACCTCGGCACGTGGACGCCGTCCGGGCTGACCTACACGTACCAGTGGCGGGTCGCCGGCGCGCCTGTGGGGAACGGCCCCGCGTACGTCCCGACGCCCGAGCAGGTCGGGCTCGAGCTGACCGTCGACGTCACCGGCTCCCTGCCGGGCACGGACGCGGTCCCGGTCACCGCGCCCGGAGGCCCGGTGACGATCCAGGCCGCTCCGGTGACCGACCCGGGTCCCGGCACCCCGGTCGACCCGGGCACGCCCGGCACGCCCGGCACCCCGGTCGACCCGGGCACGCCCGCCCCGGCGCCCGTCGTCCCCACGGTGTCCGCGCCCCCGGTCGTCACCGTGCCGGTCGCGACCCCGGCCACCCTCGACGTCACGGTCGGCGGCTCCCCGCTCCCCCGCGAGTACGTCGTCCGCGAGGGCGACACCGTGCTCAGCGGCGGTCAGCTCGCGCTGGACGGGATCATCCGGCTGGTCCTGCCGGTGCTCGCCCCCGGCACGCACGCGATCACGGTGGACCTCCCGGCCACGTCGGGCACCGCCGCGACCTCGGCCACGTTCCAGGTCGTCGTCACCGGTGAGCCCGTGCGCGCCGGCGGCTCCCCCACCGCCACGCTCGCGACCCCGAAGGCCGCCGCAGCGCCCGGTCAGCGGATGGAGCTCGTCGCGGAGGGCTTCGACGCCGGCGAGACCGTCGCGTTCTACCTGCACTCCGACCCGGTCTTCCTGGGCACCGCCGTCGCCGGGGCGGACGGCGTCGCGCGCCTGCTCGCCACCGTCCCCGCCGACGTCCCGGCCGGGGCGCACACGGTCTACGCCACCGGTGGCACGTCGGGCCGGTGGGCGACCCTGCCCATCGAGCTGGCCGTCCCCGCGGCCACGGCGGCAGCCGACGGCCGGCTCGCCGTCACCGGCTCGCCCGCGGGCGTCCTCCTGGCCGGGGCGTCCCTGCTCCTGCTGACCGGCGGCGGGCTCCTCGTCGTCCGGCGGCGCCTGCACGCCGGGAGCTGACCGCCGCAGCCGCACACCGAGAGGCCCCTCGATCCCGCGATCGAGGGGCCTCTCGTCGTCGGTGGCAGCTGGGGCCGGGTGCTAGCACCCACGCTCCCGCGGCTGTTCCTCAATTTCCCTGACACGTCCCGGTCCCCGACCGATCAGGCCTCCGTTCACACCACACGGGGAGCAGTCCCCGGCTACCTGGGGGAGTTCCTGTGCACGCAGTGCGCACCACGCGAGCGGGCCGTATGCGGCGTCCCGCTGCGCTGGCCGTCACGACGGCCGTCCTGGCGATCATGGTCCCGACCGGTGCGGCCGTCGCCGACGAGGGCGAGACCACCGACGCGTCCGTGGTCGAGGCCACGAGCCCGGTCGAGGTCACCGCGCCCGAGACCACGCCCGACACCCCGGCCGCGAGCGCCGACCCGGTGTCGGTGCCGGCCGACCCGACGCCGGTCGCCGACCCCAAGCCCGTCGCCCCGGAGACCGTGCCGGCCGAGGCGCCGGAGAGCACTCCGGTCGCCGAGCCCGCGCCCGTCGAGGAGCAGGCACCGGTCCAGGCCGAGGCGCCCGTCCAGGCGCAGACCGTGCCCGTCGACGACGAGGGCAGCTCGAGCGTCCAGGGCGCCTCGGACGAGGACCCGGGCTACGAGTTCAGCGGCTACGTCGTCCGCGGCGTGGTCGGCGACCCCGAGGACGGCGGCTACGCCGAGGTCGGCCGGACCCTGACCGTCACGGCGCCGGACTGGCTGCCGGAGGGGACCACGGTCACGTACACGTGGGAGGTCGGTGGGCTGCCGGTCTGGACGGGTGACTCGTACACCCCGAAGGAGTCGGACATCAACATGTCCATCTCCCTCGACATCGACCCGCACTTCCCGGACGAGTCCACGTCCGGGGGCGGGTGGATCCTCGTCGCCGAGACCACGCTGCCGGCGCAGGTCCCGACCACGCCGACGACCCCGACGACCCCGACGACCCCGGAGGACCCCACGCCTGAGGTCCCCGCCGAGGACGAGGGTGTCTTCTACCGCGACGTCGTCTACCGCGGCGTCTCGGAGTTCAACGGCGAGGCGAAGGTCGGCACGCCGATCACCGCGACCCCCGTCGGCGAGTGGCCCTCCACGACGGAGTTCGTCATCAAGTGGTACACGCCCGCCGCCGGCTGGGTCACCGGTACCTCCTACACGCCGACCCTGGCCGACGTCGGCAGCTACGTCGAGGTCCGGTACGAGCGCTGGGACGAGGGCGTCATCGCCGACTGGTCCAACCTCATCCTCGCCAGCTCGGTCGTCGACCCCGACGCCCTGCCCGAGATGTCCGAGGGCTCCGTCCAGGTCACCGGGTTCGAGCGCTCGAACCCGACGGTGGGCACCACGCTCGCGATCAAGGCCGACAACTTCCCGGAGAACGCGGAGTACGCGTACCGCTGGATGGTAGACGGCCAGCTCCGCAGCGAGGACTCGACCTTCACGCCGGCGGCCGCCGACCTCGGCAAGTTCCTCTCGGTCGAGGTGACCGTCAGCCACGAGGGCTACGAGGACTTCGAGTTCTCCCAGTACTTCGACAGCATCGTCGCCACCCCGACGGTCACCGTCGGCGCGGCCTCGGTCGTCGTCGGCCAGGACGCGCTCGTCAAGGTCACCGTCGCGGGGCCGCAGGGCGCGATCACGCCCGTCGGCACCGTCGAGGTCGCCCTGACCTCGCGCGAGACCGGTGAGGTCCGCACGTTCGACGGGGTCGAGCTCGACCACGGGGTCGCGTCGTTCACCGCGTCCGGCCTGAGCGTCGGCCTGTGGGACGCCGAGGCGTCGTACGAGCCGGAGCGACGCCCCTCGTACGTGTCGCTGGTCGCCCCGTTCGCGTCGTACCAGAGCGCCTACGTGAGCGCCTCCGGCTTCGGCACCGTCGAGGTCCTGGCCGCGACCCCCGTGCTGACCGCCCCGACCCAGCTGACCGTCCCGGTGGCCACCCGCGCCGTCGTGCAGGCGCAGCTGGCCGCGAAGGGCACCACCGTCTGGCCCACGTGGACCATCCGCGAGGGCGGCACCGTGCTCGCCTCGGGCAAGGTCGGCGCCGACGGCAAGATCGCCGGCACCCTGCCGGTGCTCACGATCGGCACGCACACGCTGGTGATCGACGTCGCAGCGGGCAAGCAGACCGCCGCGGTCTCCGCCGTGCTGACCGTCGTCGTGAACGGCGAGCCGGTCCAGGTCGGCGGCACGCCGAACGCCGAGCTCGACACCCCGAAGAGCGCCACCGCGCCGGGGCAGGAGATGGAGCTCGTCGCCGAGGGCTTCGAGCCCGGCGAGACCGTCGCGTTCTACCTGCACTCCGACCCGGTGTTCCTCGGCACGGCGGTGGCGGACGCGAACGGCGTCGCCCGCCTGATGGCCTGGGTCCCCGAGGACGTGCCGGCCGGCGCCCACACGGTCGTCGCCACCGGCGGCACCTCCGGCCGCTGGGCCAACCTGGCCGTGACGCTGGCCGTCCCCGGCGACGTCGTCACCCCGGTGGCCGCACCCGTCGCCGCAGCCCCGGCCGCCGTGTCCCCGGCTGCCGTCCCGGCCGCCACGACCGGCGACCTCGCGGTGACCGGCTCGCAGTCCGGCGTCCTGATGACGGGTGCCTGGCTGATGCTCCTGGTCGGCGGTGGCCTCGTGGTCCTCGCCCGCAAGGTGCGTGCCCTGCGCTGACGTCCGCAGACGCGCGGCCCCTCGACCCGGCTCCGGGTCGGGGGGCCGTCGTCGTCCCGGCACAGGTGCTAGCACCCAGAGAGGGCAGACCCGCGAGTCAGATCCCTGGCCGCGGCCGGCGGACGCCCGATGGGACAGACGTCCGCCAGGACCGACGGCCCCCGGACCCGCGGATCGGGTCGGGGGCCGTTGCCGTCCCGCGCGCCGCCGCGCCCGGGCGGGTCAGAGCACCGCCGCCAGCGCGTCCAGCGCGGCCAGCGGGTCCGGCCCCGCCGGGGCGAGCACCACCGCGTCCGCCCCCGCGGCCTCGAGCTCGGCCAGCCGCGCCCGGGCCTGCTCCGGCGTGCCGACCACGGCGAGCCGGTCCACCCACGCGTCGGGCAGCGCGGCGGCGAACGCGTCGCGGTCCGGGGTGCGGTCCCGCAGCTCCCGGAACTCCGCGGCGAACGGCAGCGGGTCGATGTGCGGCGCCCAGCCCGGGTCGCCGACCCAGCCGAGCGCCGGCCGGACCCGCGCCCGGGCCGCGTCGGCGTCGGCGTCCACCGCAGCCACGTCGTACGCCACCACCCGGTGGCCCGGGGCGTCGCCGATGTGCCCGCGCGCCACCGACAGGTACTCGGGCCCGACCGGCTCGGCCAGGACCGTGCCGTCCGCGCACCGCCCCGCCGCGGCCAGCGACCTCGGCCCGCGCACCCCCGCGATCACCGGCGGCACCACGGACGGCGGGTTCTCCAGCCGCACGCCGTCCAGGTGCACGTGCCGGCCGTCGACCGTGACCTCCTCGCCGCGGAGCAGCGCGCGCAGCGCGGTCACGTACTCCTCGAACGCGCCGACGGGGCTCGCCGGCCAGGCGCCGACCTGCCGCATCCAGTCCGGCATGCCGTGCCCGATGCCCAGGTGCAGCCGCCCGGGGAACAGCTCGGCGACCGTCGCCGCCTCCATCGCCGCGAACGCCACGTTGCGCGCACCGACCGGCAGGATCCCGACGCCGACCCGGATGCGCTCCGTCACCGCGAGGACGGCGGCGGCCTGCGCCATGCCGCCGCGGAAGCCCAGGTCCTCGACCACCCACAGCTCCGCGAAACCGAGGGCGTCGGCGCGCCGGGCGTAGGGCAGCACCTGGTCGGCAGGCAGGTCGCGGGGCAGCAGGACACCGGTGTCGAGGCTCATGACCTCGACTCTAGGGGTGCCACGTGCTCTGCTGTCCCGGAGGTCCCGCACCGGTGCGGGACGCGCCCCGGGAGGTCGCCATGGCCACGCTCGTCTACTCCGCCATCACCTCGCTCGACGGGTACGTCGCCGACCGCGACGGCCGGTTCGACTGGAGCGTGCCCGACGAGGAGGTGCACCAGCGGGTCGACGACCTGCAGCGGGACGTCGGGACGTACCTGCTCGGGCGCCGGCTCTACGACGTCCTGGTCGCCTGGGAGACGATGGACACCACGGACGAGCCCGCAGCGGTGCAGGACTACGCCCGGCAGTGGCACGCCGCGCGCAAGGTCGTCTACTCCACGACGCTGACCGAGCCCCGCAGCGCGCGCACGCAGGTCGAGCCGGCGTTCGACCCCGAGGCGGTCCGGCGGCTGCTCGCCGGCTCGCCGCACGACGTGCTGATCGGCGGGCCGCACCTCGCGGCGCACGCGTTCCGCGCGGGACTGGTCGGGGAGGTGCACCTGTTCGTGTCGCCGGTCGTCGTCGGCGGCGGGACGGCGGCTCTGCCCCCGGACCTGCGGCTCGACCTGTCGCTGGTGGACGTCGAGCGGTTCGGCAACGGCGTGGTGCACCTGCACCACCGGGTGCACAGCGAGGGCTGAGTGGCGTCACCCGGGGCGTCTCAGGCGCACAACGCGATCCAGAGAACTCCTTGCTCGACCAGACGGCTCCGGGCTCGTCACCGCAGCACGGGGAACGACAGGTGCGTCACCCGGTGCCCCTGCACCGCCGACGTCGGGTCGCCCAGCACCGCCGGCCACTCGACGGCGTCGGTGAAGTAGGGCCGCCCCGTGCCCAGGAACACCGGCACCAGGTCCACGTTGACGGCGTCCAGCAGCCCCGCCCGCAGCGCCTGGGACGCGATCGTGCCCGCGGCGACCCCGACCACCTTGTCCCCCGCCAGCTCCTGCGCGGCGGCCACGGCCTCGACGATCCCCTCGTGCATGACCACCAGGTCCGGGGACCCGAGCGCCGCCGACGCCGTGACGGGCCGGTGCGTGAGCAGCACGAAGGGCACGCCGAGCGGGTGCACCCCGCTCCAGCCGTCGGTGAGGTCGAACAGCTCGCGACCGACGACGAGCGCGCCCAGCGACTCGCGCCACGCCAGCCAGTACGCCGCGCTGGCCTCGGTCAGGCGGAACGCCGGCAGGTCGCCCGCGTTCTCCACGACGACGTCGCCGTCGTCGTACCAGCCGAACAGCTCGTCGATGCCGTGGTCCGGCCGCGCGATGAAGCCGTCCAGCGACGTGGACGCCGACGCGATGACCTGGCCCATGCCCGCGACGCTAGACCCGCTGCCCGCGACGGCGGAAGTGCGTCAGACCTTCGCGTGCCGCGCCCGCCCGAACGCGTACACGCCGTAGGCGGCGAACCCGAGCGCGATCAGCGTGAGCAGCACCGCGCCGAACGGCAGCCCGGCCAGCGCGTGCAGCGCGGCGTCCAGGCCCTGGGCCTTCTCCGGGTCGCTCTGCACCGCCGCGACCACGAGCAGCACGCCGACGACCGCGAGCGCCCCACCCTTGCCGATGTACCCGACCTTGCCGGCCGTGCGGACCCACGGCGCCGGGCTGGACTCGAGGTCCTCGAGGAACTTCTCCTTCCAGCCCTTCACCACGTGGTAGCCGCCGACCACCACGACGCCCGCGCCCACCAGCCCGACCAGCACCCGGCCGAGCCCCGACGACATCAGGCTCGACGTCGCGCCACCCGATCCGCCGCCCGAGCCGCTGGTCAGCACGGACACCGTCGTCCACGCCAGCACCGCGTACGTCACGGCCTTCGCCGCGGCCTTGGCCCGGTCCTTCGCCTCGCCCCACGCGATCGCCTCGGTGGCCTGCCACAGCGCGAGCAGCACGAACCCGACGAGCAGCACCCACAGGAGCGCCTTCCCGAGCCCGTTCCCCGCGACCTGCTGCAGCGCCCCCGACTGGTCCGCCTGCTCGCCGCCGGACGTCCAGGCCAGCTGGACGGTCACCCAGGCCAGCAGCAGGTGCAGGACCCCGCTGGCCGCGTAGCCGAGGCGAGCGCCCTTCTCGAGGAGGGGGTGGTCGCCGGCGCGCGACGCCGCTTGCTGGACGTGTCCGGTCATGGGACGAGAGTGGCATCGGTGCGCCACCACCGCGCGCGGAGCGAGGGACCTCCGGCCCGGACCGCCCCCGCTCCCGAGGAGCAGGGTGACCCCTGTGCAGACGGACGAGTCGACGCCGCAGGGCGACGTCATCCAGCAGGCGCGGCACCGCGCCGAGATCGTGCGGGAGCACGCGGAGCAGGCCCTCGACATGGCCGAGCAGCAGGGCGGCCCGTTCGACTTCCTGTCGATCGCCATCGCGGCGCACTGCTCCGTGAGCTACCTGCGGCAGCACCGTGAGCTCGCCACCCGGATCCGGGCGCTGCAGGCGACGGTCCCGCGAGACGCGGTGGACGACCGCACCGTGGCGCTCCGGAGCCGGCTGTCCCGGGCGCAGCACCGGGTGGCGGGCCTCCAGGAGCAGGTGGCGCGGCTGGAGGCAGAGAACGCCCGGCTCCGGGACCGGCTGTCGCTCGTCCGGTCCGTACCGGCGGTGCGGCTCGGTCCGGGGGTCCGCCGGCCGGGCGATCCGCGTCGGACCGCGTAGGTCCCACCAGTGCCGCAGCCGGACGACTGCTCAGATCCACCCGCGTTCCTCGGCCGCGAGCACGGCCTGCTGCCGCGTCGGAACGCCGACCTTGCCGAGGATCGACGACACGTGGTTCCGCACCGTGCCCGGCGACAGGTGCACGGTGGCGGCGATCTGGGCGATCGTCTCCCCGCGCCGGCCCGCGCGCAGGACGTCGAGCTCGCGGTCGGTCAGCGGGCTGCGCTCGTCGGCGAGCGCGTCCGCGGCGACCTCCGGGTCGACGTACCGGCGGCCGGCGGCCACCAGCCGGATGACCTCGGCGACGTCCTGCGCCCGTCGGGACTTCGGGAGGAACCCGTGCACGCCGGCCTGCAGCGCCCGGCGCAGCACGCCGGGTCGCGCGTGCCTCGTGACGACCAGGCAGCGCGTCGGCACCGTGCGGGCCAGGCGCTCGGCCGTCTCGATGCCGTCGATTCCCGGCATCTCGAGGTCGAGCAGGCACACGTCCGGCCGGGTGCGCGCCGCCTCCGCGAGCGCCTCCTCGCCGGACCGGCACTCGGCGACCACGTCGAGGTCGGGCTCGAGGCGGAGCAGCATGGCGAGCGCGCTGCGGATCATGTCCTCGTCGTCGGCCACGAGCACCCGGATCATGCGCGCACCCCCTGCCCTGCCCGACCGGCCGGCACGACGACCGTCAGCTCGAAGTCGTCGTCGGTGCGGACGTGGACCGTGCCGCCCAGAGCGCCGATCCGGTCCCGGATCGCGGCGATGCCGGACCCCGCGGGCCCTTCCTCGTCCGCGCCGGGGTCGCGGTCGTTCGCGATGACGTACCGCCACCGGTCCGCGTCACGCCGCAGGCTGATCCGGGCCCGGCTGCCGGCACCGTGCTTGAGGACGTTCGTCACGCTCTCGCGGACCAGCGGCCCGAGCACGTCGGCCGGGGCGTCCTCGGCGCCGGGGCCGAGCACCACCTCCACCTCGTGCCCGGCGGCGCGCAGCAGGTCGGCGGCGTTGGCCAGCTCGTCGGGCAGCGGGACACCCCGGAACCGGGTCGCCAGGTCGCGCGTCCCCGCGCGGGCCTCGTCGACGGACACCCGCGCCGTGCGGATCTGCTCGGCCGCGGCGGCCGGGTCGTGCTCGATCAGCCGCTCCGCCAGCTCGAGCTGCAGGGCCAGCACCTGCAGGTGGTGCCCCTGCAGGTCGTGCACCTCCCCGGCCAGCCGGAGGCGCTCGCGCGTCGCGGACAGCGCGCCCTCCGTCTGCCTGGCCCGGTCCAGCTCGCGCACGATGTCCCACCACCACAGCGAGAACGCCGACAGCGCCGGGAGCAGGAGGACGAGCGTGGGCGGCAGCGTCGCGACGTCGGCGTCTCCCGGCACGTCCGTGGCGAACCGCGGCGCGTCCACCACCCAGAGCCCCGCCAGCACCACGGTCAGGACGACGACCAACCGCCAGCGGATGCCCGCGGGCCAGGGAAGCAGGCTCAGCAGGAACGCCACGACCCCCGCCGAGATCATCCACGAGCCGGTCGTGACCCCCAGCAGCGCCGCGCCGACGCCTCCCGCCGCCAGGGCTGCCGCGGTCCGGCGCCGACGACCGCGGTCCGGCACCTCGTCCTCGCCGTGCGCGGCACCCGCCGGGTAGTCGAGCACCAGCAGCGCGGCCGCCCCCACCTGCAGCACGACGCCCGCCGTCGCGAGGCCCGGTGCCGCGGCCACCACCGCCGCCGCCGGCAGCTGCCGGAACCACAGCCACCAGTTCGCCAGGACCAGGAAGTCCAGCAGCACGAGCCCGGCGACGGTGTACCACCAGGTCGCGCGCACGCCGACGGCGACCGCCATCCGCCCGGGAGCACCCATGGGCCCGACCGTACGGGCATGACATCCGTCATGCCCCGACCCGCGCGACCCCACGGAACCGGGTGACACCACGCCACTGCCGCGCAGCTGGTCCGCGGCCGTTGCATGGAGACACCGAACCGCACGTCCCGTCCGCAACCCCGGGGGTCACCATGGCAAGCCTTCCCGACGTCGTCCCGCAGTTCCAGGAGCTGGTCGCCCAGCTCCCCGCCTGGCTCCAGCCCGCGGGCGTCGCGCTCGCCGGCGCGGTGCCGTTCGTCGAGGGCGAGGGAGCCGCGGCCATCGGGGTGGTCGGCGGCATCGCCCCGGTCCTCGCGGTCGTCGCGGCCATCGCCGGCAACTTCCTGGCCGTGCTGGTGGTGGTCCTGGTCAGCATCCGCACCCGCACCGCCGTGCTGACCCGCGGGGGCCGGCTCGTCGCCGCCCCGAGCGCCCGGCGGCAGAAGTTCGACCGCGCGTTCGCCCGGTACGGCGTCGCCGGAGTCAGCCTGCTCGGTCCGCTGCTGATCCCCACGCACTTCACCGCGGCGGCACTGGCCGCCTCCGGTGTCCCGCGGGCGCGCATCCTCACGTGGCAGGCGGTCGCGATCACGCTGTGGACCGTCGGGATCAGCCTCGTCATCACGGGCGTCATCGCGTTCGCGCGCTGACCGGTCGCCGGGGGCGGCTGCCCGCGCGCCCGGCACCGTCCGCGCGCATGCTGGGGAGGACCGGGCTGCAGCCCCACCGGCCCGGGCGAGGCTCGACGTGAGGAGCAGTCATGACCACGAAGGTCGAGAAGTCCGTCCTGGTGAACGTCCCCGTGAGCGTGGCCTACAACCAGTGGACGCAGTTCGAGGACTTCCCGCAGTTCATGGGCGGCGTCACGAGCGTGACCCAGCTGGAGGACGACCGCCTGCGCTGGGTGGCGGAGATCGCCGGTGTGAAGCGCCAGTGGGAGGCACGCATCCTGGAGCAGGTCCCCGACCGCAGGATCGCCTGGGCCGCCACCGAGGGCGCGACCAACGCCGGTGCCGTCACCTTCGAGGACCTGGGCGGCGGGCAGACCTCGGTGCACCTGACCCTCGAGTACGAGCCCGAGGGGCTGGTCGAGAAGGTCGGCGACAAGCTGAACGTGGTGGAGAACCAGGCCGAGAAGGACGTCGAGCGGTTCAAGGCGTTCATCGAGGCCGAGGGCTACGCCACCGGCGCCTGGCGCGGCTCGGTCGACCAGGGTGCCGGTGCGGGCACCCCCGGCGTCCAGGACGCCGCGGCGTCCCAGGGCGACACGGGCAAGGCCGGCGTCTCGGCCAAGGCCGTGGCCGCCGGGGTGGGCCTCGCCGCCGCCGGCGCCGCCGCGGCCGCAGCCACGGCCGCGCGCTCCGGCGACGGGGACCAGGACGTCACGGTGGACGAGGTCGACGCCGTCACGCCGGTCGTGGTCGAGGAGGTCGTGGTCGACACCGACGTGCCTCCGCCGTCCGACGTCCGCTGACCGCTGCCGGCGTCACCCCGCGAGGAGGAGAACCCCGGTCGGAACCGTCCGGCCGGGGGTTCTCGCCGTGCTCGTCCGTTCACCGGCTCCCGGTGCCCAGGAGGGCCGCCACCTGCCGCCTGATGTCCGTCGACCCCGGCCCCGGCGCCGACGGGCGCGGCCATCGCCAGGAACAGCACCGCCGACACGACGTGCGCGAGCGTGGCCGCCTCGGCGTCGGGCACGCGGTCGTCGCGGCGCAGGACGCCCGCAGTGGCTGCCTCCGTCTGCGCCACGATCGCGACATCCGGTGTGGGACCCATACCCTCCGACGAAGGCACTTCCGGCGCCTCCGGCTACGGACACTCGCCCTTCACCGGCGTCGACGTAGCGGGCGCCCCGGCTCGCCGTGATGTCACCGGCCAGCGTTCTGATCCGCGGCGTAGCTGCACGTGGTCGTACCCGAGACGTCCTCGCGGGTGGCCACCCGACCCGCGCTGTCGTGGTCGTCTTCGATGTCCGGGTTGGCGGACGTGGTGTCGTGGTCGAGCGCGAGGAGCCGGTCGAGATCGTCATAGGTGCAGCTGGTGGTGACGCGGTTGCCGTCAGAGGCGGTCGCAGTGCGCCCGTACTGGTCGTAGGTCAGGTTCCGCACGCCGAGGCTCGTGCCGACGGGCGGGGTGAACGACGTCAGCTGCTTGTTCGCGTCGTACCCGTAGGTGGTGGCGCTGCCCTACTCCCACGTGGACGATGCACCGCCCTGGGTCGCGAGGTCGGTGAGCGACTCTCCGGCGTTCGCGCCGTAGGTGTACGTGGTGGTCTGGGCGCCGGTCCCGGAGCCCTGCGTCTGTGTGGCTGGGCCGATGCTCGGCGTGAACCTCGCACCACGCTCGCGGCCCTCGGCGCCACCGCGACTCGTCACCTCCGACGAAGAAACCCCCGGTCGGATCTCTCCGACCGGGGGTTCCGGTGATGTGGCTTGTTGGGCTAACTCTCCGACCAGGTGGTACGTATCTGCAGGTCAGGGGCTGTGTAGAGGCTGATGGTGGTGTTGTGTACAGGCGAACAGCCGGAGATCGGTCAGCGACGCCCCCAACGATGCGACGCCGCTCCAGGATCACGCCCGTCGTAACGTCGCACTGATCAGCTGGTGATCAGGAAGACAACCCCAATGCCGAGGGCGATCAGGAAAACCCCGCCGCCGCGAAGGATGCCGGCCTGACCAGGTTCGGTCGCATTCTGATCCCCCCTTCGCACGGACCACCTGAGGATCTGCCGCGGGAAGAGGAGGCACGCCAGACCCCCGCCCAGCAGGACCGCCAGGCCGATCCACCCGGTCACAGAGCCCATACTCGTCACCCTCCGATTCCAGCGGTGATGGCGCCGCTGGCGCAAGACCACCCCAGGTCGCTCCGGCTGGCGCGCTTGCCCTTGACCTTGGAGGAAACACCCTCCCCGAACATGCCACCCACGCATCCAGCGCCCGCAGTGACAATAGCCACCGCTGCGACTGTGAGACCGAGAGGTAATCCTACGGTTGCGGCGAAGGGCGCGACGATGACGGCGGTGAGCACGGCTCCGGCGACGTCTCCGACGAGGTCAGCCCCGGACTTCAGTCCCGTGGGGTCGACGTAGTTGATCGGGTTGTTCGCTGCGTAGGCGTACCGGTTGGCGTTGGACGGGTCGAGGGGTGCGTCGAGGGTGTCCATCTGGGTCCAGCGACCTTCGCCGGCGTCGTAGTAGCGGGCGCCGTTGAGGGTCCAACCGGTGACCCGGTCGTTGAGGCCGCCGGTGAACATGAACGGGGTGTACGCCTCGGCGACGGACTGCTCGGTGAGGTCGGCGACGCCGTAAGGGTCATACTCCCAGGCGTCGGAGACGGTGTTGTTCTGGGTGATCAGCGCCAGCGGGGAGCCGAGGTTGTCGTAGACGTACATCGACTGGTCGTCGATGTTTCCCGAGTCGGACCGGATGACCAGCGGGGTGCCGTTGGCATCGTGCTCGAGGTAGGCCCGGGAGCCGGAGTGGTAGACCTGCTCGATGATCGGCTTGCCGACGGAATTGGTGCGCCCGTACCCGTAGCGGTACTTGTCCTGGCCGTTAGGGTCGGTCTGGGCCAGGAGCTCGCCGTTGCCGACGCCGGCGTAGGTGTACTCCCAGGTGCCGTTGTTCTCGGCTGTGGCCAGCTGGCCGCCGGCGGTGTAGGTCAGGTCACCGGCCTCGGGGTCGCTGATGAGGTTGCCGGCTCCGTCGTAGGCGAAGCCCGTGCTGGTGGTCTGGTTCCCCGCGTTGTAGGTCCGGGTCTGGGTGCCCTCCGGTCCGGTGGCCGTGAGCCGGTTGCCGCGGGTGTCGTAGGTGTAGGAGTAGGTCTCGGCGGGCAACGGGTTGCCGTCGCCGTCGGTGCCGGCAGTAACGGAGACGCCGGTGAGCCGGTTGGCGCCGTCGTAGGTGTACGAGGCGACCTGGCCGGTGATGTTGTCCTTGCGCCACTGGATCAGCGACCGGTCGTTCGCAGCCGTGCCGGAGCACGTCGGTGCGGTCGTGCCGGCGGTGTAGCACAGGGTGATGTCGACGACCGGGGTGATGTTGCTGCCCCAGCTCGAGGACTCGGCCTTGATGCCGGTGATCCGCCCGGACGGGTCGTACGTGGACGTCGAGTGCGCGGCCCAGGCGGTGTTGTCCTCGTTGGTGCGCATCCAGGTGTCGGTGCGCCGGCCCTTGTCGTCCAGGGCGAACCGGGTCCAGCTCTCGTCGTCGCCCAAGCGGGTCACCTGGGCGGTCTGAGAACCGGCGTCGTCGTAGAGGTACTCGGTGGTGCCGCGCCCGTCGGTGGTGGTCTTCGGGCGGGAGGACTTGTCGTAGCTGTAGACGACCGGCTCGGCATCCAGGGTGTGCACCCGCGACGTGAGCCGGGACATGGAGTCGTAGCTGTAGGTCGTCGTGCCGGAGACGTCCTCGCGAGTGGCGACGCGCCCAGCGGTGTCGTAGTCGTACTCGATGTCCGGGTTGGCGGGCGTGGTGTCGTGGTCGAGCGCGAGGAGGCGGTCGAGGTCGTCGTACGTGTAGCTGGTGGTGACCCCGTTGCCGTCGGAGGCGGTCGCGGTGCGCCCGTACTGGTCGTAGGTCAGGTTCCGTACGCCGAGGCTCGTGCCGGTGGGCGGGGTGATCGACGTGAGCTGCTTGTTTGCGTCGTATCCGTAGGTGGTGGCGTTGCCGGTGTTGCCCGGTGCGGTCGCCGTGGCGACGGTCCCGTCCGCGTTGTAGGTCAGCGCGGCCTCGGCGGCGAGGGCATCAGTCGAGGTGAGTTGGTTACCGGTGCCGTTGTAGGTGTACAGCGAAGAGTTCCCGGCGTCGTCGGTCATCCCGCTGGGCGAGTACTTCGACGCAGCGGAGGTGTTGCCGTACTCCCACGTGCTGGAAGCACCGCCCTGGGTCGCGAGGTTGGTGAGCGACTCCCCGTCGTTCGCGTCGTAGGTGTACGTGGTGGTCTGCGCCCCGGTACCCGAGCCCTGCGACTGGGTGGCCGGGTCGATGTTCGGAGTGAAGGTGGCGCCACGCTCGCGGCCCTCGGCATCGACGGCCTTGGTGACCTGGCCCTGCATGTCCGAGGTCAGCGTGTACGTGGTGTGCGGTCCGGATGCCGGGGATCCGGCCTGGTCCTGCTCGGGGTCGGACACGAGCGTCTCGGTGTCCGCGGTGTAGGCGAACCGCGTCCAGGAGTCGCCGAAGTTCTGCGCCACCGCGGTGACGCGGTTACGGCCGTCGTAGGTGAACTCCGTGGCCGGGACACCCGGCGCGGAGATCTTCGTCAGCAGAGCACCGTCGTACTCGAAGGTGGTGTCGCGCCCGAGCGCGTCGGTGATGACCTCGAGGCGCCGGTCGGAGTCGTACCCGAGCTGCACGGTGCGGCGGTCGTTCGCCGGTCCCTGCGCGATCTCGTACGCCTGCTGGTCGTCGTAGGACAGGTCGACGTCCAGGTCGCCACCCCCGCGCGTGGCGGTGATCGTCGTGGGCATGCCGGACCCCGCAGGGCCGTAGACCAGGGTGTGGGTGTTGGCGTTGCGGTCGGCGACCGAGTGCGGGAAACCCGAGGCGTCGAACGTCCACTTCTGCTGCGAGCCGTGGTCGGTGAGCGTCCACCCACCGCCGGCGACCGCGACGAGGTCGGCGGTGATGCCCGCGGGCGGGGCCCAACCACCGGCGCCGTTCGGGACGAACGTCGCTGCCTGACCCGAACCGGCGAACAGGATGACGGAGCCGTCCGCCTGGGCGGACAGGATGTGTCCGGCGGTGGCGAACCAGCCGCGACCGAAGGGCGACACCGGCTGGTCCTGGATGGTCCCGGCGCCGATGGCGAACGAGTTGTACGCCAGATCCACCGGCAGGTCGCCCGTGACACCCGGGGCTGACAGACCGGTCGCGGTCACCTGGAGGTTGCCGGTCGCGACGTCGACCGCCGCGCTGACCCGGTCACCGACCTGGAACGGCACGGTCGTCGCCCCCTTGCGGGAACCGGCTCCGACGAGCGGCTGCACCTGGCTCGCCTGCAGTGCCGACACCGGGGAGCACGACGAGGCGTCGCACGAGGCCACCTGCCACTCGACGTCCTGCCCCGCCGGCAGCGCCGGCAGCGTCAACCGGGCGACCGACCCGGAAGGCACGGACACGCGCGTCCCGTTGGCCAGGTCCCACGTCCCGGCTCCGGCACGTCGAGCGAAGAACTGCCCGTCGACGCTCCCGCCATCGGGGTCCGACACGGTGGCCGCCAGGACCGGCGTGTGAGTCGCCGCTCGCTCGAACGTCAGACCACCTGGAGCCCCTGGCGCGGCGGCAGCGGCGGGCAGGGCCGTCACCACCAACGCTCCGACACTCGCGACGACAACCGCACGCAACCGACCCCGCATCGGGTCCCCCTCGGCTCGTGACGCCTGACCGCTCGTGCGGTCGGGCCGCCGCGCTCTGCCTACCGGCGCCGCGACAATCGCGTGGGTGAACTAATTCGAGTTCATCCATTCGGGTTGCTGTGCTCACCGGTTCGGCCCATTCCGCCGAGGCGGCGGACTTCAGCCGACCGGCCGACCGCGAGACGGATGTGTCTCAGGCGCCACATATCGACCTCGCCGCAGGTGGCGGCGTCCCGAACTCCGCTGCCGTACCGCCGACCGAGGCAAATCGGCGCATCCAAACGGGTGAATGCCCGACATTCACGCCCGGTTTGCCCGACTTGTCCGTAAGGTCCGAACCCGGCGTGCACGGTAGCGCGTCCGGCGGCGGGAGCCGGTCACCCAGGGGGCGTCGTGACGATCGAGACCACCAGCAGCACCCGTGTCGAGGGCGTCGACGCGCTGCGCGGACTGGCCGCGATCGCGGTGTTCGTGTGCCACATCGGCGGGTACTGGGGCTTCCTCGACCTGCCGGGCAAGCTCCCGCAGCTGATCGCCGCCGGTGCGCACGGAGTGGACGTGTTCATCGTCATCTCGGGGTTCTGCCTCGCGTTGCCGTTGGCCGGGCACCGCCGGGGCCTGCGCGTTCCCTCGTTCTACGGTCGCCGGGCGTGGCGGATCCTGCCCCCGTACTACGTCGCCCTCGCGATCGCCGCGGTCCTGGCGCTGCTGCCGGCGACCTGGCACCTCACCGTCGCCCGGCAGGCCACGTTCGGTGACGTGCTGCTGCACCTGGTCACCGGCCAGGCGTGGGTTCCCGGCGAGGTCGGCACGATCAACGGGTCGCTGTGGTCGGTCGCGCTGGAGGCGCAGCTGTACCTGCTGTTCCCGTTGCTGGTCCTGGCCTGGCGGCGCTGGGGGATCGTGCCGGTCCTGGTCGGAGCCATCGTGCTTGACCTGGTCTGGCGGTCGGCGGGTGCTCTGGGCGGTCCGGCACCGCTCGGGTCGGACCTGGTCGTCCCGGCTCGGCTGGACCAGTTCGTCGCCGGCATGGCCTGCGCCGTGGTGATCCGGGCGGGCTTCGCCTGGTCGACGCGTCGTTCGCTGGTGACGTTCGCGGTGGCGACCCTGGTCGCGCTCGGGACCTCGACGCTGAACCTCGGCATCGTCACCGGGGTCACGTGGGCCGCCGCCGGGGCGAGCGCCGTCCTGCTGCTGGCGGGGCCGGTCGGCCGCGCCCTGGGTGGCACCACGCTGGAGCGGTTCGGCGCCCGGTCGTTCAGCTTCTACCTGCTGCACCAGCCCGTCCTGCTGGTGCTCGCGCCGCTCGTGGCCGTGCTGCCCGGAGGGACCCCCGGACAGCTGGTCCTCGGCGGGTTGCTCGCGCTGGCGATCACCGTCGCGCTCGCCGAGGTGCTGTACCGGGCGGTGGAGATGCCGAGCCATCGGGCCGGGCGGCGGCAGTTCCCGCAGACGGTCGCTCCGGCACCACGGCCGCACCCCCGTACCGACCCCGCGCTCGAGCCGACGACGGTGTAGCTCCGGTGCAGCACGGCGGTGCGCTCGGGACGGTGGGCCTGCTCCTGCTGGTCACCGGCTGCGCGCGCGCCGCCGAGCCGACGCCCCCGGACTCGTGGCGGGAATACGACACGCTCGATGCTCTGGCTGAGGACGCCGCGCTCGTGGTCACCGGTGTCGCGCAGAGGCAGGCGGGCACCGACGAACGTCCGCTGGTGCAGCTCTCCGTCACCTCGACACTCGCGGGCGCCGCACCGGCGGACGACCCGATCTGGTTGGCGCTCGACCCGGCTGTGCCGCTGGAGCTGCATCCTGGCTTCCGGTACGTCCTCTACCTCGAGGAGGACGTCAGCGGTTCGTACACCGTCGTCGGGCCAGGAGCGTTCGAGCAGCCACCCGGCGCCACGTCGTTCAGCCGGATCGCGGGCGCGCCTGACGGGCTTCCCGGGTCCGTGACCCTGTCGGACGTCGACCGCTCCTGAACGCCGCAGACGAGGAAACCCCCGGTCGGATCTCTCCGACCGGGGGTTCCGGTGATGTGCGCGAGGCGGGATTTGAACCCGCACGCCCTTTCGGACACTGGCACCTGAAGCCAGCGCGTCTGCCGTTCCGCCACTCGCGCGCCGCAGAAGATTAGCACGATCCGGGGGTCGCTCCTGACCACCCCCTGGGCGCCCCTCCAGCGGCACCTCCGGCCCCGGTCAGGCGCCTGCCGCACGCACATCTCCCACACCCCCTCGCGCAGCTCGTTCACCAGGTCCGCGCCGCGCCGCCGTCCACAGGGGCGGGCCGGAGACCGACCGCGTGGCTACCATCTACGCAGGATGTCGGCACCACCCGGGTGCTCGGCGGTACACGCGTGCGGTGAGGAGGTGGTGGGCGTGGGCATCCTGGACCGGTTCGAGCACGGTGTGGAGCGCGTCGTGAACACCGCGTTCGCCAAGGCCTTCCGCAGCGAGGTGAAGCCCGTCGAGCTGGCGAGCGCCCTGCGCCGCGAGGTCGACGACCGCGCCGCCGTGGTCGGCCGGGACCGCACGGTCGTGCCGAACGAGTTCACCCTGGAGCTCTCCCCCGGGGACTACGACCAGGTCGAGGCCTGGGGCGCCGAGGCCCTGGCGGACGAGCTCGCCGCGAACGTCACCGAGCACGCGACCGGCCAGCGGTACGCGTTCGTCGGGCCGGTGACCGTCGCGTTCCACGAGTACGAGGACCTCGAGACCGGCCGGTTCCGCGTGAAGTCGGCGACGGTGCGCGGCGCGGCCGCCCCGGCGACGACCGCGGCGCCCAGCCCGCGGCACCCGCTCATCGACATCGACGGCCAGCGGTACCTGCTGACCGGCCCGGTCACGGTCATCGGCCGCGGCTCGGAGGCCGACATCGTGGTGGACGACCCCGGGGTCTCGCGTCGCCACCTGGAGATCCGGGTGTCCTCGCAGGGCGTCGTGGCCTCGGACCTCGGGTCGACCAACGGCCTGTTCGTCGAGGGTCACCAGGTCCCGGCGGCGACACTCCTCGACGGCAACACGCTGACCATCGGGCGGACCCGCATCATGTTCTGGACCGGCGACGGCGACGGACAGGAACTGGACGAGTGAACGACGGCACGCAGGGCACGCATGAGTGAGCTGACGGTCACCCTGCTGCGCCTGGGGTACCTGGTGCTCCTGTGGGCCTTCGTGGTGTCCGCGATCGGCGTGCTGCGCCGGGACCTGTACGGGACCCGCATCGTGAACCGGCGCCGCCCCGGCCGGCCCGCCCCCGCACCCGCGGCCGGCACCCCGGCGGCTCCCGCGCCGGACAAGGGCCGCGGCCGCCGTGCCGGGCCGACCCGCCTGGTGGTCACCGAGGGCCCGCTGCGCGGCACGACCCTCCCGCTGGGCTCGTCCGCCGTCCTGATCGGCCGGGCGCCGTCCTGCACGCTGGTCCTCGACGACGACTACTCCTCCTCGCGGCACGCGCGCGTGTTCCCCGAGGGCGGGCAGTGGCTCGTCGAGGACATGGGGTCGACCAACGGCACGTTCCTCGACGAGCAGCCGGTCACCGCCGCGATGCCGGTGCGCGCGGGGTCGCAGATCCGCATCGGCCAGAGCGTCCTCGAGCTGCAGGGGTAGCGGGGACCGTGAGCATCGCGCTGCGCTACGCCGCCCGGTCCGACGTCGGTCTGGTCCGGTCCAACAACCAGGACTCGGCCTACGCCGGCCCGCACCTGCTGGTCGTGGCCGACGGCATGGGCGGGCACGCCGGCGGGGACGTCGCGTCCTCGGTCGCGATCGCCGCGCTCGCTCCCCTGGACGGCGAGTCGCACGGCCCGGACGACGCGCTGGACGAGCTCGAGCGCGCGCTCGAGGAGGCCCGCGAGGAGATCATCACCCGCTCCGAGGTCAACCCGGAGCTCGCCGGCATGGGCACGACGGTCACCGCGATCCTGCGCGCCGGCAACAAGCTGGCCATGGTGCACCTCGGCGACTCCCGCGGCTACCTGCTGCGCGACGGCGTCCTGACGCAGGTCACCACCGACCACACCTTCGTGCAGCACCTGGTCAACACCGGCAAGATCACGCCGGAGGAGGCCGAGCACCACCCGCAGCGCTCGGTCGTCATGCGCGTCCTCGGCGACTTCGACGTCGACATCGCCCCCGACCTGTCCGTCCGCGAGGCGCGACCCGGCGACCGCTGGCTGCTGTGCTCGGACGGGCTGTCCGGCTTCGTCAGCGGCGAGACCATCGCGCGGACGCTGTTCGAGCTCCCCGACGTCGACACGTGCGCCGAGCGCCTGGTGCAGCTCGCGCTCCGCGCGGGCGGCGGCGACAACGTCACGGTCGTCGTGGCCGACGTGCTCGAGCTCGACCAGGTGCGCGACGGCGCGGGCCCGACCACGAACGCCGTGGTCGTCGGCTCGGCCGCCGTGTCCCGCAACCGGCCCACCTCGGCCCAGGACGGGCCCGCGGCCCGGGCCGCCGAGCTCGCGCGCCAGGCCGCCGCCAGCACCCCGGGCGCCGGCGTGCCCGTGGTGGACGAGGACGACGCGGAGGACGACGAGGACGCGGACGAGCGCCGCACCCGTCGCCGGCGGCGCACCCGCCGGGTCCTGCTCTCGCTGCTCGCGGTCGTGGTCCTGGCTGCCGCGGCCGTCGGGTTCTACCGCTGGACGCAGACCCAGTACTACGTCGGGGTCGACGGGGAGGTCGTCGCGATCTACCGCGGCATCCCGCAGTCGGTCGGCCCGCTCACGCTGTCCGACGTGGTCGAGCAGTCCGAGGTCGCCGTCGACGACCTCCCCGCCTTCGTCCGCGAGCGGGTCGAGCAGACCATCCACACCGCCTCGCTGACCGAGGCGCGCGCGCGGGTCGAGGCCCTCGCCGAGGACGCGGCGGCCGAGGCCGACCCGACTCCTTCCCCCACCCCCAGCGCCCCTGCCACCACGACCGCCACGACCGCACCGGTGGCGCCCTGATGGCCACGGTGGAGGCGCACCGCGTGCGCGCCGGCCGCGGCACGGAGCTCGGGCTCCTGGTCCTGGCCCTGGCGATCGCGATCGCGGCGTACGCGCTGGTCGGGCTCGGCGTGACCGACGAGCTGCCTGCCGACGTCCTCGGCTACGGAGCGGGGCTCGCCGGCCTCGCGCTGGTCGTGCACCTCGTGCTGCGCTGGCGCGCGCCGTACGCGGACCCGGTGATCCTGCCCGCGGTGATCGCGCTCAACGGCATCGGCCTGGCGATGATCTACCGCATCGACCTCGCCCGGGAGGCCCGCGGCGGCACCGAGATGTTCGCGGGGCGGCAGCTCGCCTGGTCCGCGATCTCCGTCGGCCTCGCCTGCGTGGTGCTGGTCGTCCTGCGCGACCACCGGACGCTGCGTCGGTACACCTACACGGCGATGGTCGCGGCGCTCGGCCTGATCCTGCTGCCGCTGATCCCCGGCCTGGGCGTCGAGATCAACGGCGCGCGCATCTGGATCCGCGCGCTCGGGTTCTCCCTGCAGCCCGCCGAACTCGCCAAGATCGCCCTCGCGGTGTTCTTCGCCGGCTACCTCGTGACGCACCGCGACACCCTGGCGCTGGCCGGGCCCAAGGTGCTCGGGCTGCAGCTGCCGCGCCTGCGCGACCTCGGCCCGATCGTCGTGGTCTGGGCGGTGTCGATCGCGGTCCTCGTGTTCCAGAGCGACCTCGGCACGTCGCTGCTGTTCTTCGGTCTGTTCGTCGCGATGCTCTACGTCGCCACCGAGCGGCTGTCCTGGATCGTCATCGGCCTGCTCCTGTTCGCCGGCGGGGTCGTCCTCGCCACGGCGACGTTCGGGCACGTCGCGGCCCGGTTCCACATCTGGCAGCACGCGCTCGACCCCGAGGTGTTCGACCAGCACCCCGGCGGCTCCGGCCAGCTGGTCCGCGGCCTGTTCGGCCTGGCCAGCGGCGGGCTGTTCGGCACCGGCTGGGGCCAGGGCCGGCCCGACCTCGTGCCGTTCGCGGAGTCGGACTTCATCATCGCCTCGCTGGGCGAGGAGCTCGGGCTCACCGGTCTGATGGCGATCCTCGTGATCTACCTGGTGCTCTGCCAGCGCGGCCTGCGCACGGCCATCGGCGTGCGGGACGGCTTCGGCAAGCTGCTGGCCGCCGGCCTCGCGTTCGTCATCGCGTTCCAGTGCTTCGTGGTCGTCGGCGGCATCACGCGGATCATCCCGCTCACCGGCCTGACCACGCCGTTCCTCGCGTACGGCGGCTCGTCCCTGCTCGCGAACTGGACGATCGCCGCCCTGCTGCTCCGCATCTCCGACGACGCGCGCCGCCCGGCCCCCGAGCCCGGCGGCGACCTGCTGACCACGCCGTCCGGCGGGATCCCGCTGGACTCCGACGCGCGCAACCCCGTCGCGGTCGCCGGGCCGGCCGAGGGACCGCGCGACACCAGCGGCGACGACCAGCCGACCGAGCGCCTGCGCCGGACGACCGGGGGTGGTGCGTCGTGAACACCGCCCTGCGCCGGCTGTCGACGGTCGTCGTGATCATGTTCCTCGCCCTGCTCGGCGGCACCACGTGGGTCCAGTTCGGGCAGGCGTCCGCGCTGAACAACGACTCGCGCAACGTCCGCACCCTGTACCGCGAGTACGGCAAGCCCCGCGGCCCGATCATCGTCGCCGGCCAGCCCGTCGCGCAGTCGACGCCCGTCGACGACCCGTACGGGTTCCAGCGCGCCTACTCGCAGGCCGAGCTCTACTCCACCGTCACCGGGTTCTACTCGATCGTGAACGGCGGGACGCAGCTCGAGCGCGCCATGAACGACGTGCTGACGGGCGAGGCCGACTCCCTGTTCTGGACCCGGGTGCAGCAGCTGATCACCGGCGCGCAGCCGCAGGGCTCGTCGATCGAGCTGACGATCGACCCCGCGGCCCAGCAGGCGGCGCTCGACGCGCTCGCCGGGCAGCAGGGGGCGGTCGTCGCGATCGAGCCGTCGACCGGCAAGATCCTCGCGATGGTCTCGACGCCCGGGTTCGACCCGAACGCCCTGGCCACGCACGACACGACGGCGGCGAGCGCGGCCTACCAGCAGCTGCTGGCGGCCGAGGGCGACCCGCTCGTCAACAAGACGACCAGCGAGAACTACCCGCCGGGATCGACGTTCAAGCTGGTCACCGCGGCGGCGGCGCTGGAGTCGGGCAGCTACACCCCCGAGTCCGTGCTGTCCGCGCCCGACCTCTACACGCTGCCCGGCACCCGGACGACGCTGCCGAACTTCGGCGGCAGCTCCTGCGGCGCGAACGAGCAGACGACCCTCGCGGACGCGCTGCGGATCTCGTGCAACACCGCGTTCGCCTCGCTCGGCGCCGACCTCGGCGACGACGCGATCCGCGAGCAGGCCGAGCGGTTCGGCTTCGACCAGGCCGACCTCACCGTCCCGATGCGCGTCGCGCAGTCCACCTATCCCGAGGACCCGAACGCGGCCCAGACCGCGCTGTCGGCGATCGGCCAGGAGTCGGTGCGCGCGACGCCCACCCAGATGGCCATGGTCGCCGCGGCCATCGCGAACGACGGCGCGCTGATGACGCCGTACCTCGTGCAGACCGTGCGGACCGCCGACCTCGACGTCATCAGCGAGGCCCAGCCCGAGCAGCTGTCCGACGCCGTCTCCCCCGCGACCGCGCAGCAGCTCACGGACATGATGGTGAGCGTCGTGCAGTCGGGCTCCGGCACCGCCGCCCAGATCTCCGGCGTCCAGGTCGCCGGCAAGACCGGCACCGCGCAGACCGGCGTCGAGGGCGAGTCCCCGCACGCCTGGTTCACCGGGTTCGCGCCGGCCGACGACCCGCAGGTGGCCGTCGCCGTCATCGTCGAGCACGGCGGGTCCGTCGGCTCGGAGGCCACCGGCGGCCGCGTCGCCGCGCCGATCGCCCGCGCGGTCATGCAGGCGGTGATGGGGCAGTGAGGCCGGCCCCGGGCGTCGTCCTCGGCGGGCGCTACCGCCTCACGCACCAGATCGCCGTCGGCGGCATGGGCGAGGTGTGGGCCGCCCACGACGAGTCGCTGGCGCGCGACATCGCGATCAAGGTCCTGCGCGAGGAGTACGCCGGCGACAGCGGGTTCCTCGAGCGGTTCCGCACCGAGGCCCGCAACGCCGGCAGCCTGTCGCACGCCGGCATCGCCGCGCTGTTCGACTACGGCGAGCAGGACGGCTCGGCGTTCCTCGCCATGGAGCTGATCGTCGGCGAGCCCATGAGCGACCTGCTCGAGCGCGAGCCCGTGCTGCCCCCGCGACGGCTGCTGCCGATCCTGGCGCAGACCGCACGCGCCCTGCACGCCGCGCACGAGGCCGGCGTGGTGCACCGCGACGTCAAGCCCGGCAACATCCTCATCACGCCGACCGGCAAGGTGAAGATCACCGACTTCGGCGTCTCGCTGTCCAGCAACCAGGTGCCGATGACCGCGACCGGCATGGTCATGGGCACCGCCCAGTACCTGTCCCCGGAGCAGGCCGTCGGCGGGCCGGCGACCGCCGCGTCCGACCTCTACGCGCTCGGCATCGTCGCGTACGAGGCGCTCGTCGGGCACCGGCCGTTCACCGGACCCACCGCCGTCGACATCGCCGTGGCGCACGTCAACACGCCCGTCCCGCCGCTGCCCCCGTCGGTGGACCGGCAGATCGCCGCGCTCGTCATGCGGCTGCTCGCCAAGGACCCCTCGCAGCGGCCGCGCGACGCCGAGGAGCTCGCGCGGATGTTCGACGCCCTGGTGCCGCACACCCCCGCGGGCGGGAGCGCGCCGGTGTCGATCGTGCCGGGGCGGTCCGCGACGCCGCGTCCCTCGGCGGGCTCCGGCGGACGCCCCGCCGTCGACCCGGCCCGGCGCGAGCGCGCGGGCTCCCGGCCCAGCGAGGCCGGCGCGATGCGCGTGCGCGGGTCCTCGTCGACCCCCGCGGACACGACGGCCGCCGCGCCGCCGTCCTTCGACCCCCGCACCGGCCGACCCACGGGCGAGCAGCCCCGGTCCCGGCGCGACGACCGCACGCCGACCTACCGGGCCACCAGCGCCCGCGACGGCGCGCACAGCCAGCCCACCACCCGGGCGCACGCCCGGATCCAGGCCGGGGCCGGCAACGGCCGGTTCCACGTGCGGTGGCCCCTGCTCGTCCTGGCGGTCCTCGTGGTGGCGCTGCTCGGCGCCGCCCTCGCGGACCGCCTGACGGGTGACACGGGGTCGCTCAGCCCCGTCAGCACCGCCGGGTACGCCCGCGCGGACAGCGAGGGTGGGATGATCTGGCGAGCACAGCCCGGCGCAACCGCGCCGGACGCGCAGACGACGACAGCGAAGGACGCCTAGTGGTGGACGACGGATCCCGGATCCTCGCCGGACGGTACGAGGTCGGTGAGCTCATCGGCCGCGGTGGCATGGCCGAGGTGCACATCGGGCACGACACGCGCCTGGGACGCACCGTGGCCATCAAGATCCTGCGCTCCGACCTCGCGCGCGACCCGTCCTTCCAGGCGCGGTTCCGTCGCGAGGCGCAGGCCGCCGCCGCGCTGAACCACCCCGCGATCGTCGCCGTGTACGACACCGGCGAGGACACCTACACCGAGCCGACGGGCGCCGTCGCGCACGTGCCGTTCATCGTCATGGAGTACGTCGAGGGGCACACCGTCCGCGACATCCTCCGTGACGGGCAGGCCGTGCCGATCGAGGAGGCCATCGAGATCACCGCCGGCGTGCTGTCGGCCCTCGAGTACTCCCACCACGCCGGCATCGTGCACCGGGACATCAAGCCCGCGAACGTCATGCTGACGCCGACCGGCGCGGTCAAGGTGATGGACTTCGGCATCGCCCGCGCGCTGGCCGACTCCGCCGCGACCATGACGCAGACGCAGGCCGTGATCGGCACCGCGCAGTACCTGTCCCCCGAGCAGGCGCGCGGCGAGACCGTCGACGCCCGCTCCGACCTGTACTCCGCCGGCTGCCTGCTGTTCGAGCTGCTCACCGGCCGGCCGCCGTTCATCGGCGACTCCCCCGTCGCCGTGGCCTACCAGCACGTGCGCGAGATCGCGCCCGCGCCGTCGAGCGTCGCGTCCGACGTGCCCGAGGTGCTCGACCGCATCTGCGCCAAGGCCCTCGCCAAGGAGCGCGACGCCCGCTACTCCACCGCCGCCGAGTTCCGCGCCGACCTCGAGGCCGCCGCCCGCGGTCAGCAGGTCAACGCGCCGGCCGTCCCGGCCGTGCTGGGCGCCGGCGCCGCTACCCAGGTGCTCAGCCCCGACCCGGCCGCCACCCAGGTCCTGCCCGGCGACGCCCCCGCGTGGGCGCCCACCGGCCCCGGCACCTCCGTGCTGCCCGCGCAGAACGGCGAGGATCCCGAGGACGAGCAGAAGTCCAAGCGCTGGCTCTGGATCACGCTGAGCATCGTCGCGGCCGTGGCGATCGGCGGCATCCTCTGGCTGCTGCTGCGCGGCGACGGCGAGGAACCGGCGGCGACCACCACCGTGCCGACGATCGCCGGCCTGGCCGAGGCGGATGCCGTCGCCCAGCTGCAGGCCGCCGGGTTCGAGTACACGCGGCAGGCCGAGGCGAGCGCCGACCAGCCCGAGGGCACCGTCACCCGCAGCGACCCCGCCGGCGGCACCGAGGCCGAGGAGGGCTCGACCATCGAGTTCTGGGTCTCCACCGGCCCGAACTCCGTCGCCGTGCCCGACGTCTCGGGGCTCACCCAGGAGGCGGCGCGCGCCCAGCTCGAAGACGCCGGCCTGACCGTCGGCAGCGTCCAGGAGGAGAACGACCCGGCACAGCCCGCGGACCGCGTGCTGCGCACCGACCCCGCGAGCGGCCAGTCCGTCGCGGACGGCTCCGCGGTCACGCTGCTGATCGCGTCCGGCAACGTCGAGCTCGGCGACCTGGCCGGCCAGACGCAGGACGAGGCCGTCGCGGCGCTCACCGCGCTGAACCTCGGGTCGTCGATCGGCACGGAGGAGAGCGCGACCGTCGAGGCGGGCCGGGTCATCCGCCAGGACCGCAGCGGCCTGCTCCCGCAGCGCACGGTGATCACGCTGACCATCGCCACGGCGCCGACGACGGTCACCATCCCGACCGACATCGTCGGCAAGACCGAGGCCGACGCGACGGCCCAGCTGCAGGGGCTCGGCCTGGTGGTCGACTCGATCGCCTCCGACGAGCCGTCCAACCAGCCCGTCGGCACGGTCCTGACGTCCTCGCCCGCCCCCGGCCAGACGGCCCGGATCGGGAACACGGTGACGCTCACCCTGTCCTCCGGCCCGAACCCCACGGGCGGCCCCGGCAACAGCACCGGCGGCGGCGGCGACGAGGACTGACCGCCCCGCCGCCGACGCAGGCCCCGTCCCCCCGGAGGACGGGGCCTCCGTCGTCCCACCCCCTCCGCCCGCCTCCCGCGTGCACGCCCCCGCCTCCGCCCCGCCTCCGTCCCGCCCCCGCCCCGCGTTCGCCCCGCCTCCGCCCCGCGTTCGCCGAGGTAGTGAGATCTGCTCCACGTAGTGCGATCTGGCGCACTACGTCGACGAGACCGCACTACCTCGACGAGACCGCACTACCTCGGCGGCGGTAGGCCGCCCGGCGCAGCGTGCGCGCGACGCGGTCGGTGAGGTCTTGCGGTCGGGCGAGGTCTTCCCAGGTGAAGCGGATGACCTGCCACCCCTCGTCCTCGATCGCCGCCTGGCGTCGTCGCTCCTCGGCGAAGGCCGCGACGACCGCGGCGGCGACGTCGCCGTACTTCCCGCGACCGTCGAACTCGACCGCCACCATGGCGTCGCGCCACCCGAGGTCGACCCACCGCCAGCCGAGCCGGGTGCGCACCGCGACCTGAGGTTCCGGCGCAGGGAGTCCCGCGTCGACGATCGCGTGCCGCACGAGCGTCTCCCCGGCGGACTCGGACCGGGCGTCCGCGAGCGTGACGACGCGGCGAGCACGGCGGATGCCCCGGTCGCCTCCGGCTCTGGTGATCATGTGCGCGAGTCGCAGCGGATCGGCGCCCAGCCGCAGGGCGGAGTCCGCGATGACCAACGCTCTCCCGACGGGCAGAGACGACGCGCAGTCGAGGACCGTGCGTTCGAGCGATGACACCGGGAGCCCGAGGTCGTGGCGTACCTCGTCGAGCCGGTCGGTCCGGGATGTCCAGTGGCGGCGCACGCCTGCCTCGCGGTTCCCCTTGACCTGGGAGTTGACCGACCCCGTGACGTCGACCGTGGTCGGCACCGGAGCCAGATCACAGCCCCAGAGCATCGCCGCCGTCTCGTGGCTGAACCAGTGCGGCGCCGCCCGGGTGACGTGGACAGCCGCTGCGAGCGCGAGCAGCCGATGGCGGTCGCTCATCCACGACGGTCCGACGGGCGGTGGTGCGGCATACACACCGTGCCGAACTCTCACCAGGCCACCCCGTCGTCGTCGGGCGTGCAGGCTCGTCCGGGGGCAGGCTGGTCGTGGCGCACCACCCCGGGCACCTCGGGCCGAGCACCCGTCGCGGGTGGCCGCCGCGCGGGTGGGCACCGATCACCCGCCCCCACACTCGGTCGGGACGCTGACGCCGTGCTCGCGGATCCGGGTTGCATCCCCCCACCCTGCGAGCCGGGGACGAGCACACGCTTTCGTCGTCCCCAGATGAAGGCCACCGTCCCCGTCCACAACCGCGTCGGTCGTCGCGGCACACCCCCTGATGAAGCGGATCCTCCCCTCCTCCCCCCGCGCGACTTTCCCCACCCGCCCAGGTAGTGCGATCTCGTCGAGGTAGTGCGGCGCACCGCACTACCTCGAGCGGGTCGCACTACCTCGACGACGGGTGGTGTCAGCGGAGGGCCCGGCCGGGGCGGGCGGCGGGCGGCGGGCGGCGGGCGGCGGGCGGCGGCGGCGCCCGTCGCACGCCGGGGGGTCAGGGGCGGACGAGGGGGTGGAGGCCGGCGGAGCGGGCGACCGCGTCCGTCTCCCCCGTGAGCGCCAGCCAGTTCGCGAACAGCCGGTGCCCGCCCTCGGTCAGCACCGACTCCGGGTGGAACTGCACGCCGTGCAGGGGCAGCGTCCGGTGCTGGAGGCCCATGATGATGCCGTTGGCGCGCGCGGTGACGACCAGGTCGTCGGACGCGGTGCCGTCGACCACGGCCAGCGAGTGGTAGCGGGTCGCGGTGAACGGCGTCGGCAGCCCGTCGAACACGCCCTCGCCGTCGTGCGAGACGAGGCTGGTCTTGCCGTGCATGAGCTCGGGCGCGTGCGTGACGGTGCCGCCGAACACCTCGCCGAGCGCCTGGTGGCCCAGGCAGACGCCGAGCATCGGGGTGCCGGTCTCCGCGCAGTCGCGGATGACGTCGATCGAGGCGCCGGCCTCGGACGGCGTGCCCGGCCCCGGCGAGATGAGCACGCCGTCGAAGTCGCCCCGCTCGGACAGCGGCGGGACGGCGTCGTTGCGCACGACGACCGTCTCCGCCCCGAGCTGGTCGAGGTACCCGACGATCGTGTAGACGAAGGAGTCGTAGTTGTCGACGACGAGGATCCGGCTCACGTCATCCCTCCCCGACGGTGGTGTCGTTGAACGGCATGTACGGGGCGAGCCACGGGAACACCCACACGAAGCACGCGGCGAGCACCGCCAGCGCGAGGACCAGCAGCATCAGGACGCGGACCAGCGCCGGCCCGGGCAGACGGCGCCACAACCACCCGTACATCAGGCTCCCTCGGCGAGCTCGGCGGGGACGCCCTCGGAGACGGGCGCCCAGTAGTCCAGCACGCCGTGCACGATGTACCGCTCGCGGGCGGAGAACATCGGGTGGCAGGTGGTGAGCGTGATGTACCGCTCGGTCGGCTCGGCACCGGGCTGGTCCGGCACCGGCGCGATGACCTGGACGTCGTCGGGCATCACGATCTGCGACGACGTCACGCGGTAGACGTACCAGGTGTCCTGGGTCCAGACGACGATCGGGTCGCCCTCCTGGAGCTCCTCGATCCGGTTGAACGGCTTGCCGTAGGTGGTGCGGTGCGCCGCGAGGGCGAAGTTGCCGACGCCCCCGGGCATCGCGGTGCCCTCGTAGTGGCCGATGCCGAGGGGGTTCAGCACGTTCGGTCGGTCGGTGCCCTGCGTGATCGTGCGCGTCGGCTCCCCGTCCCACCGCGGCACGCGCATCGACGCGAAGGTGGTCAGGTAGGGCGGCTCCTCGGCCACGGGCGGCTCGTCGTACCGCGGGGTGACGATCGCGGGACCCTCGTCCTGCAGCGGCGCGAGCGGCTCGTCCCAGCCCTGCTCCTGCACGATGGCGGCCTGCGCGCTGTTCGCCTCGACGTCGGTCCACCACAGCTGCCAGGCGAGGAACGCGAGCAGCAGCACGCCCGCCGTGATGAGCAGCTCGCCCACGACGCCGACCGCACCGAGCACGACACCGGTCCCCCGGGACGGCCGGCCCCGGCGCGCGTCTCGGCGGGTGGACGCGTGCCCGACGGCAGGTCCGACCTCCGTACCGCTCATCCCTCGGTGTCCTCCCGGCGCGCCCCGGCGCTCGTCGCGGTGCCCTCCTCGGCGACGAGCCCCGGCAGGACCTCGGTGCCGGTCGGGACGCTGGCGTACCTCATGTCGACGGACCCATCGTAGGCGGGGACGCGCACCCCCTCGCCCGGCCGGGTGGTCGCCCACCCGAGGCCCACGGCGTCCACCCAGGACCGGTACGCCCGGACGGCGGGGTCGGCGTCGAGCGCCGCGAGCAGCTCGTCCGGGTCGCCCACCGCGGTGACGACGTACGGCGGGGAGTAGCGGCGGCCCTGCAGCGACAGCACGTTGCCGATGCACTGGAACGCGCTGGTCGAGATCACGCGCTGGTCCATGAGGGCCATGGCCTCCGCTCCCCCGGTCCAGAGCGCGTTGATGACGGCCTGCAGGTCCTGCTGGTGGACGACGAGGTCGTCGGGTCCGGTGCCGGCGGGGCGCGGGCCGTCCGCCGGGGCGTCGTCGAGGCTCACGGTGATGCCGGTGCCGGAGACGGCGACCTTGCCGGAGGCGATGTCGAACGCCTCCCCGGCGGACTGCCACTCCAGGCCGACCGTGTCCGTCTGCTCCTGCGTGAGGGCGTCGACCTGGGACCGGAGCTCCGCGACCTGGTCGGCGAGCCGCTCGCGCCGTGCGTCCTCGTTGGACTGGAGCCCGGCGAGGTCCTGCGGCTGGCGGGCGTCGCTGCCGTTCGCCAGCCGGGCGTTGGCCGTGAACAGCGCGCCGGCGAGCGCCATGACCAGCGCCACCGACAGCGTGCCGCGCAGGGCCCGACCCCGGCGGTGGGCGGTCAACCGGTGCTGGGCGTGCTCGCGCGCGGCGTGCAGGCGCGCGGACGGCCGCTCCGGCGCCGGGGTCTCCGGCTCCGGGGGTCCTGCGCTGTGCGCCCCGTGGGCGCGCCGCCTCTGCTCGTCGGGCACGCTGATCCCCTCGTCTCGCCACTACGCTAGGCCACGTCACGCGGAATCGTGCGCCCGTCCACACCCCGTGGCGGCGCGCGGACCGGCAACGTCGGACGGTCGAGGTCAGGAGCATCCCGTGCCCAAGTCGAGGACGCGGCAGAAGTCGCACTACACCGCGCCCCAGGAGGGCCCCACGAAGCCCGCGGTCAACGCGCCGTGGTTCCTCCCGGTCATGCTCGGGCTGCTGGTGCTCGGGCTGCTGTGGATCGTGGTCACCTACCTGACCAACTTCGACCTGCCGATCCCGGGCATCGGGTCCTGGAACCTCGCGGTCGGGTTCGCGTTCGCGCTGGTCGGGCTCGGGATGGCCACCCGCTGGCGGTGACGCGTCGTCCGGGGACGGGGATCGGCACCAACAGCTCCGTCCCCAGGCCGCGGCCGGTTGTCCCCAGGCCGGCTGCGCGGTGTCCCCAGCGGTGCACAACCCTGTGGATAACTACACCGGTGTAATTCCACAGCTGTGAGCAACGCTGGGGACGGGTCTCAGACCCCCGCGTAGGCCACCAGGACGGCTCCTGCGAGCAGGACCGCCGTCCCGGCGCAGGCGCCGACCGCGACCGGCAGGCGCTTGTCCCGGGGCGCGTACGCGAACGCCGCGCCGAGCGCCGCTCCGACGATCAGACCGCCGAGGTGCGCCTGCCACGCGACGCCGGACAGCACGAAGCCGAGCACCGCGTTGATGGCCAGGACGACGACGATGCCCCGCGCGCTGCGTCCGACGCGCCGCAGGACGACCAGCACGGCCCCGAACAGGCCGAACACCGCGCCGGACGCGCCCACCAGCACGGTGAACCACGAGGCGCTGAACGGGTCGGCCAGCAGCAGGAACATCACGGACCCGCCGATCGCGCTCAGCAGGTACAGCGCGAGGTACCGCCACCGGCCGAGCGACGTCTCGAGGAACGGGCCGACCGACCACAGCGCGATCATGTTGAACGCGATGTGCACGACGCTGCTCGGCGAGTGCAGGAACGCCGAGGTGAGGAAGCGCCAGGGCTCCGACTCCCCGAGGAACGGGACGAACGCCAGGTCGATGGTCCAGCGGTCGCTGACCTGCTGGAGCACGAAGCTGATCACGCACAGGGCGATCAGCGTGATCGTGACGACGGGACGGCCGTCCGTGACGCGACCGCCGAACGCGGTGCGGGCGGGGCGCTGTTCGCGTGCGGCGTCGCGCACGCAGTCCACGCACTGGACGCCGACCGCAGCCGGGCGCTGGCACTCCGGGCACGCCGGCCGGCCGCACCTCTGGCACCGCACGTAGGCGATGCGGTCGGGGTGCCGCGGGCAGACGGGAGGCGGAGCGGGGGCAGGGCCCGGCTGCGGTTGGGTCATCGAGGGGTCAGGACTCGAAAGACACCGACTCGATCACCACGTCCTCGACCGGGCGGTCGCCCGGGCGCGTCGGCGTGGTGGCGATCGCGTCGACGACGCCGCGGCTCTCGTCGTCGGCCACCTTGCCGAAGATCGTGTGCTTGCCGTTGAGGTGCGGCGTGGCCGTCACCGTGATGAAGAACTGCGAGCCGTTCGTGCCGCCCACCTGGCCGGTGATCGGGTCCCGGCGCAAGCCGGCGTTCGCCATCGCGAGCAGGTACGGCTCGGAGAACCGCAGCTCGGGGTGGATCTCGTCGTCGAAGGTGTAGCCCGGACCACCGGTGCCGCGGCCCAGCGGGTCGCCGCCCTGGATCATGAAGCCGTCGATCACGCGGTGGAAGACCACGCCGTCGTACAGCGGCGTGCTGCGCTTCTCGCCCGTGGCCGGGTCGGTCCACTCCTTCTCCCCGGTCGCGAGGCCGCGGAAGTTCTCGACGGTCGCGGGGGCGTGGTTCGGGTAGAGCTCCAGGCGGATGTCGCCTCGGTTCGTGTGCAGGGTCGCCTTCATGACCGTCATCCTGTCACGGACCGGTGACCCACCACCCGGCGACGACAGCGTGTTCACGCGGGACGAACACAGGCTTCTCAGGTGCTCGCACCCGCCTGCCACCTGCGCGGAGGGCCCGACGGTGGCAGAGTGGGTGGTCAAACGGACGACCCTGAGCAGGAGAGTGTGGACATGGCCTTCCTGACCCGACGGAGCAAGATCGAGACCGTCTCCGACCACCTGACGTCCGAGCGCCTCAAGGGGCAGGCGGCCGACGTGGGCGCCGCCCTCGTGGACGCCGGGAGCAAGGCCGCCGCGACCGCCAAGGTGCAGGCGGCAGAGGCCGCCGTGGTGGCCAAGGGCGCCGCGGAGCACGCGGTGGAGTGGACGCAGCCGCGCGTCGAGGCGGCGATCGAGTGGCTCATCCCGCGGATCGACCACGCCTACAAGGAGAGCGTGAAGGCGGCCGCGCCCAAGGTCGAGAAGGCAGCGGGCAAGGCCTCCCCCGTGATCGACACCGCGCACGACAAGCTGGTCGACGACCTGCTGCCGCGCCTCGTGCAGGCCGTGAACGAGGCGGCCGAGCGCGCCGGCGCGGCGGTCGAGCAGGTCGCCGACAAGGAGTCGGGCAAGAAGAAGGCGAAGGCCGCCGCGGTGGCGGCCGCCGCCGCCGCTGCCGCCTCGAAGGCCGAGAAGAAGCAGCACAAGGGCGCCAAGCGGTTCTTCCTGGTCGCCACGCTGCTCGGAGCGGGTGCCGCGGTGTTCGCGTGGACCCGCTCGCGCACCACGACGGACCCGTGGGCCGAGCCGTGGGAGCCCGAGTCGGCGAGCACCGACCAGCTCCGCGCCCGGGCCGGCGACGCGGCCGAGGCCGTGGGGCAGGCGGCCGGCGAGGCCGTGGCCCGTGGCCGCGAGGCCACGCAGAAGGCTGCGGAGCGCGTCGCCGAGGTCCGTGAGGACGTCGAGGAGCGCGTCGCCGACGCGACCGAGAAGGTCACCGAGGCCACCAAGAAGGCGACGCAGCGCCGCGCGGCGCCGAAGAAGCCGGACACCGAGGGCACGACCGGCACGACCCCCGCCGCCGGCGAGGGCACGACCGAGGCCTGATCCGCCGCACGACGCACGAAGGCCCGGCACCGCGAGGTGCCGGGCCTTCGTCGTGCTTCCGGTGATCCGGTCCGTGTGGTGGAGCCAAGGGGACTCGAACCCCTAACCCCCTGCTTGCAAAGCAGGTGCGCTACCAATTGCGCCATGGCCCCGTGCGCGCCCGGAGGCCGGACGCTGGGCACCCGTCGCACGGAGGCGGTGGGTGCCCGGGAGGTGCTGCTGCGTCGACCGCAGCGGGGGATTCGCCTACTCGACGGAGTCGGTGACCTCGGCCCACAGGTCGCGGTCGTCCCGCTCGGCGGCGTAGCGCGTCCAGAGGACGTATCCCGCGGCGGCGGCTGCCACCAGGAGCAGGAGCTTCTTCATGGATCCCCCAGGGCTCGGGAGTGGGCCTAAGAGGACTTGAACCTCTGACCTCTTCCTTATCAGGGAAGCGCTCTAACCGTCTGAGCTATAGGCCCGTTCGCACGCTGGCGTGCCGGACGAGACTACCCCAGCAGGGGCCGCCCGCCCAAACCGGAGGTCACTCGTCCGTCATCGTCACGTGCACGCCGCCCACCAGGGCGGCCGTGATGTTGTAGAGGAAGGCGCCGATGGTGGCGAGCGCGGTGACCAGGAAGATGTCGACGACGCCGACCAGGGTGGCCACGGAGAGCACCCGGTCGAACTCGACGTACCGCATGATGTCGAAGTCGGAGTCGGCCAGGACCTCGGTCACCAGGCCGTTGATCGTGGCGAACACCTGCAGCGAGTCGAGCGTCAGCCAGACCACGGCCGTGGCGACGACGATCATGATGCCGATGGCCACCGAGATGAGGAACGACAGCTTCATCACGGACCACGGGTCGACCCGGGACACGGCGAGGCGCACGCGGCGCGGGCCGGTCCCGGACGTCAGGGACGACGCCGCCGGCCGGGCGGACGTGGCCGGCGCGCTGCCGGAGCCGGAGGTCCCGGTGCGCGGCGTCGTGCCGGAGGCGGGCCGTGCGGCCTCCTGCGTCGCCGTGGCGCTGCTGGACGCGCCCGTGGCAGCCTTGGGGGCGGTCGACGTCGCAGCAGCGGTGCCTGCGGCAGCGGTCGCCGGAGCCGAGGACGCCGTGGAGCCGGAGCCGCCGGACCCGGACGAGCCGGTGCGCGGCGCGGGCTTGCCCTTGGCGGCCGGCGTGGCCTTGGTGGCGGGGGAGCCGGAGCCCCCGGACGCCTTCGGCGTGGTGCCGCGGCCCGCGGTGTCGGTGGCGGTGCGGCCGCCGGCGGGCTTGTCGGAGTCGCCGCCCGAGGTCTTGCGGGGCGGGATCGACGGAGGCGTGTCGCTGCTCACGCGTCCTCCTCGGAGGTCTCGTCAGCCACCGGGACGTCCGGGGCTGTGGTGACGCTGGTGTCCTCGAGGGCCGCGGACGTGACGTCCTCAGCCTCGGCCGAATCACCCACGGTACCTGCCTCGTCGCCGAGGTGGCGCTCGATGTTGCGGGCGACCGCGATGATCCGGTCACCGTTGTCGGGCTTGGCGAAGATCACACCCTGCGTGGTGCGGCCCGTGGCGTTGACCTCGGAGGTCGCGGAGCGGACGATCTTGCCGCGCTCCATGATGACCAGCACCTCGTCCTCGGGGTCCGTGACGAGCGCGCCGACCAGGTCGCCGTTGGCCTCGGGCAGGTTGGCCACCTTGATGCCGAGGCCGCCACGCCCCTGGACGCGGTAGTTCTCCACAGTGAGGGCCGTGCGCTTGGCGATGCCGCCCTGCGTGACGGTGAACAGGAACGCCTCCTCGCGGACGACGTCCATGGCCAGCAGCTCGTCGTCGGCACGGAACTTCATGCCGGTGACGCCCGACGTGGCGCGGCCCATGGGGCGCAGCGCCTCGTCCGTCGCGGTGAACCGCAGCGACTGCCCCTTGCGGGACACCAGGATGAGGTCGTTCACCGAGTCGACGATCCGGGCCGAGACGAGCTCGTCCGGCAGGCCGTTCTCGTCCTCGCGCAGGTTGATCGCGATGACGCCGCCGGACCGGTTGGAGTCGTACTCCGTCAGCCGCGTCTTCTTCACCAGGCCGCGGGCCGTGGCCAGCACCAGGTACTCGGCCTGCTCGTAGTCGCGCAGGTCCAGCACCTGGGCGATCTTCTCCCCGGGCTGGAACGCCAGCAGGTTCGCGACGTGCTGGCCCTTGGCGTCGCGGCCGCCCTCGGGCAGCTCGTACGCCTTGGCGCGGTACACGCGGCCGAGGTTCGTGAAGAACAGCAGCCAGTGGTGCGTCGTGGTCACGAAGAAGTGGTCGACGATGTCGTCCTCGCGGAGCTGCGCGCCGCGCACGCCCTTGCCGCCGCGGCGCTGGGCCCGGTAGTTGTCCGACCGGGTGCGCTTGGCGTAGCCGCCGCGGGTGATGGTGACGACCATCTCCTCCTCGGCGATGAGGTCCTCGACGGACACCTCGCCGTCGAAGGGCAGGATCGTCGTGCGGCGCTCGTCGCCGTACTTGTCGACGATCTCGTCCATCTCGTCGCGGACGATGCCGCGCTGGCGCTCGGGGGACTCGAGGATCGCGCGGTAGCCGCGGATCTCCTCCTCGAGGCGCGCGTAGTCGTCGAGGATCCGCTGCCGCTCGAGGGCCGCGAGCCGGCGCAGCTGCAGGGTGAGGATCGCGTTGGCCTGGACCTCGTCGATGTCCAGCAGGGCCATCAGGCCGGTGCGGGCCTCGTCGGCGTCGGGGGAGCGGCGGATCAGCGCGATGACCTCGTCCAGCGCGTCGAGCGCCTTGAGGTAGCCGCGGTAGATGTGGATCTGCTCCTCGGCCTTGCGCAGCCGGAAGCTGGTCCGGCGGACGACGACCTCGAGCTGGTGGGTCGTCCAGTGCCGGATGAAGGCGTCCAGGCTGAGCGTGCGCGGCACGCCGTCCACCAGGGCGAGCATGTTGGCGCCGAACGTGTCCTGCAGCTGGGTGTGCTTGTACAGGTTGTTCAGCACGACCTTGGCGACGGCGTCGCGCTTGAGCACGACGACCAGGCGCTGGCCGGTGCGGCCCGAGGTCTCGTCGCGGATGTCGGCGATGCCCTGCACGCGGTTCTCGCGGACGAGGTCGGCGATCTTCTTCGCGAGGGTGTCGGGGTTCACCTGGTACGGCAGCTCGGTGACGACGAGGCAGATCCGGCCCTGGATCTCCTCGACCTCGACGACCGCGCGCATCGTGATGGAGCCGCGGCCGGTGCGGTACGCCTCCTCGATGCCGCGGTGGCCGAGGATCGTCGCGCCGGTGGGGAAGTCGGGGCCCTTGACGCGCGTCAGGAGCGCGGCGAGGAGCTCCTCCTTCGACGCCTCCGGGTTGTCCAGGTGCCAGCGGACGCCCTCGGCGACCTCGCGGAGGTTGTGCGGCGGGATGTTGGTCGCCATGCCGACCGCGATGCCGGCCGAGCCGTTGACCAGCAGGTTCGGGAACCGCGACGGGAGGATCGACGGCTCCTGCGTGCGGCCGTCGTAGTTGTCCTGGAAGTCGACGGTGTCCTCGTCGATGTCCCGGACCATCTCCATGGCCAGCGGCGCCATCTTGCACTCGGTGTACCGCGGGGCGGCGGCCGGGTCGTCGCCGGGGGAGCCGAAGTTGCCCTGGCCGGCGACCAGCGGGTACCGCAGCGACCAGTCCTGCACCAGGCGGACCAGGGCGTCGTAGATCGCCGTGTCGCCGTGCGGGTGGTACTTGCCCATCACGTCGCCGACGACGCGGCTGCACTTGGAGAACTGCCGGTCGGGCCGGTAGCCGCCGTCGTACATGGCGTACAGGACGCGGCGGTGCACCGGCTTCAGGCCGTCGCGGACGTCCGGGAGCGCACGGCCCACGATGACGGCCATCGCGTAGTCCAGGTAGGACCGCTGCATCTCGAGCTGCAGGTCCACCTGGTCGATGCGGCCGTGCTCGATGTTGTCGCCGGTCAGCTCTGTCACAGGTCAGGTCCTTCGATGGGTCGGCGCGGGGCGCGCGCCTGGGTCGCGAGGGGTCGGGTCACGCCGCGGTCAGATGTCCAGGAAGCGCACGTCGCGCGCGTTCCGCTGGATGAACGAGCGCCGGGACTCGACGTCCTCGCCCATCAGCACCGAGAAGATCTCGTCCGCCGCGGCGGCCTCGTCCAGCGTGACCTGCAGCAGCGTGCGGTGCTCGGGCGCCATGGTGGTCTCCCAGAGCTCCGAGTAGTCCATCTCGCCCAGGCCCTTGTAGCGCTGGATGGCGTTGTCCTTGGGGATCCGCTTGCCCTTGGCCTGGCCGTCGGCCAGCACCGCGTCCCGCTCCCGGTCGGAGTAGACGTAGTCGTGCGGGGAGTTGGACCACTTGATCCGGTACAGGGGCGGCTGCGCCATGTACACGTGGCCCTTGAGGATCAGGTCCGGCATGTACCGGTAGAGCAGCGTCAGCAGCAGCGTGCGGATGTGCTGGCCGTCGACGTCGGCATCGGCCATCAGCACGATCTTGTGGTACCGGAGCTTGGAGAGGTCGAAGTCCTCGCCGATGCCGGTGCCGAAGGCCGTGATCAGCGCCTGCACCTCGGCGTTGCCGAGCGCGCGGTCGAGCCGGGCCCGCTCGACGTTGAGGATCTTGCCGCGCAGCGGGAGGATCGCCTGCGTCTGCGGGTTGCGCCCGCGGACGGCCGAGCCGCCGGCGGAGTCGCCCTCGACGATGAAGATCTCGCACTCGGCAGGGTTGTTGGACTGGCAGTCCTTGAGCTTGCCGGGCATCGAGTTGGACTCGAGCAGGCCCTTGCGGCGGGTCGCCTCACGGGCCTTGCGGGCCGCGAGCCGTGCCTGCGACGCCTGGATGGCCTTGCGGATGACGTCGCGCGCCTCGTTCGGGTGCGAGTCCAGCCAGTCGGCGAGCTGCTCGTTGACCACGCGCTGCACGAAGGTCTTCGCCTCGGTGTTGCCGAGCTTGGTCTTGGTCTGGCCCTCGAACTGCGGCTCGCCCAGCTTGATCGACACGACGGCGGTGAGGCCCTCGCGGATGTCGTCGCCGGTGAGGTTGTCGTCCTTCTCCTTGAGGATGCCCTTGTCGCGGGCGTAGCGGTTGACCAGGGAGGTCATCGCCGCGCGGAAGCCCTCCTCGTGGGTGCCGCCCTCGGTGGTGGAGATGGTGTTCGCGTAGGTGTGCACCGACTCGGAGTACGCGCTGGTCCACTGCATCGCGACCTCGAGGGAGAGGCGGCGCTCGGTGTCCTCGGCCTCGAAGTCGATGACGTCGGGGTGCACGAGCTCGACCTTCTTGGCCGAGTTGAGGTGCTTCACGTAGTCGACGAGGCCGCCGTCGTACTTGTACGTGACGGACCGGAACGCCGCGGCCTCGCCGTCGGCGGCGTCGGTGCCCTCGCCCGCGACCTCGTCGTCGGTGTCGGAGTGCGCCGGGCGCTCGTCCGTCAGCGAGATCTGCAGGCCCTTGTTGAGGAACGCCATCTGCTGGAAGCGCGAGCGCAGCGTCTCGAAGTCGTACTCGACGGTCTCGAAGATGCTCGGGTCGGCCCAGAAGGTCTGCGACGTCCCGGTGTCCTCGGTCGGCTCCAGCCGGCGCAGCTCGCCGTCCGGCTTGCCGCCGTCCGCGAAGTCCTGCTCCCAGGTGTAGCCGTCGCGCTTCACGACCGTCTGCACCTTCGTGGACAGCGCGTTCACCACGGAGATGCCGACGCCGTGCAGACCGCCGGACACCGCGTAGCCGCCGCCGCCGAACTTGCCACCGGCGTGCAGGATCGTCATGACGACCTCGACGGTCGGCCGGCCCTCGGTCGGGTGGATGGCGACGGGGATGCCACGGCCGTTGTCGACCACCCGCACGCCGCCGTCGGCAAGCAGGGTGACCTCGATGTGGTCGCAGTAGCCGGCCAGCGCCTCGTCGACGGAGTTGTCGACGACCTCGTACACCAGGTGGTGCAGGCCGCGCTCGCCGGTGGAGCCGATGTACATGCCGGGACGCTTGCGAACCGCCTCGAGCCCCTCGAGGACCGTGATCTGGGAGGCGTCGTAGGCGGGAGTCCCGTTCACCGTCCCCCCGGGTGCGTCGGTGGAGGGAGTCGGTCCGGTGGAGGGGCTCTGGTCAGCCACGGGCGGAAGTGCTCCTCAGTTCTCACACGCGGCGGAGGCGCCCGTCCTCCCGTCGGGAGGGCGGATCACTCCACGACGACGGAGATCGTGCGTCCTGGACCGGCGCAGAGGCGCCAGAGATGTCGATTCCCAGTGTACCCGCACCCGCTCCGGAAACCCCGTTGATCCGCCCTGCCTGTGGACGGCGGTCAGCCCCAGGTGTCCCGCGCGCCGCGACCGCGCACGGAGCGCTTCCCCCGGCCGAAGCCGGGACCCGCCGGACCCAGCACGCGGACGTCCCGGACCACGCCCTCGCCGACGTCCTCGCTCATCCGGCGCACGAGCTGCGGGGCGAGCATCTTGAGCTGCTGCGCCCACGCGGAGGAGTCGGCACGGACCACCAGGACCCCCTCGGCGAAGGTCTCCGGGGTGCAGTGGTCGGCGATGTGGTCGCCCACCACCTCGCGCCAGCGCCCGACGACGCCGCCGACCGAGACCTCCTGCACCCAGCCACGGTCGCGGAACAGCGACGCCATCGTCGTCGAGACCGTCAGCGGGTCCCGCGGGTGGACCCCGGGGCCACCGCGCTCGGCCGGGGAGAGCGGCGATCGGCCGCGCGCCTGCTGCCCGGGCCGGTAGCCCTTCGACCGCGCCACGGAGCGGAACCGGGCGAGCGACAGCCGGGCCATCTGCGCCGCGGGCGTGATGTCGAGCTGCTCGCAGACGGGGACGGCCGGGTCGAGCGCCTGCTCGGCGCCACCACCGGCATCCGTCGCCGTCGGGGACGGCTCGTCAGGCGACACGGGCGACCTCCGACGCCAGCACGTCGTAGCGGGCACCGGCCAGCCGCTCGGGCACGTCGCCCGGGACGGCGGCGGTGACGAAGACCTGCCGGGCGTCGGCCACCATCTCGGCCAGCCGCGCGCGGCGCCGGAAGTCGAGCTCCGCGAACACGTCGTCGAGCATGAGGACCGGCTCGCCGTCGGGGCCCGAGTCCGCGACCCAGAGCTGAGCCGCGTCCTCGGCGGTGTCCGGCTTCGGGCCGTGGGTCAGCAGCTCGTAGGACGCGAGGCGCAGCGCGAGGGCGAACGACCACGACTCACCGTGGCTCGCGTACCCCTTCGCGGGGAGGTCCCCGAGCGTGAGGACCAGGTCGTCCCGGTGCGGCCCGACCAGGCAGACCCCGCGCTCGAGCTCCTTGGGCCGGAGCCGGCCGAGCGCCTCGAGCATCTGCTCCTCGACGACCCGGGCGGGGCTGCCGGCGTCGGCCGGGGGAGCGACGGCCGGCTCGGCACCGTCCAGCACGGCCGCGAGCGAGGACCGGTAGCCCGTGCGCGCCGCGCCCTGGCCATCGCTGACCCGCTCGTACGCGTCACCGACGTAGGGGTCGAGCGCGGCGACGACGGCCTGCCGGGCGACGATCACCTGCGCGCCGAGCTCCGCGAGCTTCGCGTCCCACACGTCGAGCGTCCGCACGTCGAGGTTGCCGGCGCGCGACCCGCGGAACCCGGACGCGGACTTGAGCAGCGCCGTCCGCTGCCGGACCACGCGGTCGTACTCGCTGAAGACGCCGGCCAGCCGCGGCGTCACCTGCACGGCCAGCTCGTCGACGAACCGCCGGCGACCGTCCGGGTCGCCCTTGACCAGCGACAGGTCCTCGGGCGCGAACAGCACCGACCGCAGCGCGCCGACCACGTCCCGCGCGCGGGACGGCGACCCGTTGACCTTGACCCGGTTGGCCTTGCCGGAGCCGAGCTGCACGTCGATGACCAGCGCGCGCTCGGAGCCGTCGTCCTGCGCGCGGACCACGCGCGAGCGCACCACGGCCGCCGACGCACCCGCCCGCACGAGCGGGGCGTCGGTCGGCACGCGGTGGCTGGAGAACGTCGAGACGTAGCCGACCGCCTCGACGAGGTTCGTCTTGCCCTGCCCGTTCGGTCCGACGAGCGCGGTGATCCCCGGCTCGAAGGTCAGGTCGACCTGGTGGTACGACCGGAAGTCCGTCAGGGACAGGTGCGAGACGTACATCGAGCGGCGTCAGCCCTCCGAGCGCACGCCCGAGGGGGCGTCCCCGGAGATCGGCGCACCGGCGGCGCGCACCGCGTGCCCGCCGAACTGCTGGCGCAGGGCCGCCACGGCCTTCATCGCGGGGGACTGCTCCTGGCGCGACTGGAACCGGGCGAACAGCGCCGCGGTGATCACCGGCAGCGGGACGGCGGCGTCGATCGCCTCGTCCACGGTCCAGCGGCCCTCGCCCGAGTCGGCGACCCAGTCGTCGATCTGCTCGAACTCCTGGTCCTCCTCGAGCGCCTTGACCAGGAGCTCCAGGAGCCAGGACCGGACGACGGTGCCGCGCTGCCAGGCCTTCATGGTGCCGGCGACGTCGGTGACGATGTCCTTGGCGGCGAGCAGCTCGTAGCCCTCGGCGTAGGCCTGCATCAGGCCGTACTCGATGCCGTTGTGCACCATCTTCGCGTAGTGGCCCGCGCCCACGGCGCCCGCGTGCACGAAGCCCTCCTCGCGGGGGCCCTCGGGACGCAGCGCGTCGAAGACCGGCATGACGCGCTCGACGTCCGCCGCGTCGCCGCCGACCATCAGGCCGTAGCCGTTGGCCAGGCCCCAGACGCCGCCGGAGACGCCGACGTCGAGGAAGTGGATCCCCTTGGCGCCGAGCTGCTCGGCGTGCGTCGCGTCGTCGCCGAAGTACGAGTTGCCGCCGTCGATCACCAGGTCGCCCTCGGCCAGCAGGCCGCCGAGCTCGCCGATCACCGCGTGCGTGACGGCGCCCGCAGGCACCATGACCCACACGACGCGCTCGCCGGCGGGGAGGGCCGCGACCAGGTCGGCCAGCGACGCGACGTCGGAGACCTCCGGGTTCTGGTCGTACCCCGTGACCTCGACACCCGCGTTCCGCATCCGGTCGCGCATGTTCGCGCCCATCCTGCCGAGACCCACCAGGCCGATCTGCATCGCTCCACCTCTCCTCGCCCGACCGTCGCCGGGGCCTCGAGGTCCCGGGACGTCTTCTGTCGCCCGCCATTGTCCTGCGGCGGGCCGCTGCTGACGAACGAAGCGCGCGTCTCGCCGGTCACACCGGCGCGTGCAGCCTCAGGAGGCGAAGCGGATGGGGACCAGGAGGTAGCGGTACTCCTTGAGGTCCTCGCCCTCGAGCGACTCCTGGCCGGTGAACTCGACCGGCTTGTTCGGGTGCGTGAAGGACAGCCGCACGAACGACGTCGTCAGCGCCCCCAGCCCGTCGAGGAGGAACTGCGGGTTGAAAGCGACGGCGATGTCGTCGCCGACCAGCGTGGCCTCGAGCGCCTCGGACGCCTGCGCGTCGTCGCCCTGGCCCGCGTCGAGGACGACCTGGCCCTCGGTGAAGGTCAGGCGGATCGGCGTGTTCCGCTCGGCGACGAGGGCGACGCGCTTCGCGGCGTCCGCGAGCAGCTGCGTGTTCACCACCGCGTGGATCGGCGACTCGTCCGGGAACAGCCGTCGGACGGCGGGGTAGTCGCCGTCGACCAGCAGGGACGTCGTGTGGCGGCCGCCGGCCTCGAAGCCGATCAGGTCGACGCCCTGGCCGGTCGCGAGCGCGACGTTCACGGACCCGGAGGCGCCCAGCGACTTCGCCGCGTCGGACAGCGTGCGGGCACGCACCAGCGCGACCTCGGACGCGTCCGGGCTGGCCGGCTTCCAGGTGAGCTCGCGCAGGGCCAGGCGGTAGCGGTCGGTCGCGAGGAGGGTGACCTTCTCCCCCTCGATCTCGACGCGCACGCCGGTCAGCAGCGGCAGCGTGTCGTCACGGCTGGCGGCGACCGTGACCTGCGTGACGGCCTTGGTCAGCTCGTCGCCGTCGACGGTCCCGGCCAGCGCCGGCATGGAGGGGAGCTGGGGGTAGTCCTCGACCGGCATGGTGAGCAGGGTGAACCGGCTGGCGCCGCAGGTGACGGTGACCTTGGTGCCGTCGAGCGACACGTCGACCGGCTTGGCGGGCAGCGCGCGGGAGATCTCGGCGAGCAGGCGGCCGGAGACGAGCACGGTGCCGGCCTCGCTGACGTCCGCCGGGATCTCGGACCGCGCGGAGACCTCGTAGTCGAAGCTCGCCAGCCGCAGGGTGCCGTCGGTGTCGGCCTCGATGCGCACGCCGGCCAGGACCGGGACCGGGGGACGGGTGGGCAGGCTGCGAGCGATCCACGTGACGGCTTCTGCGAGGACGTCACGTTCGACGCGGAACTTCATGCCCCACCCTCTCGGTCGGGGGGATCGCGGGCGATCCCGTGCGCGGTGCTGGACGACCCCGGCCGCGGCACGGCTGGGGTCGCCCCGAAGACTACGCGAGTGACCTGCCCTCCGGTACTGAACGCGCGGCTGTGGACAGAGCCCGGAGGCCTCCGGCGTTCGCCAGGACGGCCTGAGCGAGGCACGGTCCCGGCAGAGCTGGCGACGGTCGCCCGTCGGCCGGCCGGAGGAGCGCTCTCCGGCAACGATCCGCGGCTGCGGACGTCGTCCACAACGCGTGTGGTCCTCGGCCTGGTCGCGCGAGCGACCCATGCGGTGCTGGGCGTCGTCCGGTCGGCTCGGTAGAGCATTGACGGGCTGTGGATCTTCTTCCTAGGGATCAGTCGTCGTCATCGTCGCTTCTGTGGATCCTGGGGACGACGCGTATTCGTGCTGGTGGGAGCCCGGAGAGCGGTGTGCACGGCGGTTGTGGACCCGCTGGGGACAACGCAGACGAGTGGGGACGACGCCGACGCCGTCCTTCGTCGTCCACCGGCGCGGCAGGATCCGTCCACACGAACCAGGGGGGTCATCCACCGGTTTCCACAGATCCATCCACAGGTGTGCACATTCGTCCTACGCCTGATTTCTGCGCCTGGGAGCGACGTGCGCCGGCCGAAGACGACGAGACCCGCCACCGGACGTTCCGGGGCGGGTCTCGTGCCGTCGTGCGCGGGGTCCTGCGAGCTCAGCCGCGGCTCTCCTGCTTGATGCGGTTGGTGAGCTCCGTGACCTGGTTGAAGATCGAGCGGCGCTCGGCCATCAGCTCGCGGATCTTGCGGTTCGCGTGCATCACGGTGGTGTGGTCACGACCGCCGAACGCCTGGCCGATCTTCGGCAGCGAGAGGTCGGTGAGCTCGCGGCAGAGGTACATGGCGATCTGCCGCGCGGTGACCAGCACGCGGGAGCGGGACGAGCCGCAGAGGTCCTCGATCGAGAGGCCGAAGTACGCGGCCGTCTGCCCGATGACCGCGGTGGCCGTGATGTCGGCCTGGTCGTCGTCGGTGATCAGGTCCTTGAGGACGATCTCGGCGAGCGAGAGGTCGACCTGCTGCCGGTTGAGGTTCGCGAACGCCGTCACCCGGATCAGGGCGCCCTCGAGCTCGCGGATGTTGGTGGAGATCTTCGACGCGATGTACTCCAGCACGTCGTCCGGCGCCTGGAGCTTGTCGTTGGCCGACTTCTTCCTCAGGATCGCGATCCGGGTCTCGAGGTCCGGCGGCTGCACGTCGGTGATCAGCCCCCACTCGAACCGGGAGCGCATCCGGTCCTCGAAGCCGTTCAGCTGCTTCGGGGGGAGGTCGGACGTCAGCACGATCTGCTTGTTGGCGTTGTGCAGGGTGTTGAAGGTGTGGAAGAACTCCTCCATCGTCTGCTCTTTGCCCTGCAGGAACTGGATGTCGTCGATGAGGAGGACGTCCACCTCCCGGTAACGCCGCTGGAACGCCCCGGCCTTGCCCTCACCGATCGAGTTGATGAAGTCGTTGGTGAACTCCTCGGAGTTCACGTACCGCACGCGGACCGACGGGTAGAGGTTGCGCGCGTAGTGCCCGATCGCGTGCAGCAGGTGCGTCTTGCCCAGCCCCGAGTCGCCGTAGATGAACAGTGGGTTGTACGCCTTAGCGGGCGCCTCGGCCACGGCGACCGCCGCGGCGTGCGCGAACCGGTTGGACGACCCGATGACGAACGTCTCGAACAGGTACTTGGGGTTGAGCTGCGCCGGCTCGACGCTGGGGGTGGGCCCAGCGGGCTGACGCCGGAAGGGCTCGGTGCGCACCGGCTCGACGTGCGCGCTCTCCCCGGTGCTGGGGTGGCCGGTGCCGGCGTGCGCCACGACCGCGGCCTCGGTGTCGTTCGCGCGGGGCGGCGGCGCCGTGGCGAGGCCCGCGTCGCCGGTCTCCAGCGCGGGGTCGACCGTGATCGCGAAGCGCGCCTCGCGGCCCAGGGCCGCGGCGAGGGCGTCGGAGACCTCCTGGCGGACCCGCGTCTCGAGGTAGTCCTTGGTGAGGTCGTTGCCGACCGCGAGCAGCATCGTCCCGTCGAGCAGACCCAGCGGCTTGGCCAGCCGCACGAAGGCCAGCTGGCGAGGCGTGATGTCGGGACTCACCTCGAGCTGCGCCATCGCGGCCGACCAGACCTGGCTCAGCTGATCGTCCTGTCCTGACACCTGTACCTCGCTGCCGTCGTGAGTCGCGTGGTCGAGTGTCGCACGCGACGGTCGTCCGTCCACAGACTTGTCCACACCTGTGCGTGACAGACGATCACGCGGGATCGCGGGTCCGCCTGGGCGGGTCCGGGGGTCCGGGCACGGAGTTGTCCACAGGCCTCGCCGGCTCTGTCCACGGGGTGGGGAGAGCCGGAGCTGCAGGACGCATCAGCGGACGATGCTAATCGCCGACCGCACCGCGCGGGAGAGGGTCGGGGCAGGCAGTCGTGCCCGGTGCCCTCGCAGTTTGACCGGGCGGTCCCGGCGGCGTAACTTTGACCAGCCTTCCTGATGGCTCCTGCTGGCGTGCCCCGACGTCGGCCGCGTCGACGACGTGGGTACCGGAGCAGTCGAGCGCGGGCACCACAGACCAGGCCGGACGACCGGTCGTTGCACCGAAGTACTTGGAGACCATCGTGAGCAAGCGGACCTTCCAGCCGAACAACCGGCGTCGCGCCAAGACCCACGGCTTCCGTCTGCGTATGCGGACGCGTGCCGGCCGCGCGATCCTCGCCGCCCGCCGGCGCAAGGGTCGCGCCGAGCTGTCGGCCTGACACCACCTGACGCGGTGCTGCCCGCCGCGCACCGGATGCGCCGGTCCGCCGACTTCGAGCGGACCGTGCGCGCGGGTGTGCGCGCCGGGCGGAGCACGGTCGTGGTGCACCTGGTGACGCGAACCGACCCCGGACCTGGTCCGGCGGTCGGTTTCGTCGTGTCCAAGGGCGTGGGCAACGCCGTCGTCCGAAACCGGGTCAAGCGCCGTCTGCGCGCGCTGACCACGGAGCGGCTGGCCGTGCTGCCGGCCGACGCGGACCTCGTCGTGCGGGCCCTCGGTCCGGCTGCGTCGGCCGACTACTCCGGCCTGGGCTCCGACCTCGACGGCGCGCTGCGGACCGCCGGCCGACGGCTGGCCGAACGCACCGGCAGCCCGGTGCCCGGGTCCGGTGGCTCCCGATGAGCGGCTCCGACGGTCGTCCGGCCGTCGTCCGTGTCCTGCGCGCGGTCGCACGACTGCCGCGTCGCCTGCTGGTCCTGCTCGTCCGCGGGTACCAGCGCTTCCTGTCCCCGCTCACCCCGCCGACCTGCCGGTTCTACCCGTCCTGCTCCCAGTACGCCGTGATCGCGCTCGAGCGTCACGGGGTCTGGAAGGGCACGCGGCTGGCGGTGTGGCGGATCCTGCGCTGCAACCCGTGGAACCCGGGCGGCGTCGACGACGTTCCACCGGCGGGGTCGCACCGTCGACACCCGCACGACGCGGTCGCCTCCGCGCACTGACCCACTGGAGAGTTCCCCGATGAGCTGGTTCGACGGCCTGCTGTACCCGATCATGGTCGCTGTCGCGTGGATCATGGTGCAGTTCCACACGCTGTTCGACTGGCTGGGTCTCGACCCGGCCGGCGGCGCGGCATGGGGGCTGTCCATCGTCGGCCTCGTGATCGTGATGCGGATCATCCTGATCCCGCTGTTCTTCAAGCAGATCAAGGCGTCCCGCGGCATGCAGATGCTCGCGCCGGACATGAAGAAGATCCAGGCGAAGTACAAGGGCAAGACCGATCCCGCGTCCCGCGAGGCCATGAGCCGCGAGACGATGGAGCTCTACCGGAAGCACGGGACCAACCCGTTCTCCTCCTGCCTGCCGATCCTCGCCCAGTCGCCGATCTTCTTCGCCCTGTTCCGGGTGCTGAACTCGCTGCCGGCGCTGGCGTCGGGCGACTACGTGCGGGACAACCTCGGCCCCCTGACGCAGGACGTGGCGGCGCAGGCGGAGCAGGCGACCATCTTCGGTGCGCCGCTGTCGGCGACGTTCATGAACGCGGCCGAGTTCGGCGACGCGGCCCTGCACATCCGCATCGTCACCATCGTGCTCGTGGTCGCCATGTCGGCGACGACCTTCCTCACGCAGCGCCAGCTGACGATGAAGAACATGCCCCCGGCCGCCCTCGAGGGGCCGATGGCGCAGCAGCAGAAGATGCTCATGTACGTCTTCCCGCTGATCTTCGCCTTCTCCGGCGTGAACTTCCCGATCGGTGTCCTCATCTACTGGACGACCACCAACCTGTGGTCGATGGGCCAGCAGTTCTACACGATCCGCCGGATGCCGGCGCCCGGGTCGCAGGCCGAGAAGGCGCTCAAGGCCCGCCAGGCGCGCAAGGCCGCGCACAAGGGCCTCACCATCGAGGAGTCCGAGGCGCTCACGATCGAGGAGCAGCGTCCCGTCGGTCAGCGGCAGCAGCCCGTCCGCAAGGACCGCGCGAAGAAGCGTCCCGCAGGCCCGGCAGCAGCCGGCACCACCTCCGCGAAGCCCGCGTCCCCGGCGGCCGCAGCGGCGCCCGTGGACGACGCCCCGGCGGCTCCGAACGCGACCGGCACGCCGGCGAGCGGCAAGAAGAAGCGGAACGGCTCCGGCGGCGGCGCGGGTGCGGGCGGCTCCTCCGCCGGGCGCACCGGCTCGAAGCCGGCCGGCAGCCCGACCGACGACTGAGACCTCCGCGCCCCGGCGCGACACCGTCCCTCCCAGCTAGGAGCAGAGATGACCACACCGACTGAAGCGACCGGCGAGGCCGGCGCCGCCACGCGCCTCGAGGAAGAGGGCGAGATCGCCGCCGACTACCTCGAGGAGCTGCTGGACATCGCCGACCTCGACGGCGACATCGACATCGACGTCGACCACGGTCGCGCGGCGGTGGAGATCGTGGCGGAGGAGGGCACCGAGCGTGCGCTCCGTCGACTGGTCGGCACGGACGGCGAGGTGCTCGACGCGCTGCAGGAGCTGACCCGGCTCGCGGTCCAGGCGAAGACCGGTGACCGCAGCCGGCTCATGCTCGACATCGCCGGCTACCGCGCCGGCCGCAAGACCGAGCTCGTCCAGGTGGCGGAGGAGGCGATCGCCGAGGTGCGGTCGACCGGGGCTGCGAAGTCGCTCGAGCCGATGAACCCGTTCGAGCGGAAGGTCGTGCACGACGCCGTCGCGGCCGCCGGGCTCACCTCGGACTCCGAGGGTGTGGAGCCGTCGCGGTACGTGGTCATCAAGCCCGCGAGCTGAGTCGCCGGGGGCGGTTCACCTGAACGCATCGAGAGGCCGGTCCCGTGGCGGGGCCGGCCTCTTGTGTTTCCCGACCGAGGCTCAGATCGGCGCTCAGCGAAGTGTTTTGCTGGTGAACGAGTGGCTGGATTGTGTTGTCCGCTGTTGAAGTGCCACACCCGGGGGTTGGCGCATGACGTTCGCTCGCAGGTCCCTGTTCGACGCTCGGACGACAGCGTTGTCGCGCCCGAGGCGTCCCTCGGTTCAGACGATCGAATCGAGCAAGGCCGGCGAGGCGAGCGGGCGACCAACCCGTCGACGGGATCGTCGTCCCTGACGCGCGCTCCGGGGTGATGCGTCGAGCTCCGCGCACCCGAGGTGCCTCATTGGTCCGACCGGGAGCGCGTGCAGTCGCTCGCCGGAGGTCGGCGCTCCTCAGACGTAGCCACTGGCGCGGAACTCGGCCGGCTGCGAAGGGCCGGGCCGGGCGCTCGAGCGGTACGTGTCGGTTCGGGGCAGCGCGGGCCGGACGTGGCTGGCGGGGATCGGTCTCGCCGGGTGCATCCCCGTCCGCGCGGGGACACGGCCGGTGCCGGCGTGCTCGCTGGTCGGGTAGCCCGCCGATGGGTGGGCGATGCCCGCGCCGGGGCGCGAGGTGGCCCTGGGCGAGGCTCGTGGCGCTCTGGAGGTCCCGGCGCCACGCCGAGGCTGCGTCGCCCGACACGCACGTCCATGTGGATCAGCTGGCGCGCGGGTTCGCTGTGCGAGGTGGCCAGCGATGGAGCGAGTGGGTGCGGTGGTGTCGGCCGTGCGGGATCGGGACGCTGCGCGCGCGCGTGCCTCGACAGCACCAGGTGCCGGTGGCGCGTGCTTGCGATGCGGCGGCACGACAAGGCCCACGGCGGTGGCCGTGCCAGGACAGGCGCGTTCCACGTGAAACGGGTCTGTGCCTTCCCGCACGCAGGACCCATGTGTCAGCGACGGACGAGTCGCCGCCAGCGCCAACACGGATCGGCGCGCGGGGCTCGGCTGTGGGCTCCCGGTCCGCCGCGCTGACTGTGCATGCCCGGCGACGGCGGTGTCCGTGGGCCGCGCGGAGGGCGGCGCGGGGCTGGCGACTGAGGCGGGGGCGCGGTACGGGGTCTGGTCGGTTGGCGTCGGGCGCGCGCGGTATGCCGTGCGGCTGGCGACGAGCACGGGTGAGCACGGCGGCGGATGGCGGGGGATGGCGGGGGAGTGGGGATGCGGGCGGTGCGATCGGTGGTCTCGTGCGTGACGCCCCTAGGCTCGGAACAGGGGCTACGGAGAGCGGGCGGTGTGCGGGTGGTGAGCCGAGGCGGCCGCGGGCGGTAGGTCGACATCGCGGCCGGAGTCGCCGTGATCGCGAGGTGCGAGGTCCACCCGCCGGGGCCGCAGACGGCGCTCACGAGAACTCGACCGCGGCCGACGCCACCCACGACGCGCAGGATCGGAGCGCGTCCTACGCCCGCGGACCATGGTTGTGGCCCCGTCCGCGAGTCCGTGCCGGGCTCGCCAAGGTGGGTGCCCGTCGACGTTCCACGTGGAACCACATCCTCGCCGGAGCAGTTATGCGTTGCCCGGCTCGCCTTGCGACGTCGGGTGACCCGCCACGAGTCCAGGGTCGAACGAGCGGCGCTAGGGGGAAGCTGAACCGCGCGTGGATCGGCGGCGTGTTCCACGTGAAACGCGTGGGCGAGGGACGGGACCGCAACGGCTCTCTCCCACGCCGCGCCCCGCGCCCGGGCACGGGGCGCGCCGGCGCCCACGCGGCCGCCGCTGGGGTCGCCCGACGCTAGTTCCGCAGGCACAGCCCGCGGCTTCGTCGATGGCCCGAACGGCCGTCGTGCACCTGCGGAGTCGCTGAGTGCCTGCGGCCCCCGAGCCGCCGAGATCGGGATCAGTGGGGGATTCTCTGTGTGTGGAATCGGCGCTAGCGGCGCGTGAGTGCCTTCCTAGGCTGACGGCGCCTACCTGCACCGGTGCCCGGGCCCGGAAGGCGCATGGCGCCGCCCGCACCCGCGGGAAGCTCCTTCAGTGACTACCCCTCAAGGCGCGGCGCGCGCGCGGTGCGGGCTAGGTCGCGAGCTCAACATCACAGTTCCACGTGGAACGACCCGGGCGGGCACGAGGTCGAGACGGCCTGCTGAGGAGGCCAGGCGGCGGCACGACTGCGTGCGTTCCACGTGCAACTGCGCGCTTTTCGCCCGTGCGGATGGCGGTCGGCTCCCACCCCGACCGACCGTTCCACGTGAAACGCGCCCCCGACGACCCGTTCGACCTGAGATGCGACCAACCGGTCAAGGTGCGCCGCGTCCAACTGCTAGACGAGAACCACCCCGGACCAACCGTTCCACGTGAAACGCGGCCCCGCAGCCCGGTCCTCGCCAGTCGCGTCGGTGCGGCGCGGTACCGTAGAACATCACGTGCGCAGGACGTGCCGAACCGGCACCGCGCACCACCCGGATCCCGAGACCAGGGGAGTGCTGTGCGGTCGGAGTCGGTACCAGCGCGCGACGACGAAGCGCCTGACCTCGCTGCCGACCCCTTGGAGGGCGACGCCCGCCTGCCCGAGCTGTTCGGCGAGGCGTGGCCGGCGATCCAGCAGTTCCACGCGATGCTGCGCGACGAGGGCGTGCTGCGCGGCCTCGTCGGCCCGCGCGAGGTGGTTCGCCTCTGGGAACGCCACCTGGTCAACTCCGCCGCCGTCGTCCCGTTCCTGCCGGAGACCGGCACGATCGTCGACGTGGGTAGCGGCGCCGGTCTGCCCGGCGTCGTGGTCGCCGCGATGCGCCCCCGGGGCCAGGTCGTGCTCCTCGAGCCGATGGAGCGGCGGACGGACTGGCTGTCGGAGGTCGTCACCACCATCGGTCTGGGCAATGTGACCGTCGTCCGTGGCCGTGCCGAGGACCAGATCGACCTGCTGGCCGCCGACGCCGTCACGGCCCGCGCCGTCGCGGCGCTGGACAAGCTCTACGGGTGGACGCTGCCGCTGCTGAAGGTCGGCGGCCGCCTGGTGGCGCTCAAGGGCGGGCGGGCTCGCGAGGAGGCCGACGCGGCCGTCTCTGCAGGTCAGCGGCTCGGCGGTGCAGCGGCCGAGATCCTCGTCGCACCGACGCTGCCCGGGCTGGAACCGACCAGTGTGGTCGTCGTGGAGAAGACGGGTCCGGGCGAGCCTGCGCGGCCGGTCCGTGTTTCACGTGGAACTGAGAGCCGGTCCGGTCGACCGCGCCGCTCGACGAAGGGACATCGCCCGTGACGACGGACCCGAGCCGCTGGGCGCCGGACGACACCGACGAGCGCCGCCGCGCCGCGCTGGTGGAGAGCCTGCCGCCGGCGGACGACGACACCCCGTTGATGGCCGAGCTCCGGCAGGACGCACGCAGGCGTATCGAGCTGCGCGGCCGCCGGTTCCCGAAGCCGGACCACACCCGGGTGATCACGGTCGCGAACCAGAAGGGCGGGGTCGGCAAGACCACCACCACGGTCAACCTCGCCGCCGCGCTCGCCCAGTCGGGTCTGCACGTCCTCGTGATCGACAACGACCCGCAGGGCAACGCGTCGACGGCGCTGGGCATCGACCACCGCGCCGGCGTCACCTCGGTCTACGACGTGCTGGTGGACGGGGCGCCGCTGGCGACCGCGGTGCACGCGAGCCCCGACGTGCCGAACCTGTGGTGCGTGCCGGCGACGATCGACCTGTCGGGCGCGGAGATCGAGCTCGTGTCGATGGTGGCCCGGGAGACGCGCCTGCGCCGCGCGCTGACCACCTACTTCGAGGAGCGGGTGGCGAACGGCGAGCCGCGCATCGACTACGTGCTGGTCGACTGCCCGCCGAGCCTCGGTCTGCTGACGGTCAACGCGTTCGTGGTCGCGGACGAGGTGCTGATCCCGATCCAGTGCGAGTACTACGCGCTGGAGGGCCTGAGCCAGCTGCTGAAGTCCATCGAGCTGATCCAGGCGCACCTGAACCGCGGCCTGCACGTGTCGACGATCCTCCTGACGATGTACGACGGCCGGACCAACCTGGCGCAGCAGGTCGCGCAGGAGGTCCGCGAGCACTTCCCGGAGAAGACGCTGCGGACCACCGTGCCGCGGTCGGTGCGGGTGTCGGAGGCGCCGTCCTACGGGCAGACCGTCCTGACGTACGATCCGGGCTCGAGCGGTGCGCTCGCCTACCTGGAGGCAGCGCGAGAGCTCGCCGAGCGCGGAACCACCGCGACCCGGCAGAAGGAGGACGTGTGAGCGAGAAGCGGCGTGGGCTCGGGCGTGGCCTGGGCGCACTGATCCCGACGGGTCTCGAGACCCGCAGCGGCGACCGCCCCGTCGACGTCTTCTTCCCGGACCGCAGCGCCGAGGTGGCCGAGAACGGTCACGCCGTCGCGCACGGCGGCGAGCCGCTGACCAGCGGAAACGCCGCGAAGGCGCCCCTGAGCCCCGCCGAGGACGCCACCGTCCCCACGGAGACCCAGGAGGGGACGCCCGGCGCCCGCGAGGTCGACCCCGACGGCCTGCTGCCGGTCCCCGGCGTGTCGTTCGCCGAGCTCCCGGTCGGGTCGATCCGTCCGAACCCGAAGCAGCCGCGCACGGTCTTCGACGAGGACGCGCTGGAGGAGCTGGTCGGGTCGATCCGCGAGATCGGCGTCCTGCAGCCCATCGTCGTCCGCCCGGTCGACGACGGGTACGAGCTGATCATGGGGGAGCGGCGCTGGCGCGCGACCCAGGCCGCGGGGCTCGCGACCGTGCCGGCCATCGTCCGGCAGACCGAGGACGGGGACCTGCTGCGCGACGCGCTGCTGGAGAACCTGCACCGGTCCCAGCTGAACCCGCTGGAGGAGGCGGCCGCGTACCAGCAGCTGCTGGACGACTTCGGGTGCACGCACGACGAGCTCGCGCAGCGCATCCACCGCTCGCGCCCGCAGATCTCGAACACGCTGCGCCTGCTCCGGCTGCCCCCGCTCGTGCAGCGCCGCGTCGCTGCGGGCGTGCTGTCGGCCGGCCACGCCCGAGCGCTGCTGGGGTTGAGCGACGGCGCGGCCATCGAGCGGCTGGCGCAGCGCATCGTGGCAGAGGGCCTCTCGGTCCGTGCCGTCGAGGAGATCGTGGCGCTCGGCGCGGACGGCGAGGGTCGTCGTCAGCCGCGCCGGACACGCGCCGGCGTGCGGAACGAGGCGCTCGACGACCTGGCGAGCCGGCTGTCGGACCGCTTCGAGACCCGCGTGAAGGTCGACCTCGGCAAGCAGCGGGGCAAGCTGACCGTGGAGTTCGCGTCGGTGCAGGACCTCAACCGGATCCTGTCCAGCCTGGCGCCGGACGACCCGGGCATCTTCCGCCCCTGACCTGGGGCGGGCGCGTCAGGCGTCGCGCAGGCCGGTCTCGACCAGGCGCCGGTACAGGGTCGGCAGGTGGTGCCCGCCGGCCTCCGCGGCCTGCGGGAAGAGCGACGTCTCGGTCATGCCCGGGGCGACGTTCACCTCGAGGAACCACGGCTGCCCGTCCCCGTCGATGATGAGGTCGGTGCGGGACAGGTGCCGCAGACCGAGGACCTGGTGGGCGGCCACCGCGACCTCGGCGGCGCGCTGCGCGAGGTCGTCCGAGAGGCGCGCCGGCGCGAAGTACTCGGTGCGGCCGGGGTTGTAGCGCGCGTCGTAGTCGTAGGGACCGTCGGTGACCACCTCGACGGCCGGCAGCGCGACGGGCTCGCCGTCCAGCTCCACGACGCCCACTGCCACCTCGACGCCCTCGACCGCGCGCTCGATCAGCGCGGTGTCGCCGTACGCGAAGCAGGCCACCATCGCGCGCGGCAGGTCCTCGGCGCTGCGCACCAGGGTGACGCCCAGCGCCGAGCCACCGCGGGACGGCTTCACGACCAGCGGGAGGCCGAGCCTGGCGACCACCGCGTCGAGCACGCGGTTGGCCCCCAGCTCGCGGAACAGGCTCTGGGGGAGCGTCACGAACTCCGGCGTGGCGAGGCCCGCGCGGGTCACCGACGTCTTGGCGATGGGCTTGCTCCACGCGACCCGGCTGGCGCGCGGGCCCGTCCCGAGGCTGGGCACGCCGAGCAGCTCCAGCACGTCCCGCACGGACCCGTCCTCGCCGCTCGCGCCGTGCAGCAGCGGCCACACCAGGTCGGGCCGGGTCTCGGTGAGCGCCGGCACCAGGTCGGCGTCGACGTCGTGGACGGCGACCTCGAGCCCCGCGGTGCGCAGCGCCTCGGCCACCCGACGGCCGGACCGCAGCGAGACGTCGCGCTCGTGGGACAGGCCGCCCGCGAGGACGACGACGCGCGGGCTGGCGGGGGCAGAGTCGTGCGGCACGCGGGTCCTCCTGGACGAGGGTGGCCGCCGGTGCGACCGTCGGGATGGAACGGGGAAAGCCGGTTCAGGCCGGATCAGGCGAGGTCCGGGCCGGGGGACTGCACGTCGTCGCCCGCCCGGGCGCCGCCGGTGCCGAACAGCGACACCAGCTCGCTCTCGCCCGCCACGACCCCCGCGAGGCGGCGCACGCCCTCGCGGATCCGCTCGGGCGTCGGGAAGCAGAACGACAGCCGCATGTGGTCGGCGCCCTGCCCGTCGGCGTAGAAGGCGGTCCCGGGCACGTACGCGACGCGCGCGGTGACGGCGCGCGGCAGCATCGCCTTCGCGTGGAGCCCGTCCGGCAGCCGCACCCACGTGTAGAAACCGCCGTCGGGGACGGTCCAGGTGGCGTCGGGCAGGTGCTCGGCGAGCGCGCCGACCATGGCGTCGCGCCGCTCGCGGTACAGCTCGCGGAACGCCTTCACCTGGCCCTTCCAGTCGCACGTCGCCAGGTAGCCGCTGATCGCGAGCTGGGAGGCGTTGGAGGGGCAGAGGATCGCCGACTCGGAGGCGAGGACGAGCTTCTCCCGCACGGCGTGCGGCGCGACGGCCCAGCCGACCCGGTAGCCGGGCGCGAACGTCTTGGAGAACGACCCGAGGTAGATGACGCCCTCGTCGTCGGCGGAGCGCATCGCGGGGATGGGGTCGCCGTCGAAGCCGAGCAGCCCGTAGGGGTTGTCCTCGATGACGAGCACGCCGTACCGCGCGGCGATCTCCAGGATGCGCGGGCGGCGCTCGGCGGACAGGGTGACGCCGGCCGGGTTGTGGAAGTTCGGGATGGTGTACAGGAACTTCACACGCCGGCCCTGGCGGGCGAGGTCCGCGAGCGTGGTCTCGAGCGCCTCGGGGACGAGGCCGTCCGCGTCGAGCGGGACGTGCACGACGTCCGCCTCGTACGCGCGGAAGACGCCGAGGGCGCCGACGTAGGACGGCGCCTCCGCGACGACGACGTCGCCCGGGTCGATGAACAGCCGGGTCACGAGGTCGAGCGCCTGCTGCGACCCGGTGGTGACGACCACGTCGTCCGGGTGCGCGTCGATGCCCTCGAGCCTCATGACCTCGAGGATCTGCTCGCGCAGGGTCTCGTCGCCCTGGCCGGAGCCGTACTGCAGCGCCGTGGTGCCGCGCGTGGCGACGACGCGCTGGGCGAGCTCGCCGATGACGTCGAGGGGCAGCCCCTCGAGGTACGGCATGCCGCCGGCGAGGGACACCACCTCGGGCCTGTTCGCCACGGCGAAGAGGGCGCGGATCTCAGAGGCGCGCATGCCGTGCGTGCGCTCGGCGTAGGAGCCGAGCCACCGGTCGAGCCGGGTGCCGGCGGCGGGCGTCGGGAGGGGGCCCGACGACTCGCCGGGCCGCGGAGTCGCGGTCATCTCCCGAGTGTGCCACGCCGTCCGGCGCCACCAGCGGCGCGTCCACGACGGGCGCGCCGCACGTGCACACACCCTCCGCGACCGCTGGGCGAGCCGGCGCGCTCAGGACGTGGCGATCTCCGCCAGCGCGCCGTCGAGCTCCGCGGCGTACGCGAGCTTCTCCCGGGCGCCGGTCAGCGCGCGCACGAGCTCACCGTCGTGGAAGACGTACAGCGTCGGGATGGACAGCACGCCGTACCGGCGGGCCAGCTCGGGCTCGGCCTCCGTGTCGACCGCGACGAACCGGAGGCGGCCGGCGTACGCGTCGGCGAGCTCCTCCAGGACCGGCGTGACCATGCGGCAGGGCACGCACCAGTCCGCCCAGAAGTCGACGACGACGGGCAGCGGCGACCGGAGGACCTCCTGCTCGAAGGTCTCCCCGGTCACCGCGAGGGCCGTGGTCATGCCCGGGTCAGTGCCCTGCGGCCGCCGCGGCCGCGGCGGTGTCGGCGCCCTGGGCGCTCAGCGCGTCCGCGGCGTCGACGGTGGCGGCCTCGACGGCCGGCGGGATGTCCGCCGGGGACGCGGGGTCCACGTCGCCGAGGGCGGCGAGGTAGTGCTGGGCGTCGAGCGCGGCCGAGCACCCGGAGCCGGCCGCGGTGATCGCCTGGCGGTAGGTGTGGTCCACGGCGTCACCGGCCGCGAACACCCCCGGCAGGTTGGTCCGCGTGGACCGGCCCTCGACGACGATGTAGCCGTTCTCGTCCAGGTCGACCTGGCCGACCAGCAGCTCGGTGCGCGGCACGTGGCCGATCGCGACGAAGATGCCGGTCGCGTCGTGCTCGCGGGTCTCGCCGGTGATCGTGTCGCGCAGCGTCACGCCGGTGACCTTGTCCTGGCCGTGGATGCCGACGACCTCGGAGTTCCAGGCGAACTGGATCTTCGGGTCGTTCTTGGCGCGGTCGGCCATGATCTTGGACGCCCGGAGCTCGTCGCGGCGGTGCACCATCGTCACGGACTTGCCGAACCGGGTCAGGAACGTGGCCTCCTCGACCGCGGAGTCACCGCCGCCGACCACGATGATGTCCTGGTCCTTGAAGAAGAACCCGTCGCAGGTCGCGCACCAGGACACGCCACGGCCCGAGAGCCGCTTCTCGTCGTCCAGGCCCAGCTCCCGGTAGGCGGAGCCGGTGGACAGGATGACGGCGCGAGCGTGGATGGTCTCGCCGCCGCCGGTGACGATCGTCTTGACCGGGCCGGCGAGGTCGAGGGAGACGGCGTCGTCCCACAGCACCTCGGCGCCGAACCGCTCGGCCTGCTTCTGCAGGTTGTCCATCAGGTCCGGGCCGAGGATCCCGTCGGGGAAGCCGGGGAAGTTCTCGACGTCGGTGGTGTTCATCAGCGCACCGCCCGCGGTCACCGAACCGGCGACCACGTACGGCGACAGGCCCGCGCGCGCCGCGTAGATCGCGGCGGTGTACCCGGCGGGTCCGGAGCCGACGATGACGATGTCGCGGACGGGGGTCTCGGTCACGGTGCTTCCTCGATGTCGTGGACGTCAGTTGCTGCGGAAGAACAGATCCTAGGCGCGGTCTGTTCCGGCGCCGTCAGGAGACGGCGACGCTCGACAGCTCGATCTTGTTGCCGCCGTCGGGCGTCTGGGAGAGCGACGTGAACCACAGCACGATGCTCTGGGTCTCCGTCGGCTGCGCGAGCGTCAGGACGGTCTGCGGCGAGGCGAGCGCACCGCCCGCCAGGACGTCGCCGGCCGTCGGGTTGGCCGCGTCGGTGGACCGGACCTCGACGTTGCCGCCGGTGCCCACGCTGTCCAGCGTGACCGACGTGACCGTGGCCGGGGCCTGCAGGGTGATCACGATGCCCACCGCGTCCTTGAACCCCGCGTAGTCCGGGCGGTTGTACGTGTGGGTGTACCAGGTCGTCGCCGGGTCGCCGTCGTTCAGCCGGCCGACGAGCTCCTCGTGCTCGCCGTCCCCGTCCGACGGGTCGATGGTGCTGATCGCCGCGATCGCGGGCGGAGCCGTGGCCGGCGCGGGCTCCTCGCCCTCCGCCGGCGCCTCGCCCTCGGCCGGGGCCTCCACGGCGGGGGCCGACGCCGTCGGGACGGGGGCGGACTCCGCGTCCGCGTCACCCGATCCGAACGGGGACAGCACGTTGCCGATCGCGATGACCACGCCGACGACCACGGCGACCGCGACGGCGCCGAGCACCCACCGCGTCGGGTCGAACCGGCGCTGCGTCAGGGCCGACGCGGGCTGCTCGGCCGGGAAGGGCAGGTCCCACGCGGGGCCGGCGGACGCGGCGGGGCCGCCGGGCTCGGCGGGCTCAGCGGGCTCGACGTCGGGTTCGGGCACGGGGGCGACGCGGGTGGTCGCCGCCTCGGGCTCGGGAGCGGACGCGGCGGGGGGAACCTCCCGGCCGGTGAACGCCGAGGTGGTGCGCCGGGGCGCCGCGGCAGCGGGCGCCGCGGTCGTGCTCGCCGCGGTGCGCTCGTCCTCGATGCCGGTGATGCCCGCGACGGCGAGCGTGGCGGGGTCCGGCTCGACGTCCGTGTCCTCAGCGGTCGCGGCGCCCTCGGCGGTGGGCGCGGTCGACGCGGCTGTGGCGGTCGAGGCGGCAGAGGCGGGCGGGATGGCCGGAGGTGCGGGCTCGGCGCTCGGCGGGATGGCGGGCGGGAGCGCACCGGGGGCCTCGGGCTCCGCGGGCGACGCCGACCGCGCGGGCGGCACGACGGGCACCTCGGGCTCGCTGGTCGCCGCGGTGCCGGCACCCGTCGCCGGCGCGGCGGCCGGGGTGGCCGAGGTGGCCGAGCTGGCCGGGGTGGCCGGGCTGGTGGCGGCCGCCGGCGTCGGCCGGGTGGACGGACGTGCGCCCTGCCCCGGCGGGTACGAGGCCGGCGCGGACCCGGGCGGCGAGGCCGGCGGCGGGGTACCCGGGCGGCGCGTGCCCGGGCCCTGCGGACCGGCGAAGGCCGAGCGGACCGACTGCCGGGCGACCGGCGCGGCCGCGGCGGCACCGGCGGCAGCGGCGGCAGCGACGCCCGCGGCCCCCGCCCCCGTCGCTCCCGTCGTCCCGGTCGCCGGGGTGGCGGCGTCCCCGTCGGACGCGGGGGTGCCGTGCTGGTCGTCGCTCATCGGGCTGCTTCCCGTCGGTGGTGCGGTGGTCGTGCCTGCTGCGCCGGGCGCGGTGGTGGTCTGGTCGGGCAGGGCGGGCCAGCGGCCGGCGTCGGCGGCGCGGAAGATCTCGTCGGCGCGGACCGCGCGCCACGGCTCGAGCTCGCGGACGAGCTCCCCGGGGCTGTGCGGGCCGTCGTCGTGCGGCCCGAGGGTCACCGCGCACAGCGTGTCCAGGTCGGCGGGGACGCCCGCGACCAGGTCCGCCGGCGGCAAAGGTGCGCCGTCGTGCTCGGGGGCGGCGGCGAGGCCGGTGTCGATCGCCGGTGCGGCGGGGGCTTTCGCGGAGGCGCCGCGGTCCGCCGACCAGTCCGCGAAGCTCGGCACCGCGGGGGTCGTGGCCGCGCCGGCGGCGGGCCAGCGGCCGGTGAGCGCCGCGTACAGCACGCGGACCAGGCCCACGGTGTCCGCACGGCTCATCGCGTGCGCGCTGCCGCCCCCGGCGCCGAGCAGCTCGCCGTCGACCGCGAGGCCCTCGAGCACGACCCGGCCGCCCGGGGTCAGCAGCACGACGTCGGGCCGGAGCGCGAGGTGGTGCACGCCTCGGCGGCGGGCGGCCTCGAGCGCGGCCGCGGCCTCGCCGACGACGGCCCGGGCCTGGTCGGCGGTCAGCGGGGCGCGACCGGCGAGCGCCGTGAGGCTGCGGCCCTCCACGGCGGCGGTGACCACGTAGCCCGTGCCGTCGGCGGTGCCGACGTCGAGGATCCGGGTGAGGCGGGGGTCGACCACGAGCGAGGCGCGGCGGGCGGCGTCCAGCACGGCGCCGGCGCGGGGGCCGGAGACCAGGGTGACCGTGACCGGGCGGGCCAGGATCTGGTCGGTCGCCGACCAGCGCTCGCCGCCGGGGAGGTCTCCCGGGCGCGGGGCGTCGAGACGGTACCGTCCGGCGACGGTGCTGCCGGGGCGGGCCTGCGCCACGTGGTCTCCGTCCGGTCGTCGGTGCGGCGCGGACGGCTCGTCCGCGCTCCGAGCCGGGCCCGCTCCGGGCCGAGGGCTCCCCGTCATGCTAGACGGGACGGGCGGTCGGGTGTCCGCCGGGAGGGTCAGCCGCGCCCGACGCGTCGCAGCAGCGGCGCCGCCAGCGTCCGCAGCTCGCGGACCCGCAGCAGCAGGAGCACCCCGACGTACACGCCGGTCATCAGCACCGCGCCGAGCACGCACGCGACGACCGCGCTGCCCCAGGTCTCGACCGGCCCGAGCAGCGCGAGCAGCCCGAGCCCGGCACCGGCCGCGACGACCGCCCCGACCAGCGCCTTGAGGTGCAGCCCGAGGACCCGCGGCCCGTCCACGCCGCCGAGCCGACGGCGCACCGCGACGAGGGCCACCACCGCGCCGATGCCGTAGGACAGCGCCATCGACGCGCAGGCCGCGGCGACCCAGGAGGTGTCCGGGAGCAGCGCGTGGCCGAGCTCCGTGCCGATGACGACGACGGCCGCCATCAGCACCTGGATCGGCACCATGCCGCGGGCGTCCTCGTAGGCGTAGTAGACCCGCTGGCACAGCGACCAGACGCCGAACGCGACCAGGCCGAGCACCAGGGCGACCACGGTCTGCGCCAGGGCGTGCACCTCGGGGTCCGTCGACTCGGGGAACAGCACGCGCCCCAGCGGGAACGCGAGCACGGCGATCCCGGTGGTCGCCAGCACGGTGAAGACGCCGACCGTCCGCAACCCCAGGGAGAGGTCGCCGCGGACCCCTGCGGTGTCGCCCGACGCCGCCCGGCCCGACAGGCGGGTGAACAGGGCCGTCGCCAGGGAGACCGTCACCAGCGAGTGCGGCAGCATGAAGATGAGGAACGCCCGGTCGTAGACGGCGTTGCCCGCCGCGCCGGTGGTGTCCACGGAGCTGGCGACGACGCTGATCCGCCACACGCCGACCTGCCCGATGATCAGTCCGAGGAAGGTCCAGGTCGCCACCCGCCCGGCGCTGCCCAGGCCGGAGCCGCGCAGCCCCCAGCGCGGGCGGTACCGGAAGCCGCTTCGGTAGAGCGGCACGAGCAGGATGAGCGCCTGGACCACGATGCCGAGGGTCGCGGCGCCGCCCAGCATCGCGGTGTGACCCGGGGTCCAGTCGGCGACCGCGGTGTCCTCGTCGACCTGCCCGAACACCTGCACCATGACGAGCAGCCCGGCGACGAACACCAGGTTGTTCACCACGGGCGCCCACATGTACGGCCCGAACGACCCGCGGGCGTTCAGCACCTGGCCGAGCAGCGAGTACAGGCCGTAGAAGAACACCTGCGGGATGCACCAGAACGCCAGCGCCGTCGCGATGGCCGTGACGTCGGGGTCGGCGAAGTTCGAGTAGAACCGGACCAGCAGCGGCGCCGCCGCGGTGAGCACGAGCGTGAGGCCCGCGAGCAGCACCATGCCGACGGTGAGCAGCCGGTCCACGAAGTGCTGGCCGTCCGGGCGGCGGTAGGCGCGCACCACCTGCGGCACGAGCACGGCGTTGAGCACGCCGCCGATGACCAGCAGGTAGAGCGTGTTCGGCAGCTTGTTCGCGACGGAGAACGAGTTGGCGAAGCTTCCGAGAAGCCCGATCGCCCAGCCGAGCAGCGACGTGTTGACGACGCCGAGCACGCGGGAGGCCGCGGTGCCGGAGGCCATGATCAGCGACGAGCGGCCGAGGCCCGAGCCGCGTGGCGTCACCGCTGCGGGGTCCGTGCCGCCGCCGGCGGTGGTGCCGGCCGCGGTGCCGTCGGGGTCCGCGCTGTCGGCGGAGCCCGCGGCGGCGGGGGTGGTCATGGCTGGTCCTGTCGTCCGGGGGGAGGGGTCGCCGTCGTGCCGGCCGCGGCGGCGTCGGCCGCGACGCGGGCGCCGCGCTTCGCGGTCTGGCCGCGGCGGATCGTGCGCCAGATGCCGAACCCGAGGGCGAGCGCGAGCAGCACGCCGACGACGATGGCGCCGACGCTCTCGATCGTGGGGGCGACGCGCGCCGAGAACGTCACCGGGGTGGCGACCTCGCGCCCGGAGGCGGAGACCAGGCTGACGTCGACGGTCACGTCGCAGTTCGCGGTGGCGCGCAGGGTGAGCTCGACGGTCGTCTCGGCGTCCGGGTCCACCGAGGTCAGCTCGGACCTGGTGGTGTCCAGGCAGCCCTTCTGCGGCCGCAGCTCCACCCGGACGTTCGCGGCCTGGTCCAGCTCGTTGCGCACGGCGACCCGCACCGGCGCCGAGCTCGAGATCACCGTGAACTGCTCGTTCAGCAGCACCGAGAGGCCCGACTGCCGCGCCTTCGCCTCGGCGAGCGCGTCGTTCACCGCCGCGCCGCGGCCGTCCGGGTCGTCCCGCCAGGCCACCGCGAGGGGCGCGACCAGGTCACCGGGCAGGCCCGCGAGCAGGGCGCTCGGGTCGTCCACCACGGCCGCGAACTCGCCGGCCGAGCGCCACTCGGCGGACAGGGCGTTGACCCACGCGGGCGTGAGCTCCTGGGCGGACCGGTCGGTCTGGGGCAGCGCGGCGCGCTGGGCGCCGTCGCCGTCCGCCTGCCCGTCCGCGTCGGCGGCGAGCACGTCGGCGACCGACGCGGTGTCCACCCAGGGTGCGTCGCGCAGGGCCGTGAGCTGGGCCTGGGCGATCGCGGCGGTCGGCTCCCAGTCCCGCGGCGTCGCGGCGAGCACGTAGGTCGTGCCGGCGTCGTCGGACCGGGCCAGCACGGCGGTCTCGGCGAGCACGCGCTGCGCCGCCGTGGCGGCCGTGACCCCGGGCTGGCTCGCCGCCGGGTCGGAGAGCAGCTCGGTGAGCGTGGCGTCGGGGACCAGCGCGGTCACCGTGCCCGAGGCCGTCTGCACCGCGGCGGGTGCGCTCGGCGTCTCGGAGTCCTCCGCCGCCAGCGCGTCCGGGCCCACCACCAGCGGGGTGCCCGGCGCCGAGGCCGCGGCGCGGGTGGCGGTCACCAGGTCCGGCACGTCGTCGGCGGCCCACAGCACCGGGTCGGCGTCCTGCCAGAGCGCCTCGCCCGCGCTGGACGGGACGTCCCGTGCGAGCGCGAGCAGGTCCGTCGGGCCGTCCGCGTGCGCGATCGCCGACAGGTCGGGGTCGGCCCACGGCAGCCGGAGCACCTCCCGGTCCGCAGCGCCCTCGGTGAGCGCCGTGAGCCACGACTGCGCCGCGCGGGACCCGGTGGCGGCCTGGTCCACCAGCGCCGGGTCGACGGCCCACGTGACGAACGGGAAGGCGCCCGTGGCCTGCAGGAGCCGCGACAGCCGTCCGCCCGAGGCCGTCAGCGTGGTGAGGCGCGCGTCGGACTCGCCGGGCTCCTCGGCCGTCGCGTCGTCCTCACCGGCCGCCGAGGCGGTGGGCGTCGGGGTCGGGGCGGGCTCCTGGCCCGTGCCCGCCTCGGCCTCGGTCGCGGCGGCGGCCGCCGGGTCGGTCGCGGGGCCGACGACGGACGACAGCACGCCGACCTGCGCGGTCGGCACCTCGTCCGCGGACGCCCACAGCAGGAAGGTCCGGTCGACGCCGACGCGGCCCGCCGCCGACCCGACGTCGAGGGTCAGGCCGCGCGGGCCCCAGGCGTCGTCGGTCCGGGACAGCCCGATGCTCGTGCCGGGCACGGTCACGGTCACGGTCGCGGTCGCCCCGGGGGCGAGGTCGCCCTCCAGCGCGGTGGTGGCCGCGACGTCGCCGATCGGGCTGGAGGCGCCCGACCGGGCCCAGGTGTCGAGCTCGTCCCGCGAGGAGATGCGGTAGCGGTAGATGCGGACCGAGGCGCGCGGCTGCTCGACGACCTCGTCGCCGTCGTTGCGCAGCGTCGCCGTGACCGTGAGGTCCTGGCCGGGGGTCAGCACCTGCGGGGCGACGGCCGTGACGGCCACGCTCACCGGCAGGTCCTCGGTCGAGGGTGCCGCGGGTGCCGGCGTGGCCACGAGGCGTGCCGCGGACGCGACGCCCTGCGCCGGGGAGCCGGCCAGCGCGAGCAGGCCGGCGGTCAGCACCGCCGCCACGCCCGCCCGCACGTGCCTCGCGCGCAGCCTCATGCCTCGCCGACGAGGACCACGTGCGCGGTCTCGGCCAGTCGTCGCTCGTTCGGGTACGCCAGGCGTGCGGGCAGGTCCAGCACCGGTACCCACGCCACGTCCTCCGCCTCGCCGTCCGGGTCGTCCTCCACGGTCAGCTCGCCGCCGACCGCACCGAGGAGATAGTGGTGCACCATCTTGTGGACCCGCCGGTCGTCACCCGTGAACCAGTAGTCGATCACGCCGAGCCGCCGGACGATGCGGCCCCGGATGCCGGTCTCCTCCGCGATCTCGCGGACGGCCGCCTGCTCCGGCGTCTCGTCGCCCTCGAGGTGGCCCTTGGGCAGGCACCACTCCAGCCGGCCCGCGCGGTTGCGCCGCGCGATCACCGCGGCCACGTGCACGCCGCCCTCGACCCGCACCACCAGACCGCCCGCGGAGGTCTCCTCGACGACCGGCAGGTGGGGGTGGCGGGCCCGGGTCGACCGCGGGTCGATCCGCAGCGCGTGACCGCCCGGCGGCGCGGGGACGCCCGGGGGCAGGGCGCTCGCGGGCTCAGGCATGCAGGCCACTGTAACGACTCCGGCCTGCGCACCGACCGAACTCCGGGTGGAGGACCTGTGCCGGATCACCGGGGACCGGCGGGCCGCCGCCGCGATCTGGCAGGCTTGGGCGTCGTGCCGTCCGACGACCTGACCCCCCAGCCCGCCCCCGCCGCCGACGCCGGCGACGGGGTGGACGCCGACGCGCTGCTCGCGCTGCAGCGGCGTGCCCTCGGCGTCATCGCGGGGCTCGCGCCCGCGGCGCTCGAGCTCGGCGAGCTGTTCCAGCAGGCCGGGCACGAGCTCGCCCTGGTCGGCGGTCCTGTGCGGGACGCGTTCCTGGGGCGGCCGAGCGTCGACCTCGACTTCACGACCTCCGCCGACCCGGACGAGACCGAGCGCATCCTCGCCGCCTGGGGCGACGCGCACTGGGACATCGGGCGGGCGTTCGGCACGATCGGCGCCCGCCGGCACGCCCGCCGGGGCACCGAGGACGTCGTCGTCGAGGTCACCACCTACCGGTCCGACGTCTACGACCCGACGTCCCGCAAGCCGGAGGTGGCGTTCGGCGACTCGCTCGAGGGCGACCTGTCGCGCCGGGACTTCACGGTCAACTCGATGGCGATCCGGCTGCCCGGGCTGACGTTCGTGGACCCGTTCGACGGCCTGCGCGACCTGGCCCGCGGCGTGCTGCGGACGCCGGTCGACCCGCGGCAGTCCTTCGACGACGACCCGCTGCGGATGCTGCGCGCCGCCCGGTTCGCCGCCCAGCTGGGCTTCGCCGTCGACCCCGCCGCGCTCGCCGCCGCCACCGACATGGCGGACCGGATCGCCATCGTGTCCGCGGAGCGCGTCCGCGACGAGCTGGTGAAGCTGCTCCTGTCGCCGCAGCCGCGGGCCGGGCTGCGGGTGCTGGTGGACACCGGGCTCGCGGACCACGTGCTCCCGGAGCTGCCCGCGCTGCGGCTGGAGATCGACGAGCACCACCGGCACAAGGACGTCTACGAGCACTCGCTGACCGTCCTCGACCGCGCCATCGCGCTGGAGACCGGTCCGGACGGCGCGGTGCCGGGACCGGACCTGGTGCTGCGGCTGGCGGCGCTGCTGCACGACATCGGCAAGCCGGCGACGCGGCGGTTCGAGTCCGCCGGCGGCGTCAGCTTCCACCACCACGAGGTGGTCGGCGCCAAGCTCGCGGCCAAGCGGCTCCGCGCGCTGCACTTCGACAAGGCCACCGTGCAGGCCGTCGCCCGCCTGACCGAGCTGCACCTGCGGTTCCACGGCTACGGCGAGGGCGCCTGGACCGACTCGGCCGTGCGCCGGTACGTCACCGACGCGGGTCCGCTCCTGGAGCGGCTGCACCGGCTGACCCGGTCCGACTGCACGACGCGGAACCAGCGCAAGGCCCGCCGGCTGTCCGAGGCGTACGACGACCTCGAGGCGCGGATCGCGCAGCTGAAGGAGCAGGAGGAGCTGGACGCGATCCGGCCCGACCTGGACGGCACGCAGATCATGGAGGTCCTCGGCATCGGGCCGGGCCGGCAGGTGGGCGCGGCGTACAAGCACCTGCTCGAGCTGCGGATGGAGCAGGGCCCGATGGACCCGGACGCCGCCCGCGAGGCCCTGCTGGCGTGGTGGGCGGAGCAGCCGCAGGGCTGACGCCGCTAGCGGCTCGCCCGGACCGGGACCTCGGCCGGCTCCGTCGCGCGGGTGCGGTAGACCAGCGCGGCCGCCAGGTACGCCGCGGCCAGCGCGGCGAACACCCCGCGCGACCAGCCGGTGTCGGGCAGGGCCACGGCGGCCAGCGCCGCCGCACCGACGAACGCGGCGTTGTAGAGGACGTCGTACAGCGCGAACGCCCGGCCCCGGAACGCGTCGGCGGTGTCCCGCTGCACGATCGTGTCCACCGCGATCTTGGCGCCCTGCGCCGCGAGCCCGAGCACGAGCGAGCCCGCGAGGACCGCGGGGTACGCGACGGTGACCGCCAGCAGGGCCTGGGTCCCGGCGGCCAGCAGCAGGCAGAGCGTGATCCAGCCGTGCGGCCCCAGCACCGGCGACACGACCGGGGTCACGACGATCGCCAGCGCGAAGCCGGCACCGGTCACCGCGGCGACGGTGCCGAACGTGACGAGGCCGGCGCGGGCGTCGGACGGGTCGGACAGCAGGTTCCGCGAGATGAGCAGGCTGGCGATGAACACCGCGCCGTAGAGGAACCGGTGCACCGCCATCACGCCCAGCGCCCGCGCCGGGGTCCCGCGCCGGACCAGGTACCGCGCGCCGTCGACGAGCCCGTGGGCGAGCGTGGACAGCGCCCGCCGCAGCTCCGTGGCGTCGGCGCGGGCGTCCGGGCCGAGCCGGTCCCTGCCCAGCCGGGTGGCGAGCAGCGCGGCGGTCGTCATCAGGGCCGCGGCGACGAGCAGGGCGGCGACGTCCTTGCCGCGGCCGTCGGGCAGGACCAGCCCGAGCCCGAACCCGATGCCGGCGCCGATCCCCGCGGACACCGTGCCGAGCGTCGGGGTGATCGAGTTGGCGGTCAGCAGCAGCGGCCCGGCCACCACCCGGGGCTGGGACGCCGACAGCGCGGACAGCAGGAACCGGTTGACCGACAGCGTCACGAGGGCCAGCACGTACACCGCGGGCCCGACGCCCGCTGTCGCCATGACCAGCGCGACGAGGACGGTGAGCCCGGCGCGGACCAGGTTGCCGACCAGCAGCACCTGCCGGCGGCGCCAGCGGTCCAGCAGCACCCCGGCCCACGGGCCCACCACCGTGAACGGCAGCAGCAGCACGGCGAACGCCGCCGCGACGCCCGTCGCCGTGGTCGCGTTCTCGGGGGAGAAGAAGAACAGCGTGGCGAGGCCCGCCTGGAACAGGCCGTCGGAGCACTGGCTCACCAGGCGCACCGCGAGCAGCCGCCGGAAGTCCACCAGGGGCCACAGCTGCTTCAGATCCGAGACCACCTGCACCGGGCCAGGCTATCGGGGTCGCACATACACTCGACGCCGCCCGATCGACGGAGGAGACGCATGAGCACCGACCCGCAGGACGCACCCGCGCTGCCCGAGGGCTGGCACCTGATCCCGCCGGAGACGCTCGGCACGCCGGGCATCGCCTTCGCCGCGGCCCACGAGACGCCGGACGCCGGCTTCACCGCCAACGTCACGGTGGGCGTCCAGCGCTCGGCCGACCCCGGGCTGGCCGTCGCGCTCGGCACGGAGGCCGTGCGGGCGATCGAGGCGACCGAGCAGGACGTCACCGTGCACCGCCGGGAGCTCCAGGGCGACACCGGGGTCGCGCAGGAGGTGCACTTCACCACCACGGTCGACGGCGTCGGGGTGCCGATGACCCAGGTGCAGGAGTTCGTCGCCGTCCCGGGCGCCGACGGCGGACCCGCGACCGTGTGGACGGTGTCGGCGACCGCCACCCGTGCGCAGGCAGCGGCGCTCGCGGACGGGCTGGCGGAGCTGCTCGGCACGCTCCGCGCGGAGATCGCCGCGTCCTGACGCACCGAGGCCCCGGTGACGTGATGTCACCGGGGCCTCGGGCCGCTCAGGGGAGCGAGATCAGCGCTCGATCTCGCCGCGGATGAACTTCTCCACGAGCTCCCGGCCGTGCTGGTCCTCGTGCTGGACCGGCGGGGACTTCATGAAGTAGGTCGACGCCGACAGGATCGGGCCACCGGTGCCCCGGTCGAGCGCGATCTTCGCGGCACGGACGGCGTCGATGATGATGCCGGCCGAGTTGGGGGAGTCCCAGACCTCGAGCTTGTACTCGAGGTTCAGGGGCACCTCGCCGAACGCGCGACCCTCGAGGCGGACGTACGCCCACTTGCGGTCGTCGAGCCAGGCGACGTAGTCCGACGGGCCGATGTGGACGTTGCGGTCGGCCTTCTTGCCGGCCAGCGGGCCGTCCTCGATGTTCGAGGTGACGGCCTGCGTCTTCGACAGCTTCTTGGACTCCAGGCGGTCGCGCTCGAGCATGTTCTTGAAGTCCATGTTGCCGCCGACGTTCAGCTGGTACGTGCGGTCCAGCACGACGCCGCGGTCCTCGAACAGGCGGGCGAGCACGCGGTGCGTGATCGTGGCGCCGACCTGCGACTTGATGTCGTCGCCGACGATCGGGACACCGGCGGCCTCGAACTTCGCGGCCCACTCCGGGTCGGACGCGATGAACACCGGCAGGGCGTTGACGAACGCCACGCCCGCGTCGATGGCGGCCTGCGCGTAGAACTTGTCGGCCTCCTCCGAGCCCACCGGCAGGTAGGACACGAGGACGTCGACCTTGGCGTCGCGGAGGGCCTGCGCCACGTCGACCGGCTCGGCGTCCGACTGCTCGATCGTCTCGGCGTAGTACTTGCCGATGCCGTCGAGGGTCGGGCCCCGCTGGACGGTCACGCCGAGCGGCGGGACGTCGGCGATCTTGATGGTGTTGTTCTCCGACGCCACGATCGCCTCGGAGAGGTCGAAGCCGACCTTCTTCGCGTCGACGTCGAACGCCGCCACGAACTCGAGGTCGCGGACGTGGTAGTCCCCGAACTGGACGTGCATGAGCCCGGGCACCTTGGTGCTGGGGTCGGCGTCGGCGTAGAACTGCACGCCCTGGACCAGCGACGAGGCGCAGTTGCCCACACCGGCGATCGCAACGCGGATGGAGGTCATCCTCGCTCCTTCTCAGAGGGTTGTGCCGCGACGATGGGGTCATCCTCGACAGCTGCTGTGCGGGGACCGGTCGGCTGACCGGCACCCTGGGGACGGGCGCTGCGATCGCTGCGCTCGTGGTCGATGAGGTCGTCGAGCCAGCGGACCTCGCGCTCCACCTGCTCGAGCCCGTGACGCTGGAGCTCGAGCGTGTACTCGTCCATCCGGACGCGGGTCCGGGCGACGGAGTCGGTGATCATCTCGAGGCGCTCGGCCATGCGCGTGCGCCGGCCCTCGAGGATCCGCAGCCGGGTCTCGCGGTCGGTCTGCCCGAAGAACGCGAACCGGACGCCGAAGTTCTCGTCCTCCCACGCGGCCGGGCCGGAGGAGGCCAGCACGTGCTGGAACTGCTCCTTGCCCTCCGCCGTGAGCTGGTAGACGATGCGCGCCCGCTTGCCGGCCAGGCCGTGCGCGGGCGCCTCCTGGGGGTCGGACCCGACGATCCAGCCCCGCGCGACCAGCGTCTTCAGGCACGGGTAGAGCGAGCCGTAGGACAGCGCGCGGAACGACCCGAGCAGGAGGTTGAGCCGCTTCCGGAGCTCGTACCCGTGCATCGGGGAGTCGTGGAGCAGCCCGAGGATGGCCGACTCGAGCACGTCGGAACGTCCGCGCACGGCAGCCCTCCCCTCGTCGCCTGCTTCACGATGTATCGAGTTGATACATCGTGGAGAGTAGGGCGAACGGGGCGATCCGGGCAACAGCTGGCCCTGGACGGCGTGGCGGACGCGGGCAGCCGGAGCGCGCACGAGGTGGTGATCACGTGAAAGTCCGCAGCCACAGGCCTCTGACCCGGGGTCCGAGGGGTCCGCTCTTGCATACTGATCCGGGCCCGGACGGCTCCCTGCCGCTCCCCGCCCCCTCAGCAGTCCACAGGAAGGCAGTGCGTTGGCAGGCTCGAACCGACGGTCGGCACCGGCCGGTGGCGGCACGTCCGGCGGTCGCCGGCGCATCGTCGACTACCCCCGGCGCGGCTACCGCGGCCTGCACCGCTGGCTGCCCTCGTGGCGGTTCGTGGTCGGCACCATCACCGTCGGCGTGTTCCTGGTGCTCGGGCTCGTCGTCGCGGCCTACGCCCTGACGGACGTGCCGGACCCGGACGACTTCGCCGAGGAGCAGGCGTCCACCGTCCTCTACGCGGACGGCACGGAGCTCGGCACCTACGACGGGCCGAACCGGAACCTCGTGGAGTACGAGTCGCTGCCGGAGTTCGTCGGGCAGGCGGTCGTGTCGGCCGAGGACCGCACGTTCTTCGAGAACCAGGGCATCTCGATCACCGGCATGGCCCGCGCCTTCCTCAACAACATCCAGGGCGGCGCGACCCAGGGTGCGTCCACGCTGACGCAGCAGTACGTCGAGCGCTACTACGTCGGCCAGACGACGACGAGCTACACCGGGAAGGCCAAGGAGGCCCTGCTCGCGATCAAGATCGCGCAGAGCGAGACCAAGGAGCAGATCCTCGGCCGGTACCTCAACACCATCTACTTCGGGCGGAACGCGTACGGCATCGACGCCGCCGCGCAGGCGTACTTCGGCAAGCCCGCCGCGGAGCTCGACGTGTCGCAGGCGGCGATGCTGGCCGGCATCATCCCGTCGCCCAACAACTGGGACCCGGCGGTGAGCCGCGAGAAGTCCGAGCAGCGCTGGGCCTACGTGCTCGACGGCATGGTCCGGGACGGCTACCTGACCCAGGCCGACCGGGACGCCCTCGTGTTCCCGGAGCCGATCGAGTACGTGCGCAGCAACCGGCTCGCGGGGCCGAACGGCTACCTGATGGAGTACGTGAGCAACGAGCTCACCGCCACGGGCTCCATCACGCAGGAGACGCTCGAGACCGGCGGCCTGACGATCACGACCACGATCGAGCCGCCGGTGCAGCAGGCCGCGGTCGACCAGGTCGCGAACATGAAGGCCGGCGGGCTGTCCGACGGGGCCACGCCGTCCGAGTCGCTCAAGGTCGGCGTCGTGTCGATCGACCCCACCAACGGCGCCATCGTGTCGATGTTCGGCGGCACCGACTTCCTGACCGACCAGATCAACCGCGCCAGCCGGGACCGGATCCAGGCCGGCTCGACCTTCAAGCCGTTCACGCTGATCGCCGCGCTGGAGAACGGGATCCCGCTGACCAAGCGCTACCCGGGCTACTCGCCGCAGCAGTTCGATGCGTGGGGTCCCCAGCAGGTGACCAACTTCGGCGGCGAGGACTTCGGCACCATCGACCTGGTCAAGGCGACCGAGCAGTCGGTGAACACCGTGTACGCGCAGCTCAACCTCGAGGTCGGCCCCGAGAAGACCGCCGACGTCGCGAAGCGCGCCGGCGTGGTGAACAGCCCGCTGACGACGGTCCCGTCGAACGTGCTCGGCAGCGACACCGTGAGTCCGCTGGAGATGGCCTCCGCCTACGCGACCATCGCCGCGCAGGGCGTCTACCACAAGCCGTTCATGGTGGCCCAGGCCGCCTACCCGGACGGCGACCTCGCGTACACCGGCGAGACCCAGCCGGTGCAGACGTTCGACGCCGGCGTCATGGCGGACACCACCTACGCGATGACCCAGGTCGTCGAGGAGGGGTCCGGCGAGCGGTACATCGAGCCGATCGGGCGCGACATCGCCGGCAAGACGGGCACGTCGACCGAGAACAAGTCGGCCTGGTTCGTCGGGTTCACCCCGCAGATCGCGACCGCGGTCGGCCTCAGCCAGGCCGGGGAGAACGGCCGGGACCAGGTCACGATCACCCCGTGGGGTCGTTTCGACGAGATCACCGGCTCCACGTACCCGGCCGCGCTCTGGGCCGCGTACATGACGCCGGTGCTGCAGCTGGAGAAGTACGCCACCCCGACGCCGTTCCCGGAGCGCGCGAACGTCAACGCCGCGGCCGTGCCCACGCAGGAGCCGACCACCACGGCGCCGACCACGGCGCCCCCGGTCGTCGAGGAGCCGACGACCGTGGCGGTCCCGTCCGGGCTGACCGGCGGGCTGTCCGGCGACGCGCAGGCCGCGATCACCAACGCCGGGCTGGTGCCCGCCGTGGCGCAGGAGGACTCCGACCAGCCGGCCGGCACCGTGCTCGGCCTGAACCCCGGCGAGGGGACGCAGGTGGAGCCCGGCGCGACCGTGACGATCCGGGTCTCGCGCGGGCCGCAGCAGCAGCCGGCGCCGCAGCCGACCGAGACCGCGCCGCCCGCCCAGGGCCAGGGGCAGAGCACCGGCAACGGGAACGGCAGCGCCGGCGGCTGAGCCGCGTGCCGCACGCCACCCGGACGGGCGGCCCGGACGGGCCGTGCGACCGGGTAGACTGGCGGACTGCTGTGCCCGTCCGGCCGTCGCAGATCGACATCTCGGGTCCGGGCACCGCGACGCACAACACCCTCCTGCTACGGAACGACCGTGGCCGCCGAGACCAGAGGAGGTGGGTATGAGCCTGCGTCAGTACGAGATCATGATCATCCTCGATCCCGACATCGAGGAGCGCACCGTCGCTCCGTCCCTCGACAAGTACCTGTCGGTCGTCAAGACCGACGGTGGCTCCGTCGACAAGGTGGACATCTGGGGCCGTCGCCGCCTGGCGTACGACATCAAGAAGAAGTCCGAGGGCATCTACGCCGTCGTCGACTTCTCCTCGACGTCGGACACCGCCAAGGAGCTCGACCGTCAGCTGGGCCTGAACGAGGCCGTCCTCCGCACGAAGGTCCTCCGCCAGGACGCCTGAGTGTCGGACCGCGCGCGTACCGTGCGGACCCACCCCCTTTCGACGAGAACGAGGAGCTGGCATGGCTGGTGACACCACCATCACGGTGATCGGGAACCTGACCGCCGACCCGGAGCTGCGGTTCACGCCGTCCGGCGCCGCGGTCGCGAACTTCACCGTGGCGTCCACGCCGCGCACGTTCGACCGTCAGAGCAACGAGTGGAAGGACGGCGACACGCTGTTCCTCCGCTGCTCGATCTGGCGGGAGGCGGCGGAGAACGTCGCCGAGTCGCTCACGAAGGGCACCCGGGTCATCGTCTCGGGCCGGCTCGTCCAGCGGTCCTACGAGACCCGCGAGGGCGAGAAGCGGACCGTGTACGAGCTGCAGGTCGACGAGGTCGGCCCGTCGCTCCGCTACGCCTCCGCCAAGGTCACCCGCACCCAGCGCTCCGGCGGTGGTGGCGGTGGCTTCAACGGCGGTGGCGGCGGCGGTGGCGGCTTCAACCAGGGCGGCGGCGGTGGCGGCGGCTTCAACGGTGGCGGCGGCCAGGCGCAGGACGACCCGTGGGCCACGCCCGCGGGTGGTGGCGGCGCCGGCGGCTACTCCGACGAGCCCCCGTTCTGATCGGCTGATCACGCACCGCTGACCTCGGTCGGCACCCCACGGGCGCGCGCCCGCACAAGCACACCCCATCCCGGGGCACGGCAACGCCCCGGGCTCCACACAGAACAAGGAGCACCACGATGGCCAAGGCCGTTGTCCGGAAGCCCAAGAAGAAGCAGAACCCGCTCAAGGCGGCGAAGATCGAGTCGGTCGACTACAAGGACACCGCCCTGCTGCGGAAGTTCATCTCCGACCGCGGGAAGATCCGCGCCCGTCGCGTGACCGGCGTGTCCGTCCAGGAGCAGCGCGCGATCGCGCGTGCCGTCAAGAACGCCCGCGAGATGGCTCTGCTGCCGTACTCGTCGTCGGCGCGCTGAGAAGGAGCAGACAGATGTCCAAGCTGATCCTGACCCACGAGGTCACGGGCCTCGGCGCTCCCGGCGACGTCGTCGACGTCAAGGACGGGTACGCCCGTAACTACCTCGTCCCGCGTGGTCTCGCGACCCCGTGGAGCAAGGGAGCCGAGAAGGAGGTCACGGCGATCCGCCGTGCCCGCAAGGTCCGCGAGATCGAGACCCTCGAGGAGGCGCGCGCCGTGCGTGACTCCCTCCAGGGCAACCCGGTCACCGTGTCCGCGAAGGCGGGCGACTCCGGTCGCCTGTTCGGCGCCATCACGACCGCCGAGATCGCCGACGCCGTGAAGGCGGCCGGCGGCCCGTCGATCGACCGCCGCAAGGTCGAGGTCGCGCAGCCGATCAAGGCCACCGGCGAGTACGAGGTGCAGGTCCGCCTGCACGCCGAGGTCTCCGCGAAGCTGACCGTCAAGGTCGTCGCGGCCTGATCGCAGCCGTACCGCACGAACGCCCCGCCTCCGGCTCACGCCGGGCGCGGGGCGTTCGTCGTCCCGGCGCCGCGGCTGCCCGCTGCCGCCCCCCAGGTCGAGGGTTTGCCTCCGTAGCAGGGCGCGAAGCCCTCGACTTCGCGGCAAAGCCTCGACCTCGCGGGCCGAGCGGTCGGGGGGCGGCGCGGGGAGGCTAGGCCCCGGTGACCATCCAGCGGTCGCCGCGGGCGCGGAGGCCCGTGGTGACGGCGCGGGCCAGCATGAACACGCCGGCGAACGCCGCCCACAGCCACGCGAGCCCGGCCCAGCCGTCGGGCGCCCAGGCCCGCACGGCGAGCGCCACCGGCACGTACGCGGCCAGCGTCACGAGACCCGCTGCGGCGAGGAACCGGCCGTCGCCGGCGCCGATCAGCACGCCGTCGAGCACGAACACCCACCCCGCCATCGGCATCAGCACCGCCGCCACCACCAGGCTCACGGTGACGGCGTGCCGCACCTCCGGGTCGCTGGTGAACAGGGCGGACAGCCACCACCCGGCGGTCCCGGTCACGACGCCGAGGACCACTCCGGCGCCGACGCCCCAGGCGAGCATCCGCCGCAGCAGCGCCCGGGCCTGCGGGACGTCGCTCGCCCCGAGGGCGTGCCCGACGAGGGCCTGTGCCGCGATGGCGAGCGCGTCCAGCGCGAACGCCACGAAGCCCCACACCGCGTTGACCACCTGGTGCCCGGCCAGCGCCACCGGCCCGAGGCTGGTGGCCACCCAGACCGTCAGGAGGATCGCGGCGCGCAGGGACGCGGTGCGCAGCAGCAAGGGAGTCCCCGCGCGCACGCCGGCCAGGATCCCGCCGGGCGCCGGGCGGAGGGAGGCGCCGACGGTGCGGGCGCCCCGGACCACCACGACGACGAGCGCCGCTCCCATCCCGATCTGGGTCAGCGCGGTCCCGAGCCCCGAGCCGGCGATCCCGAGGCCCGCGCCGTACACCAGCGCGACGTTGAGCACCGCGTTGACGGCGGCGCCCACCCCGGCGACCACCAGCGGGGTGCGGGTGTCCTGCAGCCCGCGCAGCGCGCCGGTGGCGGCGAGCACGAGCAGCATCCCCGGCAGTCCCGGCGCCGACGCGCGCAGGTACAGCACCGCCTGGTGCGCGACGTCGCCCGTCGCTCCGAGGGCGCCGACGGCCCAGGGCGCCCCGGCGAACGCGACGACCGCCAGCACGACGCCGAGGCCGGCCGCGAGCCACAGGCCGTCGACGCCCATCTGCAGCGCGCCGGCGCGGTCGCCGGCACCGGAGCGGCGGGCCACCGCGGCCGTGGTCGCGTACGCGAGGAAGACGCACAGCCCCACGACGGTCACCAGGAGGGTCGAGGCCAGCGACAGTCCCGCGAGCTCCGTCGTCCCCAGGCGCCCGACGATCGCGGAGTCCACCAGGACGAACAGCGGCTCGGCGACCAGCGCCCCGAGCGCGGGCACAGCCAGACCCAGAATCTGCCGGTCGACCGTGGACGGCACGTGTCCGAGGCGTGAAATGAGAGCCAACTTCTTCCTGTCCACATCGGTTCACGGCATTTGCGCCGGTGAGAAGGCCCTGGTGGGGACGGATTCGGACTTTGTCCACACCTGTGTCCACGGACTGTGGACAACCCTGGGCTGCGGTCCACAGCCTTCCACAACGTCGTCCCCAGGCCCTGTGCACGACTCGCTCGACACCGGTCCGCGAGGCGCCTACTGTCACGTCGCGCGCGAGTCCTCGAGGACCGACCGGCGCCCGCCGGACCAGGTCCGGGGGGCACGGGCGTGTCGGAGGCCGGTGCTAGAACCGTCACGACGGAGCAGGACGACGAGGGCGGGGCAGCACGGTGACGATCGAGGATCTCGAGTACGGGGCATCGTCGGGGCAGCGCCGGGCGGACTACGACCGGATGCCCCCGCAGGACCTCGACGCCGAGCAGAGCGTGCTCGGCGGCATGATGATCTCGAAGGACGCCATCGCCGACGTCGTCGAGGAGATCCGCGGCACCGACTTCTACCGGCCCGCGCACGAGGCGATCTACGACGCGATCCTCGACCTGTACGGCCGCGGCGAGCCCGCCGACGCCGTCACCGTCGCGGACGAGCTCACCAAGCGCGGCGAGATCGCCCGCATCGGCGGCGTGCCGTACCTGCACACCCTCATCGCGATGGTCCCGACCGCCGCGAACGCCGGGTACTACGCCCGCATCGTCCGGGAGCGCGCGGTCCTGCGCCGCCTCGTCGAGGCCGGCACCCGCATCGTGCAGCTCGGCTACGCGACCGACGGCGGCGACGTCGAGGAGATCGTCAACAACGCGCAGGCCGAGGTCTACGCCGTCAGCGACCGCCGCACCACCGAGGACTACCACCGCCTCGGCGAGGTCGTCGCCGGCACCCTGGACGAGATCGAGTCCGCCGGGCACCGCGGCGAGGGCATGGTCGGCGTCCCCACCGGGTTCGCGGACCTCGACCGCCTCACCAACGGCCTGCACCCGGGCCAGATGATCGTCATCGCCGCCCGGCCGGCCATCGGCAAGTCGACCCTGGCCCTGGACTTCGCCCGCGCCGCGTCGATCAAGCACGGCCAGGCGTCCGTCGTGTTCTCGCTCGAGATGAGCCGCTCCGAGATCACCATGCGTCTGCTGTCCGCCGAGGCCCGCGTGCCCCTGCAGAAGATGCGCAACGGCTCCATGGGCGACGAGGACTGGCAGAAGCTCGCCCAGATCCAGGGCAAGCTCACCGAGGCGCCGCTGTTCATCGACGACTCCCCGAACATGTCGCTGATGGAGATCCGCGCCAAGTGCCGGCGGCTCAAGCAGAAGCACGACCTCAAGCTCGTGATCATCGACTACCTGCAGCTGATGTCGTCCGGCAAGCGCGTCGAGTCCCGCCAGCAGGAGGTCTCCGAGTTCTCGCGTGCGCTCAAGCTGCTCGCGAAGGAGCTCGAGGTCCCCGTCATCGCGCTGTCGCAGCTGAACCGTGGCCCGGAGCAGCGCACCGACAAGAAGCCCGCGATGAGCGACCTGCGTGAGTCCGGCTCCATCGAGCAGGACGCCGACATGGTGGTGCTGCTGCACCGCGAGGACGCGTACGAGCGCGAGTCGCCGCGTGCGGGCGAGGCCGACCTGATCGTGGCCAAGCACCGTAACGGGCCGACGGACGTGATCACCGTGGCGTTCCAGGGTCACTACTCGCGGTTCGTGGACATGCAGTCCTGAGCCTGCTGTAGGTTCCGATTAAGCGGCGTGGTTTCCGGCGGGAAATTGTGGCGCCCTTGTGGCGTTCCGGAGACCGTTGTGGCGCTTTGGCCTAGATTTTCAGTTTCGGCGATCTGTGAGCGCCGCTCTACCGCGACGGGCTCGGGAGCGCGACGGCCCGACTTGTGTGAGGTGCGCTCTGAGGCCGGCGGCGTGACTGCCGAGGTTGCGGTGACTTGCTTCGCGCCGCTCTCCTGTCGCGCCTTGGTGGTGATGCGTCCGCGGGCACCGTGAAGTAGTGACTGATGGGCGGGCGGCCGCGACCCGCGCTGCCGGGGGTCCCTCTGTAGCGCTTCTGACCCGAGGAGTGCAGACCTCCATCTCCTAGCGTCGCCGTCCCGCGTCGAGCACAAGTACGGCCCCGCCGAGCCCGTCTCCACCTTCGATCAAAGACGGATCTCGTCGTTCGTACGCTCTGATCACGTCGGAAGGCGCGCCTTCGGCGAAGTACGCGCGGTCGATCGGGCCTTCCATCGCGATGCTCTGGCGTTCGGGATCAAGGTGGCGGGCACGGTGTGCTTCGTCCTCCAGCACGAAGCGCCGGGCGGCCTCATCGACGGTGTCGTCTTCGCAGGAGCTGCAGACAAGATGATGCCAAGGCCATGCGTCCGCGAGGAGCGAGTGGCGAGGGCGCGGACCGAGGAGGCGCTGGTGCACAACTCCCGCATGCACGAGTGCGGCGCCCCATAGAGTGGGGTCGGACGGCCCGTGTGGGCAAGGTCCAGGGGCGACTGCAGGCTGTGTCGCCGTTGGCACTCTGTCTCCGTACAGAACGTAGAAGGGCGTCGCTCGTCGGTATCGAGCGGCGCGAATGAGCACTTCGGCCTGCTGCACTCCATCGACGGACTTCGACACGGGAAACGTGTTCGTGTTCGGGGCCATGCGCTTCGCCTGTACTCGTAGGCCGGTGAATCCTCTGGGGCTGCAGAACCACCACTCCCAGTCGGCTCCCGTTGCGCGCTCAGACCGTCCGTCAAAGCGGTGCGCGAGGACTTCACGCGGATGCTGGGTAGCGATCCGGAGCAACGCGGCGTCAGTGAAGGACGTCTCCCATGGCACCAGGCCGACGGGGCGACCCGCTTGGTAGTCGCGAAAGGTAGTCCTGGCCACGGCCCGGAAGGTCTTGCACAGCTGCGGACGAGCCTTACCCATTTGCAGTGGTCCCCTAGGATGCCGACGAGCGTGTCGTGAGCTTGTGCATGGGATCTTTGTCTGGATTCACGCGCTTGTGCCCTTCGTTCTCAGTGCGCGGTCGCGAGCTCGTCATGCAGGCGCGCCTGCGTGTCGGCGTGTGGGCCGCGCGGGTTGAGCGTGAGGTACACGAAGCTCTGCGGCACGGGCAAGGATGCGTCCAGCTCCTTGAGAGTCAGCGGGCGCGGGAGCCTGCGCGCGCCCTTCACGAGGATGCCGACCGCGGCTTCGGACCCTCGGTAGTAGTCGCGGTAGCCGGACCGTGCGATGCCAGCGTGACCCTTGTGCCGCTCCCACACGGCCGTTGGCGACGCCACGTCATACCCGTGGACCTCGAACGCTCCGATGACGCGGCCGACGGGCATCGTCGCGTAGATGAGGACTGTCGTGACGTCCGGTGCCAGGCGTCGCTTGCGGAACTCCACGAGTTTCGTCCCGTTGAGGATCGCCTCGGCGAACTGCGGCCTGATCGACATTACTGCGACGCGGCCAGCTGCTGGTGCATCCACGGTCGTCCTCCTCTACGTACTTCGGTGATGCTCTGCGGCGGGCCGTTGAGCACTCCCATGAGCCGCAGGGTCTTGAGTGACACGGGCGGATCGAGCAGCCGGTCCTGTCGGAAAATCATCGCGTGAAGCTCGGCGTGTTCCAGCTCCATGAGCCCCAGGTCCATCGGCGTGTACACGGTGCGCCTTCCGACGAACCTCTGGATCGTCCTTGCGTCGCTTGAGACGTGCACATCTTCCACTACGCCTACGACAGTGACCGCCTGCAGGTCTTCCGACCGGTAGAACAGCAGGATGTCGCCTGCGCTCACGAGACGTGACCTGGACCCGGAGACGTACGCCTTGCGCAGCGCGTTTCCATAGGCGTGGCTCCCGGTCCAAAGCCCGAAGCCCATCTCGAAGTCGGGGAACAGGGCGTCGTGCCACACGGGGATGACCGGGACTACGAAGGTGCGCGCGTCGGGGTGGACGTACGGCGGTCCGTGCATCCGGTGCGCGACCAAGGGGTCGGTCAGTGTCGGATCGGCCGGCCGCCGGTACTTGACCAGCACCAGCTCCTCGTCGTCACCCTGAGGATGGTTGTGTCGGACGAAGCCGAAGTCTTCGAGCAGTTCGATCAGGCGGTCCTGCTTCGGGAAGGTGGTGACGTACACGGTGTCGTGAACGCCGCTGTGCATGTGCCCGAACAACGTCTTGAGCAGCAGCTCGCCGTAGGCGCGCCCGTACGCGTGCTCCGCAACCTTGAAGGTGCAGAGCTTCAGGACCTTGCCGGGGAACTCCGTAGCACCTGGCGGCTCGTCCTTGACGATCATCAGCGCGCCGTAACCGCCGTCGTCGAACTGGATGACCCATGCCGGCCGGCCCGGTGCGAGCCGCACGCCCGCGAACCACTCGTCGAACCCGACGTAGTCCTCCCGGAGCGACTCGAAGATCGGGTCGTGGACGTCGAGGTTGTACGTCCGAACCGGCGTGACCGCGGGCGGAGGTGTGCTGGCACGCGGGGAGAGTCGGCGCAGGAACGCGACGGCTTCCACGATGGTGAGCACCCGGTCACCGAGCCCTGCCCGCACGGCACGACGCCGAAGCCGATTGTCCTGCGTGACGAGGAAGTCGACCGCACCGACCCAGACCGCGGAGAGCATCTCCAGATCGACGTCGTTGTTCGAGTGTCGTCCGGGTGGTGGGGCGTCCTCGCCGAGCACCACGAGCAGGTCCGTCGGCGGAGCGATCGGGTCGAGGTGCTGGTACTTGCCGGCGAGCGCGTGATTCGCTCGCCGGCGGTCTGTCCGTGTGTCCCGGTCGATGTCGTGGGCGGTGCCAGCGGAAAGGTAGAAGCGGTGATCGCCTTGCTGGGCAAGGCGCACGAGCTCGGCAGCGTCTGGCAGATCAGCCTGGAACGACGGCGACGTCGGCTCGAGGGCGATGAAAGCGTTCGTGTCCAGGAGCAGAGCGAAGCGCGAGGCGGAGGCCACGTCCTTGCCGCTCATAGGCGCAGCATGGTGCCGCACGTTGACGTAGCGACACGTGACACGCCGTTCTGGCCAGGAGATACGCCCGCCTGGCTCAGCGGGAGGCGGACTGTGCGCCGCTCAGCAGCACGTCGAGCGCCAGATTCGAGCCTCCAGAGACCGCAGTCGTCCCCGGCACGTAGTTGCCTCTGCCGCCGACGACCCCTCCACAAAGGCGACCGTTGGAAACGATGAGCTTGTCGGGTGCAAGCTTGCGAGGGCCGCGGCGGTGAGCAAGCCGCCGGCTCGCGCCGTCCCATGCCCTCGTGCAGCGCTACGCGTGTCGAGGAGGTGCAGCCCCGGGCCGCTGCTGCCGCGGATGTGAAGGTCTCGCGCGAACCGGCGCGCGCGAACGGCGGCTTGCTCTACGTTCGCAGGTGAAAAGGGGGCAACAATGGCAGAACGTCATCCCAAGGGGTGGTTCATCGTCGCAGTGACTGCGACGGTGGCGGCGGTGATCTCGTACGCCGTGTCGTTTTCGATCGCGTTCGATCGCAGCGATGTGGGTCGGGACTCCGGAACTGCAGGAGCCATCGTCTGGCCCGCGGCACTCATCTCCGTCGCCGGTGTGATCGCCAGCGTCGCCCTGTTGGCCGTATGGCTCTCACGGCGCGGCAGTCGAGCAGTGAGCGCGTAGACGAGCGGAACGCAGCGAGGGGCGGGAACACCGACAGGTGTTCCCGCCCGGGCCCAGCACACGCGCCGGACGGAGCCTCACAAGGTCGCGGGAGAGTGGCACACCGACGTCGCCTATCGATGTGTGTCTCACGATCTCCGTTATGCGACACATCAGCCATCGTGTCGCGGTCGTCTGCGGTGGGGAGATCGTCGAAATCGGGGTACGCGACAGGTCACGGCCTGGCAGCACGCTGCTGGTCGACGGTGGCGACACGGCCTGACGGCGCCCGCGACTGCCGGGAGCCTGAGGAGCCGGTCTCGAGCGGCGAGCACTGGACCGCCCTCAAGCCTCTGGTGGCCCAGCTGAGGGAAGGAACGCAACAGCGCTGAGGCTGCCGTCCTGCTCGAACGGTGCGTGGCGACAGCAGACGCCGAAGCCCGCGTGCGTGGTGGGGCGCCGGAGCAGTGGCCCACGACGCACCCCTCCACTCGGGGCGACCGACGAGCTAGGTGTAGTTCGCCGTGAGGTTGTGAACGCGGTCTGCGGGGACGGCGCCGCCGATGCCGGTGTGGGGTCGGTGGTGGTTGTAGTCGTGCAGCCAAGTCTCGTAGGTCGCGGTGCGTGCCTCGTCCGAGGCGTAGGTCGCGGCGTAGGCCCACTCGGTTGCCAGGGTGCGGTTGAACCGTTCGACCTTGCCGTTCGTCTGCGGTCGGTAGGGGCGGGTCCGTCGGTGCTTGGCCTCGCCGAGGGCGGCGGCGAAGTCCCGGGACCGGTAGCAGGCGCCGTTGTCGGTGATGACCGCGGTGACCTGGATCCCGATGCCCGCGAAGTGCGCGCGGGCTCGGGTCCAGAACGCAGCGGCGGTGTCCTTGCGCTCATCGTCCAGGATCTCGGAGTAGGCCAGGCGGGAGTGGTCGTCGACCGCGTGGTGCAGGAACCGGTAGCCGCGTGAGCCCTTCGCCCCGGCGCGCGCAGCCCGGTCACGGGTCACGCCGGCGGCGCGGTCTTGGGCCGAGCCGCGTCCGTGGGCGCGCCAGCCGCCGCCGTCGGGGATGCGTCCGAGCTTCTTGATGTCGACGTGCACCAGGTCACCGGGCGCGGCGGCCTCGTAGCGGACCGGTGCTGGTCGGCGCACCGGTAGGCCGGTGGCCTGGTCCAGGTGCGCCAGGTGCGGCATCCGGTAGCGGGCCAGGACCCGCCCGACCGTCGCCCGCGGGACGCCCAGGTGGTAGCCGATGCGGTGTGGCCCCCACCGGCGGGTGAACCGCAGCGCGATGATCCGCCGCTCGGTGCGGCGCGGGCAGCGCCCGGGCGAGCGCCGCGGGCGCGAGGACCGGTCGGTCAACGGCTCACCGGCGCGATACCGCCTGGCCCACTTCGCGGCCGTGGCCGGTGAGCACTGGAACCGCTCGGCGGCGCGGCGCACGGACCAGCCGTCCTCGACCACGACGCGCGCGAGCCGGAGCCTGCCGGTCGGTGTCAACGGGGCGTTAGCGTGGGTCACGAGGACCTCCGGGTGTTCGAGGACGGTGTGGTAACCCCTTGAATACCGGAGGTCCTCGTCATCTGTCCCGGACCACGCTGATCACAACGTCCCGAGGAACTACAGCTAGGCCAGGTCGTGCCCACCGTGCCACCGCGGGGCGCACACGCCCACGGCCTGACGCGCTCAGGTGCTCGGGAGGTCGAGTGCGGTGCCGCGGAGCGAGCACGACGGTGACGTCTCGCCCCGGGGCTAGAGGTCGCTCACACAGCGACGGAACGCATGGGGGATTCGAGGTCGGCCTCACCCTCCGGGGCTGCGCGCTCGCGGGCCAAGCGCGCAGCGCCGCAAGCCGTCCTCCGTGACGCTCGACGTCGGGCTTCCCGATCCGGCAGGCTGGGTGATCACTGCGCAGCCGTCCCCCGGAGGCACTTCGTGCTACTCACTTTCATCTACCACCCGGTGCGGGACCTGGACGAGGCTGTCGCGTATTACCGCGACAGGCTGGGGTGGGAGGAGGCGTGGCGGGAGGCAGACGACACGGTCGCGCTCGCCCTACCGGGGTCGGAGACTCAGTTGATGATCTCCACCGACCCGCAGCCCGCGGGGCCGATGTACCGAGTCGACGACCTGGACGCGTGGCTCGCGGAGCACTCGGAGCTGGAGCTTGTCGTCACGCCGTATGAGATCCCCGGCGGCACGGTTGCCGGGGTCGGTGGACCGGGCGGGAACGTCTTCTACGTCTTCGACTTGCCCGGGGTCTAGCAGTAGACCGCCATCACGTAGGGGGCACTCGGTGAGCGGGCGCCGACGGCTTAGTGGAGCAGCGGACGCGCCAAGGCGAGGGGACCGGGTGTCGTTCCGGGCCTTGGATCAGGACAGCGCGCCGAACGCGTCCGCCACCGTCTCGTGCGGCGGCAGCACCCGGATCATCGTCGTGAGCTCCAGGACGTTCAGCACCTGACCGCTCGGACGCGCAATCGTCAGGTCGCCGCCCGCCGTGCGAGCCGCCCGCAGGCCGAACACGAGTGCGCCGAGGCCGGTCGAGTCGAGGAACGTGGTCGCCTCGAGGTCGACGACGACCCGGGCGCTGCCCGCGCCGACGAGGTCCGACAGCGCGGCTCTCAGCTTGGCGGCGTCGGCGGTGGTGAGCCGGCCGGTTGGGCGGACGACCACGGCGGACCCGCTGATCCGCTGCACTGCGATCTCCACGTCTGCCCTTCCTCCTGGCGCACGGTCAGCCCGGACCCGCGCCGGCACGCTTGAGGACTACGCGCCGGCCGGCCCGACTGTCATGCCTGCTGGTCGGTGGGGCGGATGAGGATCTCGTTCACGGCGGCTCGTCGGGGGCGGGTGACGATGTACTCGACAGCGTCTGCGATGTCGTTGGGGTTGAGCAGCTCGACGTCCGCGAACATCCGTGCGTATCCCTCACTGGCGCCGTCCTGCTGGTCGAAGAGCTCGGTCGCGGTGGCTCCGGGTTCCACCGACGCGAACCGGACTCCGCGCCGGGTGTACTCCTGCCGCCACGCCTCCGTGGCGGCGGTGAGCCCGAACTTGGTGCAGGCCGCCGACGTGACGATCGACCCGGCCACGAGCACGGTGTCAGGCTGGATGCGCGGCGCGGACATCTGCGACAACGGCAACTACTACTCCGCGTACTTCTCCACGACGTACGACCAGCCGTTCGTGTTCCACGGCACCTGGCAGGACGGCACGCTGACCGCCGGCCGGACCGAAGCCGGCAAGGACAGCGCGGACACCGGTGCGGACTTCCGGCACGACACCGGCGCCTGGGTGACCTTCGCCGACGGCGCGCAGGTCACGGCGCGCACCGGCCTCAGCTACGTGAGCGTCGAGAACGCCGCCGAGAACCGGGACGCCGAGGTCGGCGCGACGTCGTTCGACGACGTCCGGGGCGCGGCGAAGGCGGCCTGGACCGAGGCGCTCGGCACGGTCGACGCGACCGGCGGCACCGACGAGGAACGGACCAAGCTCTACACGGCGCTCTACCACGCGATGCTGCACCCCAACGTCCGCAACGACGTGAACGGGGAGTACCGCGGCTACGACGGCCAGACCCACCAGGTCGAGGACGGGCGCGATTTCTACCAGAACTTCGCCGGTTCCGGCTGGGACATGTACCGCAGCCAGATCCAGCTGATCGCGCTGACGCACCCGGAGGTCGCGGCGGACATCGCCGAGTCGATCGTGCTGCTGCACGACCAGACCGGTGGCTGGCAGCCCGGCGCCGCGCGCATGCAGGGCGACAGCCTGCAGGTCATGATCGCGACGCTCGACGACATGGGCATCACGGACTACCGGCGCGAGGACGCGCTCGCGGGGATGCTCAGCACGCAGGTGCTGCCCGCCTCCGGTTCCGACCGCACGGACGCGTTCCAGTACTTCGCGACCGGGATGATCGAGAACCGGAAGAACGACTTCGCGACCTCGCGGGTCCTGGAGTACTCGGTCGACGACTTCGCGATCGCGCAGCTCGCCGAGCGCCTGGGCGACACGGCCGCGCACGACACGTTCATGGCCCGGTCGCAGAGCTGGATGAACGTGTTCGACCCGCAGTCCCAGCAGATCCGGCCGCGCGAGCGCACCGGGTTCGACCGGGCGATGAACCTGCAGGTCCGGGAGGACGGCAGCGGCCGCGGCCAGTTCAACCAGTCGACCGGCCTGCAGTACGGCTGGATGGTGCCGCACAACCTCGGCACGCTGATCGAGCGCAAGGGTGGCGTCGCGGCGTCGACGGCCGCCCTGGACTCCCTCATGGCCGACCTGGACGCCGGCGCCTACGACAAGTCGGGCAACTACCTGTCCAACCAGCCGGCGATGAACACCCCCTGGGTCTACAACTGGCTCGGTGCGCCGCACGAGGCCACGGACGTGCTCTACCGCGCGGCCACGGAGATGTACGACACGACGCCGGCCGGCCTGCCCGGCAACGACGACCAGGGCTCGCTGAGCGCCTGGTACGCATTCGCCACGATGGGCGTGTACCCGGCGATCTACGGCACCGGCGATCTCGTCGTCACCGCGCCGATGTTCGAGCACCTCGTGATCGACCCGGTCGGCAGCGACCGCGCGATCACCATCTCCGCGCCCGGTGCGAGCAGCACGAACCGGTACACGAGGGCGCTGTCCGTCAACGGCACGCCGCAGACGGCGTCGTGGGTGGACGCCGACTTCGTCCGCACCGGCGGCACGCTCGACTTCACGATGGGCGCGGTCCCGGGCACCTGGGGCACCGGCCCCGACGACGCCCCGCCGTCGTACACCGACGGCGTGGACGCCCGGAACAGCATCGGCACCACGCCCGCCGGGCGCGGCGAGCTGGGCTCGATGGACCTGTCCGACTGGTCTTTCTCGCGCGAGACCCTCGCGACGGCCGGCGCAGCTCCCGGCCAGCAGATCCCGCACGGCGACACCGGCATCACGTTCACCTGGCCGGACACCGCCCCCGGCGAGCCGGACAACTGGATCCCGCACGGCCAGCGCATCGACCTGGCCGACGAGCAGGCCGGCGCGATCGCGTTCCTCGGACTGGCCACCAACGGCCCGGCCCGGGGCACGGCAGTCGTCGAGTACACCGACGGCAGCACGCAGGACGTCGTGCTGGAGCTGACCGACTGGGCCGCCCAGCCCGGCGCCGGCAGCAGCACGCTGGTCCAGGTCTCCGGCCGCAACAACGGCGCGAACAGCACCGGAACGGGCACCTTCCGGGTGTTCGGCACCAAGCCCGTCTCGCTGGACGCCACCAAGACCGTCGACGCCGTGCGGCTCCCGCTGGGCTCGGACCAGGGCGTCATGCACGTGTTCGACGTCGCCACCCGCGCGGGTGCGTGGACGGACCCGGACGCGCCGGACGGCACGCCGGAGCGCGTCGTGCTCAACCCGACGGCCGACCCGTCCACCTCGCAGTACGTCACGTGGCGGTCCCGCAGCGCGCTGCCGCTGACGGGCTCCGTCGAGGTCCGCCCGGTCGGCGGCACGGCCCGGACCGTCGCCGCCGAGCAGAAGCCCGAGCGCACCGTCGACGGCTACCCGGCGCGCAGCCACAGCGCCCGGATCGAGGGCCTGACCCCCGGCACCGAGTACCAGTACCGCGTGCTGTCGGGTGACCGGGCCAGCGGCTGGTTCTCCTTCACCACCGCCTCCGCCGGTGCCGACCCGTTCACGTTCCTGTACTTCGGGGACGCGCAGGAGGGCATCGACTCCGTGTGGCACCAGACGGTGGACGCCGCCGTCGCCGCGCACCCGGACGCCGAGCTCGGCCTGTACGCGGGCGACCTGGTCAACACCGCGACGATCGAGCAGGAGTGGACCGACTGGTTCGCAGGCGTCGAGGGGGTCGGCGACCGCACGAACGTGCTGACCACGCTCGGCAACCACGAGATCGGCGGCCAGCCGCGGATCGAGACCTACACGGACAGCTTCGAGTACGACGCCAACGGGCCCGTCCCGTCCGACGCCGGCGAGTACGCGACGGAGTACGGCGAGCACCTGGCGTCCGTCCTCAAGGACACCGTGTACGTCACGGATTACCAGGGCGTGCGGTTCGTGAACCTCAACGCCAACCGCGACGACATCTGCACGATCGTCCAGCCCCCGGGCTCGACGTCGAGCTGCGACACCGGCCGCAAGGCGTGGATGACCGCGCAGGCCACCTGGCTCGACCGGGTGCTGCGCGAGAACCCGCACGAGTGGAGCGTCGTGCTGGCCCACCAGCCGGTGTTCTCCACCGGGGTCAGCGGCAACGGCCTGCGCGACGAGGCCGACTGGCGCCAGTACGTCCTGCCGGTGCTCGAGCGGCGGAACGTCGACCTGGTGCTCCAGGGCCACGACCACACCTACGGCCGCGGCTATCACGGCTCCACGGGGACGGACCTGCCGGGCGTCAGCGCCGGGCCGGTCTACGTCGTGTCCAACGCCGGCCAGAAGCAGTACACGCTGCCCGCCGGCGACGACCACATCTGGAACCGGAACGGCGCCACCGCAGTCGTCCGGGCCCAGGACACGTCGACCTACCAGGCCATCTCGGTCGACGGCGACACCCTGAGCTACTCCTCCGTCGTCACGTACACCCGCCCCGGGGGCGCGGCGACGGTCGCCGTCGGCGACGAGCTCGACGCGTTCACGATCACCAAGCGCGCGGACGGCGCCAAGTGGGTCACCGAGCAGGGCACCGCGGTGCCGGGCCCGGAGGTCGCACCGGTGAACGTGCAGCACCCCTCCGGGGAGGCGTTCGACGACGTGACGTTCGGTGAGGTCGCCTGGGACGACGACTTCGACACCGACCGGCTCGGCGAGTACGAGGCGTTCGGCGACATCGGCGAGGCCGCGGCGGACCTGGCCGTGGACACCGACGCCGGCGTGCTCACCGCGACCGCGCCGGGCCGGCGGTGGAGCCACCTGGCGCTGCCGGTCGACCCCGCGGAGCGGTTCGCGCTGGTCGTGGAGCCGGCGTCCTTCGTCGGGACGGGCACCGCGGAGGACAGCCTGTTCGTCGGGCTGACGGACGGCCCGCAGAACCGCGCGCACAGCTGGTTCAACAACACGCGGTCCCGCGGCGGGATCGACGTGGTGGTCGGCGGGCAGGCGAAGGGGCTGTCAGCGGGGGTCGGGGACCGGGCCGTCGCCTGGGAGCCCGGCGTGCGGTTCGCCACGGTCGTCGACCACGGCGAGCTCACGTCCTGGATCGAGCGCGACGGCACCTGGTCGCCGATCCGGACCGGGATGCTCGACCTGACGATGACCCACGACCAGCTCGCCGGCTGGGCGCCAACCGTCAGCCTCCGGCTCGACGCCGGCACCATCGCGATCGACCGGATCACGCTGCTGCAGGCCGAGGTGGCCGACACCGTCGTGACGCCGGGGGCCGTCACGTTCCACGACGCCCTGGGCACCGCCGCCGACACCTATACGGTGCCGCTGTCCACCGGCGTCGAGTACGTGGTCGACGGCGCCGTGGTCACCGCGGGCACGCACGCCGGCACCGGCACGGTCACGGTGACCGCACGAGCGCTCGACGGGTTCGCGCTCACGGACGGGGCGCAGTCCGAGTGGACGTTCGCGTTCACCGACCTCCCGGTCGACCCGGGGCCGGGTGAGCCTGGCCCGGGTGAGCCGGGCGGTCCGGGCCAGCCCGGGGACCCAGGAACCGACCCCGGTTCGCCGCCCATCCCCGCGCCCGGCACCCCGGGCACCCCGGGCACCCCGGCACCGCCGACCGCCGGCGAACTGGTCGACGGCACCCGCGGCGGCATCACGGTCACCGGTCCGGTCACGGCCGGCGGCACGGTGACGGTCACGGTCGGCACGCAGCACGCCGGCACCCAGGTGCGGGGCTGGTTGTTCTCGACGCCGGTCGACCTCGGCGTCGCGACGGTGAACGCGTCAGGCGAGACGATGTTCCGGATCCCGGCCGACACCGCGCCGGGCCAGCACCGGATCGCGGTCACCGCCGCTGACGGCACGCTCATCGGCTGGGCCGAGCTCACGGTCGCCGCATCCGACACGGCACGGCCAGGCGCGCTCGCCTCCACGGGCGCGACGGTGGGCACCTTGGCGCTGCTTGCGGCGATGCTGATCGTCACCGGCGCGGTGCTGGCGCTCCGGCGGCGCAGCGCGGGGCAGATCTCACGCTGAGCTTTCCGACAGGACGCGGGCCCCGGTCACGGATCGGGGTCCGCGTTGTCGTCTCGGAGAACTCAGCGTCGAGCACGGCGGGACGAACGGCGCGTCGTTCGGGGATGGCCGGCCGCTCTCGATCGTCGTCATGCTGAGCATCGGTGGGGGCCGGCACGCTCTCGCCGATACGAGGAAGTCGTGGAGGGGACGTTCGGTCTCTACGGTCAGGCGCAGCAGCCCCCGCGGATGCTCGGCGTCGGTGTCGGGATCGAGGCGCTCGACGGTGAGCAGGTGCAGGTTCTGCGGCCCAGCAGCTGATCGGCGACGGAGCATGGCCCTGTGGTGTCGGCGAGGGTGCTCGGGCTGCAGGAGGAGTGCAGGGTACAGCCGTTCGTTGGTCACTGACTGGGCCAGGAAGGTCCGCGACCGGGCCCGCCGCGGGAGACGGTTGAGCCCGGCCGCGTCGGGTCTACTTGCTGTCGATGCTGAAGACGCCGGAACTGGCTGCGGCCTTCTCCTGCAGGTCCTGCCATGCGCTGGCGTCAGCATGGAGGGCGTCGAGGAGGTAGGCGGCCACGGCGTCGGCGACGAGGGCGACGCGGGAGGGGTCCTCGTCGCTGGTCTCGCGGACGGCTTCCCCGGCGACGCCGCCGAGGGTGTGCTCGCCGTCGGTGATGGTGAGCATGGCCTTGGGGGCGGGGCTGAGGTGGTAGGCGTCGGTGAACCAGTCCGGTCCGCGGGTGGACATCGCCGACTGGTCCTTGCCGCCGGTGATGATCAGGGCGGGGGTGGTCATGGTGGAGTAGCCAGGGCGCATGAACGGCAGGTGCTCCAGCGCGAACGGGGTCAGGGTGTCACCGGTGCCGGTGGTGGCGATGAGCGCGCCCGCCTTGACGGTGGGGTGGGTGAAGTCCTCCCCCGGGGCGCCGTCGGCGTCCAGGACACGGGCCCCGAGCAGGGCCCCGGTGCTCTGCCCTCCCCAGGAGTGCCCGACGACGGCGACGCGGCCCGCGTCGACGCGGGGAGACAGGCCGGGGACCTGGCCGAGGACGTCATCGAGGTGATCCAGGACCGCGTGCAGGTCGGCGATGCGGACCCGCCAGATGGTGGAGAAGCGCGGGTCACTGAAGCCGATGCGGTTGCGGCGGGAGTCCAGGTGGGTGGGCTGGACGACGACGAACCCGGCGGCCGCCCAGCGATCCACGAGGGGTTCGTAGCCGTCCATGGACCAGGCGTTGCCGTGGGAGAAGACGATGACGGGCAGGTCCTGGCCGTCGACGGGTGCGGTGACCTTGACCTGCAGGTCGAGGCCGCGGTCGACGCCGTGACCGGTGGTGGGAACTGTGATGGGCTTGACCGCGATGAGCGCGCGATCAGGGTGACGAGCTGCCGGCCCGTGGTCCCGGCGGTGCTCCGGTCCACCGCTCGTCCCTGCCCCGCAGGGCCGCGGACGCCGGGTCGCTCAGGTGAACCTCCGGACGGCGCGCCCCGCGCCGGCACCCGCGACGAGGACGACCGCGACGGCGCCGATCGCCCAGGGCAGGCCGACGAACTCGGCGGCGGAGCCGATGAGCGGCGGGCCGGCGACGTTCGCCAGAGACGACAGCGACGTGACCGCCGCGATGCGCTCGGCCGCCCGTCCCTGCCCGGCCGCGATGCTGACGGCGACCGGGACGGCCAGCGCGGCGCCCAGGCCCCAGACCGCCGCTCCCGCCCACGCGACCCACGGTGCGGGCGCGGTGGTGAAGGCGATGACGCCGAGTGCGGACACGAGCGCCGAGGTGACCAGGGTCGCCGAGCGTCCGAGCCGGTCGACCAGGGGCCCGCCGATCAGCCGGCCCGCGGTCTGCGCGACCAGGAAGACCGAGACGAACATCGCGGCGCGCGTCTCATCGACGCGCAGCTCGGCGACGGCGAGCGGGGCCATCCAGTTGTTCGCGGCGCCCTCGGACAGCGCCGCGCCGAACACCACGGTCCCGAGCAGCAGGGTCGGCGTCTCCAGCCACACCCCGCCGCGCCGGGCGCGCGCTGGCGTCGAGCCGGCCTCGCCTCGGAAGTCCACCCGGACGGTCTGGATGGGCAGCTGAGCGTCGCGGCGCAGCGCCAGGCTGATCGCCCCCCGGGCCAGCGCTGCGAGGACCGCGAGCAGGACCAGCTGGGGTGCAGGTCCCCACCCGACGCCCGCGGCGACCCCCCCCGAGCGCGGCACCGCCGGCGGCGGCGATCGAGTACGCGGCGTGGAACTGCGGCAGGATCGTGCGCCCGACCCGTCGCTCCGCCTCCGTGCCGAGCACCGCCTGGGGCACGTTCGTCAGGGCGAACGCGGCGCCGTGCACCGCGGCCGCCGCGAGCAGCCCGACCACCGACCGGGCGTGCAGGGCGACCGCGAGCCCGGCGTACGCGGCGACGAACCCGACGGTGGCGCCGGCGTAGGCTCGCGGCGCCCCGGCGCGCTGCACCCATCGGCCGGCGAGCGGGATGGTCACGAGCGTACCGAGCGCGTTCGCCATGAGGAACCGGCCCAGCCCGCCGGCGTCGAGACCGGCCTGCTCGCCGATGGCCGGCAGGCGGACGTTCCAGGCCGAGAGGCTGAACCCGTTCACGCAGTACGCGGCCAGGACGATCGCGCGCAGCCGCCAGGCGCGCACCCTCGCCGGGGACGTCGCGCCGGCGTCCGGGTCCCGCGTCGCGGTCACGAGCCCGCGCTGAGCACGAGCCGCAGGACGTGCCGCGAGGGCGGCAGGCGGTGCTGCGGCAGCACCCCCTGACCGCACGACGCCGTGCCGACCCCCGAGCGGGCGGCGTCCACGGAGAGATGGGTCGAGGTGGCGGCGGGTAGCGCGTCGTCGTGGGTGGTGGCGGCGACCGTCGTCCGCGACCACGGGCGGACGGTCAGCGCGGCCCGCTCCGTGCGGACGCGCAGGTCCGGTGCGTCGCCTCCCGTGACGACCAGGGCGTCGTCCAGCACGCGGGCGCCGTGCTCCTGGGGCCGCACCGTCCGCACCGCGAAGGCGTCGCGGTCGGCCGCGTGCGTGCCCCAGGCCGCGCCCTGGCCGGTGTCCGGGTACTGCGGGCCGGGCCCGTAGCCGGTCCAGCGGACCTCCCGCGTCGGGTGGTCGAGCCGGAGGTCGACCCCGACGCGCGCCCAGTCGCAGGGCCACGTCCCGTACGGCTCGACGGTCAGCTCCAGCGCGAGGCCGCCGTCGTCGGCGCTCCAGCGCCAGGTGCAGTCCGCTCCGGCGTCGAGGACCGGAGGCCCGACCCGGGTCCGGGCGACGACGCCGTCCGTCGTGAGCTCGAGCGCGAGCAGGCGGGAGCGCAGGTCGTCCAGGCGAGCGGCCGCCCACCGGTCGGCGACCGGGGGCAGGTCCGGCTCGTCCCAGCCGACGCCGCGGTCGTTGTCGGTCGGGGCGCGCCACAGGCCGAGGGCGACGTCGTGCAGGTCGAGCGTGCCGAGCCGCACCGGCATCCCGGTGGTCGGGTCGATCAGCGCGCGACCGAGCCGGATCCCGGATGCGGTCGCGGACGGCGCGACGGGTGCGGCGCCGACCACGGGCACGGTGGGCGGTGCGACCCGCTGGGTCCACGCGATCTCGTGCGCGGCGGGCGCCCACGGCGTCGCCTCGCGGGTGCGGGCGGTCACGGTCACGGTCGCCCCCGCCACCGCGGTCGGGAGGTGCAGTGCGACGTGTGCCGCGGTCCCAGCCGCCACCGCGGGGACGTTCAGGGCCGTGGCGTGCTCGTGGCCCGGTGCGTCGGACCACCAGGCGATCTCGAGGTCGCCGGTGTCGCGGGTGTGCCGCACGTTGCGCACGGTGAGCAGCCCGAGGTCGTCCGCCAGGTCCAGCCGGACGGGCGCGAACACCTGCGCGAGGTCCGCCAGCGCGGGGCCGGGGGTGCGGTCGGCGTGCACGAGGCCGTCGACGACGAAGTTCCCGTCGTGCACCCGCTCGCCGAAGTCCCCGCCGTACCGCCAGCGCGGGCCGTCGTCCCCGGTAGCCGGTGCGGCGGGGTCGAGGAGCGCGTGCTCGACCCACTCCCACACGAACCCGCCGGCCAGACGCGGGTACGTCTCGAACAGCTCCTGGTACTCGGTCAGCCCTCCGGGCCCGTTGCCCATGGCGTGGGCGTACTCGCACAGGACGAACGGCAGGGAGCGTCGGTGCGGCTCGGCGTCGGTGGTCCCGCCGGCGGGCTCCGTGGCGATCGCGAGGACCTCGTCGGTGGTGGCGTACATCCGGGAGTAGACGTCGACGTACGTCGAGGACCAGTCCCCTTCGTAGTGCACCAGCCGGTCGGGGTCGCGCTCAGCGACCCAGCGGGCGGCGGCCGCCAAGTTCTGCCCGGTCCCCGCCTCGTTCCCCAGCGACCACATCAGCACGCTCGGGTGGTTCTTGTCCCGCTCGAGCGTGCGCTGCACCCGGTCCAGGATCGCCGGTCCCCACCGCGGGTCGTCGGAGGGGTTGCCGCGCCACTCGACCAGCTCGAAGCCGTGCGTCTCGAGGTCGTTCTCCAGGACGACCAGGAGACCGAGCTCGTCGGCGAGGTCGAGCAGGTCGGCGCGCGGGGGGTAGTGCGAGGTCCGGACGGCGTTGATGTTGTGCCGCTTCATGAGCAGCAGCTCGGCGCGGTCGTCCTCAGTCGTCACGGCCCGGCCACGGACCGGGTGGTGCTCGTGCCGGTTGACCCCGCGCAGCAGCACCGGGCGGCCGTTGAGCAGCAGGACCGCGTCCTCGACGTGGACGGTCCGGAACCCGATCCGCAACCGCACGGTCTCCGTGCCGGTGCGGACGGTCGCGTCGTACAGGTGCGGGTCCTCGTCGGACCAGGGCCGCACCGCGGCGATCCGGTGCTCGACGCCGACCTCCGCGCCGGTCAGGCCGAGCGCGGGCACGTCGAGCAGCGGAGGCCCCGCGTCGCCGTCCTCGGTCTGCACGTCGACGCGCAGCATGCCCGAGCCGGCACGGTGGTCGTAGCCGGCATGTGCGAAGACGTCCCGGACGCCGCCTGCCGGACGGGCGAGGAGGGTGACCGACCGGAAGATCCCGGGCAGCCACCACATGTCCTGGTCCTCGAGGTAGCTGACCGCCGACCACTGCGCGACGCGCACGGCCAGGACGTTCTCGCCGCGGTGCAGCAGCCCGGTCGTGTCGAGCTCGTGCGTGAGGCGGCTGCCGCGCAGGGTGCCGAGCTCCTCACCGTTCAGCCACACCGTGGCGGCGCCCTCGACACCCTCGAACCGCAGCACGCTCGGGTGGGCGAGGACGGCGTCGTCGGCGGTGAACACGAGGAGGTGGTCGGCGATCGTGTTGTCGTCCGGCGGGTGCGGCGGGTCGACCGGGAACGGGAACTGCAGGTTGCTGTAGGCCGGACCGCCGTGCCCCTGCAGCACCCAGTGCCCGGGCACCCGGACGTCGGACCACGCGGCGGGGTCGCTCGGCGCGGCCCCCGGTCGGGTCCAGCCGTCGTCGACGACGTGGCGCGGCGACGGCCAGGTCCGCACCCGCCAGATCCCGTCGAGGCTGTGCCGCGGCGCGTCGGACCGCAGGTGCGCGCGGGGCGCGCGCGTGCCGCGCGGCGGGTCGGTCGACGCCAGGTCCGTGACGAGGTCGGGCGTGCGCAGGTCGGTGCCGGGGCTCACAGCGTCGCCGCCAGCGCGAGCGCGCCGTCCACCGGCGGTGCGGTGAGGACCTCGAGACGGAGACCCGGGGCCTCCTCGGCCAGTCGCGCGGCGAGCAGCTCCCGCAGGACGGGCTGCTGGGTGATGACACCCCCGGCCGCCACGACGACGTCTCCGACCGCCCCGCGCCGCCGGAGCGCGGCGATGTTGCGGGCGAGGACGTCGGCGGCGTCGCGCAGCACCCCCTCCGCCAGCGTCGACCCGCCGGCCGCTGCCTCGAAGACGAGCGGCGCGTGCACCCCCCAGGAGATCGCCGGCTGCAGCGACACCGCGAGTGCGAGGTCCTGCAGCGTCGTGACGGCGTACGCCCCGCAGAGCGCGCGGACCGCGGGGTCGGCGAGCGTCGCCGTCGGCGTGCCCCAGTCCGCGGACCGCAGCGCGGCGCGCACCAGCTCGCGCACCAGCGCCGGTGCGCTGCCGTGGTCGGCGAGCACGGCGCCGTAGCCGTCGGCGCTGAGCGCGGTGCCGTCCGCCGCGGTGCCGAGCAGCGCCGCTCCGGTGCCCACCACGAGGGTCAGGCACTCGGTGTACCCCGCGGCGGGGCCGAGCAGGCCGGCGTCGTTCACGACGAGGACGGGGCCGGGGGAGTGCCGGACCAGCTCGGCCGTCGCGAGCGCCTGCTGGGCCGGAGTGTCGACCCCGTGCATCCCGTAGGCGACCCGGGCGACCGCGCCGGCGGGCACGACTCGCGCGACGAGCGCAGCCAGCCGGGCGAAGTTGTCGGTGCCGGCGAACAGCGAGCCGTCCCGCCAGTCCGCCGAGGGCACGACGACGTCGGCGCGGCCGCCGTCGGGCCCGAGGGCCACGACGTGGGTCTTGGTGCCGCCGACGTCGACGCCGACGGTCGCGGTGCGCGCACCGCGGGTCGTGCGAGAGCGGTCGACCCGCTCGGGCGCGATCTCAGGCAAGGTAGACGGATCCCTTCGTGCGCCGGGCCATGAGCTCGCCGACGCCGGCCAGGGCCGCGTCGGTACCGAGTCCGGACCGGTGGATGGTGGGCGGGAACGGGATGCGGCCGGCCAGGCGCTGCTCGAGCTGGCGGACGACCCAGTCGCCGTCGGCCGGCAGTCGCCCGTGCAGCACCACGACCGAGGGGTCGATCACCGTCGCCAGGGCGATGACGGCGAAGGCGAGGTGGTCCAGCAGCTCGGCGGCGAGATCGGTCGCGAGCGGGTCACCCGCGGCCGCGGCGGCCAGCAGCGCGGCGGCGTCGGCCGGCGCGCCCGTGCCGGCGTACCGGGCGGGGACGGCGCCGATCCGGGACTCCAGGTCGCCCTGGCGCGCGAACACCCGGCCGAACGCCGAACGATCGGCGACCAGGTACCCGATCTCCCCGGCACCCGAGCGGGCGCCGCGCACCAGCGTGCCGTCGGAGACGATGCCCGCGCCGACACCGACGCCGAGGACGACGGCCACCAGGCTGTGCACGCCGTCCCCGGAACCGCGCGCCCACTCGCCGAACGCGATCGCGTTGGCGTCGTTCTCGACCAGGGCGGGCAGACCGAACCGGTGCCCGACGATGGAACCGACGTCCAGCTGCTGCCAGCCGAGCTCGGCCGAGTTGGACACGCGTCCGTGGTCGTCGACGACGCCGGGGACCACGACGGCGATCCCGAGGCAGGTGCGCCCGGCGTCCGCGGCACGGGCGACCAGGTCGCCGATCAGCGTGAGCAGCGCGTCGAGGTGCGCGCTCGGGTCCGCGTCGCGCGCGGTGGCACGGTCCACGCGGTCGGTGCGCGAGCCGTCCAGCCCCATGAGCATGCCGCGGGGCCCGGCAGCGGTGACCTCGACGGTGACGATCACCCGCCGTTCCCCGGCGAACCTCAGGAGGGTCGAGGGGCGTCCACCGGACGAGCGTTCGACGCCCGCGCGCGCCACCAGCTGCTCCTCGAGCAGCGCGGCGCACAGCCGGTCGATCGTCGCGGGGGACAGGCCGGTCACGCGGCGCAGCGCGGACCGGGACAGGGGACCCTGCGTGCTGAGCGCGTCGAGCACGGCGGTGCGGTTGATGTCCGTGACCGTGCGCGTGGTGGCGGTGCGCGCCGCGTTCCTGACCACTGCTTCCGCCTCTCCGTGACTTTGCTATCAGTGCGAGATAAAACCATCCCCGCGACGGTCCGGCAAGCCCCATCGGCCCCGATGTAGCGGCTGTGTGACGCCGGGTAAATTCTGTGTTTCGTGCCGCAGGTCCGGCGGACGGCGCCTTGAAATCTTTGCCATCGCACTGATAGCAAAGGCCACCACGCGCTACCTCCGGATCGTCGGGGACGCGCCCCAGTCCGCTCCCCGCCCGTCCTTCCCGCCGCCCGGCAACCCGGGCGGTGGTCCCCCGAGAGGTCAGGAAACGTGAAGCTCCGCACCCTTACCGCGACGTCGGCGCTGGCCGTCGCCGCGCTCACCCTCACCGCCTGCGGCGGCAGCTCCGAGGCCGCGTCCGACGGGCCGGTCTCCCTGGAGTTCGTGCTGTCCGGCGACGCCAACCAGGGCGGTGGCTACCAGGCCATGGCCGACAAGTACGAGGAGGAGACCGGCGTCCACGTCGAGATCGTCGACGTGCCCTACGACGACCTCGTCACGAGGCTCCGTTCCGGTGCCCAGGCCGGCGACCTGCCCGCGCTGGCCCGTGCCTCCGAGATCGACCCGCTGTGGGAGTCGCAGCTGCTCGACCTCACCAGCGTCGCCGAGGAGCGCGACGTCATGGAGTCGCTGCTCGTCGAGAACGAGGACGGCGAGATCAAGGCGCTGCCCAGCGACCTGACCGCCGTCGGCCTGTTCCTCAACAAGTCGCTGTTCGACCAGGCGGGCGTCGCCTACCCGGGCATCGACGACGAGCCGTGGACCTGGGACGAGTTCACCGCGGCGCTCCAGGAGGTCCAGGCCGCGACCGGAGCCCGGTACTGCATGGTCATGGACGGCTCCGCCCACCGGCTGCGCTCGTTCATGTACCAGTTCGGGTCCCAGGGCGTGCAGCCCGACGACGCGGGCACCTGGGCGCTCGACGAGGAGGGTGCCGAGGCGCTCGAGTACTTCGCCGCGATGAACGACGACCAGCTCATGCCGCGCTCGGTGTGGCTGTCCGGTGAGGACCCCTCGGCGATGTTCAAGAGCGGGCAGGTCGCCGCGTACTACTCCGGGGTCTGGCAGATCACCGACTTCTCCCAGAACATCACCGACTTCGAGTGGACCACCGCCCTCATGCCGGCGCAGCCCACCCGCGCCACCAACCTCGGCACCAACTGGATGGTCGCGTTCGACGGCACCGGCGTGGAGGAGGAGACCCAGGCGTTCATCGACTGGATGTACACCCAGGAGAACTACGCCGAGCTCTCGGAGATCTCCGGCTTCCTGCCGGCCGTCGAGGGCCTGGACGTCGCGTACGCGGACAACGCCGAGGCGTTCGACATGTACTACGCCGAGATCGAGGCATCCGACCCGATCGCCGGTGACCAGGCCACGACCGCGCTGCGCAACGGGTACGAGGGCCTGGTCCTGGAGTACGAGCCGCTGAAGGACGAGACGGTCAAGTACCTCAACGGCGAGCAGGACCTCGCCACCACCGTGCGCGAGATCGGTGAGCAGACCACCGAGGCGTACGCCGACTGACCCCGTGCGCCGGCCGCCCGTCACGGGCGGCCGGCGCACCCGCCCGCTCCACCCGGGAGGACCTGATGACCCTGGCACACGCACCCCGTGCGGACGCGGCCCCCGTCGCGGCGCCATCGCCCACCGTCCCTGCGCCGCGACCGCGCCGCCGCCCGTACGGGAAGTACACGCTCGCGCCGCTCCTGCTCACCGCGGTGGTCATCGCGCTGTTCGCCCTGTTCTTCGTCTGGCCCGGGGCGCTCGGGCTGCTGTACTCCTTCACCGACTACCGCGGCATCGGCGACCTCGAGTTCGTCGGCCTGGATAACTACACCGAGCTCGTCGGCGACAGCGACTTCTGGTCGGCCCTCAGCCGCACCGCGGTGTACGTGGTGCTGTCGGTGCCGGCGACGGTCGCGCTCTCGCTCGGCATCGCGGTGCTCCTGACCAACAGGTGGGCCCGCGGCACGGGGTTCGCCAAGGTCGTGTTCTTCATCCCGTGGCTCGTGTCGCCGATCGTCACCGGCGTCGTGTGGCGGTGGCTGTTCGGCGAGAGCTTCGGCATCGTCAACGACGTCCTCGGCCGTCTCGGGATGGACCCGCTGGCCTGGAGCTCGAACGCGAACCTCGCGATGGCCGTCGTCATCATCGCCACCGCCTGGGCCAACACCGCGTTCAACATGCTGCTCTACGTCGCGGCGATCCGGAACGTCCCGGTCTCCTACTACGAGGCGGCTCAGCTCGACGGCGCCAACGCCTGGCAGCGGTTCCGTGCCATCACCCTGCCGGGCATCGCCCCGACGACCTTCATGGTCGTGCTGCTGTCGACCATCGGGTCGATGAAGGAGTTCGCCATGGTCCAGGCCCTCAACGGCGGCGGGCCCGGCACGGAGAACCGCCTGATCGTGCAGTACATCTACGAGACCGGCTTCGACCGCGCCCAGGTCGGGTACGCCAGCGCCGTCTCGATGGTCCTGATGGTGATCCTGCTCGTGGTCGCCCTCGTCCAGCTCCGCTTCGAGAAGAGGATCCGCGATGGCCTCTGAGACCACCTCCGCGCCCGCCGCCCCGACCCCGCCGACGCCCGACCGTCCGCCGCTGCGGATGCGCCGCGTGCCGCTGCGGGTGCGGTTCGCCCGGTCCCTGCCGTCGACCGTCGTCCTGGCGGTGCTCGTCGTGCTGTTCCTGTTCCCGCTGGTCTGGTTCTTCCTCAGCTCCGTGAAGCCGGGCGGTGAGCTGTTCCGGTTCCCGCTGACCATCTGGCCCGAGACCTGGACGTTCGACGGCTACCTCCGCGCCTGGGAGCGGGTCGACTTCTCCCTGTACTTCCGCAACACCTTCGTCGTCGCCACGATCACCACCGTCCTGACGGTGTTCTTCAGCGCCGCGACCGGGTACGCCCTGGCGAAGTACCGGGCCTGGTGGCTCAGCGCCCTGTTCGTCTGCATCCTCGCCACGACCATGCTGCCCACCGAGGTCATCCTGACCCCGACGTTCACCGTCATCCGCGACCTGGGCCTGTACAACTCCCTCGCGGGGATCATCGTGCCGTCGGTCATCACCGCCTCCGGCATCTTCATGTTCCGGCAGTTCTTCCTGACCGTCCCCGACGAGCTGCTCGACGCCGCCCGCATCGACGGCGCCAAGGAGCTCGCGATCTTCTTCCGGATCATGCTCCCGCTGGCCAAGCCGATCGCGATCACCCTGGCGATCTTCAGCTTCCAGTGGCGGTGGAACGACTACATCTGGCCGCTGATCGTCCTGGCGGACCCCGACCAGTTCACGCTGCAGGTCGCCCTGCGCAGCCTGGTCGGCGCGGAGAACATCGACTGGACGCTGCTGCTGCCGGCCTCGGTCATCTCGATCATCCCGCTCGTCGTGATGTTCTTCGTGGCCCAGCGGTACGTGCTGAGCGCCGACCTCAACTCCGGCCTGAAGGACTGACGCCCGTGGTCGACGCGTCCTACCGCGACCGCCTCGTCGCCGGCACCCTGACCGAGGCGGACGCGGTGCTCGACACGCTCCGCGTCGGCGTCCCGACGGCGTTCCCGCACCGGGCGACCATGCACGCCGTGCGGGTGCTGGTCCTCGCCGACCTCGTCGACGATCCGCACCCGGACCGCGCGGCGGCGTCGACGGCCCTCGTGACGCACCTCGAGGCGTCCCAGGGGCCGACCGGTCTGTTCGACGGGGACAACCTCGTCTCCCCGCCGGACTCGTCGTTCACCGTCAACGACCTCTGCCTGACCCTCGAGCTGCTCGACGCCCAGGGAGCCCCCGGTCCGGCCGACGTCGCCGGGCGGCTGCGCGCGGTCGCCGAGCGGTCCGTCGAGGCGCTGCTGGTCGGCGGGGTGCACACCCCGAACCACCGGTGGGAGCTGTCCGCCGCGCTGGCCGGCCTGCACCGGCTGACCGGCGACCGGCGGCTCGTCGACCGGGTGGACGAGTGGCTCGCCGAGGGCGTGGACATCGACGCCGACGGCTTCTACTCCGAGCGCAGCCCTAATTACGCCGCCTACGTCTCGAACCCCTCGCTCCTCACCCTCGCCCGGCTGCTCGACCGGCCCGCGCTCCTGGAGCCGGTGCGCGCCTCACTGCGCTCCCTGGTGCCGCTGGTCGATGAGGACGGCGAGGTCGTCAGCGTCCACTCCCGCCGGCAGGACCAGCGCGAGACGTTCCACGTACGGTCGTTCGCCGGCCAGCTCCGGCGGTTCGCGGTGACCGACGAGGACGGCGCGCTCGCCCGCCTCGCCGTCCTCGCGTGCGGCGACCCACGCCTGGAGGCATCCCGAGAGCTCACGGACGGGTTGGTCGACCCGGTGCGGCTCGCGCCACTGCCCCCGGCGGCCCCCGCGACCGACGGGCTCGTGGCCTTGCCGACCGTCGGGCTCGTCCGGAATCGGATCGGCCCGGCCGCCAGCACCGTGTTCGGCGGCTCCGACCACGCCCGGACCCGGCGCATCGCCTCTGGGCTGGCGAACTCCGCCACGCTGGTGCAGCACCGGCGGGGCGCGGCGCGCCTGCACGCGCTGCGCGTGGCCCCCGCGTTCTTCGACACCGGCGCGTTCCGCCCCGAGGTCCTCGCGGTCGACGGGCAGCGGGTGCTCCTCACCGGGGAGACGGTCAGCGGGTACTACCAGCCGCTGGCCGCCGCCGACCGCAGGGCGGACGGCGCGTACCGGCTGACCGACGAGGGACGGTTCTTCGCGCAGATGGACTTCCCCCGGCGCGAGCGCAGCGACCTGGGCCTGGCCACCACCGTCGCGGTCGACCTGCGCGCCGACGGGGCCGACGTCGAGGTCCGCTGCGACGGTCCCCGGACCCGCCTGGCGGTGGAGCTGGTCCTCGGCCCCGGCGACCTCCTCGGCGTCGACCCGCATCCCGAGCTCACCGATGCGTGGTGGTTGCGTGACGGCGCGCTGACCCTGCGGGCGGGCGGCGACCTGCTGCGCGTCCACGTCACCGGGCACGACAGCGGCCTCCCGCCGCGGTACGACGACGGCGAGCTGTTCACCTACGTGCACGGCGAGGACCGCGTGCCCGGCACCCGGGTGCTGATCGGCGGTTGGACCGACCGTCCCCTGCGGATCGAGGTCACGACGGAGGGGACGTCATGACCGCCGGGACCGTGGAGACCTACGTCCGCGAGCAGCCGGACGTGCTCGCGCACCAGCTCGCGACGCTCCCCGCGGCGGTGCGCGACGCGCTCGCCGCCGCCGGCGCGGACCGGACCTCCCGCGTGCTGCTGGTCGGGTCCGGCACCTCGCACCACGCCTCGCGCCTGGCGGCGTCTTCGTTCGCGCGGCCGGTGCGGGCGCTCGTGCCCACCGACGCCCTGCACTTCCCGGGCGACCTCGTGCTCGGCCCGGACCTGCTCGTCGTCGGCGTCTCGCAGAGCGGGCGCAGCACCGGCACCCGCGCCGTCCTCGACCGGGCGCGCGCCGCCGGGGCCGCCACCCTCCTGGTCACGGGCGAGCCGTCGGACGGCCCGCACCCGGCGCTCGACATCGCCTGCGGCCCCGAGACCGTCGGGGCCAAGACCAAGGGCTGCACCGCCACCGTCCTCGCGCTGCACCTGCTCGGCCGCGCGCTCGACGCGCAGGACGGCGGCGACCTCGCGGCCGCGCCGGATGCCGTGGTCACCGCCATCGCGGACGCGGGCGCCCCGGTCGCCGCGCTGGTCGCCGCACCGCCGCCGACCGACGTGCACGTCGTCACCTGGGGCCCGTGGCGCCCGGTCGCCGACGAGGGCGCGCTGAAGGTCCTCGAGACCGCCCGCGTCCCCGCCGGGGTGTGGGACGTCGAGGAGTTCCTGCACGGCCCGCACCGCCGCCTGCACCACGGCAGCCTCCTGGTGGTCGTGGGGGAGCGCGGCGAGCTGGCCGACCGCGCCGACCGCCTCGCGCAGGTCGTCGTCGAGCTCGGCGGTCGCGCCCTGCACGTGATCGCCGGCGGTACGACGTCGGTCGGCGCCGCCGAGGTGCGCATCGCGCTGCCGCCGGCTGGCGACGCCGCGCGCCTGGCCGCGGTCGTCCCGCTCCAGCTGCTCGCGGTCGAGCTCACCCGAGCCCGCGGGCTCAGCCCGGAGGAGGACGTGTTCCCCGACTTCCACCGCCGGCTCGGCAGCAAGGCGGTGCCCGCGTGAGGCTCGAGGTCCTGCCCGACGCCGCGGCGGTCGGCGACCGCGCGGCCGACGTCGTCGTCGCCGAGATCCGCCTCCGGCCGGACCTCGTGCTCGGTGTGGCCACGGGCTCCTCGCCGGAGCCGCTGTACTCCGCCCTCGCCGCGCACGTCCGCGACGGGCTCGACGTGACCGGGGTGCGGGCGTGGGCGCTCGACGAGTACGTCGGCCTGCCCGCCGGCCACGCCGAGTCCTACCGCGCGGTCGTGCGGCGCACGGTCACCGAGCCGCTCGGCCTCGATCCGGTCCGCGTGCACGTCCCCGACGGCGCGGCCGCCGACCCGGACGCCGCAGCAGCGGCCTACGAGGCCGGGCTGGCGCGGGCCGGCTACGCCGACCTGCAGATCCTCGGCATCGGCCACAACGGGCACCTGGCGTTCAACGAACCCGGCTCGCCGGTCGACGGGCGCACCCGGGTCGTCCCGCTCACCGCGCGGACGCGCGCCGCGAACGCGCGGTTCTTCGGCGGAACCGTCGACTCCGTCCCCACCCACGCCCTGACGCAGGGGCTCGGCACGATCACGTCCGCCCGGCACCTGCTGCTCGTCGCGACCGGTGCGGACAAGGCCGACGCCGTCGCCGCGGCGCTCACCGGACCGATCACGCCGGGGGTCCCGGCCTCCGTGCTCCAGCGGCACGCGCAGGTGACCGTGCTGCTGGACGAGGCGGCGGCGAGCGCGCTGCCGTCGTCGCGCTGCCGAGCGCACCCGGCGTCCGCAGGGGTGCCGACCCGGTGACCCCGCGGGTGCACCCGACCCCGGACCCGTGGTGCTGAGAACGCACGCGTAGCCGGTGGACGGGTGCCCCTGCCGATCGGCAACGGCTGGCTACGGGGGGCTCGCGGCTGGGCCCGGCGCCCTGGCCCGACCTGGCCGGCAGACCTCCATGACCACACGGGGACGTGCCGTGACGGCGACTGCCGTGCGATCTCGTCGCGGCCGATCTCGTGCCAGATCGGGGGCATGCGCTGCTGCCCGGCGGGCGGTACTTGTTCTCAGCGTGCCCGGAACAGGCGCTGAACTTGACCGGCGTCGAGCTCCGTCAACGGTTCGGGCGGGGTGTCCGACAGGTGCCGGTGCAAGCTGTGCCGGAACAGGTCGACCTCCGGGCGCGGATGATCCCCTCGGCTCAGGTTCAGGGTGCAGATGGCCAAGCGACCCCTCCCCACGCGGGCCTCGATCAGGAGTCCGAGGCGACGCGCCCGGAACCAGGTGTCGATCGGCTGGACGAGGGGCCGCACCGCCGCGGGGAGGTGGTCGAGCACCATGGGGGCCGCTCCGTGGAGCAGCTCCCACCACTGCCAGTCGGTGTGCCCCTCGGAGGGGAACTCCTGGAACAGCGGGTGATCGCTCGGGTGGGTGATGCCGAGCGTGTGGGGTGCCTGGTCCTTGGTCCAGGCGGTGTTCCAGAAGACCGGCGTGAATCCCAGCGCCACGTCGCCCGCCACCTCGTGGGCGGGCGGCGTCAGGAGCACGGTCGCACCGGAGCTCGCCCGTCGCAGTGCCTCGTCGACGTCGGTCGTCTCGACCACCGGGTCGGGACGGTCGAGCGCCGGGGCCGCCGCGTAGACCCACACGTCCCAGTCGTTCTCCCAGGTCTGCTCGCCCGACGTGACGGTGACCACCAGCGTCAGGCGCTGAGTCTCCAGGTCGCCGAGGTCGACCCGCACGGCGCCATGGCGCTCGGCGTTGCCGAGCGGGATCTGGCCCTCGAACGACGTGCCGGCTCGCACGACCGCACCGTCGGAGGCCCGGATCCGCCAGGTGACCTCCGCATCGAGGTCCCTCGAACCGAAGTTGGCGACCTGCACCTCGAACGTCATCGTGTCGGCGGTGGTCCAGACCCGGCGGGGTAGCCGGGCGAGGGGCACGACCGGTCCGCAGAAGCGAGCGAACTCGGCCGCCGTGGCGTACGGCTTCTCGTCCCAGAAGGCGTCGAGGACGCCGACCAGCGCCGTGCCCTGACCGGGGAAGTCGTTCAGCCCGAGCAGCTGGAAACCGCCGAAGCCCGGGGTGCGCAGTGCAGCCTCGACCTCTTCCTTGTAGCAGAGCAGCTGCAGCCGGCCGGAGGCGTGCAGGAACTCCTGCGCCTGGTCGGCCATGCCGGCCTCGGCGAGGAAGGCGGCGAAGACCTCGAGGTTCTTCGGCTGCATCAGCCCGCTGTACTTGGTCGTCTCGGCGAAGTTCGGGTAGGCGCACCACTGCCCGATCTCGTGGCTGACGATCGGGCGCGGCGTGCTGCCCACCCAGTCCCGGTAGTCCGTGCCGGTCTCCGGGGCCCGGGCGTTCAGCCGGGAGGCCAGGCCCTCGCCCCAGCCGTGCGTGCGGGGCCCGGGGATGTCGTCGTAGTCGCTCTCCTCGATCGCGGGCCAGCCGGCCCCGCTGGTGTAGAGCCGGCGGGGGTCCCGCCTGCGGGCGTGCTCGACCCACGTGCCGAGGAACTCGGCGTCCCGGCCCGCGGGCTCGTTGCCGTGGGCCATCAGCAGGAAGGAGGGGTGGTTGCCGAAGGTGTCCTGGATCCGTTCGGTCTCCTCGTACAGGAAGCGGTCCACGGGGCGGCCCTCGCCCACGGCGGCACCCTGGTTCGCCCAGATCGGCGCCTCGACCTGGAGGTAGAACCCCTCCTCGTCGGCGGCGACGAACGCGGCCTCGGGCGGACACCAAGAGTGGAAGCGCAGGTGGTTCAGCCCGTGCCGGCGAGCGGTGCGGAACACGCGGCGCCACGGTTCCGTGTCCGTCGGCGGGAAGCCGGTCAGCGGCCACACGCACGACTCCAACGTCCCGCGCAGGAACGTTCGCCGCCCGTTCACGGTGATCTGGGTGCCCTCCGTCCCGACCTCCCGCAGGCCGAAGGTCGCGCGAGAGGTGTCCCGGTGGTCCCGGTTGTCGGCGTGCGCCGTCAGCTCCACGGTGAGGTCGTGCAGCGCGGGGTCGAACTCGTCCCAGGTCGCGGCCTGCGGACCCAGCGCGACCACGAGGTCGACGTGGGCACCGCCGCCCGTCATGCCACGGAGAGCCAGGTCCTGCCCGTGCTCCGCGTCATACGCGGCCGACGCGCGGCCGAGCACCTCGTCGAGCGCCGAGCGCGACCGGACGACGGCGGTGACGACGCCGCGGCCGGCACCCGCCGCCGAGGACTCGATGTCGACCGCGACGTGCGCGACGCGGTCCGCCACAACCGGCTCGACGCGGATCTGCCGGATCCGGACCTCCGGCAGGACGTGCAGCCGGAGGTCCCCGATGAGGCCGTTCCAGTTGCCCTGCGTGTGGTCGCTGATGCTGTGCGCGTTGGGGCCGACATCCACGACGGTGCGGTTGTCCACCCGCACGACCACGGTGTGCTCGCCGGGCGCGAGGCGGCCGATGGCGAACTCGTGCGGCGTGGAGAGGCTCCGCTCCGAGCCGATCCGGACGCCGTCGACCCACACCGTCGACTCCCAGTGAACCCGCTCCAGGTAGAGTCCGAGCCGGCTGCCGGCCCACGCCTGCGGGACCACGACGGTCCGCTGGAACCAGGCCGCACCGCGGTAGTAGGTGTGGGGCTGCAACCAGAACGGGACTGCGTAGCCGGCAGGGTCACGGAAGGGGGCGTACCGGTCCTCGGTGTAGAACGACGTGTCCACGACCAGGCCGGTCCACTGCGTGTCCGGCCCGACGCGATCCCCGATGCCCTGCTCCTGCAGGGATCCCGGCAGCTGCACCTCCCGGACGTCGGTGCTCGACTGCTCGAGTCCGGTGAACCACAGCTCGCGTTCGCCGACGCCGTCGCGGTCCAGCGCCACCGCCCACCTGCCCGACAGGTCGAGGCGGGCCTCCGGCGGGCTGCCCGGAGCGGCGGCTCGGGGCCGGCCTACGGGAGGGTGCCGCTCGGGCGTCGCACGCTGATGTTCCACGGTGGTCCTTCTGTCGGGCAGGGAGCCGCTTCTCGTCGCGGGGCGGCGGCGCGCACGACGGTACGGAACGCGGCGTCAGCACGAGAATGGAAGAAACCGCGCAACGCATGGACGATCGGATCTCCCCGCCGTGCGAGCAGGCGCAATGCGTCCGCTCACGCTCCCGTCGCCGGTCGTCCGGCAGGCCCGGACTACGGGACCGCGCGGAGGTGGTCGAGGTGCTCGGCCAGCAGCGCGCAGGGATCGACCGCGTCGGGGTCGTAGAGCCACTGCATGTAGAGCCCGTCGAGCAGGCCGGCGATCCAGAGCGCCTCGAACCACGGGTCCCTGCCCGGGGCCACCGTGCCGGCCTCCTGCGCCCGCATCACGTCGTCGGCGAACGAGCGGATGAGCGTCTGGTAGCGCTCGGCGAAGTAGCCGTGGGCGGGATGTGACGGCGCAGCGGCCTCGATGCACAACGTGGTCTGCAGCTCGACGAAGCCGGGCGCTGTCTCCAGGTTGCGGCGGAACCGCTGGGGCAGCCCCCACAGGCCGGCCGGACAGTCACCGCCGTCGGCCAGCACCGCCTCCTGCTGCTCGAGCACGGCGACGAGCAGCCGCTCCTTGTCACCGAAGTGGTGCTTGAGCGTGGAGGCACCCGTGCCGACCGCCGCGGCGATCTCCCGCAGGCTCGTCACGTGGTAGCCCGACCTGGCGAACTGCTCGGCGGCGGCGGCGATGATCTGCGCGCGCCGTTCCCTGCCGGTGGCATACCCCGTGGCCCGTACTTCGGCTGGTGTCGCAGGCGGGTCGCACGGCTCGAGCGGCGGCATGCGGGATCCCGGCGCGCCGGCTCCCAGTGCGGCGAGGCGGCGGCGGAGCGCGTCGGGAACGCGGATCTCTGGCAGGTAGAGCGCGACCAGCTGGATGCCGTCCCAGGCCGCGGCTGTCCGCGTCCCCTCCGCGAGCGGGTCGAGCATGGCGTCCAGGTCGTCGGCGTGCCGCCGCAGGATGTCGGCGAACTGGTCACGCGCCGCCACATACCGCGCGGCGACGGCGGCGTGCTCCGGGTGCTCGGGGCTCACGGCGAGCCCGATGAGCCCCAGCAGCAGCCGGGAGTAGCCGGGGGTGGCGTCGTTCCGGCGGGCGACCTGGACGAAGGCATCGAGCGAGGTGGCCTCGCTCGACGGCAGGTGCCGGTTGAGGTCGTCGAGCCGGTCGACGACGGCGCGGAGCAGGTCGTCGGCTGAGGAGAAGTGCCGCAGCAGGCCGGGGTGGCTGATGCCGGCGGCGGCGGCGATCTCGCGCAGCGACACCGCCCGGTAGCCCCGCTCCGCGAACAGCACCGCGGCCGCGTCGACGATCGCCGCACGCGTGCGGGCCGCGGAGTTCTCACGCGCCCGCGGCGGTCGTACGGCGGTCGCGGCGTCGCTCATGCGATCAGCCTACGCGAGTTACCGAGCGTTGCATTTTCAGTTACCACCTGTTTCACTTACGCCACCCGCGCCGACGAAGGCGCCGTCCAAGGAGTTCCGCCATGACAGAGTCGTCACTGATCCAGCCTGCGGCCGTGCCGTCGTCGACCGAGCCCGCGCGTCCGCCGCGTGGGTACGTCCCCACCTTCGCGGCTGCGAACTTCGGGATCATGCTCGCGCTGATGACGCCGGCGCTCGTGACGCTGGCGTTCAAGGTGCAGCACATCACCACCACGTCGGCACAGGCGACCTCGGCCCTCGGGCTCGTCACTGGCGTCGGTGCGGTGTTCGCCTTGATCACCAACCCGCTCGCGGGACGGCTGTCCGACCGAACGACGTCGCGCTGGGGCATGCGACGCCCGTGGCTGGTCGGCGGGGTTCTCACCGGGCTCCTCGCGTTCATGGTCATCGGCGTTGCGACGAGCGTGTGGCTCGTGCTGATCGCGTGGTGCGTAGCTCAGGCCGCGATGAATGCCGTGCTCGCTGCCGCCAACGCCACGGTCCCGGACCAGGTGCCCACCGCTCGGCGCGGGATGGTCTCCGGCATCGTCGGCCTCGCAGGGCCGGTCGGCATGCTCGTCGGCACGGCGGTCGCCAACGTGCTCCCCGGCGACTTCGCCCGGTTCACGGTCCCGGCCGTCGTCGCCGTCGCGCTCGTCCTGGTGTTCGCCCGCGCGCTGCCCGACCGGGTCCTGACGGAGCGGCCGACGACGGCGTTCACCGTCAAGGAGTTCCTCGGGTCGTTCGTGTTCAACCCGGTCAAGCACCCCGACTTCGGGTGGACGTGGCTGACGAAGTTCCTGGTGATGTTCGGCTACGCAGGAGTCGCCACCTTCCTGCCGTTCTACCTGACCGAGCAGTTCGGCCTCGGGGAGCAGGACGCGATCCAGGCCGTCCTCCTGGCGAACGTCGCCTTCATGGGTGCCCTGGCCGTCTCGGGGCCGCTCGGCGGGATCCTGTCGGACAAGGTCGGCAAGCGGCGCCCGTTCGTCGCCGTCGCGGGCCTGATCATGGTCGTGGGCCTGGTCGTCCTGGCGTTCGCGCCCAGCGTCACGGCGGTGGTGGTCGGCCAGGCGATCGTCGGGCTGGGTGTGGGCTCCTTCATGTCGGTGGACCTCGCGCTGGCGACACAGGTGCTCCCGAACCCCGACGACGCCGCCAAGGACCTCGGCGTGCTCAACATGGCCAACGCCCTGCCGCAGTCGCTCGCACCCTCGATCGCCCCCGTGATCATCGCCTTCGGGGCGACGACGGCCCTCGGCGGTTACGCCACGTTCTACCTGTTCGGCGCCCTCGTCGCTCTGGCCGGCGCCATCCTCGTGTACCGCATCAAGGGAGTGAAGTGACCACGTCCAGCATCGACACCACCCACCTCGACCCGGCGCTGCCCGTCGACGAGCGCGTCGAGCGCCTCCTGGCGCAGATGACCCTCGAGGAGAAGGCCGGCCTGCTGTTCCAGACCATGATCAGCATGGGTCCGGATGGCGAGCTCAGCGACGGGGACCCGGTGTTCGGCCTCCCGAGCAACGAGGAGTACGTCACCGGCCGGCTGATGACCCACTTCAACATCCTCGGCACGGCGCCCACCGTCGAGGCCATGGCGACGTGGCACAACCGGCTCCAGGAGCTCGCCGCCTCGACGCGACTGGGCATCCCGGTCACCATCTCCAGCGACCCGCGGCACTCGTACACCGACAACCCGCTCATGGGCGTCGCGACCGACACCTTCTCGCTCTGGCCCGAGCCGCTCGGGCTGGCAGCGATCGGCGACGAGGCCCTAGTCGAGCGGTTCGCGGACATCGCGCGCCAGGAGTACACGGCCGTGGGCATCCGGGTCGCGCTGCACCCGCAGATCGACCTCGCGACCGAGCCGCGCTGGTCCCGCCAGCTGCAGACCTTCGGGGAGGACGTCGACCTGACGTCCCGGCTGGGTGCCGCCTACATCCGCGGCTTCCAGGGGTCCCGGCTCGGTGCCGACTCCGTGGCGACCATGACCAAGCACTTCCCCGGGGGCGGTCCGCAGCTCGACGGGGAGGACGCGCACTTCGCGCACGGTCGCGAGCAGGTGTACCCCGGTGGTCTGTTCGAGCACCACCTCAAGCCCTTCGAGGCGGCGTTCGCCGCCGGGACCAGCCAGATCATGCCGTACTACGGGATGCCGGTCGGGACCGAGTACGAGGAGGTCGGCTTCGGGTTCAACAAGAGCGTCATCACCGGCCTCCTCCGGGATGGGTACGGGTTCGAGGGAGTCGTCTGCACCGACTGGGGGCTGATCACCGACAACGCGGTGTTCGGCGAGCCGTTCCCTGCCCGGGCCTGGGGGGTGGAGCACCTCACGCCGCGCGAGCGGATGCTCAAGGTCCTCGAGGCCGGGGTCGATCAGTTCGGCGGCGAGGCGTGCCCCGAGCTGCTGGTCGACCTGGTGCGGTCCGGCGACCTCGGCGAGGACCGCATCGACGTCTCCGCCCGCCGCGTCCTGCGCGAGAAGTTCGTGCTCGGCCTGTTCGACGACCAGCGCTACGTCGACGTCGAGCGTGCCCGGCGCGTGGTCGGCAACGCCGAGTTCGTCGCCGCGGGGAAGGCGGCGCAGCGCGCGTCCGTGACGCTCGTGACCAACACGGTGGTGGACGGTCGCCCGACGCTGCCGCTGCGCGGGGGCCTGAAGCTGTACGTCGAGGGCATCGACGCCGAGGTCGCCGGTGCGTACGGGGTCGTGGTGACGGACCCGCACGAGGCCGACGTCGCGATCCTGCGGCTGCAGGCGCCCTACGAGGAGCGGAGCGCGACGTTCGAGAACATGTTCCACTCCGGTTCCCTGGACTTCCCCGCGGACCAGGTGGCGCACGTCGGGGAGGTCGCGGCGGCGGTGCCGACGGTCGTGGACGTGTTCCTGGACCGCCCGGCGATCCTCACCCCGTTCGTGCACGAGGTCGCGGCCGTCACCGGGACCTACGGCGCCAGCCCGTCGGCGCTGCTGGACGTGCTCGTCGGTGCCGCCGAGCCGCAGGGGCGGCTGCCGTTCGACCTGCCGAGCAGCATGGACGCGGTCCGGGCGAGCCGGCCGGACGTGCCGTTCGACACCGCCGACCCGCTGTTCCGGTTCGGCCACGGGCTGCGCTACAGCTGAGGTTCGTGGGCGCCGGCCGGCCGTGAGCACGCAGCCACGGCCGGCCGGCGCCCGCCGGGACCCGCGGACGACCGCCGGTCAGCCGCGGCCGCGCCGCGCCCGGACCCAGCCGGCAGCGGTCAGCGCCAGCATCGCCGTGGCGGCGACCCGCTCGTCGAGGGGGAACTTCCCGAGGTGCGGGATCAGGTCGGGCCGCTCGGCCCCCAGGCCGCCCGTGCCCGGGTACAGGAAGCTCGCGGCGACGGAGGCCCAGAAGGCGCCGGTCAGGCCGGCGCTCACGGTGTCGGCGCGGGGATCCGGGTGCCGCAGCACCGCGACCGCCGCAGTGCCCAGGAGCGCGGCGGTGGTGATCGTCTGCGCGTCGTGGAACCGGGCGTGCGGCGGCCAGGCGGGGTTGAACAGGTGCGTGCGGTTCCAGTCGGCGGCGAAGCCGGAGACGGCCGTGGCCGCTCCCAGCGCGCCGAGCAGCGTGCGTGGTCTCATCTGATCCTCCGTGGTTCGCCGGGTGCGAAAGGACCTCGGGCCGGAGCGGCGCAGGGGGAGTGCGCGCTCCGGCCCGAGGGGCTCAGGGGTCGAGACTGCTCCTCGAAAAGGCCGCCGTCACGCCGCCGTGGCCGCGGCCTGACCAGCCGCGAGCAGGCCGCGCAGGGCCGCGGCGTCGTGCCGGCCGTCGAACACGGGCGTGCCCGGCTCGAGGGCGGCTCCCGCGGCCAGCGAGCCGGCGTCGACGGCGTCGTAGCCGATCTGCTCGATCAGTCCCATGACCACGCCGCGGGCGTCGGGGTCGTCGCCGGCGACCGCGAGGGCGCGCCGCCCGGGGGTGCCGGGCGTGGTGCCGTCGGTCTCCAGCTCGTGGTAGCCGATGTGGTTGAGCGTCTTGACCACGCGCGCGCCGGTGAGGAACGCCTGGACCATCTCGGAGGACGACGGCGCATCGGCGAGCTCGGGGATGTCCCCGTCGGTCTCGGGCCAGGAGTTCATCGCGTCTACGACGACCTTGCCACGCAGCGTGGATGGGTCCAGCGTCCGGTACCGGCGGAGCGGCAGGGACAGGATGACCACGTCGCTGCGGGCCGCCGCTTCGGCGGCGGTGACGGCCTGCGCTCCCGGCGCCATTACGCCCACTATCAGCTCGATGTCGGCGGGATCGCCGGAGGCCGCGATCAGCACGTCGTAGCCTCCGCGGATCGCCTGGCGGGCGACCGCGGTGCCGACGCGTCCGGCGCCGAGCACCCCGATGGTCCCGACCGGGCGCTCCGTGCCGTCGCGCCCGGTCACCGCGGCGTCCCGGCGGGGGCGGACGCGGCCTCGCGCACGGCGGGGGCGATCTCCGTGGCGAGCCGCGCGATGGAGTCCTCGACCATGGCGTGGGGCATGCCGCCGAAGTCGACCTGGCCGACGAACCGGTCGACGCCAAGCACCGTCTGCAGGTCGAGGATCTTCTCGGTCAGCTCCTCGGGGCCGCCGACCATGAACGCGCCGCCGCGCTCGGACAGCGCGTCCATCTGCGCCCGGCTGACCTCCCAGCCGCGTCCGCCGTTCGTCCGCGGGGACAGGTACTGGTGGTAGTACGGGTAGATCTCGTTGCGCGCGGCGACGGGGTCGGCGCCGGCGTAGAAGTGGCTGGTGATGCCCACCCGCAGGGTCCCGGGCGCGTGCCCGGCCTGCTCGCCGGACAAGCGGTAGATGTCGACCAGGCGGCGGGCGTGGCCGATCGTGCCGCCGATCAGGCCGAGCATCATCGGCAGGCCGAGGCGCCCGGCGCGCTGCGCGCTGGTCGGGGTCCCGCCCACGGCGACCCAGACGGGGAGCTGCTCAGCGTGGGCGCGCGGGGAGATCTCGGCGTCGCGCAGCGGCGGGCGGGTGCTCCCGCTCCAGGTCACGTTCGCCTGGTCGCGCAGCCGCAGCAGGAGATCGAGCTTCTCGGCGTAGGTGCGGTCGAGGTCCGCGGGGTCGACGCCGAACAGGGCGAACGGCTCGGCGAACGCGCTGCGCCCGGCGACGACCTCGGCCCGGCCGTGGCTGAGCAGGTCGAGGGTGGCGAAGTCCTGGTAGACGCGCACCGGGTCCAGCGTGGTGAGCACGGTCGCCGTCGTGATCAGGCGCACGCGCTCGGTGGCCTGCGCCACGGCGGCCAGCGTCACCGCGGGCGAGGAGACGGCGTACTGGTGGGTGTGGTGCTCACCGACGCCGTAGACGTCCAGGCCGAGGCGGTCGGCGAGCACGCCGTAGCCGACGATCTCGTCCATCCGCTGCCCGACGCTCGGCGCCGGGCCACCGTTCGGGTCGGCGGCGATGTCGGTGAGGGAGAAGACTCCGAGCTCCATGGTGGGTCCGTCCTGCGGGTCGCGGCCGGAGCAGGGGGCGGAGCGGCTCCGCCCCCTGCTCGAGCCAGGGGGGTGGGTCAGGCGATGGTGATGACGAGCTTGCCGAGGGTGCCGGCGGCGAAGTCGGCGAACGCCTGCGGCACCTCCTCGAGGGCGTAGGTGCGCTCGATCGTGACGGTGGTCCGCTCCGCGGCGCGGTGGTCGGCCAGCGTCTCGAGGGTCTGCTGCGAGGGCGTGGCGTAGACCGAGGCCACGGTGACGTGCTCGGACGGCAGCTGGTCGGCGGACATGATGCGGGTGGAGGCCAGGCGGCCCTCGGGACGCACCGCAGCGAGCAGGGCGGTCGGGTCACCCGCGAAGTGCAGGACCGTGTCGATGCCGCCCGGGTGCGCGGCCAGGACCTGCGCGGCGACGTCCTCGGTGTAGTCGACGACCTCGGACGCGCCCAGGCGGGTGACCAGGTCGCGCTCGGGGTCGCTGTGCGCGGTGGCGATGACGGTCGCACCGGCGTGCACCGCGAGCTGCACCGCCTGGTTACCGACGCCGCCGGTGGCCCCGGCGACGAGCACGGTCTGACCCGCCTGCACCTGCGCGGCGTCGATCGCGTCGACGGCGGCGGTCCCGGCGAGGCCGAGCGCGGCACCCTCGGTGAAGCTCAGCGACTCCGGCAGGTGCGCCAGGCCGACGGCGACCGGCACGGTGACGTACTCGCCGAAGGACCCGTCGCCCAGGTACTCCTTGGTGACGACGCCGAACACGTGGTCCCCGACCGTGTAGCCCTCGACGCCGGACCCGACCGCGTCGACGACGCCGGCGAAGTCCTTGCCGATGACGACGGGGAAGCGGTGCTCCATCATCCCGACCAGGTGGCTGCCGGCGACGGACAGGTCGAACCCGTTGACCGAGGCGGCGTGCACCCGCACGCGGACCTCGCCCTCGGCGGGCTCGGGGGTGGCGACGTCGTGGACCTGGGGCTGGGCGCCCGACTCGGCGATGGCGATGGCACGCATGACGAACTCCTCGTGAAGCTGCTAAGCGGAACGGTTGCTCCGCTTCATCGGACCCTAACACCTCATCCGGAGCATGTATTCCAGTTAGGCGCGGCCGGGTAGGTTCACCGCCATGACCGCATCCGAGGAGGCGCCCGCACGCGGGCTGCGCGCCGACGCCGAGCGCAACCGGCAGGCGATCCTGGCCGCTGCTGCACGGGTGTTCGCCCGAGAGGGGACCGATGCGCCGCCGGCCGCCGTGGCGCGCGAGGCCGGCGTCGGGGTCGGCACGCTCTACCGCCGGTTCCCGCACCGCGACGAGCTCGTGCAGGCGGTGATGGAGGACAAGATGCGCCGGTACGCCGACGTGACCGTCGAGGCCGCCGAGCTGGCCCGTGACGACCCGTGGTCGGCGTTCGCCGGCTACGTCGCGATGCTGCTCCGGGAGCAGGCGGCCGATCCGGCGTTCGCGGACCTGCTCATGGCGCCGTTCTCCGGGTCGACGATCTTCGCCGCCGAGCACGCGCGCGCCTTCCGTGCGTCCATCCTGCTGGTCGATCGCGCGCGCCGCGCGGGGGCCGTGCGCCCGGACCTCGAGCACGCGGACCTGTTCCTCGCGACGCTGGCGAACGCGGGAGTCGCGCGGGTGCTGACCGCGAGCCGGGCCGCGGCGAGCGAGAGGCTGGCGCGCATGCTGCTGGACGCCTTCCGCCCCGCCCCGGACCGCGAGCCGCTGCCTCCGGTGCCGCCGGAGCTGGCCGCCGATCGCGGCGGCATGGCAGCGACGGAAACGGAATAGCGATTCCGGTCCCCCGGTTGGGTGGGTGATGGCGGGCCACCGGGGCCCGCTGCGCCAGCCACCAGGAGTGATCCGCACCATGTCCTTCGTCATCACCGGCACCTCCGGACACCTCGGCCGCCTGATTGTGCGCGACCTGCTCGGGCGCGGCGTGCCCGGGACGGAGATCGTCGCCGGTGCCCGCTCGCTCGAGGCCGTCCGGGACCTGGCCGACGCGGGCGTCCGCACCGCGGTCGTGGACTACGACGACCCGGCGACCGTCGAGGCGGCGGTCGCCACCGGTGACACCTTCGTGCTGGTCTCCGGCAAGGACCTCGTGCGCCGCAACGTGCAGCACGAGCAGGCGGTCACCGCGGCGGTGCGGGCCGGCGCCGGTCGCCTGGTCTACACCAGCGGCCTGCGGGCGGAGGGCAACCCCCTGGGGTTCGCCGCGGCCCACGCCGTCACCGAGGCCGACGTGCGCGGGGCCGGGGTCCCGTTCACGATCCTGCGCAACGGCTGGTACATCGAGAACTACGCCGGCGATCTCGCCGCGGCCCGGGAGAGCGGGGTGCTGCTGTCCAGTGCCGGCGACGCCACGGTGGCGTCCGTCGCGCGCGCCGACCTCGCGGAGGCCGCGGGCGTCGTGCTGACCGGTGACGGGCACGAGGGCAGCACGTACGAGCTGTCCGGCGACGTCGCGTGGACGTACGACGACCTCGCGGCGGCGTTCGCCCAGGTGCTCGGACGGGACGTCGAGTACCGGCCCGTGAGCGCCGGGGAGCACCTGGCGACGCTCACCTCGGCGGGTGTGCCCACGCCCTACGCCGAGATGGCGGTCGACGTGGACGCCGGCATGCGCGCCGGGGCGATGAGCTACCGGAACGGAGACCTCGCCCGCCTGCTCGGCCGGCCCACCACCTCGCTGGTCGACGGCCTGCGCCCGCTGGTCTGACCGGCACGAGGGCCCGCGTGTACCGCGGGCCCTCGTGCGTCCGCTCACGCCGGGACCGCGTGCGCCCCGCCGCCGGCCCGGATGAGCGCCCGGTACATCTGCCCACGGCTCGGTGCGGGCGGCAGGGGCTCGGCCGCGCTCGCCGTGAACGACTGGAGCAGGTAGCCGACCAGGCGCGCCGAGGCGCCAGGGGCGGCGTCGCGGGTCGCGGACACGACGCCGGCGTTGGCCATGAGCACCAGCGGGACGTCCTGGTGCACGAAGTCGGGCCGGAGCCGGCCTGTCGCCTTGGCCCGGTCGAGCAGCTCGGTCAGCGCGTGAGCGGAGCGGTTCCGCTCGGCCTCCAGGGCGGGGGCGCTGGGGAACGTCATGGTGAGCACGCCCGCGAAGCCGCGGTCGTCGGCCTGCATCGCGCAGACCCGCTCGATGTACCCGCAGAACCCGCGCCAGGGATCCGGGTCGGCCAGGGCGTCCTCGACAGCGGCGGCGTAGCCGGCCATCTTGTCGGCGAACACCGCGCCGATCAGCTCGTCACGCGAGGGGAACCGGCGGAACAGCGTCGCCACTCCCACGCCCGCGCGGCGGGCGATCTCGTTCGTGGAGACCTCCAGCCCCTGCTCGGCGAACGCGGCCCGGGCCGCCTCGACCACGCGCGCCCGGTTCCGCTCGGCGTCCGCGCGCAGGCAGCGTCGCCCTCTGCTCTCGGCTTCCGTGCTCGTGTGATCACTCATGACGCCAGCCTACCCGCTTAGTGGAATAGCCGTTCCGGATACCGTGTTAGGGTCGGCAAAGCGGAACGTCCGCTCCGGTACGACGACAGGACGCCACTCCTCATGGACATCGCTCTCTGGATCACCTCCGGACTGCTCGCCGTCGCCTACATCGGCGCCGGCATCACCAAGTCCACCCAGCCGAAGGCCAAGCTCGACCAGAGCCTGCCGTGGGCGCAGGACTACTCGGCCGGCACGGTGCGGTTCATCGGCATCGCCGAGCTGCTCGGCGGTATCGGCCTGATCCTGCCGTGGCTGACCGGCATCGCGCCGGTCCTGACGCCGATCGCGGCCACCGGCCTCGTCGTCGTGCAGGCCCTCGCGATCGCCGTCCACGTGCGCCGCAAGGAGGCGAAGGTCATCCCGATGAACGCGGTGCTCCTGCTCCTCGCGCTGTTCGTGGCCGTCGCCCGCTTCGCCACCCTCTGACCCCCACCGCAGCACCCGCGAAAGGAACTACTCCCATGACCATCGCGATCATCGGCGCCACCGGCCAGCTCGGCGGCCTGACCGTCGACGCCCTGCTCGAGCGCGGCGTCCCCGCCGCCGACCTCCTCGCCCTCGGGCGCGACGCGGAGCGTCTCACCGCCCTCGCCCAGCGCGGCCTGCGCACCGCGCCCCTCGACCTGGACGACGTCGACGCGACCGCCGCCCAACTCGCCGGTGCGGACAAGCTGCTGCTCATCTCGGTCGGGATGCCAGGCCAGGCGCTCGCGCCCCGCGGGAACGCGATCGAGGCCGCGCGTCGCGCCGGCGTCGCGCACCTCGTCTACACCTCCGCGCTGCAGGCGCCCACGACCATCCTGGGCCTGGCCGCCGAGCACAAGGCCACCGAGGAGCTCATCACCGCCTCCGGCATCCCGGCGACGTTCCTGCGCAACGGCTGGTACACCGAGAACCACCAGCAGGACTTCGGCGCCGCCCGCGACCGCGGCGTCATCGCGAACTCCGTCGGCGACGGCCGCCTCGCGACCGCCTCGCGCAAGGACTTCGCCGAGGCAGCTGCGGTCGTGCTCACCACCCCCGGCCACAAGGGCCGTGCCTACGAGCTGTCCGGTGACGTCGCGTGGAGCTACGCCGACTTCGCCGCCACCGCGCAGGAGGTGCTCGGCACCCCCGTCCGCTACGAGGCGCTCACGCCCGAGCAGGAGCAGGAGCAGCTCCTGGCCTTCGGGCTCGATGCGGGCACCGCCGGCTTCATGGTCGCCCTCAACGGCAACATGCGCGACGGCGCCCTCGCGCCGACCCCCGGCGACCTCGCCCGCCTCATCGGCCGCCCCACCGAGCCGGTCGAGACGACCCTGCGCCGCTGGGTTTGACCCGAACCAGCCCGGCAGGAGGGGCTCGCACCGCTCGTGCGGGCCCCTCCGGACACCCTCCCGCACGACCACGAAAGGCCCCACCCCGATGAACGTCACCGTCTTCGGCGCCACCGGCGCCATCGGCTCCCTCACCGTCACCGAGCTCCTCGAGCGCGGCCACACCGTCACCGCCTACGCCCGCAACGCCGGCAAGGTCCCCGCGTCCTGGAAGTCCCGGGTCACGGTCGTCGTCGGGGAGATGTCCGACGCCCAGGCGATCGACAGCGCCGTCGCCGGCGCCGATGCCGTCGTCAGCGCCCTCGGGCCGAGCATGGACCGCAAGGCAACCGGCCTGCCGCTGGTCGAGGGCACCCGCCACATCCTCGAGGCCATGCATCGGCACGGTGTCCGCCGGTACATCGGCCAGGCGACCCCCGCGGTCCTGGACCCCCACGAGACGCCGACCATGGTGACGCGGCTCATCGGCTTCATGCCCCGCACCTTCATGCGGCGCGCCTACGACGAGATCATCGGCATGACCGACCCGGTCAAGGCGTCCGACCTCGACTGGACCATCGTGCGGTTCATCGCGCCGAAGAACACCCCGAAGGCGCCGACCCGCGTGGGCTTCTTCGGCACCGACAAGCTCGGCTTCGCGGTCAGCCGCGCCGACATCGCCGCGTTCACCGCCGCGCAGGTCGACGACCCCATCTACATCCGCCGGGCACCCGCCATCAGCAACTGAGCGCTCACCCGCGCTCGTGGCTCCGGTACTCGCTCGGGCTGGTCGAGTGGATGCGGCGGAACTGCCGGGAGAAGTAGAGGGCGTCGGCGTACCCGACCTGCTGCGCGATCGACGAAACGGTGCGGTCGGTGGTGTCCAGAAGCTCGCGCGCGGCGGCCATCCGCAGCCGGGTCTGGTACTCCAGCACCCCGAAGCCGGTAGCCCGGCGGAACCGGGCGGCGTAGTGCGAGCGGCTCAGCCCGGCCATCTCCGCCAGCTCGCCGACCGAGCTGCGCTCGGAAAAGTTCGCCCGCAAGAACTCGAGCGTCCCCTCGACGGGGTCGTGCGCCGACGCCCCGACTGCCCGCCGGTCGGCCGCGAGCAGCGCCAGGGCGTGCCAGGCCGCACCGGACGCGGCGACCAGGCTGGACATCGTCTCGTCGCGCTCCATCCGCCGGATCATCGTGTCGATCAGCGCGAGGACGCGGGGCGGGTCGCCGAGCCCGATCACGGGACGCTCGGTGCTCGCGGTGGTCGCGGCGAACAGCTCGGGCACAGCGCGCCCGACGACGTGGAACCACCAGATGGTCCATGGGTCGTCGAGGTCGGCCTCGTACACGTGCGGGGTGCCCGCGGCGATCAGCAGCGCTTGGCCGGCCGTCACGGCGTGCGTCCCCGACGGCAGGCGACACGTGCCCCGGCCGGCGGCGCAGACGATGACGATGTGCTGCGGGGCGCCCTTCCCGCGTACCCGGCCGTGCGAGGACGCCCGGGGGAAGAACCCGACGTCGGTCACGAGCAGCTGCGACGTCGCTGGTGACGCCGCCGCCTGGCTGATCAGCGGCCGGGGGAGCACCCGCATGCGCTGCCCGGGGAAGCCGTCCCGGATCCGCCGGGCCCTCGCCTCGTCGCGTGCGGAGATCGTCGATTCGTCCATGAGGATCGCAGGATCACACATTCTCGGCGCCCCGGCACCCGGCTTAGCGTCGCGGCATGCTCGCTGAAGAGTCCCGCCTCCAGCTCCCGCCGGTGCCGCCGGCCCTCGCCCGTGCCGCGGTCGCCGGCTGGCGCGAGCCCGTCACGATCGACACGTACCTGCCGGACGCCCCGGACCGGTACCCGGCCTACCTCGAGAGCCGCGTCTACCAGGGGTCGTCCGGCCGGATCTACCCGCTGCCGTTCCACGAGCGGATCAGCCCGGACAAGGCGCCACGGCAGTGGGACGCGATCCACCTGGAGAACGAGTGGGTCCGGCTGATGATCCTGCCGGAGCTGGGTGGCCGCATCCACGTCGGCCTGGACAAGTCGAACGGGTACGACTTCTTCTACCGGAACAACGTCATCAAGCCCGCGCTGGTCGGGCTGGCCGGGCCGTGGATCTCCGGCGGTGTCGAGCTCAACTGGCCGCAGCACCACCGGCCCGCGACCTTCCTGCCGTCGGACGCGTACATCGAGCACGAGGACGACGGCGCGGTCACCGTGTGGTGCTCGGACCACGACCCGTTCGCCCGGATGAAGGGCATGCACGGGGTGCGCCTGCGCCCGGGCAGCAACCTGATCGAGCTGCGGGTCCGGCTGTTCAACCGGACCGAGGACGTGCAGACGTTCCTGTGGTGGGCCAACACGGCCGCGAAGGTGAACGACGACTACCAGTCGTTCTTCCCCACCGACGTGCACTACGTCGCCGACCACGCCAAGCGCGCGGTGACGGCGTTCCCGGCCGCGGACCGCCCGTACTACGGGGTGGACTACCCGGACCGCGTCACGGCAGACCGGCCCGACGCGGACCGCATCGACTGGTACCGCAACATCCCGGTGCCGAGCTCCTACATGTGCCTCGGCACCGAGGACGACTTCTTCGGCGGCTACGACCACGGCGTCGGCGCCGGGTTCGTGCACTGGGCCGACCACCGCATCGCGCCGGGCAAGAAGCAGTGGACCTGGGGCAACGCGCCCTTCGGCTGGGCGTGGGATGACAACCTCACCGACGGCGACGGGCCGTACGTCGAGCTGATGGCCGGCGTCTTCACCGACAACCAGCCGGACTTCACGTTCATCGCGCCGGGTGAGACGAAGAGCTTCAGCCAGTACTGGTACCCGTTCCAGGAGATCGGCCCGGTGCACCAGGCGACCCTCGCCGCGGCCGTCCGGCTCGACGTCGCGCCCGCGGACGGCGAGCCCGGACGGACCCGGGTCGCCGTCGGGGTCGCCGTGACCGCGCCGCGTGCGGGCGTCCACGTCGAGCTGATCGCTGCGGACGGCACCACCGCGTGGTCCCGGACCGCCGACGCCGACCCGGGCAGCGCGCTCGTGGACGAGGTGGTGCTGGGCGGCGTGCACCAGCCGACCGACCTGACGCTCGTCGTGCGGCACGACGGCCGAGAGCTGGTTCGTTGGCGGCACCGCCCCGCGCCGGAGCGGGTGGGCGTGCCGGACCCGGCGCGCGAGCCGGCGCCGCCCGCCGACATCGCCTCGGCGGACGAGCTGCACCTGACGGCGACGCACCTGGCGCAGTACCGGCACGCGACCCGCTCCCCGGAGCCGTACTGGCTCGAGGCGCTGCGCCGCGACCCGGGGGACAGCCGGGCGCACCTCGCGCTCGGCGTGCGGCGGCTGCGTTCTGGGCGGTACGCCGAGGCCGAGCAGCACCTGCGCGCCGCGATCGGCCGGCAGACCACGCTCAACCCGAACCCCGCCGATGGCGAGGCGTTCTACCAGCTCGGGCGGGTCCTGGAGCGCACCGGCCGGCTGGACCAGGCGCACGAGGCGTACGGCAAGGCGGCGTGGTCGGGCGCGTGGCGGGTGCCGTCCGGCGTCGCCATGGCGCGGCTGGACGCACGTGCGTCCCGCGACGACGTCGCGCTCGCCCGGGTGACGGAGGTGCTCGGCCTGGACGGGCAGCAGCTGCAGGCCCGCGATCTCGCGACCGTGCTGCTGCGCCGCCGGGGACGCGACGACGAGGCGGCCGCGCTGCTGGCCGGCACGCTGGCGACCGACCCGCTCGACTGGTGGGCCCGTGACCTCGCGGGGAAGCCGGTGCAGGCCGACGCGCCGACCTGCGTGGACGTCGCGCTCGAGTACGCCTCCGTCGGCGAGACGGACGCCGCGCTACGGCTGCTGGCGCACGCGGCGGCACTGCCGACGCTCCCCGGGCAGGTCGGCGTCGCGCCGTTGGCGCACTACCACCGCGGCGACCTGCTGCACCGGGCCGGCCGCAGCGCCGAGGCCGAGGCGGCACTGGCCGCGGCCCGCGCCGCCGACGACACCTACTGCTTCGCGTCCCGCCTGGACGACGTCGACATGCTCTACCGGGTCGGCGAGCGCGCTCCCGACGACGCGCGGGTCCCGGCCCTGCTCGGGCACTGGCTGTACGCCGAACGCCGGTACGAGGACGCGATCGCCGCCTGGGAGCGGGCGGTCGCGATCGACGGCGGTGACGTCGTGGTGCGCCGGAACCTGGCCGTCGCGGCGCACAACGTCCGGGGCGACGCCGCGGCGGCGGCCGGCTGGTACGTCCGCGCCCTGGAGCTCGCGCCGGACGACGCCCGCCTGGTGTACGAGTCGGACCAGCTCGCGAAGCGGGCGCGCCAGGCTCCGGAGCAGCGGCTGGACCGGCTGGACGCCGCAGCTGACGCGGTGCGGCGCCGGGACGACCTCACGGTCGAGCACGTGCAGCTGCTCACCGCGGTCGGCCGGGCCGACGACGCCCGCCGGATCATGCAGGGCCGGCAGTTCCAGCCGTGGGAGGGCGGCGAGGGCCAGGTGCTGCAGGCGTGGGAGGAGGCGCTGCTCGCACTGGCCCGCGCGGCGCTCGCGGACGGCGAGCCGGAGCGCGCGGTGACGCTGCTCCAGGACGCCCTCGACCCGCCGGCCAACCTCGGCGAGGCGCGGCACCTGCTCGCCAACTGCTCGCACCTGCTGCTGGCGCTCGGCGACGCGCGCGCGGCGGCCGGCGACGAGGCTGCGGCGCGCGAGGCGTGGCTGCGGGCGGCGACGTCCGCCGGCGACTTCCAGGGCATGAGCACCGTGCCGTACTCGGAGATGACCTACTTCTCCGTGCTCGCGTGCCGGCGCCTGGCCGACGACGACGGAGCAGTCGCCCTGGTGGAGGGGCTCCGGGCCTACGTGGCGGAGCTGCGCAGGACGCCCGCCCGGGTCGACTACTTCGCGACCTCGCTGCCCGCGATGCTGCTGTTCACCGAGGACCTGCAGGCGGCGCAGGAGACGCGGGCCCGGCTGCTGCAGACGCAGCTCGCCGTCCTGGACGGCGACCTCGACGAGGCCGCCACCGGGGCCGAGGACGTGCTCGCGCGTGACCCGGCGGACGTGCGGGCCCTCGACCTGCGGCGCGAGCTGGCGGAAACCCGGGCGCCGGACGCCGTCCGGCCCTGAGCGCACCACGGCACCACCCGCGCGGGCGACGGCGCCCGCGCGGTACGAGAGGAGACAGTCCCATGACGGCACGACGAACGACGACGGGCCGGCGCCTGACCGCGCTGACCGCGGCGGGGATGACCGCGCTGCTGCTGGCAGCGTGCGGCGGCGGCAGCGGCTCCGAGGAGGCCGCCCCGGCCGGCACCCGGGCCCCGGGGGAGCAGATCGAGCTGACGTTCTGGTCCTGGGTCCCCGGCGTCGACAAGGCCGTGGACCTGTGGAACGAGGAGAACCCGGACGTCCAGGTCAAGCTCGAGCAGATCCCGTCCGGCAGCGCGGGCGGCTACGCGAAGATGTACTCCGCCCTCGAGGCCGGCACCGGCGCCCCGGACCTCGCGCAGGTCGAGTACCAGGAGATCCCCGGGTTCCTGCTCGAGAACGGCCTGGTCGACCTGGCCGACTACGGCGCCGACGAGTACGCGGACGAGTTCGTGGACTGGCAGTGGCAGCAGGGCGTCTTCGGCGACGGGGTCTACGCGATCCCGCAGGCGTCCGGCCCGATGGGGCTCTTCTACCGTGAGGACCTGTTCACGCAGTGGGGCATCGAGGTGCCCACCACGTGGGGGGAGTTCCGCACCGCCGCGGAGCAGGTGCGCGCGGCCGACCCGGAGGCGTACATCTCCACGTTCCCGCCGGGTAACTCGGCGTGGTTCACCGCGCTCGCCTGGCAGAACGGCGGGCAGTGGTTCGGCGTGGACGGCGACACGTGGACCGTCGACATCGACAACGAGGCCACCCGGGAGGTGGCGGAGTACTGGGACGCAATGGTCGCGGACGACCTCGTCAAGACCGACCCCGACTTCGCGAACGGCTGGTACAGCGACCTGCAGCAGGGCCGGATCGCCGCGTGGGTCAGCGCGCAGTGGGGTGACGCGATCATCGCCGGCAACGCCCCCGACACGGCCGGCAAGTGGCGCGTGGCGCCGATGCCGCAGTGGGACGAGGGTGGCGACTTCGCCTCGGCCAACTGGGGCGGCTCGTCGACCGCGGTCGTCACCGGCACGGACTACGCCGCCGAGGCGATGAAGTTCGCGGTCTGGCTGAACACGGACCCGGAGAGCATCGAGCTGCTGATCGACGGCGGGTACGGCTGGCCCGCTGCCGCCGACGCGCTCGAGGGGTCGTCGCTGGACCAGGAGTACGAGTTCTTCGGCGGCCAGAAGATCAACGACGTCTTCGCCGAGGCCGACCAGGCCATCGACCGCGACTGGTCCTGGGTCCCGACCACCGCCGCCACCTACCAGCACCTCAATGACGGGTTCCAGAAGGCGATCGCCGGCAACGGCACCTTCGTCGAGGCGGTCGAGCAGGCGCAGGCCCAGACCATCGCCGACCTCGAGGCCAAGGGGCTGCAGGCCACCGCACCGTGAGGCGTCACCCGCCGCCCCGCCGCGCCGCACGTGTAGGTGCGACGCCGGGGCGGCGGGTGACCGACACCAAGGAGCAGTCATGTCCATGACGCCCAGCAAGCGGCGAGGCCGGGCAGCGGCCGGGTTCCTCGCCCCGTTCTTCGTCCTCTACGTCGCCGTGTTCCTGCTGCCGATCGGCTACGCGATCTACCAGAGCCTGCTCACCACCGTCCGCACCGGACCGCTCGGTATGGGTGGCTCCGAGCGGGTGTTCGCCGGCCTGGCCAACTACCAGGCCGCACTCTCCGACTCGGCGTTCGTCGACAGCCTCGTCCGTGTCGGCGTGTTCGGCCTGGTCCAGGTGCCGGTGATGATCGGCCTGGCGACGGCGCTCGCGCTGCTGCTCGACTCCGCCTCGGCCCGCGCGGTGCGGTTCTTCCGCAGCGCGTACTTCCTGCCGTACGGGGTGCCCGGCGTGATCGCGTCGATCCTCTGGGGATTCCTGTACGTGCCCGGGGTCAGCCCGATCGTCGACGTGCTCGGGTCGCTCGGGATCGACGTGAACTTCCTCGGCGGCAGCACCGTGCTGTGGTCGATCCTGAACATCGTCACCTGGCAGTTCGCCGGCTACAACGTGCTGATCATCGTCGCGCAGCTCAAGTCCGTGGACGCCGACCTGTACGAGGCCGCCCGGATCGACGGGGCGAACGCGTGGCAGATCGTGCGCCGCATCAAGCTGCCGCTCATCCGGCCGGCGCTCGTGCTGACCTCGGTGTTCACCATCATCGGCAGCCTGCAGCTGTTCGCCGAGCCGCTCGTGCTCCGGCCGGTCAGCAACGCGATCAGCATGAGCTACACGCCCAACCTGGCCGCGTACACGCAGGCGTTCGTCAACAACAACTACAGCCTCGCCGCGGCCCAGGCCGTCATCCTCGCCCTGGTCGCGTGCGTGCTGTCGTTCGGCTTCCTCAAGCTGGTCGGACGGAAGGGACCGGACGCATGAGCACCACCGACCTCGTGACCGACACCCAGCAGGCGGGCGCCACGCCGCCCGCCGTCCCGCCGACGCGGCTGGCCCGCAGGCGCCGCACCGGACGGGCGGGCGGGCGGTCGTCACTGACGTGGCGCATCGTCGTCATCGGGCTGCTGACCGTCTGCGCGCTGTACTTCCTGGTGCCCGTCTACTGGCTCGCGGTCGCCGCCACCAAGGACACCGGTGACCTGTTCGGGTCGTTCGGGCTCTGGTTCTCGGACTTCCGGCTGCTGGAGAACATCCGGCACGTGCTGACCTACGACGGCGGCATCTACGTGCGCTGGGTGCTCAACAGCGTGCTCTACGCCGGCGTCGGCGCGGCGATCGCGACCGCCCTGGCGAGCATGGGCGGGTACGCGCTGGCCAAGTTCGAGTTCCGCGGGCGGGAGGCGGTGTTCAACACCATCCTGGCCGGGGTCCTGATCCCCGGCACGGCACTGGCACTGCCGCTGTTCCTGCTGTTCAGCCAGCTCGGGCTCGGCAACACCTACCTGGCGGTGCTGCTGCCGTCCGTGGTCAGCCCGTTCGGCATCTACCTGTGCCGGATCTACGCCGCTGCCGGCGTCCCCGACTCCGTGCTCGAGGCCGCCCGCATCGACGGCGCGAGCGAGGTGCGGGTGTTCCGCACCCTCGTTCTCCGGCTGCTCACCCCAGCCCTGGTCACCGTGTTCCTGTTCCAGTTCGTCGGCATCTGGAACAACTACTTCCTGCCCTTGGTGATGCTGTCCGACCCGCAGCTGTACCCCGTCACCCTCGGCCTGACCTCCTGGCACTCCTTCGCGGACCGGCTGCCCGAGCTCTACCAGCTCACCGTCGGCGGCGCCTTCCTGTCCGTGGTCCCGCTGATGATCGCCATCGTCGTGCTGCAGAAGTACTGGCGGGGCGGCCTGGCCGAGGGCAGCGTCAAGGGCTGACCGCTGCCCTCTCCCACCGTTCGCACCACCCGTACGTGAGGACTCACCGATGAGACCGCCCCGCACGACCACAGCAGCGGCTGCCGGCACCCTGGCGCTCGCCGCGACCCTCGCCCTGGCGCCCGGCGCCGCCGCGGACCAGACCGACCATGCCGATCCGGCCGCCCGGCACGAGCCCGCGGCGACCCGGATCGAGCAGGTGGACGGCACGAACGTCCTGCTGCAGTACGACCACGTCGTCCCCGCGTTCGACCAGTGGGAGACCGACGAGAGCACCCGGGACGCGCTCGCGCTCGACGGGACGTGGGACTTCCGGTTCGACCCGGACGACGTCGGCCGCGACCAGGGCTGGGAGCAGCCCGGTGCCGGCGGGACCGGCTGGGACTCGATCGAGGTGCCGTCCTCCTGGGACCTGAAGGACACCCCCGGCTTCGACGGCTACGACGGTACGGACTTCGGCACCGGGACCGCGTTCCAAGACGGCGCCGCCTGGTACCGGACCACCGTGAGCGTCCCGCGGTCGTGGCGCTCCGACCACGTCCGGCTCGCGTTCCTCGCCGTCAGCTACCGGGCCGACGTCTGGGTCGACGGCGCCTTCGCCGGCGCGCACGAGGGCGGGCAGACGCCGTTCGCGCTGCCGGTCGGCGACCTACTGCGGCCCGGTCGCGAGGTCACGATCGTGGTCCGCGCCGAGCGCCGCGCGTCCTTCGAGGACTACGTGACGGGTACCGGTCCGGTCACCGACCCGTACGCGATCCCGTGGAAGCCGGTCGACTACTGGCCGTATGCCGGCATCACCCGGTCCGTGCGCCTGGAGGCCGTGCCGGAGGTGACGGTGGCCAAGACCCTGGTGTCCGCGCAGGACGGCGAGCTCGACGCCCGTGCCGTCGTGGAGAACACCGGCGACAGCCCGTTCACCGGCTACGTCCGGTTCCACCCCGGCGAGGGGACCGGTGCCGCGCCGGTGGCCGTCCCGGTCCGGCTCGCCGCGGGGGAGGTTCGCGTCGTCGGTGCCCAGACCGCGCTGCCCGGCGCCGCCGCCTGGACCACGGATGCCCCGCAGACGTACGACCTCGTGACCGAGCTCCGCACCGGCCCGCAGCAGTCGCAGCGCCCTGCCGTCGACCGCCTCGCCACGACCTACGGCATGCGCTCGGTCGACGTCGCCGACGCGTCGCTGCTGGTGGACGACGAGCCCGTCTTCCTCAAGGGGCTCAACTGGCACGAGGAGACCGGCGCGAGCGGACGGTCGATGACGACCGCGGAGTACGACCACGAGCTCGGGCACGCCGAGGACCTCGGCGTGAACCTGCTGCGCAACTCGGTCTACAACCGACACCCCTACGCCTACCGGTGGGCCGACGAGCACGGCGTCTTCATGATGGACGACGTCGACAACATGTGGCTGAACACCGACCAGCAGCGCCTGCAGACCGAGAGCTACGGGCTGTCCCGGGCGCTCGCGGCCACGATGGCCTGGAACCAGCACAACCGGCCCTCGGTGATCCTCTGGGGGCTGCAGAACGAGTCCGAGATCGACGCCGGCGGCGCACCTGTGTACCGGGCGTGGCTGCAGGACATGAAGGAGGCCGTGACCGCGCTCGACCTCCAGGACCGCCCGGTGACCTGGGCGTCGAGCACGACGAACGACCCGGCGTTCGACCTGGCGGACGTCGTCGGGTTCAACGAGTACTTCGGCTACTTCTACGGCGCCAACGAGGACCTCGGGCCCGCGATCGACGCCGTGCACGCCGCGCACCCGGACAAGCCGATCCTCATCACCGAGAACGGCTCCTGGTCCTACCTCGGCCAGCGCGGCAGCGCCGACGAGGAGGGCACCGAGGACTGGCAGGCCGCCAATCTCGCGTCGCACTGGGAGCAGGTGACCGCCCGCCCCTACGTCGCCGGCTACACGCACTGGGTGCTCAAGGACTACAAGCAGCGCCTCGGCTACAACATGGACCTCAACGGGATCTCCGCCATGGGCCTGCTCGGCTGGGACTCGACGACCCGGCGCCTGGCCTACGACACCTACCGGGATGCCCAGCCGCCGCGCTGAGCCGCACCACCCCCCGCGCACCTCGCACCCGATCGAAAGGCACGACCCGTGACCGTCACCCGTCCTCTCGGCGTCCCCGACCACCTGCCCGAGCGCCTCACCATCACGCTCTGGGACTTCACCTGGTACACCCAGACCACGCCCGGCGAGCCGTTCGCCGACCTCGACGCGGCTTTCGCCGAGGCGGTCGAGCGCGGCTACAACACCGTGCGGATCTGCGCGATGCCGTTCCTGCTGTTCGGCGACCACGGCATCGACACCAGCGCCCTGCGGTTCGTCGGCATGGGAGGGGACGTCGGGCAGCGCACGCGCTGGTACGACGCCGAGGGCGGCGCGGTCCTGGACGGGCGCGCCCACCTGCTCGAGCTGTTCCGGGCCGCACGCCGGCACGACTGCGTCGTCATCCTGTCGTCCTGGGAGTACCAGCAGAGCCCCGCGTTCCTCGAGGGGCCCGAGTGGTACGACGCGCTGAAGGCGGTGCCCGCGGACGACCGGCACCGCGTCCTCGCCGAGGCGATGGCCGACCTGGTCCAGCTGCTCAAGGACGAGGGCCTCGCCGAGCAGATCGCCTACGCCGAGCTGCACAACGAGGTCGACCTCAGCCGGCTCGTCCTCGCCGGCGGCGGCTCGCAGGAGGAGCCGTTCTGGCCGCAGCGCCCCTACGTCGAGGCCGCCGTCGCGCTGATGCGCGACCGGCACCCCGACATCCTCGCCACCCCCTGCTACGGCATCCCGCCGCACCTGGACATCGCGGCCGTCCCCGACAACGGCCAGGTCGCGCACTTCCACGTGTACATCTACGGCGTGCTCGGCGCGCTCGAGAAGTGGGCCGGAGTCCGGGCGACCGAGGGCTTCCCGTCCGCGGAGCTGCAGTCGCTGCTGCGCGAGGACGCCCCCGACGTGGCGACCTACGAGGGCAAGGTCGACCCGTGGCGCCTCGCGGCGACCGGCGTCTCGACCAGCATGTTCTACAGCTACGACTGGGTCGACACGACCCGGTGGGACGCGTGGCTGTACGAGCACTACGGCCAGTGGCGCGAGGCGATGGTCCAGGCCCTCGACGACCGGCTCGAGGTGTACGCGCGCTGGGGCGAGCGGCACGATGCGCCGGTCGTCATCGGTGAGGGCTGGATCGGGTACACACCGCTGCTGGCGGAGTTCGAGGACGGGCCTGTCGGCCAGGCGATCGCCGAGCACGCGATGACCCGCGCCATCGAGCTCGGCGTCTGGGGCACGGTCGTCGGGTCCAACTCGGCGCCGCACCACCCTGGGTGGGGCAACGTCGAGTGGCAGCAGCGGTGGAACCGGCGGCTGCTCGCGGGAGACTCGCAGGTCTGAACGCTGCGGCTGTCGCCGCTCGTGCCATGAGCGGCGACAGCCTAGCCTGATGTGGGTGGACGTGCGACGGCGCGGTACCGGGTCCCTCTTCGCCACTGACGAGCGACCGCCTCCGTCGATGTCCGTCGGGGCCTCATGTGCGAGTCTCGTGACGTCTGGGCGCCTCGTCGTGCGGCCGATGCGCCGTTTGGCGCACCAGCAGTGCGCGTCGCGCCGCCCTGCGCGGGGGTTCTCCGCCCTCGACGTCGAGGGGAATGCTCGCCGGGACGGAACGCTGAGTCAGAAGCGGTACAGCTGCCCCAACGGTGTCATCCTGCCGAAGGCGAGTCGAGCGGGCCTCACGCTGGCCGTCTTCGACCTGTGCGACACGACAAGCAAACGGTGGACCGACCCTGAGGGGACGACGTCGGGTCTCACGTGCGCGCCCGTTGCCGTCAGGCTCGGCTGTCGGGATCCTCTGGCTCTACGTGCGGGAAGAAGGATCGCGGCGATACACGGAGCGCGGAGGCGAGCTGCCAGACGGTGGTGAGCGTGGGGTTGCGCACGCCCGTCTCGACTTCCCCGATGTAAGTGCGTCCGACGCCCGCGACGTGGGCGAGCTGCTCCTGTGTCAGGCCGGCATCGGTCCTGATCAACCGGAGCGTGGCACCGAAGGCGCGCAGCTGAGTCGCTTCCGGTTCCTGACGCTGCACTCGTTCGACGCTAGAAGTCGAGAGGGTCGGCTGCGACCCCCTATGAGTGGAGTCTGAAGCGACCCGCATTGTCTAGACGCTACAGCACGTTGGCGAGCGGCAAAGTGGGCTCAGCGGCACGACGGCTCTTGACGCGCTCGCGAGCATGTCTACTATGAGTGGAGTCGTCGACGACAGCGCTGATGCCGCCGACCTAGCGAGGCACTCCGACGTAGCCCGCACCCCCGCGAGATGCGCCGCCCCCACCACGGGAGGGAAGGCAGCCATGCGAGACCCGTCCCCGAACCCGGCACCACTTCCTCCCCGTCCGAGACACGCCTCAGTGCTGTGGTGGGCGCCGACGTTGGCGATCGCCGCCGCCACGCTCATCGGTGGCATAGCGTCGCTGCTCGCCGAGGAGCCGATCGCGGTCACTCTCGGTTGCTTCGCTATCACTGTCGTGGCCGGCTCGGGCGGGATCCGAGCGCGCGAAGAGTTCAGGAAGGGATGGCGCAGGGGTTACGAGAGCGCCGTCCGCGCTATGGTCCAGCACTCGGCGGGCAGGACTGCCGACGTGGAGGTCCGCGCGGCCGTGCACGGTGACCCCACCCCCGAGCCGTGGGACGAGCACCAGCCGATCGTCGTGCACCGGAGCCGGCGATGAGCGGCATGCACGTCGACGAGCTCGTCCTCGCCGACGCCACCGGCGTGTGGGCCGTCCGCTCCCTCAGCCAGACTGTCTATTACGTCGACGCCGACTCCTCGCTGCTGCTCCGGCAGCCTGGTCCGGACTCCTCGCCCGGCCCCGGCGACGGCAGGTGGGTCCCGTTGGTCTCGGTCGAGGCCCTGTTCCGCGGGGACCTGGGAGTCGTCCGAATCGGCGACCGGCACCGGTACCTCTACGACTGGGACCTCACGGGCAGCGAGTACGGGTACTGGATCCAGAGGCTGGTCACCTCCATCGACTACGTCGAAGCCGAGGAGCTTGCCGAGCTGCCCTCCTTTCCGCAGGACGACCCGCTGTGACCGGCCCCAACTCCTCGCGGCTGTTGCCGGTCCGGGTGGAGCTCGCCGAGGACGCCGTCATCAACTTCGAGGAGACGGGTTACGAGGAGGTCCGGTTCACCCAGAGTCAGATCGACCAGGCGTTCCGCACCGGGCTGATGCAGCCTCCGACAACCACCGAGCAGGACCCGGACGTGCCCGCGGGGGTCACCGTCACCGGAGACGTGAAGTTCTTGGTCGGGCAGGTCGACCTCGGTGCCGACCTCGGCATGGAGGTCCTGGTACGCGGCCTCGAAGCGGCGATCGATGCGGTGACCCGTGGCTACCGGAAGTCCCCTGCGGGTAGTGAGGACCCCGACGCCGAGCAGGAGCCGTCCGAGGACGAGCCCGTCAACCACGGACCGGGCGACGAGCCGAACCCGCGCGAGATCCTCATCCCCGTCCACGAGGCTGACGACCGCCTCGAGGACTTGCTGGACGGGATCGAGCAGGGTGCCCGCGTCGTCCTGGTCGACGACGGTCGGCGGCTCGCGGTTCTGATGGCGTGGTCGGACTACGTGGGCCTGCGCGAGAAGCTCGCCGCCGCGGCCGCGGCGTTCTGGACCGCCTGGCGGAGCGGGGTGTTCGACGTCGCGGGGTACGCCACCGACGTGACCACGATCCTGCACAAGCCCGGTCCGAAGTCGGGCCCCGTCCCGGGCGACGACGAAGAGGTCGCCGTGGAGGAGGGTGACGGCGATGAGCGGATCCGCTGAACAGTCCCACGGGTCCGTGTGGGAGCACATCGAGCGCGTCCTGCCGGTGGCCGAGGTCGTCCCGAACTACGACGAGCTCGCAAGCGGCCTGAACGCGGGCACCCCCGTCGTCCTGACCGACGGCGGAACGCGCATCGCGGTCATCGTGGCGTGGGACCTGTGGACCCTGCAGCACGAGCGCTACCTGTACGCCGCTGCGCTGTCCTGGGCGCACTGGCGTACCGGACGGTTCGACGCCGCCGGCTTCGGCTGGGACGTCCTTCAGTACCTACGGCCCCCGATGCAGGAACCCCTGCACCCGGTCGTGCATCCAGGCGAGGACGGTGGTCCTGATGAGAAGTCCGGTTGACCCGATGCACACCGCCGGGCGATGGCTGGTGACGACTGCGTCCGGGGCGATGCACCTGATCGAGTCCACCCGGCCCGGCGGGACCGTCACAGTGACCCGAGTGACCGCCGGGCCGGCCGGCGACGACCCCAGGTACCCACTGGGGACGCTCCGTCGCGACGACCAGGCCCTGCAGGTGACGGGCGTGCAACACCGGATCGGGACGATCATCGGCGACGGGATCGTCGTGGGGCAGGACATGTGGTTGTCCCTCGAGCCGCTCGACCCCGCCGCCGACCTCACCCTGCGCCGCACGACTCCGGTCATCGCGGTCGACGAGCTGCCGGAGGTGGGCGCACGTGGCTGACGACGACCCCGACCCCGCGCCGACGGGCGCCGGCGACGACGAGCGGGAGCGCAACCGCGAGCAGCGCACCGCGGCCCGCCGCCAGCTGTTGGATGTCCAGCCCGGGAACATCCGCGACCTCGACGCCGCGGCCGCCTGCGAGTGCTCCTGCCACCCACGACCCGGCCAGCCCGACAGGCACGGCGGTGACCTGTGCTCGTGCCAGTGGACCGACCCCGACCGTGCAGCGCACCTCGCGGAGTTCAAACGCGTCATCGAGCAGCAGCGCCCGGAACAGGAAGCCCTGCAGCTGGAGAACGCTCGGGCCCTGGCAGCGGCCGCGGCGGAGCTCGACATCGAGGCGTCCGAGGAGGTCCCGGGTGCGCCTTGGGTGATCGTCGGGCGCGTCGACGGCCGCCGGTACTACCTCCGCGATCGATGGGAGACGTACACCGTCGTCGTCGCGCCCGCTGACGACCCCGATCTTGACCCCTGGCGCGCTCCCGCAAGTGCCCGTCTCGTCGTCGTGCGCAGCGGTGACTCCGCCGACCTGTTCACCGGCCGGTGGGTGAACTACCGCCGGGCGCTGCGGGTGATCGCCGCCGGCGTGCGCACGCAGCTGCGCCGGGAGGCGTGTACGCACCCGCACGACGACGCCGACCGCTTCTGCCCGGAGTGCGGTGTGCCGCTGCGAGACGAGGCGACGCCCATCCGCACCGACCGGGATCACCCGCAGGGCGAAGACGAGCGCGATGGTTGGCGAACCGGCCAGCACCTGCGGGCGATCGGGGCCGCTGACCGCGCTTGGCGGGACGCCGACGACCAGCTCCGCGGCGCCATCCAGCGTGCACGCGCGGCCGGTGACCCGTGGTGGCTGATCGCGCTCGTCCTGCACGTCGACGAGCAGGACGCCGTGCGCCGGTTCGGCGACGAGCCATCCTGACGAGCCGGGACCGCGAACTCGTGGAAGAGGCCACTCAGGTGAGTCAGGAGGTCGATCGACGCCCGATCAGGGGTGCGACGGGACTTTGGACGATCGCGTCATCGGACACGGTCGTCGTCGTCGACGTGGACTCGTTCAGAGCGCTGTGGTGCTACGGAGGTGATCCCGAATGGCACCACGGCGGGCAGTTCTGGATCACGCTCGTCGCGGTCATCGGCTACGAGCACCGCATGAACGGCTTCGTGCAGGTCGGCGACCGGCACCGCTACACCTACGACTTCGATCCGGAGTCCGATGCGACCGACTTCCGATGGTGGAACCAGGGGCCGGTCCGGACGATCTCGAGTGCCGAGGAGGGTGCGGTATCTGCGCTGCGTCTGTGCTCGACGAGTCCGTGGATGTGAGGGCCCGCCAACGTACGTCACCGTCAAGACATTGAGGTATAGCCGCAGGTCAGCGGCGTGTGTAGCCTTGCGTCGAGGCCCGGACGCGCCTACCGTCGGACGGACACGACCCCTCTCGCACCGCGCCTCGAGGAGGTTCCGATGTCGATGACGATCCGGTTCCGGGTCGACCACAGGCCCAGGGCGCTGGAGCTGGCCGAGGGCCAGCACCTGCTTGCGGTACGGCAGGCGGAGCACCGCCCGGAGCGGTTCTCCTGGCGGCCGAACCAGCGGCACATCCCGGGGTACCGCTGGACGGTCACCAACTCGGGTCACGTCCCGCACGAGTCCCAGCACGAAGGCGTCCGGGTCATGCTTGCCGACTTCGACCCGAGCGTGGTGAGGATCGTCTCGCAGCCGTTCGACCTGTATCACGACGACAAGCTCTTCCAGATCCCTGACCTCATGCTCGTGCACCGGGACAGCACGATCACGATCGTCAACGTCAAGCGGCCGGACGATGCCGCGAAGCCGAAGGTGCGGGAGAAGTTCGCCCGCGTGACTGAGGACCTGGCGGCCGTGGGGTGGGAGCACGAGGTCTGGACCGGTTCCCCGCGCGCCTTCGTCGCGAACGTGGACGCGCTGTCCGCGTACATGCGTCCTCAGCTCGCGCTCGACCTTCCGGTCCGGCCCGACGCGCTCCACGGCCTCACCTATAGCGAGGCCGTGCTCGTCCTGGAGCACCTCGTCGGAGAGGATGCCCGGGCATACGTCGGCGCCGCGCTGTGGCGCCACGACCTCGTCTGCGACATGGACCTCCCGATCGAGCGAACCACGCTGCTGTGGAGCCAGTCGTGAGCACCGGATACGCCCTCGACCTCCGGACGGGCGCACGATTCCGGTACGACGGGCGCACCTGGTCGGTGACCGCGTTCACCGAGGGTGGGTCGCTCCAGGCCCGAGCTGCGACGGGTCAGCGCATCGCCCTCTCCATTCAGCACCTGGTCCTCGACCCGTCGTTCTCAGCGCTCGGTGACGGCACCCCGGTCGCCGCTTCCGAGATCGCCATCGAGGAGCTCCTGACTCCCGAGGAGAAGAAGGAGCTCGACGAGAGGACCTCGCACGTGCGCGAGGCGCTCACCGGGTTCAAGTCTGGCGACAGAGGTCAGGCTCTCGACGGCGAGCCCCGCCCGGAGTACGACCCCCGCCTCTCCCAGAAGCGCCGCAATGACGCCAAGGCGGCGGAGATCGGTGTTCACCCGCGCACCATCGAGAACCTGATAAGGAAGTTCCGCGAATCCGGTCCCGACGGGTTGATCGACGCCAGGAAGGTACTTCCTCGCGTCGACCACTTCGCGACCTGGCGGGACGTCGCTGCGGCGCTGCTCGCCGAGCGCACGGACAAGACACGCGTGGGCAAGAACGTCGTCATCCCGATGATCGATGAGCAGGTTCGGACGAAGTCCCCGAGCGCCCCTATCCCGAGCAAGTCCGTGAAGTACGAGATCCTCGACGAGCTCGACACGAACCACCAGTACTTCACGGGCTCCACGAAGACCGAGCGCGGACGCGCTGCCGTGCCTGACCGGGCCTACGCGTACAAGAACGCCACGCGGCCCGCGCAGTACGTCGTGCTGGACACCACTGTGCTGGACGTCTTCGCGATGAATCCCCTGGACGGTAAGTGGGTCAGGTGCCAGCTCACTCTGGCGATGGACTGGTGCACGCGCTGCATCGTCGGGCTCAGCCTCACGGCGCACTCGACGAAGGCCAAGGATGTGGCCTCGGTGCTCTATCAGGTGGTGCTGCCGCGCCCCGTAATCGACGGCAAGAGCTGGCCGTACGTCGGCGTTCCGGAGAACATCGTCGTGGACGAGACCAAGACGATCTTCGGAGGCCGGCCGCTCGGACCGGCGCTCTTCCCCGAGGGCATCGTGGTCGACCACGGTCGGCAGTACATCTCCCGGCACGTGGTGAGCATGTGCCACCGCTTCGGGATCCACATCCAGCCTGCTCGCAAGGGTCGCGGGTCGGACAAGGGCATCCTGGAGCGGTACTTCCGCACGATCCGCGAGGGCTTCCTCCAGCACCTGGCTGGGTACACAGGACCCGACCTCGCGAGCCGCGGCCGGCATGTCGAGGAGGACGCCTACTACTTCATCGATGAGCTCGAGGGGCTGCTCCGCGACTGGATCGAGGATGTGTACCACCGTGACGAGCATGGTGGTCTGCGCTCGGAGTTCGCCCCCGGCGTCGAGTTGTCTCCGGAGGAGATGTACCGCCTGAGGATCGGGATCACCGGCCAGATCAGGGTGCCAGCGCGCGCTGACCTGGCGATCGACTTCCTCCCCGTGGTCTACCGCAAGATCAACCACTACGGGGTTGAGTTCGCCGGGCTCATCTACAACGGCAACGCGCTCCAGAAGTACAAGAACACGAAGAGCCATATCGGCGGGAAGACGAAGAAGGCCAACCTCTGGCCGATCGCCTTCGACCCGGATGACGTGCGCCGCGTGTTCTTCCAGGACGGGCGGGGCACGTGGCACCTCCTCCACTGGCAGAAGAACGACACCGTCGGCGGCCCGCTCAGCATGAGCATGCTCGACGCTGTCAAGGAGCTGTTGCACCCGGCGGGCAAGCGCCGCGGCCCCATGTCCGTGGCCGACGTCCTGTCGAGGCTGCCGCTGGCGTCCGCTCACAGCGTCGCCGGCCGCAAGGCCCTAGTCCGCGAGACGATCAAGCGGCGCGACCCCCTCACCCACGATGTGCGGACGCTCGCCGGCGGACCCGACGAAGACCTGACGCTCGACGTGTTCGAGCAGATCGCCAGGACCGCGGCGGTTGAGTCTGCCGATCTGGAGTCGGAGGACTGGGACGACGTGTTCGCCGGCGACGACTCCACGTACCCGGAGGCGTGATGGACTTCGACTTCCCCGTGCGGCCGTCCCTCCGGTTGACGTCGACCGCGGGATGGGAGGAGTACGTCAACGCCCCGAAGCCGCCTGACCCGCCGCGCCTGACACGGCGCGAGTACGCGTCGCTCACCGACCGGGAGCGCTTCCGGTACAACGTGCTGCGCTCGATGCACCACTCGAACCTGGGGCCGTTCGCGACGCCGTCGGTCACGCGGTTCCGCTCGCAGGCCGATCCCCTTGTCTTGGGCAACTTCCAGGACGCGACGCGCCTGCGTCCGTCGTTCGGTCTCGACGGTCAGGCCGGTACGGGTAAGTCCACAGCCGTCTACATGCTCGCGCGCGAGGTCTGGCACATGCAGATCGACCTCTTCGGGGACAGGACGCGCTTCGGTCAGGTGCGGGCGCCGGTGACGCGAATCAGCCTGAAGGGCTCGAACACGGAGAGAGCGATCAACGAGTCGTTCGCGACGTCGTACTCCGGTCGCGCCGTTGGCCGGTCGTCGGCCCAGGCGCTCGACCGGTTCTTCCGGTACGCGCGGGAGAAGGAGACCGTCCTGGTCATCGTCGACGACTTCCACTTCCTCGAGAACGGCGACCCGGTGGCGATCTCGAACCACCTCAAGGGGATCTCGGAGGAGGTGTCGGCCACCTTCATCTTGATCGGCGTCGGTCTGGCGACGATGCCGATGTGGGAGGACGAGAACTCTGGCGTCACACCGAGCCTCTCGCAGACGTCGCGCCGGTGGACGCTCCTGCACATGGACTCGATCTCGGTGCGGACGGCTGAGCAGCGCAAGGAGTGGGCCACCCTGCTCCGCACGATCGACGAGAGGATCGTGCTAACCCACCACCGCCCGGGGGATCTGCCCGCCATGGCCGAGCTCCTGTTCGAGCGGACCCAGGGATCGATCCAGACCCTGATGGACGCGGTGAACCTCGCGACGAAGGTGGCGATCGACTCCGGAGGTGAACGCCTCACCCCCACGCTCCTCGACAGCCTGATCCTCTCGCGAGCCGCGGAGGACGGCACCAAGCGCCTGCGGGCCGAGAAGGAGCGGCGTCGGCAGCGTCGTCAGCAACCTGAGGCACCGGCTGCTCATGACTAACCCCCTGCGGCTCCCGCTGATCGCGCCTCCGCTTCCAGGGGAGTCGATCGTGTCGTGGCTGCAGGCCGAGGCCGAAGAGGTGATGTTCTCGCTTCCCGACCTCCTCGACTTCCTCGGGATCCCCCCGGACACCAGCAGACGAGACCTCCTGCTCCGTCTCGAGCCCGAGTGGGTCGGCGAGCTGAGCGAGCTCACGGGCAAGCCGCCCGAGGTGTTCACCGGCATGACGCTCGCTGGCTGGAACGAAAAGCTCCAGGTGAACGGTCGCAACGCCGCCGCGGTCGGCCTCGGGGGAGCCACCACGGTGCGGTTCTGCGCCGAGTGCCTGGACGAGGACGACGGGCGGTGGCCGCTGGTCTGGTGCACGCCGTGGTCCTTCTACTGCACGCGCCACGACTGCTACCTGGCTCAGCGTGCGCCACGTCGACTGCTGCGCATGTGGAACGTGCGCGATGACCTGAGTGCCGTGAGCGGGCTGACGGACTGGCACGACGGACCGTCGGCCGTAGCGGTGGAAGCGCAGGAGTGGCTCGGCGGGCGGCTCAGGGATCCGGTGGAGGAGGCGAGCGACGTCCTCACCGCGCTCCACCTGCTCACCACCCGGCTCATCCGCTCCGACATCTCCGCCGTCGCCCGGTCCATGGGTAACCCGTTCGAGCAGGAGGTCCGCCTTGCTCAGCTCGCGGATCACGGACCAGACCGGCGCGGCGCCCGACAGGGCCGGGTAGCGTTGGCGCACCAGGTCGCGTCCCCGGTCCTCGTCGTGGCGACGGAGTGGACCCGGCGGCTCTTCTGCGCACCGACGCTCGGCGAGGCGACCGAGGTGATCCGACCCGAGCTCGAAGCGGAGATGCGCGAGGTCCCTTGCTCGCCGGACGCCCGGCTGAAGAAGTGGGGAGGGCGTAGCCCCACGCTGACGGCCGCCGCTCTGCCGCTGATCAAGGGAGCGACCGCCACATTGCCGATGGCCCTGAGGTTCCGGCTGAGCACACCGACGATGCGCTGGCCGGACGTCGACTCTGACGCCATCGAGGAACGCGAGCGGCGTGTCCCAGCTGCGCTGTGGCCAAGAGCGACCGCGTCACTGTGGAGGCCCGAGTACGGTTCGCTCGGCGGGTTTCGGGGCGCTGCGTCTATAGCGCTCCTCCACGTCGGGGCGAAGTCGATGAGCTACGAGACCGCGATGGAGCACCTTGGCACCGTCCGCCGGATGCTGCCCTTGACTCGTCTCGGCGACGACGACCGGAACGACGTCGTACGGAGCCTGGCCGAGATGGCAGACGCCATCGACAGCTCCTCGGTCATCATCGACTACGCGCGCCGACGTGCTCTGGACTACGGGACCCTGCTGCCGTTCGCCGAGTGGGACATCATCGCCCAGACCTCGCGCTGGCCGTCCCCGTGGCGGGTGCACCCCGGAGCCCGGACCCTTCTGCGGAACCTCATGCTCGGCGAAGACCTGTCGCACCTGCACGATCGGGCCTCCCTGCTCTTCCGGCGGCTTCCCGGCCCGGTCTACGAGAGCCTCGTCAGGTACGGCGAACGCTGGCTGGGTGACCAAGGGATTGACGAACCGCTCACGGACGCCGGTCCCGACCTCCCGGAGCGTTCGCTCCCGGACCTGCTCGGGGGTGTCCGGGGGCATGAAGTGAGTGTCCTGCGTCTGGAGACCGACCCGGCGCTACGAGGGCAGCCGGCGCGGACCATGCGCGGCCGGCCGCGGTACACCGCCGAGACCTATCAGGTGCTGTACGAGGAGCAGCACCTGACGACCTACCAGATCGCCCACAGGCTCCGTGTCTCTCCAGCGACGGTTGCGCGCCACCTCAGAGACGCGGAGGTCGACCTGCGAGCCCGTGGTGGTGGCTCACGACCGCCGTCGACCAGTCGGTTCCCTCTGCACGACCTTCCGCTCATGCAGAGGACGTTGAACTCCGACGGCGGGCTCCTCCGTGTCCGCCGGTTCGCCACCGCCGTCCAGTACCCGACCATGAGCGCTGCCGCTGCACATCTCGGGCTGAACCAGAGCTCGTGGGTGCTGCAGATGCAGCGGCTCGAGCGCGACGCCGGCGCACCGCTCGTCGAACGTGCCGAGCGGGGTCGCCCGCAGCACACGACGGCGGTTGGCGAGACCCTCCTGGCCGAGCTGGCGACGCTCGAGCTACGGATGTCCGACGCCCCGGTACGTGGGGGCTAGTCGTCCGCGAGAAGATAGGCGCTGCGCGCGGCCTCGAGCTCTGCCCAGTGCTCCTCGAGTCGCGTCAGCGTCGGCGCGACGTCCAGGGTCGTCAGTGGCTGGGAGTGCGAATCGATGTATCGGCACGCCGCCCCGAAGATGCGGACGACCGGTCCGCTGGCTGCAGCCAGCGCCTCTCCCTTGATCTTCTCGAGCTGCGTCATGTGCACCGCGGGCTGGTGCCGCTGGGTTACGCCCTGCAGCAGCTCGGTCTCGGTGAACACCTCGCACCAGGAACGAATCCAGCCGTAGCCGGTGCGGACCAGCGCGGCTCGCGCCTCACCGTCCTGGGTGCGAGCGGCGGCGATGGTCTCGTTGATCTTGCGCTTGATGCCGTTCAGCGTGTCCCACCGCGGGTGTGTGGCACGGGTAACCCGGCCCTTCCCCTGCTCGTCGTCGATCTGGAAGTACGCGCAGCGCTTCGACTTCTCCATGAGGTTGAGCATCGTCATCGTGAACGCGATGTCGTGCGTGAAGACGATGACCTGCGCGGTCTGGGCCAGGTTTGTGATCCGCTCAGCGACCTCGTGGATCCGCCGGTGGTCCAGACTCGACACCGGGTCGTCGAAGACCACGGGTGCCGAGATGCCCGAGAGGCGCGCCTCGGCAAGGAAGTCGGCCAGGGCGAGGACCTTTTGCTCGCCCTCGGACAGCACCTTCGATGGCCGGTGCTTCTTGTCGAGGACCTTCCGCCGCTTTGCGGTGGCGTCTCGCCCGAGGTATTCGACCTTGAGCGACGGCGCCCGAAGCGACATGCACTCCTCGGCGAAGTAGGTGGCGAAGCTCTGGTTCATCAGGGCGTCGCTGGCCGTCTTCGAGAGGGTGGTCACGGCACGACGCAAGGTGGGAGCGGGTCGCACGAGAGCGGTGAGGCGATCGGCCTCCCTCGCGTTCTTCACCTGCGTCTCGATGAGCCCCCAGGAACGGCCGAGCTCGGCGGCGGCGGTCAGCTCGGCCAGATCGCGGCGCTTCGCCCGCAGCGCGTCGGAGCGGTTGGCGTGCTCGCCCTCGAGTGCCCGGACGGCGCGCTCGACCTCGGCGAGCCGGGCAGTGAGGTCAGTATGAGCCGTGATGACCTGGGTTGCGAGCGCGCGGTCGAGGACGGCGCCGCTGTTCGTGCCGACCTTCAGCGAGTCCAGCACGGACGCGATCGACTCGACGGCAGCGTAGTACGGCGGGCGCTCACCCTCGTCCTTCAGTTCTTCCACCCACGCGGTCACTTCGGGGGCGTTGACGCTCGTGACTGCAGCTGCCGCCTTCGCGAGCGACTTCTTCGCGGCGGCGAGATCGGCGCCGATCTTGTCGGCGAGGTACCCGGCGTACTTGGTCACGAGCTCCTGGGCGCGGTCGCCGAGCGGCTGACGGCAGTACAGGCAGCGACTCTCGTCGTGAGCGCCGAGGGTGACGAGGTGCTGCCGGTAGGTCTCGCCGACCTCGATGAACGTCTTCCACGTGTCGTCCGGGTTCGCAGGAAGATCAGCCGCGGCGAAGAGCTCCGTGCGAACCAGGGTGTACTCGGCCTCCAGGGTGTCGATCGTCGCCCGCGTCGCGTTGTACGCGTCGACGTCGAACGCCTCGAGGCTTGTCGCCACCGCAGTGGCCTGACCCAGCACTCGGACGATGCGCTGCTGCGCCTTGATCGTCGTCGGCAGCGTGTCGGCCTCGAGCGCCGCGACGGCCTTCTGGAGATCGGCGATACGCGCGTCGACGTCGTCCGAGGCGTCGGCCATACCCCGCAATGCATTGACGTCGGTGGAGGCGCCGAGCGTCTCCACCAGTGGGTAGGCGGACGCGTCGCGAGGGATGCGGGACAACAGGACCGATGTGCCGCTCGTGAGTGCGTTGAGGTCGGCGGTGATCCGCGTTTCGACGGCCTGGATGCCAGCGTTAACGTGATTGAACAGGGCCAGGCTCGCGGGCACGTAGACGTACTCGAGGTCGGAGTCCACGTGATAGCTGACGGACGGGCTGTCGAAGATCGACATGCGAGTGAACGGTGACACGCCCCCGGCCTCTCCGGACCAGCGGAACGTGTGTGGCGTCTCGCCGAGGTCGTACTTGATCAAGGCGCTCTGCGCGGTGACGGTCGGTTGGGAGACATCGCCGAGGATCTCGTCCGCGGTCCTGCTGGCGGCGAGGGTCTTGAACAGCCGGGAGTACCCGGTCTTCCCGGTGCCGTTCTCGCCGTAGAGGATCGTCAGCCCCTCGTGTGGCTCGATCACGGCTCCGCCAACCAGTGCGTTGACTCCTGTGATCTGGGACAGCGACGTGATCCGGAGGACCTCGTCGGACTCGGTCGGCGAAGAGGCAACAGCCAGCAGCGGCTCCTTCGGCAACGCGCGGGTGTCGAGCGCCTTCTCCTGGCGAAACAGGGCGTAGACGTCGTCGATTTCGGAGGCCGGGAGGGCGCGGCCGTCGCTCAGGACCCGCCGCACGATCGCGCGCACCCACTCATCGGTGCCGTTCGCCCAGGTGCTCAGCAGCTCCCGCGCGTCCACTCCGGCGCTGACGGCAGGCTCGGTCTCGCTCACGTACTCCCCTTGCGGTCGCGTCGATGCGGACCAGATCGTCAAGACACCGTGCACCCGGTCGTTCCTACAAGCCCACGGACCTAGGTCCTAGCGCAGCGGCCCAACCGCGTTAGCACGACACGCGGGCACGCCTGAGGGGTCAATGCGGATCCCACACCGGAGCAGCGGAACGAGCACCACAACGCCGCCCGGAACAAGAGGATAGGCGCTGGTCAGCCAAGCGAGGGTCACAAGGATCAACCGGGCCCTACACCTGCCTCTGCCGCGGTTCACCGTGCAGGGGAGCCTCCTGGACCCGGGCGCGGTCGCACCCGGCCCGATCGTGTGCGGGAGTTCCGGCCCGGCGCGCCGCCCGCACCGCTAGCGTGCCGCCATGCCCCGCCTCGCGCGACGCCCGGCCGGCGTCCTCCTCGCCGTCGCCGCGGCCACGCTCGCGCTCGTCGGCTGCTCGGGTCCGACCCAGCTCGGCGAGCGGGCTGCGAGCGACGCCGTGGTGCAGCTGCTCGAGCCGACGGTCTTCCACTCGTACGCCCCGGACATCGTGGAGTTCGCCGAGCACGTGCAGGGCGCGACGGAGGGCGGCGGGATCGTGCTGCTCGGCGTCGAGGAGGGGGATGCGTCCGCGCGGGACGACGGAGAGGCGATCGGCTGGATCACCCTCGGGCTGACGGTCTCCGACACCCGCGCACCGACCGGCTACTGGGGGTCCGAGCGGGAGCAGGACCCGGGCCCGTACTGCTTCCGCGTCGCGTTCGACCACTGGGGCGTCGACGACATCCGCGGGGCCGACTGCCCGGAGCAGCTGGTGGCGGTGGACGCGCCGCCGTCGGAGCGGCCCCGGATCGCCGCGAACGCCGAGGAGGCGGTGTGGTCGGTGCTGACCGGCCTGCCGGCGGACCTGCCGCCGGAGGCCGACGTCGCCGCGCAGGTCACGGCGCTGCTGGAGCCGCACGCCAACGGGGTGACGCCGCTCGCGGAGGTCACGGTCGCCGTCGACGGCGGGACCATCGCGGTCGCGACCGGTGACGAGGACGACTGCGTGCTGGTGGCGCGCTCGTCCGACGGCGTCGTCCGGGACGTGCACGTGCCGTCGGTGTACCTGCTGCCGGGGGAGCTGGGGTGCACCGCCGGGACGGCGTTCGCCGACCTGCGGCCTCCGCACTGACGGGCGGCGGTTCCGGCCCCGGCGGCCCGGTCGTCGCCCTACCCGTCGAACCGCGTCCACTCGCCCTCGGACACCACCTCGACGGTGCCGTCGACGACGGCGATCGCCGTCTGCTCGTCGATCGCGTAGGCCGGTCCGCCGATGCCGGCGGCCCACCGCTCGGCAGCGGCCGGGGTGTTCGTCGGGAACGCGTTCAGGTGCGGGAAGATCGAGAACGGGACGATGCCGAGGGCGCGGTCGTCCGGCGCGCCCGCCCACTCGACGAACATCTCCCCGATCCGCGGGGTCATGACCATGCTGCCGGCGCTCACCCCGACCCAGACCAGGTCGGGCAGCGTCGGCAGCAGCTCGGCCAGGCCGGACGCGCGCACCCAGTGGGCGAGGTAGGTGGCGTCCCCGCCGTCGACCAGGAGCACGTCGGCCTCGCGCACCCACGGGACCCACCGGTCCGGGCCGGTCGTCGGGAGCGCGGTCAGCTCCAGGACGCCGAGCGACCCCCAGCCGAGGCCGGTCAGGTGCTGCGTGCCCCTGTCGGCGGCGACCAGGCCGCGCACCGACTCCGGACCGCACATCGGGTGGCCCCACTGGGCGGTGGGCACGCACAGGGCGCGGGACTCGGCGACCGGCCGGGGCAGCATGCGGTCCAGGGCCGCGCGGATGCTCGGGTTGGTCACCCCGCCCGAGGTCAGGAGGAGCTTCACGGTGGCCTCCGCGTCAGCGCCGTCGGGCGGGCGCCGGCGGTCACGTGCCCATCGTCCACCGCGCCCGGGACGCTCGCGGGCTCAGCCACGCCCGGTCGGCAGGACCGGGTCAGCGCACGCGCGCCTGCAGCGCGACGTACCGCGGCTCGCTGAAGCCCAGTCCCCGGTAGAGCGCCTCCGCGGGCGCCGTGGCGTTCAGCTCGACGACGCGCACGGTCGTCTCGCTCCGCAGCCGGTCGAGCAGCGCGGCGGTGCACCGGCGCGCGAGCCCCCGGCCGCGGTAGGCGGGGCGGGTCACCACGGTGGACAGCCGCGCGTGCGACCCGTCGGGGCTGCTCGGGCTGGGCGCGTGCTGCTCCACGGCGCCGACGGCGACGGCCACCACGCCGTCCACCGGGTGCTCCGCCACCACGGCGAGGACCGTGCCCGCCGCCAGGCGCTCCGCGAACCAGGCGCGGGCGGCGACCCGCCACGGGCTGCCGGCGGGCCCGGGGTCGCTGCCCATCTCGGTGAGCATCTCCGCCCGCAGCCCGACGAGCACCGCGGCGTCGCCCGGGATCGCGTGACGGAGGCGGACGTCGGGGTCGTTCGGCACGCCCTCATGCTGCCGCGCGCCCGGGGCGGCGCTGCGCGGGGTGTGTGCAGTGCACGCCCGCGACCGTCGACCACCCCGGATCGCCGCCACGGGGCGGCCGTCCGCGCGCGCTCGGCGCGCATTCCGCACCAGGTCCTCCCGGCGGGGACCTCCGCGCTCCTAGCGTCAGCGCATCCCGTCCGGACCCCCGGACGCGTCAGCCGCCGGCGCGCGGACGCCTGGTGCGTCGACCCGCCGCCACCCCCTGGAGGAAGACGTGAGATCTCGTACCGCTGCCGTGGCGCTCGCCGCCACGATCACGCTCGCGGCGACCGCCGCCTGCGCCCCGGCCCAGTCGGGCGGGTCGGCCGCCACGGAGGACGTCCAGGACGGCACCCTGCGGGTCTGGCTGTTCTCCGAGGTCACGCAGGATCCGAAGGAGGCCGTGGTCGACCAGGCGGTGGCCGAGTTCGAGCAGGCGCACGACGGCGTCGAGGTCGACGTGGAGTACATCCCGGTGGACGCCCGTTCGGAGCGGTTCACGGGCGCGTTCAACGACCCGGCGTCCGCCCCGGACGTCGCGGAGATCGGCAACACCGACCTCGCGGGCTTCGTCGACGCGGGCGGCCTGATGGACGTGACCGACGCGATCGCCGACTGGGACGAGAGCGCGGACATCGACCCCTCGGTGCTCGCGACGACCGAGATCGAGGGCGCGTCGTACGCCGTGCCGTGGTACATCGGAGTCCGGGCGCTGTACTACCGGACCGACGTGTTCGCCGACCTGGGTCTCGAGCCGCCGACGTCGCTCGCGGAGCTGGAGGAGACGGCCCGCGCGGTCCGTGCCGCGCGGCCCGAGCTCGTCGGGATCGCGACGGGCGGCGCGGCGCAGTTCGCCTTCCTGCCCTACATCTGGGCGCACGGCGGCGAGATCGCCGAGCAGGACGGGGACGGCGCCTGGTCCGGCACGCTCGACTCCCCGGAGGCCCGCGAGGGGGTCGCGGCCTACGCCCGGCTGCTGCAGGACGACATCTGCCCCGCGCAGACGTGCGCCGAGTGGGGTGGCAACGCCTCCGTCCAGGAGTTCGTCGCCGGCAACGCGGCGATGACCATCGGCGGCGACTTCAACCGGCGCGCCGTCGACGAGTCGGCGGTCGGCGACCTGTACGGCGTCGTCCCGCTGCCGGGCGTCGAGGAGGGCTCCATCGCCCCGGCGTTCGGCGGTGGCAACCACCTGGCCGTGCTGTCCTCCACCGAGCGCCGCACGCTGGCGACCGAGTTCGTCCAACTGCTCGCGGGCAAGCAGTACCAGCAGCGGATGTTCGACGCGATGGGCAACATCCCGGTCTTCACCGACGTGCAGGCCGACGTGGCCGAGCAGGTCCCGGCGATCGCGCCGTTCGTCGAGACGCTCGCCGCCGGCACGTCGTTCGTGCCCGTGACGCCCGCGTGGAGCACGGTGGACGCGCAGGCCGTGCTGCCGACGATGGTGCAGAGCGTCGCGACCGGCGCGGCGGACGTCGACACGGCGACCGCCGAAGCCACCGCGGCCCTGGACGCCGCGTTCGGCGCGCAGTGACGGCCACGCACGCCGCGCTGCCCGGCACGGGCGGGGACACCCTGCCCGTGCCGGGCGGTACGCCCCGCGGTCGGCAGCCGCTCGCCCGGCGTGGCCGGGGGACCGGCTGGGCGCGCCGGTGGGAGCCGCGGTTCTACCTGGTCCCGGCGGGGGTCGTGCTCGCCGGCCTGCTGGCCTACCCGCTGTACCAGCTCGTCGTCGTCTCCCTGTACGACTACCGCCAGGCCAACGTGTCCGGCAGCGCGCCGCTGCGGTTCATCGGGCTGGACAACTACGCCCGGCTGCTCGGCGACGACGCGTTCTGGACGGTGCTGGGCAACACGGTGGTGTTCGCGGCGGCGTGCGTGGCGGCCACGCTGGCGGTCGGGGGTGCGCTCGCCCTGCTCGCCACGCGGCTGCGGCCGTGGTCCCGCACGGTGCTCTTCCTCGCGTCGCTCGGCGCGTGGGCCACGCCGGCGATGACCGGCTCCGCCGTGTGGCTGTTCCTGTTCGACCCGACCCTCGGCTTCGTGAACCAGACGCTCACCGCGATCGGGCTGGACGGGTTCGCGGGGCACTCGTGGACGTACGACAAGTGGTCGGCCTTCGCGCTCGTGGGCGCCGAGGTCGTCTGGTGCTCGTTCCCGTTCGTGATGGTCACGCTCTACGCCGGGATCATCGGCGTGCCGACCGAGATCCAGGAGGCGGCCCGCCTGGACGGCGCGTCGACGTGGCGGGTCGCCGTCAGCATCGTCGCCCCGATCCTGCGGCCCGTGCTGGCGATCATCACCATCCAGTCGATCATCTGGGACTTCAAGGTGTTCACGCAGATCTACGTCATGACGGGGGGCGGCGGCATCGCCGGTCAGAACCTCGTGCTCAACGTGTACTCCTACCAGCAGGCGTTCGCGGCCTCCCAGTACGGGCTCGGCTCCGCAGTCGGCGTGATCACCACGATGCTGCTGATGGTCGTCACGCTCGCCTACCCCCCCGCCCCCGGGGTGCCCCCCCCCCCGGGGGGGGCCCGGGCCCGCCGCCGGGCGGCCCCCCCCCCCCCCGCCCCCGGCCCCGCCCCCCGCCCCGGCCCCCGTCGCCCGCCGCCGGCGGCCGCGGGTCGGTGCCGACGTGCTGGCCGTCGTGGTCGCCGGGGTCGTCGCGTTCCCGCTGTACTGGATGCTGCTGTCCGCGTTGAAGCCCACGACCGAGCTGATGTCGGGCGACGCCCTGCCGTACACGCTGCACCCGACGCTCGACGCGTTCGCCCGGGTGCTGTCGGTCGAGGACGTGGGCCGGTACCTGCTCAACTCGGTGCTCGTGGCCGCGGTCGCGGTGCCGGGTGCGATGTTCTGCGCGTTCTTCGCCGCGGTCGCCCTGACCCGCTACCGGTTCCGGCTGCGCACCACGCTGCTGGTCACGGTCCTGGTGGCGCAGATGGTCCCGGTCGAGGCGCTCACCATCCCGCTGTTCTTCCTGTTCCGGTCGCTCGGGATGGTCGTCCCGGAGCTGGGCCTCAACCACCTCGGGTCGCTGATGCTCGTGCACATCTGCTTCTCGACGCCGTTCGCGATCTGGATGCTGCGCGGGTTCGTCGCTGCCGTCCCCGAGGAGGTCGAGGAGGCGGCGCGGCTCGACGGCGCGTCCGGCCTGCGGTTCGTCCGCTCGATCCTGTTCCCGCTCGTCGCCCCCGGGCTCGTGGCGGTCAGCATCTTCGGGTTCATCTCCACGTGGAACGACTTCCTGTACCCGCGCACGTTCATCATCTCCGCCCAGGAGAACCAGACCCTGCCGCTGGCGATCCTCAACTTCTTCAAGCCCGACCAGAACGACTGGGGCGCGATCATGGCGGGCTCGGTCATCATGACGCTGCCCGTGCTGGTCTTCTTCGTGTTCGTGCAGCGGCACCTCGTCTCCGGGCTGGCGGGAGCCGTGAAGGGGTGAGCGTGGACGAGTCCCAGAGCCGCAACGAGTCGCTGTCCGTGCGCCGCAGCCTCCAGCTGCTGGAGCAGGTGCGGCAGCAGGCGACCGCCGAGCGCGGGGTCCCCGTGGCCGTGCTGGCCGAGCAGATCGGCGTCCACCGGTCGACCGCGACCCGGCTGCTCGCCCCGCTCGTGGAGGACGAGCTGCTGGCGCGCGACGCGTCCGGCCGGTACCGGCTCGGGCCCGGGGCCCTGCGGCTCGGGCAGTCCTACGTGGACGAGCTCGACGTCGCGGGTCTCGCGGCGCCGTACCTGCGGGACCTGGCGTCCCGCACGGGAGCGACCTGCGTGCTGGGTCTGCCCACCGGCGGGACCGTGCGGATCGCCGCGTGCGTCGGCGACGGCGGCCGGCTCCCGAGCGGGGCGGGCGTGGGGACGCTGCTCCCCACGTACTGCACCGCGCTCGGCAAGGCCGTGCTCTCGGTCGCGCCCGCGTCCTGGATCGACCGGGCCATCGCCACCGGCCTGCAGAGCTTCACCGCCCGCACGATCACGGACCCCACCGAGCTGCGGGGCGAGCTCGACCGCACGCGCCGCCGCGGCTTCGCCCTGAACGACCGCGAGCACGACCTGCACATCAGGGCCGTCGCCTCGCCCGTGCTCAACCACGTGGGTTCGGTGGTCGCCGCCGTCTCCACGTCCACCGACCACAGCCGCATGCCGCCGGCCGCGATCCGCACGCACGCCCGTGCCACCGCCGAGGTCGCCCGCACCCTGTCTCGCGCGATGGGCTGGACCCGCGCGCCGCAACCCCTCCGAGAGGTCTGACGTGACTGCTTCCACCCCGCTCGGCCTCGTCCCCGCGCCACGTGACGCCGTGCTGCTCGGCGACGACGCGGTGCTGCCCGCGGCGTTCGTCGCGCACCTCGACCCGCAGCTCGCCGACGCCCGTGCCGTCCTGCTGGACGTCCTCGCCGTGCGCCTGGGCTGCGCGGTGACGGTGGACCCCGACGGCGGAGCACCGGCCGCCGTCCGCGTCACGCACCACCCGGGCATGCCCGAGGAGGACTACCGGCTGACCGTCGACGGCGCGCGGCAGCCGATGGTCCTGGTCGAGGCCGGCGGGGTCGCCGGTGCCCGGCACGCGGTGCGCACGCTGCAGCAGCTCGCCGGTCCCGCGGCGTTCCGCACGGTGCCGACGGGGTCGGTGGACGGTGTGCTGCTGCCCGGGGTGCTGGTGGACGACGGCCCCCGCTTCGGCCACCGGGCCGTGCTGCTCGACGTCGCCCGGCACTTCATGCCGAAGGACGGCGTGCTGCGCTTCATCGACCTCGCGTCCGCGCACAAGCTCAACGTGCTGCACCTGCACCTCACCGACGACCAGGGCTGGCGGATGGAGGTCCGCGCGTTCCCGCGGCTCACCGAGGTCGGCGCGTGGCGCACCGAGTCGCAGGTCGGGTCCTCGCGGTCGCCGCTGCGGGACGGCACGCCGCACGGCGGGTACTACACGCAGGACGACCTGCGGGAGATCGTCGCGTACGCGCGCAGCCGCGGCGTGGTGGTCGTCCCGGAGATCGACGTGCCGGGCCACTCGCAGGCCGCGATCGCCGCCTACCCGCACCTCGCTCCGCACCTGCCGCCGCAGCAGGTGTGGACGCGGTGGGGCCTGAACCCGCACGCGCTGGGCGTCTCGGAGGAGGTGCTCGCGTTCTTCCGCACCGTGCTCGACGAGGTCATGGAGATCTTCGACGCCCCGATGATCTGCCTCGGCGGCGACGAGGTCCCGACGCAGGAGTGGGCGACCGACCCCGCGATCGTGGCGCGCGCAGCCGAGCTCGGGCTGGACGACGTCGACGAGCTGGTCCCGTGGTTCGTCGCGCAGCTCGCCGAGCACCTGCGCGCCCACGGCCGCCGGGCCACGGTCTGGGACGAGGTCGGCGGCGCCCGCGTGCCGACGGACGTGGTGGTCAACTCCTGGCGCGGGTACCGGGGCGGCATCGACGCCCTGCGGGACGGGCACGACGTCGTGGTCTGCCCGGAGCACGAGGTCTACCTCGACCACCGCGCCGCGGCGGGGCTCGACGAGCCGGCGCCGGTCGGCACGGTGCACACGGTGGAGGACGTCTACCGCTTCGAGCCCCTGACCGAGCAGGTCGCCGAGGCCGCCGGCGAGCCGGGGGCGGGGACCGTGCTCGGGGCGCAGGCGCACATCTGGACCGAGCAGCTCGACAGCGGGCGGCGGGTGGACTACGCCGCCTACCCGCGGCTGACGGCGTTCGCCGAGGTGGTCTGGTCGCCGCTCGAGCGGCGCGACTGGTCCGACTTCGACCGCCGCCTGCGGGGTGCGCACCTGGCGCGGCTCGACGCCGCGGGCGTGGAGTACCGCCCGCTGGACGGACCGCACCCGTGGCAGCGGCGCCCCGCCGTCCCGGGGTGGCCGCTGCGGTTCGACGAGCTCGGCCGGCTGGTGCACGCCGAGGACGGCGCGCGGTGAGTGCGGCAACCGATCGGGCGGGAGCGCGCGTCCCCGGGCCGGGGAAGGCGCTGCTGCTGCGCGGCGGCGTGGTCGCGGACGGCACGGGCGCGCCGGCGGAGCCCGCGGACGTGCTGGTCGCCAGCGGCCAGGTGGTCCGGGTCGCCCCCGGCCTGAGCCCGGCGGGGGCCGAGGTGGTGGACGTGCGCGAGATGGTGGTGATGCCGGGGTTCGTCGACGCGCACGTGCACGTCGACGGCGGCGTGCTCGACGGCGGCGTGCAGGACGCGCTCGCGCACCAGGGCGTCACCACGGTGGTCGTGGGCCAGGACGGCCTGTCGTACGCGCCCTCGCACGCCCGGGGTGGCTCCGGCCCGGACGCCGCGGCGTTCGTCCGCCGCTACTTCGCCGCCGTGGACGGCGACCACCCCGCGTTCGCCGCGGGTGCGGTCGGCGACCTGCTCGCGACCTACGACGGCGCGACCACGGCCGACGTGGCCTACCTCGTCCCGCACGGGACCCTGCGGTACGCGGTCATGGGGCCGGACCCGCGCCCGGCGCGCCCGGACGAGATCGGCGCGATGGCGGACCTGCTGGCGGCCGGGCTCGACGCCGGCGCCCGCGGGATGTCGACGGGCCTGGAGTACGCGCCCGCGTGCTGGGCGGAGCGCGACGAGCTGCTGTCGCTGTGCGCGGTCCTCGCCAGCCGCGGCCTGCCGCACGTGTCGCACATGCGCGGCTACGAGGACCAGGTGCCGGTGGCCCTGGCCGAGCTGCTGGAGCTGTCCCGCCGCACGGGCGTGGCCACCCACGTGTCTCACCTGCACGGACCGGCCGGCACGGTGGTCCCGCTGCTCGACGCGGCCCTCGAGGACGGGTACGACCTGACCTTCGACAGCTACCCGTACCTGCGCGGGGCATCCGTGCTCGCGCTCGTCGCGCTGCCCACGTGGCTGCCGCTGGCCGACCTCGACCGCGCGACCGCCCTGCTGCAGGACGACGACGTGCGCGCCCGGCTGCTCGCCGAGGACCTGCCCGCGCGCGCCGGCGTCTGGCCCCGGGTCACGCTCGCCTCGGTCCCGCACCCGGACTACCGGTGGACGGAGGGCCGCCGGCTGGTGGACGTCGCCGAGCAGCTGGGGGAGCCCGCGGCCCTGACCGCGCTCCGCCTGCTCGTCGCCACGGGGTTGCGGGTCGGGTGCGTCTTCGAGCAGCCGCCCACCGCGTCCGCGGACTCGGTCCGCGCCCTGCTGCGGCACCCCGCGCACTGCGCGGGGTCGGACGGGATCTACGTCGGGGGGCACCCGCACCCCCGCGGCTGGGGCACGTTCGCCCGGTTCCTCGGCACGCACGTGCGCGAGCTCGGCGACTGGGACTGGGGCACCGCCGCCCAGCACCTCGCCGGGACCGCGGCCGCCCGGTTCGGGCTCGCCGACCGCGGCGTGCTGCGCCCCGGTGCCCGCGCGGACGTCGTGGTCCTCGACCCGCGCACCGTCGCGGACACGGCGACGTACGCCGTGCCGCGGTCGCCGGCACGCGGGGTGCGCGACGTGCTCGTGGCGGGCGACCCTGTCCTGTGGCAGGGCGCCCGCACCGACCGCCTGCCGGGCCGCGGGGTGCGGTGACCCCGTCCTCAGCACCCACCACCCAGCCGCCGGACCGTCCGGCGGACCACGAGGAAGGCACCACCATGACCCGCACCGCCGTCAGCACCGACGCCGCCCCCCAGCCGGCCGGCGCGTACTCGCAGGCCGTCTGGCTGGGCGACCTGCTCTGGACCGCCGGCTTCGGCCCGCAGGACCCGCAGACCGGCGCCGTCGCCCGCTCGGTGACCGAGCAGACCCGCCAGGTGCTGCGCAACGTCCGCGCCACGCTCGAGGCCGCCGGGCTCACGATGGACGACGTCGTGAAGACGACCGTGCACCTGGCGGACCTGGCGGACTTCGCCGAGTTCAACGCCGCCTACGGCGAGTTCTTCGCCGACCCCGCGCCCGCGCGCACGACCGTCGGCTCGCAGCTGGCCGGCATCAAGGTCGAGATCGACGTGGTCGCGGGCCGCACCGCCTGAGACGGCGGAGCGCGCCGCGGACCCCTCCCGCGACCGCGGCGCGCTCTCAGAACAGCGTCGCCAGCAGCTCCGTGACCCGGAGGTCCGGGTCCAGCACCGGGACGACGCGCCACTTGTCGAACGCGGTGCACGGGTGGGACACGCCCAGCTCGAGCAGGTCGCCGGGGCGCAGGGGCGTCGGGGTGGTCGCGCCGGGCTCCAGGTAGGCGTGCTGGTCGTTGGTCCGGGTCACCACCCACCCGTCCACCGGCTCGGGCGCGGATCCCGGCCGGTGCACCCGCAGCGGCACGGGCAGCCCCTCGTCGACCGGGACGTCGCGCTTGCCCGCGCCGACGATCACCAGCCCGGGCTCCGGGCAGGACGTCACCTGCGCCCACACCCGCAGCGCCGGCCGGAGCCCGCCGGGAACCCGGGTGAACGGCGTGCGTGCCGCGTAGACGCCGTGGTCGTGCGTCACCGTCGACCCGCTGCGCAGGAGGATGCGCGCCGGCAGGCCACCGAGCACGGGTCGCCCGCCGAGCACGTCGGCGACCACGTCGAAGTACGCCGACCCGCCCACCGACACGGTCACCTCCTCGGCGTCCACCAGCCCCGCGGCCGCGACCGCCGCCGCGACGTCGCGCAGCCGCTCGAGGAACGACCGCACCTCCGCCACGCCCGGCAGGCCGCCCTCGTACGCGGTGACGCCGAGCAGCCGCACCCCGGCGGTCGCCCGCACGGCGCGGGCCAGCACGAGCACCTCGGCGTCGTCGCGCAGGCCGGTCCGCCCGCCGGGGTGGCCGATCTCGATCAGCACGGGGACGGGCGCAGCGGGGTCCACTGCCACGGCCAGCCGCTCGAGCCCCGCGCCGGAGTCGAGCTGGAGCACCACCTCCGCCTCCGGCTGCTGCGCGCCCGCGACCCAGCGGAGCACCACGTCGTCCAGCACCTGGTTCGCGACCAGCAGCCGGCGCACGCCGGCCGACCTCGCCGCCAGCGCCTGGTTGCCCGTGGCCACGGTCATGCCCCAGGCGCCCGCGGCGAGCTGGCGGGCGAACAGGCCCGGCGCCATCGACGTCTTGCCGTGCGGAGCGAGCAGCAGCCCGTGGTCGGCGGCGAACGCCGCCATCGTGGCGACGTTGTGGTCCACCGCTGCCCCGTCGACCGTCAGCAGCGGCCAGGTGAACGAGCCGTCGAGCAGGTGCCTCCCGTCCCCGAGCCAGGCGTCCGCGGCGACCGGCTCCGGCTGCCACAGGCCCTTGGTCCACGGTCCGACGGTCTCGGGGGCCGCGGCGGTCGCCGGCCGGGTGAGGGAGTCCACGGCGCCGACGCTAGGTCGCGGCACGCCGGGAGCGGGAGGCCCCGGCGGGAGGTGTGTGCGGACCGCACGGCCGTGCCGCGCGGGCCCGGGGCTACGCTCGGACGGTCCGGCACCAGGACCGACCGGGGAGCGCTCGTGGGCCGCCTGCACATCGACCTGTTCGTGACCCTCGACGGCGTCGCGCAGGCGCCGGGCGGCCCTGAGGAGGACCCGTCCGACGGCTTCCCCTTCGGCGGGTGGCAGGCGCCGCTGGACGACGAGATGGTCGGCCGCGAGGTCCGTGCGGGCATCGCGGAGATGGACGCCCTGCTGCTCGGGCGCCGGACCTACGACATCTTCGCCGGGTACTGGCCGCACCACGAGGACGCGATCGGGCGGCAGCTGAACGCGGTGCCGAAGTACGTGGCGAGCCGCGGCACGCCCGACCTGGGCTGGTCCGGGAGCACGCTGCTCGGCCCGGACCTCGTCGCCGAGGTGCGGGCGGTGCGGGACCGGCACGCGAGCGTGCACGTCATCGGCAGCGTCGACCTGGTGCAGACCCTGCTCGCCGAGCGCCTGTTCGACGTGCTGACGCTCTGGGTCTACCCGGTGCTGCTCGGGCAGGGGAAGAAGGTGTTCCCCGACGGCGTCCGGCCCTCCGCGCTGACGCTGCTGGCGCCGGCGGTGACCGGTGGGGCGGGGGTGGTCCGGCTGCGGTACGGGCCGACCGGCGAGGACCCGGGGACCGGGGTGGTGGGAGCCGACGCCTGACGCGCTCCCCGCCTGGTCAGGCCAGCGCGTCGACCAGGACCGTGACGTCGTCGTCGTCGACGACCACGAACCCGCCGGTGATCGCGAACGCCTGCCGCGGGCCGGAGGCCGGGCGGACGCGCACCTCGCCGGCGACCAGCACCGCGGCGGTCGGCTCGTGCTGCGCCATGATCCCGAGCGACCCCGACGCCGACGGGACGACCACGCTGGTGGCGTCCCCCGACCAGAGCGGTCCGTCGGGGGCGACGACCTGGACGGCCAGCGATCGCGCGGTGCCTGCCGGCGGGGTGGCGTCGGTGGGCGGGGTCCGGGCGTCGGGCACGGCGGGGCTCCTCACAGCGGGGGACGTGGAGCTTCCCGAGTCTTCCGTGCGCGGCGGGGCGGTCGGGCGGCCTTTGGTCGCAGGCACCCGGTCCGCGGGTGTGCGCAGTCGGGCAGACTCGGGACGCGAGGCACCCACCGACGACAGGAGCACCGACCATGGCAGAGCTCGTCGAGCCGGCAGCGGCTCCCAGCGGACCGGGGTGCGCGGACTGCGAGACGGCGGACCCGCAGGGGTGGTGGTTCCACCTGCGCCGCTGCGCGAGCTGCGGGCACGTCGGGTGCTGCGACAGCTCCCCGAGCCGGCACGCCCGGGCCCACGCGGAGACCACCGGGCACACCGTCGTCCGGAGCTTCGAGCCCGGCGAGGAGTGGTTCTACGACTTCGCGTCGGACGAGACCTACGCCTCGGGGCCCGAGCTCGCGCCGCCGGCGCACCGCCCGGAGGACCAGGGCGCGCCGGGGCCGCGGGGGCGGGTCCCGGCGGACTGGGAGTCGCTGCTCGGCTGACCCCGGGTGTCACACGGCGCGGCCGGCCGGTGTCTTCATGCCGACGCACCGACGCGTCGCGACGACACCTGGAGGAGACATGGACGGAACGACGCGGGTCCCGGCAGCAGAGATCACCGGGCTGTACGGGGCGGTGCTGAAGCGCCTGGCCACGAAGATGCTGGGCCAGGTGCCGGACTCCGCCGGCGTGATGTGGCACAACCGGCGGGTCCTCAAGGACATGATGGGCTTCTCGCGCAAGGCCGACGGCTGGGACCGGCTGGACCCGGACGTCGCCACGTTCGCGGTCATGGCGGCGGCCGGCACGGTCGGGTGCAGCTTCTGCCTCGACCTCAACTACTTCATGGCGCACAGCTCGGGCCGCGACGAGGCCCGGGTGCGGGAGGTGCCGCGGTGGCGGACCTCGGACGTGTTCACCGCGACGGAGCGGAGGGTGATGGAGTACGCCGAGGCGATGAGCCGGACGCCGCCGGAGGTGACCGACGACCTGGTCGCCGCGCTGCTGACGGACCTCGGGCCGGCCGCGCTCGTGGAGCTGACCGCGAAGGTCGGGATGATGAACGCGGGCGCCCGGACCAACATCGCCCTGGGGATCACGTCCCAGGGGTTCTCGGACAGCTGCGGGATGCCCGCCCTGGCGAGCCCGGCATGACCGTCGACCCGTTCGTCACCCACCGCAGCCTGCTGTTCACGGTCGCCTACGAGATGCTCGGGTCGGCCGCCGACGCAGAGGACGTGCTGCAGGAGTCCTGGCTGCGGTGGGCGGGCGTCGACCACGACCGGGTGCGGGACGCCCGGGCCTACCTGGTGCGGGTCGTCACGCGGCAGGCGCTCAACCACCTGCGCTCGGTGTCCCGCCGCCGGGAGGACTACGTGGGCGAGTGGCTGCCGGAGCCGCTCCTCACCAGCCCCGACGTGGCGGACGACGTCGAGCTCGCGGAGAGCGTGTCGCTGGCGATGCTCACCGTCCTGGAGACGCTCGGCCCGACGGAGCGCGCGGTGTTCGTGCTGCGCGAGGTCTTCGACACGCCGTACGAGGAGATCGCCGCGGCGGTCGGCAGGACCCCGGCCACCGTGCGCCAGGTGGCGCGGCGCGCACGGGACCACGTGGCCGAACGCCGTCCGCGCACGCGCGTGGACCGTGCCGAGCAGGAGCGCGTGGTCCAGCGGTTCCTCGCGGCGCTCGCCACCGGCGACGTGGACGGTCTGCTGGCGGTGCTCGCGCCGGACGTGGTGCTGGTCGCCGACGGGGGCGGCGTGGTGCAGGCCACCCGCCGGCCGATCACCGGCGCCCTGAAGCTGGCCCGGTACCTCGTCGGTGGGATGGCGAAGGCGCCGGTGCCGATCCGGGCGACGGCGATGTGGTGCAACGGGGAGCCGGGGCTGCGGGTCGACGCGGGCGGCGAGCTGGCGGCGGTGGTGGGCATGACGGTCGAGGGCGGGCGCATCACCCGGCTCTACTCGGTGGTGAACCCGGGCAAGCTCGGACGGGTCGACGAGGAGGTCGCGCTGGCGCGGTAGCCGTTCGCCGCTCACCCCGGAGCTCCTGCGGCCGGAGCGAGTGGCGCCCGCTCCCGGCTCGCCGTCGCGCCGAGCACCATCGCCCCCAGCACCACGGCGATGCCGAGCACCTGCCGGCCCGTGAGCGTCTCCGCGGCCAGCACCGTCCCGAGCAGCACCCCGGTGACCGGGTTCAGCAGCCCGACCAGGCCCACGGTCGACGGGCCGAGGCGCCGCAGGGAGGCGAACCAGGCGACGTTCGCCAGCGCGGTCGCCACCAGCGAGACGTAGGCGAACCCGAGCACTGCGGTGCCGTCGAGCGCCGGCGGCGCACCCTCGACCACCACCGCGGCCGGCAGCAGCACCAGCGCGCCGGCGACGAGCTGCCAGGCCGTCAGCGGCAGCACGTCGATCTCGCCGCGCCACCGGGTCGCCAGGACGTAGCCGACGGACGACAGCACCATCGCGGCGACCGACGCGACGACGCCGCCCGGGTCGAGGCCCGCGCCCGCCTCGCCACCGAGGAGCATGACCGCCACGCCCGCGACGCCGAGCATCCCGCCGACCACGGCCCGGAGCCGAGGTCGCTGGCCGAGCAGCACCCACGCCGCCAGCATCATCGCGACCGGTCCGACGGCCATCACCGTCGAGGCGATGCTGGTGGGCAGCGTCTGCGCCGCGACGTAGACGAGCGCGAAGAACGCCCCGGTGGTCAGCAGGCCGAGCACCGCGGAGCGCCACCACCACGACCCGCGCGGCAGCCGACGGGCCAGCACCAGCAGCACCAGGCCGGCCGGGAGGGCGCGCAGCACGCCGCCCCACAGCGGGCTGTCGGCGGGCAGCGTGTGCCGGGTGACGTAGTAGGTCGTGCCCCAGAGGACCGGGGCGAGCGCCGCCACGGGCAGCCACCGGCGGGAATCTTCCATGGAAGACATAGTATCTTCCGCGGAAGGTAGAGTCGAGTGCATGCCGGAGACCCCCGACCACGTCGACCTGATCCAGCAGGAGTGGGCCCGCGAGCGCCCCGACGTCGACGTCCGCCCGCAGGGCGTCATCGGGCGGCTGCACCGGCTCGCCGCCGCGCTGACCGACGAGCTGACCGCCGTCTACCGGGAGCACGGGCTCGGCGAGGGGGAGTTCGACGTCCTCGCCACGCTGCGCCGGGCCGGGGCGCCGTTCGAGCGGGCACCGGGCGAGCTCGCCGCGCACACGATGGTGACCACCGGGGCGATGTCCAAGCGCGTCGACCGCCTCGAGCGCGCAGGGCTGGTCAGTCGCCGGCCCAGCGCCGACGACGGCCGTGGTCGCGTGGTGGCGCTGACGCCGCACGGGCGCGAGGTCGTCGACCGCGCGTTCGAGGCGCACATGGCCAACGAGCGCCGCCTGCTGGACCTGATCGGCGACGCGGACGCCGACGCCCTGGAGGCGGTGCTGCGCCGCTGGCTCCAGGCCCTCGACGACCCGGCCTGACCGCTCCGCCCCCACCGCGCGGCAGTCGCCGAGCGTGCACGGAACACGGCGAACGAGTACCCAGGGGATGCGCGCTCGACGTGTCCGGTGCCCACTCGGTGGAGAGGGCCGGGCGGGTCAGCGCCGGGTGGGCTCCGCTTCGGTCGCCGCCCAGCTGGCCAGCAGCTGCAGCGCGTCGGCCGTCGGCGTGCCGGGGGCCGCGGTGTAGACGAGGAGCGTCAGCCCGGGGGCCTGCGCGATCGGCAGCGTGTCGTACATGAGGTCGAGCCGGCCGGCGACGGGGTGCTGGATGTGCTTGGTGCCGCCGCGGTGCAGGTGCACGTCGTGCCGGGCCCAGCGCTCCCGGAACTCGTCGCTGCGGGTCGACAGCTCGCCGACCAGGTCCTGCACGGCCCGGTCGTACGGGTCCCGCCCGGCGACGCCCCGCAGGATGCCGACGGTGTCCCGCGCGGCCTTCTCCCAGTCGACCCAGTAGTCCCGGGCGGCGGGGTCCAGGAACGCGAACCGGGCGTGGTTGGCGGGCCGGCCCTCGGCGGACGAGGGACCGGTGAGCAGCGGGGCGTACAGCGCCCGGCCGAGCGCGTTGGTCGCGAGGATGTCGAGGCGCTCGTTGCGCACGACCGCCGGTGCCCCGGTCATGGCGTCGAGCATCGCCTGGACGCTGGCGGGCACGGCCCGGACCGGGCGGCGGCGGGTCCGCGGGCGCGGGCCGGCGGCGCGGGCCAGGTCGTGCAGGTGGACGCGCTCGGCCTCGTCCAGCTGCAGGGCGCCCGCGATCGCCTCGAGCACCGACTCCGAGACCCCGCCCAGGTTCCCGCGCTCCAGCCGCACGTAGTAGTCGGAGGACACCCCGGCGAGCATCGCGACCTCCTCGCGCCGCAGCCCGGCGACGCGGCGGTTCGACCCGTAGGCCGTCAGCCCTGCCTGCTCGGGCGTGATCCGCGCGCGGCGCGAGGCCAGGAAGTCCCGCACCTCGTCCCGGTTGTCCATGCCGACGACGGTACGTCCAGCACTGCGGACCTGGCAGGTCCTGGCAGTACCCGTCACGCGCCCGGCGTCCGGTCGCCGCGGCTCACGCCGGGTGGTCCGCACCGCCTGGACCAGGCCACCCGCGCCCCGGCGTGCCTACGCTGGCCGCGTGACAGCCCTGCACGACCGCACCGCCGTGGACCTGCGTGACCTGCTGCGGTCCGGCGACCTCGAGCCCGCCGACCTCGTCGAGCACTACCTGCGCCGCATCGCCGAGCGGGACGCCCGCCTCGGTGCCTTCGCGACCGTCACGCCGGCAGCGGCGCGGGAGCGCGCGGCGACCCTGCGCCGGGACAGCCGCCCGGGTCCGGGCACCCCGCTGTGGGGCCTGCCGTCGGCGGACAAGGACCTGACGGACCGCGCCGGGGTGCCGACCGGCTTCGGCTCCCGCGCGTTCGCCGGCCCGCACCGGTACGTGCCGGAGGTCAGCAGCGACGTCACCCGGGTGCTCGACGCGGCGGGGGTGGTGTCGCTCGGCAAGACCGCGGCGCCGGAGCTCGGGTTCCCGTCGTACACGGAGACGCTGGTCGGGCCGCCCGCCAGGAACCCGTGGGACCGGGACCGCGGTGCGGGCGGGTCGAGCGGCGGTGCGGCGGTGGCCGTGGCGGCGGGCCTGCTGCCGGTCGCGCCGGGGTCGGACGGTGGCGGGTCGATCCGCATCCCCGCGGCGGCGTGCGGGCTCGTCGGGCTCAAGACCACGCGCGGGCTGCTCCCGGCGGGCGGCGGCGTGGAGTCGCTGGGCGGGCTGGTCACGCACGGCCCGATCGCCCGGACCACGGCCGACGCCGCCCTGCTGCTGGAGGGGATGCTGCCCCGGCGCGCGGACGGCTCGGCCGACCACCCGAGGACGCTGCGGACGGCGGCCGGGACGCCCGGGTCGTACCTGGAGGCGGCGCAGCGGGGGCAGACGCCGGACGGCCGTCGGGCGTTCCGCGTCGCCGTCAGCACGTTCAGCGCCTGGGAGGGCGCCTACGACATCGCGCTCGGCCCGGAGGCGCGCACGGCGCTCGACGCCGGCGCTGCCGCGCTGGACGGGCTGGGCCACGCGGTCGTCGACGCCGGCGCCTGGGACCCCGACCCGGCGTACGCACCGGCGTTCCGGACCCTGTGGATGGCGGGGGCGTCCGCCGTGCCGGTCGACGACCCGGAGCGCCTGGCGCTGCTGGAGCCGCTCACGCGGTGGCTGGTCGAGCGTGGTCGGGCGGTGCCGGCCCGGCAGCTGGTGGAGGCCGTCGCGGCGCTCGCGGCCTTCGAGCGCACGATGGTCGCGCGGGTCGAGCAGCACGATGCGGTGCTGCTGCCGGCGCTGGCGATGACGCCCCGGCCGCTCGGCTGGTACGACGCGGAGGACCCGGAGCGGAACTTCGCGCAGCAGTGCCAGTACACGCCGTACACGTCGATGATCAACGTCTGCGGCCTGCCGGCCATCACGGTGCCGACGCACTGGACCGCGCCGGACGCCGGCGCGCCGGCCGGGCTGCCGATGGGCGTGCAGCTGGTCGGGCGCCCCGGCGGCGAGCACACGCTGCTGGCGCTGGCGGCGCAGCTGGAGGAGCGGCTGCGCTGGCAGGAGCGGCGACCGCCGGTCTGGTGAGCGTCGGCCCGCCGACGGCTCAGGCCGCGCGGCCCCGGTGCGGTCGCCGTGTGGCCGCGTACGCCGCGGCCATCCGGTCGAACTCCGCGCGGGTCAGCCCCATCGCCTCGATCATCTCGCCCGCGAGCCGGTCGTACTCCGCCTGCTCCGCGGCGTCCCGGGGCGGCTGGCGGCGCCCCGCGGCGAAGAACCTCTCGCTGACCTCGGTCAGCCGGGCGTGGTCGATCGGCTGCGTGCTCATGGCCGGCACGGTACGGGCGACCACTGACACGGCGCCGGCTCCGTGGTGACGCGGGACGTCCCGGCGGACGTCGTCGCGGTCGGCAACCCGGCGCGGGTGGTCCGGGAGCACATCGACCGCTGACGGCCGGTCAGCCCGGCGCGAGGTGCGTGCGCAGCCGGTCCAGGAGCTCGGCCTGCGCGGCGACGACCAGCAGGCGCGCCTCGGCGAGCGGCAGCCAGCGCAGCTCGTCGAGCTCCGGGAACGTGACCGTGCGCCCGCTGCGGGGCGGCCACTGCACGGTGACCTGGCTGACCGGTCCGCGCGGCGCCGCCAGGTCGAGGTCCGCCGCCCGCGCCCAGACGTGCACGACCTTGCCCGCGCGCTGCCGCACCTCGCCCAGGTCGACCTCCGGCCCGTCCGGCGCCGGGACGCCGACCTCCTCCGCGAACTCGCGCAGCGCGGTGCTGCGCGGGTCCTCGCCGGCCAGCGGCTCGCCCTTCGGCACCGTCCAGGCGCCGGCCTGCTTGCGCGCCCAGAACGGCCCGCCCATGTGGCCGACCAGCACCTCGGGGCCGTCGGGGCCCGAGCGGTGCAGCAGCAGTCCGGCGCTGGTCCGGGCGGGCGCGGCCACGGGGATCAGCAGCCCGCCGTGTCGTACCCGCAGAGCAGCTCCCACGCCGCCTGCGTCGCCCCGGTCACCGTCTCGCGCGCCGCGGCGACGTTGCTCTCGCCGCCCTCCAGCGCCACGACCGTGACGGCGGTGCCGCGCCGGGTGGCGGCCAGGTAGCTGCCGACCGAGCCGTCCAGCCCGCCGTCGGCGGACGCGCCGTAGTAGTCCGTCGCGAGCCCCAGGCCCTGGGCGCCGACGGCCAGCGGCTCGAGGACGTAGCTGGTGCTGCCGGCGGTGCAGGCAGTGAGCGCGGCCGCCAGCCGGTCCGCCTCCGCGACCGCCGCGTCGGCGTCGGCGAACACGGCCACCTGCTGCACGCCGACCGGTGCCTCCTCCGCGCCGTCGCCCTGGCCGACGGTGCGCATCGCGACCGCCGCAGCCGGGCCCCCGGCCGCGCAGTCCTGCGGCAGCCGCCAGTCGACGACGCCCGCGGTGTCCTGCCGCGCACCCGGGGACGCCGGCCACGCCGTCGCGGGCAGCAGCGCCTCGGCGGGCACGTCCGTGGCGACGTCCGGCATCGAGGCCGCGGAGGTGGCCGGTGCCGAGGGGGTGGCCGGGGGCGTCGACGCCGGCCGGGACGCGGGGTCCGACGCCGCCGGGTCCGCCGCGGTGCAGCCCGCCAGGGCGAGCGCGCACGCCGTCATGGTCAGGAGCCGCTTCCTGGTCCGCATGACGTCCACCCTGGCAAGGACCGGCCGCCGGCGCCCGTCGAGGGCCTCAGATGTGCACGGTGCCGTCGACGCAGGTCACGGTCGCCCCGCCGACCCACACCTGGCCGGCGGCGTCCCGCTCGACGTGGATCCGCCCCGCGCGGCCGAGCACGGCGCCCTGGGCGGCCACGTACTGCTCGGGCGCCCGGCCGGTGCCGATCAGCCACTGCCCGGCGACGGCGTTCAGGCTGCCGGTGACCGGGTCCTCGGGGACGTCGATCGCCGTGGTGAACCCGCGCAGCTCGAACGCGACCGGGCTGCCGTCCGGGTAGGGGCCGATCACGCCGAGGTGCACCGACCCGAGCGCCGGGAAGTCGGGACGCAGCCCGAGCACGCGCTCCGCGGAGTCGAGCAGCAGCAGGTTCCAGCGGGGCCCGTTGTCCAGGAACCGGTGGGCGACCACGGCCTCCGGCGGGAGCCCGAGCGCGGCGGTGAAGCGGCGCAGGGTGTCCTCGTCCAGCGGGGTGTCGACGAACGGCGGCGGCGCGGAGAACTGCAGGCCGGCCGCGCTCTGCCGGAGGGTCACGAGCCCGACGCCGCACTCCTGCACCACGTCGGTGGCGTCCGCCGGGCGTCCGCCGGCGGCGAGCCAGGCGTGGCACGAGCCGAGCGTGGGGTGCCCGGCGAACGGCAGCTCGCCGCCGGGCGTGAAGATCCGCAGCCGGTAGTCCGCGCCCGGCGTCGTCGGCTGGAGCAGGAACGTCGTCTCCGACAGGTTGGTCCACCGCGCGAACGCAGCCATCTGCGCGTCCGTGAGGTCGTCGGCGTCGTGCACGACGGCGACGGGGTTGCCGAGGTACGGCTCGGCGGTGAAGACGTCGACCTGGGAGAACCGGTGCGGGGCCGTGGGCTGCATCGGGCCAGGTTACGGCCGCGCGCGGCCGGGACGTGCCGGCCGCGCGCGTCGGGGGATCAGTCGGCGATGAACGCCAGGACGTCCTTGATCAGGGCCTCCTGGTAGGCGCCGGAGATGCCGTGCGGCGCGCCGGGGTAGACCTTCAGCGTGCCGAGCTTGACCAGGTCGATCGTCTTCTCCGCGGCGGCGGCGATCGGGACGATCTGGTCGTCGTCGCCGTGCGCGATGAGGATCGGCACGTCGAGCGCCTTCAGGTCCTCGGTGAAGTCGGTCTCGGAGAACTGCTCGACGCAGTCGTAGGCCGCCTGGAGCTCGGCCTGCATGCCCATGCGCCAGAAGTCGTCGCGCAGGCCCTGGCTGATGGTCGAGCCCTCGCGGTTGGCGCCGTAGAACGACTCCGACAGGTCCTGGTAGAACTGCGAGCGGTCCTTCAGGACGCCCTCGCGGATGCCGTCGAACACCTCGATCGGCGTGCCCTCCGGGTTGGACTCGGACTTGACCATGATCGGCGGGACGGCGCCGGCGGTCACGACCTTCGACACGCGGCCCTTGCCGTGCTGCGCGGCGTAGCGGACGACCTCGCCGCCACCGGTGGAGTGGCCGACGACGGTGAGGTCGGTGAGGTCCAGCTGCTCGACCAGCGCGGCCAGGTCGCGGGCGTAGGTGTCCATGTCGTTGCCGCCGTTGGTGCGGGAGGAGCGGCCGTGGCCGCGGCGGTCGTGCGCGATGGCGCGGTAGCCGTTGTCGGCCAGCACCTTGAGCTCGTAGGCCCAGCCCTCGGAGCTCAGCGGCCAGCCGTGGCTCAGCACGACCGGGCGGCCCTGGCCGTAGTCCTGGTAGAAGATCTCGGCGCCGTCGGGCGTGGTGATGTAGGGCATGGTGCCTCCTCTGGATCGGGGTCCGGACCGACCGATCCCCGGCACTTGCCCGGGATGTCCGTCCCCGTGGACCATGAGACCGCGCAGCGCCGCGCGGTCACCAGGAAGAAGACCGGCAGAACTCGCACCACGTGCGTCCTGCCGCGAGCGAGGGCGGGTCACGTGGGCGAGCAGGGGCTGGGCGAGCTGCTGCGCAGGCACCGCAGCGAGGCGGACCTCACGATCGAGGACCTGGCTGCGGCCTCGGGCGTCAGCGACCGGGGGATCGGCGACATCGAGCGCGGCGTCAGCCGGGGACCCCAGCACCGCACGGTCGTCGCGCTCGCCGACGCGTTGCGGCTCGGTGCCGACGACCGGGACGCGCTGCTGCGGCTGGCGCGCGAGGGCCGCCGCCGTCCGGGGACCGCGGCGCCGCACGCCCTGCCGCTGCCCCGGCGCGTCGGCGACTTCACGGGCCGGGAGCTGGAGCGCGCCGCGCTGGCGGCCGTGCTGTCCGGAGCCCGGGAGGGGGACGAGTCGCCGGTCGCGCTCGTCACCGGGCCGCCGGGGTTCGGGAAGACCACCCTCGCGGCCCAGGTGGCCCGCGATCTGCGGGAACGGTTCCCCGAGCAGCTGTTCCTGGACCTGCGCGGCGTCGACCACGAGCCCGTCGCGCCGGACGCCGCCGTCCGCCGGGTCGCCGAGGCGCTCGCGTCCGGGACGGTGCCGCCGGACCCCGCTGCGGCGGTCGAGCACGTGCGTGGCCTGCTCGTCGGCCGCCCGGTGCTGCTCGTGCTGGACAACGCCGCCTCCGAGGAGCAGGTGCGGCCCCTGGTGCCCGCCGAGGGACCGGCGGCGGTGCTGATCACCAGCCGGCGCGTGCTGGCCGGGCTCGGCGGGGTGCACCGCACGACCCTCGACCGTCTGGCGCCGGCGGACTCCGTGGCGCTGCTCGACGCCATCCTGCCCGGACGCGGGAGCGCGGCCGACCTCGAGCAGCTCGCGACGCTGTGCGACGACGTGCCCCTGGCGTTGCGGATCGCGGGCAACCGGCTCGCCGCGCGGCAGGGCTGGTCGATCGCCGGGCTCGTGCGGCGGATGTCCGTCGACGAGCGCCGGCTCGACTCCCTCGCGGCGGGCGACCAGCAGGTCCGGGCCGCGTTCACGTCCTCGTACGAGCAGCTCGGCCCCGGGGCGCAGCGGCTGTTCCGGCGGCTCGCGCTCGTGGACGCGCCGACCGCGGGCGCCGGGCTGGCCGCGGCGCTGGTCGGGGAGACGGTGTGGCGCACGGAGGACCTGCTGGACGAGCTGGTCGACCTCAGCCTGGTGCAGCACCTGCCGGGCGACCGCTACCAGCTGCACGACCTGCTGCGCCTGTACGCGCGCTCGGAGCTGGACCACCAGGAGGACGCCGCCACGCACGCCGCGGTACGGGCCGCCGCCGACGAGTGGCTGCTGACGACGACCGTGCGCGCGGGGTACCGGTTCGAGCCCGAGCACGCGGCGGACCCGGTGCCGGGCGGCGCCGGGACGGGGGACCTCGACCTGCGCGAGCAGGACGCGGCGCAGGCGTGGCTCCGCGCGGAGTCGGTGAGCTGGCTGGCGGCCCTGCGCCGGGCGTCGGCGGCGGGGCAGCACGCCCGGGTCGCCGAGGTCGCGGACGCGCTGCACTGGTTCTCCGACCTGTGGGCGACCTGGGACCGCTGGGCCGAGGTCTACGACCGCTCGGCGGACGCCGCGACGGCCCTGGGCGACGACCGCCTGATCGCCGTGCACGAGGGGTACCGGGCGTGGGCGCAGTCGATCTGCCGGGGCGACCTGCCCCGCGCCCGCACGGCAGCGGACCGGGCGCTCGCCGCCGCGCGGCGCTGCGGCGACACGGCGCAGGAGGGCTGGGCCCTCAGCTACCGGTCGTGGATCTTCTCGCAGTCGGGCGACCTGGCCGACGCCGAGCGGGACGCGCGCGCCGCGGTCGACCTCATGGTCGCCGCGGACGACGCCGAGGGCGCGCCCCAGGCGATGCTCGCCCTCGCGAAGGCCCAGGCCAGCCTCGCCCGCTACGACGACTGCATCGCGACCGTCCGGGCGACGATCGCCCGGGTCCGCGACCCGCGGACGCGGCCGCGGGCCCAGGTGGCCGCGTACACCGAGGCCAACGCGCACGTGCACCTGGCGAGCACGCTGGTGAGCGCGGAGCGCTGGGCCGAGGCGCGCGAGGCCGCGTCCGAGGCGCTGCGCCTGGCCGCGCCGCTCGGGGTGCCACGGATCGTGGCGTCCGCGCACCTGGCCCGGGGCCGTGCGCACGCCGCCCTCGGCGACACCGGGGCCGCGGTGGCGGACATCGAGGTCGCGGTGACCACCCGGCGGGAGCTCGGGCTCGACGTGCCGCTGGCGGCGGCGCTCGCCGCCCTGGAGCAGGTGCGGGCCGCCGGCGCGCCGACGCCGGTGCCCGCGGGCTAGGGTGCGGACCATGTCGACGGTGCGTCTCGGAGTCCTGGGTGCTGCCCGCATCCTCAAGAACGCGGTGGTCGATCCCGCCGCCTCCGTCCCGGAGGTCGAGGTGACCGCGATCGCCGCCCGCGACCGGTCCCGGGCGGAGGAGATGGCGGAGCGGGACGGCATCCCGCGCGTGCTCGACGACTACGACGCGCTGCTCGCGGACCCCGACGTCGACGCCGTGTACGTGCCGACGCCCGCCGCCCTGCACGGCGTCTGGGTGCTCCGCGCGATCGCCGCCGGCAAGCACGTCCTGTGCGAGAAGCCGTTCACGGCGAACGCGGCGGAGGCCGAGGACGTCGCCGCCGCCGCGGCCGGCTCCGGCCTGGTCGTGATGGAGGCGTTCCACTCCCAGCACCACCCGTCGTGGGCGCGGCTGCGCGAGCTGCTCGCCGAGGGCGCGATCGGCGACGTCGTCAGCGCCGAGGCCGACTTCTGCGTCGAGATCGCCGACCGGTCGGACATCCGCTGGCAGGAGTCGATGGGCGGCGGCGCCCTGATGGACCTGGGCGTGTACCCGCTGCGGTTCCTCACCCACGTGCTCGGGGCGCCGACCGTGCGCTCCGCCGAGGCGGTGGAGGTCGACGGCGTCGACGCGTCGATCGTCGTGCACCTGGACCTGCCCGGCGGCGTCGACGGCACGCTGCGCGCGAGCATGGTCGAGACCGAGGACCAGCGGGCGTGGGCGCGGATCACCGGCACCGCCGGGACGATCACGGTGCACGCACCGTACGCGCCGCAGAACGGCGGCCGCATCGTCGTCGAGCGCGACGGCGCGAGCACCGAGGAGCCGGTCGACCCGACGGGGTCGTACGTGTGGATGCTGCGGTCGTTCGCGGACGCGGTGCTGCACGGCGGCGATCCGGTGTCCGGGACGACGCAGGCCGTCGCGGCGATGCGCCTGGTCGACGACGCCTACCGCGCCGCGGGCATGGCGCCGCGCGAGCCGGCGCCGCTGGCCTGACGACCGCTGCCCCGCCTCACCGGCCGGGCAGCGGGTACCGGCGTGCTCCTCCTCGAAGCCGGGACGTCCCGCACGCTACCCGCGGCGTCCGGCACCGGCGGCCCGGAGCCGCAGCAGCCGCGCCCCCACCCCGGCCGCCAGCACCACGACCCCGCCGGCCACGGCCGCGAGCGGGAGCGTCACCGCGAGCACCGCGCAGCCGGCCACGCCGAGCACCTGCAGCGCGCGCGGGAACCGCCGGTGCGCCCCGGCCTGGGTGAGCGCCGCCAGGTTCGCGACCAGGTAGTACAGCAGCACGCCGAACGACGAGAAGCCGATCAACCCCCGCAGGTCGACCGCCAGCACCAGCACCACGACGACCGCGCCGACGGCCAGCTCCGCGCGGTGCGGCACCCGGTGGCGCGGGTGCACGGCCGCCAGCGCGCGCGGCAGGTCGCCGCCCCGGGCCATGGCCAGCGCCGTCCGGCTCACGCCCGCCACCAGGGCGAGCAGCGCCCCGAGCGACGCCGCCACCGCCCCGACCCGCACCACCGGCACCGCCCAGGACCAGCCGGTCGCCTCGGCCATCGCCGCGACCGGCGCGGCGCTCGCGGCCGTGCCGTCCGGCCCCAGCACCGTCAGCAGCGCCACCGCGACGCCGGCGTAGACCAGCAGCGCCAGGCCGAGCGCCAGCTGCACCGCGCGCGGGATGGTCCGCGCGGGGTCCCGGACCTCCTCGCCGAGCGTCGTGATCCGGGCGTACCCGGCGAACGCGAAGAACAGCAGCCCCGCCGACCCCAGGACCCCGGACCACGTCGCAGACCCCGCCAGGTCCACCCGCGCCCACGACGGGTCGCCCCCGAGCAGCCCGGCCGCCACCGCCGTCACCAGGGCGGCGAGCGCGACCGCCACGATCACCCGCGTCAGCCGGGCGGTCCGGGTGATGCCGCGCAGGTTCACGCCCGTCAGCAGGACGACGGCGCCCACCGCGGCGGGCCGCTGCCACGCCGGCGGCACCGCGTACGCGGCGAACGTGAGCGCCATCGCCGCGCAGCTCGCGGTCTTGCCGACGACGAACGACCAGCCCGCGACGAACCCCCACCACGGCCCCAGGCGCTCGCGGCCGTACACGTAGGTGCCGCCCGACGTGGGGTACTGCGCCGCGAGCTGGGCGGACGACGTGGCGTTCGCGTAGGCGACCACCGCCGCGACGGCCAGCCCGGCCAGCAGCGCGGACCCCGCCGCCTGCGCCGCGGGGGCGAACGCCGCGAACACCCCGGCGCCGACCATCGACCCGAGGCCGATCAGGACGGCGTCGCCGGTGCCGAGGCGGCGCGCGAGGCCGGCCGAGCCGCTCACGCGTGACCTCCCGTCCGGGCCGACCGCCGGCCCCTCGTGGCAGTCTGACCGAGGAAGGTGTCCGGGAGGTGGCCGCGGCGACCGCGGCAATACCTACCGTTTGGTAAGTTAGGAGCCGTCGACGGGGACCGGCCTCCAGCGCTGGCGGCCCGCGGCGACGACCCGTCCCTCCGGCACGTCAGGAGACGCCCCGTGCGCAACCCCCTCATCCCCGGCTTCCACCCCGACCCCAGCGTCTGCCGGGTCGGCGACACGTACTACCTCGCGACCTCGACCTTCGAGTACCTGCCCGGCATCCCGGTGTTCCGGTCGACCGACCTGGAGCACGTCGAGCTGATCGGGCACGTGGCCGTGCGCGACGGCCAGCTCGGCACCACCGGTGTCCCGACCGGCGGGGGCACCTGGGCGCCGACCATCCGGCACCACGACGGCCGGTTCTGGCTGGTGGTGCCCGACATGATGGGCACCGGCCGCGGCAACGTCCTGTTCACCGCCGACGACCCGGCCGGCCCGTGGTCCGACGGCGTCGTGATGGACGTGTTCGGCATCGACCCCGACATCGCCTGGGACGCCGACGGCACCTGCTACGTCACGATGTCCGGGCTCGGCATCGAGGACGACGGCACCATGAAGCACCTCGGGATCACGCAGGTCCGCCTCGACCCGGAGACCGGCGCGGCGCTCAGTGACCCGATCTCGCTGTGGTCCGGTACCGGCGGCATGTTCCCCGAGGCCCCGCACCTCTACCAGGTGGGGGAGTACTGGTACCTGATGATCGCCGAGGGCGGCACCGAGCGCGGGCACGCCGTCACCATCGCCCGCGGCACCTCGCCGGAGGGTCCCTTCGAGGGCGCCCCGCACAACCCGCTGGTCACGGCCCGCGGCTCCGACCGGCCGGTCCAGAACTCCGGCCACGGCGACCTGGTCGAGCTGGCCGACGGCAGCTGGGCGATGGTGCTGCTCGGCACCCGGCCGAGGTCGATGACCCGGGCGTTCGCGCCGATGGGCCGCGAGACGTTCGTCGTGCCCGTCACGTGGCAGGACGGCTGGCCGCACGCCGAGCCCGTGCTCCTGGACGACCGGCACGCGCCCGTCGAGCGCTCCGTCACCTTCCCGACGGACGCGCCCGCGTCGCTGGACGGGTTCGACGGCGAGGTCGTCGGCGTCCGGGCGTTCCCGCGCGACGTCGCCGACCTCACCGCCCGGCCCGGCTGGGCGCGCCTCACCGGCCGCGGCGTCGGCATGGAGGACGCGCACCCGGTGTTCCTGGGCATCCGGCAGTGCTCCGAGGCCGCCGTGATCACCGTGACGCTGGACGTGTCGGCCGGCGTCGGCGGCCTCTCCCTGCGGTACGACGAGCACTCGCACCTCGACGTCGAGGCCACCCCGGACCTGGTGACGATGACGATGACCGCCCGCGGCCTGCAGCAGTCCTGGGCCCGCCCGCGCACCGACGCCGGTGCCGAGGTCAGGCTCCGGATCGTGGCGGACCCGCCGCCCGTCGGGCAGGCGACGTTCGGCGCCTCCTGCGACCGGCTCACCGGCGAGGTCGAGGACGGCGGCGCGTGGGTCGAGATCGGCGGCGTCGACGGGGCGTTCCTGTCCTCCGACTTCACCGAGTCGTTCACCGGGCGGGTGGCGGGACCGTACGCGCGCGAGGGCGTGGTCGACGTCCGCTCGATCGACTACGCGGGGCAGGACGTCCAGCGCTGACGACGACGGACAACCTCGACCGTCGTGCTGCACCCCCCCGCGAGCCCGACCCCCGTCCCGCAGGCCGGCCGCACGCACGAAGTGGAAAGTCCTGCCCGACACGCCGCGGCGTGTCCGGCAGGACTCTCCACTCGGTGGGCCCGCGTGGCGTCAGGCGGGGATGGTGAAGGTGTTCAGGCTGCGCGGGGGCAGGTCGGCCGTGAACGAGCGGGACGGGGTCGACGGGTCCTCGAAGGCGAACCGCTCCGTGCGGTCGAGCGCGTTCTGGACGACGACCGCGACGGAGCCGTCCGGATTGGCGTACGCCGAGCCCTGCGCCGAGAACCGGCCGGTGACCCCGAGCGGCACGGCACCCGGCCGGACCGCCGACGAGTAGTGCTTCAGCACGTAGTACTCGAAGTTGCGGGTGTAGGTCCCCGCGGCGGTGTCGATCGTGAACAACGAGTTCTGCGGCCAGCCCCAGGTGCTGAGGCCGCCGGGCTCGAGGGCCATGTTCCAGTAGGTGTACCCGGTGGCGCCGTGCTGCAGGTAGTGCCGGACCAGGTGGAAGACGTACTCGGCCTCGTCCCAGTCGTTGTCGCCGAACCCGCACTCGGACTCGGTCTGCATGATCTCGAGCTCGGGCCAGGACTGCCGGGTGCGGGCGATCGCGTGCTGCCCGGCCCACTGGTAGCCGATGCCCGCGATGTGCCGGCGCGCCTCGTCGTCGAACAGGATGCCGTCGACGAACCGCGCGTAGTTGGTCAGCGCCTGGCCGGTGGCGGTGAACGTCATGTCCTCCGGGCCGTTGAGCGTGCCGAGGAAGATCGACGTCGTCAGGCCGGCGGACTCGAACGCGGGGCCGAGGTGGTCGCGGATGAACACGCGCAGCTGCTCCGACGTCCACACGCACGACGGGAACTTCTGGTCGGCGAACACCTCGTTCTGCACGTGGACCTGGCTGACCGTGATGCCCCGGTCGGCGTACGCCCGGACGAACTTCACGAAGTACTGCGCGTACGCGTCGAGGTTCTCCCGGGTCATCACCAGGGTGCCGGCGTTGTACGCCGGCGGGTTCTTCATCCAGGTCGGCGGGCTCCACGGGGAGCAGTGCAGGACCATGTCGTCCTGGTACCGCTGCGCCTGGCGGATGAACGGGATGACCAGCTCCTCGTCCCGGTCGACGGAGAAGTGCTCGAGCGCGTAGTCGCCGGGCGTCTCGTCGTAGGAGTACCAGGAGGTCGCGAAGTCGTTCGCGCCGACGGCCGACCGGTTGACGCGGAAGTTCAGCTCGTCGGGGCTGAACAGCTCCCGGTAGATCGTCTCCTGGTCGGCCTCGGGCAGGGCCCGGATCGCACGGGCGCCGAGCTCGTTGAACGTGCCGCCGAACCCGCGCAGGGTCTGGCCCCGCTCACCGGTCAGGGTCAGGCCCTTGTCCCCGGTCGCTCCGGCGCCCGGTGCGCCGCCGTCGGCCCACTGCTGCTCGGCCGTGGACACGGTCCATGTGGTGGTCACTGCGCGTGCTCCTCGTCGTGGGGTCGGGCTCAGCGGACGGACCGGATCCGCGTGATGAAGAACGCGCCGAGCAGCGCGGCCACGATCGCGAACGGGAACACGAGCCCGTAGCCGCCGGTGGCGACGACCAGCGCGGACGTGATCAGCGGGCCGACGGTCTGCCCGGCGGTGGTCGACAGGTTGAGGATGCCGAGGTCCTTGCCGGCCTCCTCCTCGCTGGGCAGCACGTCGACGTTCAGCGCCTGGTCCACGGAGGTGTAGACGCCGTAGCCGAAGCCCGCGATGCCGGCGAACAGGAACATGCCGGTCGGGGTCGGGGAGATCCACGGCATCGCGATGCCGACGGCGAACAGGACGCTCGACACGACGACGGGCAGCTTGCGGCGGCCGATCAGGTCCGAGATCGGGCCGGACGCGACGGAGCCGATGAGCGAGACGACCAGGATGATGACCGACATCGTCGCGATGGTCCGGGCGGAGTCGGCCGTGGACTGCCCGACGTGGTCCTGCACGATGTACAGCTGGTACGCCATGATCATCTGGTACGCCACCAGCATGAAGAGCCGTCCGGCGAACGCCCGGTAGAAGTCCGGGGCCTTGCGCGGCGGGCGGAACGACTTCAGCAGCTCGCCGAACCCGGCGGCGGCCGGCGGCAGGTCGACGGCGGACCGCTCCCGCGGCCAGACGACCAGCGCGATGATCGCGGAGACACCCATCAGCGCCCCGCCGAGGACGAAGCCCGGCAGCGAGTTGGTGATGAACGCGGCGCCGACCAGCGAACCGATCGGGGCGCCACCGGCCAGGCCACCGCCGTAGAAGGCGGACATCGTGCCGCGGACCTTGCCGGGGACGCGGTCGGCGAGGACGGCGACGGCCGGCGCCAGCATCATGTTGAGGCCGACCATGCTGACGCAGTAGGACAGCGTGATCAGGGCCGGGCTGGTGAGGACGCCGATCGCGAACAGCGAGACGCCGCCGATGATGCCGCCGGCGAGGATCCACGGGGTGCGGCGCCCGAACCGGCCGCGGGTGCGGTCGGACAGGTTCCCGAACACCAGGTTCGACACCAGCGAGACGATCGCGGTGATCGCGCTGATCGAGCCCAGGAGGGTCTCGGGGGACTCGACGCCGATGTCCCGCAGACGCTGGGGCAGGAGGACGGCGGCGACGATCTGCAGCCCGACGATCCACAGCAGCCCGTAGACGAAGAACCCGGCACCGAAGCGCAGGGTGCGGGCCCGGGTGAACGGGGCGCCCGTGTCGGGGGCGATGTCGTCGCGCACCGGGACAGGGCTGTCGGTGGCGACGGTGGCCTGCGCGTCCATGCGTACCTTCTTCGGCGTCATGGGAGTCGGACGGCTCCACGTTGAGACGTCGTGGCACCGGCGTCGGCGCCACCACTACCTACCGCTCGGTAGGTAGTGGAGAAATTACGACCGCACGGTCGGGATGTCAATCACGCCGGTCGCGACGCCCGTGGGCCGGTGCCGGCGCGGTCAGGGGCGCGTCGGGTAGATGCCCTCGAGCGCGATGATCATCGTGATCGCCAGGTACGGCGACCGGTTCGGGTGGGGCTGCCCGCCGCCGGCCGGCCCGACGGCCGCGTTCATCGTCACGTCGGCGACGCCGTCCGCGCGGTAGAGGAGCTCGCGGGCGCGGCCCTGCTGCGCGACGGCGAAGCTCGCACCCGAGGGGTTCCCGGTCGTGCCGCGGGTCCCTGCCGGGGCAGCGCGGAGCGTGTGGCCGTGCTGGGGGATCTGCGCCTGGGTCAGGGTGACCTCCGCGGCGCCGCCTCGCTGGCCCGGCGCGTAGGTCTGGCCGGTGACGCTCCGGCCGGTGTGCACGGGCGAGGCGCCGCGCAGGTCCGGCACCGCGAACGAGCTCATCCCGTCGCCGCCGTACGTGTTCCCCAGCAGCGAGTACAGGGTGGTGTTCTGCTGGATCGGCAGCGTCTGCCCGTCGCAGACGGCCCAGCCCTCGGGGGCGAACCTGCCGGCGAACATCCGGACCTCGCCGACGAACGGCGGGTACTCTGGGGTGCCCGAGGGGTACATCCCGTCCACGCAGATGGCGTAGGTGAGCACGAGGTGCGGCGGCATGTTGTCGTGCGGCTGGTCGCCTCCTCCCGCCGGGGCGAGCACGCCGTCGGGCAGCGCGACCTGGTTCGCCGCCCCGTAGTGCGGCCGGTCGGTGGTGGCGAACGCCGCGCCGCCCGGCTCGGCGGCGTCGGCAGGCGCGCTCGACGCCCGGACCTGGTGCGTGTGCGACGGCAGCTCGGCGGTCGTGAGCGTGTGCGTGGCCGACCCGCCGCTCGACGCGTGCGGGATCCCGGCGCCGGGGTGCACGGCGGACCGGCCCCGCAGGTCCGGCAGCGCGAACGTCTCGGTCCCGTCGCCGCCGTACGTCGTCCCGATCACCTGGAACAGCGTCGGGTGGTCGACGATCCGCAGCAGCTGTCCGTCGCAGGCCAGCCAGCCCAGGGGCACGTAGGTGTAGGGGAGCAGGCGGATCTCGGCGAGGTAGGCGTCCACGTCAGTCCTGTCAGGAGCGGGTCGGGTAGGTGCCGGAGGTGCAGATGGCGAAGCGCAGCACCGTGAACGGCGGCCGGTTCTCGTGCGGCTGAAAGCCGCCGGCCGGGGTGACGGCCAGCGGCGACATCGGCTGCGACGGCGGTGCGGTGGTCGCCGGGACGAACGCCGGACCGGTCGACGCGGCCCAGGTGCCGCCCGACGGGGAGGTCGCCGTCGCCGCCGCGGCCGCCGCGGAGAGGCTGTGGCCGTGCGCCGGGAGCTGGGACGGGAGCAGCGTCACCGTCTCGGACCCGCCGACGTGACCCGGCAGGCGCCCGACCGCCGGGTCCGGGTGCACCACGAACCGACCGCGCAGGTCGGGCAGCGCGAAGGTCGAGCGGCCGTCGCCGCCGTAGGTGACACCGAGCAGCGAGTAGAGGGGCGCGTTCTGGTTGATCGGCAGGAGCGAGCCGTCGCAGGCCAGCCAGTTGGCCGGGACGAACCCGATGGCGAACATCCGGATCTCGCCGAGGAACGGCTCCATGCAGGTCTCCTGGTCGGAACGGCGGTCGGAACGGCGGTCGGGCGGCGGTCGGGCCGGGGGCGGTCAGGCCGAGCGGAGCACGACGGCCTCGACGGTCGTGCCCGCCGCCCCGACCGGCTCCGTGTGCAGCAGCAGGTCACCCGTGTCGTGCACGAAGGTGCGGGTGCCGCCGGGCAGGTCCAGCGGCCCCGCGGCGGTGAACGTCAGGCGGAACCCGTCGGCCTCCCGCGCGGCACCGGCCGCGGGGCCGACCCCGGCGAGCGTCACGGTGCGGCCCTCGACGTCGAACCGGCTGCCGACCAGGGGGCGCAGCGCCTCGGCGGTCAGGGGGAGCGTCGGGCGGCGCAGGGCCACGGAGACGCCGCCGACCGCCGCGACGCCGAGGGCGGCGGTACCGGCCACTAGCACGGTGCGACGGGTGGGCACGCAGGACTCCAGGACCTTGCGGGGATGGTGAGCGGGGGTGAGCCTACGAGGATTCACCCGGATGACGGGTCCGCCAGCCGGGTGAAACACCTAGTCTTCGGCGGGTGCTCCCCCCTCGACCCGCGCTGCGGCGCGCCCTCGCGACGCTGGCGCTGCTCGCCGTCGTGGCCTCCGCCGGCACCGTCGCGGCGGCCGGGTCGCCCCTCGCCGCACCGGCCGCGCTCGCGGCGGACCCGGTGCCGTTCGCCGTCACGTCCGCGGCCGACGCCGCCCTCACCGGCGCCTGCACCGACGGCGTCGCGGGGACCACGCTGCGCGAGGCGCTGTGCCTCGCGGCGGACGAGACGAGCGCCGTCGTGACCGTGCCCGACGGCACCTCCGTGACGCTGACCGCGGGCCCGCTGGGCTACGCGCCCGCGGCCGCCGCGACGCTCCTGGTGACGTCCGAGGGGACCTGGACCGTCGACGGCGCGAACCGGCGGATCCTCGACCTCGACACCGGCCTGGTCGGCGGGGTCGACGTGACGCTCGTCGGCGTCGAGCTGCGCGACGGCGTGCCCAGCGCGGCGGACGCGGCCGTGGTCGGCGGCGGCGGTGCCGTGCTCGCGGGGTCCGGCGACCCGGCGCGCCCCGACGCCCTGACGCTGCGCCGGTGCGTCGTGTCCGGCAGCGCGAACGCCGCCGGCGCCGGCGACGCGACCGCACCCGGCGGCGCCGTGCAGATGTCCGGCGGCACGCTGACCATCGACGACTGCGCCTTCCGCGACAACTCCGCCGACGGCGCCCCGGGCGGGGCGGTCGCCATGATCGGCGTCGGAGAGGCGGACGCGGTGCTGGTCACCGGGTCGACCTTCGAGCGCAACACCGTCACCGGCGGTGCGGGCTCCGGCGTGCTCGGCGGCGGGGCCCTGTACGTCGAGGGCGCCTCGCTGACGCTGCAGGGGTCGGTGCTGACCGACAACGACGTGACGTCGGGGTCGGTCGCGGCGGCACGCGGCGGAGCGGTGCTCGCCACGGGGTCGACCGCGGTCTCCGGGACGCGCGTGCAGGGCAGCACCGTGTCCGGGTCGGGCGGGGCGGGCGACGGCGGCGCGCTCTGGCTCACCCAGGGGTCGGTCACCGCGTCGGTGCTGACCTCGAACGACGACGACGTGACGGGTCCGTCCCGTGCGGCGTCGGTGGTGGGCCCGGTCCAGGCGGCGCGGAGCTGGTGGGGGTGCGCGGCCGACGCCGCCGACACGGCCTGCGGCGCGATCGGCGTCACCACCACGGAGCCGCGGGCCGTCCTCGGCGTCACGGCCACGCCCGCGCAGGCGGCGACCGGCGAGCAGGTGACCGCCACGGCCGAGGTCGTGCTGGCCGACGGGTCCGCCGCGCCGGCGGAGCTGCTGCCTGCGCTGGCGGGGCGCCTCGTCGCCTGGACCTTCGACCCGACGACGGCGGCCGGTCCGGCGGACGCCGACGGGGCGCTCTCCGCGGGCGGGACCGCCCGGGCACGGTTCGTGCGCGGCCCGGGGGCGACCCTGACCGTCGGCGCGTGGGTCGACCAGGTCGACGCGAGCACGACCCTGACGCAGCCCGTCGCCCCGACCGTCACCGACCCGGCCGGCGCGACGGTGCTCGAGGGCACCGACGCCACGTTCGCGTCCACGGTGACCGGCTCGCCCGCGCCGGCCCTGCAGTGGGAGCGGTCGGCGCCCGGAGCCGCGACGTGGTCCGCGGTGGCCGGCGCGACGGACGCGACGCTGACGGTCACGGCCGCGCGGGCGGCCGACGGCGCGCGGTACCGGCTGGTCGCGGCCAACTCCGCCGGCACGGTGCGCAGCGCTCCCGCCGGCCTGTCGGTCACGTGGGGCCCGGAGATCACCGCGCAGCCCGCCGACGTCGCGGCGCTCGCGGGGACGACGGCCCGGTTCGAGGTCGGGGTGGCGGGCGTCCCGACGCCGTCGGTCCGCTGGCAGTCCGGCCGCGACGGCACCTGGACGGACGTCGCGGGTGCGACCGGCACCGCCTACGAGCGGGTGCTCGACGCCGGTGACGACGGCCTGCAGCTCCGCGCCGTGCTGACCGGCGCCGCCGGCGAGGCGCCGAGCGACCCGGCGACCGTCGTGATCCGCACGGTCCCGTCCTGGACGACGGAGCCGGCCGACGCCACCGTGGCCGAGGGCGCCGCCGCCACCTTCACCGCCACCGCCACCGGCGTGCCCGCCCCGACGCTGCAGTGGCAGCGGGCGGAGGCGGGGACCGCCGGCTGGACGGACCTGCCGGGGGAGACCGCGGACCAGCTGGTCGTGACCGCCGACCGTGCCGACCAGGGCGCGACGTTCCGGGCGGTGGCCACCAGCGCCGCCGGCACCGCGACGTCCGCGGCCGCCGTGCTGACGGTGGAGTGGGGCCCCGAGGTGACGGACCCGGCCGACGCCGTCGTCGTCGTGGGCAGCACCGCGCGGTTCGACGTCACGGCCTCCGGCTTCCCGGCTCCCGCCGTGCAGTGGCAGACCAGCACGGACGGCGGCACGTGGACGGACGTGCCCGGCGCGACCGGGTCCGGGTACGACCACGTCGCGGGACCCGCCGACGACGGTCTCCGGGTGCGCGCCGTCGCCTCCGGTGCGGGCGGCGTGCGGCCGAGCGCCGCGGCGATCCTGACCGTGCAGACCGCGCCGCTGTTCACCGTCCAGCCGGTCGACGCCACCGCCGACGCCGGCACCCGCGCGACCTTCACCGCGGCGGCCGACGGTGCCCCGGCCCCGACGCTGCGCTGGCAGGTGCGCGAGCCGGACGGCGGCTGGACCGACGTCCCCGGTGCCACCGGCGGGACGCTCGCGGTCGACGCGGACGCGGGTGCCGACGGGACGCAGTACCGCGCCCTGGCGTCGAGCACCGTCGCCGCCGACGTGCCGAGCGACGTGGCGACGCTGACCGTCCTGCGCGCGCCGACGGTGAGCGACCCGCTCGACGCCGTCGTGGCGGCGGGCGGCGTCGCGCGGTTCGCGGTGACCACCACGGGCCGCCCCGCCCCTGCGGTGACCTGGGAGACCTCGCCCGACGGCGTGCGGTGGACCACCGTCGACGGCGCCGCGGGGACCACCCTGGAGCTGACGACGACCGCGGCCGACGACGGGCTCCGGGTGCGCGCCGTCGCGTCCGCGACCCTCGCCGCCGGCCCGGTCACCGTCACCAGCGAGGCCGCCGGGCTGACGGTCGTCGCCCCGCCGGTGGTCGTCGACGAGCCGGACGACGTGGCGGCCGACGGCACGCTCGCAGCCGTGGCCGGCACGCCGGCACGGATCGCCTGGGTGGTCGACGCCGACGCCGGCACCGCCGAGTGGCAGGCCTCCCGTGACGGCGGCGCGACCTGGGGGCCGCTGCCCGAGGCCGCCCGGACGACGCAGGAGCCCGAGCAGGCCGGCGCGCAGCAGGTCGGCCGGCGGGTGCTGGCGCTCGCGGCCGTCCCGACCTCGGGCAGGGTGCGGCACACGTTCGTCTACACGCCGACGGCCGCCGACGACGGGCTGATGGTGCGCCTCGCGGTGTCCAACCTGGCGGGCACGGTGGCGACCGACCCGGTGACGTTCCGGGTCGCCGCGGCGCCGGTCGACCCGACGGTGCCTGCGGTGCCGACGGAGCCCACGGTGCCCGCCCAGCCCGGGGCGACACCGGCCGCGACGGCCGCAGCCGGCGCGTCCGCCCCGGCCCTCGGCGTCACCGGCTCCGACGCCGCGGCGCTCGGCGCGGTCGCGGCGGTGCTGCTGCTGGGCGGCTCCCTGGTGGTGCTGCTGGTCCGCCGCCGTCGGGCCTGAGAGACGCAGCAGGGGTGGAAGGTCCGGCCCGGCACGCCGACGGCGTGTCTGCTCGGACCTTCCACCCCGGGTCCTGCGCTGGAGGCCAGCGCGCGGGTCAGCCCGCGATCGTCGTGCCCGCGGGGATCTCGCCCGGGGCGCCCTCGGCCTCGACGACGGCCGCGCCGGTCGCGACGACCCCCTCGCCGAACGTCCAGTCGCCGTGCACGGTGAACGACGTCGCCCCGCGCAGCGACGGGGCACCGGCGGCGAACCGGTCCTCGAACTTCCCGACGGTCTTGTAGACCTTCGTGTCGAGGTCGACCAGCGGCGCGCTGTCGACGGCCAGGCGCAGCGTCGAGTCCTCGGCCAGGTCGTAGGCGTCGGACCGGATGAGCAGCAGGTCGTTCGTGGTCTTCACCGGCAGGAACCGCTCGCGGCCCACGGCGATGGCCGTCGCGCCCTCGAACACCTCGATGGCGGCGCCCATGGCGGTCTCGATCTGGAACACCTCGGGGGACGAGGAGTCCGTCGGGTCGACCGTCTTGACGTTGCGGATCAGCGGCAGGCCGAGGACCGCACCCCGGGCCTCGAGCGCGGCGGCGATCTGCTGCAGGTCGAACCACAGGTTGTTCGTGTGGAAGTACGGGTGGCGGTGCTCGTCGGTGAAGTAGTCCATCTCGTCCGCCGGGGTCTGCGCGGTGTCGCGCAGGATCAGGCGGCCGTCGGACTTCCGCACGGCCAGGTGCCCGCCCTTGCGGTCGGCCGCGGTGCGGCGGCACAGCTCGGCGGCGTAGGGGGCGCCCGACGCGGCGAACCAGCCGGCGATCGTCGGGTTCGGCGCGGCGCCGAGGTTGTCGGAGTTCGACACCGACGCGTACCGGAAGCCCGCGTCGAGCAGCTGCTGCAGCACGCCGGACGCGAGCAGCGCCGTGTAGAGGTCGCCGTGGCCCGGGGGGCACCACTCGAGGGTCGGGTCGGCCGGCCAGGAGACGGGGGTGAGGTCGTCGGTGCGGAGCTTCGGCTCCTGGTTCTGCAGGAAGTCGAGCGGCAGGCCGTCGACCGCGAGGCCCTCGTGCTTCGCCAGCGCGGCGAGCGAGTCCTCCTGGGTGCGGAACGAGTTCATGAGGATCAGCGGGAGCCGGGCGCCGGTCTCCGCGCGGGCGTGCTGCACCTGCTCGACGATGAGGTCGAGGAACGACTTGCCGTCGCGCACCTGGAGCAGGGACTTCGCCTTGTCCATGCCCATCGAGGTGCCGAGGCCGCCGTTGAGCTTGATGACGGCGGTCTTCGCGAACGCCTGGCGCGCCGCCTCCGGGTCGATGTCCAGGTCCGCCAGCTTCGGCGGGTCGAGCAGCGGGTCGATGGTGCCCTCGGGGATGAGGCCGGTCGCCCCTGCCTCGAGCTCGCGGTAGTAGTGGGTGAACACGTCGATGGCGGTGGGGGCCACCCCGGCCGCCGTCATCTTGTCCTGGGCCTGCCGCAGTCCGGTGTCGCTCATGGCCCTGATCCTAGGAACTCCGGGTGACGTGCTGCGACCGCTTCGCGCTGTGACATCCGCGGCCGCCGCGCGCCGTCGGTCCCTCGAGGGTGCACAAGCTGCGGCGGTTCGTCCCGGTATGTCCGCAGGGTTCTGCACCCTCGACGGACGCGGACGCGTTGTTCAGGGGAGGGCCGCGCGGACCGGGTCCAGCGCGCGGTCCAGCAGGTCCGGGAGGCGGGTGCGGGCGGCGCCGGCGTGCGCCCAGGCCTCGACGGCCGCCACGAGAGCGCCGGCCCAGGCCGCGCCGGCGACCTGGGCGTGCAGCGGCTCGACCCCGCGGGCCCGCGCGTACCCGGCGACGGTCGCGCCGAGGTCGGCGGTCCGCCGGGCGGCCGCGAGGCGCAGGTCGTCGCCCAGCCCCATGGTGTCGGCCTGCGTGAACGCGAGCGCCACGTGCTCCGCGGGCAGGCCGGCGGCGAGGTCGCGCAGGGCGTCGGCGACGACGGCACCGGCCGTCGGGGCGCCGACGGCGGGCCGGCGTGCGGCGGGGTCGGCGGCGAGCGCGGCCCGCAGGATGCCCGCCCGCTCGTCGAACGCCGCCCACAGCAGGTCCGACTTCGCGGGGAAGTAGTTGAAGAACGTGCTCCTCGAGACACCGGCCCGCTGGGTGATGTCCGCGACCGACGTCGCGGCGTACCCGCGCTCCAGGAAGAGCTCGCCCGCGGCCTCCTCGAGCATCGCCCGCGACGAGGCGTGCGGGCGTCCCGACCGGCGGGGCGAGGGGGCGGGCACGCGCCCATGCTAGGTCGCTGCTGGGACGGGGATCACACCGGTCGGCGCCTCGGGCATGGACGACGCCCCCTATTGTTGGACGCAGTGCAACAACCGGAACAGCCGAGCGCGGGACGCACCGCGCGCGGACCGCGAACCGTCGAAGGTGGACCCGTGCCCCACGCCCTCCGTCCCGCCCGCCCGCGCCTGCTGGCGGTCCCGGCCGCCCTCGCGGGGGTCGCCCTGGTCCTCGCCGGGTGCACCGGCGGCAGCAGCGACGACACCGCGACGCCCACCGACGGCGGCACGCTCGTCTACGCGACGGGCGACGCCGAGCCCACCTGCCTCGACCCGCACGTCGGCGGCAACTACCCGCAGGCGCTGATCAGCACCCAGTACCTGGAGCCGCTGGTCGGCCGCGACGCCGACGGCACGATCCTCCCGTGGCTGGCCACGGAGTGGACCGTGAGCGACGACGGCCTCACCTGGGACTTCACCCTCGCCGACGACGTGACGTTCACGGACGGCACGCCGTTCGACGCGGCCGCCGTCGCGGCCAACATCGCGCACCTCCAGGACCCGGACACCGGCTCGTCGACCGGCTACCTGGCCGTGCAGAAGGTGGCGTCGGTCGAGGCCGTCGACGCGACCCACGCGCGGTTCCACCTGACGGCGCCGGACTCCGCGCTGCTGGAGTCGCTCAGCCAGCAGTGGACCGCGATGCAGTCGCCGGCCGGCATCGAGCGCGGCACGGACGACAACTGCGCCGAGCCGATCGGCACCGGCCCGTTCGTCGTCGACGAGTGGACCCCGCAGCAGCAGGTCGTGCTGGTCCGGAACGACGACTACGTGTCCCGCGACCCGCAGGCCGAGCACGACGGCCCCGCGCACCTGGAGCAGATCGTCTGGCGGTTCATCCCCGACGCGGCGACCCGGTACGCGGCGCTGCGCTCCGGCGAGGTGCAGGTGATCGACAACCCGCAGCCCGACGCCATCGCGGCGGCCGACGCCGCGGAGGACGGCGACATCACGCACGTCGACGCCCCGCGGCCGGGGTCGTCCAACCGGATCGAGCTGAACAGCTCGCAGGCGCCGTTCGACGACGAGCGGGTGCGCGAGGCGTTCGTCCGCGCGGCCGACCCGGACCCCGGCATCGAGACCCTGTTCGCCGGGACGACGACCCGCTCCGCGTCGCCGCTGTCCAGCGCCGAGCCGGTCGCGTACTCCGACGCGGACCTGTTCACCACGGACGTCGACGCCGCGGACGCGCTCCTGGACGAGGCGGGCTGGACCGCCCGCGACGACGAGGGGTACCGGACCAAGGACGGGCAGCGGCTCACGGTCCGGTTCCCGGTGAGCACCAACCAGTCCGTCGCCGCCGAGCAGTCGCTGTTCGAGCAGATCCAGGCGAACACCAAGGCGGTCGGGTTCGACGTCGTGCTGACACCGCTGGACCTCTCCGGCTGGTACGCCGCGCTGGGCGCCCACGAGTACGGGGCGGTGTCGGCGCCCTACACGAAGGTCGGCCCGGACGTGCTCCGGATCCTCTACCACTCCGACGGCACCGTCCCCGCGCCCAGCGGCTACTTCGCCAACCACGCCGGCGTCACCGACCCCGAGCTGGACGCCCTGCTGGACCAGGCCTCGGCGACCGCGGACGAGGCGCAGCGCGCCGACCTCTACGAGCAGGCGCAGCAGATCGTGCTCGAGGGCTACTACATCCTGCCGCTGTACGACCAGCAGAACCACTTCCTGACCCGCGGCGTCACGGGCATGCGCACCCTGGACACGGTCTCCACGCCGACGTTCCTCGACGCGCGCCTGGGGTGACGCCGCGGGCGGCAGCGGTCCCGGCCTGGCTGCGCTGGGTCCTGGCCCGCGTCGGCTCCGCGGTGCTCGTCGCGTGGGTGGTGGCGACGGTCGTGTTCTTCGCCCTCCGGGCGGCCGGGGGCGACCCGACCGAGGCGATCCTGGGCGGACCGGGCTCGCAGGCGGGCCCGGAGGCGGTCGCGGCGGCCCGGGCGGAGTACGGCCTCGACCAGCCCCTGGTGGTGCAGTACCTGGTGCAGCTCTGGCGGGTGGCGACGCTGGACCTGGGCGACTCCTACGCGCGCCGGGTGCCGGTCGCCGACCTGCTGGCCGAGCAGCTGCCCGGCACGATGCTGCTCGCGGTGCTGGCGCTCGCGCTGGCGTGGGTGCTGGCGCTCGCGGTCGCCACGGCGGCGGTCCGCGCCTCCGGGCCGGTGGGCCGGGCGTGCGCCGCCGCGCTCCGCGGGGCCGAGGTGGTGGCCGCCGTGCTGCCGCACTTCTGGCTCGGGGCGGTGCTGATCGTGGTGTTCTCCTCTAGCCTCGGCTGGTTCCCCGCGACGAGCAGCGGGACGGACCTCGCCGGGCTGGTGCTGCCGACGGTGACCCTGGCGGTGCCGGTGGCCGGGTTCCTCGGCCAGGTCATGCGGGACTCCCTGGAGGAGGCCGCGGCCGCACCGTTCGCGACCAGCGCCCGGGCCCGCGGCGCGTCGCCGGTCCGGGTCCTCTGGCGGCACACGCTGCGGCACGGCGTGCTGCCGGCGGTCTCGCTGTCGGGGTGGGCCTTCGGCTCGCTGCTCAGCGGCGCGGTCGTCGTCGAGACGCTGTTCGGGCGGCCGGGCCTGGGGCGGCTGCTGCTCGACGCGACGATGCAGCGGGACGTGCCCGTGGTCGTCGGCGCCGTGGTGGTCGTGGCGCTGGCGTACGTGCTCGTGATGATCGTGGTGGACGTGCTGGAGCGCCTGCTCGACCCGCGGCTGCGGGGCGCCTCCCCGGTGGCCGCGCCCGTGCCGCGGGCCGGGGAGCCGGCGGTGCTCGGATGACCGCACCCGCCCCGTCGCGCGCGCGGCCCCGTCCTGCGCGGCTGCTGCAGGACCTCGGCGTGCCCGGCGTGCTCGCCGCGCTCGCGGTCCTCTGGATGGCCGTCGCCGTGCTCTGGCCGGACCTGCTGGCGCCGGGGGACCCGAACGCCATCGACGCCCGGGCTGCGTTCACCGCGCCGGAGCCCGGGCACTGGTTCGGCACGGACGAGTCCGGGCGCGACGTGTACACCCGCGTCGTGCACGGGGCCGCGGCGTCGCTGGGCATCGGCGCGGCCGCCACGGCGATCGGCGTGGGCGCGGGCCTGGTGCTCGGGTTCGCCGCCGGGCTCGGCCCGCGGTGGCTGGACGCCGCGATCGGCCGGGTGCTCGAGGTGCTGTTCGCGCTGCCGACCCTGGTGCTCGCGCTGCTGCTGGTGGCGGTGCTCGGCGCGGGCGTCGAGGCGTCGGTGCTGGCCGTGGGCGCGGCGACCGCGCCGGGCTACGCGCGGATGCTGCGCGCCCGGGTGCGGTCGGTGGCGACCAGCGGCTACGTCGAGGCCGCCCGCCTGGAGGGGCACGCCCCCGCCACCGTGCTGGTCCGGCACGTCGTGCCGAACACGCTGTGGCCGCTCGTCTCGGTGGCGACGCTGGGTGTCGGGCAGGCCGTGGTCTGGGTGTGCGCCCTGAGCTTCCTCGGCCTGGGCACGCTGCCGCCGTCGCCGGAGTGGGGTGCGATGCTCAACGCCGGCCGGGTGTACATCGACACGGCCTGGTGGCTGACGGTGTTCCCGGGACTGGCCATCACGGTCACGGCGGCGTCGCTGACGGTGCTGGGCCGGCGGATCGGGAGGGTGGCCGCATGACGCGGACGGTCGGGCCCGTGCTGGACGTCGCCGGGCTGCGTGTGGCGTTCCCGGGCGGTGCCGAGGTGCTGCACGGCGTGGACCTGCGGGTCGCCGCCGGCGAGTGCGTCGCGGTCGTGGGCGGGTCCGGCGCGGGCAAGTCGGTCCTGGCCCGCACACTCGTCGGGCTGGCGGGGGAGGGCGGCCGCGCCGACGTGCGCGCCGACCGGCTCGCGCTGCTGGGCCGGGACGCGCTGACCTTCTCCGCGCGCGAGTGGCGTGCGGCCCGCGGCCGGGACGTCGGCCTCGTGCTGCAGGACGCGCTCGGGTCGCTCGACCCGCTGCGCACGGTCGGCGCCGAGGTGGGCGAGGCGCTCGCGGTGCGCCGCCCCGGCACCACCCGCCCGTCGCAGGCCGAGCGCGCCGAGCGGGTCCTCGCCGCGCTGGACGACGCCGGGCTGCCGGACCCCGCGGTGCGCGCGCGGCAGCGGCCCGGCGAGCTGTCCGGCGGCATGCGGCAGCGGGCGCTGATCGCCTCGGCCGTGGTGGCGCGCCCGCCGCTGCTCGTCGCCGACGAGCCGACCACCGCGCTCGACGCCACCGTCGCGGCCCGGGTGCTGGACCTGCTGGCGGGACTGCGCGACGCCGGCACCGCGGTGGTGCTGGTGACGCACGACCTCGGCGCGGTCGCGCGCGTCGCCGACCGGGTCGTCGTGCTGCGGGACGGGCTGGTCGTCGAGGAGGGCCCGACCGCCGCGGTGCTGGACGAGCCCCGCGAGGAGTACACCCGGTCGCTGGTGGCGGCCGCGCGGCTGGGTGCGGGCCCGGGCGACGTGCCGGCTCCGGGCGCGCCGGTGCTCGAGGGACGCGGCCTGCGACGGGCGTTCCCGCTGCCCGGCGGCGGACGGGTCGAGGCGGTCGCCGGCGTCGACGTGCAGGTGCGCGCGGGCGAGGCCGTCGGGCTGGTCGGCGAGTCCGGCTCGGGCAAGACGACCCTCGCGCGGCTGCTGCTCGCCGCCGACACCCCCGACGCGGGGGAGGTGCTGCTGGACGGCCGGCCCTGGTCGGCGCTGCCGGAGAAGGACCGACGCGGGCTGCGCGCCGGCATCCGGCTGGTCCCGCAGGACCCCCTGGGCTCGGTCGACCCGCGGCTGACGGTGCGGGCGGTGCTCCGCGCGGCGCTCGGCACCGCCGGGAGCCCCCCGCCGCGGGACGAGCAGGACGCCGCCTGCGCGGAGCTGCTGGCCCGGGTGCACCTGCCGGCCGACGTCCTCGACCGCCGGCCCCGGACGCTGTCCGGCGGTCAGCGGCAGCGGGTGGCGATCGCCCGGGCGCTCGCGTCCGGACCCCGGGTGCTGCTGCTCGACGAGCCCGTGTCCGCCCTGGACGTGCAGGTGCAGGCGGCGATCCTCGACCTGCTGGTCGAGCTCCGCCGGACCAGCGGCGTCGCGATGGTGCTGGTGTCGCACGACCTCGGCGTGGTGCGGCGGGTGTGCGACCGCGTGCTGGTGATGAGCGGTGGCCACGTGGTGGAGCAGGGGACGGTGCCCGCGGTGTTCGGTGCGCCGCAGCACGCCGTCACCCGGGAGCTGCTGGCCGCGCGCGCCGTCTGACGCGCGCGGCCGGCTCGCCGGGTCAGACGCGGACGACGATCTTCCCGCGGGTGTGCCCCGTCTCCAGGGCGCGGTACGCGTCGGCGGCGTGGTCCAGGTCGAACGTCTCGGCGATCTCGACCTTGACGACGCCCTGCGCGACCAGGTCGGCCAGCGCGGTGAGGTCGGCGGTGTCGGGGCGGACCCACACGTACTGGCCGCCGAACTCGTCCCGCGCCCGGGCGTCGGTGATCGACACGACGGTGCCTCCGGGGCGCAGCAGGTCGGTGACGGTGTCCATCGCCTGGCCGCCGACGTAGTCCAGGACCACGTCGAAGCCGTCGGGCACCGCGGCGCGCGCCGCCTCGACCAGGCCGTCGCCGTACGCGACCGGCTCCGCGCCGAGGGACCGCAGGTACTCGTGGTTGCCCGGCGACGCCGTGCCCACCACCCGGGCGCCGGCGTGCACCGCGAGCTGCACGGCGATCGAGCCCACCCCGCCGGCGGCCGCGTGCACCAGCACGGTCGACCCGGCGCCGAGGCCGGAACGCCGCACGCTCTGCCAGGCCGTCAGCCCGGCGAGCGGCAGGGCCGCCGCCTCCTCGAACGACAGGGCCGCGGGCTTCTTCGCGGCGGTGCGCACCGGCACGGAGACGTACTCCGCGAGCGTGCCGTCCTGCACGACGTCCTTGCGGGCGTACGCGAGCACCTCGTCGCCGACGGCCAGCTCGGGGGTGTCCAGGCCCGCCTTCACGACGACCCCGGCCACGTCCCACGCCGGCACCGCCGGGAGGTGCGTGTCGATCAGGCCCTGCAGGTACCCCTCGCGGATCTTGTAGTCCACGGGGTTCAGGGCGGCCGCGACCACCCGGACCACGACCGAGTCCGGGCCGACGTGCGGCTCCGGGCGGTCGACCACGCGGAGCAGATCGGCCCCGCCGAACGTCTCGTACACGACTGCCTTCATACCGGTGCGAACAGGCCTCGCGGCGGGCGCATTCCGGCTGTCGCCCAGGTCACCGCCTCATCCCGGACGGGTGGTCCCGGGCGCGACCCGCCGTCCTAGCGTGGAAGGCGTCACGAGGGCACGCGGGTGTCGACGACGGCCGGCGGGAGCACCTCGGCGGAGGCGGAAAGCGTGGTCGGGAGATGGACTTCTGGACCGACTTCTGGGACATCATCTGGTGGTTCGTGTGGGCGTTCGTGTTCGTCGCCTACCTGTTCGCGCTCTTCTCGATCATCTCGGACCTGTTCCGGGACCGGGAGCTCAGCGGGTGGTGGAAGGCCGTCTGGCTGGTGGCGCTGCTGGTGCTGCCGTTCCTGACCGCGCTGGTCTACCTGATCGCGCGGGGCAAGGGGATGGCGGAGCGCAACGTCCGCGCGGTGAGCACAGCGCGCGAGCAGAGCGACGCGTACATCCGGGACGTGGCCGGGTCGTCGCCGGGGGCGCAGATCGCGCAGGCGAAGCAGCTGCTCGACTCCGGGGCGATCACGGCGGAGGAGTTCGCCACGCTGAAGGCCCACGCCCTCGGGCAGACGCGGACGGACGGCGTGCCCGTGGACGGGAACGGGACCGGCGTGCACCGCGCCACGGCGCCCTGACGCGCGAGCCGGTCAGGGTCGCGAGACGGGCGGGGCGGCGTCCGGGGGGTCGCCGCCCTGCTCCTGCGCGCCCCCGTCCTGCGCACCCCCGTCCTGCGCCCGCCGGATCGCCGCGAGGAACTCCCGCCCGACCAGGGCCGCGAACGCGAACCCGCAGACCATCTGCAGCGTGACGACCAGCCGGGCGACGGTGCTCACCGGCGCGATGTCGCCGAAGCCCACCGTGGCCAGCACGGTCACGGTGAAGTACAGCGCGTCCACCTGCGAGAGGTCCTGCGTGAACGCCCCGGGGTCCGCCCCGGACAGCGCCGAGTAGACCGTCGCGAACAGCACGACGAACAGGACGGTCGCGGTGACGAAGGCCTCGATCGCGCGCAGCACCGGGTAGGGCGACCGCACCACCGACCGCACCTGCCAGCCGAGCAGCAGCACCAGCAGCACCAGGCCCGCGGAGAGCAGGGCGAGCGTCAGCGCCGTCGGGCGGTCGGCGGACCGGGACAGGTAGACGGCGAGCAGCAGGGCCGCGCTGCCGACGGTGCGCAGCGCGGCCCGGAGCCGCGCGCGGCGGCCGGGCAGCGGACGGGACGGGTCCGTCATGCCTCGCATCCTGGCCCTGCGGGCGCCGGCGCGGCAGCCCCGCGCAGGATGAGCCGGGTCAGGCGGTGAGCAGCCGCCCCAGCGTGGCCACCGGCGTCTCGAACCAGACGGTCTTGCCCCGGCCGGGGTGCAGGTCGACGCCCCACCGGCTCGCGAGCGCGTCGACGATCCGCATCCCGTGCCCGCCGGCGCGGCCGGCGCTGCCCGGGCGGACCAGGGGGAGCGTCGGGTCGGGGTCGGTGACGCTCACGCGCACGCAGTCGTCGTGGCACTCGGCGGTGAGGTCGATGTGCCGGTGCCCGCGCGTGTGCACGACCGCGTTCGTGAGGACCTCGCTGGTGAGGAGCTCGACCGTCCGCGCGGCCTCGGGGGACACGTGCGCGCGCTCGGCCTGGCGGACGGCCCACCGCCTCCCCTCGGCCACGGATCCGGGCTCGGGCTCCAGGACCAGGCGGTGGGGTCGACGGGTCATGCTCACGCTCCTCGGTGTGCCGCGCGGTCGCTGCCCGGCCGTACGGCTCTGCGGACCAGGGTGGGCCTCCCGCGCGCGGTGCGCATCCCGGGAGCGCGCGCAGGACGCGGGCTTCACCCCGCCGGGGGAACGGGCTCGTCCGGGGGTGGCACGACCCGGACCCGGGCGATCCGGCGTCCGTCGACGGCCGTGACCTCGATGCGGTGCCCGTCGACCTCGACACCGTCGCCGACCGCACCGAGCCGGCCCAGCCGGGCGATGACGAACCCGGCGACGGTCTCGTAGGGGCCGTCCTCCAGGGCGACGCCGGTGAGCTCGCCGAACTCCTCGATGGTGATGCCCGCGTCGTACGACCCGGCCGCCCCCTCGCGCGCCTCCGCGCCGGACGACCCGGGCATGTCGTACTCGTCGCGGATGTCCCCGACGAGCTCCTCGACCAGGTCCTCCAGCGTCACGATGCCGTCCGTGCCGCCGTACTCGTCGACGACCACCGCGATGTGCACGCCCTCGCCGCGCATGCGGGACAGCGACGGCAGCAGCTTGTTGGTGCCCGGGAGCACGACGATCTCCCGCATCACGTCGCGGACGCGGACGGTCTCGCGGTCGGACGCCTCCACCAGCTCGCGGATGTGCAGGAAGCCGAGGACGTCGTCGAAGTCCTCGCCGATCACGGGGTAGCGGGACCACGGCTGCTCACGCACCTGGTCCAGCGCCTCGGCGAGCGTCAGGTCCGCCTCCAGGAACCGGACCTCGCCGCGGGGTCGCATCACCTCGGCCACCGACCGGTCCGCGGCCTGGAAGACGTCGCCGAGGATCCGTCGCTCGTCCTCGGGCAGCCCCTGGTGCGCGATCACCAGGTCGCGGAGCTCGGCCTCGGACATCTCCTCGCTCGTGGCGTGCGGGTCGCCGCCGAACACCCGGACCAGCAGGTTGGTCGACGTCGACAGCAGCCAGATGACGGGGCGCATCAGGGTGGCGAACCGGTCCAGGGGCGGGGCGACGGCCAGCGCCACCCGGGCGGACTGCTGCAGCGCGATGCGCTTGGGCACGAGCTCGCCGAGCACCAGCGACAGGTACGCGATCACGAGCGTCAGCACGACCAGGGCGAGCGTGCCGGCCAGTCCCGCGGGGACGCCCAGCACCTCGAGGACCGGGGCGAAGTCGGGGGCGATGGTGGACGCGCCGTACGCGGCGGAGAAGAACCCGGCGACGGTGACGCCGATCTGGACGGCGGCGAGGAACCGGTTGGGGTCGCGCGCGACGGAGGCGACGCGTGCACCGCGCCCGCCCTGGCGCTCCAGCTGGTTGATCTGGCTCTCGCGCAGGGAGACGAGCGCGATCTCGGTGCCGGCGAACACGCCGCCGACGAGGATGAAGAGCAGGACGAGGCCGATGCTGCCCCAGGTCTCGGCGTCCATCAGCGGCGAGCCCCCGTGCGTCGCACGCGCGGGGTGCGGGCTCGCCGCACGGGACTGCAGGGCTGGTCGGGAGGCGACATCGCCCCATTCCACGCAGCGTCGGCGCGATCGTCAACCGGTCGTGGCGGGGACGCGGGCCGCGCGCTCCCACAGGATCGGCACAGGTCCGCCGCGAACTCGGTGCTCCGTTCGGCCCGTCCCGGGCGGTCGGCGTCTCTAGGCTGACCTGGCCCGCGGCGAGCGCCCGGGCCGTGCGGTGGAGAGCGACGGTGGGGTCCGTGGGGGGCAGAGCGGTGCAGCAGACGACGGCGGGCCGGCGAGGCGCGCGGTGGGGACGGTCGCGCCGACACCTCGCCGTCGGCGCCGTGCTCGCCGTCCTGGTCACGGTGGGGGCGTGCACCGGCGGGCAGGACGAGCGGCAGCAGACCGCGGCGGCGCTCGCGGAGGCCCTCACGGACGGCGACTTCGCGGACGTGCCCCTGGAGGGTGCCACGGCGACCGAGGCCGCCGAGGCGCGCACGGCGGCGTACGCGGGCCTCGACCCGTGGACGCCGGAGGTCGCCGCGGGCGACGTCGTCCCGTCGGAGGACGACGAGGCGGCCGCGTCCGTCGACCTCACCTACACGTGGGACGTCGACAGCAGCGCGAGCGACTGGACCTACACCACGCACGCCACGCTGGTCCGGACGGACGACGGCTGGCGCCCCCGCTGGTCGACGATGCTCCTCGCCCCGGACCTGGCGGCGGGGGAGACCCTGCAGGTGCGCCGGGTGCAGGCCGAGCGCGCCGACGTGCTCGGCGCCGGCGACGCGGTGCTGGTCGAGGCGCGGCCGGTGTTCCGGGTCGGGATCGACAAGACGCGCGTCGAGGCGGCGGCGGCGGACGGCGCGGCGCGCGGGCTGGCGTCGGCGCTCGGGCTGGACGTCGAGGCCTACGCGGCCCAGGTCGCGGCGGCGGGGGAGAAGGCCTTCGTCGAGGCGATCGTCGTCCGCGAGGGCGACCCCGCCTACGACGTCGCGGCGCTGTCCGCGCTGCCCGGCGTGAACGCGGTGCCGGCGTCGCTCCCGCTCGCCCCGACCCGCGCGTTCGCCCGGCCGGTGCTCGGCACGGTGGGCCAGGCGACCGCGGAGATCGTCGAGGCGTCCGACGGCGCCGTCGTGGGCGGCGACCTGACCGGGCTGGGCGGGCTGCAGAAGCAGTTCGACGAGCAGCTCCGCGGGCTGCCCGGGCTGACCGTCGTGGCGACCGCCGGCGACGCGCAGGAGCGGGAGCTGTTCCACGTGGAACCACAGGTGGGAGCGCCGTTGCGCACCACCCTGGACCCCGCGGTGCAGCAGGCCGCGGAGGACGTGGTGGCCACGGTCACGGACAGCGCGAGCGCCGTCGTGGCCATCCGCCCGTCGACCGGGGAGGTGCTCGCGGCGGCGAGCGGCCCGGGTGGCGGCGGCATGTCGACGGCGACCCTCGGGCTGTACGCGCCGGGGTCGACCTTCAAGGTGGCGACCTCGCTGGCGCTGCTCCGCGCCGGTCTCACGCCGGACAGCGTGGTGACGTGCCCGCCGACGGCCACCGTCGACGGCCGCGAGTTCCAGAACTACCCGGGCTACCCGGCCGACGCGCTCGGCGACATCCCGCTGCGCACCGCCGTCGCGGAGTCCTGCAACACCGCGTTCCTCACGGCGGCCGGCACGGCGCCGCAGGAGTCCCTCGCCGCGGCGGCGGAGGCGCTCGGGCTGGTCGAGGACGCGGACCTCGGGTTCGCCGGCGCGCTCGGCTCGGTCCCGGCCGAGGCGACCGGCACCGACCACGCCGCGTCGATGATCGGCCAGGCGCGGGTGCAGGCCACCCCGCTCGGCATGGCGACCGTCGCCGCGTCCGTCGCGGCCGGGGCCCGGGTCACGCCGCACCTGGTCGTGGACCAGGAGGCGACCACCCCGGTACCGGAGGCCGGCCGGCCGCTCACCGCGGCGGAGGCGGACGCGCTCCGCTCGATGATGCGGGCGGTGGTGACCGAGGGCGGCGGCGACTTCCTGCAGGACGTGCCGGGGCCCGAGGTGATCGCCAAGTCCGGCACCGCGCAGTACGGCTCGAGCGAGGAGCTCGCGAACCACGCCTGGATGATCGCCGCGCAGGGGGACCTCGCGGTGGCGGTGTTCGTCGAGACCGGCGACTTCGGGTCGACGACCTCGGGGCCGCTGCTGGAGGCGTTCCTGCGGTCCGTGGCGGTGCCCGCGGCCTGATCCCGGGCGAACGCCCACTTTGTCCGAAATGGCGCGAGTGGGTGAAATGGGGGTTCTGTGCCGTTGATTCGGCTCAGCCCCCTTCCGCCCGGGGCGGCGGCGGGCCTACAGTCGGCACGTCAGCGACAAGAGCAAACCCTCCGCGAGGAGGGGACGCAAAGCCACGGGACCCCCGCAGGTCAGCCGGGCTGCCGAACGAAGGACTCCTCATGGAACAGCGTGGCTTCTTCGAGCCTGCCGAGCGGGACCGTTCCGACCTCCGCCCCGAGGTCACGACCTCGCGTCTCTCCTCCTGGTCCCGGATCGCGGCCGCACGTGCCGCGCACGGCGACCTGGTGCCCGCCCAGCGCGAGTGCACCTCCGCCTCCTGAGCCCACCGACCTGCCGAGGTCGCGCCCCGCGCGCGACCTCGGCACAGGCGTGCCCGCACGCGGGTCCTCCGGGTCCGGGGGGTCCGGGGCGCCCGGGCGGTCCCGGGCAGCAGCGGGTGCCTAGAGCTCCCCGACGCGCTGCAGGTACCGCATCGACGCCCAGCCCACCGGGATCCGCAGCCAGTAGGTGAGCACCCGGAACAGCACCGCGACCGACGTCGCCACACCGGGGTTCACCCCGACCACCGACAGGGCACCCGCGAGCGCGATCTCCGTGGTGCCGATGCCGCCGGGGGTCGGCGCGATCGAGCCGGCCGTGTTGCCGGCCAGGTAGACGATCGCGACCTGGACCAGCGACAGCTCCTGGCCGAAGGCCCGCAGGCAGACCTCGAACGCCAGGATGTAGCCGAACGTCGTCAGCACGTTGCCGGCGATGCCGAGCAGCAGGCGCGAGGGCTGGCCGACCACCTCGATGAGCCGCGGCCACGTCTGCTGCAGCGTCGGCAGCGTCTTGGCCGCCACCCACTGCCGCACCCGGGGCACGAGCATCGCCCCGGCGACCAGCGCCGCCAGCACGCCGATCACGACGACCACCACCGGCGACACCGTGAACCGCTCGAGCTGGTTGGTGCCCGACGCGACCGACAGCACGAGCAGCAGCAGCATCGTCACCACGAACTGCGCGACCTGCACCAGCGCCACGGTGGCGGTGGCGAGCGAGGTCGACGTGCCCCGCCGGGTCAGGAGGCGCAGGTTGAGCGCGGCGGGCCCGATGCCGGCCGGGGCGGCGAGCGCCACGAACGTCGCCGCCGACTGCGCGATCGTCGCCCGCCAGAGCGACAGCTTCACGGGGGAGAACGCCACCAGCGACAGCGCGGCGCCGAACAGCGTCGCCATGCCGAGCGCGAACGCCAGCACGCTGAGCCGCCAGTCGGTGGACTGGAGCGCGTCGAGGATGGTGCGCAGGTTGATCGACGTCAGCAGGATGATGACGGCGGCCGTGGTCAGCAGGATGGTGAGGACGGCGCGGGCGCCGAACCGGACCAGCTGCGTCGGCTGGACGTCCGCCTCGGGCAGCCGCGCCACCAGCGCCGACCGCAGCTCGGTCAGCACCTCCTTGTGCGCGCGGAGCTCCTCGCGGGTGCGGCGCGGGAGGGTGATCGTCTGCAGCAGCGGGCCGATCGCGGCGATGTCGCCCTCGGGCAGGACGGCCGCGGCCGACTCGAGCGCGCGCGCCGGGCCGACCCGCAGGGCCAGCAGCGCGACCATCTGCGTGCGGTCCATCCGGCGGGCCAGGTCGGAGGACGCGACGTCCCCCTGCTCCCAGCCGACCAGCCAGACCGTCGGCCGCGCGTCCGGGTCCGTCGCGTCGGCGACCAGGATGGCGTCGCTGGTCAGCGTCCGGTGCGCCAGGCCGGCCTCGTGCGCGCAGCCCAGCTGGTTCCAGATCTCCTCGAGCACCGCGTCGGTGATCTGCTCGGGCTCCAGGTCCGCCAGCGGCGTCGCGTCCGGCACGCGGTCCTGCACGAGCATCATCGAGGACTCGGCCTCGCCGATCCCGCGCAGCTGCGGCGTGCGCACCCCGGCCGCGGTCGCCGTGTAGGACAGCAGGGCGGCGCGCTCGGCGGCCTGGCGCAGCGACACCACGGAGCGGCCGTCCAGCCCGCGCAGCCGCAGCGACCGCCACAGCCGGCTGAGGAAGCCCACCACCTGGCGGTCGCCGTCCAGCACGACGACGTCGAGCATCCGGCCGTCGTCCGTCGTCATCTCGTAGACGCGGTGGTCCGTGGAGCGCGCGAGCGCTCGGGCGGCCCGGGTGCCGGCCTCGCGCGCGGGGCCGTCCTCCTGCTCGTCGTCCGGGACGCGCACCAGGACCAGCGGGTGCCAGCCCGCCCGGCGGACGCCCGCGACCAGGCTCGCGCCGTACGCCCGCTCCGAGCGCACGCCCGACACGTACCGGACGGCGAGCCCCGTGGCGCGGCCGAGGAGCAGCGCGACGGCGACGCCGGGCAGCGAGACGCCCGCGGTGATCACCATGACCCCGACCGCGACCCAGACCAGGTTCCACGACCACGCCACCGTGCGGCGGCGGTTGCGCGGCCCGGTGGCCGTGAGGAGGCCGGCGATCAGCGCGATGTAGCCGGGGATCGTCAGCGTCAGCTCGCCGGCCAGGCGGACCGACAACCCGGCGACCAGCTGGTCCGAGCCGAGCCGCTCGATCAGCCAGGACACGCTGGACGTGACCAGCACGGCGACGATCGCCGCGACCGACGCCTCGATCATCTGGCGGCCCAGGCGGCGGATCGCGAGCTCGGCCAGCACCGCGACGGGCACGATGAACGTGACGACGCTCTCCAGCAGCGCGACCGGGACGATCAGCAGCTGCCGGAGCAGGGTCGCGAAGCCCTGCACGTCCTCCGCGACACCGGTCGTCGTGTTGTGCGCGTACGTGGCCAGGACCATGACGGCGACCGCGCCCAGCAGGGTGAGCACCACGCCGAGCAGGTCGCTCGGGTGGTGCACGCGCACCTCGGGGGTGTCGACCACCTGCGGGCGTCCGAGGCCGTCGGTGCCCGGCCGCGGGTCGTCCGCACCAGCGGCGGACCCGTCACGACCGGGCGCCGCCGGCGCGCTGGTCGAGGCGTCGGGCATGAGGTGGAGTCTAGGCAGCGCACGACTCCCCGAGGAGGTCCTCCGGCCCCGACGGCGCGGATTCCGTCCCCGAGGATGACCCCTGCCGGGCGGCGCCTCCGTCGCGGGGATGACCAGGGCGGACTAGCGTGACGGCACGCAGGCGTCGCGGGACCACGGCGTCGGACAGACCACCGGGAGGCGCTCGTGGCTCAGGACCTGGACGACCGGATCGCGGCGGTGCTCCGCTCCGTGTGGTGGCTGCCCGTGCTGCGTGGCCTGCTGATGATCGTGCTCGGCCTGCTGCTGCTCGTGGAGCCGCTCGGGACGCTCGTCGCGCTGGTGTGGGTGTTCGGCGTGTTCGCGGTGGTCGACGGCGCCGTCGTGCTGCTGCAGGCGCTGCTGGCCCGCGGCCGCCCCGGCTTCGGCTGGCTGATCGCGGAGGGCCTGGTCAGCATCGGGTTCGGCGCGCTGATCATGCTCTGGCCGGACGTGACGGCGCTCGTGCTGTTCTACCTGCTGGCGCTGTGGGTGCTGGTGCTGGGCGTGACCGCCGTGATCGTCGCGGTGACGCAGTACCGGGCGCGGGACCTGGCGTGGTCCGGGACGCTGGTGTTCGGCCTCATCGGGTTCCTGTTCGGGCTGCTGCTGGCGATCAAGCCGCAGGGCACGGTCGACGTGATCCTCACCGTGTACGGGCTGTTCGCGTTCGTGGCCGGCGTCGTGATGCTGGTCTCCGGGTTCGCGACGCGCACCCTCGCGCGGCAGCTCAGCGCGGCAGGCCGCACGCCGGGCGCGACGCCGGGCGCGACGCCCGCGCCCTGAGGCGTCAGCGGATGCCGAGCGCCTCGCGCCACGCGACCGGGATCAGCGCGTACCCGACGAACGCCACCACGTCGAGCACCGTGTGCGCGACCACCAGCGGCATCGTGCGCCGTCGCCGCCGGTAGTACTCGGCGAACACCAGGCCCATCACGACGTTCCCGACGAACGGCCCGATGCCCTGGTACAGGTGGTACGAGCCGCGCAGCAGCGCGCTGGTGACCAGGATCGCCGGCGTCCGCCAGCGCAGCTCGCGCAGGCGCTCCATGAGGTACCCGACGACGATCACCTCCTCCAGCAGCGCGTTCTGCAGCGCGGACAGCACCAGCACCGGCACCGTCCACCACGCCGCGTCCAGCGCGGCGGCCTGGACCTCGACCGTCACGCCGACGGCGCGCCCCACGACGTACAGCGCCAGCCCCGGCAGCCCGATCAGGGCCGCGAGCCCGACCCCCACGCCCAGGTCCCGGGCCGGCCGCGACCCGTCCAGGCCGATCCGGCGCACGGCGCTGCGCCCGTTCGCGGAGAGCAGGTAGAGCGCGAGCGCGACCGGCACCAGGGCGAACCCGAACGACAGCAGCTGGTAGGTGAGGTCCAGGTACGGGCGCGGCGACCGGCTCGCGTTCAGCGTCGCGCTCTGCTGCGCCAGCGGCGTGCCCTCGGTGAGCCGCGCGACGATGTTGACCAGCGCGTACACCCCCGACCTGCCCAGCGACAGGCCGAGGACGATCCAGATCTCGGCGGTGAGGCGCCGGCGCCGGGCACGCTCCGACACGGGCGGGGTGCCCGTGGTCCCGGGCGCTGCTGACGCAGCGGATGCCGTGGGCACGGCGGGCGGTGGCTCGGCGGTCACGCCCGCAGCGTAGGCCCGCACCCTGACCGAGGCCTGATCGCTGACCGAGAGGCGGCCTGAGGTCGTCACATCCGCACGAGGTCGTCAGGTGTGCGGGACGACCTCGTGCACGTATGACGACCTCACGGCTCCCGGGCCGTGTGCCCGGCGAGTAGGTTGGCGCGCGAGCGGCTGAGCTGGAGGAGGCGGAGTGTCCGAGCTGATGGGGGACGCATGACCGCACCGCTGGTCGAGCTCGACCACGTCACCCGCCGGTACGGGGACGTCGTCGCGCTCGACGACGTCTCGCTGACAGTGGGCGAGGGCGAGCTGGTCGGGCTGCTGGGCCCGAACGGCGCCGGCAAGTCCACGCTGCTGTCGCTGGTCAGCGGGCTGCGCCGGCCCGACGCGGGGACGGTCCGGCTGGACGGGCTCGACCCACGCGACCCGGCGGCCCGCACCCGGCTCGGCACGACGCCGCAGGAGACCGGGCTGCCCGCGACGCTCCGGGTCGGTGAGGTCGTGGACCTGGTCGCCGCGCACTACCGCGCCCCCATGCCCCGCGGGGAGGTGCTGGAGCGGTTCGGCCTGGCCGACCTGGCACGACGCCAGACCGGCGGGCTGTCCGGGGGGCAGCGCCGCCGGCTCGCGGTGGCGCTCGCGCTGGTCGGCCGCCCGCGCGTGGTGCTGCTCGACGAGCCGACCACCGGGCTCGACGTCGAGGCCCGGCACCTGCTCTGGGAGGCCCTGCGTGACTACCAGGCCGACGGCGCCACGGTCGTCGTCACCAGCCACTACCTGGAGGAGATCGAGGCGCTCGCGCGACGCGTGGTCGTCGTCGGGTCCGGCCGCGTGCTGGTGGACGACGACCTGCCGGCGGTCCTCGCGATGGCCGCCGCCCGCCGGGTGCTGATCGAGGTCCCCGAGGCGGACGAGCCCGGGCTCGCCGCGCTGCCCGGCGTGCTCGACGTGCGGCGCGAGGGCCGGCGCACGGTCCTGCTCGCCGCCGACGCGGACGCCGTCGTGCGCGGCCTGGTCCGTGCCGACGTGCCGTTCCGCGACCTCGAGGTGCGCGGCGCCTCGCTCGAGGAGGCCTTCCTCGCCCTGACGACCACCGCCGAGGAGCCGCGATGACCACGACCACCGCCGCTCCGGCCGCCACCCGGTCCTGGCTGTCGCTCGCCTGGCTGCACACGAAGTTCCAGCTCCTGGAGTCGGTGCGGGTGCCGATCGCGGTGATCGGCAACCTGCTGTTCCCGTCGCTCGCCCTGCTGTTCTTCGTGGTGCCGCAGCCCGCGGTCGCCGACGACCCGCTGGCCGCCGTGGCCGCGGTCGCGCAGCTCGGCACGTTCGCGGTGATGTCCGCGTGCCTGTTCACGCTGGGCGCGGGGGTGTCGGAGGACCGGCAGCTCGCGTTCGACCCCTACGTCCGGACCCTGCCCGCCGGTGCCGGTCCGCGCATGGCGGGCCGGATCGCGAACGGCATCGTGTTCTGCCTCGGCGCGCAGGTGCCGGTCATCCTGATCGCGCTCCTGCTCACCGAGGCGTCCACGGAGGCCTGGCGCGTCGCCGCGGGGATCGGCATGGTGCCGGTGGTGGCGGTGCCGTTCCTGCTGCTCGGGCTCGCGATCGGCTACGCGCTGTCCGCCAAGGCGGCGATCGCGGTGGTGCAGGCGGTGCTGTTCCCGCTGGCCTTCGCGGGCGGGCTGTTCCTGCCGCCGCAGGCGTTCCCGGCCTGGCTGGACACCCTGTCGATGGCGCTGCCCTCCCGCGCGGCGCGGGACCTGGCGGTCCAGGTGACCACCGGCGTCGAGGGCTACGCGCTGGCGCTGCCGGTGCTGCTCGGCTGGACGGCGGTGTTCGCGGCGCTCGCGGTCGTCGCCTACCGCCGCGACGAGGGCCGCCGCTTCCGCTGACCTCGGCGACGCCGGCGGCGCGGGCGTCAGTCCCGCGCGAGCGCCGCCGCGGCCTCGGCCACGACGGCCGGGTCGGTCACGGTGTACCCGCTGGTGCCGCCTCCGCCCGGTCCGCCGTCGTCCGCCACGGCACGGCCGGCGGACAGGTGCACCGCGTCCACCCCGGCGGCGACGAGCGCCCCGATGTCGACCGGCCGCACCCCGCCCCCGGCCATGACCTGCACGGCGCCGGCGGTGTGCTCGACCATCGCGGCGAGCCGCCGGACGCCGTCGATGCTGCGGGACGCCCCACCGGACGTCAGCACGCGGGTCACCCCCGCCGCGGCGAGGGCGTCGAGGACCGCGAGCGGGTCGCCGACCGCGTCGACCGCCCGGTGGAACGTCACCTCGCGCCCCTCGGCGGCCGCGACCAGGACGCCCAGGGCGGCGGAGTCGACGCGGCCGTCGGCCGTGAGGACGCCGACGACCACGCCGTCGGCGCCGGCCGCCACGGCCGCGCGGACGTCGCGCACCTGGACGTCGAGCTCGTCGGCGTCGTAGACGAAGGAGCCGGGCCGGGGCCGGATCAGCGGGTGCACCCGGGGGGCGCCGCCGCCGCGGGCGTCCCGCTCCGCGAGGACGGCCGCGAGCAGCCCGGCGCTGGGAGTCAGCCCGCCGGTGGCCGCCAGGGCGCCGCAGAGCTCGGTCCGCGCGGCGCCGGCGTCCGCGGCGACGCGGTACCCGGCGAGGTCCTGGACGGCGATCTCGAGCACGGGGCGGGACGCGGGCACGCGGATCTCCTCGGTCGGGTGCCGGCCGGGGCCGGCGGCGGTCAGGTGCACGGTAGCGGCTGACCACCGCCGGGCGGCGGGGGCGCTCAGGAGAACCGGCGGAGCCGCAGCGAGTTCGCCACGACCAGCACGGAGCTGAACGCCATCGCCGCACCCGCGATCATCGGGTTGAGCAGCCCGAGGGCCGCCAGGGGGATGGCCGCGACGTTGTACGCGAACGCCCAGAACAGGTTCTGCTTGATCACCCGGAGCGTCGACCGCGACAGCCGCACCGCCTGGGCGGCGGACCGCAGGTCGCCCCGCACCAGCGTCACGTCGGCGGCCTCGATGGCCACGTCGGTGCCGGTGCCCATCGCCAGGCCCAGGTCCGCGGTGGCGAGCGCGGCGGCGTCGTTCACGCCGTCGCCGACCATCGCCACCCGGTGGCCCTCGCCCTGCAGGCGGCGGACCACGTCGACCTTGTCGGCGGGCATGACCTCGGCGATCACGTCCTCCTCCGCGATGCCTACCTCGCGGGCGACCGCGCGGGCGGCCCCCGCGTTGTCACCGGTCAGCAGCACGGGGCGCAGGCCGACGGCGCGCAGCTCCTCGACGGCCTGCCGGGACGTCGCCTTGACCGGGTCGCGCAGCACCAGGACGCCGCGGGCGCGGCCGTCCCAGGCCACCAGCACGGCGGTGGCGCCGTCGGACTCGGCGGCGGCGAACCGCGCGGCGAGGTCGTCGTCGGCGGGGACGTCCTGCTCGGCCAGCCAGGCCGGACGGCCGACGAGGACGCGCCGGGACAGCCCCACGCCGGAGTGCGCGGCGCGGACGACGCCGCTGACCCCGCGGCCCGCGTGCGCCCGGAAGTCGTGCACCTGGTCGGTGCCGATCCCGACGCCGTCGCCGCCCAAGCCCGCGGCTGCGGGCGCGAGGTCGGCGGCGGCCTCGGCCACCGCGCGGGCGATCGGGTGCTCGGCGAGCCCCTCCACCGCGCCGGCGTAGCGGAGCACCTCGTCGGGGTCGGCGTCGGCGGCGACCAGCACGTCGACGAGCGCCATCCGGCCCTCGGTCACGGTGCCGGTCTTGTCGAGCACGACGGTGTCGACCGTGCGGGTCTGCTCGAGCGTCTCCGGGCCCTTGATGAGCACGCCGAGCTGCGCGCCGCGGCCGGTGCCGACCAGCAGGGCGGTGGGCGTGGCCAGGCCGAGGGCGCAGGGGCAGGCGATGATCAGCACCGCGACGGCCGCGGTGAACGCGGTCTGGGCCGACGCGCCGGACAGCAGCCAGACGGCGAGCGTCCCGACGGCGAGCACCAGCACGACGGGGACGAACACCGCGGAGATCCGGTCGGCCAGCCGCTGCACGGGGGCCTTGCCGGTCTGCGCGGCCGCCACCAGCCGGCCGATCTGGGCGAGCCGGGTCTCGTCGCCGACGCGCGTCGCGCGGACCACGAGGTGGCCGCCGGCGTTGATGGTCGCGCCGGTGACCTCGTCGCCGGGGCCGACGTCGACGGGCACGGGCTCGCCGGTGAGCAGGCTCGTGTCGACGGCGCTCGTGCCGGACACGACGACGCCGTCGGTGGCGACCTTCTCTCCCGGGCGCACCGCGAACTCGTCACCGGTGCGGAGCCGGTCCACGGGCACGCGCTGCTCCGTGCGACGGCCGTCGGGACCGGTGACCAGCAGGGCGACGTCCTTCGCGCCCAGGTCGAGCAGCGCGCGCAGCGCGTCGCCCGCGCGGCGGCGGGACCGGTGCTCGGCGTACCGGCCGGCCAGCAGGAACGTCGTGACGACGGCCGCGACCTCGAAGTACAGCTCGGGCATGTGGGTGCCCATGCCGTCGTCGGCGGCGGGCCAGAGCGTCGGCGTCATCGTCATGCCGAGGGCGCCGGCGCCACCGAGCAGCAGCGCCCACAGCGACCACCCGGTCGCCGCCACGATGCCGATCGACACGAGCGTGTCCATCGTCGAGGCGCCGTGCCGGGCCGCGCGGACCGCGGCGCGGTGGAACGGCCAGGCCGCCCAGGTGGCCACCGGCAGCGCGAGCGCCGCCACCAGCCACTGCCAGCCGCGGAACTGCGTCGCCGGCACCATCGAGAGGACCAGCACGGGCACGGTGAGCACGGCCGCCACGCGCAGCCGGCGGCGCAGGTCGGTGCCGCGCGCGTCGGTGGGGGCCGAGGTGTCCTCGTCGGGGTCCATGTCGTGGCCCGGGGCCATCGTGTGCCCGGACAGCGCGTGCTTCATCTTCTTTTTTTTTTTTTTTAACCCCCCCGCCCCCCCCCAACACACACACGTAGGGGGCCGTCGGCAGCGTCAGATGTGTAAAAGGGACGGGTGCCCTCCGCGTCGTAGCCCGCGGCGCGCCCCGCCTCGACCAGCGCGTCCGTGCCGGGCGTGCTGCCGTCCTCGGCCAAGGCGACCTCGACGTGCGCGCTCTCCAGCGCGAGGTTCACGGTCGCGCGGGCGCCCGGCACCCGGTTGAGGCGCTTCTCGACGCGCGCCACGCAGGACGCGCAGGTCATGCCCTCGACGGCGAGGTCCACGGTGCGGACCGGCGTCGGTGCGGCGGGCTGCTGGTCGGTGCTCACAGCAGCGACTTCCGCGGCGTGACCGCGTACCCCGCCTCGTCGACCGCGGCGGCGACGGCGTCGTCGGCCAGCGGGGCGTCGGACGTGACGGTGACGGGAGAGGACCCGCCCGCGACCAGGTCGATGCGCACGTCGGTGACGCCGGGCAGCGCGGTGAGCTCCTCGGTGACGTGGCGGACGCAGTTGCCGCAGGTCATGCCGTCGACGGCGAAGGTGGTGGTCTGGCTCATGGGGGTGGTTCCTTCTGCTCGGGTGATCAGGAGCGGACGAGGCGGGCGATGGCCTCGGAGGCCTCGCGGACCTTCTCGGCGCCGGCCTCGGGCGACTGGCGGGCGGCGTCGACCACGCAGTGGCCCAGGTGGTCCTCGACCAGCCCGATGCTCACTGCCTGGAGCGCCTTGGTCACGGCCGACACCTGCGTGAGCACGTCGATGCAGTAGACGTCCTCCTCGACCATGCGGGCGATGCCGCGCACCTGGCCCTCGATGCGCTTGAGCCGCTTGAGGTAGTCGTCCTTGTCGCTGGTGTAGCCGTGCACGTCGCGCCCCTCTCGCTCGAGCGCCGGCGCGCCCGTCCGCTCGTGGAACGCTATACCCCCCGGGGGTATTCCGGAGCGACGAAGGTCCCGTCGCGTCACTCGATCGTGCTGCTCCCGGCCCCGGACGCACCGCGAGGGCGCACCCTCCCGGGTACGCCCTCGCGGTGTCTCGCGCGCCGTCGTCGGCCGACGGTCAGACCAGCGCCCGCCAGGCCTCGCGCCGCGACGCCTGCTCGACCGGGTCCGGCACGGGCAGGCTCGCGAGGAGCCGCCGCGTGTACTCCTCGCGCGGCGCCCCGAGCACCTCCGCGCCGGTGCCCTCCTCGACGAGCTTCCCGCGGTGCAGCACCGCGATCCGGTCGGCGAGCAGGTCCACGACGGCCAGGTCGTGGCTGATGAACAGGCACGCGAACCCGAGCGACTCCTGGAGCTCGGCGAACAGCTCGAGCACCCGCGCCTGCACCGACACGTCGAGCGCCGAGGTCGGCTCGTCGGCGATCAGCAGCTCGGGGTCCAGCGCCAGCGCCCGGGCGAGCGACGCGCGCTGGCGCTGCCCGCCGGAGAGCTCGTGCGGGTACCGGTCGCCGTAGGCGCGGGGCAGCTGGACGGACTCCAGGAGCTCGTCCACCTTGCCGCGGGCGGCACCGGCGTCGCGGGCACGGCCGTGCACGACCAGCGGCTCGGCCACGCACTCGGCGATGGTGAGCAGCGGGTTGAACGAGGTGGCGGGGTCCTGGAACACGAACCCGATACGGCTGCGGATCGGCCGGATCTGCCGCTCCTTGACGCCGCTCATCTCGACGCCCAGCACCTGCAGCGAGCCGCCGGTCACGGTGGTGAGCCCGGCGATCGCCCGCCCGATGGTGGTCTTGCCGGAGCCGGACTCGCCGACCAGGCCGACGACCTCGCCCGGCCGGATGGACAGGGAGACCCTGTCGACCGCCCGGAACCCGGGCTGGCGCAGCCGGCCGGGGTAGGTGATCTCCAGGTCACGGGCCTCGACGACCGGAGCCTGGTCGGCCCAGCCGGCGGGCCGGGCCGCGGCGCGGGCGGCGGCGTGCGCGCCACCCCCGCCGATCCGCGGCACCGCGTCGAGCAGCGACCGGGTGTAGTCGTGCTCGGGCGCCGCGAACAGCTGCCGCACGGGCGCCTGCTCGACGATCTCGCCCTGGTACATCACGGCGACGCGGTCGGCGAGGTCCGCGACCACGCCCATGTTGTGCGTGATCAGGACGATCGCGGCGCCGAACTCGTCGCGGCAGCGGCGCAGCAGGTCGAGGATCTCGGCCTGCACGGTCACGTCGAGGGCCGTGGTCGGCTCGTCGGCGATGATCACGCCGGGGTCGAGCACCAGGGCCTGCGCGATGACGATGCGCTGCTTCTGCCCGCCCGAGAACTGGTGCGGGTAGTGGTCGATCCGGTGCTCCGGGTCGGGGATGCCGACCCGGCGCAGGATGTCGATCGCCTTCGTCCGGGCCTCGGCCTTGCCGATCCGCCCGTGGGCCTGCAGGCCCTCGATGATCTGCCAGCCGACCGTGTAGACCGGGTTGAGCGCGGTCGACGGCTCCTGGAACACCATGGCGGCGTCGCGGCCGCGGACCCGGCGCAGGCCGGACGCGTCGAGGTCGAGCACGTCGTCCCGCGTGGCGCCGTCCTTGGACGACAGCACGACGGTCCCGCGCGTGGTGGCGGTCGACGGCAGCAGGCCGAGGATGGTCTTGGCGGTGACCGACTTGCCGCTGCCGGACTCGCCGACGACGGCCAGCACCTCGCCGGCGCGGACCGTCAGGGAGACGCCGTCGACGGCGCGGACGTCGCCCGCGTCGGTCGCGAACGACACCGACAGGTCGGTGATCTCCACGACGGGCGCGGAGGCGCCCTGGTGCGGGGTGTCGCTGATGCGCGTGCCGCTCATCGGGCACCCTCCGTCCCGGGCTCGAGGCCCTCCACCCCGCCGGGCGCCGTGAGCGCACCGCCGGGCACGGCCGACGTCGGGGCGACGTCTCCGCTCACGTCGGCCGAGGCGCGGCGGTTGCGCAGCCGCGGGTCGGCCAGGTCGTTCAGGGACTCGCCGACCAGGGTGATGCCCAGGACGGTGAGCACGATGGCGACGCCCGGGAACACCGAGGTCCACCAGATGCCGCTGGTCACGTCGGAGATGGCGCGGTTGAGGTCGTAGCCCCACTCCGCGGCCGCGCTCGGCTCGATGCCGAACCCGAGGAACCCGAGCCCGGCCAGCGTCAGCACGGCCTCGGACGCGTTGAGCGTGACGATCAGCGGCAGCGTGCGGGTGGCGTTGCGCAGCACGTGCTTGAACATGATGCGGCTGCTGCTCGCGCCGATGACCCGGGCCGACTCGACGAACGCCTCGGACTTGATCCGGATGGTCTCGGCGCGCACGACGCGGAGGTACTGCGGCGTGAACACCACGGTGATCGACAGCGCCGCGGCGAGGACGCCGCCCATCATCGACGACTGGCCGCCGCTGATGACGATGGCCAGCACGATGGCGAGCAGCAGGGACGGGAACGCGTAGACCGCGTCCGCGATCACGACGAGCACCCGGTCGAGCCAGCCGCCGAAGTAGCCGGAGACCAGGCCGAGCAGCACGCCGATGAACAGCGAGGCCACGATGGCGATCACGATGACGAGCAGTGCGGTGCGCGAGCCCCAGATCACCCGGGACAGCACGTCGTAGCCGCCGACGGTGGTGCCGAACCAGTGCTCGGCGGAGGGCGGCTGCTGGGCGCCGAACGGGCCCGCGGCGTCGCGGAGCTGGCCGTAGCCGTACGGCGCCAGCAGCGGCGCGAAGATCGCGCCGAGGATCAGCAGGGCCGTCAGGACGAGGCCGATGATCAGCATCCCGCGCTGCAGGCCCACGCTCTGCCGGAGCTGGTGGACGACGGGCAGCGAGCGCCACGTGCGGCGTGCGCGGGGGGTGGCAGTCGTGGTGGTCATCAGAACCTCACCCTCGGGTCGATCAGGGCGGCGATGACGTCCACCAGGAAGTTGGTCACCGCGACGATCACCGCGAGCATCACGACGATGCCCTGGACGGCGACGAAGTCGCGGGCCTGCAGGTACTCGGAGAGCTGGAACCCGAGGCCGCGCCACTCGAACGTGGTCTCGGTCAGCACCGCGCCGACGAGCAGCATCGCGACCTGCATGCCGATGACGGTGACGATCGGGATGAGCGCCGGCCGGTACGCGTGCTTGCGCAGCAGGCGGGTCTCGCGGACGCCGCGCGACCGCGCCGCGTCGACGTAGCCGGAGCCGAGCGTGCCGATGACGTTGGTGCGGACCAGCCGCAGGAACACGCCGGCGGTCAGCAGGCCGAGGGTCAGCGCCGGCAGGATCGCGTGCTGGAGCACGTCGGCGACGACCTCGGGGTTGCCGGTGCGGATCGCATCGACGATGTAGATGCCGGTCGGGTCGTCGAGCTGCCGCATCTCGATCTCGGAGCGGGTCGACGCCCGCCCGGCGACGGGCAGCCAGTCGAGCTGCACGGCGAAGACCAGCTTGAGCAGCAGGCCGGCGAAGAAGACGGGCGTGGCGTAGCAGAAGATCGCGAACACCCGCAGGAGGGCGTCCGGCACCTTGTCGCGGAAGTACGCGGCGGCCAGGCCGAGCGGGATGCCCACGATGAACGCGACCACCAGCGCGTAGGCGGCGAGCTCGAGCGTCGCGGCGCCGAAGGTGGTGAGCACCTCGGTCACGGGGCGGCTGTCGCTGATGGTGGTACCGAAGTCGCCCTGGAGCAGGTTGCCCAGGTACTCCCAATACTGCACGAGCACGGGCCGGTCGTAGCCGGCCTGGTGGATCCGCTCGGCGAGCTGGTCGGCGGGGAGCCGTCCGCCCTGCGCGGCGGTGATGGGGTCGCCGGTCGCGCGCATCAGCACGAACACGACGGTGACCAGGATGAAGATCGTCGGGATGATCAGCAGGAAGCGGACCAGCAGGTATCGGCCCAGACCGCCCCCGGAGCGCTTCGTGCGTCGGGTGGACGGCGTGTCGCCGTCGGGTGCGGTGCCGTCCGCTGCGCCGGTGGGCTGCAGCGGACCGGTGGTGGAGGTGGAAGTCATGTCTCTCGTCCGTCGTGGCCCGGTGACGGCCCGACGCGGGCCGCTCGTGGTGAGCGACCCGCGTCGAGGCGTCGGGAGGGGTGGTACGAAGCCGGTCAGCCCTTGGCGAGCGCGCCGTAGCGGAACTTGAACGAGGCGTCGAGAGTGTCCTCGGCCCCGGTCACGTCCGCACCCACGACGGCCACCTGGGCGCCCTGGAGGTAGGGCACCGTGGAGAGGTCCGCGGCGACCGTGTCCTGGATCTGCTCGATGAGCGCGGTCCGGGCGGCGGGGTCGGCGGTGACGGCCTGCTCGAGGATCAGGTCGTTCACCTCCTGGTTGTCGTAGTGGTTGCCCAGGAAGTTCTCCGTGAGGAAGAACGGCGTGAGGTAGTTGTCCGCGTCCGAGTAGTCCGGGAACCAGCCGAGCTGGTACGCGGGGTACACGTCGGACGTGCGGTCCTTGGCGTACTGCACCCACTCGGTGGTCTGCAGGTCGACCGCGAACAGCCCGGTGGACTCGAGCTGGTCCTTGATCAGCGCGTACTCCTCGCCGGAGGACGGGCCGTAGTGGTCGTTGCTGTACTGCAGCGACAGCTGGACCGGGGTCTCGACGCCCGCGGCCTCGAGGCGCTCGGCAGCGGCGTCGGCGTCCGCGCCGCCCTCGCCGTCGCCGTACAGGCCCTTGAGCGACTCGGTGGCGCCGGTCAGGCCCTCCGGGACGAAGGAGTACAGCGGCGTGTAGGTGCCCTTGTAGACCTGGTCGGCGATCTCCTCGCGGTCGATCAGGTCCGCGACGGCCTGGCGGACGGCCAGGGCCTTGGCCGGGTCGGCCTCGGGCGTGGTCGCGCCGTACGGCTGGGTGTTGAAGTTGAACGTGATGTAGCGGATCTCGCCGCCGGGGCCGTCCACGACCTTGACGTTGTCGTCGCCGCGCAGGTCCTCGATGTCCGTCGAGGTCAGGCTGCGGAACGCCACGTCGACGTTGCCCTGCTGGACGTCGAGCTTGAGGTTCGAGGCCTCGGCGTAGTAGCTGACGCTGATCTCCTCGGTCTCCGGGGCGCCGAGCAGGCCCTGGTAGTCCGGGTTGGCCTGGTACGTCAGCAGCTCGTTCTGGCTGTAGTCCGTCAGCACGTACGGGCCGGCGAACGCCTGGCCGTCGACGATGTCGGCGTCCGGGGTCAGCGCGTCGGCCGCGAAGACGTCCTCGTCCACGATCGGGCCCGCGGGGCTCGACAGGATCTGCGGGAACACCTGGTCGTCCGGGGACTTCAGCGTGAAGACGACGGTGGTGTCGTCCGGCGCCGCGACGCTCGCCAGGTTGTAGAGCAGCGAGCCGGGGCCGTTGCCGTCGTCCGCGCCGGACTCGAAGATCGCGAGCTGGCGGTCGAACGTGAACTTCACGTCCGAGGAGGTCAGCTCGTTGCCGTTCGCGAAGGTCAGGCCCGGCTTCAGCGTCACCGTGTACTCGGTCGGCGCGGTGAACTCGGCCGACTCGGCGATGTCCGGCTCGACCTCGGGGCTGCCGTACGGCGTGTTCATCAGGAACGGGTAGACCTGGTTCATGACGGCGAAGGAGCCGTTGTCGTACGAGCCGGCCGGGTCGATCGTGGTGATCTTGTCGGTGGTGCCGATGAGGAGCGAGCCGCTGCCGCCGCCGTCACCGCCCTCCGACTCGTCGTCGCCGCCGCCGGAGCCGCCGCTGCACGCGGCGAGGACGAGAGCGGTGGCGACCAGGCCGGCGCCGGCCGCGAAGCCGCGTCGGCGGCCGTGGGGAACCGCAGTCATGCGTGTACCTCTTCCCTGGGTGCGGGCTCGGGTTGCCCGTGGCGGTGCTGCTGCGCGGACGTCGCCCGCGCCGGAGGAGCGTGTCCCCCGCGCGAGATGAGCCGTCCGGCGGATGAGACCGCCGTGATGTGGCTCATAGAACTAGCACAGTGTGGGCCAAGGTCCCGCACCGGCGTGTAACCCCCGTGTTACCGGGAGGTCACGATGCGGTTCACGAGGGCGGGCGTACCGCCGCGGCGGCCGCACGGGCGGCGGCCGGCAGGGCCTCGACGACCCGGCCGAGCGCGTCGTCGTCGTGCGCCGCCGACAGGAACCAGGCCTCGAACGCCGACGGGGGCGCGTAGACCCCGTCCCGCAGCAGGCTGTGGAAGAACGCCGGGTAGCGCCACGACTCGGACGCCAGCATCTCGGAGTAGTCCCGGGCGCCCGCGTCGGTGCCGAGCACGGTGCTGAACAGGTTGCTCGCGTTCTGCACCGCGTGCGGCACCCCGGCGGCGGTGAGGGCGTCGTCGACCGCGGCGCGCAGCGTGGCGGACGCGGCGTCGACGTGCGCGTACACCGCGTCGTCCGCCAGGCGCAGGGTGGCCAGGCCGGCCGCGGTCGCCACCGGGTTCCCGGACAGCGTGCCCGCCTGGTAGACCGGGCCCAGCGGCGCGAGCGCGTCCATCACGTCGGTCCGGCCGCCGAGCGCAGCGACGGGCAGCCCGCCGCCGACGACCTTGCCGTACGTGAGCAGGTCCGGTGACCAGCCCTCGCGCTGCGCCTCGAGGCCCCACCAGCCGGCGGGGCCGACGCGGAACCCGGTCAGCACCTCGTCCTGGATCAGCAGCGCGCCGTGCGCGTGCGCGATCCGCGCCAGCGCCGCGTTGAATCCGGGGCCCGGCGGGACGACGCCCATGTTGGCCGGGGCCGCCTCCGTGATGATCGCGGCGATGGTCGGGCCGTGCTCGGCGAACGCGGCCTCGACGGCGGCGACGTCGTTGTACGGCAGCACGATCGTCTCGGCGGCGATCGACGCGGGGACGCCCGCCGATCCCGGCAGCGCCAGCGTCGCGACGCCGGAGCCGGCGGCGGCCAGCAGGCCGTCGGAGTGGCCGTGGTACAGCCCGGCGAACTTCACGACGCGGTCGCGGCCGGTGACGCCGCGCGCCAGGCGGATCGCCGTCATCGTGGCCTCGGTGCCGGTCGAGACCAGCCGGAGCCGCTCGACGGCCGGCACGCGCTCCCGCACGGCCTCCGCGAGCTCGACCTCCGCGAGCGTCGGCGCGCCGAAGCTCAGCCCGCGGCCCGCCGCCTCGCGCACCGCCTCGACGACGCCGGGGTGCGTGTGGCCGAGGATGGCCGGCCCCCACGAGCCGACCAGGTCGACGTACTCGCGCCCCTCGACGTCGGTCACGTACGCCCCGCGCGCCGACGCGAGGAACCGCGGCGCCCCGCCCACGGACCCGAACGCCCGCACCGGCGAGTTCACCCCGCCCGGCACGACGCCCAGCGCGCGCTCGAACAGCTCCTCCGAGGTGGTCATCGCCACTCCTCCCGCAGCCAGTGGGCCAGCTCCACGGCCCAGTAGGTGAGCACCTGGTCGGCGCCCGCGCGGCGGATGCCGAGCACGGACTCCGTGATCGCGCGCCGGCGGTCCAGCCAGCCCTGCGCCGCGGCGGCCTCGACCATCGCGTACTCCCCGGACACCTGGTAGGCGGCCACCGGCACGGTGCTGGTCGCGGCCACGTCGGCGAGGACGTCGAGGAACGCGCCCGCGGGCTTCACCATGACGAGGTCCGCGCCCTCGGCGATGTCCAGCTCGACCTCGCGCAGCGCCTCGCGGCGGTTGGCCGGGTCCATCTGGTACGTCCGGCGGTCGCCCTCCAGCGTCGACTCCACGGCGTCCCGGAACGGGCCGTAGAGCACGCTCGCGAACTTCGCCGCGTACGCCAGGACGGCCACGTCGTCCCGGCCGGCGGCGTCGAGCACGTCGCGGATCACGCCGACCTGGCCGTCCATCATGCCGCTGGGCGCCACCATGTGGGCCCCGGCCTCGGCCTGCACCAGCGCCATCTCCGCGTACCGCACCAACGTCGCGTCGTTGTCCACGACGCCCTCCGCGGTCAGCACGCCGCAGTGCCCGTGGTCGGTGAACTCGTCGAGGCAGAGGTCCGCCTGGATCACCAGCGCGTCGCCGACCTCGGCCCGGACGTCCGCGATGGCCTGGTTGAGCACCCCGTCGGGGTCGGTCGCGCCGGAGCCGACCGCGTCGCGCACGAGCGGGACGCCGAACAGGTTGACGCCGGAGACGCCGGCGGCCGCGGCCTCCACGACCGCCCGGCGCAGCGAGTCCCGCGTGTGCTGGACGACGCCGGGCATGGAGCGGATCGGCTGGGGCTCGCTCAGCCCCTCCTTGACGAACACCGGCAGGATCAGGTCCGCCGGGTGCAGGCGGACCTCGCTCACGGTCCGCCGGAGCGCCGCGGTGCCACGGAGCCGCCGGGGGCGGACGCGGCCCGGCCGGGCGGCGGCGACCGCGGCCAGTGCGATGTCGGATGCTGCGGGTGTGGCCGGGGTGCCGGCCGGCTGCGTGGTCATGCGTGCCCTCCGTCGGGGTGGGTTCCCGGTGCGGCGGGGTGGGCCGCGTCCGGGGTGGTCGGGGGTGCGTCGGTGGCGTCGGCGGCCGCGTGCACCGCGGCGGTCAGCGCGGCGACGAGCCCGCCCGGGGTCTGGTCGTCGGCCACGGCGGCGACGGCGAGCCCCGCCCGCCGGGCCTCGGCGGCGGTCGACTCGCCGATGCAGCAGAGCAGCGTCCCGGCGGGCGGGGTGCCCAGCATCGACAGCAGGTTGCGGGCGGTGCTGCCGGACGTGAGCAGCACGGCGTGGACGTCCCCGCCGTCCCACGCGGCGCGCAGCTCCGGCTCGGGGGCCGGCCCGGGCACCGTGCGGTACGTGACGACGACGTCGACCAGCCAGCCGTGCGCCGCCAGCCCGTCGGCGAGCGTCGGGGCCGCGAGGTCGCCCAGGGGCAGCAGGACCCGCTCGGGCTCGTCGCCCGCGGGCGGCCACGCGGCGAGGAGCGCGGCGGCGGAGGACCGGCCGCGGGGCACCAGGTCGACGCGGACGCCGGCCTCGCGCAGCGCCCGTGCGGTGGTCCCGCCGACCGCGGCGACGCGGGTGCCCGCGAGCAGCTCGGGCAGGGTGTGCCCGGTCTCCTCGGCACGGTCGACCAGGATCGGCACCGCGGCCGCGCTCGTGATCGCGACCCACGCGTAGTAGCCGACCTCGAGGGCGAGCAGGGAGTCGTCGAGCTCCGTCGGGTCCAGGGGCGGCACCGTTTGGATCAGCGGGACCACCAGCGGCTCCGCGCCGGCGGCGTGCAGGGCGATGACCAGGGGGTCCGGTCCGGTCGTCTCCCGCGGGACGAGCACCCGCACGCCCGCGAGCGGGCCGGCCGGGCCGGTCCCGGCGTCGACGGCGGTCACGCGCCGAGCTCCGCCAGGTCGGCGGCGCCCGCGTCGAGCAGCTCCTCGGCCAGCCGGGTGCCGAGCGCGGCCGCGGCGAGCGCCGCGCGCCCGTCGTCGGTGCCGGCGGCACCCGCCACCAGGGTCGTGGCGGCGGACCGACGCAGCGTCGCCGTGCCGTCCGTGCGCAGCACCACGGCCTCCAGGGTCAGGACGTCGTCGTCGCCGAGCCGGGCGTGCGCGCCGACCGGCGCGGCGCAGCCGGCCTCGAGCCGGTTCAGCAGCGCGCGCTCGGCGAGGACCGCGAGGTGGGTCGGCCGGTGGTCGAGCGTCGCGAGCGCGCGGGCCAGCGGGCTGCCGTCGGCGGCGTCCGCCGCGCGCACCTCGACGGCGAGCGCACCCTGGGCCGGGGCGGGGACCATGACGTCGAACGGCAGGGCCTCGGTGACCGCGTCCAGGCGGTCCAGGCGCGCCAGCCCGGCGCGGGCCAGCACCACGGCGTCCAGGCCGTCCTCGATGCGCCGCAGCCGTGTGTCCACGTTGCCGCGGATGTCCACGACCTTCAGGTCCGGGCGCGCGGCCAGCAGCTGGGCGGCGCGCCGCGGGGAGCCGGTGCCCACCGAGGCGCCCGGGGGCAGCGTGGCCAGGGTGCGGCCGTCCCGCGCGCACAGGGCGTCGCGGGGGTCCTGACGCAGCGGCACGGCGGCGACCACCAGGCCCGGCGCGGTGGCCGTCGGCAGGTCCTTGAACGAGTGCACCGCGACGTCGCACCGGCCGTCGAGCAGGGCGTCGCGCAGGGCGGTGACGAACACCCCCGTACCGCCGAGCGTGGCGAGCGACCCGGTGAGCCGGTCGCCGTCCGTGCGGACGCGGACCAGCTCGTGGTCGCCGGCGCCGAGCGCGGTGAGGGCGTCCGCCACGTGTCCCGTCTGCGTCAGGGCGAGCGCACTCGCACGGGTTCCGACCCGGAACGGTTGGGGCATGTCTCCAGTCTCTGCCTTCTCGTGAGGACTTGTCGAAAGCGGTGGCCCGGGGCTGTGGACGACGTCGGTCACCGTGCCGGGCGGTCGCTCGGTCCGGCCGCGAGCGCCGCCGCGGTCGCCCGGGCGTCGGGCACGACGGACGCGAGCCCGTTGCCCGCGACCCACGCGCCGACCACCGCCAGGCCGGGGACCTCGGCGACCGCCGCGCGGACCTGCTGCACCGTCCGGCGGTGCGCCGCGCTCGGCACCGGCAGGCCCTGCCGCCAGCGGACCCGGGCGCCGGCCCGGACCTGGCCGGCGCGCAGCGGGACGCCGAGGACGGCCGCGGCGTCGCGCAGCGCGAGGTCGGTCAGCGCGGCGTCGTCCGTCGGCAGCGGGGCGGCCGCGGGGTCGTCGCCGGCCCGGCCGTAGGACAGCCGCACCACGTGCCGTCCCGGACCGGCGGCCTCCGCCAGCCAGCCCCACTTCGCGGTCGCGTGCGTGAGCGCCTTCGCCCGGACGCCGGGCACGCCGCGGGCGACGAGCACCCCCGTCCCACGCGGCGCGGCGTCGAGCTCCGGGGCGTCCAGCACCAGGGTGACCAGCACGATGTCCGCGCCCGGGTCCGTCTGCAGGCCGGCGAGCGCGGGCGCGACCCCGGCGAGCAGGTCGACGGCCCGGGGCGTCGCGACGACCAGCCGCGGCGCGCGCAGCACCGTGGCGCCGCCGGGCCCGTCGACCGTCACGGCGAACCCGTCGCCGGTGCGCTCGACCGCGGTCGTCGTCGACCGGGTGCGGATCGCGCCGCCCCGCGCGACCACGTCGGCGGCGAGCGCCTCGACCAGCACGTGCAGCCCGCCGCGGAACCCGGCCACCGCCGACCCGGCCGGTGCCAGCGCGCGCTGCGCCGTCACTGCCCGGCCCAGGGAGCCCTCGCGACGGACGGCCGCGACCAGGCCGGGGGCCACCGCGTCGGCGGCGACGTCGTCCGGCTCGGCCGCGTGCACGCCGGCGACCACGGGGCGCACCAGCCGGTCGAGCACCCGCCGGCCGTACCGGGCCCGCACCAGCGCACCCAGCGTGACGCCGTCGCCGGTCCCGGCGCCGGCGGGCAGCAGCCGGTCGGCCGCCGCGCGCAGCGACCCGAGCGTGCCGAGCGTCCTCCGGACGTCGGGCGCCCACGGGTCCGCCGGGATCCCCAGCAGGCCGGTGCGCGGCAGGGGCCCGGCGCCGCGGGGGAGCCGCACCCACGCGCCGTGCGGCTCGGGCGTCACCACCCGGTCCGCCAGGCCCAGCTCCTCGGCGAGCGCGGCCACCACGCCGCCGCGGGTCGCGAACGACTCCGCGCCCGCGTCCAGCGCGAGCCCGTCCACCTCGTGCCGCCCGACGACGCCGCCGGGTGCGTGCCACGCCTCCAGGACCAGCGGGCGCAGGCCCGAGAGCGCGAGCTCGCGGGCGGCGACCAGGCCCGCCACGCCACCGCCGACCACGACGGCGTCGTGCAGGTCGGGCGTCTCGGGTGCGGGGTCGTCGTGCTCGCTCGTGGCTGCTCCTCGGGTCGGGTCGGGTCGGGGTCGGGTCTGGTCGGTGCTCAGGCCCGTCAGATCGCGTGCACCAGCTCGACGACGCGGGTCAGCACGGCGGGATCGGTCTCCGGCGGCACGCCGTGGCCCAGGTTCACCACGTGCCCGGGCGCGGCGGCTCCGCGCGCCACCACGTCGCGCACGTGCGCCTCCAGCACCGGCCAGGGCGCGGCGAGCAGCGCGGGGTCGACGTTGCCCTGCACCGGCACGCGCCCGTCCAGCCGGCGCACGGCCTCGTCCAGGCCGATGCGGTGGTCGACACCCACGACGTCCGCGCCCACGTCGCGCATCGCCGCCAGCAGCTCGCCGGTCCCGGTGCCGAAGTGCACGCGCGGCACCCCGAGGTCGGCGACGTGCGCCAGCGCGCGGGTGGACGCCGGCGCGACGCGCTCGGTGTAGTCGGCGAGCGACAGCGACCCCGCCCAGGAGTCGAACAGCTGTGCCGCGCTGGTCCCGGCGAGCACCTGCGCCCGCAGGAACGCACCGGTCACGTCGGCGGCCCACCCGGTCAGCGCGTGCCAGGTCTCCGGGTCCGCGTGCATCAGCGTGCGGGCGGCCAGGTGGTCCCGCGACGGTCGGCCCTCGACCAGGTAGGCGGCGAGGGTGAACGGCGCCCCGGCGAACCCGATCAGCGGCGTCGAGCCCAGCGCGGCGGTGGTCAGCCGGACGGCCTCGGTCACCGGCGCCAGCACCTCGGGGGTCAGCGACTCCGCCGGGTGCTCGGCGCGCAGCCGGGCGACGTCGTCCGCGGTCCGGACCGCGGCGCCCATCACCGGGCCGACGCCGGGCTGGATGTCGACGTCGACGCCCGCGAGCCGCAGCGGGATGACGATGTCCGAGAAGAAGATCGCCGCGTCGACGCCGTGCCGGCGCACCGGCTGCAGCGTGATCTCCGACGCCAGGTCCGGCGTGAGGCAGGCGTCCAGCATCGCCGTGCCGCGCCGGGCCTCCCGGTACTCGGGCAGCGACCGGCCGGCCTGCCGCATGAACCACACGGGCCGGCGCGCGGGGGTGCGACCCCGGTAGGCGTCGACCAGCGGCGCGTGCGCGGTGCGGCCGTCCACCAGCGGGTGGTCCGCGGGCAGGCCGGTGCCGTCGGGCAGCGAGGTCAGGGCAGCGGGGGTCGCCGGGGCGCCCGTGGGCGCGGAGGGGCGTGACGAAGTCGACATCACAGCGATTGTGCCCCGTCTTCCCTGGAGTGATTAAATTCTGGGCGTGGTGATGCTGTCGTTGGTGGCGAGCCATCACGACCTCGACCTGTCCGTGCTGGAGCGGTTGTCCGCCGACACCCACGCCGTCGGCCGGGAGATCGTGACGGGCTCGGACTCGGTCGCGGGGGCGGTCGTCCTGGCGACCTGCAACCGCTTCGAGCTGTACCTGGACGTCGACGACGCAGCCGACGCCGATGCTGCCCGGACCGCCGTCGCCGCCACCGTCGCCGCCCGCTCCGGGTACAGCACCGAGCGCGTCGCGGACGCCCTCGCCCCCGCCACCGGCCCGCGCGTCGTCGAGCACCTGTTCTCCGTCGCGTCCGGCCTGGAGTCGATGGTCGTGGGGGAGCGCGAGATCGCCGGCCAGGTGCGCCGCGCCCTCACCACCGCCCGGCGGGACGGCACCACCACGTCCGACCTCGAGGGCCTGTTCCAGGCGGCGTCCCGCGCGTCCCGCGCCGTCGAGGGCCGCACCGGCCTCGGCGCCGCCGGGCGCTCCGTCGTGGGCGTGGCGCTGGACCTGGTCGAGGACGGGCTGCCCGACTGGTCGGACGTCCGCTGCCTGCTGATCGGCACCGGGTCGTACGCCGGAGCCAGCCTCGCCGCCCTCAAGGCCCGCGGGTGCGCCGACGTGCTCGTCTACTCCGCCAGCGGACGCGCCGGGCAGTTCGCCGCCCAGCGCGGTGTCACCGCGGCCACCGACGACCTCGCGACCAGCCTCGCCGGCGTCGACCTGGTCGTCGCGTGCAGCGGTGCCGCCGGCGCGGTGCTGGACGTCGACGCCCTGATCCGCGCGCGGTCCGCCGAGGCGTCCGTCGGCGCCCGGCCGCTCGCCGTCGTCGACCTCGCCCTGCAGCACGACGTCGACCCCGCCGTCGGCGAGCTGCCCGGCGTGCGGCTGGTCAGCCTCACCACCGTCGCCGAGCACGCGCCCGACGGGCACTCCGCCACCGTGGCCGAGGCGCGGGCCCTGGTCGCCGAGCAGGCCGACACCTTCGACCGCGAGCTGCGGACCCGGCAGTGGAACCCGCCGGTCGTCGCCGAGCGCCGCCGCGTGCTCGAGGAGCTCGCGTCTGCCGTCGAGGGCCTGGAGGAGCGCGCCGCCCGCGCCCTGCGCCGTCGCGTCCGGTCGGCGCTGCACCAGCCGACGGTCCGCGCCCGCGAAGCGGCCCGGGCCGGCGACGCCGCGGCGTACGCGGCCGCGCTCGCCGAGCTCGCGACGCTCACCGTCGCCGCCGAGCCGGCCCCCGCCCCGCGCTGACGCGCGCCCGGCTCGGCACGGCCGGGCTCCCGCCGGGCCGGGCTCGACGCCGACGCGCGGCTCAGCGGTCCAGGTAGTCGACCAGATCCGTCGCGAGGCCCGTGTACCCGGCCGGGGTCAGTGCCTGCAGGCGCGCGGCGACGTCGTCCGGCAGGCCGAGGCCGGCGATGAACTCCCGCATGTCGTCCGCGGTCAGGCGGCGCCCGCGGGTCAGCTCCTTGAGCCGCTCGTAGGGGTTCTCCATCCCGGTGACGCCCGCGACGGAGGCCGCGCGCATCGCCGACTGCACCGGCTCGCCCAGCACCTCCCAGTTCTGGTCGAGCTCCCGCGCCAGCAGGTCCCGGTCCACCGAGAGGGCGGCGAGGCCGCGCCGGACGTTGTCGATCGCGAGCAGCGAGTGGCCGAACGCCGGGCCGATGTTCCGCTGGGTGGTGGAGTCCGTGAGGTCGCGCTGCAGCCGGCTGGTGACGAGCGTCGCGCCGAGGGTGTCGAGGAGCGCGCAGGACAGCTCGAGGTTGGCCTCGGCGTTCTCGAACCGGATCGGGTTGACCTTGTGCGGCATCGTCGACGACCCCGTGGCCCCCGCGACCGGGATCTGGATGAAGACCCCGCGCGAGATGTACGTCCACACGTCGGTGGCGAGGTTGTGCAGCACGCGGTTGAACCGGGCGACGTCGGCGTACAGCTCGGCCTGCCAGTCGTGCGACTCGATCTGCGTGGTCAGCGGGTTCCACGTCAGGCCCAGGTGCTCGACGAACGTGCGGCTCACCTCGGGCCAGTCCGCGCCCGGGACCGCGACCACGTGCGCGCCGTAGGTGCCGGTGGCGCCGTTGAGCTTGCCGAGGAACTCCGCGCCGGCCACGCGACCGAGCTGCCGGCGCAGGCGGTGCGCCAGGACGGCGACCTCCTTGCCGAGCGTGGTCGGCGTCGCGGGCTGGCCGTGGGTCAGCGCGAGCATCGGGACGTCGGCGAGGTCGTGCGCCATCGTCGCCAGGTCCTCGACCAGGCCGCGCGCGGCCGGCAGCCACACGTCCTGCACCGCACCGCGCACCATCAGCGCGTACGACAGGTTGTTCACGTCCTCGCTGGTGCAGCAGAAGTGGACCAGCTCGGAGACCGACGGCAGCGCCGTCGACGCCCCGAGGACGTCGGGCGCCGCGGCGATCTTCTCCTTGAGGAAGTACTCGACGGCCTTCACGTCGTGCACCGTCGTGCGCTCGAGCTCGGCGAGCCGGGCGACGTCCGCGGCGCCGAAGCCCGTCACGACCGCGCGCAGGTACGCCTGCTCCTCCGCCGACAGCGTCGGGGCGCCGGGCACGACGCCGTGCGTCGTCAGGTGGATCAGCCACTCGACCTCGACGTGCACGCGCTCGCGGTTGAGCGCCGCCTCGGACAGGTGGTCGACGAGCGGCGCCACCGTGCGGCGGTACCGGCCGTCGAGCGGGCCGAGGGCGATCGGCGGCTCGACGTCCGCGAGGGACGAGCGCGTGGGCGCGGCGGACGGGCTGCTGTCGTGCGCGGGCATGGGCCGCATCCTTCCACGGACCCGCGCGGCGGGGCGGTGCTGCCCGCCCGGCGGCACCGGCGGGTGAATCGTCCTCCAGCTGCTCCGCCCGTCGCACGGCCCTGACCTGCGCACGGGGTGAAGGAGCGCACAGCGTGAGCCGCTGCCGTCACCCGAACCACTCACCGACCTCGCAGCCCTGCCGATCGGGAGGCCACCCGAGGGGGATTCGTGCGGGCAGGTCGCATGCGGGGCGCTGAGCAAGGGGAACGACATGGTGGGACTGAAGGGGCGACGGGGCCGCGCGGTCGAGGCGACGACGGCGGACGGGGACGTGCGCCGGAACCTGCGCGCGCTCGACGAGGTCGTGCGGGCGCTGGGCGACACCGGCAACCGCGGACTGCCGGAGATCCTGGAGATCATCCGCGAGCGCCTCGGCTTCGACTACGCGTCCGCGTGGGTGGTCGACCCCGCCCGCGGCGACCTCGCGTTCGTCGCGCAGACGGGCGAGCTGTCGGCCGAGCTGACGCAGATGTCGCCGGGGTACCGGGTGGCGAAGGGCACGGGCCTGTGCGGCCTGGCGTGGCAGCGCGACGGCGTGCTGGCCGTCGCCGACCTGCGCGAGCACCCGACCAACTGCTCCCGCGGCGAGGTGTTCCTGCGGGCCGGTGCGCGGGGTGCGATGACGATGCCGCTGTGGTTCGAGGGCCAGGTCGTGGCCGTGCTCGACTTCCTGTCCCGCGAGGTGCGGTCGGAGGGCGAGGACCAGGTGCTGGTGCTCGACGTGCTGGCCCGGACGGTGTCGCAGGCGCTCGCCTCGCAGCACGCCGCCGACGAGATCGCCCAGGTCGCGCGCGACCAGCAGGCGGTCACCACGTCGGTGGCCAAGGTCGGCGCCTGCCACGACGAGGAGCAGGCGCTGCGCACCGCCCTCGACACCGTGCGCGAGGAGTTCGGCTGGGACTACGGCTCCTACTGGGCCGTCGACCCCGAGGCCCGGGTCCTGCGGTTCGAGGTCGAGTCCGGCACCGCCGGTGAGGAGTTCCGCCGGGTCACCCTGGCGGCCAGCTTCGCGGAAGGCGTCGGGCTCGCGGGGCGCGCCTGGCGCGCACGGGACCTCGTCTTCGTCCGGGACCTCGGCGAGCTGACCGACTGCGTGCGCGCCCCCGCGGCGCAGCGCGCCGGTGTGCGCTCCGGGGTCTGCATCCCCGTCATCGTCAACGACGAGGTCCTGGGCACCATGGACTTCTTCACCACCCAGACCATCGAGCTCAGCGACAGCCGCCGTGGCTCCCTGCGGAACGTGGCGCGCCTGGTCTCGCAGCGGCTCGACATCCTCCGGGCCGCGGCACGCGACCGCGGGGCGTCCGAGGCGCTGCTCGGCAGCGTCGCCCGCCTCTCCGAGAGCGCGTCCGAGGCCGTCCGCGTCGCCGAGGAGGCCGTCGCGCAGACCGCCGCCATGGCCGAGGAGGTCCGCACGCTCGAGGCGTCGTCCTCCGCCGTCGGCGACGTGATCCGGGTGATCTCCTCCATCGCCGACCAGACCAACCTGCTCGCGCTGAACGCCACGATCGAGGCCGCGCGTGCCGGACAGGCCGGCCGCGGGTTCGCCGTCGTCGCCACCGAGGTCAAGGACCTGGCCGGCGGCACGTCGACGGCGACCTCCCGCGTCGAGCAGCAGGTCGCCGACATCCAGGCCAACACGGCGGCGGTCTCCCGCGGCATCGAGTCCGTCAGCACCACGATCCGCCGGATGGACGAGGTCCAGGCGCGGATCGGCGAGGTGCTCGACGAGCAGCGCCAGATGGCCGCCTCGTTCCGGGCCTCCTGACCCGGCAGCACCCGCACGGAGCACGCCGCAGGTCGGCGACGGGCCCGCACCCGTCGCCGACCGTCGGCGGTCGGTGAGCTCCTTTCGTCACGTCGGGCAGCGGCGCGCGTGGCGCCCGCCCGGGTGCGGGAGGACAGGACTGTCAGCGAGTCCATCGGCCGGCGGCGGTCCCGCACCTGCCGCCGGCCGATGGGATCAGGGGCGGGCGGTCAGCCCAGGACCACCCGCGGCAGCCGGCGGAGCAGGACGCCCAGACCGAGGAGCGCCGCCGCCACCAGGGGCAGCAGTCCCGCCGGGGAGCCCGTCGTCGCGAGCGCCGCCGGCGCCATCGCGCTCACCGAGGCCGAGGCCGCGGCGGACTCGAGGGACGTGGCGAGCTCGCTCGCCGCGAGCACCTCGGACAGGGACGCGACGTCGGCCACGGTGGTGGTGCCGTCGGCGGTCGCGCCGCCGGCGTCGGTCACGGTGCCCGGCGTGGTGCCGGGGGTGGTGCCGGGCGTGGTGCCCGGGAGGGTGGTGCCCCCGTCGGTCGTGCCGGGGTCGGTGCCCGGGTCCGTCGGGTCGGTGCCCGGGTCCGTCGGACCGGTGCCGGGGTCGGTGCCCGGGACGGTGGTGCCGGTGCCCGGGTCGGTCACCGCCGCGTCGCCGATCACGCCGAGGGCGATGTCCCCGACGGTGACCGGGACGGTGATCGGGAGCAGCACGCCCACGTCCGTGAGCAGGCCGTCGGAGTCGCCGCCGCCCGTGGCCCCCGAGCCCTCGGTGCCGGCACCGGTGCCGGGGCCGGTGCCGCTGCCGGTGCCCTCGGTCGAGGCGTCGCCGATCACGCCGAGGGCGATGTCGCCGATGGTGACCGGGGCGGTGATCGTCGCGGCGACGTCGGTGCCGGTGGCGATGCCCTCGGCGTCGCCGGAGCCGGTCTCGGTGGTGCCGGTGCCGGTGCCGGTGGTGCCCGTGCTGGAGCCGCCGGTGGTGGCGGCGTCGCCGATCACGCCGAGGGCGACGTCACCGATGGTGATCGGGATGCTGATCGGCGCGGCGACGTCGGTGCCGGTGGCGATGCCCTCGGCGTCGCCGGAACCGGTCTCGGCCGTGGGCGCGGTGCCCGTGCCGCCGGTGCCGGTGCCGGTGCCCTCGGTCGAGGCGTCACCGATCAGGCCGAGCGCGATGTCGCCGATGGTGACCGGGATGCTGATCGGCGCCGCGACGCCGGTCCCCGACAGGACGCCGTCGGACTGCCCGCCGCCGACCGTGGCGGTGGGGGCGGAGCCCGTCCCGGGCGATCCCGCGCCGGTGCTCGGAGTGCCCTCGGTGCCGGCGTCGCCGAGCAGGCCGAGCGCCAGGTCGCCGACGGTCACCGGGATGTGGACCGGCGAGGCGAGGTCGGTGCCGGTGGCGAGGCCGTCGGTGTCACCCGAGCCGACCACCGCCCCGGGCGCCGGGTCCGTGGAGCCGGACCCGGTGCCGCCGCTGGTGCCGGCGTCGCCGAGGAGGCCGAGCGCCACGTCGCCGATGGTGACCGGGATGCTGATCGGTGCCGCGACACCGGTGCCCGAGGCGATGCCCGCGGCGTCGCCGGAGCCGACCGTCGCGGTCGGGGCGGGCGCGCCGGAACCGCCGGACGGCGCTGCGCCGCCCTGCGTCGAGGCGTCGCCCAGCAGGCCGAGCGCGACCGCGTCGACGTCGACCGGGACCGAGACCGGTGCGGCGACGGCGCTGCCGGAGGCGATGCCCTCGCTGTCACCGCCCTCGACGGCCGCGGTCGGCGCAGCGGCAGGAGCAGCGGCAGGAGCAGCGGCAGGTGCGGCTGTCGTCACGGACGCGTCGCCCAGGACGCCCACCGCGACGGCGCCGACGTCCACCGGGACGGACACGGGTGCGGCGACGGAGGTGCCGGACGCGACACCCTCGGCGTCGCCGCCGGTGGCGTGCGCCGCCGGAGCGGGCGCGGCCGGTGCCGGGGCGGCCGGAGCCGCAGCCGGTGCGGTGCCGGTCACGGCGGCGTCGCCGAGGACGCCGGCGGCGAGGCCCTGGACGTCGACGGAGACGTCGACCGGTGCCTCGATGCCGAGGCCGGACAGGAGGCCGTCGTCCTCGGCGGCGTGCGCCGCGACGGCTCCGGCGACGACGAGGCCGCCGGTCAGGAGGGCGGTGTGGATCGCCCGTCGAGCTGTGGTGTGCATGGTTGTTCCCCTGCGGTGAGTCGGGTGCGCCGGGGTGCGGCGCGGTGGCCCTTCAGCTGGGCGACGGCAGGGATGCCGTCGACGCCGGGGCCGGACTCAGGCAGGGGAGACGGGGACCTCGCGGGAGCGGAGGGGGAGCTCGACGCGGCCACGGGCCACGGCGAGGAGCCGGGAGCCGCCCAGCACCACGGCGGCGGAGCTGAGGACGGCCACCACGTCGGGGCCGGCGGGGCCGCGCAGCGGGCTGCCGCTCGCGCCGGTGCCGGACGGGGCGGGCGCCGGCGGTGCGGGCGGGGCCGGCTGGTCGCCGCCCGCGGGGAGGCCGCCCGCCTGCGCGGAGGAGGCGGAGGAGTCGGCGACCGCGGCGTCGCGCGCACCGGACAGGTGCTGGGCCGGGCTGGTGCCGGAGGGGACGCTGCCGGCCGGGCCGAGGGTCAGAGCGCGCCACGTCCGGTCCGGGCCGGCGGCGGCCGGCGCGCCGGTGCCGCCGGGACCGGAGGCACCCGCCGGGGCCGTGGGTGCGCTCGGGGCCGCCGGAGTGGACGGGGTGGCCGGCACGACGCCGACCACGACGGGGCGCAGCACGCCGAGCACCGGGTCCAGCACGCCGCCGACCGGGGTGCCGTCGACGGCGCCCAGCACGGGGTCGAGCACGGACCCGGCGACCGGCTCGACGACCGGCCGCAGGACGGGCGAGAGGCTGTCGGTGACGGGGTGCAGCACGGGCCGCAGGGCCTCGACGACCGGCGCGAGGACCTCGGTGACGACGGGGCTGAGCACGTCGTCCGTCACCGGGTCGACGACCGGGGCGAGCGGCCGGGTGGTCCGGGCGAGCGGTCGCACGACGTCGTCCGCCACGGCCGCGACCAGCGGCGATGCCGCGCCCACGACCGGGGCGACGACGCTCTCGGCGACCGGGGTGGTGACCGCGGCGACCGCGTGGGCCAGACCGGCCGGGGCCGGTGCTGCGGGCTGCGACGTGACCGGCGCAGCCGCGGGCGGCGCGGCGGGAGCGGAAGCAGGAGCCGCGGCAGGCGGCGGCACAGGAGCCGCCGGAGCCGCCGGGGCGGGCGCCGGGGCCGCGGGTGCCGGAGTCGCGGGAGCCGGTGCGACGGCCTGGACGACCGGCGTCACCACCGGGGCGACGACGTGGTCCACCACGGGCTGGGTCACCGCTCCGACCAGGTCACCGACCCCGCCGAGCAGCGAGCCCACGGGCCCGGGAGGCGGGGCATCGGTGGCCGAGGCGGCGGGTGCGAGGGCGATCATCGCCGTGCCGGCGAGCGTCAGCCCGCCCGCGGCGTAGAGGCCGCGACGGAGCCACCGGGACGCGGCCGAGCGCACGCCGTGCGTCTCGTGCTGCCGCGCCTTCATGGCGACTCCCCCCGAAGTCCCTGCTGCAGGCCGCACCCTCGTCGGTGTGGCCCGGACCACCTCGACGGTAGGAGGCCCGGCGGGGGTCGGCAACAGGGGGCTGCTCCGGTCGGGTGACGCCGGTCACCTCACCTGCGACGACGCGCGAGGAGCGGGTGCGCGCCTCAGCGCTCGCGGCTGCGGGGGACGGCCAGGCTCAGCGCGAAGGACACGACCGACACGATGAGCGCCCCCACGAAGGCGTCGCCGAAGTCCTCGATGCGCAGGCCCCAGGAGGTCTGCTCGGTGATCCACGCCGTGAGCATGAGCATCAGCGCGTTCACCACCAGCGTGAACAGCCCGAGCGTGAGGATGTAGAGCGGGATCGACAGCACGGCCACGATCGGCTTGACGATCGCGTTCACGATGCCGAAGACGAGCGCGACGAGCAGCAGCACGCCGACCCTGCCCCACGTCGTGTCGGCACCGACGATGGAGATGCCCGGCAGCAGGATCTCGGCCAGCCACAGGGCGACGCCGCTGATCAGGACACGCAGCACGAAGCTCATGCGCCGATCCTGCCATCGCGGGCGGACGGGCGGCAGCCCGTCCTCGGACCGAGGCGTGACCCGTCGTGCCGGGGGACCGGCCCGCGGTGGCATCCTGGCCGCGTGAAGCACGTCCCCCTGCGCCCCGCCCTCGCCAGCCTGCCGCCCTACGTCCCGGGCGCCCGGGTCCCCGTCGGGGCCGCCCTGTTCAAGCTGTCGTCGAACGAGAACCCGTACCCGCCGCTGCCCTCCGTGGTCGCGGCGATCGCGGACGGCGCGGTCGACGTGAACCGCTACCCGGACATGTACGCGACGGACCTGACGGAGGCGGTCGCGGAGCACCTCGGCGTGCAGCCCGACCAGGTCGTCGCGGGCTGCGGGTCCGTGGCGGTGCTCGGGCACGTCCTCGCGGCGTTCTGCGACGCCGGCGACGAGGTCGTGCACCCGTGGCGCTCCTTCGAGGCGTACCCGATCGCGGTCACGCTGGCCGGCGCCACGGGTGTCCCGGTCGCCGTGCACGCCGACGGCCGGCTCGACCTCGGCGCGATGGCCGCGGCCGTGACCGACCGCACGCGCGTCGTGCTGGTCTGCACACCCAACAACCCGACCGGCCCGGCGGTGCACGCGGACGAGCTGGACGCGTTCCTGGCCGCCGTCCCGCGCGACGTGCTCGTGGTCCTCGACGAGGCGTACGTGGAGTTCGTGCGCGACCCGGACGCGCCGGACGGCCTGGCGGTGCTCGCCGCGCACCCGAACGTGGTGCTGCTGCGCACGTTCTCGAAGGCCTACGGCCTGGCCGGGCTGCGGGTCGGCTTCGCGGTGGCGCACCCGCGGCTCGCCGCCGGCATCCGCGCCGCGTCGACGCCGTTCGGCGTGTCCCACCTGGCGCAGCTGGCGGGCGTGGCGTCGCTGCGGGCCAGGGACGAGCTGCTGGCGCGGGTCGACGCCATCGTGCGGGAGCGGACCCGGATGCTCGCCGGCCTGCGGGCCCACGGCTGGGAGGTCCCCGACAGCCAGGCCAACTTCGTCTGGCTGGGCGTCGGCGACGACGCCGGGCGGTTCGCGCAGGAGGCGACCCGCGCGGGTGTGCTGGTGCGGCCGTTCGCGGGCGACGGCGTGCGGGTCAGCGTCGGCGAGCCCGAGGCGACCGACGTGGTGCTCGAGGTCGCGCGGGACTTCCGGCGCTGACCGCCTCGCCTATGCTGCGTCCAGCGCAGAGAGGTGGACGGGTGACCGAGAGCACGACCCCGGACGGGGAGACCCGCGCCGGCTGGCCCGGACGCTCCGGCGACCACTCCGACCCGCTCGGTGCGCCGATCGCGCTCCTCCTGGTCGAGGACGACGACGGCGACGCCCTGCTGGTCGAGGAGCACCTGGCCGACGCCGGCCTCGACGTCCGCCTGCGGCGCGCCCGCACCCTCGACGAGGCGACCGCGCACCTGGACGTCGACTGCGTGCTGCTCGACCTGGGCCTGCCGGACTCCGTCGGCCTCGGGGCCCTGGAGCGGCTGCTGACGGCGGGGGCGCCGGCGGTGGTCGTGCTGACGGGGCGCACCGACACGGAGACGGGACTGCGCGCCGTCGCGGCGGGTGCGCAGGACTACCTGGTCAAGGGCGAGGTCGACGGGGAGTCGCTCGGCCGCTCGGTCCGGTACGCCGTGCAGCGCCGCCGGCTGCAGGCCGTCGACCGCGAGCTGTACCGCAGCCTCGTCCGCGCGGAGGAGACGGTCCGCCTGGAGAGCGCCCTGCTGCCGCGCCCCGCCGTCCGCGACGACGGCCTCGAGGTCCTGGTGGGCTACCGGGCCGGTCGCGACGGCGTGCTCGGCGGTGACTTCTACGACGTCGTCGAGCGCGAGGACGGCACGGTGCTGGCGATCGTCGGCGACGTCTGCGGGCACGGTCCCGACGAGGCCGCCCTCGGCGCGGTGCTCCGCACGGCCTGGCGCACGCTCGTGCTGGCCGACATCGCGACGGTCGACCTGCTGCCCCTCCTGGAGCGGGTGCTGGAGTCCGAGCGGGCGCGCCCGGAGGTCTTCACCACGATGTCGATGCTCGAGGTCGCGCCCGACCGGCGGACCGTCGACCTGTACCTGGCGGGCCACCCGGTGCCGTTCCTGCTCGGCGGCGGCGCGGCCGGGGGTGCGGGCTCGACCCTCCTGCCGACCGAGCTGCGGGGTCGCGCGCTGGGCATCCCGGTCGACGGCACCTGGCGCCCACGGCGTCTCGAGCTCGGCGACCGGTGGCGCCTGATGATGTACACGGACGGGCTGCTGGAGGCGACGGTCGACGGCACGCAGGAGCGGCTCGGCAAGGCCGGCCTGCTCGCCGTCGTCGACGACGTGCTCGCAACCGACCCCGGCGGGGTGGTGCACGCGACGATGCGCGAGGTGCGGCGGCGGCACGGCGGCGAGCTCGTCGACGACACCGCCGTGGTCGTCCTCGGCTGGCAGGGGGCGCGCGCGTGACGACCACCGCACCGGCGCCCGCGCGGGCGCCGCGGTCCCGCGAGCGCGTCACGCTCCGCCGGCGGCTCGGCCTCGCGCTGACCGCGGCCGGCGTCGTGCTCGGTCTCGTGTTCGTCGGCTCGGGCATCGCGCTGTGGCGGATGCTCGACGCCCAGGACCTGGTCACCGAGCGCTACTTCACCGCGATCACCGACGCGGAGACCGCCTACACGCGGCTGGTGGACGGCGAGACCGCGGTCCGCGGCTTCGCGCTGACCGGCTACGAGGGCACGCTCGAGCCGTACGAGCGCGCGCAGGACGCCACGGAGGCGTTCGCCCGGGTCGCCGACCCCGCGAACGGCAGCAGCGAGCCCGTGCGGCGGGCCGCCGCCGCGGCGGTCGAGGCCGCCGAGCGCTGGGACGACGAGTTCGCCGCACCGACGATCGACCTGGTCCGCACGCAGGGCCCAGTCGCCGTCGACGCCGAGGAGATCGAGCAGGGCCGGGTGCTGTTCGACCGGACCCGGACGGCCGTCGAGGAGTACCTCCACCTGCTCGACGTCCGCCGCGCGGAGGCCGCCTCCGACCTGGCCGTCTGGACCCAGGTGGTCATCGGCTCCCTGGTCGCCCTCGTGGTCGCCGGGGCCGTGGCCGGCGCCGTGCTCTGGCGCACGCTGCGCGGCTGGATCACCGAGCCGCTCGAGGCGCTCGGCGCGGACGCCCGGGCGGTCAGCGACGGCGACCTGCACCACGTCGTCCAGGTCACCGGGCCGGGGGAGATCGCCGACCTCGCGGTCGACGTCGACCGGATGCGGCTCGGCCTGGTCGCGCAGGTGCAGGCGGTCGAGGAGTCCCGGTCGGAGATCGCGGACGCGCACGACCGCCTCGCCGAGCAGGCGGAGGAGCTGCGCCGGTCCAACCGCGACCTGGAGCAGTTCGCGTACGTCGCGTCGCACGACCTGCAGGAGCCGCTGCGCAAGGTCGCCTCGTTCACGCAGCTGCTGCAGAAGCGGTACGGCGGCCAGATGGACGAGCGCGCCGACCAGTACATCGCCTTCGCCGTGGACGGCGCCAAGCGCATGCAGGCGCTGATCCAGGACCTGCTCGGGTTCTCCCGGGTCGGCCGGCTGGGCGGGGAGCTCGCGGACGTGCCGCTGCAGGACGCGCTCGCGGACGCGCTCGGCAACCTGGAGAGCGCCGTCGAGGAGTCGGGCGCGGTCGTCACGCACGACGCGCTGCCCGTCGTCCGCGGCGAGCGGCCGCTGCTCGTCCAGCTGCTGCAGAACCTCGTCGGGAACGCGATCAAGTTCCGGGACCCCGGGCGACCGGCGACCGTGCGGATCACGGCGACGCAGGTGGGAGACTTCTGGGAGCTCGAGTGCCGCGACAACGGGATCGGCATCGACGCGCAGTATGCGGAGCGGGTCTTCGTGATCTTCCAGCGGCTGCACCCCAAGGACGTGTACGAGGGGACGGGCATCGGCCTGGCCCTGTGCAAGAAGATCGTCGAGTACCACGGCGGTCGCATCTGGCTCGGGGAGCCGGACGGGCCGGGCACCAGCATCCGCTGGACGCTGCCCGCCGCGGAGACGCCGGACGACCCGCGCCCGCAGGACCAGCAGCAGGCTCAGCAGCCTCAGGAATCGGAGTGAACGTGGCACGCAGCAGCAAGGTCATCGACGTCCTGCTCGTCGAGGACGACCCGGGCGACGTCCTCATGACGCGCGAGGCGTTCGAGGACAACAAGGTCGTCAACCGGCTGCAGGTCGTGTCCGACGGCGTCAGCGCCCTGACCTTCCTGCGCAAGGAGGGCGAGTTCGCCGACGCGCCGACGCCGGACCTGGTGCTGCTCGACCTCAACCTGCCGCGGATGGACGGGCGGGAGGTCCTGGAGGCGATGAAGAGCGACGAGGCGCTGCGCAGCATCCCCGTCGTCGTGCTGACCACCTCCGAGGCCGAGGAGGACGTGGTGCGGTCCTACTCGCTGCACGCCAACGCCTACGTCACCAAGCCCGTGGACTTCGACCGGTTCATCGAGGTCGTCCGGCAGATCGACGAGTTCTTCGTCGAGGTCGTGCGCCTGCCCCAGCGCTGACACCGCGGCCCGACGGCCCGCCACCCCGCCACGCCGGGGAGGCGGGCCGTCGGCGCGTGCGGGTCGCGGGGGTTGTCGGGACCCGACAACGGGGGACCGCCCGTCTTGACGACGCCCGGGTCCCTGGACCTACGGTTGCGTAGCCTACGCTGGCGTAGGTTAGACCGGCCCCCGAGCACCGAGGGCTCCCCCTCCCGTAAGGAGTACCGCGTGAGCCCGAGCGGTCCGCTCACCGACGACGGCCTGGTCCAGCTGCTCACCCCCGCGGGTGAGCGCGTGGACCACCCGGACTACACCCCCCGGGTCGCGCACCTCGACGCCGACGCCCTGCGCGGTCTGTACCGCGACATGGTGCTCGTGCGGCGGTTCGACACCGAGGCGACCGCGCTGCAGCGCCAGGGCGAGCTGGGCCTGTGGGCGCAGTCGCTGGGTCAGGAGGCGGCGCAGGTCGGCTCCGGCCGCGCGCTGGCCCCGCAGGACTACGTGTTCCCCTCGTACCGCGAGCACGGCGTCGCGCACACCCGCGGCCTGGACCTGACCGAGGTGCTCCGCCTGTTCCGCGGCGTCGACCACGGCGGCTGGGACACGGAGGAGTTCAACTTCCACCTCTACACGCTGGTGATCGGGTCGCACACGCTGCACGCGACCGGCTACGCGATGGGCGTCCAGCGCGACGGCCTGGTGGGCACCGGCGACCCGGAGCGGGACACCGCCGTCGTCACGTACTTCGGAGACGGTGCCACCTCGCAGGGCGACGTCAACGAGGCGCTCGTGTTCGCCGCGGTGAACAACGCCCCGGTGGTGCTGTTCCTCCAGAACAACCAGTGGGCGATCTCCGAGCCGACGACGCGGCAGGCCCGCGTGCCGCTCGCCGCGCGCGGCCCGGGCTTCGGCGTGCCGAGCGTGCGCGTCGACGGCAACGACGTCCTCGCCTGCTACGCCGTCACGGCCGAGGCCGTCGAGCGGGCGCACTCCGGCGGGGGCCCGACGCTGATCGAGGCGTTCACCTACCGGATGGGCGCGCACACCACCTCGGACGACCCGTCCCGGTACCGGTCCTCCGCGGAGGAGGACTACTGGCGCCAGCGCGACCCGATCGACCGGCTCGAGGCGCACCTGGCCGCCACGGGCGAGCTGTCGGACGCCTTCCGCGCCGAGCTCGCCGCCGAGGCGGACGCCCTCGGCGAGCGGGTCCGCACCACCGTCCGGTCGCTCGGCCGGCCGGAGACCAGCACGATGTTCGAGCACGTGTACGCGACCCCGCACTCCGTGGTGGACGCCGAGCGTGCCTGGTTCGAGCGCTACGAGGCCTCGTTCTCGGGAGGTGACAAGTGACCCAGCGGATGACGTTCGCGAAGGCGATCAACACCGGCATGCGCAAGGCGCTCGAGCGGGACCAGAAGGTCATGCTCATGGGCGAGGACATCGGCGCCCTCGGCGGCGTGTTCCGCGTGACCGACGGGCTGGCCAAGGACTTCGGCGCCGAGCGCGTCGTCGACACCCCGCTGGCCGAGTCGGGCATCGTCGGCACGGCGATCGGCCTCGCGCTGCGCGGCTACCGCCCGGTGTGCGAGATCCAGTTCGACGGGTTCATCTTCCCGGCGTTCGACCAGATCACCACGCAGCTGTCGAAGATGCACTACCGGTCGCGCGGCCGCCTGAACCTGCCCGTGGTCATCCGCGTGCCGTTCGGCGGCGGCATCGGCGCGGTCGAGCACCACAGCGAGTCGCCCGAGGTGCTGTTCGCGCACACCGCCGGGCTCCGCGTGGTCAGCCCGTCCGACCCGCAGGACGCGTTCACGATGATCCAGCAGGCGATCGCCTCGCCGGACCCGGTGATGTTCTTCGAGCCGAAGGGCCGCTACTGGGAGAAGGGCGACGTCGACACCGACGCCGACCCGCTCGCCGCGCCGTCCACCCTCGACGGCGCGCGCGTGCTGCGGGCCGGCACCGACGTCACGCTCGTCGCGCACGGGCCGACCGTCGCCACGGCCCTGCGCGTCGCGGAGGCCGCCGCGGCCGAGGGCCGCAGCGTCGAGGTGGTCGACCTGCGCGCGATCTCCCCGCTCGACATCACCACGGTCGCGGAGTCCGTGCGCCGCACAGGCCGCTGCGTCGTGGTGCACGAGGCGCCCGTCCTGTACGGCACGGGGGCCGAGGTGGCCGCGCGCGTCACCGAGGAGTGCTTCTACCACCTGCAGGCCCCGGTGCTGCGGGTCGGCGGCTTCCACACCCCGTACCCCGTGGCCAAGCTCGAGCACGAGTACCTGCCCGGCCTCGACCGCGTCCTCGACGCCGTCGACCGCGTGCTCGCGCACTGACCCGACTCCGCACCACCCGAGGAGCACAGCCCGTGCCGTCCTACCAGCAGTTCCGCCTCCCCGACGCCGGCGAGGGCCTGACCGAGGCCGAGATCGCCGCCTGGCACGTCGCCGTCGGCGACACCGTGGCGATCAACCAGACGATCGTGGAGATCGAGACCGCGAAGTCGCTGGTCGACCTGCCCAGCCCGTACGCCGGCGTCGTCACGCGCCTGCTGGTCCAGGAGGGGGAGACGGTCGAGGTCGGCACGCCGATCATCGAGGTCGACACCGACCCCGCCGGCGACGGCCCCGTGGACGCCGCCCCGGGCGTCGGGCCCGAGGTGGCCGTGCACGGCCCGACGTCCGACTCCGACCCGATCCAGTCCGCGCCGGTCCCCGCGCGCCGTGAGCGGGCGGCGGCGCCCGTCGTGCCCTCGGTGCCCGCAGTGCCCTCGGTGCCCGCGGCGCAGCCCGAGCCCGCGGCCGAGGAGCCCGGCGGCGCCGTGCTGGTCGGCTACGGCACGGCGGCGGCGCCGACCGCCCGCCGTGCGCGGTTCACCTCCGCCGAGGGCGACCCGGCGGTCGGCGGCCCGACGCCGCCGGCGACCCCCGCGGCGCCCCCGACCCCCGCCCGGGTGCCACGCCCACCGGCGAGCCGGCTGCCGTCACCGGCCGCCGCGCCCTGGCCAAGCCGCCGGTGCGCAAGCTCGCCCGCGACCTCGGCGTCGACCTCGACTCCGTGGTGCCGACCGGCCCGGGCGGCATCGTCACCCGCGAGGACGTGCTGGCCCAGCAGGCCGGCGCCGAGGCGCGCACCCTGGCGACCTACCCGGGGGACGACCAGCCGTGGCTCGCGTCCGGCACGGTCTCGCCCGACGGCCGGCAGACCCGCGTCCCGGTGAAGTCGGTCCGCAAGCGCACCGCCGAGGCGATGGTGACGTCCGCGTTCACCGCCCCGCACGTGACCGTGTTCCAGACGGTCGACGTCACCCGCACGATGAAGCTGGTCGCGCGGCTCCGCCAGGACCGCGAGTTCGCCGACGTGCGCGTCACGCCGCTGCTCATCGCGGCCAAGGCCCTGCTGATGGCCGTGCGCCGGCACCCGGACGTCAACGCGTCCTGGGACGAGGCCGCGCAGGAGATCGTCTACAAGCACTACGTGAACCTCGGGATCGCCGCGGCCACCCCGCGCGGCCTCGTCGTCCCCAACATCAAGGACGCGCACCGGCTCGGCCTGCACGAGCTGGCCGAGGGGCTCGCCGCGCTGACGTCGACCGCGCGCGCCGGCAAGGTGACGCCGCGCGACATGTCCGACGGCACCATCACCATCACGAACGTCGGCGTGTTCGGCATCGACACCGGCACGCCGATCCTCAACCCGGGCGAGGCCGCGATCCTCGCGTTCGGCGCCATCCGCGAGCAGCCCTGGGTGCACAAGGGCAAGGTCAAGGTCCGGCACGTCACCCAGCTCGCGCTGAGCGTCGACCACCGCCTCGTGGACGGCGCGCTCGGCTCGATGGTGCTGGCCGACGTCGCCGCCGTGCTGGAGGACCCGGCGCAGGCGCTGGTCTGGGGCTGACCGCGGGGCCGGTCGCGCCGCGCTCCGTCAGCCGTCGAGGCGGGCCGCGACGTCGGCCGGGAAGCCGCCCGTCGCGATCGGGCTCCACCGGGTCGGCGTGACGCGGATCAGGCTCTTGCCCTGCACCCGCATCGCCGCGCGGTACTCGTCCCAGTCGGGGTGCTCGCCGGCGATGCAGCGGTAGTAGTCGACGAGCGCGTCCTCGGCCTCGGGCATGTGCAGCACCTCGGCGTCGCCGTCGACCTGCACCCAGGCGTCGTTCCACTCGTCCGACAGCACGACCACGGAGACGCGGGCGTCGCGCTCCGCGTTCACGGTCTTGGCGCGGCCGGGGTAGGTGGAGATGACGATCCGCCCCGCCTCGTCCACCCCGCCGCTGACCGGCGACACCTGGGGACGCCCGTCACGCCGGGTCGTCACCAGCAGCAGGTGGTGCCGGGGGCGGACGAAGTCGAGGAGCTCGGGCAGGTCGACGGTGCGGTTCGTCGCGATGGTGCGGGCCATGCCCCGACCCTAGGCCGACGCCCGGCCCGCAGCCCGGCGGGCGCCGTCACGGGTTGGGCAGCGTGAGTCCGTCGGTGGTGAGCACGGCGCCGTCCGAGACCCGGCTGATCGCGACGTCCACGGCGTACGTGCCGGGCGCCTCGAGGTCCGGGACCCACAGCTCGACCGCGCCCCGGTCGCGGTCCGTCGTGGCGGTGGCGCGGTAGCCGAAGTGCTCCGACGTCCACTGCGACACGACGTCCAGGCCGTTCAGGGACCAGGTGATCTGCAGCTGCTGCGTGGCCATCCCCTCGACGTCGAAGTTGACCGCGACCACCAGGCCGAGCGGCTCGGCCAGGCCCGCGACCTCGACCGTCTCGATGGACTCCACCGCGGCGACCACGTCGTTCCGCATCTCCACCTCGAGCGACGCGATCGTCCCGGGTGACACGGACGTCCCGGGCGTGACGCCCACGACCGGGACCACGAGCCAGTCGGCGACCTCGTCGGGCGGGATGCGGTAGCCGTCCAGCCGAGGATCGTCGGTGAGCAGCCGCTCGACCGTGGACCGCAGGGCTGTGTCGGCGGCGCGCGGGTCCTGCGTGGCGGGGGAGTCCGTCGGCGTGTCCGTGGCCGGGCCGGACGGCGCTGGAGCCGGGTCCGTCGCGGGCGCGGTCGGGTCGCCCGGCTGGTCCGGGTCGTCCGGGTCGTCCGGCTCCTCGGGCGGCGGGGAGACCTCGTCCGCGGGAGCGGCGCCCGCGTCCACGTCCGCGACCGGCCGCAGCACGACCCGGCCGGCGGCGTCGCCCGCGGGAGCCAGCGGTGCCTCGGTGCCGCCGTGGCCCGCCGCGAACTGCGGCAGCGTCTGGTAGCCGACGTGCTCGACGGAGGTGATCTCGACGCGGTCGACCGGGTCGCGCCCGAAGAGCACGCCCCACGCCGACGTCAGCGCGACGACCGCGCCGGCCAGGGCCCCGGCCGCCAGCACCAGGCTGCTGGCCCGCCGGTACCACGGCGTCGGCGCCCGGTCCGCGCCCGCCGCCGGTCCCGCGCCCGCCGCGCGTCCCGCGCCCGCTGGTCGTCCCGCATCGCCCACAGCACGCCCCCTGACCGCTGTGCGACCAGGCTCCTCCAGGGCGGGGGAGCGGTCAAGGACGCGCCGGGGCCTCCGCCTCCGCGAGCAGCTCCACCGTGAGCGGGGCGAGCGGCAGCAGCCGGGCCTCCGCGGGCGTGACCCACACCGCCTCGGCGATCTCGGCCGTGGCCACGCCCCCGGTCACGCCGTCGACGGCGAACACGTGCGCCTCCAGCCGGTGGCCCGGCTCGTTCGCCGCGGCGGCGTCCCGGCGACCGAGGTCGCGGACCTGGTCCGGGCCGACGACGACCGCCAGCTCCTCGCCCACCTCGCGGACGACCGCGTCGCGCGGGTGCTCCCCGGGCTCGATCTTGCCGCCGGCCTGCATGAAGGCGGCGGTCCCGCGCTTGCGGACCAGCAGCCACCGCCCGGTCTGGTCGACGATGACCGCCGCGGCGATCCGGATGACGGGCTGGGGGTCGGTCACCCGCTCATCCTGCCCGGTCCGGCGCACCGGCTCCGAGCCGGTCCGGAGCACGGGCGGCGCTGGTCCACGCGTCCGCGGCGAGCACCAGGTGGTCGACCAGCCGGACGCCGCAGTGCGCGGCCGCCTCCGCGAGCGCGGCGGACGCCGCGAGGTCGGCCGGGTGCGGGACGGGGTCCCCGGGGTGGTGCCGGTGCGCCAGCGCGACGGTCACGCCACCACGGCGCAGGGTCTCCGCGAGCACCTCCCGCACCGCGAACGGGCTGGCGTGCGCGACGGCACCCGGCACGACCACGGCGCCGAGCAGCCGGGACGCGCGGTCCCCGGCGACCGCCACCACCCGGCCGTCGGCCGGGCCGCGCAGCAGCGGGCCGGCGATCCGCGCCACGTCCGCCGGCGTCCGCACCGTCTCCCGCCGGTCGCTCGACGACCCGAACCGCCGCGCGAGCGCGAGAGCCGCCACGACGCTCGTCGCCTTGGCCGGGCCGACGCCGGCGGTCCGCAGCAGCGCGTCGGGCGTCGCGCGCGCGAGCCCGGCCAGCCCGCCGTGCGCCACCAGCAGCTCCCGTGCCGTGTCCAGGGCGCTCGACCCCCGCCGCCCGGAGCCGAGCAGCAGCGCGACCAGCTCGACGTCGGACAGCGCGTCCGCGCCGAGGCGCAGCATCCGCTCGCGCGGGCGCTGGTCCGGGTCGAGATCCGCGAGCATCGGGGTCGTCACCTCCTCGACACTAGGGGCGCGGACCGGCTCCGCAGCGGTTGTCCACAGGGTCGCTCCTCGTGCCGGCCGGCTCGCGGGCGGCCCGGGTGATCCGCGTCTCCCGCGGCGCGGTCGGGTGGCCGGGCGGGTGATGATGGGGGTGATGTCCTCCGAGCGCCCCGCCGTGCCCGCCGCCCGCACCCGCCCCGCCCGCGCCGTCGCCGTGTCGGCGCGCGCCCTGCGGCCCGGCGTGCCCGCGCACGTGGTCCGCGCGGCCGCGGTGCTCGCCGCGCTGCTGGTGGCCCTCGCGGCCGTGCTCGTCACCGCGCCGCGGGCCTCCGCCCACAACGCGCTCGTCGGCACCGACCCCGCCGACGGCTCGACCGTCGCGACGCCGCCCACGCACGTCACGCTGACGTTCGATCAGCCCGCGCAGGCGCTCGGCACCGAGATCGTCGTGCTGGGCCCCGACGGCGCGACGGTCAGCACCGGCGCGCCCGAGCTGGTCGACGACACGGTCGCCCAGGCGCTCGTCGCCGACCTGCCCGCCGGTGCGTACACGGTGGAGTGGCGGGTCACGTCGGCCGACGGCCACCCCCTGTCCGGCGAGCTCGCGTTCACGGCCGCGGAGGGCACCGCCCCGGCGCTGCCGACCGCCCCGGAGACGATCGAGCCGACCGCCGAGCCCAGCATGACCACGCAGGCCGTCGAGCCGTCGCCCGAGGCCACGACGACCGCGCAGGAGGAGCTGGCCGAGGACGAGGACGCCGGGCTGGCCGCGGGGCTCGTGGCGGCGGTCGTCGTCGCCGTCCTGGCCGCCGGTGCGGTGACCTGGTTCGTGGTGCGCGAGCGTCGCCGCTCGAAGGACGGCCAGGAGCAGGGCTGATGACCGGCGTCGCCGCCCCGGCCGGCTCGCGCCCGACCCGCCCCGACCGCACCCCCGCGACGGTCCGGCGGTCGGACAGCGTGCTGCGCCTCGCGGCCCTCGCGGTCGCCGCGCTCGCGGCCGTGGTCGCGGGCATGGCCTTCACCGGTGCGGCCGCGCCGACCGCCCTCCGGGACCCCGGCGCGCTGGTCCGCTGGGGTCTACCCGTCGCGTCGACCGCGAGCGAGCTGGCCGCGTCGGCCACCCTCGGCGGGCTCGTGCTGCTGGTGACGGTCCTCGTGCGGCGGGCGGACGGCGCGGTGGTGCGCGCCGCCTCCGGCGTCACGGCCGTCGCCGCCGCGGTGTGGACGCTGTCCGCCGTGGTCGAGCTGGTGCTGACCTACGCCAACGTCGCCGGGCTGCCGCTCACCGACCCCGCGTTCGGCGGGGAGCTCGGCCAGTTCGTCACGCAGTTCGAGCTCGGCCGGGTCCTGCTGTTCGTCGCCGTGGCGGCCGCGGTGGTCACCGCGCTCGCCCTGATGACGACGTCGCCGCTCGGCTCGGCCGGGATCGCCCTGATCGTGGTGGTCGCCCTGTGGCAGGCCGCGCAGACCGGCCACGCCGCGGGTGCCGCCAGCCACGACCTGGCCACGTCGTCGATGTTCCTGCACCTGGTCGGCGCGGCGCTGTGGATCGGGACGCTGCTCGCGCTGTCGCCGCTCGCGCACCGCCTGGGCGCGGACCTGGCGCCGGCCGTGGCGCGGTTCTCCGTCATCGCCGGGTGGTGCTTCGCCGCCGTGGCGGTCTCCGGGACCGTGAACTCGGTGATCCGGCTGGGCTCCTGGTCCGACCTCGGCACGCGGTACGGCGTCCTGCTGCTGGTGAAGATCGCGCTGTTCGCCGTGCTGGGGCTGCTCGGCCTCGCGCACCGGCTCCGCGTCGTCGACCGGCTGCGCGGGGACCGCAGCGCGCCCGCGACCTGGCTGTTCTGGCGGCTGGTGCTGGTCGAGCTGACCGTGATGGGCGCCGTGTCGGGCGTCGCCGTCGCGCTCGGGTCCTCCCCGCCGCCGGTGCCGGACGGGGTGATCGCGGACCCGACCCCCGCCGAGATCGTCACGGGCCACCCCCTGCCGCCCGAGCCGACCACGCTGAGCTGGATCACGCAGTGGCGCTGGGACGTGCTGCTCGCGTGCGCCGCCGTCGCCGGGCTGGTCGTCTACCTCCGCTGGGTGCTGCGGCTCCGGCGTCGCGGCGACGCCTGGCCGTGGGCGCGGACCGCGTCCTGGACCGCGGGGATGCTGCTGTTCTTCTGGACCACGTCCGGCGGCCCGGCCATGTACGGGCACGTGCTGTTCAGCGCGCACATGGTCGAGCACATGATCCTGGCGATGGTGATCCCGGTGCTGCTCGCGCTGTCCGCGCCGGTCACGCTGGCGCTGCGGGCGCTGCCGTCCCGGGCGTCGGCCGCGCGCGCCGGTGCGGCCCGCGGCGGCGCCGACACCTCGCGGGGACCGCGGGAGTGGCTGCTCTGGCTGGTGCACAGCCCCTGGGGGCGGTTCGTCGCGCACCCCGTGGTCGCCGCGGTGAACTTCGCCGGGTCGATGATCGTCTTCTACTACACCGACGTGTTCGCGTGGGCGCTGACCTCCGGGGTCGGCCACTACGCGATGGTGGTGCACTTCTCGCTGGCCGGGTACCTGTTCGTCAACGCGCTGGTCGGCATCGACCCCGGGCCGACGCGGCCGGCGTACCCGCAGCGGCTGCTGCTGCTGTTCGCGACGATGGCGTTCCACGCGTTCTTCGGCGTCGCCCTCACCAGCGGCGACGTCCTGCTGGTCCCGGACTGGTTCGGGCTGCTGGGCCGGGAGTGGGGGCCGTCGGCCATCGAGGACCAGCAGCGCGGCGGCGGCGTCGCCTGGGGCATCGGCGAGCTGCCGACCCTCGCGCTCGCCGTCGGGGTCGCGCTGGCGTGGTCCCGCGACGACGACCGGACCGCGCGGCGCCGGGACCGCAAGGTCGAGCGCGACGGCGACGTCGAGATGGACGAGTACAACGCGATGCTCGCGCGGCTGGCGTCGCGGGACGCCGGGCCGGCCGTGACCGGGAACGAGCGCCGCGAGCCGTGATAGGACGGCGGGGTGACTGACGCCGCCGCTGAGCCCACGCCGCCCCCGACCCCCTTCCACGACCTCGACGCCTACGTGGCGCTGCCCCGGACGTCCGGGCTGGCGCTGTCCCCGGACGGCACGCGCCTCGTCACGGCGGTGTCGACCCTCGACGCCAAGCGCACCCGCTACGTCACCGCGCTCTGGGAGGTGGACCCCGCGGGCGTCCGCCCGGCGCGCCGGCTGACCCGGTCCGCGAAGGGCGAGTCCGCCGCGCGGTTCGCCTCGACCGGCGACCTGCTGTTCACGTCGGGCCGCCCCGACGCCGACGCCGAGCCGGAGGACGACGCCCCCGCCGCGCTCTGGCTGCTCCCCGCCGACGGCGCCGAGGCCCGGGTCGTCGCCGCTCGCAAGGCGGGGGTCGACGGCGTGGTCGTGGCAGAGGACGCGCCCGTCGTCGTGCTGGTCTCCGACGTCCTGCCGAGCGCGGCCGACGACGCCGAGGACGAGCGGCTGATCGGCGCGCGCAAGGACGCCAAGGTCGCCGCGATCCTGCACTCCGCCTACCCCGTCCGGTACTGGGACCACGACCTCGGCCCCGCCGTGCCGCACCTGTTCGCGGGCGACCTGACGACCGTCGCGACGCCGCCCGAGGCCGGTGCGCCCGCGCCGCGGCTCGAGCTGCGGGACCTCGCGCCGGACGCGGGCGCCGCGCTGCAGCACCAGGACGCCGTGCTGTCCCCGGACGGCCGCACCCTCGTCACGTCCTGGACCCGGCCCGCCGCCCGCGGCGCCCTGCGGCAGCAGCTCGTCGCGGTCGACGTCGCCACCGGCACCCGGCGCGTCCTCGTCGACGACCTCGCCGCGGACCTGTCGTCCCCGGTGGTCTCCCCGGACTCCCGCCGCGTCGCGTACGTGCGCGAGACCGTCAGCAGCCCGACCGAGGCGCCGCGGGTCGAGCTGTGGGTCAGGGACCTCGGCACCTCGGACGCCACGCCGACGCGGGTCGCCGCGGGCTGGGACCGCTGGCCGCACGAGGTCGTCTGGACCCGGGACGGCGCCGGCCTGCTCGTGCAGACCGACGACCTCGGCCGCGGCCCGGTGTTCCACGTCGCGCTCGACTCCGACGTCGTGACCCGCGTGACCGCGGACGACGCCGTGTTCGGCGACCTGCGGCTCAGCCCCGACGGCGCGACGCTCTACGCCCTGCGCACCTCGTACGCCGCGCCGGCGCACCCGGTGCGCATCGACCTCGCCGCCGCGCTGGCGTCCGGCACCCCGGTCGAGGCCGTCGCCCTGCCGGCCCCGGCGCCGCTGCCCGCGCTGCCGGGCACGCTGGCCGAGGTGACCGCGACCGCCGAGGACGGCTCGGAGGTCCGCTCCTGGCTGGTCCTGCCCGAGGGTGCCTCGGCGGCGTCCCCGGCGCCGCTGCTGCTGTGGATCCACGGCGGCCCGCTCGGCTCGTGGAACGCCTGGTCCTGGCGGTGGAACCCGTGGATCATGGCGGCCCGCGGCTACGCCGTCCTGCTGCCCGACCCGGCCCTGTCGACCGGCTACGGCCAGGGCTTCGTGCAGCGCGGCTGGGGCGCGTGGGGTGCGGCGCCGTTCACCGACCTCATGGCCGCCACCGACGCGGCCGTCGCTCGGCCGGACGTCGACGAGACCCGTACCGGCGCGATGGGCGGCTCGTTCGGCGGCTACATGGCCAACTGGGTGGCCGGGCACACGGACCGGTTCCGCGGCATCGTCACGCACGCGAGCCTCTGGGCCCTGGACCAGTTCGGGCCCACCACGGACCACGGCTTCTACTGGGAGCGCGAGATGACGCCCGCGATGGCGCTCGCCAACTCCCCGCACCTGTCGGTGGAGAAGATCAGCACCCCGATGCTGGTCGTGCACGGGGATAAGGACTACCGGGTGCCGATCGGCGAGGGCCTGCGCCTCTGGTACGAGCTGCTGTCCCGCTCCGCGCTGCCGGCCGACGAGGACGGGCGCACCCCGCACCGGTTCCTCTACTTCCCGGACGAGAACCACTGGGTGCTCACGCCGCAGCACGCCAAGGTCTGGTACCAGGTCGTCGAGACGTTCCTCGCCGAGCACGTCCTCGGCCTGTCCGGTGGCGACCTCCCCGCGCTGCCCGAGGTGCTCGGCTGACGACCCGATGGTGACCCCTCCGTTGCGCAACCGCCGCGTTGTGCAACGGAGGGGTTCGTCGCCCGACCGGGTCGTTCGCCGCGCGCACCTGCGCACTCTCCGCCACGATCGGACCGCAGACCCGGGCACCCGCGCCCGGGCGGCGGAAGGAGTCCGACCATGGGCATCGGCGGCGGCATCGCCCTGATCGTCATCGGCGCGATCCTCGCGTTCGGCGTGAGCGACAACATCGCGAACGTCGACCTGACGGTGATCGGGTACATCTGCATGGGCGCGGGCGTGCTCGCGCTGATCCTCGCGCTCGTCCTGACCAACCAGCGCGCGAACACCTCGCACCGTGAGGTCGTCGAGCGGTACGAGGACCGCACCCCGCCCCCGGCGGCCTGACGCGCACCAGCTGGAGCGAACGGCCCGGCACGCCGGTGCGTGTCGGGCCGTTCTCTCCACCTGGCGTCGGGACGGGTCGGGACGGGTCGGGACGCGTCGGCGGCCGTGTCGGTGGCGGGCGCGACGATGGGTCCGCCGGCACCGGGCCGGCCACGGGGGAGGACGCATGGATCAGGACGAGGCACGCCGGCTGAAGCAGCAGCTGGTCGGCTACCTGCAGGACCTCGCGCAGCACGGCGTCGTGGCGGCGGCCGCCGACGACGGCGAGCCGGGCCGGAACGCCGTCGCGCTCGGCCTGGCGCCGCGCGGTGACGGGTCCTACGGCGTGGCGGTGCGGTACCGGCTCGGCCTGCCCGGCGTGCGCAGCGTCGCGCGCCGCGTGGCGGAGCAGGTCGGCCCCGCGGCCGACGTGCGCCGCACCGGACGCATCCGTCCGCTGAGCGCCACCGTCCCCGCACCCCGCCCGCCCGTCGTGACGGCCCGGGCCCTCGGGGAGACCGGCCGCGTCCGCCCCCTGCGCCCCGGCGTCTCGATCGCGCACGTCGACGTCAGCGCCGGCACCCTCGGTGCGTTCGTCACCGTGGACGGCGTCGTGCACGCGCTGTCCAACTACCACGTCCTGGCCGGCTCGCCCCGGGCGCAGGTCGGCGACGTCGTCCTGCAGCCCGGGCCCGCGGACGGCGGCACGGCTCCCGCCGACCGGGTCGGCACCCTCGCCGCGACGGCGCCGCTCTCCCCGGGTCAGGTCGCGACCGTCGACTGCGCCGTCGCGCTTCTGGACGACCCCGTGGTGGACGCCACCTACCCGGTCGGCGCGATCACGACGACGGCGGTCGCGGTCGGCGGCGAGCGGGTCGCCAAGGTCGGCCGCACCACCGCCGTCACGCAGGGCCGGGTCACGGCCATCGAGCTGGACGAGGTCGTCGTCGGCTACGGCGAGGAGCTCGGCGAGCTCCGGTTCGACGACCAGATCGAGGTCGAGTCCACCGGGACCGGCCCGTTCTCCCGCGGCGGCGACTCGGGCTCGCTGGTCTACCGGGAGGACGGCGTCGCACTCGGTCTGCTCTTTGCGGGCTCCGAGACCGGGGGTGAGAATGGGACCGGGCTGACGTACGTCAACCCGGTCGACGCCGTGCTCACGGCGCTCGGCGCCCGGCTGCTGGGCTCGCCCGCCGCCTGACGCGCCGGCCGCGCCCCCGACGGGCGGCGTCGAGCCGACGACGGCGCGAGGACGGGACGCACATGGTCGACATCGACCGGGCCCGCGCGGCCAAGCAGCACCTCCGCCGCGACCTGGGCGGCCGGCCGGGGGTGCGCGGCATCGGCCTCGCCCGAGGCGACGACGGCTACCGCCTGCAGGTCAGCGTCGCGTCGAGCGCGGACGCCGACGGGCTGCCGGACGCGGTGGACGGCGTCGCGGTCCGGGTGCGCGTGGTCGGGGTGCTCGAGGCGCAGGCCTGACCGGCGTCGCCGTCGCCCGGAGGCCGGACGGCGCGGCATACGACGCCCGCGCGTCGTGTTCACTACTCCCGTGACCACCAGCAGCGCCCGTCTCCCCAAGGTCCGCGCGTCCGAGCTCGTCGGCCGCGGCTGGCTCAACACCGGCGGCCAGGACGTCGCCCTCGCCGACCTGCGCGGCAAGATCGTCCTGCTCGACTTCTGGACGTTCTGCTGCATCAACTGCCTGCACGTCCTCGACGAGCTGCGCGCGCTCGAGGAGCAGTACCGCGACGTGCTGGTGATCGTCGGCGTGCACTCGCCGAAGTTCGTGCACGAGGCCGACCCGGTCGCGCTGGCCGCGGCCGTCGAGCGCTACGAGGTGCACCACCCCGTCCTGGACGACCCGGAGCTGGTCACGTGGTCGGCGTACACGGCGCGTGCCTGGCCGACGCTGGTCGTCATCGACCCGGAGGGCTACATCGTGGCCCAGATGGCCGGCGAGGGGCACCAGAGCAACGTCGAGCGGCTGGTTCGCGACCTGGTCGCCGAGCACGACGCCAAGGGCACCCTGCACCGCGGCGGCGGCCCGTACGTCCCGCCCGAGCCCACGGCGGGCACGCTGCGGTTCCCGGCGAAGGCCGTCGCGCTGCCCGGCGGGTCGCTGCTGGTCGCCGACGCCGGCCACCACTCGCTCGCCGAGCTCGACGTCGACGGCGAGACGCTGCTGCGCCGCATCGGCTCGGGGGAGCGCGGCCTCGCGGACGGCGCCCCGGACGCGGCGCGGTTCAGCGAGCCGAACGGCCTGACGCTGCTGCCGGACGACGTCGCGGCGGCGGTCGGCTACGACGTGCTCGTCGCCGACACCGTGAACCACGCGCTGCGGGGGGTGCGGCTGTCGGACGGGCACGTGACCACCGTCGCCGGCACCGGCGAGCAGTACCTCGTCGGCGAGCCGACGGTGCCGTCGCCGCTGCCCGGGCGCCCCGACCTCTGGCGGACCGACGGCACCCCGCGCGCGGGCAGGGACGTCCCGCTGTCCTCGCCGTGGGACGTGGCGTGGTCCGAGCCGACGGGCACCGCGCTGGTCGCGATGGCGGGCGACCACCAGCTGTGGGCGTTCGACCCGCGGACCGGTGCGGTCGAGCCGGTCGCCGGCACGATGAACGAGGGCCTCGTCGACGGGGACCCGCGCGAGGCGTGGTTCGCGCAGACGTCGGGGCTCGCACCGGCCGCGGACGGGCGGGTGTGGCTGGCGGACTCCGAGGTGTCGGCGCTGCGCTGGATCGACCCCGGCACGCCGGCGGCCCCGCCCGCCGCCCCGGAGCAGGCCGCGAGCCTGGTCGGCGCCCTCGCGGCGGTGCGCGCGGCCGCCGGCCCGGCCCGACCCGACCGTGCCGGCCCCGCGGACGCGTGGTCCGCCGCGACGGTGGGCACCGCCGTGGGCGCGGGGCTGTTCGACTTCGGCCACCGCGACGGCGCCGCCGACCAGGCGCTGCTGCAGCACCCGCTGGGTGTCGCCGTGCTGCCGGACGGCTCGGTCGTGGTCGCGGACACCTACAACGGCGCCGTCCGCCGCTGGGCCCCGGGCGCCGACGGCCGCGGCGAGGTCAGCACCCTGGCGACGGGGCTCGCCGAGCCGAGCGGCATCGTCGTGCAGGCGGACGCGGAGGCGGGCGGCGTGACGCTGCTGGTCGTCGAGTCGGCCGCGCACCGCCTGACCCGGGTGGCCCTGCCGGCGACCCTCGCGGGCGAGGTGCTGGACTCCGGCGCGCACCGCACGCAGCGCCCGGTCACGGACATCGGCCCGGGCGACCTCGCCCTCGACGTGGTGTTCACGCCGGCCGCCGGGCAGAAGTACGACGACCGCTACGGGCCGTCCACGATGCTGCGGGTGTCCGCGACCCCGCCGGAGCTGCTGCTCGACGGGTCCGGGGACGACGTGCCGCTCACCCGGACGCTGCGGATCAACCCGGAGGTCGGCGAGGGCGTGCTGCACGTGACGGCCCGCGCGGCGAGCTGCGACGCCGACCCGGCGATCGAGTTCCCGGCGTGCCACCTGAACTCGCAGGACTGGGGCGTGCCGGTGCGCGTCGTCGCCGGTGCGCCGGCGGAGCTCTCGCTCCCCCTGCACGGCTGACGGACCGCGCCCCGGAGGACGGTCCGCGCCCCGGCGGGCGGTCCGCGCGGTCGGTGCGCGGTCGGACCGCCGGGGGTGCGCCGGTCAGGCCGCGCCGACCACCGCCAGCGACACCAGCGTGTCCAGGGTGGTGCTGGTCGTCGGGTCGTCGGCGGGCAGCGTGGACTCGAGCGTCACGGTCCACGGCGACCGCCGCAGCGTCAGCTGCCGCATCCCGCTCACGTGCAGCGAGGAGGTGCCGCCGCGGGCGACCACCACCGAGCCGTCGTCGCCGTCGTCGTGCGCGACCGACCAGCCCGAGCCGCCCATCGCCTCGGTGGCGGCCGCCGCGAGCGCGCACAGGCGGGACAGAGCGGTCGGCCCGGTCCCGGCCAGGGCGGTGACCGCGGCGGCGACGGTGCGGCCGAGCACGGCCCCGGGGTCGTCGGCGCGGTACTGCCGGGCGCGGGCCGCGGCGTGGCTGCGCTTCGCGTGGTACTGCGCGGCGTCCGCCCGGCGGAACAGCGAACGCGGCGTCGGGGCGGCGCCCAGCGACCCGCGCGCCGACGACGCGATGCCGTAGGACAGCGAGGCGCCGTGCGGCAGCGTGCTGTCGCCGACGATCGCGTCCACCACCTGCACCACGGTGGTGCGCGGGATCCCGCACGTGACGATGCAGAACTCGTCGCCGCCGATCCGCGCCGCCGTGGACCCGGGCAGCCCGCCGCTGGCCCGGCGCAGCACGCCGGCCACGCTGCGCAGGAGCTCGTCGCCGGCGTCGTGCCCGAGCTCGTCGTTGACGCGCTTGAGGCCGTCGACGTCGCACATGACGATGCAGGTCTCGTCGCCGGAGTCGATGGCGGCCTGCGCGGCCTCGTCGGCGACCCGGCGCGTGCTGAGGCCCGTGAGGGCGTCGTCGGACACCAGGTGCCGCACCTGCTCGGCGAGGTCGAGGCGGGCGACGTGGGCGCCGACCAGGGCGCCGAGCACCTCCCCGCGCGCCGCGTCGTCCGGCCCGAACGGGGTGGCGCGCTCGTCGCGCACCGCGCAGAGCACCCCCCACAGGTCGCCGTTCACGACGACGGGCGCCACGAGCGCGGGCCGGGGCCGCACGGGGTCGTCGCCCGGCGCCGAGAGCCAGGTCTCGCGCCGGCGGACGAGGGCGCGGACGGCCTCGCCGTCCTTCAGCGCGTCCTCGGCGGCGGGCAGCTCGTCCGCCGGGTCGGCGGCCAGCACGTGCCAGTCGTCCTGCTCCAGGCGCGCGACGGCGGCCACGCCCACGTCGAGCAGGTCGCGGGCGGCGACGACGCCGGCCTCGTGCACCTCGGACAGGGTGGAGCAGCCGCTCAGGCGGTGCGCGAGCAGGGCGAAGTGCCGGGCGTCGTCCCCGTCATCGCGGGGCGCGCTCGTCCGGGCCGGCGGCGGTGCGTCGGTCACGGGCTCATCATCGCGTGTCACGGCCCGGCCCACACCCGGGAGACCCGCGTGGGTTCGCCCGGGCGGGTGAATCCCCGCTCGGGGTGCGGGCTCCCCGGCTCAGACGGGCACGGCCTCACGCGCACGACCGTCCGTCCCGGTACCGGCGACCTCCTCCGCGCGGTCGCCCGCGCCCACCGCGCGCAGCACGAACAGCACGGTGGACTCGATCGCGCGGTCGCGCTCCGGCCCGTCCTCCGGCAGCGCCCGGCTGCTCAGGCACGCGTTGACCAGGGACACGGTCGTCCCGAGGTCCTGGGCGGGGAACGCGCCGGCGTCGATCCCGGCGGCGAGGATCCGGCGCAGCATCGCCTCGACGACGACCACGTGCTCGCGGACCCGCTGCTGCGTCCCGCGGGACAGCACCGAGCGCAGGTCCGGTCCGGGGGCGAGGTGGTAGTCGCGCTTGAGCACGCACTGCGCGCGGACGTACGCGCGCAGCTGCTCGGTCGGGTCGTCGACGCCGGAGATCTCGGCCTCGAGCGCGGCCATGTACTGCTCGGTCTCGTGCATGATGAAGCCGACGAGCATCGACTCCTTGTCGGCGAAGTGGTTGTACACCGCGGTGCGGCCCACACCGGCCGCCTGCGCGATGTCGGCGAGCGTGATCGCGTCGAACCCGCGCTCGGCCATCAGGCGCGACATCGCACCGAACAGCCGCAGCCGGGTCTGCTCGCGGTGCTCGTGCAGCGAGCCGCCGATGATCTTGGGCATGCTGACATCCTGGCACGAACCGTCAGCACGTGGGGTGCCACGGGGTGCCGGAGTTGTGGAGGGTCGGCGCGGACCGTCCCGTCAGGCGACCCGGTGCACCTCGCCCAGCGCGGCGAACAGCGCGCGGTTGTGCCGGAACGCGGCCCGGGCCTCGTCGACGACGGCCTCGCGACCGGCCGCCGACAGGGGCAGCGCGTCGATCCGCGCGCGGTACAGGTCCTTGAACGGCTTGGGCTTGGGGACGTCCGGGAAGGCGTAGAAGCCGACGCCCGCGTCCGCCACGCCGTAGTGCCGCTGCACCATGCGGCCGATGACCTGGCCGCCCGACAGGTCGCCGAGGTAGCGGGTGTAGGAGTGGGCCACGTAGCGGCCGACGTCGGCGCCGCCGGAGCGGATGCGGTCGGCGTACGCGGCCGTCGCCGGCAGCGGGGTCGCCCGCAGGCGCCAGCCCGGCCCGGCCAGGTGCACCAGGTCGGCCTCGATCGCGGGTACGCGCCGCAGCTCGTCGAACACCACGCCGTCGCCGTCGGGCGCGCGGCGCACCAGCTCGGCGGTCTCCTCGAGCGCGACGTAGACGGCGTGCAGCTGGAGCGCGAGGTCGACGTACGCCTCGAGCGTGAGCCGGCCGCCGAGCAGGTCCTCGACGAAGCTCGAGCCCTCCGCGGCCTCGTGCTCGGGACGCGTGCCCTCGCGGAGCAGCAGCGACAGCGGCGCGGGGCCGGCCGGGTCGGCGCCGGGCACGGCAGGTGCGGCTGCGGGCAGGTCGTGCGTGGTGGTCATCGAGGCTCCCGGGAGGACCGACGGATCGACGACGATATGACGTCGTGTCAGAACGTACCGGACGAAGTAAGGCTTGCCTACCCTTCTGTCGGATCGTACGCCTCCCCGGGCCCGACACGTTAGCGTGCGCACGTGACCGCGACGCCGCCCGACAGCCCCGACGACGACTACACCCCGGCCGAGCCGGACGCGAAGGACTGGACCTGGGTCCTGACCGAGCGCTGCCCGGAGTGCGGCTTCGCCGGCACGGACGCCACCGGCCCCGGCATCGCGGGGACGGTGCACGACCTCGTGCCGCGGTGGCGCGCCGCCCTGAACCGGCTGGACGTGCGGGAGCGCCCCCGCCCGGGGGTGTGGTCGGTGCTGGAGTACGGCGCGCACGTCCGGGACGTGCACCGGGTGTTCGGTGAGCGGCTGCGCCTGATGCTCGAGCAGGACGACCCGCAGTTCCCCAACTGGGACCAGGACGCGACCGCCCTCGCCGAGCGGTACGACCTGCAGGACCCGGGGCGCGTCGCGGACGAGCTGGCGGACGCCGCCGCCGCGCTCGCGGACGCCTTCGCCGCCGTGCGGCCCGACGAGTGGGAGCGCACCGGCCGCCGGTCCAACGGGTCGGCGTTCACGGTGGAGACGCTGGGCCAGTACTTCCTGCACGACGTGGTCCACCACCTGCACGACGTCCGCGCCTGACGTGCGCGCCTGACCTCGGCCGGCCGACGACGAGGCCCCTCGGACGCTTACTCCGAGGGGCCTCAGCCGTGCCCGAGGCTAGGACGACGCGCGCCTGTGTCCCGCGAGGCGCGCCGCGTCCCGTCGTCCACAGATGTTGTGCACAGCCCTGTGAGTTCCGCGCGATCACACAGGACGGCCTGTGGACAACGTGTGCATTCTCCGGTGGACACGAAATGGTGACGGCCGAGGCCTTGCGGCCGCCGCGCGGGCAGGACTAGAACGTCTCCAACGACCACGGCGGACCCACCGTCCACCGCAGGAGGACCCGCTCGACGGGGGTCCTGCGGTGCGGAGCCGGCGGGGTCGGGCCCGAGGGAGAACGACGGACCACCTCGGCGGGGAGACCCGCCGGGCTGCGGATGACGACGCAGTCGCACGGGCGGCCCGTAGGACCCCGACGGCCGGATCGTCGCCGTCCTGCCCGCGGCGGACGCCCCTCGGGGCGACCACCGGGTGCCGGGGCGGAGCCGCACCGTCAGAGCGGTGGCCGGTCCCCGACCCGTCGGGGACGGCGGGACGACGATCAGGGGAAGGCCCCTCGGACGCTTACTCCGAGGGGCCTTCTTCGTGCCCGGACGTCGTTGCCCACAGGCTTGCCCACATGTCCACAGCCTCCGGTCGCCCGAACGGGTGCCCGCGCCACTCGGCCGGGTGATATGTCCGGTCTCATCCACAGGAGTTGTCCCCACCTTGTGCACGGCGACGCGATCCCCGCAGGGCACGTCCCGCGGGCCTGTGGATGCCGTGTGCACGCGCGGTGGACGACGGGGACGACCCCGGGGCGCCGTCAGGCCGGGTCGACGGGGTGCAGGTCGACCGAGACCTCCGGCCGCGCGCCCGACCCCTCCGTGAAGATGACCCCGCGCAACGGGGGCACGTCGCCGTAGTCCCGGCCCCAGCCGAGCACGACGTACCGGTCGCCGACGAACTGGTCGTTGGTCGGGTCCACCTCCACCCAGCCGGCCCCGGGCAGCCACGCCGACGCCCACGCGTGGGACGCGTCCGCCCCCCGGATCTTGGGCCGCCCGGGCGGCGGGAGCGTCTCGACGTAGCCGCTCGTGTAGCGGGCGGGCAGCCCGTGCGCGCGCAGGGCGGCGATCATCAGGTGCGCGAAGTCCTGGCAGACCCCCGCGCCGGACTCGAGCAGCTCGACCTGCGTCGTCGCGATCGTGGTGGAGCCGCTCCGGTAGGTCAGCTCCGTGCGGATCCGGTGCGCGAGGTCGGCGAGCACCCGCGCGTAGGGCCGCCCCGGCGGCAGCGACGGCGCGGCCCATGCCCGCACCGCGTCCGACGGGAGCACGTGCCGGGACGCCAGGACGGCCTCGCGCAGCCCGACGAGGTCGCGGCCACCCGTCTCGGGGTCGCCCTCGCGCACGCGCCGCGCCACCTCCTCCCACGGCAGGTCGGGCAGCGTCGCGACGTCCGCCCGGCGCCGGCTCACGGTCAGCGTCGCCGCGGCGGTCACGGTGAGCTCGGTGTGCGGGGTGGTCACCGCGAAGTACGTCGACGTGTTGCCGAACCAGTCGGTGTGCCGGTCCGCGTCGGCGGACGCGGGCTCGACGGTCACCTCGGCCGCGTGCCGCCGCTGGTCGGGCAGGTCCCGGGGGAGGAGGACGGCGCGCCCGTAGGACGTGGTGACGGGCTGGGGGTACCGGTAGGTCGTCCGGTGCACGAGCTCGTAGCGGCGGCCGGTCACGCGGCGCCCTCGGGGTCGGCGTCCCGGGGCGAGCGGCCGACGCCCCACTCCTCGGCCACGGCGTGCGCGGGAGCCGGGTGGACGAAGTGCACCCGGGCCACCTCGTCGGCCACCGCGCGCAGCCGCCAGCCCAGGGACTCCAGCACCTCGGCGAGCCGTGCGCGCCCGGCGCCGGGCCCGGTCCCGTCCGGGTCGCCCACGGTGGGCGGGTGCAGCTCCGCCAGCAGGTCCTCCACGTCGGCGAGCAGCCGGTCCTGCTGCTCCGTGGCGCCGGGCGGTGCCGGCACGCGCGCGAGGTCGGCCCGCAGCCGGGCCACCTGGTAGGCGAGCGACCGGGGGTTGTCCCCGTCGAGCAGCAGCAGGTCGAGCACGCCGGGCACGGCCGGGCGGGCGGTGTACCGGCGGCGGTAGGTGATCGCCGACTCGTGCGCCAGCAGCACGGACTCCAGGACGAGCGACTCCACGTCCGCGGGAGCCGGGGTGGTGACGGTCGCGGCCAGGGTCGCGACCACCGACTGCGCCCGCTCCACGCGGCGGCCCGCGTCGAGCAGGTGCCAGCCGACGTCGCGCACCAGCCCCTCGCCCTCGATGCCGGCGACCGCCAGCAGCGCCTCGAGCATCCGGTCCAGCCCGGCGCGCAGGTCGGTGCGGCGCGGGGGACCGCCCGCGGCGGCCGCGGCCCGGCGCTGCGCCGCGAGCGTCCGGGCCATGCTCGCGAGCGGGAGCCACAGGTCGGCGGACATCTGGTCCCGGACGACCGCCTGCGCCTCGGCGACCCGCCGGACCGCCCACGCGACCGTCCCCGGCCGGGTGCGGTCGACGAGGAGGTCGTGCAGGTCGGGCAGGTCGCGCGCACCGGCCGCGTCCAGCAGCAGGGCCAGTGCGCGACCTCCGGCGCTCGCGGGGGCGCGGTGGTAGTCGTCCCACCGGTCGACGACGGCCCGCAGCAGGCGGACGGTGCCGTCGGCCCGCTCGGTGTAGCGGCCCAGCCAGAACAGGCTCTCGGCCGACCGCGGGGACAACCCGGTGCCGGGCGGGCGCCCGGGGTGGGGCGGGGCATCGTCCGGTTCCGCCGAGGCCGTGCCGGCCGGCGCGACGTCGCCCGCCAGCACCCAGACGTCCCGGGCGACGGCGCCCCGGGCGTGCGACACCACCGGGTCGTCCACGTCGGGGGCGAGCCGGGCCAGCCCGCCCGCCATCACGCGGTACCCGTCGGGCGCGGCGACGGCGAAGGTCCGCAGCACCCCGGCGCGCGAGCCGGCGGCGGTGCCGACGACGGGCTCCTGGCCGACCCACCCGGCCGGGTCCGCCGCGACCCGGGCGCGGAGCCGCTCCCGCCCGGCGGCGTCCAGCGTCCAGCCGTGCACCACCTCGGCACCGCCGGCGCGGTCGACGGGCTTCAGCACCAGCCGGTCGAGGTGGTCGAGGACGTGCGCGAGCCCCTGCGGCCGGCCGCACCAGGTCGTCGCCGCCTGGGGGAGCAGCAGGTCGGCGCCGAGCACGGTCCGGGCCAGGACCGGCAGGTGGGCGAGCAGGCCGGCGTTCTCGAGCACCGAGGACCCGAGCGGGTTCACGACGCTCACGGTGCCCGCCTGCACCGCGCGCACCAGCCCGGGCACGCCCAGGCGGCTGCCCGACCGCAGGTCCAGGGGGTCGCACCAGTCGGCGTCGACGCGGCGCAGCACGACGTCGACCGGCTCCGGCCCGCCGAGCCCCCGCAGCCAGAGCCGCCCCTCGCGCACCACCAGGTCGCTGCCCTCGACCAGCGGCAGCCCCAGCATCGACGCCAGGTAGGCCTGGTCGAACGCCGTCTCCGACGCCGGGCCGGCGCTGAGCAGGACCGCGCGGGGCTCGGCCGACGCGGCCGGGGCGGCGTTCCCGAGCGCGTGGCGCAGCGCGTGGAAGAACGGGCCGATCCGCTGGATCGGGGTCTGCCGGTAGACGTCGGCGAGCACCTGGGCCACCACGCGGCGGTCCTCCATGGCGTACCCCGCACCCGACGGCGCCTGCGTCCGGTCGGACACCGCCACCCACGACCCGTCCGGCGTGCGGCACAGGTCCGTCGCGGTCAGCACCAGGTCGTGGCCGCCGGGCAGGTGCAGGCCGTCGACGGCGCGCAGGAACCCCGGGTGCGCCAGCACCAGCTCCGGGGGCAGCACGTCGTCCCGCAGCAGCAGCCGCGGGCCGTACAGGTCGGCCAGCACCGCGTCGAGCAGCTCCGCGCGCTGGGTCAGCGCCGCGTCGAGGGGGGTCCAGTCCGCCTCGTCCAGGACGACCGGCACGGGGTCGAGGCGCCACGGGCCGGCGGCGTCGGCGTCGCTGCCGTCGCCACCCTGGGCCGGCGCGCCGTAGGTGACCCCGTGGTCGGCGAGCAGCCGGTCCGCCGCCTCCCGCACCGCCGTCAGGTCGTCCGCCGTGGTGCCGAGGCCGGTGCCGTCGGTGGACAGCACGTCCGTCATCCGCCCGCCTCCGTGCTCCGCCCGGCCACCCGGCGCCGCCGGAGGTGCGCCGCCGCCGACGCGGGACCAGTGTCGCAGCCGGGCGGCCCGTGCGGCGGTCAGCCCCGCGCGGCGGACGCGCTGGTCGGCGCGCCGCCCCGCGGGGTGACCACCGAGGGCCGTGGACGGGCGACCGTGATCTGCAGCGCCGTCGCGATGGTCTCCGCGTGCGCGATGAGGTCCTGGTACCGCTCCCGGTCCCGGGTGTCGAACCGCAGCTCCACCGCCTCGGCGGCATCCGGGGCGAACACCGTCCAGATCACCTCGTGCCGCGTGACGCCGTGGCTGCGCAGCGTCACGACGGCCTCGCCGGCGGGCACCTCCCGCAGCGTGGAGGCGTGGAACGTCGTGCGCGTCGGGACGCGTGCGGACCGGTAGATCTTGCGCTTGACCCGCAGCAGGTAGCTGTTCGCGGCACCGTCACCCGTCGGCGCCTCGGCGAGCAGCTCGCACGCCAGGCCGCCGACCACGTCGCCCGACGGCTCCGGCACCCACGCGGCGGCGCGCACGTGCCGCGCGTTCAGCTCGACGACCGCGCGGTCGACGGCGGTCAGCGCCGCGCGGAGCCGTGCGGCGGCGACCGGACCGGTGGTGAGGCCGGCCGCCAGCCGCTGCGCGACCCGGGGCGCGTCACCCGGCCGCCACGCGCACCACCGGTCCGGCAACCGGAGGTCGACCCGGGAGATCTGCTGGCTCATGTGGTCCTTCCGTCTGCGCTGGCGTCGGAACGCTAGGCAGGGTCGGACCGGCTCCCCGGCCCTGAGTGGTCCGGAAGGCGGGTGCGGAGGTGGCGACGGCGGGTCGAGTAGGTGCTCGGCGCGCCCGTGCTGAGTGCTGCGGGACGGCGCTCCCCGGCACCGGGTAGGTGGTGCGCGACCCGGGGACGACGAAGGGCCAGGCGCGGACGTACCGGCCTGGCCCTGCGGGAGAGCGGGTGACGGGAATCGAACCCGCGCTATCAGCTTGGGAAGCTGAAGTTCTACCATTGAACTACACCCGCGCGACCGTCGGCAGGCCTGGACCCCCGACGGTCGTGACGCCCCCGTCACCGGGAACGCGCGTCCAGCATAGCGGGTCCTCCGGCCTCGTCCGTCGCACCGTCGGCACCGGGGGCGTGGCCGCGAGCCACGACCCCGGTACCGCGGCGTCAGACGGTGACCTCGACCCGCACGGTCGTCCCCGCCGGCGCGTAGGGGACCGTCGTGCCCTCGACCGGTGCGCCGTCCACCACGAGCCGGCCGCGTGCCCCCGGGGTGCCCGAGTTCGTCACCGTGATGCGGTAGGTCGCGCCGCGCGCCACCCGCGTCACGTCGAACGACGGCACGTCCGGGCCGATCTGCGGGTCGACGACCAGGCCGTCGTGCTCCGGCCGCACGCCCAGCAGGTACTGCGAGACCGCGACGAAGTTCCAGGCGGCGGTGCCGGTCAGCCAGGAGTTCTTGGCCTCGCCGTGCCGCACCGCCTCCTTGCCGGCGATCATCTGGGCGTACACGTACGGCTCGAGCCGGTGCACGTCGGAGATGTCCTCGCGGTAGGCGGGCGTGATGCGCTTGTAGTAGTCGAACGCCTTGGCGCCGCGGCCGACCACGGTCTCCCCGATGATCACCCAGGGGTTGTTGTGGCAGAAGATGCCGCCGTTCTCCTTGTACCCCGGCGGGTACGTGGAGACCTCGCCCAGCTCGATCTGGTAGCTCGTGTAGGCCGGCCACTGCAGGACCATCCCGTGCGGCGTCGCCAGGTGCTCCTCGACCGAGTCGAGCGCGCGCACCGCGGGGGACGCCGGGTCGGCCGGGTCCTCGGCGTCCACGCCGATGCCGGCCATGACGGCGAACCCCTGCGGCTCGATCCAGATCTTGCCCTCGGGCTTCGCGTCCGTGCCGACCGGGTTGCCGGAGAAGTCGTAGGCCCGCAGGAACCACTCGCCGTCCCAGCCGTGCTCCAGGACGGCCGTGCGCATCGCCTCGATCTCGCTCCGCGCCCGCGCGGCGACGTCGGTCAGGCCCCGGCGCTCCGCCAGCTCGGCGTACTCCGGGCCGATGTGCGCGAACATCGCGGCGATGAACACCGACTCGGCCACGCCGCCGGACCGGTTCTCCGTCGTCTGGAAGGACTCGCCGGGCTCGGTGGAGAAGCAGTTGAGGTTGAGGCAGTCGTTCCAGTCGGCGCGCCCGATGAGCGGCAGGCCGTGCGGGCCGCGGTGCGCGACGGTGAACTCGAACGACCGGGTGAGGTGCTCGAACAGCGGCACCTCCGAGCCGGGCTCGTTGTCGAAGGGCACGGGCTCGTCCAGGACCGCCCAGTCCCCGGTCTCCTTGATGTACGCCGCCACGCCGAGGATCAGCCACAGCGGGTCGTCGTTGAAGCCCGAGCCGATGTCGTCGTTCCCGCGCTTCGTCAGGGGCTGGTACTGGTGGTACGCCGAGCCGTCGGGGAGCTGGGTCGACGCGATGTCGATGATCCGCTGGCGTGCGCGCTCCGGGACCAGGTGCACGAACCCGAGCAGGTCCTGGTTGGAGTCGCGGAACCCCATGCCGCGGCCGATGCCGGTCTCGAAGTACGACGCCGACCGCGACATGTTGAACGTGACCATGCACTGGTACTGGTTCCAGATGTTGACCATCCGGTCCAGCCGCTCGTCGGTCGACGTCACGGAGTAGGTCGAGAGCAGGTCGGTCCAGGACGCGCGCAGCGCCTCGAACGCGGCCAGCGTCTGCTCGGTCGTGGCGAACCGGGACAGCAGCGCGTGCGCGCGCTCCTTGTTCACCACCTGGAGGGCCCGGACGCCGGCGGCCTCGTCGGCGGGCGCCCACTTCTCCTCGTGCGGGTTCTCGACGTAGCCGAGCACGTACGTCAGCGACCGGCTCTCGCCCGGCGCGAGGGTGACGTCCACCTGGTGCGAGCCGATCGGGTACCAGCCGGACGCCACCGAGCCGGTCGCGCGGCCTGCCCGGGGGACGGCCGCCTCGCCGAGCCCGTTCCACGGTCCGACGAAGGTGTCCCGGTCGGTGTCGAACCCGTCGGCCCGCGTGTTCACGCCGTAGACGGCGTAGTGGTCGCGGCGCTCCCGGTACTCGGTCCTGTGGTAGATCGCCGAGCCGCTCGGCCCGTCCAGCTCGACCTCGACCTCCGCGAGCGACAGGTTGCGCTGGTAGTTGGTCTGGTCGTCCTGCGCGTTCCACAGGCAGAACTCGAGGTACGAGAACAGGCTGACCGTCTTCTCGGCGTCCGAGGTGTTGGTCAGGGTCACGTGCTGCACCTCGGCGGTCTCGCCGAGCGGCACGAAGAACAGCGTCTCGACGCGCAGGCCGCCGCGCTCGCCGGTGATGCGCGAGTAGCCCAGGCCGTGCCGCGCCTCGAAGTGGTCGAGCTCCGCCTTGACCGGCAGCCACCCGGGGGTCCAGACGTCGCCGCCGTCGTTGACGTAGAAGTACCGGCCGCCCTCGTCGGTGGGGATGTTGTTGTACCGGTACCGCGTGAGGCGGCGCATCTTCGCGTCGCGGTAGAACGAGTACCCGCCCGCCGTGTGCGAGATCAGCGAGAAGAACTCCTCGGAGCCGAGGTAGTTGATCCACGGGTAGGGCGTGTGCGGCGTCGTGATGACGTACTCGCGTGCCTCGTCGTCGAAGTGGCCGTACCGCATCGTTGCGCCTCTCGCTCTGGTGAAACCGCTGCGGGAGCGCTCCCACGCGGCTGGCGACGGTCAGCATAGCGGCACCCGGGTGCGGTCCGAGGACGGGTGTCCGGTGCCGGACCCGGGCCGGCGGCGCGGCCTCGGGTCAGGCCGCGACGAGCGTCAGCAGCGTCGCCTCGGGCCGGCAGGCGAACCGCACGGGGGCGTACGGGGACGTGCCCAGGCCGCCGCTGACGTGCAGCCAGGTGGAGTCGGCGCCGCCGCGGGCGTCCGGCCGCGCGCCGGGCCAGCCGTGCAGCCCCTTCGCCCGGCCGCGGTCCAGGTCGCAGTTGGTGACGAGCGCGCCGTGGCCCGGGACGGCGAGCTGCCCGCCGTGCGTGTGCCCGGCCAGCACCAGGTCGACCGCGTCGGCGTGCATCGCGTCCAGCACCCGCAGGTAGGGCGCGTGCGTGACGCCCAGGTGCAGGTCGACGTCGCCCTGCGCCGCGCGCGCGACCCCGGCGTCGTCGACCACCGCGGCCGGGCGGACGTCCTCCGGACCACCCGCGGCGGGGAACCGGTCCCGGTCCAGGTGCGCGTCGTCCGTGCCGACGAGCGAGATCCGCCGGCCGCCCGCCTCGACCTCGCCGCGCCGGTTGGTCAGGTCGACCCAGCCGGCGGAGGCGAACCGCCGGCCCAGCTCGCGCCACGGCAGCTCCACCGGCGGCGCGGCGGGCGACGTGCGGGCGTCGGGCAGCAGGTACCGCGCGGGGTTCTTGGGCGACGGCGCGAAGAAGTCGTTCGACCCCCACACGAACGCGCCGGGGGTCGCCAGGTGCGGCTCGAGGGCGTGCAGCAGCGCCGGCATCGCGTCGAGGTGCGCCCAGTTGTCCCCGGTGTCCACGACCAGGTCGGGGTTCAGGGACGCGAGGTCGCGGACCCAGTCGACCTTCCGGTGCTGACCGGGCGTCAGGTGCAGGTCGGACAGGTGCAGCACGCGCAGCGGCGCCTGGCCGTGCGGGAGCACCGGCACGGTGACCTCACGCAGCGTGTACCAGCGGACCTCGACCAGCGAGCCCCAGGCCACGGCGGCCGCCCCGGCGAGGGCGGCGCCCCCGAGGGCCCGCGCGACGGGGTGCGGCACTAGGGGCTGCCCTGTCCGGGGTTGCCCTGACCGCCACCGCCGCCGTTCCCGCCGCCGTTGCCCCCGCCGGCGTCGGCCGGCGCACCGCCCGGTCCGCTGGACAGCGTCAGGGTCACGGTGGTCCCGGCGGGTGCGCTGCCCGCGGGGCTCTGGCTCGCCACCGAGCCCGCGGTGACGTCGGACGGGGTGGACCCGCCGACGGTCACGCCGAACCCGGCGCCCTCCAGCGTCGCGGTCGCCGTCGCCTGGTCCTGACCCACCACGGACGGGACCGGGATCGCCCGGCCGTAGACCGCCTCGTTGTTCGGTGCGGTGAAGCCGGGGTTCGGCTGGCCGTCGTTCAGCGCCTGGTCCATGAAGTTCTTCCAGGTCACGCCGGCGTAGGTGGCACCGTACGCGTACCGCGCGTACTTCCCGTTGATGGTGATGCCCTGCATCGGCCGCATCGCGTCCGGGTAGCCGACCCACACGGCGGACACGAGGCGCGGGGTGTACCCGACGAACCAGGTGTGCTCGTTGCGGGTCGTGGTGCCGGTCTTGCCGGACGCCGTGTAGAACGACGGCGCACCGATCGTGCGGCCGGTGCCCTTCCAGACGTTGCTCATCGCCAGGTTCATGGCGTTGGCGATGTTCGGGTCGATCGCCTGGGCGCAGCCCGCGTCCGGGATCGCCAGGTCGTTGCCGTCGGCGTCCTTGATGTTGGTGATCGCCGTGGGCTTGCAGTAGATGCCGCCCGAGGCGAACGTCGCGTAGGCGCCGGCGAGCATCAGCGGCGTGGTCGAGTCCGAGCCGAGGACGTTCGACGGGTTGGCGCCGAAGGTCTCGCCCTCCGCGCCGTTGTTCGACCGCACGACGCCGAGCTGTGCGGCGCCGTCCATGATGTTGCAGAGGTCGAGCTGCATGGCCATCGACAGGAACGCGAGGTTGACCGAGCCCTGGGTCGCCGCCAGGACGGTCATCTGGCCGGAGCCGCCCTCGGCGTTGCCGACCTTCCACGTCTCGTTGCTGTACTTCGAGCCGCACGACGTGAACTGGCTCAGGTTCAGCGTGCGCTCGGTGCCGTTGACCCGCTCGTTGAGGTTGTGGCCCTGCTTGAGCCACTCGAGCAGCGTGAACGGCTTGAAGGTGGACCCGGGGGCGAACCCGCTGGAGCCGCCGTACGAGAACGACGTGTTGTAGTTCACCGAGGAGTCCCGGCCGGTCGCCTCCGCGGAGTTGTTGTAGTTCCGGTTCTCCGCCATCGCCTTGATGAGGCCGGTGCCGGGCTCGACCACGGAGATCGCGGAGCCCACGCCGGTCGGGTCGTCCACGGGCACGGTGTTCTTGACCTCGGTGTCGGCCTGCGTCTGCAGCCGCGGGTCCAGCGTGGTGGTGATCGTGAGACCGCCGCGGTAGAGCGTGTCCTCGCGCTCCTCGGGCGTCGCGCCGAACGCGGGGTCGTTCCGGATGACCTGGGTGACGTAGTCGCAGAAGAAGCCGGAGCCCTGGACGACGTTCCCGGCCGCCATGCACCCGCTCTGCGCCTCGCTCACGTGCAGCGTGTCCGGCAGCGGCGTGGCGATGCCGACGTCGTACTCCTCCTGCGTGATGAAGGCCTCGCGGAGCATCAGGCTGAGCACGACGTCGCGCCGCTCCTGCGAGTCCTCGGGGTTCTTCACCGGGTCGAACGCGGTCGGGCTCTGCGTGATGCCGGCGATCGTCGCGGCCTCGAGGTACGTGAGGTCGACCGCGCCCTTGCCGAAGTAGCGCCGGGCGGCGGACTCGACCCCGTAGGTCGCCACGCCGAACTGCGCGATGTTCAGGTAGTTCTCGAGGATCTGGTCCTTCGTGAGCTCCTTCTCGAGCGCGATGGCCAGCTTCGCCTCGCGGAGCTTGCGGGCGTAGCCCTCGGCGCCGTCGGCCTCGCGCGCCGCCTCCGCCGCGGCGAGGTCGCCGTCCCGCACGGCGGTCTCGATCAGCACGTTCTTCACGTACTGCTGCGTCAGCGTCGAGGCGCCCTGGGTGGAGTCGCTGAACTGGTTCTTCACCAGCGCCCGGACCATGCCCGCCGGGTCGATGCCGCCGTGCGCGTAGAACCGGCGGTCCTCCGTCGCGATCACCGCGTTCTGCATCTGGACGGACACCTGCTCCAGGGAGACCACGACACGGTTCTCGGAGAAGAACTCGGCGAGCACGGTCCCGTCGGCGGCGAGCATGACCGACTTCTCGGCGAGCGGCTTGCGCTCCAGCTGCGACGGGAGGTCCTCGAACGCCTCCGCGCTCAGGTCGGTCGCGGTGTTCGCGACGGCGACCGTGGGCAGCACGAGGCCGGCGGTCAGGAGACCGCCGACGCCGGCGGTCAGCACGAAGGCGAGCAGCAGCGCGAGCGCCTGCGCGACGGTGACCTGCCGCCCGCGGGGCGAGGGGGAGGGAGCCATGCCCGAAAGGGTACGGGAGGGCCCTGGGCGCGCGCGGGGGACTCCGTGGTGCCCGCGGGGACCTGCACGGTACCTGCACACCCTCGCCGCCGCGCCCTGACCGGCAGGAACAACCCGAACGGAGGATGCCCGGGCCCCGGCGGACCGGATACGGTCGCCGGGCAGGGGGACTGCCGAACCGTCCGCCGGTGCTCGCGCCGGCTCGGGACGGCCCGTCCCGTACCTAGGGGACGAGGGACGTATGACGATCGCAGGGCCTGACGGCCACTGGACGGCGGCCGCGGCGTGCGGCGCGGGCAAGGTCGCACCGGACGAGCTCTTCGTCGAGGGGGCCGCCCAGCGGGACGCCCGCTCGGTGTGCTCGGGGTGCGTGGTGCGGCTGCAGTGCCTGGCCGACGCGCTCGACTCGCGCGCGGACTTCGGCGTGTGGGGCGGGATGACGGAGCGGGAGCGCCGGGCCCTGCGCCGGCGGCGGCCCGAGGTGGAGTCGTGGCACGACGAGCTGGTCGGCGCGGCCGGCGTCGAGGCGATCGCCAACTGAGCGGGCGCCGCTAGGGTGGCGCCATGGCCACCACCACGTGGGAGTACGCGACCGTCCCCCTCATCGTCCACGCCACCAAGGCGATCCTCGACCAGTGGGGGCAGGACGGCTGGGAGCTCGTCCAGGTGCTCCAGTCCGAGACCGGTCTCGTCGCCTACCTCAAGCGCCCCACGGGCGAGCGGTGAGCGGGGTCGTCCTCGCGCGCCTCGCGGAGCTCGGCATCGAGCTGCCCCAGGTCGCCGCGCCCGTCGCCGCCTACGTCCCCGCCGTCCGGACCGGCAGCCACGTCTACACGTCCGGCCAGCTGCCGTTCGTCGCCGGTGAGCTGCCGGCGACCGGCAAGGTCGGCACCGGCGGCGGCCAGGTCTCCCCGGAGACCGCGACGGAGCTGGCCCGCACCGCCGCGCTGAACGCGGTCGCCGCGGTCGCCTCGCTGGTCGGGGACCTGGACCGGGTCGCGCGGGTGGTGAAGGTCGTCGGGTTCGTGTCGAGCGACCCGTCGTTCACCGGCCAGCCCGGCGTGATCAACGGCGCCAGCACGCTGCTGCACGAGGTGTTCGGCGAGGCCGGCGTACACGCCCGGTCCGCGGTCGGCGTCGCGGTGCTGCCGCTGGACTCGCCGGTCGAGGTCGAGATCGTCGTGGAGCTGACCCCCGAGGGCTGAGCGCCCTCCCGACGCGGCGACGGCCCGTCCGCACCCCCTCGGGGAGCGGGCGGGCCGTCGGCGTCCGTGCGGGCGGCGGCTCAGCGCGCGCGGCGCTCCAGGCGCTCCAGGTCGAGCAGCACGATCGCGCGGCCCTCCCGGCGCACCCAGCCGCGCGCGGCGAAGTCGGCCAGGGCCTTGTTGACCGTCTCCCGGCTGGCGCCGACGAGCTGCGCGAGCTCCTCCTGCGTGAGGTCGTGCGCGACGCGGACGCCCTCGTCGGTCTGCTGGCCGAACCGGTGCGACAGGTCGAGCAGCGCCTTGGCGACGCGGCCCGGCACGTCGGAGAACACGAGGTCGGCGAGCGCGTCGTTGGTGCGGCGCAGCCGGCGGCCGAGCGCGCCCAGCAGGTGCTTGGCGACGGTCGGGTTCTGCTCGAGCCACGGGATGAGGTCGTGGTGGCCGAGCTCCAGCACGACCGCGTCGGCGAGGCCGGTGGCGGTGGCGGTGCGCGGGCCGGGGTCGAACAGCGACAGCTCGCCGAACATCTCGCCCGGGCCGAGCACGGCGAGCAGGTTCTCGCGCCCGTCGGTCGACCGGCGGCCGAGCTTGATCTTGCCGGAGCGGATCACGTACAGGCGGTCGCCCGGCTCCCCCTCGTGGAACAGGACCTCGCCCCGGCCCACGTGCAGCGGCGCCATCGAGGCGAGCAGGGTCCGGGACGCCTCGGGGTCCATGTTCGCGAACAGGGGCGCCGTGAGCACGACGTCGTCCTCCACTGGGAGAACCTCACCTTCTGACCGGGATGTGACGTCCTCAGTCTGCCTCATCACGCGCGGGCAGGACCGCGGAGCGCGTCGACCCCTCCCTCGGTGACGTCCCGGGCGAGCTGGTCGATGTACCGGTCGGTGAGGCCGCGCAGGGCGTCCTCGAGGCGCAGCTCGTACCGCGCGAGCCGCATGTCGAGGTCCCGCAGGCGCGGCAGCTCGTGCACCTCGGCGATCGGCAGCGCCCCGCGGACGGCCGCGGCCAGCTCCGCGGCGGGCGGCACGTCGGCGGCGGCCGGGCCCATGACGGCGCGGACGTCGGGGCAGGCCCCGGGTGCCTCGGGGGGCGCGGCGGCGGCCACGGCCAGCTCCAGGCGGTCCCGGACCAGACGGCGCCACCGGACGACGTGCTGGTGCTCCAGGCGCAGAGCACCGCGCTGGCGTCGCAGCTCGACGAGCTGGTCGGCCGGGCTGGCCAGGGTCATGCGGTCCGCCGTCTCTCTCTAGCGGTCCGCGGTCGCAGCCCGTCCTCCTTGTCCTCGACGTGCGGTGCGCCCGACTTGAGCAGTTGGTCATGTGATCCACTTCGCGGTCACCCTCGGGGACGAACGCGTTCCCCCGCAGGGCCCACACCGGCCCGCACCGGCCCGCACCGGCTCACACCGGCCCGTGGGCCCGGCCGGGCCCGCGCCGGACCTACGCTGGTCCGATGAGCAGCGACGCACGCCCGTCGACCGCGCTCGTCCGGCGCGCGCGGCGCGTGAACCGGGCGCTGGCCGTGCGGTGGCCGGACGCCCGCTGCGAGCTGGACTTCACCTCGCCGCTCGAGCTCCTCGTGGCGACCGTGCTCTCGGCGCAGACCACCGACGTCCGGGTCAACCAGGTCACGCCGGCGCTGTTCGCGCGGTACCCCGACGCCGCCGCCTACGCCGGGGCCGACCCCGAGGAGCTGGAGGCGCTGATCCGGCCGACCGGGTTCTTCCGGGCGAAGGCACGGTCGCTGCAGGGGCTGGGGCGCGCGCTGGTCGAGCGGTTCGACGGGGAGGTGCCGCCCCGGCTCGACGACCTGGTGACGCTGCCGGGCGTGGGCCGCAAGACGGCCAACGTGGTGCTGGGCGACGCGTTCGGCATCCCGGGCATCACCGTCGACACGCACGTCGGGCGGCTGGCCCGGCGCCTCGGCTGGACCACCCAGGAGGACCCGGTCAAGGTCGAGCAGGACATCGCCGCGCTGATCCCGCGCGCCGAGTGGACGCTGCTCAGCCACCGGCTGATCTTCCACGGGCGGCGGACCTGCCACGCCCGCAAGCCGGACTGCGCGACGTGCCCGCTCACGCGGGACTGCCCGTCGGCGCTGGTGCGGGTCGGGGTGCCGCCCGTCCCGCCGGCGCCGGCGCCGGACCGGGGTCAGCCGAGCTCGGCGAGCCAGTCCCGCAGCAGTGCGGAGACCCGGGCGGGCTCCTCCTCGGGCAGGTAGTGCCCGGCGCCCGACAGCATCTCGAACCGGTACTGCGGGCCGAGCCGGCGCGCGACCGACCCGTCGGCCATCGCCCGGGACACGGAGTAGCAGCCGTCCGAGCCGCCGTGGACCTGCAGGGTCGGCACGGGCGGCGTCGCCCGGAGCGCCTGGGCGTGCCGCCGGCCGTCGGCGCGCGCGCCCGACCGGTAGAGCCACCGCACCTGCTCCAGGGCGGAGTGCGCGGCGAACGGCACCTGGACGGCGCGGCGGTACAGCGCGAGGGCGGCGGGGTCCGGCCAGCGCGGCCCGCCCCACTCCCGCAGCAGGCGTGCCACGAGGTCGCCGTGCGTCATCGACCGCTCGGGCAGGTACGGCACCTGGACGGCGGCCATCCGGCGCGCGGCACGGGCGCGCAGCCCGGACCGCGGGTCGGCGCGGCGCAGCAGGGGGTGCGGGGAGGACAGCACCGCGACGGCCCGGGTCAGCCCCGGGTGGTACGCCGGCATCGCCCAGGCGACGTCGCCGCCGCCGACCCCGTGCCCGACGACCACGGCCCGCTCGCAGCCCAGCGAGCGCACCACGCCGGCGACGTCGCGGGTCAGCGTGGGCACGTCGTAGCCGATCGGGGGCTTGTCGGAGCCCCCGGTGCCCCGCAGGTCCATCGCGACGACCCGGTAGCCGTCCTCCGCGAGGGCGGGCAGCTGGTGCCGCCACGCCCACCAGAGCTCGGGCAGCCCGTGCAGCAGCACGACCAGCGGGGCGTCGCGGTCGTCGGGGCCGGCGACGGCGACGTGGAACCGGGCGCCGTTGGCGGGCACGAAGTGGTGCCGCCACGGGCCGTCGAGCAGCAGGGCGGCGGAGTCGACGGTCATCGACGCCGAACCTACCGCGTTCCGGACGCCACCTGGTGGAGACCGCGGGCCCGGTGCTGCCGGTCGCGCCACGCGAGCGCGGCGCCGCCGAGGACCGCCGCGGTCGTCGAGGCGAGCAGGATCGCGACCTTGAGGTGCGCGTCGTGGGCGCTGTCCGGCCCGAACGCCAGCTCGCCGATCAGCAGGGACACGGTGAACCCGATGCCGGCGAGCAGCCCGACGGCGGCCACGTCCCGCCAGTGCAGGTCCGGCGCCAGCGCCGCCCGCGTGAACCGCGCGACCAGCCACGTGGCGGCGAGGATGCCCAGCGGCTTGCCGACCACCAGCCCGAGCGCCACGCCCTGCGCCACCGGGTCGCCGACCGCGGCCGAGATGGCCCCGCCCGACAGCGGCACCCCGGCCGCGAACAGCGCGAACACGGGCACGGCGAAGCCGGCGGAGACGGGGCGCCAGCGGTGCTCGAGGGCCTCCGCGACGCTGTGCTGCTCACCGGGCCGGGCCAGCGCCGGTGCGGTCAGGCCGAGCAGGACGCCGGCGATGGTCGCGTGCACGCCCGACGCGTGCATGAGCGCCCACGCGGTCCCGGCCAGGAGCAGGAGCCCGACGGTCCGGAGCACCGGCAGCCGCCGGACCCGCACCAGCAGCGCGAACAGCGCCACCGTGAGGAGCGACGCGGCGAGGGTCAGCAGCTGGACCCCGTCGGTGTAGACGACGGCGATGATCACGATGCCCAGCAGGTCGTCGACGACGGCCAGCGTGAGCAGGAACGCCCGCAGCGAGGCGGGCAGGCTCCGGCCCACCACGGAGAGCACGGCGACCGCGAACGCGATGTCCGTGGCGGTCGGCACGGCCCAGCCGCGCAGCACGCCGCCCGCGGCAGCCGCGTTGACGGCGACGTACAGCAGGGCCGGCACGGCCATCCCCCCGACGGCCGCGACGACCGGGACGACCGCGGTGCGGAGCCGGCGCAGCTCGCCCGCGACGATCTCGCGCTTCAGCTCGACGCCGACGACGAAGAAGAAGATCGCGAGCAGCCCGTCGGTCGCCCAGGCCGCCAGGCTGAGGTCGAGGTGCAGCGCCGCCGGACCGACGACGACGTCCGAGACCGTCGTGTACGACGCCGCCCACGGGGAGTTCGCCCAGACCAGGGCGACGACGGCGCCGAGCAGCAGCAGCACGCCGCCGGTGCGCTCGGCGCGCAGGGTGTCGAGGAGGTTGCTCAGCCCGCCGGGCGTCAGCGCGCCGAACAGGCTCGGGCGGTCGGTGGGTGCGGGAGCGGGGGTGTGCGGCACGGCTGCGGCCTCCGGTGGGGTCGACGACGAGGACGCCGACCAGACTTCCCGGCACACCGTGGACGAGCGTACCCGCCGCGCCCGGGCCGGGCGCGGCGCGGGTCGGGCGCGGTCAGGCGTCGGCCGGCACCTCGGAGGGCGCCGGGGAGCCCGTGCCCTCGCCCGAGCGGCGGTCCTTGGGCGGGTCGAACCGGTAGCCGACGTTGCGGACGGTCCCGATGAGCTGCTCGTGCTCGGGGCCGAGCTTGGCCCGCAGGCGCCGGACGTGGACGTCCACGGTGCGGGTGCCCCCGTAGTAGTCGTAGCCCCAGACCTCCTGCAGCAGCTGGGCGCGCGTGAAGACGCGGCCCGGGTGCTGCACCAGGTACTTGAGGAGCTCGAACTCCTTGTACGTGAGGTCGAGCGGGCGGCCACGCAGGCGGGCGGTGTAGCCGCCGGCGTCGATCATGAGCTCGCCGGAGGAGATCTCCTGCGGCTGGTCGTCGTACGCCGACGACGCGGCGCGCTCGATGACCAGCCGGAACCGCGTCTCGACCTCGGCCGGCGTGGCGTTCTCCAGCACGATGTCGTCCGCGCCCCACTCCGCGGTGACGACCGTGAGGCCGCCCTCGGTGAGCACGAGCACCAGCGGGACCGTCAGCCCGGTGGCGCGCAGCAGGCGGCACGTGGTGCGTGCGGTGACGAGGTCGCGCCGCGCGTCGAGCACGACGATGTCCGCGTCCGGGGCGTCCACCAGCGCGGACGGCTCCACGGGCAGCACGCGGACGCGGTGGGACAGCAGGCCGAGCGCCGGGAGGACCTGGGAGGAGCCTCCGGACGCGGGCGTGAGCAGCAGCAGGTCGGCCACAGACGATCCTCCTCCCGTCCGAATTGGGGGACACGGTACAGCGTGGATGTCACGTCAGCCGCCGAGCGCCCGCCGGAGAGGGTCCCGCGGGCCCGTGCGAGCACCCCCGATGCCGGGGGGACGGCCCCGGGATGCGAGGATGACACCCGTGCAGGCGTCGAATCGTGCCGTGACCACGGCGGTCCTGGCGACGCTCGTCGCCGTTGCCGGTGTCCTCGGGGGCGTCTCGCTCGCGGGGCGGGACGGCGTCGTCCTCGCGGCGCTCCTCGTCCTCCTCTCCGCGGCGTTCGCGGTCGGCTGGCCGCTGGTCGCCGGGCTCCCCGCCCGGGTCGGCACCGGTGTGGTGATCGGGCTCGCGGGCGTCGCGGCCGTCACCGTCGCGCACCTCACCACCTCCGAGCCGCTGCTGGGCGCCGTCCCCGCCGTGTTCGCCGGTGCCGTGCTCGCCTCGTTCGTGGCGGAGCTGGCCCGGCGCGACGGCCGGGAGCGCCTGGTCGAGTCCGTCGCAGGCACCGTGGCGGGCGCGCTCGTGCCGGTGTGCGCCGCCGGCTGGCTGGCGGCGGAGCGGACCGGGGCGGGCGACGCCGTCGTCGTGACCGGCGCGGTGGCGCTCGCCGTCGGGTCGGCCGTCACCGCGCTGCCGCTGCGCGGGTGGGCCGGGGCCGGTGCGACGCTCGGCGCCGCCACGGCCGGTGGTCTGGTCGCCGGGGCGGCGCTGCCCGCCGTCGGGCTGCTGTCCGGCGTGCTGCTGGGCGCGGCGGTCGGCGTCCTGGTCGCTGCCGGGGACGCGCTGTTCGACCGGATGGCCGTGCTGGAACATCGTCTCGCGGGGTGGGCGGTGGCTGTCCTGCCCGTCGCCGTGACAGGCATCCTCGTCTACGTCGTGGGGCGCGTGCTGGTGGGCTGACCCGGTCCCCGTGCCCCGCGCGGGACCCGGAGGTCGGCATGGAGCTGCGGCTGCTGCTCGTGGGCGCCGTCCTCGCGCTCGCCGCGGTGGTGGGCGTCGTCTGGCGGGCACGCAACGGGCGGTGGGCCCCGGTGGCCGCGACCGAGCGCCTGGGACCGGGCGAGCTGGGCGCCGAACTCGGCGCCGCCGCGACGTTCGTGCAGCTGTCCGCGGAGGTCTGCGCCCCCTGCCGGGCGACCGCGGGCGTGCTCGGCACCCTCGCCGCCGAGCACCCGGGGGTCGCGCACGTGGAGCTGGACGCCGCGGACCGGATGGACCTGGTCCGGCGGTTCGACGTGCTCCGGACGCCCACCGTGCTCGTGCTCGACGCCGCCGGGGCCGTCCGCGGCCGGATGTCCGGGGCGACCACCCGGTCGCAGGCCCTGGACGCCCTCGACCGGCTCCGGCGCTGACCCCGCCCCCTCCCCGTCCCCCGGAAGGCACCGCCATGAGCACCGAGCCCCGCACCCCCGCAGCACCCGCGTCCGCCGCCCCGGCGGGGATCGACCCTCGAGGCCCGCGGTTCGGCGCCGCCGTCACCGCGGTGCTGCTCGTCGTCGTCCTGCTGCTCCCGGCCCCCGCCTCGACGGCCGCGCTCGCGGTGGTCGCGGCCCTGTTCGCCGTCGGCACCGCCCGGGGCGCGCAGGGCTCGGTGCAGGGCGTGCTGTTCCGGACGCTCGTGCGCCCCCGGCTCGGCGCGCCGGCGGGGACGGAGGACCCGCGGCCGCCGCGGTTCGCCCAGCTGGTCGGGCTGGTCCTCACGGGCGCCGGGGTGCTGCTGGCGCTCGCGGGCGTCGGAGCGGCGGTCCCGGTGGCCGCGGCGCTCGCGCTCGTCGCGGCGACCCTCAGCGCCGCGATCGGGCTGTGCCTCGGCTGCGAGCTGTACCTGCTCGGCGTCCGGCTGCGGGCCTCGCGCGCCTGATCGGAGGGCTGCGGGAAGGCGCACGGTGGTTCCGTCGTTAGGATCGGTGCATGCAGGCACTCGAGATCGTGTTCATCGGTCTGCTCGTCGCTGCGACGATCACGATCGGTTGGTTCGCATTCTTCGTCGTCTACCGGCTGTTCAAGGGACAGCGCTGACCAGAAGGGTTCCCATGGCGTTCACCCTCCCCGAGGGCCTCGCGCCCGAGATGTACCCGCTGGCCTGGCTCGTCGGCCGCTGGCACGGCGAGGGCGTCGTCGGGTACCCGGGCATCGAGGAGACGGCGTTCACACAGGACGTCGTCGTCGACCACGACGGCGGGCCGTACCTGTCGTACACGTCCACCATCCGGCTCGTCGTCGTGCCGGACGACGCCTCGGCCCTGGCGGACGGGGACGGCGCGGACGCCGGCGACCGGGCGGTGCGGGCCGACGGCGGGGGTGCCGTCTGGTCCACCGAGCAGGGTTTCTGGCGCATCCCGCCGGAGCGCCCCGAGGGCATGGGCTCCGAGCTGTTCCCGGTCGAGCTGCTGCTGGCCGACCCGTCCGGGCACGTCGGCGTGTACGTCGGGGCGACCGGCAACGGCAGGATCGACCTGGTCAGCGACGTCATCGCGCGCACCGCGACGGGTGCCGAGGTCACGGCGGGCAAGCGCCTCTACGGCCTGGTCCAGGGCGACCTCATGTGGGCGCACGACCTGGCCGCGTTCGGGCAGGAGCTGCAGTCGTACGCCTCCGCGCGGCTGAGCCGCGTGGCGGGTGACTGAGATGACCGCCGAGCCCGCCGAGCAGGCCGAGCAGGCCCAGGCACCCGCCGAGCCCCGCCACCGCAGCCCGCTGCTGGACCGGCACGGCGCGGTCGCCGGCTCCGGCCCGGACGCGGGCGTGGCGTGGCACTACGGCGACCCGACCGCGGAGCAGCGCGCGCTCACCCGCGGCGGCGGCGTGGTGGACCAGTCGCACCTGGGCGTCGTGCGCGTCGCCGGCCCGGACCGGCTGTCGTGGCTGCACTCGATCACCTCGCAGCAGCTGGCCGACCTGCCGCCGCGGACGTCGACCGAGACGCTCGTCCTCAGCCCGCAGGGCCACGTGGAGCACGTCGCGGCGGTCGTCGACGACGGCGAGGCCACCTGGCTGATCAGCGAGACGGCACCCGAGCTCGCGGCGTGGCTCGACCGGATGCGGTTCATGCTGCGCGTCGAGGTCGCCGACGTGACCGACGACTGGGCCGCGATCGGCGAGCCGGTCGACGCCGAGGGCGCCGAGGGGGAGCCGGTCACCTGGCGGGACCCGTGGCCCCGCACGCTGCCCGGCGGCACGCGCTACGGCCTGCCCGACGACCAGCACCCCGGCGCCGACCGCGCGTGGCGGCTGGTCCTCGTGCCCCGCGCCGGGCTGGTCGACGCGGTCCGGGAGCGCGAGGCGGCCGGCTGGCCGCTGGTCGGCACCTGGGCCAGCGAGGCCGTCCGGGTCGAGGCGTGGCGCCCGCGCGCCGGCCGGGAGGTCGACCACCGGACGATCCCGCACGAGCTCGACTGGCTGCGCACCGCCGTGCACCTGAACAAGGGCTGCTACCGCGGGCAGGAGACGATCGCCCGCGTGCACAACATGGGCCGCCCGCCGCGCCGGCTGGTGCTGCTGCACCTCGACGGCTCCGGGCACCTGCTGCCCGAGGCCGGTGCCGCGGTGCGCGACCTCGGCGACCTGCTCACGACCGGCGAGCCCGGCCGCGAGATCGGCCGGGTCACCAGCCTGGTGCGGCACCACGAGCTCGGGCCGGTCGCGCTCGCCGTGGTGAAGCGCTCGGCGCCGGTCGACGTCGACGTGGTCGTGGACTGCGACGGCGGGCCGGTCACCGCCGGCCAGGAGGTCGTGGTGCCGGGCGACGGCGTGTCCGTCGACCGCCCCGCCGCGCACGGGCCGCTCACGCGCGGCCTCGGCGGCCACCCGATGCTGTGACCGGCGGCGCCCGCACCGGGTCGTCCGGGCCGTCGTCCGTCCGGGTCCAGGTCGCGGCGCGCACCCGCCAGGGCTGGTCGCGGGTCCGCACCGCGTTCGTGCCGGTCCTGCAGGCCGTGGTCGCGGCGGGGATCGCCTACGCGATCGGCTACTCCGTCCTCGGGCACACCGCCCCGTTCTTCGCGCCGGTCAGCGCGTGGATCGCGCTCGGGTTCACCGCGGACCGCGACCTGCGCCGGGTCGCGGAGCTCGCGGTCGGCGTCGCGATCGGCGTGGGGCTCGGCGACCTCGTGGTGCACGTCATCGGCACCGGCGCGTGGCAGGTCGCCGTCGTGCTGTTCGTCGCGGCGATGGTCGCGCGGTTCCTCGACCGCGGCCCGATGCTCACCACGCAGGCGGGCGTCCAGGCGATCGTCATCGTGGGGCTGCCCGCGGTCAGCGCCTCGGGCGGCCCGGTCGGCCGGTGGACCGACGCCCTGGTCGGCGGCGCCGTGGCGCTGGCCGTCGCCGCCCTCACGCCCAGCGACCCGCGCCGCCGCCCGCGCGCCCAGGGCCGCGCGGCCGTCGAGGAGCTCGCCGGGATGCTGCGGCTCGTCGCACGCGGGATGCGCACCCGCTCCGCGCACGACGTCCAGGACGCGCTGATCCGGGGCCGCGCCTCGCAGCCCGCGCTCGACGAGTGGCAGGACGCCGCGTCCTCGGCCCGCGACCTCGCGCGCGTGTCGCCCGCGGCCCGCCGGCACCGCACGGAGCTCGCGTGGGTCGGGCAGTCGGCCGTGCGGGTCGACCGCGCGGTGCGGAACGCCCGCGTGCTGGCCCGGCGCTCCCTCGCCACGGTGCAGGCCGAGCAGCCGCACGACCTCGGGCCGGTCGCCGACGCCGTGGACCGCGCCGCGCTCGCGGCCGACGCGCTCGCCGCCGCCCTCGGGGTGGGGTCCGAGCCGATCCGGGCCCGCGAGGAGCTGCTGGAGCTCGCGGCCGGGCTGGACCCGTTCACCGTCACGCCCGACGACTGGCAGGCGCAGAGCCTGCTGCTGCTGGTCCGGTCGCTGGTCGTGGACCTCCTCGAGGCCGCGGGGGTGGACGCCCGCACGGCGCGGGAGACCCTGCCCGAGATCTGAGGTCGCCCGTCACCCGTCACCCGGCGCGCGGGGCCCCGCGCCCCGTAGGCTCAGCGCGTGATCTTCGGCTCCGTGCAAGTCCTGCTGTTCATCCTGTTCAGCCTCGTCATCCTGGTGCTCGCGGTGTGGGCCCTGGTCGACGCGGCGCGCCGGCCCGCGTCCGCGTTCGTCGCCGCGGGCAAGCGGACCAAGCAGGTGTGGCTGATCGTGCTCGGCATCGCGACCGCCGTGGCGTTCTTCTGCGTGCCGCCGCCGCTCGGCCTGGGCGCGTTCCCGTCGTTCCTCGGGCTGCTCAGCGCCGTGGCCGCGATCGTCTACCTGGTCGACGTCCGCCCCGCGATCGCGCCCCACTCCGGCCGGCGCGGCGGCGGCACCGGCGGCGGCCCCCGCTCGGGCGGGTGGTGAGCGTGCCGGGCCCGCGTCCCGGCGGACCGCAGATCGCCGAGCGGCTGCACGGCACCGTCGGCGCCGCGGCCGTGGTGGCGCACGACGCCCTGCGCACGGGTGACGTCGCGTCCGCGGCGGTGCCGCTGGCCCGCGTCGTGCGCGGCGACCTGGTCGAGTCGGTGCACGCCGGGCACCTGGTGGTGCTCGGCCCGGACGGCGAGGTCCGGCTCGCGCTCGGCGACCCCGAGGTGACCGTGCTCGCGCGCTCGTCGCTCAAGCCGCTGCAGGCCGTGGGCATGCTGCGCGCCGGGCTCGACCTGGACGGCCCGCACCTCGCGCTGGCGTGCGCGAGCCACGACGGCACCCCCGAGCACCTGCGGGTGGTCCGGGAGACGCTGCTCGCCGCGGGGCTGGACGAGTCGGCGCTCGAGAACACGCCCGACCTGCCGCTCGACGCCGACGCCGCGTTCGCGTGGCGCCAGGACGGGCACGGCCCGGAGCCGGTCGCGCAGAACTGCTCCGGCAAGCACGCGGCGATGCTCGCCACCTGCGCCGCGCACGCGGACGAGCCCGGCTGGGAGCCGGCGACGTACACCGACCCCGAGCACCCCGTGCAGGTCGCGTGCCGCGCGGCGGTCGAGGAGCTGACCGGCGTGCAGACCTGGCACACCACGGTCGACGGCTGCGGCGCCCCGCTGTTCTCCACCACGCTGGTCGGCCTCGCCCGTGCGTTCGCGCGGATCGCCGTCGCGCCGGGGCGCGAGCCGGGGACGCCGCTGGCCCGGGTCGCCACCGCGATGGCGGAGCACCCCGAGCTGGTCGGCGGCGCGGCGCGGGACGTCACCCGCGCGATGCGGGCCGTGCCCGGGCTGGTCGCCAAGGACGGCGCGGACGGCGTCTACGCCGCGGCGCTCCCCGACGGGTCCGCCGTGGCGTTCAAGGTCGTCGACGGCGGCGCGCGCCCGCGTCCCGCGGTCCTCGTGGCCGCGCTCCGGGTCGCGCAGGTCGCCGCGGTGCCCGGTGCGGACCTGGCCGCGCTGGACGCGCTGGGCGAGGTCCCGGTGCTCGGGCACGGCGAGCCGGTCGGGGCCGTCGTGCCCGCGTTCGGCCCCGGCGTCCCGGCGTGAGGGCGGTCGTCCAGCGGGCGACCCGCGCGTCCGTGACCGTCGACGGCGCCGTGGTCGGGTCCTTCGACGGCGAGGGCCTCGTGGTGCTCGTCGGCGTGACGCCCGGCGACGGACCGGCGCAGGTCGCGCACATCGCCCGGAAGGTCGCGGAGCTGCGGGTCCTGCGCGGCGAGCGCTCGGCCGCCGAGGCCGGCGCCCCGGTGCTGGTGGTCAGCCAGTTCACGCTCTACGGCGACACGCGCAAGGGACGCCGGCCCACCTGGAACGCCGCCGCCCCCGGGCCGGTGGCCGAGCCGCTGGTCGACGCCGTGGTGGCGGACCTGCGGGCCCGCGGGCTGACGGTGCCGACCGGGGTGTTCGGCGCGGACATGGCCGTGGAGCTGGTCAACGACGGCCCGGTGACCCTGCTGCTGGAGTCGGCTCCGGACGGCGCCTGAGCCGGGGGCGGGCGGTTCAGGTGAGCCGGAGGACCAGGCGCTCCTCGACCTGCGACGGGTCGCGGGTGAGGGCGTGCCGCTCGTTGGTGCGGACGAAGCCCGCGCGGATGAACAGGTCGCCCGCGGCGTGGTTGCCGTCGACGACCCACAGCGAGACCGTGGCGGCGCCGTCGGCCCGGGCGGCGTCCTTGACGGCGTCCAGCAGCGCCCAGGCCATCCCGCGCCGCCGGGCCTCGGGGGCGACCCACAGCTGGACGACGTGCCGGTCGCTGGTCGGCGACCCGGGCTCCTGGATCATCGCGACCAGGCCGCGCGCCGTGCCGTCCTCGTCCACGACCCACGTCGACGCGCTGCGCAGGCGCATCCGCCAGTGCGGCTCCGCGAACAGCTCCTCGCGCGTCAGCGACGACCCGAACACGTCGGGGTTCTCCCGCAGCGCGCGCAGCCGGATGTCGCGGACGGTCTGCCAGTCGTCCTCGAGCACACGCCTGATCTGCACGCCGACCAGCATGCCTCACCGCGCGCGGAGCGGCCCGCAGGACCTGCGGGCCCGGCGCGGGTGAAGCACCGGCGGGCGGACCGTCAGGGGTGCAGCCGGGCGTCGTCGGCGCCGCCGAGCTCCGGCTCGCCGTGGCCGGCGCGGTCGGGCACCGCACGGGCGACGTCGGCGACCTCCTCCTCCGGGCGGGGCGGGATGGTCTCGTCGTCCTCGAGCAGCGGCACGTCCTCCCGGCCGTCGTGCCCGACGGGGACCGGCGTCGTGCTGCTCGCCCCGTCCGGGCCGGAGGGCAGCGGCTCGGTGGGCACGGGCTCGGTGGGGGTCGGCTGGGTCACGGTGCGTCCTCCGGGGGTGCGGTCGGTCCTCCTCACCGTAGGGCGCGCGGTCCCGGGGCGCGCGAGCATGGGTCCGTGCGCATCGAGATCGTCCCCGGCGACATCACCACCCAGGACGTCGACGCCGTCGTGAACGCGGCGAACTCGTCGCTGCTCGGCGGCGGGGGCGTCGACGGCGCGATCCACGCCGCGGCGGGGCCGGAGCTGCTCGCCGCGTGCCGGGAGCTGCGCCGCACGTCCCACCCGGGCGGCCTGCCGGTCGGCGACGCCGTCGCCACACCCGGCGGGCGGCTGCCGGCCCGGTGGGTGATCCACACGGTCGGCCCGGACGCGCACGCGGGCGAGACCGACCCGGCGCTGCTGCGCTCGTGCTTCACGCGGTCGCTCGACGTCGCCGTCCAGGTCGGCGCGCGCAGCGTGGCCGTCCCCGCGGTGAGCGCGGGCGTCTACGGCTGGCCCGCGGAGACCGTCGCCGAGGTGGCGACGGACGCGGTGCGCGGCTGGGCCGCGGCGCACCCGGACGCGGTGGACCTGGTCCGGTTCGTGCTCTTCTCGCCCCGGGTGCTGGCGGCGTTCGAGGCGGCGCTCGCGGAGCACTGAGCGGACCCGGCGCTCAGCCGGCGACGACCCCGGTCCGCGCGGGGAGCCGGGACAGCCCGGTGCGCAGGTCGTCGGCGCTCGCGGTCAGCGAGATCCGCACCCAGCCCTCGCCGGCGGGCCCGAACGCCGAGCCCGGCGCGACCGCGACGCCGGCCGACCGGACCAGGTCCTCGGCCCACGCGGCGACGTCCCCGCCGGTCGCGTGCGACAGGTCCGCCCACAGGTAGATCCCGCCGCCCGCGGGCAGCCACGGGATGCCCCGCTCGTCGAGCAGCGCCGTGGCGAGGTCGCGGTGCGCGCGGTAGGTCGCCCGCGCGTGGTCGACGGCGTCCTGCGGCCCGGTCAGCGCGGCGAGCGCCGCGTACTGCGCGGGCGTGTTCACGCAGGAGATCACCGACTCCTGCAGCGTCGGCATCAGCGGCGCCATCGTGTCGGGCACGACCAGCACGCCCACCCGGAACCCGGTCATCGCGTGCGTCTTCGAGAACGTGTGCAGCGTCAGCACCCGGCCGTCGGTGTCGAACCGGGCCGCCGGGACGTGCGGGGCGTCGTAGGTGAACGCGGCGTAGCACTCGTCGGACAGCACCCAGAGGTCGTGCCGGCGGGCCAGGTCCACGAGCTCCGCGACCAGGTCCGCGGGCAGGCTCGTGCCGAGCGGGTTCGACGGCGAGTTCAGCAGCAGGACGCGGGTCCGGTCGGTGATCGCCGCCTCGACCGCCGCCGGGTCGGGCAGGAACCCGTCCTCCGGCCGCAGGGCGTACGGCTGGGCCTCGGCCTGGAGCAGCCGCGTCGCCATCGTGAACGGCGGGTACCCCGGGTCCGGGACCAGCACGCCGTCGCCGGCGCCCACGGTCAGGCTGAGCCCGAGGTGCAGCGCCTGCGCGCCGCCCGCGGTGACCCACACGTTGTCGCGGCGCACCGGCGGCGCGTGCTCCGCGTCCAGCCACGCCGCCACGGCGTCGCGCAGCGGGGCGATGCCGCCGTTCGGCGTGTAGCGGGTGTCGTCGCGGTCCAGCGCGTCGCGTGCGGCGCCCAGGACGTGGGGCGCGGTCGGGAGGTCCGGCTCGCCGACGCTCAGGACGACAGTGCCGGGCAGCGACCACGCGAGCTCGGTGATCCGGCGGATGCCGGAGGCGGGGACGGCACGGGCGTGGGGGGCGATGCGAGGCACCCGGGCAGGCTAGCCCCGGCGTGTGTCGCGGCGGTGACGACCGGCGCCGCCGGTTTGCCGCGGGGGCCGAAAGGTCCCACACGACGGGGGAGAAGCTGCCGCAGGGTGGCGAACGAAAAGAACCCCGGCTGCATGCCGACTCGAGTTCGACAGAGGCGTGCGCCGGGGACTGCGTCGCCAGGCTACTACGGGTGAGTGGGTGAGTGCGTGCGTGCACCTTTGTCGCGAGCGCAGGTCGCGGCCCTGGACCGCTCGATCTCCGCCACCCGGATGGCGACGTACCTGCGGGTGGCGCGCGGCGACGCGGCCTGGGCGCGTGCGCTCTACCTCTGGGACCGTGAGCTCGCCGCCGCCTTCCTCGCCGACGTCGCTCTGCTGGAGGTCGCGTTGCGGAACGCGATGAACGGACGCCTCGTCGAGCGGTGGGGACCCGAGTGGTACTCGCGGACCGACGTGGGGCTCGACGACCGGGCCAGCCGGCAGCTCGCCCAGGCCTACGGGCAGGTCGTGGGGCCGAAGCTGCCGGGGAGGATCGTCGCCCAGTGCACCTTCGGGTTCTGGGTCGGGCTGCTGGACAAGGGCGATCACCACGGTGCCGAGCCTCGACGTGTCCGCTGCGACTACGACCAGCTCCTGTGGCGCGGGGTGCTCGACCGCGCGTTCCCGGGTGGGCGTGCGGTGGCGCGTGCTGACGGAGCGCGATGGGGACGCGCGTTCGCCCACCAGGTGGCGGCGCGCGTCAACGTCCTGCGCAATCGGATGGCGCACCACGAGCCGCTCATCGACGGCTACCCCCTGACCGGCCGGCGCCGGGACGACGGCGTCGTGGTCCGCTCGACGGCGCGCGACGGCTTCGCCGACCTGGTGAGGCTCGCCGCGATGCTCGACCGGGACCTGCACGCGCTCGTCCTGCGTACCTCGAGAGTGCCCGACCTGCTCGGGCGGCGACCTCGGGCGCGCGATGCCCGCCCCGCTCGGCCGCGGCACGGCCCAAGCAGCCGGCGATGGGAACGCGTGCGGCAGCGGGCGCGTCGCTCGTAGCCGTGGACTGCGGCGGCCGGGCGTCCGCGCCGGTGCGGGCGGATACTGGGCGGATGGCGGAGACCCTCGACCCGGTGGAGGTCGCGGCGGTGCTGCGGGAGCGCCGGCGCGAGGCCCTCGCGCGCCTCGCGGGCACGGGCGCCGAGCGGGACGCGGTCGTCGCGGCGTCGCGGGAGTCGGTGGCGGACGACGAGCACGATCCCGAGGGGTCGACGATCGCGTACGAGCGCCGGCTGCTGGACGCGCTCGCGCACGACATGCGCGAGCGGGTGGCCGAGGTCGACGCCGCGCTGGACCGGCTGGAGCGGGGGACGTACGGCACGTGCACCCGGTGCCACCGCCCGATCGCCACGGAGCGGCTGCGGGCGCTGCCGACGGCGCGGACGTGCGTGGGGTGCGCGGGGCGCTGAACGGGACGGTGCGGACCCGTGCAGGGTGGTCGACCGCGGTCACGCCCTGTCGAGCCTCGTGCCGACGAGTGCCGCCACGGATCATCTCGAGCGGCGGACGCTCGCGCACCTCTCACCCGGTCCGCTCGGATGCGCGCGCCGCCGGGATCGTGCGACCGCCCGCTCACCGGGTTTCGGGCATGTGAAATCTCGCGCCGGACCGTGGTGCACGGGCCCCTGGCCTGCGACAGTGTCCGGACTGGGTCGGTCGTCCCAGTCGCCCCGTCCGGGCCTGCGAGGAGCACGCCCATCTCCGCCCACCCCCGCCCCGTCGCCGTCGTCACGGGCGCCTCGTCCGGCATCGGTGCCGAGTTCGCCCGCCGGTTCGCCGCCCGGGGGTACGACCTCGTGCTCGTGGCGCGCCGCCGCGACCGGCTCGAGCAGGTGGCCGAGCGGCTGCGGGCCGAGCACGGCGCCGTGTCGACGGTGCTCCCCGCGGACCTCGCGGACCCGGACGCCCCCGCCGCCCTGGTGGCCGAGCTGGTCGGGCGCGGCGTGCTCGTGGACGCCCTGGTGAACAGCGCCGGCTTCGGCACGTACGGGCCGTTCCACGAGGCCGACCCCGCGCGGGTCGCCGCCGAGCTGCAGGTGAACGTCGCCGCGCTGACCCTGCTGTCCCGGCTGCTGCTGCCGGACCTGGTGGCCGCCCGGCGCGGGCTCCTGGTCAACGTCGCCAGCACGGCGGCCTACCAGCCGGGGCCGTCGTTCGCCGTCTACGCCGCGACCAAGGCGTACGTGCGCTCGCTGACCGAGGCGCTCTGGCAGGAGCACCGCGGGTCGCGGCTCCGCGTCCTGGCGCTCGCCCCGGGGCCCGCGGAGACCGAGTTCTTCGGGGTCGCGGGGTCGGACGCGTTCCGCGTCGGCCAGGTGCTCACCGTGCCGGAGATCGTCGACGTCGCGTTCCGGGCCCTCGACCGCCGCAACCCGCCGCCGTCGGTCGTCGCCGGCCTGCGGAACAGGGTCACGGCGGTGCTCGCCGGGGTGGTGCCGCGCCGCGTGGTGCTCGGCGTGGCCGGCCGGCTCGCGGGAGGTGGGTGACGTGCCGCGCATGGCGGTGGAGGCGCGGCGGCGCGCCCTGGTCGACGCCGCGATCCGGGTGATCGTCCGCGACGGGGTCGCGGGCGCGACCACCCGGGCGGTCGTCGCCGAGGCCGGCATGTCCCTGGCGAGCCTGCACTACGCGTTCCCGTCCGTGGACCAGCTGCTGGAGGCGGTGATCGCCGAGGTCACCGCGCAGGAGCGCCGCGCGGCCGAGGAGGGGCTGCTGCCGGTCGCCCTGCCGTCCGACGCCGGGACCGAGCAGGCCGGCCCGCCGCTGCTGGAGGACGTCATCCGTGGCGGGCTCGAGCGCTACGTCGACCTGCTCGCCGCCCACCCCGACCGCGAGCAGGCGCTGTTCGAGCTCGCCGTCTACGCCATGCGCACCCCCGGCCAGCGGGCCTCCCTGGTCGCCCAGCACCGGGTCTACCAGGAGTCGGCCCGCGCCACGCTCGCCACGGCGGCGGTCGCGGCGCGCAGCCGGTGGACCGTGCCGCTCGACCAGGCCGCCCGTGCGCTGGTCATGGCGACCGAGGGGCTGACCAGCGTGTGGCTCGCCGACCGGGACACCGCCGCCGCCCGGGAGACCGCCCGGTTCGCCGCGCGGGCGCTCGCCGCGCTCGCGGAGCCGGTCGCCGGTCCCACCGGCGCTGCCCCGCCCGAACCGCCCCGCACCCAGGAGGACGCCCCGTGCTGACGGACACCGACCCGCGGGCGGCCGCGTACGTGAACCTGTACGCGGTCCTCGGCACGCTGCCCGAGCTGGTCCGCCGCGTCCCGGCGGCCCGCGCGCTGCTGGCCCGCGACCCCCGCCCCCTGTCGATCGCGTTCGCCGTCCGCGGCGGCCCGCGCGGGGTGCTGGCGTTCCGGGACGGGCAGGTGCGGGTCGTGCCGGACCGCGCGGTCGCGACGGTCGTGCTGCCGTTCGCGAGCCCCGTGGCGTTCAACGGGGTGATCGACGGCACGGCGCGGCCGGTGCCGGTCAGCGGGTTCCACCGGCTCGGGTTCCTCACGCAGGTCTTCGCACCGCTCACCGAGCTGCTGACGCGGTACCTGCGCCCGTCGGACGAGGACCTCGCCGACCCGGCGTTCCGGGCGACCAGCACCGCCCTCACCCTGCACGTCGCGGTCGCCGCGGCCGCGCAGCTCGGCAACGAGGACCGGTCGGGCCGGTTCAGCGCGCACCTGATCGGCGACGGCGACGTGGCCCTCGAGGTCACCGGCGAGCTCGCGTACACGCTCCGGGCCCGCGACCACCGGCTCACGTTCCTGCCGCACCCCTCGCCCTCGCCGCGGGCGGCCCTGACGTTCGCCGACCTCGACACCGCCGGCGCGCTCCTGGCCGGCCGGGTCAGCGCGATGGCCTGCCTCGGCGACGGCCGGATGGCCATGCGCGGCACCGTGTCCATGGTCGACAACGTGAACCGCATCCTCGACCGCGTCGGCCAGTACCTCGGGAAGTGAGCGCGATGACGACCAGCACCACGACCACGCCGTACACCTACGCGAAGAGCCGCGAGGCCTTCGCCCGGGCGCTGCGCGTCGTGCCGTCCGGCATCTACGGGCACCAGGGGCCGGCGGAGGGCTGCGCCATCCCGACGACGGCGTTCCCGCTCTTCTCCCAGCGGGCCGAGGGCACCCGGTTCTGGGACGTCGACGGCAACGAGTACATCGACTACATGTGCGGCTACGGGCCCAACGTGCTGGGCTACGGCGACCCGGACGTGCACGCGGCCGCGGCCGCCCAGGCGCGGCTCGAGGACGTCGTCACCATCCCGTCGACCGTGATGATCGACTTCGCCGAGCTGCTGGTCGACACCGTCGCGAGCGCCGACTGGGCCTTCTTCGCGAAGAACGGCGGCGACACCACCACGCTCGCGGTGATGACCGCCCGCGCGGCGACCCGCCGCAAGAAGATCGTGTTCTTCGAGGGCTTCTACCACGGGGTCGCGCCGTGGACGCAGAAGCTCGACTACCCCGGCGTCCTCGAGGAGGACGTCGCCCACAACCTGTACGCGCCGTGGGACGACCTGCCCGCGCTCGAGCGGCTGCTGAGCGAGCACCGCGGCGAGGTCGCCGGGCTGATCGCCCAGCCGTACATGCACGGCAACTTCGTCGACAACCGGCTGCCGAGCCCGGGGTTCTGGCAGGCCGTGCGGAAGCTCTGCGACGACCACGGCGTCGTGCTGATCGTCGACGACGTGCGCGCCGGCTTCCGGCTGGACCTGGCCGGCTCCGACCACTACTTCGGCTTCCAGGCGGACCTGATCTGCTTCTGCAAGGCGCTCGCGAACGGCTACAACGTGTCGGCGCTCTGCGGCCGGGACTCGCTCAAGGACGTCGTCAGCAGCCTGCAGTACACGGGGTCGTACTGGATGAGCGCCGTGCCGTTCGCCGCGGGCATCGCGACCCTGACCAAGCTGCGGGACCTCGACGCACCGGTGCTGTTCGAGCGCCTCGGCACCGAGCTGACCACCGGGCTGGTCGCCGCCGCGGCGGACCACGGCCTGCACCTCGTGGCGTCGGGGGCGCCCGCGCTGTTCTACCTCCGGCTGGCCGAGGACGACTCGCTCATGCTGCACCAGGAGTGGGTCGCCGAGTGCGTGCAGCGCGGGGTGTACCTCACCTCACACCACAACCACTTCATCAACGCGGCCCTGACCTCGGCGGACATCGCGCGGACGGTCGAGGTCGCGCACGAGGCGTTCGGGATCGTCCGGGCGCGGCACCCCGGGCTCGGGGCCTGACCCGCACCACCAGCACCACCGCACCACCAGCACCACAGCACCACCGGTACCGACGGCACCAGCGGACGACGGCGTGAGGGCGGGCGATGGACAGCACGAGAGCGGACGAGACGACGGCTCCCGCGGCCGGGGCGGTACGGGCGCGCGTGGCGGTGGCCGCCGCGTTCGCCGCCCAGGGGTTCGGGTACGCGACCGTCGTGACGGCGCTGCCCGCGTTCAAGGAGCGGCAGGGCATCGACGACACCGCCGTCTCCCTGGTGGTGCTGCTCGTCTGCGTGACGGCGGCGGCGGGGTCGGTGCTCGCCGAGCGGCTGGCGACCCGGTACGGCAGCCGGGCGGCGCTGCTGACCGGCCTCGCGGTGCAGGCGCTGGCTCTGCCGCTGGTGGCGCTGTCGGTGCCGGTGGCGCCGTTCGTCGCGGGGTTCGCGGCCTACGGGGTCGGGCTGGGCGTGGTCGACGCCGCGACGGGGATCCAGGGCGTCCTCGTGCAGCGGCGCTACGGCCGGCCGGTGATGTCCGGGTTCTTCGCCAGCTACACGGCCGCTGCCGTGGTGGGCGCGCTGGTCATGTCGGCGCTGGTCGGCACGGCCGGGGTCCCGGGCGCGACCGGGGCGCTCGTCGTGGCGGCGGTGGCGCTCGCGGGGGCTGCGGTCGCCGGACGCCGGCGGCTGCTCGGGTCCGACCCGGTGCTGCCGAGCGCGTCCGCAGCGTCCCCAGCGCCCCGTCCCGCGCGCGGCCCGCTGCCGACGCGCGGCATCTGGCTGGTCGGCAGCGTGGTGCTGGCCGCGTTCGTCGCGGACTCGGCCGTGAGCACGTGGAGCACCGTGTACCTGCACGACGTGCTGCTCGCGTCCGGTGCCGTCGCGCCGCTCGGGTACGCCGCGTACCAGGCGGCGGTGCTGGTCACGCGGCTCGCGGGGGACCGCTTGGTCGCCCGCACGGGCCGCGCCCCGCTCGTCGCCGGCGCGGCGGCGGCCGCCACGGCCGGCCTGGTGCTGGTCGCCCTGGTGCCCAGCACGGGCGCCGCCGTGCTCGGGTTCGCCGTCGTCGGGGTGGGGGTGGGCGCCCTGGTCCCGCTGGCGTTCTCGGCCGCGGGCGACCTGGACCCGGCGCGCACCGACGAGGTCGTCGCGCGGGTCAACGTCTTCAACTACGCCGGCGCGGTGCTGGGCGCGGTCGCCGTGGGCCTGCTCGCCGACGGGCCGGGGCTGGCGCTGGCGTTCCTGCTGCCCGCCGCGCTCGTGGCGCCGACCGTGGCGACCGCCGGGCGCTTCCGGGTGGCCGCTCCCGCGACCTCGTGACGACCGCGAGGTCCGCGGAGCAGACTGGGCGGCACCCGAGTCGAGGAGGCACCCCGTGCAGACCAGCGTGCACCCGTTCCTGTGGTTCGACGACCAGGCGGAGCAGGCGGCGAAGCTCTACACGTCGCTGATCCCGGGCTCCGCCGTCCTCGACACCCGCACCTACCCCGACGGTGCCCCCGGCGACCTCGGCGGGAAGGTCATGTCGGTCTCGTTCGAGCTCGACGGCCTGCCGGTCGAGGCGCTCAACGCCGGGCCGCAGTTCCGGTTCACCGAGGCGTTCTCGTTCTACGTCTCCGTCGACACCCAGGAGGAGGTCGACGCCCTGTGGGACGGGCTGATCGCCGGCGGCGGCGAGCCGTCGCAGTGCGGCTGGCTCAAGGACCCGTTCGGGCTGTCCTGGCAGATCGTGCCCCGGGCGCTCGGCGAGCTGCTCGGCGACCCCGACCCGGCCCGCGCCCAGCGCGCGATGCAGGCCATGCTGGGGATGCAGAAGCTGGACGTCGCGGCGCTGCACGCGGCCGCGGACGGCTGACCGCGACGTGCCCGGACGCGGGGTCCGACCACCGCCGGAGCGTGTCGGCGGGCGGCCGTAGTCTGCGCAGGTGAGCGAGCAGAGCGGGGCCCGGCGGGCCGACCTGAGCACCGTCGTGCAGTTCGTCGGCATGGGCGTGGTGTGGGGCGCGAGCTTCCTGTTCATGAAGGTCGCGCTCGCCGGCACGGCGCCCCTGCAGATCGCGTGGACGCGGCTGGTGCTGGGCGCGCTCGCGCTCGGCGTCGTCATGCTCGTCACCCGCAGCCCCCTGCCGCGGTCCCGCGCGATGTGGGGGCACTTCCTGGTCGTGGGCCTGCTCGGCTGCGCCGCCCCGTACACGCTCTTCGCCTGGGCGGAGCAGCACGTCTCCTCCGGCATCGCGTCGATCTACAACGCGACGACGCCGCTGATGACCGTCCTCGTCGTGACGCTGGCGTTCCGCGTCGAGCGGCTGAGCCGGGCGCAGGTCGGTGGCGTCGTCCTCGGGCTCGCGGGGGTCGTCGTGCTGAGCGCGCCGTGGCAGCTGGCCGGCGGCGACGGGGCGGTCGAGGAGGTCGCGGGGCAGCTCGCCTGCCTCGGCGCGGCGCTCTGCTACGGCCTCACCTTCGGGTACCTGCGGCGGTTCGTCACCGGCCGCGGGGTGGCGGCCGTGACGACGTCGTTCCTGCAGATCGCGGCGGGCGCCGTGCTCATGCTGCTCCTGACGCCGTGGGTCGTCGCGACTCCCGTCGAGCTCACGCCCGCCATCGTCGGCAGCCTGGTCGTGCTCGGGGTGCTCGGCACCGGGATCGTCTACCTCTGGTACGTCAACGTGCTGCTCCGCTGGGGTCCGACCGCGACCAGCACGGTCACCTACATCACGCCCGTCATCGGGGTCGCGCTCGGCGTCGTGGTCCTCGGCGAGCAGCTCGGGTGGAACGAGCCCGCCGGCGCGGTCCTGGTGCTGCTCGGGATCCTGCTGGCGCAGGGCCGGCTCCGGCTGCGCCGCTCCCGGGTGGAGCCGGCGCCGGGCGGCGACCCGGTGCAGGACGTCGCCGCCCCGGCCGCGCCGGGCGCCCCGGCCACGCCTGCCGCGCAGGGACCCGGCCTACCCTGATCCGGTGACCGACCCCGCTGCCCCCACCCCCCGACGCGGACGCGTGACGATGCAGGTGCGGTGGTCCGACGTCGACCTGTTCGCGCACGTCAACAACGCCGCCTACCTGCGCTACCTCGACGACGCGCGGTTCGCGCTGTTCCCGTCGATGGGCGTCGACCCCGCCGGCCGGCCCACGGACTCGCTGCTCGTCGTCGTCAAGCACGAGATCGAGTACCTCGCGCCGCTGGCGTTCCGGCCCGAGCCGATCGCGGTCGACGTGTGGGTGCCGCGCACCGGGCGGTCGTCGGTGGACTTCGCGTACGAGATCGTCGACGGGGAGCCCGCCACGACCGGGGAGCCGGTCGTCTACCTGCGCGCCCGGTCCCGGATGGTCCAGCTCGACCGCGGGACCCACCAGCCCCGCCCCTTCACCCCGGACGAGCGCGCCGTCTTCGAGTCCTACCCCGGCGAGGCCCCCACCCTCCACGGCTGGTGACCCAGCGTCGCGCTCGAGGTCGTCACGACCGCACGAGGTCGTCGGTCCTGCGGGACGACCTCGTGCACGTGTGACGACCTCGCGGGCCGGGGGGCGGCGCGTCAGGACGGGAGGGGCGTGCCCAGGGCGGCGGCGATGGTGCGGACCACGCCGTTGCGGGAGTTCGCCGGCGCGACGTAGCGGGCGCCGGCCCGGACGTCGGGGTGCGCGTTGTCCATCGCGACCGACCAGCGCGCGCCGGCGAGCAGCCCGACGTCGTTCAGGTAGTCGCCGAACGCCATCGTCTGCTCCGGCGTGACGCCCAGCCGCTCCTGCACCCGCGCCAGGGCGTGCCCCTTGTCCGCGGCGGGGCTCATCACGTCCAGCCAGTGCTGCCCGGACACCACGACGCGGAGCCGCCCGGCGAGGTCCGCGAAGGCGGGCGCGGTGCGCTCCTCGACGGCGCCGAAGTCGAACACCGCGATCTTCAGCACCACGTCGTCCACGGCCGTGAGGTCGTCCACCTGCTCCAGCCAGGCGTAGTGCCGCCGGGCGTGCTCGGCGAACGCGCCGTCGCCGCGCTCGATGTAGCCGGCCCGCTGCCCGCACAGCACCATCCCGACGTCGCCGCCCGCGGCCGCGAGGTCCCGCACCCGCTGGATGACGACCGGCGCCTCGCCCTCCGGCAGCGGGTCGGTGGACAGGTCGGCGCCGTGCTGCGCGACGTACGCGCCGTTCTCCGCGATGTAGACCAGCCCGGCGCCCCGGTCGCCGAACAGGGAGCGGAGGTTGGCGTACTGGCGGCCGCTCGCCGGGACGAAGGTGATGCCGCGGCGGTCCATCTCGTCCAGCAGCGGCCACAGGCCGTCGGGCACCCGGCCGCGCTCGTCGAGCAGCGACCCGTCCATGTCGGACACGATCAGGCGGACGTCGCCCGCGCCGGGCAGCACGGGCGGGTCGAGGACGGGTTCGGTCGTGGTCGTCGGGGGCAGCACGGCCCCAGTGTCGCAGGGGCGCCGGGCCGGGCCGCGCGGGTGACCCCGCGCTCAGCGGGCACCCAGCGGGCGCCTGCCCGGCGCACACGCAGGTCACCGGCGGGATACCGTCGGGGAGCCGAGACCGCCCGCGCGGGTCCGGCGCCGCCAGGGGGCCGGCGCGCTGTCGTCGCACCCCCGCGTGCGCCGTCGCGTCGTGCGGCACCCGACCCTTCCGGAGGAGTCCCACCCATGCGCGTCACCCGTGCCACCGCCGTCCTGTCGCTCGCGACGGCGGCCGTCCTCGGCCTGTCGGCCTGCTCGTCCGACACGGGCGACAAGTCCGACCGTCCCGCCGCCGCTGCCGAGGGGTCGGAGGCGGCGGAGGAGACCGTCGACGCATCGGCCGAGCTCGACCTCACCGCGGAGGACTTCGTCGACCGCGTGACCGCCGCCGCGCAGGCCGCGGGCTCCGTGTCGCTGTCCATGCAGACGACGGCGATGGACGTCACCACCGACGCGACCGGCGTCGTCCGGTACCTCGAGGGCGGCGCGCAGGAGATGAGCATGGTGACGACCGTCCCCGAGGTGGGGGAGATGGACATGCGCGTCGTCGGCGGCATGGTCTACATGAGCATGGGGGAGCTCACCGGCGGCAAGTTCATCCAGGTCGACCCGTCCGACACCTCCGACCCGATGGCCGCGCAGTTCGAGGGCATGGCCGGGCAGCTCGACCCGACCGGCGCGCTCGCCGGCCTGCGCGACGCGATCCGCTCCGTCGAGAAGTCCGGGGAGCCGGAGGAGGTCGGCGGCGTGCTGGCCCAGCCGTACACCGTCACCATCGACACCCAGGCCGCGCTGGCCTCGCAGCCGGAGGCGCTGGCGAGCGGGGCGTCCGTGCCGGCGGAGCTCAGCTACACGTACTGGGTCGACGGGGACGACCTGATGCGCCGCATGCTCTCCGAGCTGCCCGAGGGCTCGATCGACGCGACGTTCACCGGCTGGGGCGAGCCGGTCGAGATCACCGCGCCCCCGGCCGACCAGATCACCACCGGCTTCTGACCGGCGGACCCGCACCGGAGCCCCCGGGACCGCGCCCGCGGCCCCGGGGGCTCTGCGCGTCCCCGTCACGCCAGGGGCGAACACGGGACGCCCCGGGGCACCCCCGCCGTTAGCATCGAACAACGCCGCCTCGTCGTGCGTGGCGCACGGGCAGACAGAGCCCGACCGCGTCCGACGAGCACGCCGCTCGTGAGGAGTGCACATGTTCGAGAGATTCACGGACCGAGCCCGTCGCGTGGTCGTCCTCGCCCAGGAAGAGGCGCGGATGCTCAACCACAACTACATCGGCACCGAGCACATCCTCCTGGGCCTGATCCACGAGGGGGAGGGTGTCGCGGCCAAGGCGCTCGAGTCGCTGAACATCTCGCTCGACGCGGTGCGCGCCCAGGTGCAGGAGATCATCGGCGAGGGCCAGCAGGCCCCGAGCGGGCACATCCCGTTCACGCCGCGCGCCAAGAAGGTGCTGGAGCTGTCGCTGCGGGAGGCCCTGCAGCTCGGCCACAACTACATCGGGACCGAGCACATCCTGCTCGGCCTCATCCGCGAGGGCGAGGGCGTCGCCGCCCAGGTCCTCGGCAAGCTCGGCGCGGACCTGAACCGCGTCCGCCAGCAGGTCATCCAGCTGCTGTCGGGGTACCAGGGCAAGGAGCCCGTCGCCGCCGGCGGTCCGCAGGAGGGTCAGCCCTCGGGCTCGGCCGTCCTCGACCAGTTCGGCCGCAACCTGACGCAGGCGGCCCGCGAGGGCAAGCTCGACCCGGTCATCGGGCGCGAGAAGGAGATCGAGCGGGTCATGCAGGTGCTGTCCCGCCGCACCAAGAACAACCCGGTGCTGATCGGCGAGCCCGGCGTCGGCAAGACGGCCGTCGTCGAGGGCCTGGCCCAGGACATCGTCCGGGGCGACGTGCCGGAGACGCTGAAGGACAAGCAGCTCTACACGCTGGACCTCGGCGCGCTGGTCGCCGGCTCCCGGTACCGGGGTGACTTCGAGGAGCGCCTGAAGAAGGTCCTCAAGGAGATCCGCACCCGCGGCGACATCATCCTGTTCATCGACGAGATCCACACCCTCGTGGGTGCGGGTGCCGCCGAGGGCGCGATCGACGCCGCGAGCATCCTCAAGCCGATGCTGGCCCGTGGCGAGCTGCAGACGGTCGGTGCCACGACCCTGGACGAGTACCGCAAGTACGTCGAGAAGGACCCGGCCCTCGAGCGCCGGTTCCAGCCGATCCAGGTGTCCGAGCCGAACCTGACGCACGCCATCGAGATCCTCAAGGGCCTGCGCGACCGGTACGAGGCGCACCACCGCGTCTCCATCACCGACGGCGCCCTCGTGGCCGCCGCCACCCTGGCCGACCGGTACGTCAACGACCGGTTCCTGCCGGACAAGGCGATCGACCTGGTCGACGAGGCCGGTGCCCGCCTGCGCATCCGCCGCATGACGGCGCCGCCGGAGCTGCGTGAGCTCGACGAGCAGATCTCCGAGACGCGTCGCGACAAGGAGTCGGCGATCGACGAGCAGGACTTCGAGAAGGCCGCGCGCCTGCGCGACCAGGAGAAGCAGCTCGGCCTCAAGCGCCAGGAGAAGGAGAAGGCCTGGAAGTCGGGCGACCTGGACGCGGTCGCCGAGGTCGACGAGGAGCTCATCGCCGAAGTGCTGGCGCTGGCCACCGGGATCCCGGTGTTCAAGCTCACGGAGGAGGAGTCGAGCCGCCTGCTCCACATGGAGGACGAGCTGCACAAGCGGGTCGTCGGCCAGGAGTCGGCGATCAAGGCGCTCTCGCAGGCCATCCGCCGGACCCGTGCCGGGCTCAAGGACCCGAAGCGTCCCGGTGGCTCGTTCATCTTCGCCGGCCCCACCGGCGTCGGGAAGACCGAGCTCGCCAAGGCGCTCGCGGAGTTCCTGTTCGGTGACGAGGACGCGCTGATCCAGCTCGACATGTCCGAGTTCTCGGAGAAGCACACCGTGTCGCGGCTGTTCGGCTCGCCCCCCGGCTACGTCGGCTACGACGAGGGCGGCCAGCTCACCGAGAAGGTCCGGCGCAAGCCGTTCTCGGTCGTGCTGTTCGACGAGGTCGAGAAGGCGCACGCGGACATCTTCAACTCGCTGCTGCAGATCCTCGAGGACGGTCGCCTGACCGACTCGCAGGGCCGGGTGGTCGACTTCAAGAACACCGTCATCATCATGACCACGAACCTCGGCACCCGGGACATCGCCAAGGGCGTCCAGACCGGCTTCCAGGCCGGCGGCGACCTGTCGACGTCGTACGAGCGCATGAAGTCCAAGGTCAACGACGAGCTCAAGACGCACTTCCGTCCGGAGTTCCTCAACCGCGTCGACGACGTGGTCGTGTTCCCGCAGCTCTCGCAGCCGGAGATCTTCCAGATCGTCGACCTGATGATCGCGAAGCTCGACTCCCGTCTGCGCGACAAGGACATGGGCATCGAGCTCACCGAGGCGGCCAAGAAGCTGCTCTCGGAGAAGGGCTACGACCCGGTCCTGGGCGCCCGGCCGCTGCGCCGCGCGATCCAGCGGGAGATCGAGGACGCGCTGTCCGAGAAGATCCTGTTCGGCGAGCTCCACGCGGGTCAGCAGATCGTCGTGGACGCCCACGGCGAGGGCCTGCTCGGCGAGTTCGTGTTCCGCGGCGAGGAGCGTGGCTCCCGCGCCAAGGAGCCGGTCGCCGCGGGCGCCCGCTCGGCCGGCACCCCCGGCTCGGGCACGGACGTCCCGCCGGCACCGCCGATGCCGTCGTCCGGTGACGGCGGCACGGGCCTCCTGCCCGCCTGACGCAGCACCGCCCACCAGGGCACGAGAGGGCCGGGTCGCACCGCGAGGTGCGGCCCGGCCCTCTCGTCTTTCACCCGCCCCACCTGGGTGCGGGCACCCAGGTGCCCGAGCGGGTGCACGAGGGAAGGCGCCTACCGTGGCCGGATGGCGGGACAGGTGACGCTCAGCGACGTGGCCCGGGAGGCGGGCGTCTCCCTGGCGACCGCGTCGCGCGCGCTCAACGGCAGCGCGAACCGGACCGTCGGCGAGGACCTCCGCAAGCGCGTGCACACCGCCGCCGAGCGGCTGCGCTACTCGCCGGACGGCATCGCCCAGGCGATGGCCCGCGGCCGTACGACGTCCCTCGGCCTGGTGGTGCACGACATCGCCGACCCGGCCGTCGCCGCGATCGCGGCCGGGGTCGCTGCCGCCGCCGAGGCGGCCGGCCTGACCCTCACCCTCGCGTCCACCGGGGCCGACCCGCTGCGGCAGGTCGCGGTCGTCGCGTCGATGGAGCGGCACCGTGCCCGCGGCGTCGTCCTGGTCGGCGGACCGGCCGGGGACGCGTCGACCGACGCGGCCCTGCGCGCGGCCCTCGACTCGTTCCGGGCGGTCGGCGGGGCGGTCGCCGTCGTCGGGCGCGCGGACCTGGGTGGCGACACCGTGGTCGTGGGCGACCGCGAGGGCGCGGCCGACCTGGCCCGGGCGCTGCACGGGCGGGGCTACCGCCGGTTCGCCGTGCTCGGGGGCTCCGCCGGTCACTGGTCGACGACCGAGCGCCGCGACGGGTTCGCGCACGCCGTCGCGGAGCTGGGCTGCCCCGTGCCGGACCACCGGCTGCTGGGCGCCGAGCCGGACCGGAACGGCGGGTACGCGGCGATGACCCGCCTGCTCGCGGACAGGGGCGACGTCGAGGCCGTGTTCGCCGTCAACGACGTGATGGCTCTCGGCGCCCTGGCGGCGGCGCGCGACGCCGGCGTCTCCGTGCCCGGCGACCTGGGGCTCGCCGGGTTCGACGGCGTCCCCGCCCTGCGCGACGCCGTTCCGGGGCTGACCACGGTGCGCCTCCCGCTGGCGCACATCGGCGCGGAGGCCACCCGCCTGGCGCTGCTGCCCGCGTCCGCCGAGCCGGTGCACCTGCCGGTGACCGGCGAGGTCCTGCTGGCCGCGACGACGCCGGGGATCACCGGCCGCTGACCTGGCGGGGCAGGGTGCTGCCGGGTACTACGGTCGGGAGCATGCCCGATCCCGCACGCGTCGCCGGCCTGCACGTCGAGGTCCGCGGGAGCGGCCCCACCGTCGTCCTCCTGCACGGCAACGGCGAGGACTCCGCGTCCCTCGCCCCCGTCGCCGCGCTGCTCGCCGACGACTTCCGCGTGCTGTCCGTCGACGCCCGCGGGCACGGCCGGTCTCCGCGTGGCGACGGCCCGCTGACCATCGCCCGCATGGCCGACGACGTCGCCGCCGTCCTGGTCGGTGACGTCGGCGGCGACGGCGAGCCGGTGGCCGTCGTCGGGTACTCGGACGGCGGCAACGTCGCCCTGATGCTGGCGCTGCGGCACCCGGAGGCGGTCCGCGCGCTCGTCGTCTACGGCGCCAACACCGTGCCCGCCGGCCTGACGGCCCGGGTCCGGGCCGAGGTCACGGCGCAGTGGCTGCGCGAGCGGGCGCAGGGGATCACCGACCCCGCGATGCGTGCCCGGGCGGAGATCACGGACCTGATGGTGCACCAGCCGCGGATCCCGCTGCGCGCGCTCGCGCGGATCGCGGTGCCGGTGCTCGTCGCGGCGGGGGAGCACGACGTGGTCCGTCGCACCCACACCGAGGCGATCGCCGCGCACCTGCCCGCGGGCGAGTGCGTGCTGGTGCCGGGAGCGGACCACGGGCTGCCGGTGTCGGACCCGGCGGCGTTCGCCGGGCGGGTGCGGGAGTTCCTCGCCGCGGTGTGACGTGGCGGCGCCGGGCGTGCATTGTCCGGCGTATTGGCGTGGTCCCCGGCGGACATATGCGGACAACTGGCGTCCTCGTGTGGCGGCTGCGTTTCTCCGGCCGAGCCGGCACCGTCGACATCTGACCGCCTCGAGGTCCGCGAGCCGCCGCCTGGAGCCGCGGGCCGTGCGCCACCCCGTGCGCGGCGCGCGTCGGACCTGCGACAGGACGCCTGCGCCGGACCGCGGCCACCCGCCGGCGCGGTTCGGCATGAAATGTGCCGTTCTGGAATGATGGACAGCGCGGGCAATTTGTCCGTGATGATCTGCGTGGTAGCAGAAATTTGACACGGCACACGAGCGTGGGACTAGTTTCGAGTTCTGCGTTCGCCGTATCGGGATGCGGGCCGTGGTCGCCGGAAATGGCGGAGCCTGTCGCTCCGCACACAGGACCACGTCGGCATCGCGCCGACCGGTCCGCCCGCTGCACGGGGAACCACGCATCCGGGGGGAGGCGTCCGACGAGCCGGTGTCATGCCGGCGGAGGTGTTCTGTGAGCAGGGGGACAACGCATCGAGCACGCTCCGTGCGGGTGCTGACGGCCGGGGCCGTCGCGGTATCGCTGGTCGCGCTGGTCCTGCTCCCGCTCAACGGGGAGTACCAGCGCGGGGTGGCCGAGGTCAGGGAGAGGTCCACCCAGCCCGTCGCGCTCGACGTGGCGCTGGTCAACGAGGACCGGGGGCTCGACGCCGGCGGTGAGCAGCTGAACCTCGGGCGCGGCTACGTCACGCAGATAGAGAGCGACACCTCGGCCGCGTGGCACGTCGTCAGCCGGGGGGTCGCGGAGCACGGGCTGGCCTACGGGGACTTCCACCTCATGGTGATCATCCCGGCCGAGTTCTCGGAGAAGCTGCTGGACCTCGGGTCCGCCGACCCGAGCCCGATCGGCGTCACGTACCAGGTGAACGGCGGCGGCAACGTCCGCGTCGAGGCCGTCGCGGACGAGCGGGGACGGGAGATCGTCGCGCACCTCAACGAGCAGCTGGTCGACATGTACGTCGCGTCGATCCTCGGGAACCTGCGCCAGGCGCAGGACAACGTGCAGCTCGTCGTCGAGACCGAGGCGGCGAACGCCGGGGTGTTCGTGGACGAGGTGGACCCCGCGACGCGAGCCTTCGGTGTCGACCTCTCGGCGCTCACCCAGAGCATCGATGGCTCCGTCGAAGCGAACGGCAGCCTGGCGACCGGCCTGGACGGCCTCGGCAGCGACCTCGTGGACTCGACGGAGGGTCACGGTGAGCACGGGACGTCGTTGGCGGAGCTGATCACCGAGCGCGAGGCCGGCGCTCTCACGTACGGCACCTTCCTCGAGTCGCTGATGGCCATGGACTCCCGCCTGCTCAGCGACGAGATCCAGCAGCTGTACGACGATCTGGTCGCGACCGGTGACGCGCTCACCGCGCAGTTCGACGTCGACTCGGAGCAGCCCACCCACGCGGCGGCGGTCACCGAGCTCGAAGCGGTGACCACGGAGGTGGAGACCTGGATCGCCGCGCGGCTGGAGCACCTGGACGGCCTGGGTGCTCAGGACGCGCTCGCGGCGTACGCCGCGGAGGTCCGAGACCTGCTCGACAGGGACGACCGGGACGGCGTCCTCACCCTGGCCGAGGTGCTGGTCTACGCCGAGGACGCCGGCACGGGGCCGGCCCCCGGGCCGGAGATGGCGGCCGTGCTGCGCCAGGCGGTCGAGGACCAGATCGACGTGCTGCCCTACCGCAACGGGTGGGACCTGAAGTGGGCGATCGAGGAGAACGTGTTCGGTCACGCGGGTGGGCAGTTCGACGACGCGGCGCAGAAGATCTCGGACGGGCTCGCGACGATCGAGGCGTGGGAGGGCTACCTCGGGGTCCCGAACGGCTCGGAGATCATCGGCGGCGGGCTCGACGAGCGGGTCCACGACCTCCTGGCGGCGCAGTCGGCGTTCGTCGAGCCCGAGCCCGAACCGGTCCCGGAACCCGAACCGGAACTGGGCGCTGCCCAGGTCCCTCCGACGCTGGATCAGAAGGTCAGGAGTCTGACTGGGGCCGCGGCCGCCTATGGTGCCGAGGTCACGCGGATCACCGACGCGTTCGAGCGCGCGGTCGAGCTGGTCGAGTTCGCCGACGAGTGCCGTACCTCGTGCGGCCTGCCCCCGGACGTCGACGTGACGACCGCGGTCGACGCGGTCCTCATCGCATCGGTGGAGCGGCAGGTCGCGGCCGAGCGCACGCACCTCGTGGGTTCCGCGGGGCTGGTCGATCGGCTGCGGGACGGCACGAGCCAGATCGCCTCCACCTCCGGACAGCTCCACGCGGCCACGCAGCAGCTCGCGGTCGACATCACCGGGCAGCTCGACTCGCTGGCCGGGCTGCGCACGTCGATGCAGCAGGTCGTCGAGGAGGAGGGCCCGGCCGCCCGCTCGGTCGCCGAGTCCGACGCGATGACGCGGACGATCGTGGGAGAGGCGCAGGGCCTCGCGGCATCCAGCGAGTCCCTCGCGCTCTCGGCCCAGGCGGGCGCCGAGCAGGCGGCGCAGATCACGACACTGCTCGAGGGGCTCCGCGTCGAGGTCGAGGGGCTGCTCGGCGACGCCGCCGACCTCGACCAGCGCAGCGTCGACCTGACCGGCGCGCTGACGGGTCAGGTCGACAGCTCGCGGGCCTTCGCCGACTCGTTCGCCGGCGTCCTGCCGAACGCGCACAGCTCCGGCGTGCTGAACGAGCGGCTGATGCGGTTCCTGGTCGAGCCGGTGGTGCCCACCCAGCGTGAGCCGGTCGCCTCCGCGGACGTCACCCGGCCGTTCCCGTGGGTACTCATCACCTTCGCCGTGTGCTTCATGGCCGCACACCTGCTGGCGAACGTCACGTGGGTGGCTCGGCAGCGGTCGGCCTTCGCCCGGGGGCGCGCTCCGTGGTTCCGGTCGAACGCCCGCACGCTGGGGATCTCCTCGGCGGCCGGCGCGGTCCTGGGCGTCGGACTGGCCTGGGCGAGTGGTGCCGGACTGGCTGTGCCGCGGGAGTCCTGGGCGGTCTGGGGCGTGGCGGTCACGCTGATCAGCCTGGGGATGACCCTGCTCGCCCACTGGTTGGTCGAGCAGTGGGGTCGCGTCGGTGTCGGGCTGTGCGTCGTCCTGCTGGTCGGCTATGTGTTCGTCTCCGATGCCATCGGCACCCCTGCGACGTCGGGGGTCTCCGGAGTCATGGCCAAGGTCAACCCGCTGTCCCACGCGGAGGGGGTGCTGCGCGACGTCCTCGGCCAGAACGCCGGCGGCATCGAGGTCCTCGGCCGGCTCCTGGTGTGGGTCGTCCTCGCGGTCGTGCTCAACCTGCTGGTGCAGGAGGACCTGCGCAGGCTGGCCCCGCGCCGGCGGCGACCGGTGCCGGCATGAGGGCGAGACGAGCCGTCACCGTGGGCCTCGTCGTCGCGGGTCTGGCCGCGGTGTCGGGGGCGGCCTGGGCGGACGACAGGGACACGCCCGGGACCAACGACCTGGAGCTCCAGGTCAGGCGCCTGGAGCGGGCCGAGCAGGCCGACGTGGTCGGCGCCGAGTCGAGCTCGATGCTGTTCGCCCCCCGCGACTCCGAGGCGATCACCACCGCCCAGGAGGCGCGTCGCGGCGCCCGGAGCGTCGTGACGGACTCCCTGTTCGTGATCCCGGTGGCGCCGTACCAGGTGTCGGGGTCGACGACCGAGCTGTTCGTCGCCGACGCCTACCCGGGCACCCCGGCGGCCCGGGACGCACCGGACCTGGACGCCGAGGCGCAGTCCCCGGGCGGGTGGGTGCTGATCGGTCTCGGCGTGCTGCTCGTCGTGGGCTGCGGGTCGTCGTTCGCCCTTCGCACAACAGGAGATGAGGAGCCGTGGACAGCCACATCAACGTGACCTTCGTGGCCGCGGGCCGTCGCCAGGATCTCCGGATCCCCACCCGGATCAGCGTGCACCGACTGGTCGGGGAGCTCTCGACGATCCTGCCCGGCATCGAGTCCGGGCTGGGCAAGTACCAACTGCGCATCCTCGCCAAAGGGCTGCTGCTGACCGAGGAGGACGTGGTGGCACTGCACCCGGTGACGACCGGTGATGTCGTCGAGCTGATCGCAGGTGGATCCGATGGCTGAGATCCGGTTCGAGTTCGAGGGGATGCCGTACGTCATCGACACCGGCGGGGACGAGTGGACGCTGGTGCTGCGCCGGTCCCTGGCGCCGGTGCGCGACACGGCCGAGCTCGACCTGCTGGCACACGCCCACGACGCGCTGCTGCCCTGCCGGGTGACCTGCGACGACGACAGCATCACCCTGCACCTGACGCCCGGCGACGGGATCGCCGACTGGGCCGAGGTGACGCGGCGCCCGCGGGCGGACAAGCTGCGGGCGCTGCTGAACGTGGGCGCGTGCGCGGAGCTGGTCGACCGCGGCTATGCCGTGCTCCTGCACCCGGACAACCTGGTGGTCGACCGCAACCTCCGCCCCCGGCTCGCCTATCGCGGGCTGGGCGGCCTCATGCCGCCGCAGGGGATGGACGCCCAGCACTTCCTCCGGCAGTACCAGGCCCTGGTCCTGGCGACCTTCGACCCGAAGACGTCGTTCACCCAGGTCCTCGACGGTGCGATGGCACTCAAGCGGTCGAACGACTTCGAGAAGGCGGTCACGGGCGCCGCCTCGGTGGCTGAGCTCACGGGCTACCTGGCCGGCCTCTACGACGAGACGACGGCCACCGACGCCGAACGGCTCGTGCGGGTCGGGCGCCGGTCGCACGCGGTGTTCAAGCACTCCGCGATCTGGCTGGGGCTGCTGGCGGTCGCCGCGGGGGCCCTGGCCGGCTACTCCGCCTTCGTCCGGGCACCGTTCGACGCGCTGATGCTCGAGGCCGACACCCGGTTCGTCGCGCTGGACTACGACGGCGTCATCGAGACCCTCCGCCCCGTCGACGAGGACCGGCTCCCGCTGACCCAGCGCTACGCGCTCGCCTACAGCTACCTGCGCGGCACCAACCTGAGCGGGGACCAGCAGACCGCGATCGAGAACAGCATGTCGCTGAACTCGGAGCGCGAGTTCCTGACCTACTGGGTGCAGATCGGCCGGGGAGACCTCGACGATGCGCTCGACGGGGCCAAGAAGCTCGACGACGTCGACCTGATCCTGTACGCGCTGACGCTACGGCAGGAGCAGGTCAGGGCGGACAACAGCCTGTCCGGCACGGAGCGGGAGTCCACGCTCGAGGAGCTGCAGTCCGAGTACGACAAGTACGTCGAGCTGCGGTCGACGGCGATCGCCGAGGGGGACCCCGAGTCGACCGGCGAGGGTGACGCGGAGTCGCGCGCCGAGGGCGACCCGGGATCGGCCACCGCCGAGGACCCGGGCGCGGACCCTGCATCGGACGATCCGGCCCCGTCGGCCACCCCGGAGGCCTAGACCGTGTCCGGGAACGACGTGGCTGTGGTGATCGACGGCATCAGGTTCCGGTCACGCATCCGCACCGGGCAGACCCTCAGCCTCGGCCGGGAGCCCGGCAGCGACGTCCACCTGCCGCCGGCGGTCACGGCGCCGTCGGTGACGGTGCACCTCGACGACCAGGCGGTGACGGTGCGTGCCGGTGGCGAGACGGTCACCGGATGGGCAGGCCCGGGGTGGACGGGCCTGGAGGTGGCCGGCAACCGCATCGAGGTCCAGGTCGTGCCCGCGAGCCAGCGGTCGGTCTACGACCTGGGCGGCCGCGACGAGTTCCTGGTCGGCCCCCAGCCCGGGGCGTCGGTGACCACGGCCGACCCGGCGCTCTCGCTGTCCGCCCGGCGTGCGGACGGCGGTCGCTGGCTCGTGTCGGTCGCCGGGAGCGAGCTGTTCGTCAACAACGTGCGGCAGGGACCGGGCCGGACCGTCGTGCGCGACGGGGACCACCTGGGCTTCGGTGCCCATGACCTGATCGTCTTCGACCGGGAGCTGCACGTCAACGACCACCTGGTCGCGCGCGCCGGTCTGCCGCGCAAGGCGTACTCGGTGCGGGTGCCGCCGGACGGGTATCCGGACGTGCGGCGTTCGCCGCGGATCGTCCACCGGCCGCCGGAGGGCACCATCGTGGTGAACGCCGTGCCGGCCCGGGAGGACAACCGCACCGGTCAGCTGGCGAAGCTGATCATCCCGCCGGTGCTGATGCTCGCGGTCACCGCGACGATGGCGTTCCTGAACGGCAACCCGCTGATGGTCATCGCGTCGGGGACCACGTCGGTCGTGACGCTGTTCTTCTCCGTCAGCGGCTTCTTCAAGGAGCGTCGCAAGAGCGAGGCGCAGCGGGTGGCCGAGGAGTCGGTCCACCGGGCGCACCTGGTGCAACGCTCGATCGACATCCACGCGGCCGGGGACTCCCAGCGCCGCGGCGCGGAGTACCACTACCCCGACGTCGCGACCCTGGCCGACCTGGCCGCGGCCTACAGCCCGCGGGTCTTCGAGAAGACGGCGACGCAGTTCGACTTCCTGTGCTACCGCCTGGGGCTGGGCACGGCCGAGCCGTCGCGCACGATCCACTACGCCGACCGCGACCGGGTCGCCCAGGGCACGGAGCTCGACGAGCTCGCGCGGCAGCTGTGCGAGAGCTCGGCGACGCTGGACCGGCTGCCGATCGCCGCGGACCTGGTGCACGGGCCCGTCGGGTACGTCGGCCCCCGCCGGCTGGTCGTCGAGCAGCTCCAGCTCCTGGTCAACCAGCTGGCGTTCTTCCACAGCTACCACGACCTGCAGCTCATCGTGGTGTTCCCGGAGTCGGAGCACGACGACTGGTCCTGGATGCGCTGGTACCGGCACTCGAGCCTGCAGAACATGAACGTGCGAGGTTTCGTCTACGACCAGCGCTCGCGCGACCAGGTGCTGTCCAGCCTGAACCAGATCCTCAAGGCCCGGCAGAACGCGCTCAGCGAGACGCGCGGGGGTCAGAGCACCTCGTTCGCTCCGCACTACGTCGTGGTGATCCTGGACGAGACCCTGGTGATGGACCACGTGGTCATGGAGTTCCTGCGCGCGGACCCCCGCGACCTCGGGTGCAGCGTCGTCGTCGTCCAGGAGACGATGTCGAGCCTGCCCGACTCGATCACCACCGTCATCGACATCCGCGACCGGGACACCGGCGTGCTGGTCCTGGAGCAGGGCGAGCTCAAGAACACCCCGTTCGTCCCGGACCACTTCCCCGACGGGTTCGACAAGGAGCTCCTGCCCCGGACGGTCGGTGCGCTGAACCACCTGCAGGACCTGAAGAGCAGCATCCCGGAGTCCGTGACGTTCCTCGAGCTCTACGAGGTGGAGCGGTTCGAGGACCTCGGGGTCATGGGCCGGTGGGGGCAGAACTCTCCGCACCGGACCCTGGGGGTGCCGTTGGGTCTGCGCGGTGCCGGCGACGTGGTGAAGCTCGACCTGCACGAGAAGGCGCACGGGCCGCACGGGCTGGTCGCCGGGACCACGGGGTCGGGGAAGTCCGAGATCATCCAGAGCTACATCCTGAGCCTGGCGGTCAACTTCCACCCGCACGACGTCGCGTTCCTGCTGATCGACTACAAGGGCGGCGGCATGGCGAACCTGTTCGCCGACCTGCCGCACCTGCTCGGGACGATCACCAACCTGGACGGCGCGCAGAGCATGCGGGCGCTGGTGTCGATCAACGCCGAGCTGAAGCGGCGGCAGCGGGTGTTCTCGGAGAACAACGTCAACCACATCAACCAGTACCAGAAGCTGGTCAAGAACGGTGACGCGGCCGAGCCGATGCCGCACCTGTTCTTGATCTCCGACGAGTTCGCGGAGCTGAAGTCCGAGCAGCCGGAGTTCATGGACGAGCTGATCTCGACCGCCCGCATCGGCCGTTCGCTCGGGATCCACCTGATCCTGGCGACGCAGAAGCCGTCGGGTGTGGTGAACGACCAGATCTGGTCGAACTCGAAGTTCAAGCTCGCCCTGAAGGTCGCGGACCGGTCGGACTCGATGGAGATCATCAAGACCCCGGACGCCGCGGAGATCACGCTGCCCGGGCGGGCCTACCTGCAGGTGGGCAACAACGAGATCTACGAGCTGTTCCAGAGCGCGTGGAGCGGGGCCGACTACGAGCCGGAGAAGGAGGACAACCGCCAGGAGGACCACACGATCTATGCGATCAACGACCTGGGGCAGTACGAGATCCTGAACTCCGACCTGTCCGGGCTCGACGGGGCGGACGAGGTCAAGCAGATCCCGACCGAGCTCGAGGCGATCGTGCAGGGGGTCGCGGCCACGGCGGTGGCGGCGGCGATCGAGCCGCTGCCGCGGCCGTGGCTGCCGCCGTTGGCAGAGCGGATGTATGTGTCCGACCTGCATCCTGGCGAGTGGACCGAGGCGTGGCGCGAGCCCAAGACGGGGATGCGTCCCGTCATCGGCATGGTTGACGTGCCGAGCATGCAGGCGCAGCAGACGCTGCGGCTGAACCTGTCCGGCGACGGTCACCTCGCCCTGTTCGCCAGCCCTGGGTACGGGAAGTCGACGTTCCTGCAGACCCTCGTGATGGACCTGGCCCGCACGCACAACCCGGAGCACTTGCACGTCTACCTGCTGGACTTCGGGACGAACGGGTTGCTGCCGCTGCGCGGGCTACCGCACGTGGCGGACACGGTGACGATCGACGACGACCAGAAGACGGGGAAGTTCCTCGATCGGATCGAGTCGGAGATCAAGCGGCGGAAGCAGCTGCTGAGCGGCTACTCGGTGGCGAACCTCGAGATGTACGAGCGGGCGTCGGGTCAGGTGCTACCCCACCTGCTGCTGGTGGTCGACGGGTTCGAAGGGCTCAAGGAGTCGGGCGACGAGGACTCGCTGACCGCGCTGATGTATGGAGTCGCCCGAGAGGGCGCCGGCCTGGGTATTCACCTCGTGCTCTCGGCAGGCCGCCACGCGAGTCTGCGCAGCAACCTCACCTCGAACATCAAGACGCAGATCGCGCTCAAGATGAACGACGACTCCCAGCCCCGCGCGATCGTCGGACGGACCACGTTGCAGATCGACGACCTGCCGGGGCGCGGGCTGGTGCGGGTCGAGCAGCCGGAGATCTTCCAGGCGGCGCTTCCTGCCCGAGGCGAGGAGATGCTCGAGGTCATCGAGACCATCCAGGCTGAGGCCAGCGAGATGGACGCGCACTGGCAGGGCGCCCGGCCCGAGGTCATCCCGGTGATCCCGGAGACGCTGGAGCTGGACGACTTCCTCGCACGTCCCGAGACCGCCCGGCTCGTCACCGCCGGGGTGATCCCGATCGGACTGGGCTTCGACACGGTCGCGCCCGCGGGCATCGATCCGACCAAGCACAGGCAGGCCCTCGTCCTGTGTGGCGACGGCGAGTCCGTCGGCAGTGCGTTGTCGCAGCTCTGGCGGACGGGTGCCGGAGCGTTCCCCGGCGGGGCATTCGTCCTTGACGACCAGGCCGGGAACCTGCGGGCGTTGGTCCGGGAGGCGGGGGTCGAAGGTGCCGACATGGATGCGGAGGCGGTCCTCGATGCGGCGCTGGCCGAGTTCGCCGCACGTCAGCAGCACTACGAGGCGGCTCTGGCCTCGCCCGCTCGGCCGACGATGGCAGACCACGCGCGCACGCTCGACCGCGCTCTGGTCGTCGTCGGTGATGCCGGCACCGTGCATGCGCAGCTCGGCAAGGAGCGGGCGGCCGACCTGGTTCGGCTGATGGCCGAAGGGCCGCGGCATGCGATGCCGGTCGTCATGGGCGGGACGCTCGCGACGGCCGGCAAGGGGCCGGATGACGTCGCGAAGGCCGCCAAGAAGGTCACCGCCGGCTTGGTCGTCGGCAAGATCTCCGACCAGTCGGTCCTGAAGGCCACGAACGTGCCGTACAAGGAGCCGGAGCTCGGCGAGAGCGAGGCCTACATCGTCGCGGACGGGAAGGCGGTACGCGTCAAACTCCCGGCGTCGCCGTGAGGATGATCGAGAATTCGAGCCCACCGGGTTCGAGCACATGCCCCCGGACCTGGGGGCTGAAAAAATGGAATGGAGAGAGCTCATGGCCACGATCAAGCTCACCCCGGAAGACCTGCGGGGATCGGCAACGAAGTACACGTCCGGCTCGGAGCAGATCGACGAGATCCTGACCACGCTGACAAATGAGCAGTCCGTGATCAGTGATAACTGGGACGGTAGCGCGTTCGAGAGCTTCGAGGAGCAGTTCAACGAGCTGTCTCCGAAGATCAAGGAGTTCGCCGAGCTGCTGCAGTCGATCAACGAGCAGTTGATCAGCGTCGCTCGGATCATCGAGGACACCGACGCGGAGATCGCGTCGAAGATCCGGGGCTGACCCGTTGGTGTCGGCGGCCCGGGGCGTCCGTGCGCCCGGGGTCGCCGACACCGTGACCGGCCCGTGTGCGAGAAGCGAGTGTGGGTGGAAGGTGCAGGAGAGATGACGGTGGTTGTTGGCGAAGACCGGCGGGAGGGCTCGGGTGATGGTGGGTCGTGCCGCGGGGTGGGGAGCAGGGCATGAGCGTGGTGGTCGAGGTTGCGGTGGTGTCGGACACCGGGGCGCGGCTGAGGTCGGTGGCGCAGGGTGTTCCGGATCCAGTGCGGGTTCCGGGCGAGTCGGCTGGTAGCACGGTGGTGGATGAGTCCGTGCACGACTTTTTGACGTCGTTGGGTCATTGCCTCGTGGGTGCGGCGACGGCGGTTTATGCCCTGGGCCAGGATGCCGTGGGTGCGGCGGAGGCGTTTGTCGAGGCCGATCGAGGTTTGTTGGTGGGGTCGGCATGAGGTGGACGGCGGATGACCCGGGTGCCGGGGATGTGGAGGGGCACCGGTCGGCGGGCCGGGTGCTAGACAATGCCGTGCGGTCGCTGTCGGATGCACATTTCGATGTGCGGTCGCACACGGGCACGTTGACGGATGCTGCGTGGGCGGGCGTGGCTGGTGATGCATGGCGGGCGTCGGGGGAGTCGTGCGTGCGCGGCCTCGGGGGGTTGATCGAGGCGGTGGCCTCGGGCAGTAGTGCGCTTGCCCGGTACGCGAACCTGGTGGAGGAGATCGCTGAGGAGGCGGTGCTGGTGCGTCGCCAGCGCCAGGACGCGGCCGAGGGCCTGGCGCGTGCGTTGTTGCTGTCGGCCCCGCCGACTCTGCCGAAGGGGACGGTGTTCACGCACAGGGAGTTGCAGCGTCAGGCGCGTCAGCGTCAGCAGGCGCAGGAGTCCGCGAGGCTCGAGGTGGGTGCGGCGGATCGGGCGATGGCCGAGTTGGTCGACCGGCGGGTCGCGGCGGATGGCGTGGTGTGTGAGGCGCTGGGCTCGGTCGAGATCGGTGACTGGGCGGCGATCGGGAAGGCGAGCATCGCTGCCGGAATGACGAGTCCGGACATGGTGGGTGGGGCGGCGACGCAGCAGGTTCTGGAGTCGTTGGCGCGTGATGTGCTCGACGGGAACGCCTCGATGGACGACTTGATGCGGTTGTTGGATGCCTGGGGTGGGGACGAGGAGGTCCTGAGCGGGTTCTTCCGGTCGTTGGGTGGTTCGGGGACGGTCGCCCTGGTGGACATGTTGTCCGAGCAGGTCTATGCGGGTGAGGTCAGTGAGGATGTCGCGCGGCGGCATGCCGAGGGCTTGCTGTCGGCGATGTCGCTCGCGTCGGCGAGCTGGACGCCCGGGCAGGCGCGGCGGTTCACCGAGCAGATGACCGACCACGAGCGGTGGCCGGGGGCGGTCGGGTTCTTGTTCAGCTCTGCGGACACCGCGCCGATGGGCGAGAACTTCACGGTCGCGATGGCGGACCACATCGACACCCACGTGCGACTCAACGGCGTTTTGCCGCTGTGGTATCCGTCGGACGGTCACGTGTTGGCGAACCTGCTGTACCCGGACCGGTCCGGACGTGGGACCGAGCCGATGTCGGGGGTGTTGGAGACCCTGGGGAAGTACCCGGAGGCTGCGCTGGACTGGCTGATGGAGGGCGCGGACGATAACACCGCTCCGCGGATCGAGTACTGGGTCGGTCAGCACGACTGGCACGCCGACGGGTATCTCGGGGTGTCTGCGTTGTGGTCCGGGCTGCAGCGGCAGCCGGGCGGGCCGTTGGACGTGGCGCGGTACGACGAGCAGACCTGGGAGCGCCTCGCGAGGGCCAACACCGCGTTCGGTCGTGGTCTGTTCGCGAACCCGGGGGCGTTGCCGGAGAACTGGTCGGTCGAGGCACAGGTGCATCTGGCGACCGCGCTGGGGCAGATGATGACGCTGCTCGCCCACGACGTCAGCAAGAACCCCAGCGGGGGAGGGAAGCTGTCCGAGAGCTACGAGATCTTCGTGTGGGCCGATGACGGCACCGCCAGAGAGGAGATGCGGCCGATTCCTCTGTTGAACCGGAAGCAGATCGCGATGTTGTTCGGGCTGGCGGCCTCGTCCGTGGAGGGTTCATGGGTGCTGGGGGTCGGGGTGCGGCGTGCTCAGGAGGCGTTGCTTCACGCTGCGTTGACGACGCCGGGGTTCGACCCGGACTCCGGGTTGGGTGTGGTGGCCGATATGCAGGCACTCCTCGACGGCGCCTTGGTGGGGTCGGTCGAGGGGATCACGGACCGGGCCGCCGAACGCGTGAGCGACCTCGTCGGCGATGCGTGCACCCTGATCGATCTGGTGCCGGTCCCGGGCAGTGGGAAGGCTGCGGACTGGCTGGCCGAGCAGGGCGGCAAGGCGCTGGGTGAGACGTTTGCCCGGTGGGCGGCGGACACCGCCGTTGACCAGACCACGAGTACTGCACGGTCCAATTCGGCCGAGGCCATCGAGCGGTGGTTGGCCGAGGGTGCGACCGCCCGGGCGTTGCACGAGACCTGGCAGGGGGGTGGTGAGGGTTCGCACGTGCCCGGCACCCGTGAGTCTCTCGAGAAGTTCCTGGCGGATTGGATCGTGGTGTTCAGGGACGCCGAGGGTGGTCCGGTCACTGAGCTGACCCGGCACGTGGACGAGAGTCCCGAGTCGCTGACGGCCGACTACGCGGCCCTCTGGGAGCTGGCCAGGACTCAGGCGGCCGGCAAATGAGCGGCGACCGCGACGCTCTGGTCCTCGCGCCCGGGTCGTCGTTGGGAGAGCGGCGTCGTGCTGTGGAGCGGCGTCGGCGTCGGTGGTGGTTGCGGGTGTGGTCGGTGGTGGGGGTGTTGGTCGTGGTGGGGGGTGTGCTGCATGTTCGTGCCCGGGCGGCGCATGAGGCGGTGTCCCAGTTGGTGCGGCAGGAGGCCCGAGCGGGTGACCCGTCGATCCCGGTGGTGGTATGGCCGCGGGGGTTGCCGGACCATGGTGAGTGGGCAGATGACCCGTGGGTGCAGGCGCTGCGCGAGCTCAGCCTGGTGAATGCTGCTGCGTTTAACAGTGGGCGGGTCGAGGGCCGCGCGGACCTGGCTCTCCTGGCCACGCCGGACGGCGTCGACTATCTGCAGAGAGATCTGGAGGGCTGGCGGTCGCAGGCGAGATCCTTCGGGGACGACGTGCCGGTGTATCCGGGGCCGGTGCCGTTCGAGGTGCTCGATGTCGTGCCGAACGAGGATGGTGACGGGGCGGAGGTGTTCGTCTGCACGTTCGTCGGCCTGAGTTGGGACGAGGGGGATTCTCCGGACGAGGTCATGGGCAACACGGAGGGCTATCGCGAGGTCTGGGAGATGGTCCGTGGCGAGGACGGTCACATTCGGTACGTCAGCGTTCACGGGGACGATAGAACAAGCCCCGTGGAGCAGGATTGCACGATCTCGGATGTGCATTACGGGTTGTTCGACCCTCAGCCTGTGCGACTTGCTGACCTGCCGACTGATGTGTGGACCGAGCCTGCCGGGGTGGACTCCGGGCTCGGCCTTGAGGATATCGAGGATGCTGAGGACCTGGAGGAGTATCTCGATGAGCTGACCGGCGACTATGACGAGCTGCGGGATCTGGCTGAGCAGGCGGTGGGTAGATGACCCCCGGCCAGAGCTCCGTGGATTCCTTGCCGGGGTTGGATGCCGGGTTGTCGTTGGGAGAGCGGCGTCGTGCTGTGGAGCGGCGTCGGCGTCGGTGGTGGTTGCGGGTGTGGTCGGTGGTGGGGGTGTTGGTCGTGGTGGGGGGTGTGTTGCATGTTCGTGCCCGGGCGGCGCATGAGGCGGTGTCCCAGCTGGTGCGGCAGGAGGCCCGAGCGGGTGACCTGCCGATTCCGGCGGTGGTGTGGCCGCGGGGGTTGCCGGACCACGGTGAGTGGGCAGATGACCCGTGGGTGCAGGCGCTGCGCGAGTTCAGCCTGGTGAATGCTGCTGCGTTTAACAGTGGGCGGGTCGAGGGCCGCGCGGACCTGGCCCTCCTGGCCACGCCGGACGGCGTCGACTATCTGCAGGGAGATCTGGAGGGCTGGCGGTTGCAGGGGCGCGAATTCGGCACTGTGCCGGTGTATCCGGGGCCGGTGCCGTTCGAGGTGCTCGATGTCGTGCCGAACGAGGATGGTGACGGGGCGGAGGTGTTCGTCTGCACGTTCATCGGCCTGAGTTGGGACGAGGGGGACTCTCCGGACGAGGTCATGGGCAACACGGAGGGCTATCGCATGGTCTGGGAGATGGTCCGCGGCGAGGACGGTCACATTCGGTACGTCAGCGTCCACGAGGACTACCGAGCAAGCCCCGCGAAGCGGGATTGCACGATCTCGGATGTGCATTACGGATTGTTCGACCCTCAGCCTGTGCGACTTGCTGACCTGCCGACTGATGTGTGGACCGAGCCTGCCGGGGTGGACTCCGGGCTCGGCCTTGAGGATATCGAGGATGCTGAGGACCTGGAGGAGTATCTCGATGAGCTGACCGGCGACTATGACGAGCTGCGGGATCTGGCTGAGCAGGCGGTGGGTAGATGACCCCCGGCCAGAGCTCCGTGGATTCCTTGCCGGGGTTGGATGCCGGGTTGTCGTTGGGAGAGCGGCGTCGTGCTGTGGAGCGGCGTCGGCGTCGGTGGTGGTTGCGGGTGTGGTCGGTGGTGGGGGTGTTGGTCGTGGTGGGGGGTGTGTTGCATGTTCGTGCCCGGGCGGCGCATGAGGCGGTGTCCCAGCTGGTGCGGCAGGAGGCCCGAGCGGGTGACCTGCCGATTCCGGCGGTGGTGTGGCCGCGGGGGTTGCCGGACCACGGTGAGTGGGCAGATGACCCGTGGGTGCAGGCGCTGCGCGAGTTCAGCCTGGTGAATGCTGCTGCGTTTAACAGTGGGCGGGTCGAGGGCCGCGCGGACCTGGCCCTCCTGGCCACGCCGGACGGCGTCGACTATCTGCAGGGAGATCTGGAGGGCTGGCGGTTGCAGGGGCGCGAATTCGGCACTGTGCCGGTGTATCCGGGGCCGGTGCCGTTCGAGGTGCTCGATGTCGTGCCGAACGAGGATGGTGACGGGGCGGAGGTGTTCGTCTGCACGTTCATCGGCCTGAGTTGGGACGAGGGGGACTCTCCGGACGAGGTCATGGGCAACACGGAGGGCTATCGCATGGTCTGGGAGATGGTCCGCGGCGAGGACGGTCACATTCGGTACGTCAGCGTCCACGAGGACTACCGAGCAAGCCCCGCGAAGCGGGATTGCACGATCTCGGATGTGCATTACGGATTGTTCGACCCTCAGCCTGTGCGACTTGCTGAGCTGCCGACTGATGCGTGGACCGAGCCTGCAGGGGTGGACTCCGGGCTCGGCCTCGAGGATGTCGAGGATGCTGAGGACCTGGAGGAGTATCTCGACGAGCTGACCGGCGACTATGACGAGCTGCGGGATCTGGCTGAGCAGGCGGTGGGTAGATAACCCCCGGCCAGAGGTCCGTGGTTTGCACAACGCCGACATCGTCGAGCCGGACTATCAGCCGTTCGCGAACTTCGGCCGAGAACATTTCATCGAACGATTCTACGGCAATCATGCGTCAGACGCGTCGCCGTCCTGGAAATGGCCGGACGCCAACGGTGCCGTTCCAGGCACCATCGTCCGGCGACCCATCTCGAGCGGGGACGACATCGTCCGTGACCGAATCGGGGGAGGCAGGTCGGAGCATGAGCTGGACCGAGTCGGACCCGGGATCCGGGGACATGGAGGCGGTGCGGACGGCGAGCGGGCGCCTGGACTCAGCGACCCGGTCCCTGTCTGGTGGGGTGTGCGAGCAGCTGGGTCGGATCGGTGTGGTGCTGGTTCAGTACTGCGGTGCGTCGGGTTCGGTGATGACGTCCTCTGACTCGGCGTCCTTGGCGGGGAACGCGGCGGTGCTGGCGAGTCGTCGGAGCTGAGAATCACGCCTACCGTCACGTGCCGGTGGCTCATGGGCCCGTTCCTGCGCCCGCCGCTCGACTTCGATCGCCCTCGCCGACCTCGGGCAGCGGACGAGTGGAGCCGCATCGTTCGACCGCTGGCGCAGCGAGGTGCGCCGGCATCGCCGCTCAGCGAAAAGCCCCCACCGCCTCCGGGTACGCCTCCGCCAACCCGCGCGTGTCCTCGTGCTGCGGCGACGCCAGCAGCGTCCCCAGCGGCCCCGATTCCACGATCCGCCCCTCGGCCAGCACGTGCACCGTGGAGGTCAGCCGGTCGACCATCCGCAGGTCGTGGGACACGACGAGCAGCCCGACGCCGGCGTCCGCCAGCTCGACGAGCTGGTCGGCGACGGCCTCGCGCAACGCGGGGTCGAGGGCGGTGGCGGGCTCGTCGAGGACGAGGATCTCGGGGCGCGACGCCAGCGCGTCGGCGAGGGCGAGCCGCTGCTTCTCCCCGCCGGAGAGCGTGTGGAGCGTGCGGGTGAGGTAGCGGGGCTCGAGCCCGACGCGGGCGAGCACCTCGGCGGGCTCCTGCCCGCTGGCGCGGCCGGCCTTGCGGGCGTCGTTCAGGGTGGCGGCGACGACCTTCTCGACGGTGGTCCGGGAGTCGACGCCGACCATGCCGTTCTGGTGCACGGCGCGGACCAGGGACCGGAAGGTCTTGGTCTCCTTCCGGGACATCTTCGCGACGGGGCGGCCGCCGTAGGACGCGCGGCCCTGCGTCGCCTTGTGCCGGCCGAGCAGCACCTCGACCAGGGTGGACTTGCCGATCCCGGACCGGCCGATGATGCCGACGGTCTCGCCGGGGGCGACGGAGAGGCTGACCCCGGAGAGCACGGGTGCGCCGCCGTAGCCGGCCCAGACGTCGTGCGCGGCGAGGGCGCTCATCGGGTCACCTCCGGCCCCTCGGTGGCGGGCAGGTGCTGGTACGGCGTTCCCACGGTGGTCCCTTCGAGCGAATGACCGGCAGCCGTGACAACGGCCGAGCCCCCCGCGAAGTTTCCGCGAGGGGCTCGGTCGAGGGCAAACCGGGGGGTCAGGCGCGCGCCTTGCGCTGGCGCGCGGGCGGCAGCCCCTCCATGTCCTCGAGCTCGACGCCCTTGGTCTCGGGCACCTTCCCGAGCACGAAGAAGAACGACAGGCCCGCGAAGATGGCGTACATCAGGTACGGGCCGGTGGCGCCGAACGCGTCGAGCATCGGCGGGAACGACACGGTGATGAGGAAGTTCGCGATCCACTGCGCGGCGGCGGCCACGCCGAGGGCGGCGGCGCGGATCCGGTTCGGGAACATCTCGCCGAGCAGCACCCAGACCAGCGGGCCCCACGAGGCGCCGAAGAACACGACGAACGCGTTGGCGGCGACCAGGGCGATCGGGCCCCACGGCGACGGCAGGGAGACGTCCTCGCCCGAGCCGGACGCCTGGGTGAAGGCGATGGCCATGATGGCGAGCGAGAGCGTCATGCCGGCGGAGCCGGTGAGCAGGATCGGCCGGCGGCCGACCTTGTCGATGAGCGCGATCGCGATGAACGTGACGGCGACGTTGGTGACGGAGGTGATGGTCGACACCAGGAACGACTGGCTCTCGTCGAAGCCGACGGCCTGCCACAGCGTGGTCGAGTAGTAGAAGATCACGTTGATGCCGACGAACTGCTGGAAGACCGACAGCAGGATGCCGACCCACACCACGGGCAGGAGCCCGAACCGGGGGCCGCGCAGGGTGGCCTGCTCCTCGAGGGCCTTGTCCTTCTCGATGGTCTTCTCGATCTGGGCGACGCGCTCGCGGGCGTCCTCGTCCGGGCCGAGCACGCTCTGCAGGATCTCGACCGCCTCGTCGCGGCGGCCCTGCGCCACCAGGTAGCGCGGGGACTCGGGGATCCGCAGCGCGAGGATGCCGTAGACCGCGGCGGGGACGACGGCGACCAGGAACATCCAGCGCCAGGCCTCCCAGCCCAGCCAGAGCACCTCGCCGGCACCGCCCGCGGCCTCCTGCAGCAGCTGGTCGGAGAGCAGGGCGGCGAAGATGCCGAGGGTGATCGCGAGCTGCTGCAGCGAGCCGAGGCGGCCACGCAGCGCGGCGGGGGCGATCTCCGCGATGTAGGCGGGGGCGATCACCGAGGCGATGCCGATGCCGACGCCGGCGAGGATGCGCCAGATGATCAGGTCCCAGACGCTGAACGCGATCGCCGACAGGATCGAGGACACGAAGAACAGGACGGCGCCGAGCACCATCACCTTGGTGCGGCCCCAGTGGTCGGCCAGCTTGCCGCCGGCCCAGGCACCGAACGCGCAGCCGAGCAGTGCGACGGCGACGGCGAACCCGGTGAGGGTCGCCCCGAGGTCGAACTGGCCCTGGATCGCGTCGACGGCGCCGTTGATGACGGAGGAGTCGAACCCGAAGAGGAACCCCCCGACCGCGGCGGCGACGGCGAGGCCGATCGCCTTGTTGTGCGACGGGTGCTTCCCCGTCGCCGGTCCGGTGCTGCTGCTGGCCATGTCGCTCTCCTAGCTCCTGCTCTCCCTGCGGGAACGGCCAGCAACCGGAGCACGTCGTCGGGCGCCGGTCGAAGGCGTACCCACCTTTCACCCGCACGGCACTTCGCGCACCCGGAGGGCCGGGGACGAGGTGCGGCGGGGAGCGTAACGCCGGACCGCAGGTCAGCGCGCGCCGAGGGGCCCGTACGCGACGAGCGTCACGATCGGGCGCAGAATCGCTCCGTGACTTCGGACCACGGCTCCTCGCGACCCCGCTTCCGCCGCCCGGCGATGCTCGACCCGCGCGACGCGGACCAGCTCCCCGGCGACATGGACCCGGCGCTGCGCTCGCAGGTGGCGCACACGACGGCCTCGGCGATCGTGCACGGCGGCCGGGCGGCGGGCGGGGACGACCCCGCGCTCGTCGAGCGCCTGGTGCGCCTGGTGGAGACCGAGGGGCTGGACGTCGTCGCGGCGCTGTGGGCGGACAGCCCGGCCACGACGCTGCCGGGCACGATGTGGCGGCTCTACGTGCTGCGCGAGTGGGTCCGGCGCGACCCGCGGACGCTGGCCGACCGGTACCGCCTGGGGCTCGAGGCGGCGCCGGTGCACCACGTGGTGGTCGGCGTGGTCAGCCCGCCCGGGCCGGAGGAGCTGCGCGAGGTGCTGGACGCCGTGCTGTCGGGGGTGTGGACGGGGGACCTCGCGGTCGCCCTGGAGCGCGGCGCGGCGTTCTGCCGGGTGCTCGCGACCGGCGCGGCGTTCGACGCGGACCACCTGGACCGGGCCCCGGACGACTCGTCGGCGCGGCTGACCCGGAGCGCGGGCTCCCTGGTCCGCACCGCGGAGGAGCTGGAGCAGGCGGCGCACCTGTGGCGGTCGGGCTCGCTCGAGTGAGTCCCGGCGCCGGCGTGTTCCCGCCGGGCCCGTGGCGATCCTCACGGCGCCCGCCCGTGCCACGACGGCGCGGGGCGCGTAAACTCGACTGCGACGCCGGGCCGCGGTAGCCCCGGGCTCCAATTCGAGCCGCTTCGAGCGGCCCCGCGCCGAGAGGCGCTCCCGGTCCGGCGTCGTCATCCCCCTCCGGTCCACCGACGTCGGCACCGTGCGTCCCGCGTACCCGGCCGTCAGGTGGGAGATGCTGTGCGTTCACCCCGGGTTCACCGTCGCGGTTGTGAGTTCACCCGGCGGCTGCCCTAGCCTGTGCCTGACAAGAGCACCCTCTCCCCGGAGCCTCCCGTGCGCCTGCGCCTCACCCCGCGCGACACCTCGTTCTTCGACCTCCTGGCCGCGTCCGCGGCGCACCTCGTCACCGGCGCGAACCTGCTGGCCGAGCTGCTCGGGGCCGACCGCTCCGCCCGCAAGGCGATCGCGAAGCAGATCAACGAGGTCGAGCACCTCGCCGACGAGGCGACGCACACGATCATGCGGCGGCTCAACCAGACGTTCGTGACGCCGTTCGACCGGGACGACATCTACGGCCTGGCCTCCGCGCTGGACGACTGCATGGACTTCATGGAGGAGGCCGCCGACCTCATCGTCCTGTACAAGCTGGACGAGCTGCCGGCGCGGGTCTCCGACCAGGTGCAGGTGCTGCAGCGGTCGGCCGAGCTGACCGCCGAGGCCATGCCGCGGCTGCGGTCGATGGACTCGCTGTCGGAGTACTGGATCGAGGTCAACCGCCTCGAGAACCAGGCCGACAAGACGCACCGCAAGCTCCTCGCCCAGATGTTCGACGAGATCACCGACGCGATCCAGCTGATGAAGCTGAAGGAGGTCGTCGAGAAGCTCGAGGACGCCGCGGACGCGTTCGAGAAGGTCGCGAACATGGTCGAGACCATCGCGCTCAAGGAGTCCTGAGCACCGGTGGAACTCGCGCTCGTCGTGGTCGTGGTCGCGTTCGCACTCGGCTTCGACTACACCAACGGCTTCCACGACGCCGCCAACGCCATCGCCACCTCGGTGTCGACGCGCGCGCTGACGCCGCGTGCCGCGCTGATCATGGCGGCGGTGTTCAACCTGGTCGGCGCGCTGCTCGGCACGCACGTCGCGACGACCATCGCGCACGACATCATCAGCATCGACGACGTCTCCTCGCACGAGGGCCTGGTCATCGTGCTGTCGGCGCTGATCGGCGCGATCACCTGGAACCTCATCACCTGGTGGCTGGGCCTGCCGTCGTCGTCGACGCACGCGCTCATCGGCGGGCTGGCCGGGGTCGGCGTCGCCTCGCGCGTCACCGTGCACTGGGACGCGATCCTCGACAAGGTCGTGCTCCCGATGGTCCTGTCGCCGCTGGTGGGCTTCGGGGTGGCGTTCCTCGTGATGGTCGGCGTGCTCTGGCTGGTGCGCCGGGCGTCCCCGGCCCCCGCGCAGCGCCGGTTCCGGCTCGCGCAGACGGCCTCGGCCGCGGCGATGGCGCTCGGGCACGGCCTGCAGGACGCGCAGAAGACCATGGGCGTGATCGTGCTGGCGCTGATCGCCGGCGGGTTCCACGACGACAACGACCAGATCCCGCTGTGGGTCAAGCTGGCCGCGGCCACCGCCATCTCGCTCGGCACCTACTCCGGCGGGTGGCGCATCATGCGCACGCTCGGCCGCAAGATCATCGAGCTGGACCCGGCGCGCGGCTTCGTCGCCGAGTCGGTGTCCGCGATCGTCCTGTACCTCAACGCGTACTGGCTGCACGCGCCGGTGTCGACGACGCACACGATCACCTCGGCGATCATGGGCGTGGGCGCGACCAAGCGGCTGTCGGCCGTGCGGTGGGGCGTCGCGAAGAACATCGGCGTCGCCTGGGTGCTGACGATCCCCGCCGCCGCGCTCGTCGCCGCCGGGGTCTACCTGGTGCTGAGCGTCTTCCTGGGCTGAGCCCGCCGCGGACGCCGGGCTGAGCCCGCCGCCGACGCCGGGTCAGGCGAGCGGCGTGTGCAGCTCGACCGCCTCGACGCGGACGGCGTCGTCACCGGCACCGGTGCGGACGACGTGGCAGACGAGCGCCTGGCCCGGCCGCAGGTAGGGGTTCTCCGCGGGCAGGGCGGCGCGGACCCGGCCGCGTGCGTGCGCGCCGACGACCTCCAGCACGGTGGGCAGCACCGGCCGGTGCGTGCAGAGCGCGACGTCGGACCCGGACCGGAGCACTGCGGCGACGACGTCCGCGGTCTTCTCCGGGGAGTCCTGGTGCTGGGCCTCGGTCAGCGGCTCGTGCTGCACGGACTCGATGCCGGCGGCCGCCGCGTAGGGCCCGACCGTCGCGCAGCAGCGCAGCCACGGGCTGGTGACCACGTCGGCCACCCCGAACGCCGACAGCACGGGGACCAGCGCGCGGGCCTGCAGCCGTCCGACGTCCGTCAGGGGCCGCGTCCCCTCCTCGCCGGACCAGGACGCGCGCTTGCGGGCGCGCCCGTGCCGGACGACGACGAACGCGCGCGTGTCGAGCCGGCCCGCCTCGTACGCCTCGACCAGCGCGTCGAGCGGTGCGCGGTCGTCGGTACGCGTCAGGCGGCGGCGCGCGACGTCGACGTCCATCCAGCGCACGGTGTCGATCTCGTCCTTGGACGCGTGCGTGGCGGGCGGACGCGCCTGCACGGCCGGCCGGTCGGGCCGGCCGGCGACCTGGGCGGCCCAGTAGTGCACGCGCTTGCGCCGGCCGTCGGCGAGGTCGTACTCGAGGCCGGGCAGCGGGCGGCCGAGCACGACCTCCAGCCCGACCTCCTCCTCGACCTCGCGCACCGCGGCGGTGGTCACGTGCTCACCGGGCTCGAGCTTGCCCTTCGGCCACGACCAGTCCTTGTACCGGGGCCGGTGGACGAGCACGACCTGCAGGCGCCCCTGGCGGACCCGCCAGACCAGGGCGCCGGCGGCCTGGACGACCGTCGCCGTCACCGCGCGGCGCCCAGCCGACGGCGCTGGCGGTAGATCAGCATCGACTGCAGGTCACGCAGCGGGCCGTCCGGTCCCGCCGCGTGCCGCGTCCACGCACCGTCCGCGCCGAGGTGCCACGACGACGTCCCGTCGTCCAGGGACTCGTCCAGGAGCTGCACGAGGTCGGCGACCTGGTCGGGGTCGGACAGGCGCACGAGGGCCTCGACGCGGCGGTCGAGGTTGCGGTGCATGAGGTCGGCCGACCCGATGTACACCTCGGGCCCGGGCAGCCGGTCGCCCGCGTCGTCGCGCCCGGCGTCGGCGACCTCCGGGGAGACCCCGGCGTCGGCGGCGAAGGCGAACACCCGCGAGTGCTCCAGGAACCGCCCGAGGATCGACCGGACGCGCACCGTCTCGGACAGCCCGGGCACCCCCGGCCGGAGGGCGCAGATGCCGCGGACGACCAGGTCGATCGGCACCCCGGCCTGCGAGGCGCGGTACAGGGCGTCGATGGTCTCCTCGTCGACCATCGAGTTCACCTTGAGCTTGATCCAGGACGGCCGGCCCTCGCGCGCCGCCGCGGCCTCGCGGTCGATCCGCTCGATCAGCCCGGACCGCACCGAGCGCGGCGCGACCAGCAGCCGGTGGAACCGCGACTTCGGGGCGTAGCCGGACAGCTGGTTGAACAGCCGGGTCAGGTCCTGCCCGACGTCGGGGTCGCACGTCAGCAGGCCGAGGTCGGTGTAGATCCGCGCCGTCTTCGGGTTGTAGTTGCCGGTGCCGACGTGGCAGTACCGGCGCAGCCCGTCGGACTCCTGGCGCACGACCAGCGACAGCTTCGCGTGCGTCTTGAGGCCGACGATGCCGTAGACGACGTGCACGCCCGCCTGCTCGAGCTTGCGGGCCCACTCGATGTTGGCCTGCTCGTCGAACCGCGCCTTGATCTCGACCAGCGCCAGCACCTGCTTGCCGGCCTCGGCGGCGTCGATCAGCGCGTCCACGATGGGGGAGTCGCCCGACGTCCGGTACAGCGTCTGCTTGATCGCCAGGACCTTGGGGTCGGCGGCAGCCTGCTCGAGGAACGTCTGGACGGACGTCGAGAACGAGTCGTACGGGTGGTGCAGCAGGATGTCGCGGGCCCGGATGGCCGCGAACACGTCCGTGGGGTTCGCGCTCTCGACCTCGGCGAGGAACCGGTGCGTGGTCGGGACGAACCGGGGGTACTGCAGGTCGGCGCGGTCCAGGTCGGCGACCGTGTTGAGGCCGGTGTGGTCGAGCGGCGCGGGCAGCTCGTACACCTCCTCCTCGGCGACGCCCAGCTCGCGGACCAGCAGCTGCCGGATGCGCGGGCTGATGCTGTCGGCGATCTCCAGGCGCACGGGCGGGCCGAACTTGCGGCGCAGCAGCTCCTTCTCCATGGCCTGGAGGAGGTTCTCGGCGTCGTCCTCCTCGACCTCCACGTCCTCGTTGCGGGTGACGCGGAAGGTGTGGTGCTCGCGCACCTCCATGCCGGGGAACAGCTGGTCCAGGTGCTGGGAGATGACGTCCTCGACCGGCACGAACGACATCGGCGCGCGGTCCGTGGGGGCCTGCGACGGCGCGGCGCTCGGCCGGCCACGCGCGTCGACGGCGATGTACCGGGGCAGCAGCGGCGGCACCTTCACGCGGGCGAAGTGCTCCTTGCCGGTCGTCGGGTTCGCGACGACGACGGCCAGGTTGAGCGACAGGCCCGAGATGTACGGGAACGGGTGCGCCGGGTCGACGGCCAGCGGGGTCAGCACCGGGAAGATCTGCTTGCGGAAGAACTTGCGCAGCCGGTCCTGCTCGGCCTCGCCCAGCTCCTCCCAGCGGACCAGCGTGATGCCCTGGCCGGCCAGCTCCGGCTGGACCTGCTCGGCGAACACCTGGGCGTGCCGCGCGGCCAGCTCGTGGGCGCGCACGCTGATCGCGTCGAGGACGCGGCGGGGGCTCATGCCGGACGCGGCGGTCACGGCGAGCCCGGTGGCGATGCGGCGCTTGAGGCCGGCGACGCGGACCATGAAGAACTCGTCCAGGTTGGACGCGAAGATCGCGAGGTACCGCACGCGCTCCAGGAGCGGCTGGCCCGGGTCCTCGGCCAGCTGCAGCACGCGCTCGTTGAACGCCAGCCAGCTGAGCTCGCGGTCGAGGAACCGGTCGGCGGGCAGGTCGGGCAGGTCGGAGAGGTCGGACAGGTCCCGGGCAGCGCCGCGGCCGTCGGGCCGGGCACCGCCCTCCTCCGTCGACGGCAGCGGGGCGATGTGCTCGGCGATGTGCGCGGCGAGCTCCGGCGCCAGGGGGCGCGTGCGCGCGGTCGGCGCGGTCGTGGCGGGCGTCGGCGCGGTGGTCGCGCCGGACGTGGCGGCCGAGCCGGCGCCGTCCGCTGCGGCGGCCCGGCTGCGGGTGCTGCGCGACCGCGGAGCCCGGCTGGTGCTCGTGGCGGTCCGGCCGTCCGTCGAGGCGCTCGACGTGCTCGACGAGCTGGCGGCGGCCCGGCGGGAGCGGCCGCGCGCAGGACCGTCGGAGGAGGTGGCGTCACTCATCCCCACATGGTGGCACGAGGGGTTGAACGGCACGCGGCGGCCGGGTGTCGTTCTCCGTCAGCCCCGTCGGAGGTCCTCCGCGAGCATCACGAGGATGCCGCTGGGGCCGCGGACGTAGGTCAGCCGGTACACGTCCTGGTAGGTCGCCACGCCGCGCAGCGGGTGGCACCCGTGCCGTGCCGCGATCGCCAGGGCCTCGTCGAGGTCGTCCACCGAGAAGGCGACGCGGTGCATGCCGATCTCGTGGGGCCGGGTGGGCTCGGTCTCGATCGCCTCGGGGTGGAGGTACTCGAACAGCTCCAGGCGCCCGTGGCCGTCCGGCGTCTCCAGCATGGCGATCCGGGCGTGGTTGCCGTCGAGGCCGACGGCCGTGTCGGTCCACTCCCCGCTGACCGTGTCGCGGCCGACGACGGTCAGCCCGAGGTCGGTGAAAAAGGCGATCGTCGCGTCGAGGTCGCGGACGGCGATGCCGACGTTCTCGAGCCGGATGGGCATGCCCGGCACGCTACCAAGGCCGGGCGCCCGGGTCAGGAGACCCGGTAGACCACGTCCAGCGCCGACCGCGCGAACCCGGCCGCGCGGTAGACGCGGATCGCCGGGGCGTTGTCGCCCTCGGTGTACAGGACCACGCGGCGGACCCCGCGCCCGGCCAGGTGCGCGAGCATCCGCGCGGTGAGCGCCGGCCCGAGCCGCTGCCCCTGCGCGTCCGGGTCGACGCCGAGCGCGTACACCTCGCCCTCGTCCGGGTCGGCGACCTTGGTCCAGCCGAAGCCGAGCAGCCGGCCGTCGCGCTCGGCGAGCAGCAGGCCGGCGGGGTCGAACCACGGCTCCGCGGCGCGCGCCTCGAGGTCGGCACGGGTGAGACGGCCCTGCTCCGGGTGCTGCGCGAAGGCGCGGGCGTTCACCGCGACCCACGCGTCCTCGTCCTGGCCCGGCACGAACGCCCGCACCGCCACGCCCTCGGGCAGCGGTGCGGCCTCCGGCACGACCAGGGGATCCAAGGCCATCTGCCACAGCTCGCGCACGGCGGGCAGGCGGCGTGCGGCGGCGAGCTCCCGCGCCGGCGCGACGTCGCCGTGCGCCCAGACGTCCACGGTGCTCCCGCCACGGGCCCGGACCGCGTCGAGCGCCGCGGCCAGCAGGGCTGAGCCGGTGCCGCGCCGCCGGTGCGCCGGGGCGACCACGACCTCGGCGGTGGCGAGTGCGGGGTCGCGGACGTCGACCTGCGCGTACCCGGCGAGGCCGTCGCCGGAACCGGGGACCCGCAGGTGCACGACGCCGGTGCCGCCGCCGGTCAGCCACAGCAGCGGCTGCTCCGACAGCGGGGCGACGCCGTCGTGGGTCGCGGCGTCGGCGGCCAGACGGCGGACGGCGTCGGCGGCCGGCACGTCGAGCGGGCCGGTGCTGAGGACGGGGGCTGGAGTCGCGGGCACGGCCCCATCCCACCATCGTGGAGCGGATGACGGGGAACGAGAGCCGCGTGCGCGGCGTTGGACGGGGCGTGCCCGACCTGACCCCGACCGACTTCGCGGACGTCGTCGTCGTCGGCGCGGGCCAGGCGGGCCTGGCCGTGGCGGCGCACCTGGCGCGGTCGGGGTTCCGGCCTGCCGACCGGACCGCCCCGGGGCCGGGTCCCACGTACGTCGTGCTGGACGCGTCGGCCGGCCCGGGTGGTGCGTGGCGCGAGCGCTGGCCCGGCCTGACGATGCGGACGGTCAACGGCGTCTACGAGCTGCCGGGACGCCCGCTGCCGCGCTTCGACGCCGACGAGCCCGCCAGCAGCGCCCTGACCCGGTACTTCGGCGAGTACGAGCACGACCTCGGCCTGCCGGTGCGGCGCGCCGTCCAGGTGCGGGCCGTGCGGGACGCCGGCGGTCCGGAGCGGCTGCTCGCGGTCGAGACGGTGGAGCGGCCGGTGGCGGACCCGGACGTGGCGGACCCGTCGGCCGCGGCCCGGGCGCGCGAGGCCGCGACGTCCGCGGCGACCCGTCCGGGGCCCGACGACGGTCTCGGCGGCGGGGCCGGGCCGTGGCGTCCGGTGCCGGCACCGGTCGAGCCGCAGGACCTGCGGCCGTCCGCGGCCGGGCGCCCGGCCCGGCGCCGGGCGGTCCGCACCTGGCACGCGCGCGCCGTGGTCAACGCCACGGGCACCTGGACCCGCCCGTTCTGGCCGACGTACCCCGGGGCGGTGGCGTTCGCCGGGACGCAGCTGCACACGCACGACTACCGGGCGGCGGAGGACTTCGCGGGCCGCCGGGTGCTCGTCGTGGGCGGCGGGATCTCGGCGGTGCAGCACCTGCTGGCGATCCACCCCGTCGCGGCGGCGACCACCTGGGTGACCCGCCGCCCGCCGGACTGGCGGGACGACGAGTTCAGCCCGGAGCTGGGGCGCGACGCGGTGGCACGGGTCGACGCGCGCACCCGCGCGGGCCTGCCGCCGCAGAGCATCGTGGCGGCGACGGGCCTGCCGCTGACCGACGAGTACCGCGCGGGCATCGCCGACGGCGTGCTGGTGGCGCGGCCGGTGTTCGCCCGGCTCGTGCCGGACGGTGCGCGGTGGGACCCCGCGGTCGCGCAGCACCCGCCGGCCGACGGCTGGGTGGCCGGGCCGGAGCACGTCGCGGCCGACGTCGTGCTCTGGGCCACCGGCTTCCGCGCGGCGCTGGACCACCTGCGCCCGCTCGGGCTGCGGGACGCGGGCGGCGGCATCGTCATGGACGGCACCCGCGTGGTCGCCGACCCGCGGGTGCAGCTGGTCGGGTACGGCCCCAGCGCCAGCACGGTCGGCGCCAACCGCGCGGGCCGCGCCGCGGTCCGCCAGGTGCGGCGCCTGCTCGGCGTCTGACGACGGGTCAGGCCGGCGGGCAGCCGCAGCTCTCGCGGCGCACCACGCGGACGGGCAGGCGGTGCGACTCCGGCTGCTCCGCGGGCGAGGTGGCGTGCCGGACCAGGACCTGCACCGCCAGCCGGCCCATCGCCGCCATCGGCTGCCGCACGGTGGTGAGGGTCGGACGCGCGAGCCGGCCGGCCAGGATCCCGTCGAACCCGGTCACGAGCACCCGCTCGGGCACCGGGACGCCGCGGGCGGCGAGCACGTCGAGGACCGCGAGGGCCAGCTGGTCGCTCGCGCAGACGAGCGCCCGGGGCAGCCGGTCCGCCGCGAGCAGGTCGGTGACGACCTCGAACCGGTGCGGCTCGGCCAGGTCGGTCGGGTCGAGCGGCTCGGCGGGCGCCGGCATCCCGAGCGCGGCCAGCGCATCGCGGAAGCCCGCGAACCGCTCGGCGTAGTCGGGCGTGCTGAGCCGGCCGACGAACCCGAGGTCGGACGCGCCGTGGTCGCGGACCAGGTGCTCGACGAGGTCGCGCATGCCGGCACGGTTGTCGACGGTGACGTGGTGCAGGCCGTCGGCGACCGGCGGCATGCTGAACGCGACGACGGGGATCCGGCGGGCGACGTGCTCCAGGGTGTCCACGGGGGTCGGCCCGGGGAAGACCGCCAGCCCGTCCACGCGCCCGGCGACGTCGGTGACGGACGCGCCCGAGCCGGTGCCGCTGCTCAGCAGCAGGGCCTGGCTGCGCTGCCGGCACTCGAGCTCGAAGCCGCGCTGCACCTCGTCGACGTAGAGCGGGAAGGCGCGCGGGTCGGCGTCGCGGTCGTCGGTGATCTCGGCGTCCTCGGCCGGCGCGTCCGCGCCCTGCTGCGGTCCGGCCAGCATGAGGTCGAACGAGTACAGCCCGAGCGCACCCGTGCGGCCCTTCGCCAGCCCGCGCGCGTTGGCGCTCGGCACGTAACCGAGCTCGCGCGCCGCCACCAGCACGGCCGCCCGGGTCGTCTCGCGCACCCGCTCCGGCTGCCGGAACGTGAAGGACACCGTGGCGATGGACACGCCGGCGCGCTCGGCGACGTCGTAGACGGTCGGTCGACGCGGCACGTGCTCACCTCCTCGGGCGACTGCCGATCGTAGGGGTCCCGCAGGACGGGCTCTTGCAGGACGCGAGTCTATGCGCTTAACTCAGGACACGATCTAAGCGCATAGAAGCAGCTTGTCCGTTCGAGGAGGAACGCACCATGATCCGTCCTGCTGCGCGCGTCGCCCTGACCGCCGCGCTCGCCCTGACCGCGCTGGCCGCCTGCGGCCGCGCCGACGACACCGGCGGCGCCGCCGGCACCGACGCCGCGACCCTCACCGCCGGCGAGGCCAGCGGCGAGCTGACGATCTGGGCGATGGGCGCCGAGGGCGAGGCGCTGCCCGACTTCGTCCAGACCTTCACCGAGGCCAACCCCGACGTCGACGTCGAGGTCGTGCCGATCCCGTGGGACGCCGCCCGCGACAAGTTCCAGACCGCGATCGCCGCCGGCACCACGCCGGACCTCGCGATGATGGGCACCACCTGGATGGCCGAGTTCGGCGACGCGTTCGCGCCCGTCCCCGACGGCATCGACACCAGCGGCATGTTCGCGGGACCGCTGGCCACCACCGAGCTGGCCGGCACCGCCGTCGGCGTGCCCTGGTACGTCGACACCCGGGTGCTCTACTACCGGACCGACCTGGCCGAGCAGGCCGGCTGGACCGAGGCGCCCGCCACGCAGGACGAGCTCAAGCAGATGGCCGCCGACATGCAGGACAAGGCCGGCGCCGACTACGGCATCCGGCTGCAGTCCGCGGGCAACGACTCGTTCCAGGGCTCGCTCTGGGCGCCGTGGTCGAACGGCGCGAGCCTCACGGACGAGGACATGACCGAGTGGACGCTCGACACCCCGGAGATGGTGGAGTCGTACGAGTACTACCAGTCGTTCTTCACCGACGGCGTCGCGAACCCGCAGGCCGACCGCACGGCCGGCGCCCAGGAGGCCGAGTTCGTCGCCGGCACCACCCCGATGCTCATCGACGGCCCGTTCATGATGGGCCAGCTCGCGACGCTGGGCGGCGAGGGCTTCGAGGACAAGTACGCGACGGCGCGCATCCCGGCCGGCGACACCTCGACGTCGTTCGCCGGCGGGTCGAACCTGGTCGTGTTCCAGGACTCCGACAACGCCGACGCCGCGTGGAAGCTCGTCGACTGGCTGACGCAGCCCGAGGTGCAGGTCGAGTGGTACGGCATCACCGGTGACCTGCCGTCGCAGCAGTCCGCGTGGGAGGACCCGGCGCTGACCGAGGACCCGAAGCTCGCGGTGTTCGGCGAGCAGCTCGAGGACACCGTCGCCCCGCCGGTGACCACCACCTGGGTGCAGGTCAACGCGGCCGCCGACTCCGTCCTGGAGCGGATGACCGTCAGCGGCCTCGCGCCCGAGGAGGCCCTGGCCGACCTGCAGCAGCAGGCGACGTCGATCGGCATGGGCTGATCTCATGTCGACCGCAGCCGCCACGCGGACGGTCGGGGCCGACAGCTCCGGCCGTCCGGCCCCGGCCCCCCGCGGGCCGGCCGCCGCCCGCCGCCGCCGGCAGGGCTACGTCGCCTGGCTGTTCGCCGCGCCGTTCGTCCTGGTGTTCGGCTTCTTCATGCTCGTGCCGCTGGTGTCGTCGTTCGCGATGTCGTTCACGGACTTCACCTCGCGGGACGTGCGCACGCCGTTCGCCGTGAACTTCGTGGGGCTGCAGCAGTACGTCGACCTGTTCGGCGACCCGCGGTTCCTGACGTCGCTCGGCGTGACCGCGACGTTCGTCGTCGTCGGCATCCCGGTGACGATGGCGGTCGCCCTCGCGCTGGCCGTCGCGCTCAACTCCGGCATCGGCCGGTTCCGTGCCGCGTTCCGCGTGGGGTTCTACGCCCCGGTGGTCACGAGCATCGTCGCGGTGTCCGTCGTCTGGCGGTACATCCTGCAGCCCGACGGCCTGCTCAACACGGCCCTCGGCTGGATCGGGATCGAGGGGCCGAACTGGCTGAACTCGACCACCTGGGCGCTGCCGTCGCTGATCCTCATGGCCGTGTGGCGCAACGTCGGCACGCTCATGGTGATCTTCCTGGCCGGGCTGCAGGCCGTGCCCGCGGAGGTGCAGGAGGCCGCCGTCATGGACGGCGCCGGCCCGTGGCGCCGGTTCCGCAGCGTCACGCTGCCGCTGCTGCGCCCGACGCTGCTGCTCGGCGCGGTGCTCATCTCCGTCGGCTACCTGCAGTTCTTCGAGGAGGCCTTCGTGATGACCCAGGGCGGACCGCTCGACTCCACGCTGTCGACGGCGTTCTACACGTTCGAGCAGTTCGGGTTCGGCAAGTACGGGTTCGCCTCCGCGGCGTCCTACGTGCTGTTCCTGGCCATCGCGCTCATGAGCCTGCTGCAGTTCCGGCTGCTGCGGTCGCAGGACTGAGAGGGGTCCGCCATGTCCGCCGTCACTCCGCCGTCCGCGCACCCGGCCGTCGACGCGCTCGCCCGGCCGGCCACGCCGCCCCGGCGACGCCGCCGGCTCACCACCGGCCGCGCGCTGACCTACACCGTCCTCGTCGTCGGCGTGGCCCTGTGGCTGCTGCCGTTCGTCTGGATGGCCCTCGGCTCGGTGAAGACCCAGCGCGAGATCCTCACCAAGCCGCCGACCATCTGGCCGGAGGACCCGACCTTCGCGAACTTCGGGCGCTGGTTCACCGACCTGGGCTTCGGGCAGTTCTTCACCAACTCGCTGATCGTCGCCGTCGTGACCGTGCTGGGCAACCTGCTGTTCTGCTCGATGGTCGGCTACGCGCTCGCCAAGATGGACTTCCCGGGCAAGAAGGCCCTGTTCGCCCTGGTCATGGTCATGCTGATGGTGCCCGGCGTCGTGACGTTCGTGCCGCTGTTCGTCCAGGTCACGTCGCTCGGGCTGCTCAACACCTACCCGGCGCTGATCCTGCCGTTCCTCACCCAGCCGCTCGGGGTGTTCCTCATGCGGCAGTTCATGCTCGGCATCCCCGAGCCGCTGATGGAGGCCGCCCGGATCGACGGCGCCGGGGAGCTGCGCATCTTCGCGCGGGTGGTGATGCCGCTGTGCGGGCCGCCCCTCGCGACGCTCGGCATCCTCACGTTCCTCGGCTCGTGGAACAACTTCCTGTGGCCGCTCGTCGCCGCCCAGAGCCAGGACATGTACACGCTGCCCGTCGCGCTGTCGCTGTACTCCACCGGCCAGCAGGCCACCGACTACGGGCTGCTGCTCGCCGGGGCGGTGCTGATCATCACGCCGATCCTGCTGCTCTTCGTCGCGCTGCAGCGCTACTTCATCCAGGGCGTGGCCACCGCCGGCCTCAAGTGACCCCGCCCGACCCGAGATCCCGCACCACCGGAAGGACCCGCATGACCAGCCGCCGCTTCCCCGAGGGCTTCCTCTGGGGCGCCGCCACCGCCGCGCACCAGATCGAGGGCAACAACGTGAACTCCGACTGGTGGGTGCGCGAGCACGCACCGGGCACGGACCTGGCCGAGCCCTCGGGGGACGCCGCCGACTCCTACCACCGGTACCCCGAGGACATCGCGCTGCTGGCGTCGCTGGGGATGAACACCTACCGGTTCAGCATCGAGTGGGCGCGCATCGAGCCCGAGCAGGGGTTCGTGTCGCGGGCCGAGCTCGCGCACTACCGCCGCATGGTCGACACCTGCCGCGAGCACGGGCTGACGCCGTCGGTCACGCTGCACCACTTCACGCACCCGCGCTGGTTCGCCCGGCTGGGCGGCTGGCGCAACCCGGAGGCCCCCGAGCTGTTCCAGCGGTTCACGGAGATCGCCCTGCCCGTCCTCGGCGACGACGTCGAGTGGGTCTGCACCATCAACGAGCCGAACATGGTCGCGATGACCCGCGGCGAGGAGGGCACCGAGATGACGGCGTCCCGCCTGCCCGCCCCCGACCCGCAGATCACCGACGCGCTGATCGACGCGCACCGGCGGTCCCGGGCCGTGCTGTCGCAGCTCCCGCAGGTCCGCTCCGGCTGGTCGGTCGCCACGCAGGCGTACCACGCGGCACCCGGCGCCGAGGAGGCCACCCGGGCGTACGGCTACCCGCGCGAGGACATCTTCCTGGACGCCGCCAAGGGCGACGACTGGATCGGCGTGCAGGCGTACCTGCGCACCTTCATCGACCAGCAGGGCCGGCCGCTGCCCGTGCCCGAGGGCACCGAGACCACGCTCACCGGCTGGGAGTACTTCCCCCCGGCGCTGGGCATCGGCGTCCGCAACGCGTGGGAGCGCACGGGCGGCGTGCCGATCGTCGTCACCGAGAACGGCATGGCCACCCAGGACGACGCCCGCCGGATCGACTACACGCACGACGCCCTGGTCGGCCTGCACGGCGCCATGGCCGACGGCATCGACGTCCGCGGGTACCTGCACTGGTCGGCGCTCGACAACTACGAGTGGGGGTCCTTCGCGCCGACGTTCGGGCTGATCGGCTGGGACCGCGAGACGTTCGAGCGGACGCCGAAGCCGAGCGCGCACTGGCTCGGCGGGGTGGCGCGCACGGGGGAGCTCGCGCACCCGACGCGCTGACGTCCGGCGGCCCGCCCGCGAGGGACGGTGGTCGTGCGTCCCACGGGGCCGCGACCGCCGACCCTCGCGGCGTGCGGGTCAGGACGTGGCCAGCAGCTGGTTCGCGCGCTGGTGCGACACCCCGAGGACGGCGCCGATGTCCCGCTGCGGCACGTCGAGCGCGGCGAGCTCCCGGGCGAGCGAGCGGGTGTGCTGCGCGAGGCGACGCTCGAGCTCGGCCGCCTCGGCGCGCTCCCGCGCGATCTCGGCCAGGCGGTCCTGCACGTCCACGCCGCTCACGTTGTCGATGCTGATCGTCAGGTCGAACGTGTCGGGCTCGACGTCGAGGACCAGCGCCACGAGCTCGCGCGCCATCGTGCCGGCCTCGCTCAGCCGACGCGCCTGCGTCAGCCCGTCGACCTCGGGGACCGCCACCATCCACCAGCGGCTGGTGCCCTTGCCGGCCGACGGCTAGGGCGCTAGACGGAACCGTCAGCCCGCCGGCTTCGCCAGCCCCTGCTGGATCAGGTCCATCACCGACGCGTCGGCGAGGGTCGTCGCGTCCCCGACCTGCCGGTGCTCGGCGACGTCGCGCAGCAGGCGGCGCATGATCTTCCCGGACCGGGTCTTCGGCAGCTCGGGGACGACGAGGATCGTCCGGGGCTTGGCGATCGGGCCGATCTGCTGCGCCACGTGCGCGCGGAGCTCCGTCGCCACGTCCTCGGGCGAGCGGTCCGGCGCGGCCGCGGCGTCGCCCCGCAGGATCACGAACGCGACGACGGCCTGCCCGGTGGTGTCGTCGTGGGCGCCCACCACGGCGGCCTCGGCGACGGACGGGTGCGAGACCAGCGCGGACTCGATCTCGGTCGTCGACAGCCGGTGGCCGGACACGTTCATCACGTCGTCGACCCGGCCGAGCAGCCAGATGTCCCCGTCCTCGTCCTTCTTGGCGCCGTCCCCCGCGAAGTAGATGCCGCGGAACCGGGACCAGTACGTGTCGGTGAACCGCTTGTCGTCGCCCCAGATGCCGCGGAGCATCGCCGGCCACGGCTCCGTCAGCACCAGGTAGCCGCCGTGCCCGTCCGGCACGGGCTGCGCGTCGTCGTCGACGACGTCCGCCGCGATGCCGGGCAGCGGCGTCTGCGCGGAGCCGGGCTTCGCGGTCGTGACGCCGGGCAGCGGGCTGATCATGATGGCGCCGGTCTCGGTCTGCCACCAGGTGTCGACCACGGGGGTGCGGTCGCCGCCGATCTCCCGGCGGTACCAGGTCCAGGCCTCCGGGTTGATCGGCTCGCCCACCGAGCCCAGCACCCGCAGGCTCGACAGGTCGAACTGCGCCGGGACGTCGGCGCCCCACTTCATGCAGGTCCGGATCGCGGTCGGCGCGGTGTAGAGGATGGAGACGCCGTACTTCTGGACGATCTCCCACCACCGGCCGCGGTGCGGGGTGTCGGGCGTGCCCTCGTAGATGACCTGCGTCGCGCCGTTGACCAGGGGCCCGTAGACGACGTAGGTGTGCCCGGTGACCCAGCCGACGTCGGCCGTGCACCAGTAGACGTCGCGCTCGGGCTTGAGGTCGAAGACGTTGAGGTGCGTCCACGCCGCCTGCGTGAGGTAGCCGCCCGTCGTGTGGAAGATGCCCTTCGGCTTCCCCGTGGTCCCGGACGTGTAGAGGATGAACAGCGGGTGCTCGGACTCGAGCGGCACCGGCGTGTGCTGGTCGCTCGCGGCGTCGACCGCGTCGTGCCACCAGACGTCACGGTTCGGCGTCCACGCGACGTCCTGGCCGGTGCGGCGCACGACCAGGACGTTCCGGACCAGGTCGCCGCTGCCCTTGGCGAGCGCCTCGTCGACGGTCGGCTTCAGCGCGCTCGCGCTGCCGCGGCGGTAGCCGCCGTCGGCGGTGATGACGACCCGGGCGTCGGCGTCGAGGATCCGCGTGTGCAGCGCCTCCGCGGAGAAGCCGCCGAACACGACGGAGTGCGGTGCGCCGATCCGCGCGCACGCCAGCATCGCGATGACGGCCTCCGGGATCAGCGGCAGGTAGATCGCGACCCGGTCGCCGGTCTGCACGCCGAGCGCCGTCAGCGCGTTCGCCGCGCGCGACACCTCGCGCTGCAGGTCGGCGTAGGTGAGGGTGCGGGTGTCGCCGGGCTCGCCCTCGAAGTGCAGGGCGACCCGGTCGCCGTGCCCCGCCTCGACGTGCCGGTCGACGGCGTTGTACGCCGCGTTGAGCTTCCCGTCGCCGAACCAGCGCGCGACCGGTGCGCCGGACCAGTCGAGGACCTCGTGGAACGGCTCGGCCCAGTCGAGGAGCGAGCGGGCCTGCTCGGCCCAGAACTCCAGCGGGGCCGCGTTCGCCCAGGAGTAGAGCTCGGCGTGGGCGTTGGCCTGCGCGGCGAACGCCGCGTCGGGCGGGAACCGGCGGTCCTCGGTGAGGAGGTTCTCCAGGCCCGGCGACGCGGGGGCGTCCTCGGGTCGCGCGGCGAGCGGGTCGGAGTTGTCGAGGGCCATGTGTGCCTCCAGCGCAACGACGTCGGTGCGGACTGGCGCGACTCGGTGCCGCGTCTTCCTGGCACTGTAGTAGGACTTTCGTCCCAGGCGACGTGAATGCGGTGGTGGCGGGCCCGCCGGCTCAGGCGCGCGGCAGCCGGCGGCGGCGCGCCGCCCCCAGCACGAGCCCGGTCACGAGCAGCAGCGCGCCGACGACGAACACCGTGCCGGAGGTCCCCGTGACGGTGGCGCGGACCACCGAGTACTCGGTGCCGTCCGTGGCGAACCAGCGCACGATGTCGACGTGCGTCGTCGCCGGCACGTACAGCAGCACGACGCCGACGACGGTCGACACCAGACCAGCGGTCACCGGGACGGCCGGCGTCCACAGCCCCAGCGCGATCACGAGCGCCAGCACCAGCACGCCCGCCGTCACCAGCACCACGCCGAGGGCGTCGTACGACGCGTCCCAGCCCGGGGCCTGCGCGGCGAGCACCCGCGACTGCCCGAACAGGACCGTCCAGACGCCGATCGCGCCGACGACCAGGCCGACCAGCACGCCCAGCAGGTGCCGGACCGGTCCGCCGCCCGGCCGGCGCGCGGGCTCCGGCCGGTCGGGGGCAGGCGCGGCGGCGCGGCGCGACCGCAGGCCGCCGGAGGTCGACGCGGCGCGCTCGTCCTCCGCCGTGTCCTGCGTCCCCGGGATCGCCGGCCCGGCCGGGCGCGGCGCCGTCGGTGCGGACTGGTCGCCGTAGGGCACGGACGCGTCGGAGGGGCCGGTGCCCGGGAGCGTGGTGCCCGGGGCGGGGTCGGCGGCGGCCGGGGTGACACCGGCGACCGGGGTACCCGCGGTCAGCACGGCGGCGGCGCGCGCCTCGGCCCCGCGGATGCTCGTGCGGCGCACCTCGGCGGGCTCGGCCGGCGCGTCGGCTCCTGGTGCGGCTGCGCTCGCCGGGGCGGCGGTGGCACCGGCCGGGCGGGCCCCGGTCGCCGGGGTCGTCGGCAGCGGCGCGGTCGGGGCGCCGGAGCCGTCCGACACGACGGCCGTGGCCGGGGCGGCGGCCGCCACCGGGGCGGGCGGCGGTGTCGGCAGCGGCGGGGGGGGCCCCCCCCGCCGCGGCGCCCCCGCGCGGGGGGGCGGGGGGGGGGCCCCCCCGCGGCCGGGCGGGGGCCCGCCTGCACGGCGCGCCGCCGTCCGGGGCCGTCGTGGTGGCCGTGGTCGGGGCCGTGGCGGGGGCCGTGTCGCCGGACCTGTCGCCGGACCTGTCGCCCGGCTGGTCCGTGCCGGGCGTCGCCTGCGCGCCCTTCGCCGCCTCCGTGGCCTTCGCGGGCGGGGAGGTGGTGGTGCTGCCTGCCGGCTCGGCGCTGCCGGGGGCCGGCGTCGCGCGGTCGGCTGCGGGTCGCGCGGCGGCGGGCTCCGCGGTGTCGGGCGTGGTCGACGCCACGGCGTCGTCCTGCTCGCGGTCCGAGGTGCTGCTCATCTCTGCTCCCTTGTCGCCGGCTCGCGCGGCGCGGGGCAGCGGTGGCGCCGCCCGCGCAACGGGTTCGGGTGCGGGACGCCGCCGTCGGGGGCGACGTCCCTGCTCGTCCGACCGTAGAGCGCACGGCCGGTGGCTGCCGCACGGCGCGCCCGAGATGTCCGATCCGGCCGCGGATCCGGCGCGCGTCAGCGGGCGGGCACCGGCGCCGGGACCGCCGTGGTGCCCGGCTCCGGGGCGGTGCCGGGCTCGGCGGTGCCGGGCTCGGCGGTGCCGGGCTCGGCGGGGGCGGCCGGCGTCGCCGTCCTGCGGGCCGGGGCGGCCGCGACGGCGTTGGCCGCGCCGACCAGCAGCCCGCCGCCCACGAGGTTCCCGAGCCCCACCAGCAGCACGTTGCGCGCGAACTCGGCGACGGTCGCACCGGGCAGCCCCCCGAGGAGGCCGAACGAGAACGTCGTCATGTTGGCCACGACGTGCTCGAACCCCGAGGTGATGAAGACCATGACGCAGGCGAAGATCACGAGGATCTTCGCGACCTCGTCCTGCAGCCGCCCGGCGCACCAGATCGCCAGGCACACCAGGAGGTTGCACAGCACGCCCCGGAAGAACAGCTCGGTCCCGGACTCGTGCGCCTTGTGCTCGACCATCGACGCGATCGTGCGGCCCGCGGGCGTGTCCGGGCCGAGCGCCCCGGACAGGTGCAGGATCGTGGCCAGCACGAGCGCGCCCAGCAGGTTGCCGGCGAGGCAGGCCAGCAGGGTCGCCCCGGCCCGGGCCCACGAGATGGCGCCGCGCATCGCGCCCTGGGTGAAGACCATCATCCCGGAGGTGGCCAGCTCCCCGCCCGCGACCACGACGATCGTCAGCGCCACGCCGAAGACCAGGCCCTGCACCAGCGGCGTGAACCCGGACCCGGCGTCGGCGAGCGGGCCGCCGGCGGTCGTCATGATCACCACGCCGAGGCCGATGTACGCCCCGGCCAGCATGGTGTTGACCAGGTACACGCCCGGGCGGCGGGCGAGGTCGGTCTTCGTCCGGGCGGCGTGCGTCTGGTAGTCGAGGGCCTCGGCGACGCTGAGCATGCGCCCAGCGTGCCCGCCGTCCGGACGCCGGACGTGGGACGAAAGCCACGCTCAGTCGCGGGACAGCGCGACGACGACCTCGTAGTGGCCGGTCTGGGGGAACATGTCGAGCAGCCGGCCACGCCGGGGCCGAAGGGACGGCATCGCCGCAAGGTCCCGGGCGAGCGAGGCGGCGTTGCAGCTCGAGTAGACGACGTCCCGCACGCCGGACGCCTCCAGCCACTCCGCCAGCGCCGGTCCGATGCCGCGCCGCGGCGGGTTGACGACCACCAGGTCCGGCGGCGCCGCGGCACCGAGCGCGAACGTCGTGGCGTCGCCGGCGGCGAACCGGACGTCGGGCAGCGCGAGGTCGTCCCGGCTCTGCTCGGCGCTGGCGATCGCCTCGACGCTGGTCTCGATGCCGACGACCGACCGGCCCGGGCGTGCGACGTGCAGGGCGAAGCCGCCGACGCCGCAGTACAGGTCCCACACCGAGCGCGGTGCCGCGGCGTCCACCCACTCGCGGCCGATCCGGTACAGCGTCGCCGCGACGTCGGTGTTGGTCTGGAAGAAGCTCTGCGGCCGCAGGTGCAGGTCGATGTCGTTCACCCGCATCCGCAGCGTGGCGCGCTCCGTCAGCACGACCTCCTGCTCGCCCTCGAGGACCGCCTTGTGCTCGGGCAGCAGGTTGGCGGACACGACGACCGCGCGGGGCAGCTCGGCCAGCAGCCAGGGCAGGTGCTTGCGCAGCCGGGGGAGCGCCTCGCTCGAGCGCAGCACGAACCGCACCATGAGGTCGCCGTCGGGCGACTCGGTGACGAGGACGTACTTGAGCTCGCCGCGTCGCGTCGGCACGTCGTACGGCACGAGCCGCGCGCGGGTCACGAACGCGGCGAGCACGGGCAGCGCCGCCTGTAGCGTCGCGGGGTACAGGCCGCAGTCCCGCAGGTCCACGCCCGCCCCGCCCGGGTCGAGGATGCCGAGCGTGGGGGCGTCGACCGTGCCGCCCACCGCCATCTTGGCCTTGTTGCGGAAGCCGGACTCCGCGCTCGCCACCGGTGGCAGCCAGTCCAGGCCGTCGAAGCCGGCGAGCAGGTCGCGGCACCGCTCCTGCTTGGCGGCGAGCTGGTCGGCGTACGGCTGCTCGATCAGGGTGCAGGAGCGACACCGCGCGGCGTCGTAGTGGTGGCACTGCACCCGACGATCCTACGGGCGGGCCGCCCGCCGTCAGAGGGCGGGCAGCGGCACCACGGCCACCGCACCCGTGTCGGCGCGGGGGTCGTCGCCCGCGCCGGCGACCCGCGCCACCGCGCTCGCCACCGTCGACGCGACGTCCGGGTGGAACACGCTCGGGATGATGTAGGCCGGGTTGAGCTCGTCGTCCGACACGACGGACGCCAACGCCATCGCCGCCGCCAGCAGCATCTCGTCCGTGATCACGTGCGAGCGCGCGTCGAGCAGCCCCCGGAACACCCCGGGGAACGCCAGCACGTTGTTGATCTGGTTCGCGACGTCGCTGCGCCCGGTCCCGACGACGGCGGCGTGCTGCGCGGCCTCGGCGGGGTCGATCTCGGGCCGCGGGTTGGCCATCGCGAACACCACGGCATCCGGGGCCATGGTGGCGATGTCCGCGCCGGTGAGGATGTTCGGGGCGCTCACCCCGATGAAGACGTCGGCGCCGGCCAGGGCGCCACGCAGGTCGCCGGTGACGCCGCGCGGGTTGGTGTGCGCCGCGATCCACTCGAGCTCGGGCGAGGCCAGGGGCCGGCCCGGGTGCACGATGCCGTCGATGTCGGCGACCACCACGTCCCGCACCCCCGCGGCCATCAGCAGCTTGAGCACCGCGGTGCCCGCCGCCCCCGCGCCCGACAGCACCACCCGGACGGCGCCGATCTGCTTGCGGACGACCTTGAGCGCGTTGGTGAGCGCCGCCGTGACGACGATCGCCGTGCCGTGCTGGTCGTCGTGGAACACCGGGATGTCCAGGCGCTCGCGCAGCCGCCGCTCGACCTCGAAGCAGCGCGGCGCGGAGATGTCCTCGAGGTTGATGCCGGCGAACACGGGCGCGACCCGCACCACGGTCTCGACGATCTCGTCGACGTCCGTGGTGTCCAGCGCGAGCGGGAAGGCGTCGATGCCGGCGAACCGCTTGAACAGCGCGGCCTTGCCCTCCATCACCGGGAGCGCGGCGAGCGGGCCGATGTCGCCGAGCCCGAGCACGGCGGTCCCGTCGGTGACCACGGCGATGGTGTTGCGCTTGATCGTCAGCCGGCGGGCGTCGTCGGGCCGTGCCGCGATCGCCTCGCAGATCCGCGCGACCCCCGGCGTGTAGGCCATCGACAGGTCGTCGCGGTTGCGCAGCGGGACCTTCGACTCGATGGACAGCTTGCCGCCGAGGTGCATGAGGAACGTGCGGTCGCTGACCCGCTCGACGTCGACGCCGGGCAGCGCGCGCAGCGCGTCGACGATCTGCGCGGCGTGCTCCTCGCCGCTCGTCGCGCAGGTCACGTCGACGGTGATCCGCTCGTGCCCGGAGGCGGTGACGTCGAGGGCGGTGACGATGCCCCCGGTCTGCTCGATGGCGGACGTCAGCTCGGAGACGGCCGTCGGCCGGGCCTCCACGTGCAGGCGCGCGGTGATGGACGAGGACACGCTCGGCGTCGAGGGCATGTGCCCAGTGTGGCCCGGATCACGACGGCACGCCCGACCCGGTCACCGCGCGTCGCCCGCTCGTAGGGTGTGGCGCGTGCTGCCCCTCGTGCCTCCGGCGACCCCCTCGCCGGCCGCGGACCCGCTCGCCCCGCTGCTGGACCTGCCGGGCGTGCGCGCCGCCGTCGACCGCGCCCGCACGGCCGGCGAGGAGCTGCGGTGGCACGAGGCGTTCCGGCGCCGGTGGCGCGAGGTCCGGGCCGAGGCCGACGTGCGGGCCGCGCGTGCCAGCGCGGCGGTGGACGGCGCGCGGGTGCCCCTCGACGTGCTGCGCCGGGTGGCCACCGGAGGCGCCGCCCCCGACGCCGCCGACGCCCGGCTGGCGGTCGGGTCGCTGCGGGCGACGGTGCTGGCCGCGACGTGGCGGCCCGACCTCGGCGGCCGGTCGGAGCCGGTGCTCCCGCCGCTCGGCCAGGTGCTCGCCCGCCTGCACACCGCCGCCGGGGCCGGGTGGCTGCCCGAGGCCGACCTGGGCCGGGTGCGGGCGGCGGGTGTGCCCGCCCAGGACCTGGGCGGGCTCGGGCCCGCGCCGGACGGGCCGGACGTCGCCGAGCGCCTCGCCCTGCTGACCCGGACCGTCGCGGCCTCGCGCGCGCCCGCGCTGCTGGTCGCCGCGGTCGTGCACGGCGAGGTGCTGGCGCTGCGGCCGTTCGTCGCCGGGAACGGCGTGGTCGCCCGCGCGGTGGCGCGGCTGGTGCTCAGCGCCCGGGGGCTCGACCCGACCGGGGCCGTGGCGCCGGAGGTCGCGTGGGCCGCGAGCCCGAACCCGTACCTCGCGGCGGCCGCGCGGTTCGCGACCGGGACGCCCGAGGGCGTCGCGGCGTGGCTGGTCGGCGCGGGCGACGCCGTCGTCGCGGGCGCGGCGGAGGGGCGCACGGTCGCCGACGCGGTGCTGGCCGGTCGCCTCGGCTGACACGGACAACGGCGCCCCTGGGGGACGCCGTCGCCGAACGGACGACCGCGAGGGGTATCAGGCGTGCACATGTGCTGCAGTCGAGACGGGGTCGAGCCCGTTCGACGCGTCCTACGTGGACGGGTCGCGCGTGGGTTCCCTCGGGCCTTCAGTTGTGCGGCCCATCACACCCCCGGCGGCGGACGGGGAGAAGAGGGGGCGGCGAAGTCCCAGGTGGCTGCGTACCGCCGTGTCGGATGCCGGGACGGCTGCCCGCATGCCGGACGCGGGGACCCTGCTCACCGGGTCTCTCGACGCCGCCGACCCACCCGCCAGGCCTGCGCGAGCGCCGCGGCGACCAGCACCGTCGCGCCGGCGAGCAGCAACCGGTCCCGCCGGGGAGCGGCCCCCGCGAGGTGCCGGACCGCCGCGCGGCGACCGAGGTCCCGCGCGCGCACGTGCCGCCGGAACACCAGCGGGGTCCAGCCGCGCTGCTCCGCGAGCCGGCGCAGGACCCGGTCGGGGTTGACGACGAACCCGTGCCCGACCGCCTCCAGCATCGGCAGGTCGGTCGAGGAGTCCGTGTAGGCCGACGACGCGGCCAGGTCGTAGCCGCGCCGCCCGGCGAGCTCGCGCATCGCGGCGGCCTTGGCCGGTCCGTACGCGTAGAACGCGATCTCGCCCGTGTACCGGCCGTCCGCCACCCCCATGCGGCTCGCGATCACCTCGTCCGCCCCGACCAGCGCGGCGATCGGCTGCACCAGCTCCGCGCTCGACGCCGAGACCACCACCACGTCGTGGCCGGCGGCGTGGTGCTGCGCCACGAGGTCCAGGGCCTCGGCGTAGACGACGGAGTCGATCGAGGCGTGCAGGCTCTCGGCCACGATCGCGGACACCCGCTCGACGTCCCAGCCCGCGACCATCGCCGACAGCTGGGCGCGCACCCGCTCCGTCCGGCCCTCCGTCGCGCTGCCGAGCAGGAACGCGATCTGCGCCCCGGCCGACCGGAGCATCGCCCGCCGGCTCAGCAGGCCCCCGGCGAGGAACGGCCGGGCGAACGCGGTGGCGGCCGACGTCGCGATCAGCGTCTTGTCGAGGTCGAAGAAGGCGGCGGGCACCAGGCGCGCCGAGGGCCCGTCGGGTGCTGCGGCGGTATCGCTCATCGGGACGTGGGCCTCCTGGAGACCGAGGATATCCAGCCGCACCGGGACGACCACAGGCCGCGGTGGTGCGCGTGGTCCCCAGGTCGGTGCGCGGCGGCACGGCCGGGAGGCGCCGGGCAGGGAACCGTCAGGCCGGTGGGCACCACAGGTCAGGCGGAGCGGAGGACGGCATGGGACGCAGGCAACGGCCCTCGGCGGGGGCGGGCGTGGTCGGGGTCGTCGGCGCGCGGGGCGGTGCCGGGGCCACGGTCACGGCCGCGGCGCTCGCGGCCGAGCTCGCCCGCCACGGCAGCACGGTGCTCGTGGACGCCGGCCCCGGCCCGTCCGTCGACACCGTGCTCGGGCTCGAGGCCCACCCCGGCCTGCGCTGGCCGGACCTCACAGGAGCCCTCGGCTCCGTCGACGCCGCCCTGCTCGCGGGCAACCTCATGCGGTGGCGGAGGTCCGCCGTGCTGCCGACCGACGACGCGCGCCCCGGCCCGCCGCCCGCCGCCGTCGTCCCGGACGTGCTCACGGCGCTCGCCGCGGCCCACGGGTCGGTGGTGCTCGACCTGGACCGGGTGGCCGTGCTCGGAGGACGGGACGCGGCCGCGCTGGTCGACGCCTGCGGGACGGTGCTGGTGGTGGTCCCGCGGGACGTCCTGGCGGTGGCCGGCGCCCGGCTGCTGCGCGACGCGCTCGTGACGCCCGGCCGCCGCGTCGGCCTGGTCACGCGCGGGCCGGCGCCCGGCGGCCTCGGGACGGCGGAGATCGCGACCGCCGTCGGGGTCCCGGTCGTGGCGTCGCTGCCGCGGGTCCGCGACCTGGGCGGCGCGCTCGACCGCGGCGTCGGCCCGGTGCTCCCGCCCGCAGCGGCGCGGGCGGTCGCACGGCTCGCGGGCCGGCTGACGTGACGGACGACGCCGGGCTCGCCGGCCTGGTGGCGACCGTGCGTCGCCGGCTGGCGGAGGAGGGCGGTCCCGTGACCGGCGACCGGGTGTCCGCGGCGCTCCGCGACAGCGGGCGGGTGCTCGGCAGCACCGCGCTCGCGGAGCTCGACGGCGCGGTGCGGGCGGAGATCGTCGGCGCGGGCCCGCTGCAGCCGTTCCTCGACGACCCCGACGTCACCGACGTCCTGGTCAACGGGCCGCGCGACGTCTGGGTGGAGCGCGCCGGCCGGCTGACCCCGGTCCCGGTCGACCTCGGCGACGCGGGCGGGGTGCGCGACCTCGCCGTGCGCCTGGCCGCCGCGGCCGGCCAGCGCCTGGACGACGCCCGCCCCGCCGCGGACGCCCGGCTGCCGGACGGCACCCGCCTGCACGCGGTCCTGCCGCCGGTGGCGGACGGCTGCACCCTGCTGTCCCTGCGCGTGGTGCGGCACCGGCCCTTCGCGCTGGACGACCTGGTGCGGTCGCGCACCGTGGCGCCCGGGGTCGACCGGGTGCTGAGCGGCCTCGTGCGGGCGCGCGCGAACCTGCTGGTCTCGGGGGCGACCGGCACCGGCAAGACGACGCTGCTGTCCACGCTGCTCTCCCTCGCCGACCCCGGCGAGCGCATCGTCTGCGTGGAAGAGGCCGGGGAGCTCGCGCCCCGGCACCCGCACGTCGTCCGGCTGCTCGCCCGGCGCCCGAACGTCGAGGGCGCCGGCGGCGTCGGCCTCGCCGAGCTGGTGCGCGAGGCGCTGCGGATGCGACCGGACCGGGTGGTGCTCGGGGAGTGCCGGGGTGCCGAGGTGCTGGAGGTCCTGAGCGCGCTGAACACCGGGCACGACGGCGGCTGCACCACGGTGCACGCCAACGCCGCCACCGACGTCCCGGCCCGGCTCGAGGCGCTGGGCGCGCTCGCCGGTCTGTCGCGTGCCGCGCTCACCGCCCAGGCCGCGAGCGCCTTCGACGCCGTCGTGCACCTCCGCCGGGACCGCGGCGCACGGCGGGTCGCCGAGATCGCGGGCGTGGTCCGCGGCGGGCGCGACGGGCTCGTCGTCCGCACCGCGCTGGCGGTCGCCGCGGACGGCCGCGTCGAGACCGGCCCGGGGTGGCCGGCGCTGGCCGAGCGCGCGGGGGTCGCGGTGTCGGGGCCGAGCACCGGCGCGTGATGGGGGAGGGGGCGCTGATCGGGGTCCTCGTCGCGGCGGTCGTGCTGCTCTCGGGGCGATCCGGGGCGGCCGCGCGGTCGGCCCGATCGGCCCGATCGGCCCGATCGGCCCGGTCGGCACGGCCGGCCCGGTCGCACCCCTCGCGTCCGGGGGCGGAGGGCGTCGCGGGGTCCGACGGGCCGGGCAGGGGCCGGCGGCTGCTCGGCCGCCGGGGGCGACCCGACCCGACCGCGGCCCTCTGCGCCGCGGTGACGGCGGTCGCGGCCGAGGTGCGCGCGGGGCAGTCGCCGGCGGAGGCGTGGCGGACGGTCCTCGGCGTCGCTGCCGGCCCGGACGGCGTACCGCGGGTGCTGGACGTGGTGGCGGCCGTGAGCGGTGCCGCCCCGGGTGCGCGCCCGCGCGGTGCGCCGCGGCTGCGAGCCGATGCCGCCGAGCAGCTCCGCCGCCGCGTGACGGGTGTGCTCGCCGCGACCCGGCTCGCCGCCCGGCTCGGTGCGCCGCTCGCCGGGGTGCTGGACGGGTGCGTCCGGTCCCTGACCGCGGACGCCGACGCGGAGACGGCGGTCCGCGCGGCGCTCGCGGGGCCGCAGCAGACCACGACCCTGCTCACCTGGCTGCCTGCCCTCGGAGTCGCACTGGGCACGCTGCTCGGTGCGGATCCCCTCGGCGTGCTCCTGCGCGGGGGACTCGGCACCACGGCCGGGGTCGCCGGCGGGACGCTCACGGTCCTGGGGCGGCTCTGGGTGGGGCGGATGGTCGCGCGCGCCCGCCTGGCCGGAGGAGACGGCCCCGGTGGGTGAGGTGCTGCTCCCGCTCCTGGTCGCCGGCTCCCTGCTGCTCCTGCGGCCCATCGCGCGCCGACCTTCCTCCGACGGCGGTCCCAGCCGTGCGGCCGTCCGGACCGGGTCGCCGGACGCCGACGGGACCGGCCCGTCCGACGTGGTCACCGTCGTGGAGCTGATCGCCGTCGCCGTGGAGTCCGGCGCCAGCGTCCCGGGCGCCCTCGACGCCGTCGGGACGGTGCTCGGCGGCCGTACCGGTTCCCAGCTCACGCGGGCCGGGGCGGCCCTGCTGCTCGGCGCGCCCTGGGAGACGGCCTGGGCGCACGCCCCCGCGCTGGGCGGCACCCTCGACGGGCTCGCGGCCGCCTGGCGCACCGGGGCGGCACCCGGCCCGCCGCTGCGGACCGTCGTCGCCGAGCTGCGCCGTCGCCGGGACCGGGCCGGCCGGGAGGCCGCCGCCCGGCTCGGGGTACGCCTCGTGCTCCCGCTGGGGCTGTGCTTCCTCCCCGCGTTCGTGCTCGTCGGGCTGGTGCCTGTCCTCGTCTCGCTCGGCCGCAGCCTGCTCGGGTGACGGCCCGCCGGCCAACCGCTCGCCGGGCGGGTGCCGGGTCGTCCACAGCTGCTGCTCGTGCGCGGCGTCCCCAGGTGGGACCTCACCGTCGCCTGCCGTGCACCGCGACCGCGACAGGGTCGGGTGGTCGGCCGGTGAGCGGCTGACGACGGACGACAGGAGGCACGACATGCACCAGGGATCGACGGGCCGGACCGCGGCGCGGCGCGCGCACGGGTTCACGAGGAGCCGCGTGAGGCGTGGGGTCGCGGCGCGGGCAGGCCGCCTCGCGCACAGGGTCCGGGGCCGGTTCGCCGGGGTCACCCGGGACGCCGGGATGGCCACGGCGGAGTACGCCATCGTGATGATCGCGGCTGTCGGCTTCGCGGGCCTGCTCGTGGTCATCCTCCGCAGCGCCGAGATCCGCGAGACCCTCACGTCCCTGGTCCGGGGCGCGCTGTCGGTGTGAACGGTGCGGAGGAACGTGTGCGGGCGGCGCACCGGGGGGACCGCGTGCGGGCGCGGATCCCGGTGGGGGACCGGATCCCGGCAGGGGACCGGGGCTCCGTGACCGCCGAGTTCGCGGTGCTGCTGCCGGTGGTCGCGCTGCTGGTCGGGGTCGTGGTCGCGCTCACCGCCGGCGCCGCCACGCAGCTGCGGTGCGCCGACGCCGCCCGGGCCGGGGCGCGGGTGGCCGCTCTCGGGGAGGACGACACCGCCGTGTCCGCCGCCGCGCGCCGGGTGGCCGGTGACGGGGTGCGGGTCGCGGTGGGGCGGGACGACGGCTGGGTGGTGGTGACGGTCGACGGGACCGTCGGGCCGTCGCTGCCGCTCGTCGGCGGGCTCGTCGTGCACGCCTCCGCGACGGCGCGGGCGGAGCCGTGAGCGTGCCGCGGCGCCCGGCCGACGGAGGACGCCGGCCGGGGTCGGGCCGCCCGTGGGGGTCGGACGCCGGGCGCGGGTCGGCCTCCCGGTGGGGGTCGGACCGTGGGTCGGGGTCGGTGCTGGTCCTCGTCGTCGTGGCGGTCACGGTGCTCCTGACCGGTGCCCTCGGGATGCTCGTGGGGGCGCAGGTCGCCCGCTCCCGGGCGCAGGCGGCGGCCGACCTCGGGGCGCTCGCGGCCGCCGAGCACCTGCTGCGCGGGCGGGCCGGTCCCTGCGCGGTCGCGCGGGACGTCGTCGAGCGGAACGGCGCGGTGCTCGCGTCGTGCACCGTCGAGGGTGGCGGGGTGGTCGCGGTGCGGTCGACGGCCGCGGCGCCCGTGGGTGACGCGACCGCGCGGGCCAGCGCCGGGCCCCGCCGGGCGGGCCCCGGATGACGCGCGGCGGATGTGCTCGCCCGGGGCCTGGCGGCCTGGCCGGGATGCCGGCGGCCTGGCCGGGATGCCGGCGGCGGGCTCAGGCCGGTGCGTGCGCGAGGACGGCGTCGAGCAGGCGCACGGCCGCGGCCTTCTCCAGCGGGTTGTTGCCGTTGCCGCACTTCGGCGACTGCACGCACGCCGGGCACCCGGTCCGGCACGGGCACGTGGCGATCGCCTGGCGGGTGGCGCGGAGCCACGTCGCGCCGAGGGCGTACCCGCGCTCGGCGAACCCCGCACCGCCCGGGTAGGCGTCGTGGACGAAGACGGTGGCCTGCTCCGTGTCGACGTGCAGGGCGGTCGAGACACCGCCGAGGTCCCACCGGTCGCAGGTGGCCAGGAGCGGCAGCAGCCCGATCGAGGCGTGCTCGGCGGCGTGCAGGGCGCCGGGCGCGGTCTCGACGGTGATGCCCGCCTGCTCGAGGACCTCGGCCGGTGCCGTCCACCAGACGGCGGTGGTCGGCAGGGTCCGGGCGGGGAGCTCGAGCAGCTCGGAGCCCAGCACCTCCATGTCGGGGATGCGCTTGCGCTGGAAGCTCAGCACCTGGGTGGTGACGTCCACGGCGCCGAACCCCCAGGTGACCGGGCCCCAGCGGCGCTCGGCGGTGGTGGAGCGGATCTCGGTCGTCGTCACCCACCGCGCCCAGGTGCCGTAGTCGACGTCGCGGCGGTCCACCAGGGCGACGCCGTCATCGAGGTGCAGGTCGTCCACGACGTAGGTCGCCCCCTGGTGCACGTAGACCGCGCCGCGGTGCACGGTGGAGTCCGCGGCCGCCGAGTCCACCGTGCCGAGCAGGCGGCCGGTGGTCGACTCGACGACGCGGACCGGGTCGCCGCCGGTGCCCCGCAGGTCGGTGAGCCGGGCGGCCTGCTCCGCGTGCGTCCAGTACCAGCCCGACGGCCGGCGCCGCAGTGCGCCGCGTGCGACCAGGACGTCCAGCAGCTCCCGGGTGCCGGGGCCGAAGAGGTCGAGCTCCTCGGTGCGGATCGGCGTCTCGGCCGCGGCGGCGCAGAGGTGCGGGGCGAGGACGTACGGGTTGCTCGGGTCGAACACCGTCGCCTCGACCGGTGCGTCCAGCGCGGCCTCCGGGTGGTGCACCAGGAACGTGTCGAGCGGGTCCTCCCGCGCGACGAGCACCACGAGGCCGTCGGCCCCGGCCCGTCCCGCCCGTCCGGCCTGCTGCCAGAGGGAGACCCGGGTTCCGGGCCAGCCCGCGATCACCACGGCGTCCAGCCCGGAGATGTCGACGCCGAGCTCGAGCGCGTTCGTCGTGGCCAGCGCGCGCAGGCGGCCGGTCCGGATCGCGTCCTCGAGCGCGCGGCGCTCCTCGGGCAGGTACCCGCCCCGGTAGGCGGCGACGCCGGCGGCGAGCTCGGGGTCGACCTCCCGCAGGTGCTCCCGCGTCACGGTGGCGACCGACTCGGCGGCGCGGCGGGACCGGGTGAACGCGAGCGTGCGGGCCCCGGCGGCGGTGAGGTCGGCGAGCAGGTCGGCGACCTCGGCCGTCGCCGATCGGCGGGGGCGGTCGGGGTCGTCCGCGACCAGGTCCTCGCCGGTGCCCAGCGGGCCCGAGCCCTCGCGCGCCGGGCCGACGGAGCCGGCGTCCGGTCCCGGCGCGGGCGCGGCGGTGCGGGCGCTCGGGTCCACGACCGCACCGGCCTCGGACGTCCCGTCGGCGGCCGGCTCGTCCTCGGCGGCCGCGCCCCGGTCGTCCGGGGCCGCGCGGTCGACGTCCACCGGCGGCTCGTCGAGCGGCAGCGCCCACGGGTCGTCCTCGGGCAGCAACCCGCTCCACGGACCTTCGGCGGGGGCGACCTCGGGAGGCTGCCAGAGCGCCACCGTCTTGCGTCCCGCAGGGGAGGCGTCGTCGTCGACCGAGACCACCTCGCCGGGGGTGACCCCGATGAGCCGGGCGGCGCTCACGGCCGGCTCCGCGGTGGTGGCGGACGCCAGGAGGAACACCGGGTCGGCGCCGTACACGCCGGCCACGCGCCGCAGCCGGCGCAGGACCGCGGCGACGTGCGCGCCGAACACCCCGCGGAACGCGTGGCACTCGTCCAGGACGACGTACCGCAGCGACCCGAGCAGACGGGCCCACCGGCGGTGCTGGGGGAGCAGGGCGAAGTGCAGGAAGTCGGGGTTCGTGAGGACGACGTCGGCGTGCTCCTGAACCCAGCGGCGCTCCTCCTGGGAGGTGTCGCCGTCGCAGGTCGAGACCCGCAGGTCGCGCAGCCGCGCCGCGTGCAGCACGCGGTCCAGGGCGTGCCGCTGGTCGGCGGCGAGCGCCTTGGTGGGGCAGAGGTACAGCACCGACCCGCGGCGGGTGACCGACTCGATGCGGCCGGGGTCGAGCGTGCGGGCCGCGGCGTCGGCGCGGACGGCGGTCAGCGACGGCAGCCAGAACGCGAGCGACTTCCCGGACCCCGTCGACGTCGACAGCACGGTGTGCCGGCCGGACCAGGCGGCGTCGGCGGCGTCGGCCTGGTGCCGCCAGGGACGCTCGACGCCCAGCGAGCGGTACCCGGCCACGAGGTCCGGGTCGGCCCACTCCGGCCAGTCGGCCTGGACCCCGGGTCGCGCCGGCAGGTGCCGGACGTGCGTCAGCCGGTCCGCCCGCCGCCCTCCGGCGAGCAGCACGTCCAGCAGCTCACCGGTCCCGACCACGGCACCATCCTCGCCCCTGCGCGGCGGTCCGTCGTACGGGCGTCGCACGCCCGGACGGCACGCGGGACCGCGCACGGGGCGGCGCACGGCCGGCGCGGGGCGGCAGGATGGGCGGGTGGCGACGCACATCGACCTGAACTGCGACCTCGGCGAGGGCTACGGCGACTGGACGCTCGGGGAGCCGGGCACGGACGACGCCCTGCTCGCGGTGGTCACCAGCGCCAACGTCGCGTGCGGCTTCCACGCGGGAGACCCAGCCATCATGGCGGCGCGCTGCGCCACCGCGGTCGCCCGCGGCGTGGCCGTCGGCGCGCACGTCGGGTACCGCGACCTGGCGGGCTTCGGCCGGCGGCGCCTGGACGTCCCGCCGGGCGTGCTCGCGGCCGAGGTGGCGTACCAGGTCGGTGCCCTGCAGGCCGTCGCCCGGACCGTCGGCGGGCGCGTCCGCTACGTGAAGCCGCACGGCGCCCTCTACAACCGGATCGTCGCCGACGAGGAGCAGGCCGCGGCCGTCGTGGCGGGCGTGCTCGGGGTGGACCCGGGGCTCGCGGTGGTGGGGCTGCCCGGGTCGGCCGTGCTGCGGCTGGCGCGCGAGGCCGGCCTCCGGACGGTGACCGAGGCGTTCGTGGACCGCGGCTACCTGGCCGACGGCACCCTCGTGCCGCGCACACGACCCGGTGCGCTGGTCACCGACCCCGACGAGGCCGCCGAGCGGGCGGTGCGGATGGCGCGGGACGGGGTCGTCGCGAGCGTCGACGGGGGCGACGTGGCCGTCGAGGCCGCCTCGCTCTGCGTGCACTCCGACACCCCGGGCGCCGTCCCGGTGGCGCGTGCGGTCCGGGCGGCGCTCGAGTCCGCGGGCGTGTCGCTGCGGCCCGTCGCGGCGTGAGGGCTCGCACGTGACCGTCCGCGTCGTGCCGTACGGGACGGACGCGCTGCTCGCGGACCTGCCCGGGCTCGGCGCGGTGCGTGCGCTGGACGACACGCTCCGCGCCGAGCCGCTGACCGGCACGGTCGACGTCGTCCCGGCGGCCCGCACGCTGCTGGTGCGGTTCGCCACGGCGGCGGAGGCGCAGTCGGCGGTCGGCGTGCTCACCGCGTGCGCCGAGCGTGCGGTCCCGCACCCCGACGACGGCCCGACCGACGGCGAGCCCGGCGACGGCGAGCCCGGCGCCGAGCCCGGTGCCGAGCCGGCCGCCGGGCCCGTCGCCGAGCCCGTCGTCCTGCCGGTCCGCTACGACGGTGCGGACCTCGCGGAGGTGGCGCGGCTGTCCGGGCTCGACGAGGCCGAGGTGGTCCGCCGGCACGCCGCCGCGACGTACACGGTCGCGTTCGGCGGCTTCATGCCCGGGTTCGCGTACCTGACCGGGCTCGACCCGGCGCTGCACGTGCCGCGGCGCGCGTCCCCGCGCGAGCGGGTCCCGGCCGGGTCGGTCGCCGTCGCGGGTGAGTTCGCCGCGGTCTACCCGGCGGCGACCCCCGGCGGGTGGATGCTGCTCGGCACGTGCGACGTGCCGCTGTTCGACGTGGACCGCGACCCGCCGGCGCTGCTGCCGCCCGGGACGCGGGTGCGGTTCGCGCCGGTCGGGGCGGATGTGCCACGCCCCGCCGCACTGCCGCCGACCCCCGGCCGCACCGAGCCGGCCCCCGACGCCCCCACCGTCGAGGTCCTCGCGCCCGGCGTCCTCGCCCTCCTGCAGGACCGCGGCCGCCCCGGCCTCGCCGCCGTCGGCGTCGGCCGGTCCGGCGCCGCCGACCTCGGCGCGCTCCGCCTCGCGAACCGCCTGGTCGGCAACGCCCCGGACGCGGCCGTGCTCGAGGTGCTGCTCGGCGGCGTCGAGCTGCGGTTCCCCCGGGGCGGCGTCGTGGCGCTGGCCGGTGCCGAGGTGCCGGCGTGGGTCGGCGGCACGCCGGTCGCCCCGCACGCCGCCACGCGCGTCCCGCCGGGCGGCGTGCTGCGCACGGGCCACGCGACCCGCGGCCTGCGGGTCACCGTCGCGGTGCGCGGCGGGATCGACGTCGCCCCGGTGCTCGGGTCGCGGTCGGCAGACCAGCTGTCCGGGATCGGCCCGGCCCCGCTGCGGGCCGGCGACGTCCTGCTCGTGGGGAGGCGGGTGGTCGAGGCCGCGCAGCCGTGGGCCGACCCGCCGCGCGCCTGGGACGACCCGGCGGTGCTGCACGTGCGCCCGGGACCGCGCGCGGACTGGTTCCCGCCGGACGCTCTCGACCGGTTCTGCGCGGCCACGTACACCGTGACACCCGCGAGCAACCGGGTCGCGGTGCGGCTCGACGGTCCGCCCGTGCGCCGGCTCGAGCGTGGCGAGCTGCCCTCGGAGCCGCTCGTGCCCGGGTCCGTGCAGGTGCCCCCGGACGGGCGCCCCGTGGTGTTCGGCGCCGACCACCCGGTCACCGGCGGCTACCCCGTGCTCGCCGTGGTCGAGCCGGGTTCCCGTGACCGGGCCGCCCAGCTCAGGCCGGGGGACGCGGTGACCTTCGCGCCGGCCGGCGCTCGCGCCTGACGACCCCCGCGGCCCGCCGCGACCCGCGCCGCAGCGACACGCCGCGCGTCCGGGGGAGTTCGCGGCGACCCCGACCGCCGCCGCCCGGGCCCACGCCCGAGGCCGGGACGAAGGTCCCCGGAGTCGTCCAGCCACCGGCATAGAACTGTCACATCTTGTTGCCGCACGGCCGTCGCACCACCACATGTAGTGCCGACGTGCCGGGGCGGGCGGCGACACCACCCGCACCGGAAAGGCATGCCCCCATGGATCACTCGCCCGTCGTCGAGGTCGGCTCCTCCATCGACGAGTACCTCCAGCGCAGCGACTGGCGGGTCAACGCCAACGCGAACCAGGGGTACTCGCTGGGTGGCCTGATCCTCAACACCGCGGGGAAGGTCGTCGCCAACTACTGGCTGAGCCACGTCTACCCGGAGGCCGTCGGCCGGGCGCACCGGGACGGCGACCTGCACATCCACGACCTCGACATGCTGAGCGGCTACTGCGCGGGCTGGTCGCTGCGCACGCTGCTCCAGGAGGGCCTGAACGGCGTGCCGGGCAAGGTCGAGGCGACCCCGCCGAAGCACTTCTCCTCGGCGATCGGCCAGATCGTGAACTTCCTCGGCACGATGCAGAACGAGTGGGCGGGCGCCCAGGCGTTCAGCTCGTTCGACACGTACATGGCGCCCTACGTGCGGCTCGACGGCCTCACGTACACGCAGGTCCGGCAGGGCATCCAGGAGCTCGTCTACAACCTCAACGTGCCGTCGCGGTGGGGCACGCAGACGCCGTTCACCAACCTCACGTTCGACTGGACCTGCCCCGACGACCTGCGCGACGACGTGCCGTTCGTGGCCGGCGAGCCCGTCGACTTCACCTACGGCGACCTGCAGACCGAGATGGACATGCTCAACCGGGCCTACATGGAGGTCATGACGGAGGGCGACGCGTCCGGGCGGGTCTTCACCTTCCCGATCCCGACGTACAACATCACGAAGGACTTCCCCTGGGAGTCGGAGAACGCCGACCTGCTGTTCGCCATGACCGCCAAGTACGGGCTGCCGTACTTCCAGAACTTCATCAACTCCGACATGAACCCCGGCGACGTCCGGTCCATGTGCTGCCGGCTGCAGCTGGACCTGCGGGAGCTGCTCAAGCGCGGCAACGGGCTGTTCGGCTCGGCGGAGCAGACCGGGTCGCTCGGGGTCGTCACCATCAACTGCGCGCGACTCGGCCACCTGTACCGCGGCGACGAGGCGATCCTGCTGCGCGAGCTGGACCACCTGATCGACCTCGCCGTGACGTCGCTGGAGCTCAAGCGCCAGGTCATCCAGAAGTACATCGACGAGGGCCTCTTCCCGTACACCAAGCGGTACCTCGGCACGCTCGACAACCACTTCTCGACCATCGGCGTGAACGGGCTGAACGAGATGGTCCGGAACTTCACCTCCGACGTGCACGACCTGACGTCCGAGGAGGGGCACGCGATGACGGTGCGGCTGCTCGACCACGTGCGCGCCCGCATGGTCGAGGTCCAGGAGTCGACCGGGCACCTGTACAACCTCGAGGCGACGCCGGCGGAGGGCACCACGTACCGGTTCGCCAAGGAGGACCGGAAGCGCTGGCCGGAGATCCTGCAGGCCGGCACGTCGGAGAACCCGTACTACACGAACTCCTCGCAGCTGCCGGTCGGCTTCACCGACGACCCGTTCGAGGCGCTCGAGCGGCAGGACGAGCTGCAGCGCAAGTACACCGGCGGCACCGTGCTGCACCTGTACATGGCCGAGCGGGTCTCGAGCGGCGAGGCGTGCAAGCAGCTGGTGAAGCGCGCGCTGACCCGGTTCCGGCTGCCGTACCTGACGATCACGCCGACGTTCTCCATCTGCCCGCACCACGGCTACCTGGCCGGCGAGCACTGGACGTGCGACCGGTGCGCGACCGAGCGCGGACCGGCCGCCGCGCCCGTCGACTGCGAGGTCTGGACCCGGGTCATGGGCTACTTCCGCCCGGTCAGCTCGTTCAACATCGGCAAGCGGGGCGAGCACGCCGAGCGCACGTCGTTCCTCGAGCCGGCAACGGTCTGAGGTCCGCCGGATGGGCACCGTGACGGGCGGGCCGGCGACCCCGGCCCGCCCGGTCGCGGGTCGTCGGCGCGCCGGCGCCGACGACCTGGAGATCGCCGGCCTGGTCCCCGTCTCGACGGTCGACTGGCCCGGCAGGCTCGTCGCGACCGCCTTCCTGCAGGGGTGCCCGTGGCGCTGCACCTACTGCCACAACGTGGCGATCCTCGACCCCCGCACCCCCGGGGTCGTCCCGTGGGGGCGGGTGCGGGCGCTGCTGGCGCGCCGCGTCGGGCTGCTCGACGGCGTCGTCTTCTCCGGCGGCGAGCCGACCCGGCAGGTCGCGCTGCTCGACGCCGTGCGCGAGGTGCGCGCGGCCGGCTTCGGCGTCGGCCTGCACACGGGCGGCGCCTACCCGAAGCGGCTGGCCGCGCTGCTCCCGCACGTCGACTGGGTGGGGCTGGACGTGAAGGCCCCCGCGCACCTGTACCGGGCGATCACCCGCACGGGAGGCCCGACGACCGCGGCCGACCAGGCGTTCGCCTCCCTGCGGCTCGTCCTGGAGTCCGGCGTCGACGTCCAGGTCCGCACGACCGTCGACCCCACGGTGCTGAGCCCCGACGACGTCGCCGGCCTCTCGGCGACGCTCGCGGACCTCGGTGTGCGGGACCACGTGCTGCAACGGGTGCGACCCGACGGGACGACCGACGAGTACCGCGCGGCGCTCGCGGCCGCCACCGGCAGACACGCGTGAGGGTGACCGGCACGCCCGCGCGTGCGCCGTCTGTTTGAATGCTCCCAGTGCGAGGGGAGCCCAGGTGGACGTGAGTGTGGCCAGCAGGACGGTCGAGGGCCGGACGGTCGTCGATGTCACGGGCGAGATCGACGTGTACACGGCGCCCGCGCTGCGGGAGAAGCTGACCGCGCTCGTCGACCAGGGCCACGTCGACCTGGTCGTGAACCTGACCGAGGTGCGGTTCATGGACTCCACCGGCCTCGGTCTCCTCGTGGGCGTGCTCAAGCGGGTCCGCGGGCTCGACGGCCGGCTGCAGCTGGTCATCGACTCCGAGCGCCTGCTCAAGGTGTTCCGCATCACCGCGCTCACCCAGGTGTTCACCATCCGGGAGACCGTGGACGAGGCGCTGGCTGACCGCGCGGAGGGCTGACGGTCCGTCGCTCGTCACCGCTCAGGGCAGTACTGCCCCACGAGCTGCGCGACGGGGCGAGAACGTGGTGCGGGCAGGGTCACGGGACGACCAGCGTCGCGGGCTCGCTGACGACGGTCGACCAGGTCCAGGTGCCGTCGGCGTCCGGCGGCGTCCCGTCGGGCAGCACCTGGACGCTCAGCCACAGCTCGTAGGTCCCGGCAGGCAGCGGCTCGCCGGTGTCGCAGGTGGTGAGCTCGCCGGAGAGCGGCGTGAGCGGTGCCGCCGTGCCGGTGGCGAGCAGTGGCCGCCAGTCCGCCTCGTACGGGTACGGGCTCGAGCCCACCACGAGGCCGCCCTGGGTGACCAGCACCCACAGGGGCACGGCCCGGAACCCCAGCCGGCCCTCGCCGGTGTAGGTCAGGTCCGTGGTCAGGTCGGCCAGGTCGCCGGGCGAGACGACGCCGCCGGTGAACGGGTTGTCCAGGCGGAGCGGACCGGTCGACGCGCCCGCAGGGGCTGCACCCGTGCACAGCGGCCCCGCGCCACCGGCGGGGATCGTGGGCGTGCCACCGGACCCGGGGGGTGCGGCCACCGTGTCCGCCGTGCCCGACACCGTGAAGTCGACCGGTGCGCCCAGCGCGGTGACGCGGGTGCCGCGGCCGTCGACGGCCTGCGCACCGTCGACGAGGTCGCCGCCGTCGGTGACCAGGCCCTCGTCGGACGTCCCGAGGTCGACGACGTCGGCCCAGGGCACGACCTGGTAGGCACCGGCGGGCAGGGGCGCGCCCGCGGAGACGCCGGGCTGGCCGTCGGGGCCGCACACGGCGAGCGGGAGCCAGTCGGCGGACCAGCGCGCCTCGCCCAGGTACCCGTTGCGGAGCTCCCAGGAGGCGTCGCCGCCCAGCAGGCCGGTCCCCACCACGACGCCGTCCCGCAGGACCGCGAGCCGCGGACCGGAGGACGGGACCGCCGTGTAATAGGTCGCCGTGGCGGGGTCGGACGGCCGGTGCACCAGGCCGCGCACCTCCAGGCTGCCTCCGGCCGGCACGTCCGGGGACCCGACCTCGATCTCGGTGAGGAACGCCGGGTCGACCGGCGTGGCCGGGGCCGCGCCCGCGAGCGAGCCGCAGGCGCCGAACGGCAGCGCGGGATCGCCGGTCGGGAGCACCGGGCCGAGCGCCGCCGGCGGCGGGGCCGGCGTCACGCTCGGCGTCGGGGTGGGCGTCGGGTCCGGTGTCGAGACCGACGGCGACGGCGTCGGCCCGGCAGGCTGCGGGGCGGGCTCCCGGCCGAGCGCGAGCCCGCCGAGCACCAGGCCCGTCAGCACCGCGGCGGTGCCGGTCGTCGCCAGCGCACCGCGCACCACGCGGCGGCGGCGCACGCGGCGGACCGTCGGATCGAGCAGCAGGCCCGCCTCCGCGTCCACACGGGTGCGGTGCGCGGCCGCGGCCCCGCTGGCCAGGTCGCGGAGGGCGGAGTCCAGGTCCCGGTTCATCGGTCACGGCCCTTCGTGGTCGGGATGTCCTCGGCGGTGAGACCCGCCTGGGGGCCGAGCAGCGGGGCGAGCACGCCGTTGGCGTCGTGCAGGTACCGCTTGACCCCGCCGGTGCTGATCTGCAGCCGGTCCGCGATGTCCTGGACCGGGAGGTCCTCGTAGAACCGGAGCACGACGCACGCGCGCTGCCGCGGGCTCAGGTGGGCCAGGGCGCCGAGCACCGCGCTGCGGTCGTCGGCGGCGGCGTGGCCGTCGCGGGCGTGCTCGGCGACGGCCACCAGGGGCACGGCTTCCCGCCACCGCCGGGCGCGTCGCGTGCCGTCCACGAACGCGTGCAGGATGCACCGGCGCACGTACGCCTCCAGCCACGCGACGTCCGCACCGGTCCGCCGGCGCGTCCACGTGCGGACGAGCCCCTCCTGCACGAGGTCCTCGGCGGCGGCGAGGTCGCCGGCCAGCAGGTACGCGTACCCCACCAGCGCGGAGCCCCGCTCCCGCACGAAGTCCTCGAGCTCGCGCTCCCAGGCCACGCCCTCACCCCGCCCACGGTCGTGCTCTCATCGTCCTGCCTCCCAGACGCGTGGGCGGGCGAGAACGTTGGGGGCCGTGCCCGAACCCGTCAGGGCACGAGCGCACTGACCGAGAGGTCGTCCCCGTGCAGCAGCAGCGTCCCGTCGACCGCCAGCGCGCTCTGCCCGGGGTCGAGCTCGAGCGACCACGCCTCGGCGCCGTCGTCCGCAGCGAGTGCCCGCAGGCCGCCGCCGACGACGGCGAGGACCAGGCGCTGCCCGTCGAAGCCGACGGCGTCGCTCGCCGCGGTGCGCCACAGCTCGGCGCCCGTGCGCACGTCGACGCCGACCAGGTCGTCGTCGCCGCGCAGCACCGCGGTCCGCCCGACGACCGCCTGGACGACGCTGGTCCCCGGGACCGACCACAGGATGTCGCCGGAGCCGGAGTCCACGGCGCTGACGACGTCGGCTCGGCCGTCACCGGAATCCGACCAGGTCAGCAGCGGCACGTCCAGGCCGGCGTCCGGCGCCCACACCCCCGGCGTGCCGGCGGCCGCCCCCGGCAGGGGCACATCCGCACCGTTCGACCCGATGCCGTGCGCGGTGCCGTCCGGGGCGGTGGCGAAGACCCACCCGTCGGCTCGGACACCGGCCGGCCGCATCCCCTGCGCGAGCACCGCGCCGGTGCGCGTGTCCAGGGCCAGCTCGTACGTGACCCCGTGCAGCAGCACGAGCGAGCCCGCCGTCTCCGGCCACACGACGAGGTCGCCCTCCGGTGTGTCGGGATCGATGTACCCGGGCAGCGTGATCGCCGACCGCAGCTCCCCGGAGGCGAGGTCGTACACGCGGACGTCGACGTCCGTCCCGGCGGCGCCGACGGCGCTGTGGACGACGACCGCACCGCCGGCGACCGCGATGCCGTTCCCACCCGGCGCGACCGTCCGGACGACCGCGCCCGAGGCCGGATCCCGGAGCTGGACGACGGGCGCGTCGTTCTCCACGCCCTGGCAGACGAGGAGCCCGTCGTGGACGCCGGCGCAGCTGAGCACCCGGTCCGGACCGCTGCTCAACCAGGTCCAGCGCGCGCCACCGGTCATCGCGTCGACACCGACGAGGTGCTCGTCGAACGGCGGGGCGCCGATGGCGAGCAGCCACGCACCGGCGGCACCGAGTGCCCTCGGCCCCGTGTAGAGGTGCGAGGTCGCGGCGACGTCGCCGAGCACGGGGATCTGGCCCGGCTCGGACGCGGTCCACCAGGTGTCGACCGACGCGGTCCACGCCACGGAGGGGGCCGTCGGGTACGGCCGGAGCATGCCGGATGTCTCCGAGGTCGCCGGGTCCGTGACCGGGTCGGGCGCCGTGGTCGTCGGTGCGTCGCTCGGTGCGGGCGTCGACGTGGGCGCCGGCGTCGGGTGCGTGATCGTCGGCGTGTCCGCGGGCTGCGGGTCGGGCCGCTCCGCGAGCGCCGAGCCGGCCAGCACGAGACCGGCCACGGCCGCGACACCGGTGACGGCGGTCGCCGTCGTGCGCAGCCGCCGGGTCCGGCCGGCGCGCCGGGTGATCTCGGCTGCGGACAGCCCCGCGCCGTGGCGCAGCCGGTCCGCCTGCGCGTCGGCCCCTCGCCGGGCGAGGTCCCCGAACGCGGAGTGCAGGTCGTGCTCGTTCATCGCCGCTCCTCCTTCGTCGCCCGCACCTCGACGGTCTCCGCCGCCGGGTGCACCTCACCCATGAGCGCCCCGAGGCGCTTGGTGCCGTCGGACAGGTACCGCTTGACGGCACCGTCCGAGACCCCGAGCCGCGCGGCGATGCCGGCGACCGTCAGGTCGTCGTAGAACCGCAGCACGACGCACGCGCGCTCCCGTGGCGGGAGGTGCCGCAGGGCCGACGCGAGGTCCGTCGCGGTCTCGGAGGCCGACGTCTGCTCCGGTGCCGCGTCCGGCGCGACGAACAGGTGCGCGCGCCCCTGCCAGAGCCGGCGGCGCCGGTACTGGTCCAGGTAGGTGGTGAGCACCGCCCGGCGGACGTACCCCTCGAGCGACTCGATGTCGGCGCCCGCCCGCCACCGCGACCACGCCTTCGCCAACGCGTCCTGGACCAGGTCCTGCGCGCTGTCGTGGTCTCCGGTCAGCAGCCGGGCGTACCCGACCAGCGCCGGGCCGCGTTCGGTGACGAACTGCGTCACCTGGTCCTCCCACGCCACGTGGTCCCCCTCGTCGTCGGCGTCCCCAGGGGGTCGGCCGCGGTGATCCTGTCGTGAGGTGGGACGCAGACCGGGTGCGGAACGTTGGGCGGGGAGGCGGGTTCACCCGGACGGCGCAGCGACCGCCGGGCGGTTGCGCACGACGGCCGCGTGGCCGAGCTCTCCGCGAGCGACCGGGAGAGCGCGGTGGACGGTGCGGCCTCTCCCGCGGCGGCGGCACAGCGAGAGCGGGGTCCGGGCCGACGGGCGGCACCCGGGTCGGCAGCGACCGGCTTCCGGCCCGGACGGAGCAGCGGGCTCGCGGAAACTGCCGTCGTGCTCGTCCTCCCGGATCGGGCATCTCTGGCTACAGTGGCGGCTTCACGCGGCAACGGAGCGGCGTGCGTCTGGGTGGCATCCCCGGCTGGGGGTGCGTCCCGCGTCCGAGGAGGATGCATGGTCGAGCTCGGGTCCGGAAGCATCGCGGTCGTCGCCGTGATCGCCGTCGTGGCGGTCGCGGCGCTGGTCGTGGCGGTGGTCCTCAGACGCCAGGTCCTCGCGGCCGACGAGGGGTCCGTGTCGATGCGGGCGATCGCCGCCGCGATCCAGGAGGGCGCGTCGGCGTACCTCGCCCGGCAGCTGCGCACGCTCGTGCTGTTCGCGGTGATCGTGTTCGCCCTGCTGTTCCTGCTGCCGGGCGACGCGGGCGTGAAGGTCGGGCGGTCGGTGTTCTTCCTGGTCGGGGCCGCGTTCTCGGCGTCGATCGGGTACCTGGGCATGTGGCTCGCGACCCGGGCGAACGTCCGGGTCGCGGCGGCGGCCTCGCTGCCGGGCGGCCGGGCCGAGGGCGCGCGGATCGCGCTGCGCACCGGCGGCGTGGTCGGGATGTCGGTGGTCGGGCTGGGTCTGCTCGGCGCCGCCGCGGTGGTGCTGCTGTACCGGGGCGAGGCGCCGGCGGTGCTGGAGGGCTTCGGGTTCGGGGCGGCGCTGCTGGCGATGTTCATGCGGGTCGGCGGCGGCATCTTCACCAAGGCCGCGGACGTCGGCGCGGACCTGGTCGGCAAGGTCGAGCAGGGCATCCCCGAGGACGACCCGCGCAACGCGGCGACGATCGCGGACAACGTGGGCGACAACGTCGGCGACTGCGCGGGCATGGCGGCCGACCTGTTCGAGTCGTACGCCGTGACGCTGGTGGCGGCGCTGATCCTCGGCCGGGCGGCGTACGGGGAGCAGGGGCTGGTGTTCCCGCTGATCGTCACGGCGATCGGCGCGGTGGTCGCCGCGCTCGGGGTGCTGGTCACACGGGTGCGCGGCGAGGAGAGCGGCCTGACGGCGATCAACCGCGGGTTCGCGGTCGCGGCGGTCGCGGGCGCGGTGCTGGCCGCGGTGGCGGCGTTCGTGTACCTGCCGTCGTCGTTCGAGGCACTGGGCGGGACGGCCGGGCTCGGTGCCGACGACGGCGACCCGCGGCTGGTGGCGGCGGGCGCGGTGGCGATCGGCGTGGTGCTGGCGGGGCTCATCCTGTGGGTGACCGGCTACTTCACGGGCACGACGTCGAAGCCGACGATCCACGTGGCGCGGACCTCGCAGACGGGCGCGGCGACGGTGGTGCTGTCCGGCATCGGGGTCGGGTTCGAGTCCGCGGTGTACACGGCGGGCATCATCGCGGCGGCGATCTGCGGGGTGTTCCTGCTGGCGGGCGGCTCGATCGCGCTGTCGCTGTTCCTGGTGGCGCTCGCGGGCTGCGGGCTCCTGACGACGGTCGGCGTCATCGTCGCGATGGACACGTTCGGCCCCGTCAGCGACAACGCGCAGGGGATCGCGGAGATGTCGGGCGACGTCAGCGAGGAGGGCGCGCAGATCCTCACCGACCTGGACGCCGTCGGGAACACGACGAAGGCCGTGACCAAGGGCATCGCGATCGCCACCGCGGTCCTCGCGGCGACGGCGCTGTTCGGCTCCTACGCCGACGCGGTCGCGGGGGCGGTGTCCCGGCTGACGCTGAGCGAGGTGCCCGGGGACATCGTGCTGGCGATGACGGACTACCAGGTGATCAGCCCGGTCACGCTGGTCGGGGTGATCCTCGGCGGCGCGACGGTGTTCCTGTTCTCGGGCCTGGCCATCGACGCGGTGACCCGCGCGGCCGGCGCGATCGTGTTCGAGGTGCGGCGGCAGTTCCGCGACCACCCCGGCATCATGACCGGCGCCGAGCGCCCGGAGTACGGGAAGGTCGTGGACATCTGCACCCGCGACTCGCTCCGCGAGCTCGCGACCCCGGGCCTGCTGGCCGCGTCCGCGCCGGTGGCCGTCGGGTTCGGGCTGGGGATCGGCCCGCTCGCCGGGTTCCTGGCCGGGGCCATCGGGACCGGCGTGCTGATGGCGGTGTTCCTGGCCAACTCCGGCGGCGCGTGGGACAACGCGAAGAAGCTGGTGGAGGACGGCCGGTACGGCGGCAAGGGCTCGGCGGCGCACGCGGCGGTCGTCATCGGCGACACCGTCGGCGACCCGTTCAAGGACACGGCCGGCCCGGCGATCAACCCGCTGATCAAGGTGATGAACCTGGTGGCGCTGCTGATCGCGCCGGCCGTGGTCTCGGTCAGCATCGGCGACGACGCGAACCAGGTGCTGCGCCTGGTGATCGCGGTCGCGGCGGCCCTGATCGCGTTCGGCGCGGTCCTGGTGTCCCGGCTGCGCGCGGCCCGGGTGGACGAGGAGGCGCGGCTCGAGCGCGAGGTGTCGTTACCGGCATGAGGTCGGCGCGGGCGCCCGTCGCGCCGCCCGGCCGCCCGTCCGGCAGGGTGGTCGGCATGAGCCCCCGGCGCGCCGCGCGCCCCGCCCGCCCGTCCGTCCGCCGCCACGCCTGGGCCGGGCTCGCCGTCGCCGCCCTGGTCGTGCCGCTCGCGGCGTGCTCCGGCGGCGGCGACGACGTCCAGGCGTTCTGCGACCAGGGCGAGGACGCGATCGCCGAGGTCGACGCCGCGGGGTCGCTCGGCTCGGACCCGGAGGCGTTCGCGCAGGCGATCTCGGACGCCCGCGAGGGTTTCGAGTCCGTCGAGGCGCCGGCGGAGATCGAGGACGACTGGGCGGTGTTCACCCGCACGTTCGGCGACCTGGACGACGCGCTGCAGGACATCGACGCGACGGACCAGGAGGCGTTCACCGCCGCGCTGCAGGAGTTCGCCGAGACCGCGGACTCGGAGGACCTGTCGACGGCGGGGGACAACCTCAGCACCTTCATCACCGAGAACTGCGACGCCTGACCCGATGCGGCTGCACCTCGTCCGGCACGGCCAGACCTCGTCCAACCTCGTCTCCGCGCTCGACACCGCCGCACCCGGGGCGCCGCTCACCGCCGAGGGCCGCCGCCAGGCGCGCGCGGTCGGGGACGTGCTGGCCGCCGAGCCGCTCGACGCGGTCTACGCCTCGACGCTCGACCGGGCGCGGGAGACCGCGGCGGAGGTCGCCCGCCCGCACGGGCTGGAGGTGCAGGTCCGCGAGGGCCTGCGCGAGGTGCTGGCCGGCGACCTGGAGATGCGCACCGACCCGCGGTCGGTCGAGCGCTACCTGGGGACCGTGGTGGCGTGGGCGTCGGGCGACCTCGACGCCGTGATGCCCGGCGGCGAGTCGGGGCAGGCGACGCTCGACCGGTTCGACGCCGTGGTCGAGGAGCTGCTGGGCTCGGGCGCCGGCACGGTCGCCGTGGTCAGCCACGGCGCGATGATCCGGCTCTGGACGCTCACCCGCGCGGCCAACCTCGACCCGGCGACGGCGGGCCGGCGCGCGCTCGACAACACCGGCGTCGTCACGCTCGAGTCGGACGGCGTCGCCGGCTGGTCCGCCACGCGCTGGCAGGACGAGACCGTGCCGCACGCGACGCCCGCCGCCGGTGACGGCCCCGGCGGCGAGCCGCTCCCCGTCTGACCCCCGCCCCCGTCTGACCCCCGCCCCCGCCGAGGTCGTCGGTCCTGCACGAGGTCGTCAGTCGTGCGGGACGACCTCGTGCGGTGGTGACGACCTCGCGGGCGGCCGACCGGGGATCGGGGAGGATGGGCGGGTGGAGAACACGCGTGCGTCCGAGGCCCTGACCGTCGACCCCGCGCTCGTCGAGGCGCTGCGCGCGGACCTCGGCGCGGCCGGCTTCACGGTGCCCGGCGTCGAGGACCTGCTCGGCCCGGTGGCGTCGGCGGCCCTGCACCGCGAGGAGCCGGTGCCCGCGCTGCTCGCCACGCGGGGCCGCGACCCGCGCGCGGCGCTGGTCCGGGCGTTCGTGCTGGGCGTCCCCGTCGACGGCGCCGACCTGGCCCGCGCGCTGCCGACGCTCGGCGTCGCCGGCGCGGAGCGGCTGGGCCTGGTCGCGGCGGCGGGTGCCGCTGGCGACGACGCCGTGCGCGCCCGGGTGGACCTGCGCCCGTACGAGGCCGACGACGCGGCCGGGCCGGTCGACTGGTGGATCGCGTCCGACCTGGGCGAGCTCGCCACCGGCGGGGCGCTGCGGACGGACCACGTGCTCGGCGTCGGCGGGGCGTCGACCACGCTCGCGCAGGTCACCGTGCGGGAGCCGAGCCGCCGCACCCTGGACCTCGGCACCGGCTGCGGGATCCAGGCGCTGCACGCGTCCCGGCACTCGGGCTCCGTCGTGGCCACCGACATCTCGTCCCGCGCCCTCGGCTTCGCGCGGTTCAACGCGGCGCTCGCGGGGGTCGGCCCGCTCGAGCTGCGGCTCGGCTCGATGCTGGAGCCCGTGGCCGGCGAGCGGTTCGACCTGGTGGTGAGCAACCCGCCGTTCGTCATCACCCCGCGGGCGACCGCGGACGTGCCGACCTACGAGTACCGCGACGGGGGGCGCACCGGCGACGCCATCGTGTCCGACCTCGTGACGTCCGTCGGCACGGTGCTCGCCCCCGGCGGCGTGGCGCAGCTGCTGGGCAACTGGGAGGTGCGCCGCGGCGAGCGCTGGGACGAGCGCGTCGGCGCCTGGCTCGACGCGTCCGGCCTGGACGGCTGGGTCGTCCAGCGCGAGCTGCAGGACCCCGCGCAGTACGCCGAGACCTGGATCCGCGACGGCGGCACCACCCCCGACCGCGACCCCGACGCGTGGCGCGCCCGGTACACGGCGTGGCTCGACGACTTCGCGTCCCGGGACGTCGAGGCCGTCGGCTTCGGGATCGTCGTGCTGCGCCGGCCCCAGGACGGTGCCGCGGGCGGGCGGCTGCGCCGGCTCGAGGAGGTCACCGGCACCGTCCAGCAGCCGCTCGGCCCGGCGATCGGCGCGAGCCTCGCCGCCGACGACTGGCTGCGCGCCCGGGACGACGCGGCGCTCGCGGCCGAGCGGCTGCTCGTCGCCGCCGACGTGACCGAGGAGCGCTACCTGCGGCCCGGCGACGTCGACCCGCAGATCGTGCTGCTCCGGCAGGGCGGCGGCCTCGGCCGGACCGTGCAGGCCGGGACGGCGCTGGCCGGGCTGGTCGGCGCGTGCGACGGCGAGCTGACCGTGGGGCAGATCGTCGGGGCGCTCGGCGCGCTGCTCGACGTCGACGCGTCCGCCGTGGCGGCGGACGTGCTCCCCGAGGTCCGCGGCCTCGTCCGCGACGGGCTCCTCCTGCCCGCCTGACCACCCCCACCCCACGACGGCGCCCACAGGTGGGGCACAGGCCGGTGCTACGAGCGGTCCAGCCTCCCTCCCTACGGTCCTGACCAGCCCGGACACCGCCGCGACCCCCGCGGACGGCCACCGGAGCGGCCGGACCGTCGTGAGGGAGAACATGCTGAGGCTGTGGAGGCGCACCCGTCCCTGGGTGCGGGTGGTGGCCGTCGTGCTGCTGGTCGGGGTCGCCGGGACCGGGGTGTACTGGTTCGGGTTCCGCGAGGAGCAGGCGCAGGCCGCCACCCCGGAGTCGTCCAGCACGGCGGTCGCCGCGAGCCTGTCGACCATCGAGCAGTCCGTGACCGCCACCGGCACCCTGACGCCGACCGTGCAGGAGGACGTCGCCTTCGACGTCAGCGGCACGGTCACGTCGGTGGACGTCGCCGTCGGGGACACCGTGGCGGCCGGGCAGCAGCTCGCGACCGTCGACACGCTCGACCTGAACGCCGCGCTGCTGCAGGCGAAGGCCGAGCTGGCGACCGCGCAGGCGTCGCTGTCGGACGCGCAGGACGAGGCCGACGGCTCGGACGCCTCCGACGCGCAGGTCGCGGCCCTGTCGGCCCAGGTCGACGTCGCGCAGACGGCCGTCGACGACGCCGAGGCCGACATGGCCGGCGCGACGCTCACGGCACCGGTCGCGGGCCTGCTCACGGCCGTCGGCATCGAGGTCGGGGACGCGGTCAGCGGCTCCGGGTCCTCGTCGGGCGGGACGAGCGGTGACACCATGTCGGGCGCCGGATCCAGCACCAGCACCAGCACGACCACGAGCACCGCGGCCTTCACCATCATCGGCACCGACGCCTGGCAGGTCGACGTCACGGTCGACGAGACCGACGTCGCGCTCATCGCGGTCGGCGACCAGGTCGAGATGACCACGGACAGCTCGACCGAGACGATCTACGGCACGGTCGGCGAGATCGGGCTGCTGTCCAGCAGCACCGGCGGCGTCGCCGCCTACCCCGTCGTCGTCGACGTGACCGGCAGCCCCGAGGACGTGCACGACGGCGAGTCGGTGGAGGCCTCGATCATCTACGAGCGCCGCACCGACGTGCTGACCGTGCCGAGCGCCGCGGTGACCACCGTGGACGGCCAGACCGTCGTGACGCAGGAGGGTGCGGACGGCGAGACGGTCACCACGGCGGTCACCGTCGGCGAGACGTCCGGGAACACCGTCGAGATCACCGACGGGCTGGCCGAGGGCGACGAGGTGCTGGTCACCACGTTCAGCCCGCGCGCCTCGGGCACGGAGGAGGGCACCACCGACCGGCAGCTCCCGGGCGGCGGCGAGCTGCCGGACGTCGGCAGCGGTGAGATGCCGGACTTCTCGCAGCTGCCCGGCGGCGGCCAGGCACCGGGTGGCAGCAATGGCTGAGCTCGTGCTGGACCGGGCGCCCGGCGCCCGGGGCGGGACCGGCGACCCGGTCATCGAGCTGGTCGGCGCCCGCAAGACCTACCGCACCGGCAGCATCGAGTTCGAGGCCCTCCGCGGCGTCGACCTCGCCATCACCACCGGCGAGTACGTGGCGATCATGGGGCCGTCGGGCTCCGGCAAGTCCACGCTGATGAACATCGTCGGCTGCCTGGACGTCGTCACCGAGGGCGCGTACCGCCTGGCGGGGGAGGACGTCGGCGAGCTGGACGAGGTCGAGCTCGCGGACGTCCGGAACCGGCGGCTGGGCTTCGTGTTCCAGCAGTTCCACCTGCTGCCGTCCCTGCCGGCGTGGCGGAACGTCGAGCTGCCCCTGGTCTACGGCCGGGTGCCGGCGGCGGAGCGCAGGGAGCGCGCGGTCGCCGCCCTGGAGCGGGTCGGGCTGGGCGAGAAGCTCGACAACCGGCCGGGCGAGCTGTCCGGCGGCCAGCAGCAGCGCGTGGCCGTGGCCCGCGCGCTGGTCGGCGAGCCCGCGCTGATCCTGGCGGACGAGCCCACGGGCAACCTCGACTCCCGGTCGACGGAGGACGTGCTGGCGCTGCTCGACGAGCTGCACGGTCAGGGCCGCACCATCGTGCTCATCACCCACGAGCTCGAGGTGGCCCAGCACGCCCGGCGGATCGTGTTCGTCCGGGACGGCCTCATCCAGTCGGACGAGGTGAACCCCCGATGACCTGGTCCGAGACGCTCCGCACCGGCTGGGCCGCCGTGCGAGGGCACAAGCTGCGCTCGATGCTCACGGTGCTCGGCATCCTCATCGGGATCGCCGCGGTGATCCTCACCGTCGGCCTCGGCCTCGGCACGCAGAAGGACGTCAGCCAGCAGATCAGCGCGCTCGGCTCGAACCTGCTGATCGTCAGCCCCGGCTCGGCCACCGACTCCGAGGGCGTGCGCGGCGGGTTCGGCACGGCCGCCACCCTGACCCGGTCCGACGCCGAGGCGCTCGCGTCCTCCGTGAACGCCCCCGACATCGGCGCCGTCGCGGCGGAGAAGTCGTCGTCGCTGTCCGTCGAGGCCAACGACACCAACTGGACCTCCAGCGTGGTCGGCACCACCGAGGACTGGCTCGACGTGCGGTCGCGGACCGTCACGTCCGGCGAGTTCTTCACCGCGGACGACGAGACCGCCGGCGCCACGGTCGCCGTGATCGGCGTGACCACCGCCACCGAGCTGTTCGGCACCACGAACGTGGTCGGCCAGCAGCTCACCATCGCGGACACGGCGTTCACGATCGTCGGCGTGCTCGACGAGGCCGGCTCCAGCACGGACACGGACCTCGACGACCTGGTGGTGATCCCGCTGACCACGGCGGCGGACACCGTGTCGGGCGGCCTGGACCGCAGCTCGGTGTCGACCATCTACGTGCAGGCGGCGTCGGCCGACCAGCTGTCCGCCGCGTACCAGGAGGCCCAGGCGCTGCTGCTCAACCTGCACGACATCACCGACGCCGACAGCGCCGACTTCACCATCGACAGCCAGGACTCCCTGGTCAGCACCGCCACCTCGGTGTACCGGACGCTGACCGTCCTGCTCACCGGGATCGCGGCGCTGTCGCTGCTGGTCGGCGGCATCGGGGTCATGAACATCATGCTGGTGTCCGTCACCGAGCGGACCCGCGAGATCGGCCTGCGCAAGGCGCTCGGCGCCCCGCCGTGGGCCATCCGCCGGCAGTTCCTGGTCGAGGCCGCCGTGCTCGGCCTGGCCGGCGGCGTGCTCGGCGCGGTGCTCGGCATCGTCGCCGCCGCTGTCCTGCCCGGGCTGCTGGACACCTCGATCGTCGTGTCCGGCGCGGCGGTCGGCGGCTCCGTGGCCGTCGCGATCGCCATCGGCATCGTCTTCGGGGTCTACCCCGCCACCCGGGCCGCGAAGCTCGCGCCCATCGACGCGCTGCGCTCGGAGTGAGCCACGTGCGCCCCCGCCCCACCCCCTCGAGGAGAGTCATGTCCCGCACCCGTCCCCGCCTGCTCGCGCTGCCCGCCGCCGCGGCCGTCGTCGTGCTGCTGGCCGCGTGCTCCAGCGGCGACGGCACCGCGTCGGCGACCGACGAGTCCGCCGGCACGTCCGCCGCCGCGACCCAGGCGCCCGACACCCAGCAGCGGGGGGAGATGCCCGGCGGTGGCGGTGTCACCGGCGAGATCGCCGCCGTCACCGACGCGCTGCTGCAGGTGCAGGGCGCCGACGGGCAGACCGCCGTGACGTGGGACGCCGGCACGACGATCACCCAGACGGTCGCCGCGGCGCTGTCGGACGTGACCGCCGGGGCGTGCGTGGTCGCGACGTCCGCCGCCGCCGACGACGACAGCGCCACCACCGCCGCGACCTCGGTCGCGATCACCGCCGCGGCCGACGGCGAGTGCGCGGGCGGGTTCGGCGGCGGGATGCCCGAGGGCGGGGAGATGCCGGACGGGGCGCCGACCGACCTGCCGGAGATGCCCGACGGCGCACCCACCGACGGCGCCGGCTCCGGCGAGCGCCCCGGCGGCGGGTTCGGCGCGATCACCGCCGGCCTGGTCACGGCCGTCGACGGCAGCACCCTCACCGTCGAGTCCGGCGACGAGACCCTCACGGTGACGGTCGACGACGCCACCACGTACACCAGCACCGTCGCCGCGGACGCGACCGCCGTCGTGGTCGGCCGCTGCGTCACCGCGCAGGGCGAGACCGACGACTCCGGACAGGTCGCCGCGACCGCGCTCGTGCTGTCGGACGCGACCGACGACGGCTGCTCGACCGGGTTCGGCGGCCGGGGCGGCACGCCGCCCGGGGGCGCGCAGGACGCCGCAGGCACGACCGAGGGCGAGGACGCCGATGCGTGACAGCCTGCGCCGCGGACGGCGCACCAGCGGCGGGGCGACCTCGGCGCCGTCGCCCAAGGCGGTGGCCCGCCGCCGCGCACGGCGCCGCCGGCTCCTGGTCGGCGGCGTGGCGGCGGCCGTGGCGCTGAGCCTGGTCGGCGGGGGCGTGGCGCTCGCCGTGAACGGCTCCGCGGGCTCCGGCTACCGGACCGCCACCGCCGAGGTCGGCGCCGTGGCCCAGACCATCGACGCCGCCGGCACCGTCGCGTCGGCCACCCGGTACGACCGCGCGTTCTCGGTCGCCGGCACCGTCGCGACCGTCGACGTCGGCGTGGGCGACACCGTGACCGCAGGCCAGGTGCTCGCGACGCTCGACACCGCCTCCCTGGAGGACGCCGTCGAGCAGGCCGAGCAGGCCGTCGCCGACGCCGAGCAGCAGCTGGAGGACGACATCGACTCGCAGACGTCGAGCAGCAGCTCGTCGAGCAGCAGCACGTCGAGCAGCAGCAGCTCCTCGAGCACGGGCTCCGCGACCGGGAGCGCCGGCGGCTCGACGTCCGGGACGTCGTCCACGGGCGGCTCGACCGAGCAGGGCGACGGCGCCGCGACCGGGTCCACGGGTTCCGCCGGCGGCGGCACCACGGTCGACCCGGCCGTCACCCAGGCGGTCGCCGCGGTGCGGGCCGCCCAGCAGGCGCTGCTCGCCCAGTTCCAGACCACGCAGGCCGCGCTCGCGACGTCCACCGCGGCGACCGCGACCGCGCAGGAGGCGTGCCAGGCGGTGCTCGACGACGGCGCCGACGACGGGTCGGCCGAGGAACCCGTGACCGAGCCGACCACGGACCCGGCGACGGACCCGGTGACGGACCCGGCGACCGAGCCGACCACGGACCCGGCGACGGACCCGGCCGCGGAGCCGACGACCGAGACGGCCGAGGGCACCGCCACGGACCCCGTCGTGACCGGCGCGGCGTTCACCAGGGCGGCGAGCACCACCGACGACCTCACCGCCTGCCAGGACGCGATCACCGCCGTGCTCGCGGCGCAGACGGCGGTCGACGAGGCGCAGACCACGCTGATGGACCAGGTCACCGCGCTCGACACGGCGGTGACCGCCGCGCAGGAGGCGTTCACCGGGGCCGGCTCCGGCTCGGACGCGGGGGGCACGACGGCCGGGAGCGACCCCGCCTCGTCCGCGTCGGCCTCGTCCGCGTCGGCCTCGTCCGCGCCGGCCTCGACCGACGCGTCGACCGGCGCCGCGGCTGCCCCGGCGGGCACGAGCGCGTCGGGCTCGACGAGCAGCGCCGCCGCCGCGGGCGGCACCGGGACAGCGGGCGGCACCGGGACAGCGGGCAGCACGGGCACCGCGGCTGGCTCCACCGTCGCCACCGCGGCGGACCTGCTCGCCGACCAGGCGGCGATCGACCAGGCCGAAGCCGAGCTCGCCCTCGCGCAGAGCAAGCTCGACCTGGTCGACCTGACCAGCCCGGTCGCGGGCACCGTCGCCGCGGTGTCGATCACGGCTGGCGACGCCGTCGAGGGGTCGTCCACGTCGGCGGTCATCACCGTCCTCGGCGAGGACGGGTACACGGTGTCCACCACCGTCCCGCTGAGCCAGGTCGACCTGGTCGAGGTCGGTCAGGAGGCCACCGTGTCCGTCCGCAGCAGCGACGAGGACCTGACCGGCACCGTCACCGGGGTCGGGATCCTCAACGCCTCCACCACGTCCTCCGACCCGACGTACACCGTCGACGTGGCCCTGGACGCGACGGACGTCGCGCTGTTCGACGGCTCGTCGGCGCAGGTGTCGATCGCCGTGGCCGGTGCCGAGGGCACGCTGACGGTGCCGTCGTCGGCCGTGCACCTGGACGGCTCCACCGCCACGGTGCAGGTGCTGCGGGACGGCGCGGTCGAGGACGTCGAGGTCGAGCGCGGTGCCGTCGGGGCCGAGCTCACCGAGATCGTCTCGGGCCTGTCCGCGGGCGACGAGGTGGTGCTGGCCGACCTGAGCCAGGCGCTGGTGAGCGAGGACGAGGAGTCGAGCACCGGGTTGTCCGGACTGGGTGGCGCGAACGGCACCACGGAGCAGTCCGGGAGCGGCATGATGGCCCCGGGCGGCGGCGGCTTCGGCGGCCAGATGCCCGGCACCCCGCCCGGGAGCTGAGGCTCCCGGGCCCCGAGACGGCGCCCGGTCCGGTCCGCATCCCCCTGCTCGGACCGGGCCGGGCGCCCTCGTGCCACCCTGGTCGCCATGCCCCTGCGCTCGGTGGTCCTGTTCGCCCTCGCGGCGCTGCTCGAGATCGGCGGCGCGTGGCTCGTCTGGCAGGGCGTGCGGGAGCACCGCGGCTGGGCGTGGATCGGTGCGGGCGTGATCGCCCTGGGGCTCTACGGGTTCGTCGCCACCCTGCAGCCCGACGCCCACTTCGGCCGGATCCTCGCGGCGTACGGCGGGGTGTTCGTGGCGGGGTCGCTCGTGTGGGGCATGGTGGTCGACGGGTTCCGGCCCGACCGCTGGGACGTGGCGGGCGCGCTGCTGTGCCTGGCCGGCGTCGCGCTGATCATGTACGCGCCGCGCCCGGCGTGAGCGTCCCCGGCTAGGCTCGCCGACGCCAGCCGACCGCACCACCCCGCACCGAGGAGCACGCATGACAGGCACGACGGCACGACCGCACGCGGCGGTCCTCGGCGGCGGCGTGATGGGTGAGGCGCTGGTGACCGCGCTGCTCGCCGCCGGCTGGACGGCCGACGACGTGGACGTGACGGAGCGGAGCGCCGCGCGGGCCATGGAGCTGTCGGGCCGGTACGGCGTGCGCGCCGCGGACCCGAACCCGAAGGCGGTCAAGGGCGCGGGCGTCGTGCTGATCGCGGTGAAGCCGCAGGTGGTGGGCGACGTGCTGGCGGAGATCGCCCCCGCCGTGCGGCCGGGCACGCTCGTGGTGTCCGTCGCGGCCGGCGTCCCGATCGCCGTCTACGAGGCGGCGCTGCCCGCGGGCACCCCCGTCGTCCGCGTCATGCCGAACACGCCCGCGCTGGTTGGCAAGGGCGCGAGCGCGATCGCGCCGGGAACCCACGCCACCGACGAGCACCTGGACCTGGTCGAGCAGGCCCTCGCCGCGACCGGCCTGGTCGTGCGGGTGCCGGAGAAGGACCTGGACGCGGTGACCGCGATCTCCGGCTCCGGGCCGGCGTACGCCTTCTACCTGATCGACGCCATGGCCGAGGCCGGCGTGCTGCTCGGCCTCACCCGCGACCTCGCGACGCGGCTGGCCGTCGCGACCGTCGAGGGCTCCGCGGCACTCGCCGCCGGGACCGGCGACCACCCCGTGGTGCTGCGGGAGCGGGTGTCGTCCCCCGGGGGGACCACGGTCGCGGGCGTGGCCCAGCTCGACGCGCACGGCGTCCGGGCGGGCGTCGTCGCGGCCGCGAGGGCGGCGTACGACCGGTCGCGCGAGCTCGGTGCCGCCGCGCTGCCCGCCGCGCCCGCGCAGGACCGGTAGGCCCGAGGATGTCCGGCGCGCCCGTCGCCCCGCGCCCGCCCGCGATGAGCGACGTCGCCGCGCTGGCGGGGGTGTCGCACCAGACGGTGTCGCGGGTGCTCAACGACCACCCCAGCGTCCGCCCGGAGACCCGGGAGCGGGTGCTCGCCGCGATCGCCGAGCTGGGCTACCGCCGGAACAGCGCCGCCCGGGCCCTGGTGACCCGCCGGTCGGGTGCCCTCGGGGTGGTGACCACCTCCTCGGTGCACCACGGTCCGACCAGCACCCTGATCGGCCTGGAGAGCGCGGCCCGCGAGAGCGGCTACTACGTCAGCGTGGCGGCGATCGACACGTTCGACGCCCACACCATGCGCGGCGTCCTCGACCACTTCCTGGACCAGGCCGTCGAGGGCATCGTCATCATCGCGCCGCAGGTCGACGTGGCCGAGGCCGTGGTGGCGTTCGCCGCGCCGGTGCCGGTGGTCACGGTGACGTCGGGGGAGCCCGAGCCCGGCGCGGGCGGCGTCGTCGCGGTCGGCGTCGACCAGCGGGAGGGCGCGCGTGCGGCCACCCGGCACCTGGTGGAGCTGGGCCACCGCGAGGTCGTGCACCTCGCGGGTCCGCAGGACTGGTTCGACGCGCGCGAGCGCCTGGCGGGCTGGCGCGAGGCCTGCGCCGCCGCCGGGGTCGCCGCTCCCGAGCCGGTCGAGGTCGACTGGTCCGCCGAGTCCGGCTACCGCGAGGGCCTGCGGCTGGTGGACGCCGGGCTGCCGACGGCCGTGTTCGCCGCGAACGACCAGCTCGCGCTCGGGCTGCTGCGGGCGTGCTGGGAGCGGGGGGTGCGCGTGCCGCAGGACGTCTCGGTGGTCGGGTTCGACGACGAGGCCGGCGCGGCGTACTTCGTGCCGCCGCTGACCACCGTGCGCCAGGACTTCGCCGCCCTCGGCCGCACCGCGATCGACGCGCTGGTCCGCGCGCTCGCGGGGGAGGACGTCCCGCGCACGCTCCTCCCCGCCACCCTCGTCGCCCGCGCCAGCACCGCGGCCCCGCGCTGACCCGCGCTGACCCGCCCGCGGCCGTCCTCCCCGCGCGCGGCCGTGTCCAGGGTGCACAAGCTCCGCCGGTTCGGGCGGTATGTCCGGTGGTTTCTGCACCCTCGACCTCCGGGCGCGCGTGCGGGGCCCGCGCACGGTGCGGGCGCGTGGCCTGGGCGCTTGGTCCCCGCCCATGTGAGCGCTAACATCTGAGACGATGGCGCGGCCGGCCGGCCGCCGGCAGCAGCGCAGGCCCCGGGCAGTGCAGCCCGGACGAGGACGGAGCACGCAATGGCGCAGGAGCAGCAGGACGCGACCGCACGCCACGACGACCTGCGGGCGGCCCTCGCCGAGGGCCGGACGTCGCTGGGCATCGAGCTGGGGTCGACCCGGATCAAGGCCTGCCTGATCGGCCCGGACCACCAGCCGGTCGCCACGGGCAGCCACGAGTGGGAGAACCAGCTGGTCGACGGCGTCTGGACGTACGCGCTCGACGCGGTCTGGGCGGGCCTGCAGGAGTCCGTCAGCACGCTGCTGGCCGACGTCGAGCAGCGGTACGGCGTCCGCCCGACGACGTTCGGCGCCCTCGGGGTCTCCGCGATGATGCACGGCTACCTGCCGTTCGACGCCGCGGGCGAGCTGCTCGTGCCGTTCCGCACCTGGCGGAACACCTCCACGGGCCGCGCCGCGCACGAGCTCACGGACAAGCTCGGCTTCAACATCCCGCTGCGCTGGTCGGTCGCCCACCTGTACCAGGCGATCCTCGACCACGAGCCGCACGTGCCGCAGATCGACTTCGTGACGACGCTCGCGGGCTACGTGCACTGGAAGCTCACCGGCCGCAAGGTCCTCGGCGTGGGCGACGCGTCGGGCATGTTCCCGATCGACCCGGCCACCCGCGGCTACGACGCGACGATGCTGGCGCAGGTCGACGAGATCGTCGCCACCCGCCGGCCGGGCCTGCGGCTCGAGGCGCTGCTGCCGGAGGTGCTGGTCGCGGGCCAGGAGGCCGGCACCCTGACCGCCGAGGGCGCCGCGCTGCTCGACCCGACCGGCACGCTGCAGGCCGGCATCCCGCTCTGCCCGCCGGAGGGCGACGCCGGCACCGGCATGGTCGCGACGAACTCGGTCGCGCCGCGCACCGGCAACGTCAGCGCCGGCACCTCGATCTTCGCGATGGTCGTGCTCGAGCAGCCGCTGGCCCGGGTGCACCACGAGCTCGACGTCGTCACCACGCCGGCCGGCGACCTGGTCGCGATGGTGCACTGCAACAACGGCGCCAGCGAGCTGAACGCGTGGGCGGGGCTGTTCGGCGAGTTCGCCACCGGCCTCGGCGCCACGGCGGCCGCCGACGACGTGTTCGGCACCCTGTTCCGCGCGGCGCTGGAGGGCGACGCGGACGGCGGCGGGCTGCTCGCCTACAACTACCTGTCGGGCGAGCCGATCACCGGGCTGGACGAGGGCCGCCCGCTGGTCGTGCGCACCCCGGGCAGCCGCCTGACCCTGGCCAACTTCATGCGGACCCAGATCTACTCGGCGTTCGGCACGCTCAGCATCGGCATGCAGGTGCTCCGCGGCGAGGGCGTCGAGATCGACGCGATGTTCGCGCACGGCGGCATGTTCAAGACGGCGGGCGTCGCGCAGCGGCTGCTCGCGGCGGCGGTCGACGCCCCGGTGGCCGTCGGCGAGACCGCGGCCGAGGGCGGCGCCTGGGGCATCGCCGTGCTGGCCGCGTACCTCGGCGCCGCCGGCGAGCAGGACCTGCCGACCTATCTGGGCGAGCGCGTGTTCGCGGACGCCGCGGTCGACGTGGTCGACCCGGACGCCGGGGACGTGGCGGGCTACGCCGGGTTCCTCGAGCGCTACCGCGCCGGGCTGGCCGTCGAGCAGGCCGCCGTCCAGGCCCTCTGACCGATCACCGCACCACGTCCGACGCAGGAGGCACCCCGATGAGCCCGACCCTGGCCGAGTACCCGCAGCACGTGCAGGACGCCGTCGCCCGCACCCGCGAGGTGGTGGCGACGCTGCACGCCGAGCTCCCGCGCTGGGAGCTGATCGTGTGGACGGCCGGCAACGTGTCGCAGCGCGTGCAGGTCGACCCCGCAGGCCCGTCGACGGCCGACCTCCTGGTCATCAAGCCGTCCGGCGTGACCTACGACGAGCTGACGCCGGAGTCGATGGTCGTCTGCGACCTCGACGGCAACCTCGTCGACGGCACGCGCAGCCCGTCCTCGGACACGGCGGCGCACGCCTACGTCTACACGCACATGCCCGAGATCGGCGGCGTGGTGCACACGCACTCGACGTACGCGACGGCCTGGGCGGCGCGCGCCGAGCCGGTGCCCTGCGTGCTGACGATGATGGCCGACGAGTTCGGCGGCGACATCCCGGTCGGCCCGTTCGCGCTGATCGGCGACGACTCGATCGGCCGCGGCATCGTCGAGACGCTGCGGGAGTCGCGCAGCCCGGCCGTGCTGATGCGCAACCACGGCCCGTTCACGATCGGCAAGGACGCCAAGGCGGCGGTCAAGGCCGCCGTCATGGTCGAGGAGGTCGCGCGCACCGTGCACATCTCCCGCCAGCTCGGCGAGCCCACCCGCATCCCGCAGGAGCAGGTCGACTCGCTGTACGCCCGGTACCAGAACGTCTACGGCCAGGGCAGCTCCAGTGCAGGAGCCCCGGCCACCACCACGAAGGAGCAGGACGCATGAGCAAGCCCTACGCCGACCGCGAGGTCTGGTTCTTCACCGGCAGCCAGGACCTGTACGGCGAGGACACCCTCCGCCAGGTCGCCGAGCAGTCGCAGGAGGTCGCGCGCCAGCTCGACGCCGCGTCCGACGTGCCGGTGCGCATCGTGTGGAAGCCGGTGCTGAAGGACTCGGTCTCGATCCGCCGGGCGATGCTCGACGCGAACTCGGACGACCGGGTGCTGGGCGTCATCACCTGGATGCACACCTTCAGCCCGGCCAAGATGTGGATCGCCGGCCTGGACCAGCTGCGCAAGCCGCTGCTGCACCTGCACACGCAGGCGAACGTCGAGCTGCCCTGGGACAGCATCGACATGGACTTCATGAACCTCAACCAGGCCGCGCACGGCGACCGCGAGTACGCGTACATCGCGTCCCGCCTGGGCGTCGCCCGCACGACCGTCGTCGGCCACGCGTCCAACCCGGCCGTCGCGAAGCGGGTCGGCACCTGGGCGCGTGCCGCAGCGGGCTGGGCCGCCACCCACGAGCTGAAGCTGGTCCGGTTCGGCGACAACATGCGCAACGTCGCCGTCACCGAGGGCGACAAGACCGAGGCCGAGCTGCGGTTCGGCGTCTCGGTCAACACCTGGGGCGTGAACGACCTGGTCGCGGCCGTCGACGCGGTCGCCGACGCGGACGTGGACGCGCTGGTCGCCGAGTACGAGGACCTCTACGACGTGGTGCCCGAGCTGCGCCGCGGCGGCGACCGCCACGAGTCGCTGCGCTACGCGGCCCGGCAGGAGATCGCGCTCGAGACCTTCCTGACCTCGGTCGGCGCGAAGGCGTTCACCACCAACTTCGAGGACCTCGGCGCCCTGCGCCAGCTGCCCGGCATCGCGGTGCAGCGCCTCATGGCCAAGGGCTACGGCTTCGGCGCCGAGGGCGACTGGAAGACCGCCGTCCTGGTCCGCGCGGCCAAGGTCATGGGCGAGGGCCTGCCCGGCGGCGCGTCGCTGATGGAGGACTACACCTACGACCTCACGCCCGGCGGCGAGAAGATCCTCGGCGCCCACATGCTCGAGGTCTGCCCCTCCCTGACCACGTCGAAGCCGCGCGTGGAGATCCACCCCCTCGGCATCGGCGGCAAGGAGGACCCGGTCCGCATGGTGTTCGACGCCGACCCGGGCGAGGCCGTCGTGGTGTCGCTGGCCGACATGCGCGACCGGTTCCGCATGACCGCGAACGTCGTCGACGTCGTGCCCCCGACGCAGGAGCTGCCGAACCTACCCGTGGCCCGTGCCGTCTGGGAGCCCCGTCCCGACTTCGCCACCTCGGCCGAGGCGTGGCTGACCGCCGGCGGCGCGCACCACACGGTGATGTCGACCGCCGCGGGCGTCGAGGCGTTCGAGATCTACGCCGACATCGCCGGGACCGAGCTGCTGGTGATCGACGAGTCCACCACCCGCCGCGGCTTCCGCGACCAGGTGCGCTGGAACCAGGTGTACTACCGCATCGCGCAGGGGTTCTGAGCCCCCGGGCGCCGATCGACCCGACGGCCCGCCACCCCGACCCGGGGTGGCGGGCCGTCGTCGTGCCGGGCGGCATCCAGCACCCGATCGGGAAGTTGGGTTCGCGCTCCGAATTCAAGCTCGGGAGCCGGGCGGGTGATCCTGACCGGTCCCAGGCGCCGCACAGGACGTCGAAAACCCGCCCTGACCTGCACCGACGTATCCGCGGCCAGCGCATTCGCACGCCGTTATCCATCTGCAACCTGGCGCCCGAACCTTTGGCTTGACTTCTTGAACTCAAGCCCGCGACAGTATGCAGGTGCTCGCCGGCGACGGGGTCTGACCCCGCCAGCGCGGCGCAGGGCAGGACGGGCGACGGCGCATGACGTGCCCGCAGACGACGAGGTCAGCAACCCTCTCGAGGAGGAGAAGGACATGAAGAGCATCAAGATCGTCGCGCTCGGCGGCGTTCTCGCGCTCGGCCTGGCGGCGTGCTCCGGCGGCGGCGCCGGCAGCGGCACCGAGGAGACCGGCGGTGGCGACCCCAGCGAGCAGACGATCGGCGTGGCGATGCCGACCGAGACCTCGGAGCGCTGGATCGCCGACGGCAACGCGGTGAAGAGCCAGCTCGAGGAGGCCGGCTACACGGTCGACCTGCAGTACGCCGCGGACGACATCCCGACGCAGTCGCAGCAGATCGACCAGATGATCACGAAGGGCGTCGACCTGCTGATCGTCGCCTCGATCGACGGCACGGCCCTGGCCAACCAGCTCCAGGCCGCGGCGGACGCCGGCATCCCGGTCATCGCCTACGACCGCCTGATCAACGGCACCGAGAACGTCGACTTCTACGTCACGTTCGACAACTACAACGTGGGTGTCCAGCAGGCCACCTCGCTGCTCGTCGGCCTGGGCCTCCTCAACGAGGACGGCTCCGAGGGCACCGCGACGGGCCCGTTCAACATCGAGCTGTTCGCCGGCTCGCTGGACGACAACAACGCGCACTTCTTCTACCAGGGCGCGATCGACACCCTGCAGCCGTACATCGACGAGGGCACCCTCGTCGTGAAGTCGGGCCAGACCGACATCGAGCAGGTCGCCACGCTGCGCTGGCTCCAGGAGACCGCCCAGAAGCGCATGGAGGACCTCCTGACCTCCACGTACTCGGACGGCTCGAAGGTCGACGGCGTGCTGTCGCCCTACGACGGCATCTCGCGCGGCATCATCACCGCCCTGCAGAACGCCGGCTACGGCGACTCGATCGAGGCCGGCCTGCCGCCCGTCACGGGCCAGGACGCGGAGATCGCCTCCGTCAAGCTCATCAACGACGGCGTGCAGTTCGCGACGATCTTCAAGGACACCCGCAAGCTCGCGGAGCAGGCCGTCGTGTCGGCCCAGTCCTTCCTGGAGGGCGAGGAGCCCGAGGCGAACGACACCGAGACGTACGACAACGGCGTCAAGGTCGTCCCGTCCTACCTGCTGGAGTCGGACATCGTCTACGCCAGCAACATCCAGTCCCTGCTGATCGACTCGGGCTACTGGACCGAGGAGCAGGTCGAGAGCGGCCAGGCCTGATCGCCTGACCCCCTCGCGCCGCGCGGGCCGGCCGGCACACCACGTGCCGGCCGGCCTGCGCGGAGCCCCGAACCACGCCCGACGAACGAGGACGGTCGAGGCCGCATGAGCGACCACATCCTGGAAATGAACTCCATCACCAAGACCTTTCCCGGGGTCAAGGCTCTGCAGGACGTCAACCTGAACGTCTCGCGGGGGGAGATCCACGCGATCTGCGGGGAGAACGGGGCCGGCAAGTCCACCCTCATGAAGGTGCTGTCGGGCGTCTACCCGCACGGCACCTACGACGGTGAGATCCGCTTCGACGGGGAGAAGGTCGAGTTCGGCTCGATCAACGACTCCGAGGACAAGGGGATCGTGATCATCCACCAGGAGCTCGCGCTGGTGCCGTACCTGTCCGTGGCGGAGAACATCTTCCTCGGCAACGAGCGCGCGCACCGCGGGCTCATCGACTGGAACCGGGCCAACTCCGAGGCCGCCGCGCTGCTCGCGCGGGTGGGCCTGGACGAGAACCCGACCACCCCGATCGGCGCCCTCGGCGTCGGGAAGCAGCAGCTCGTCGAGATCGCCAAGGCGCTCTCCAAGAAGGTGAAGCTGCTCATCCTGGACGAGCCGACGGCCGCGCTGAACGACTCCGACTCCGAGCACCTGCTCGACCTGCTCCGGCACCTCAAGGGCCAGGGCATCACGTCGATCATGATCTCGCACAAGCTCAACGAGATCGCCGAGATCGCCGACTCCACCACGATCATCCGCGACGGCAAGACGATCGAGACCCTCGACATGGTCGAGGACAAGGTCACGCAGGACCGGATCATCAAGGGCATGGTCGGCCGCGACCTCGAGCACCGGTACCCGCCGCACGAGTCGCACGTCGGCGAGGAGGTGTTCCGGGTCGAGGACTGGCACGTGGAGCACCCCACGCAGCCGGGCCGCGTCGTCGTCGACGGCGCCTCGTTCAACGTCCGCGCCGGGGAGATCATCGGCATCGCCGGCCTCATGGGCGCCGGGCGCACCGAGCTCGCGATGAGCATCTTCGGCCGGTCCTACGGCCGCAACATCTCGGGCAAGGTCTTCCTGCACGGCAAGGAGATCCAGACCCGCTCGGTGTCCGAGGCCATCAACCACGGTCTCGCGTACGCCACCGAGGACCGCAAGACATACGGCCTGAACCTCATCGAGGACATCCGGCAGAACATCTCCGCGGCCGCGCTCGGCAAGCTGTCGAAGGCCGGCTGGGTCAACGGCAACGAGGAGATCAAGGTCGCCGAGGAGTACCGGCGGTCGATGAACATCAAGTCGCCGACGGTCATGGCGCTGACGGGCAAGCTGTCCGGCGGCAACCAGCAGAAGGTCGTCCTGTCCAAGTGGATCTACACGGACCCCGAGGTCCTGATCCTGGACGAGCCGACCCGCGGCATCGACGTCGGTGCGAAGTACGAGATCTACACCATCATCAACAAGCTCGCGGACGCGGGGAAGGCCGTCGTGGTCATCTCCTCCGAGCTGCCTGAGCTCCTCGGGATCTGCGACCGCATCTACACGCTCGCGTTCGGCCGGATCACCGGCGTGCAGGAGCGTGCGGTCGCCACCCCGGAGAGCCTCATGGAGCTCATGACGAAGGAAAAGGAAACGGTTCGATGACGGCTGTTGCAGGCCTGCGGGACATCTTCACGAAGAACCTGCGGCAAAGTGGTATCTACATCGCGTTCGTCGCGATCATCGGACTGTTCGCCATCCTGACGGACGGTGTGCTGCTCTCCCCGGGCAACCTCACCAACATCGTCCTGCAGTACTCGTACATCCTGATCCTCGCGATCGGCATGGTGATCGTCATCATCGGCGGGCACATCGACCTCTCGGTCGGGTCCGTGGTGGCGCTGACCGGTGCGGTGTCCGCGGTCGTCGTGATCCAGCAGGGCCACCCGTGGTGGCTCGGCATCCTGGCCGCGCTGGCCGTCGGCCTCGTGGTCGGCGCCTGGCAGGGCTTCTGGGTCGCGTACGTCGGCATCCCGGCGTTCATCGTCACCCTGGCCGGCATGCTGCTGTTCCGCGGACTGACGCTGCAGGTGCTCGACAACATCTCGCTGTCGCCGTTCCCGCAGACGTACCAGAAGGTCGCCGGCGGCTTCATCAACGGCCTGCTCGGCGGTGACGGGTACGACGCCTTCACGCTGATCATCGCGGCCATCGCGATCCTCGGCTACGCGTTCAGCGCCTGGCGCTCCCGCATGGGCCGCATCCGCTACCAGCAGTCGGTCGAGGCGCTGCCGCTGTTCGTCCTGAAGCTGGTGCTGATCGCCGTCGTCGTCATGGCCTTCGCCTGGCAGCTGGCGCACTCGCGCGGCCTGCCGATCGTGCTGATCATCCTCGCCGTGCTGATCCTCGTCTACAACACGGTGACCACCCGCACGGTGTTCGGCCGCCACGTCTACGCGATCGGTGGCAACCTCTCCGCCGCCCAGCTCTCCGGCGTGAAGGTCAAGCAGGTCAACTTCTGGATCTTCGTCAACATGGGCTTCCTGGCCGCCGTGGCCGGTGCCGTGTACTCCTCGCGGTCCAACGGCGCCCAGCCCAGCGCGGGCAACATGTTCGAGCTCGACGCGATCGCCGCCTGCTTCATCGGCGGCGCGTCGACGACCGGTGGTGTCGGCCGCGTGACCGGCGCCATGGTCGGTGGCCTGATCATGGCCGTCATGTCCAACGGCATGCAGCTGATGGGCGTCGACCAGTCGGTGCAGCAGATCGTCAAGGGCCTCGTGCTCCTGCTCGCCGTCGCGTTCGACATCTTCAACAAGCGCCGCGCGAGCGTCGCTCGCTGAGCCCCGCTCGTACGCACGGCCGAGGGCCGGGACGGATCTTCCGTCCCGGCCCTCGCCGCGTCCGGCCCGGGGCGGGGAGGGGTCAGAGCCAGCGGTTGCGGCGGAACGCCCGGTGCAGGCCGAGGCACCCGCCCACGATCACCGCCAGCACCACGTAGTACCCGTACCGCGTCCCGAGCTCCGGCATGTGCTCGAAGTTCATGCCGTAGATGCCGGCGATGGCGGTCGGCAGCAGCGCGATCGCGGCCCAGGCCGAGATCTTCCGCATGTCCTCGTTCTGCCGCAGCGCGACCCGGCTCTGGCCGGTCGTGACGCGGGCGGTGTTGGCCTGCAGCACGTCGGTGAGCTGCCGGTCGATCACCTCGATGGCGTCGACGGCGCGGAGCAGGTGGTCGTGCACGTCGCGGAAGTACGGCTCGGCGGCCGCAGGCACGTGCGGCACCTCGCCGGCCGCCAGGCGCTCGAGCGGGCGCTGCAGCGGCAGCATGGCGCGCCGGAACTCGGCGACCTCCTGCTTGAGCTTGTAGATGCGCTCGGAGTGGTCGTCGTCGCCGGCCCCGAACACCAGGCTCTCGATGTCGTCGACGTCCAGCTCGATGTGCCCGAGCGCGACCTCGTAGGCGTCGACCACGCGGTCCGCCGTCCGGTAGAGCACGCCCGCCGCACCGAAGTCCTGCTCCGGCGGCACGCCCGCGTCGAGCTCCGCCCGCACCTGGCGCAGCACGCCGCCCTCGCCGTGCCGGACCGACACGACGGCGTTCGGCCGCAGGAACATCGCGATCTCGGTGATCTCGACGACCTCGACGTGGTCGACGTACCGCACCGGCTTGAGCACGGCGAACACCACGTCGTCGTACACCTCGAGCTTGGGCCGCTGGTGCGCGTGCACGGCGTCCTCGACGGCCAGCGTCGGGAGCCGGAACTGCGCGGCGACCTCCGCGATGTCCGCGTCGGTCGGCTCGCGCATGCCGACCCAGAGGTACCCGTCCGCGTCCCGGGCGGTGCGCGCGGCGTCCTGCAGCGGCACCCGGCCGGGCACGCGCTCGCCCCCGGTGTACAGGCCGCAGTCGCCGATCACCGCGTCCGCCCCGACCCGCTGCACGTCCGTCACGCCCACACTCTAGGTTCGCGGCTCCTGCCGGGCGCCCCGACGGCCGGTCAGGCCCCCCCACGGCGGACGGCGAGCACGGTGATGTCGTCCCGGCGGGCGTCGGCCGCGGCGGCCAGGCGCAGCACCCGCTGGACGGCCTCGTCGGCGGTCGGGCAGTGCAGCAGCTCGCCGGCGAGCAGGGGCAGGCAGCGCGGGGTGCCGTCGAACAGGTCCAGGACGCCGTCGCTGAACGCCACCAGCAGGTCGCCCGGGCCGAGGTGGGTCTCGGCCAGCGCGCGGGTCGCCTCGTCGGAGACGCCGAGCGGCGGTCCCAGCGTGGCGAGCCGGTCCCAGGTGCCGTCGGCGCGCAGCACGAGCGTCAGGCCGTGGCCGGCGTCCCCGTACTCCAGGCGGCCGGTGGCGGGGTCCAGGCGGGCGTGGAAGGCCGTGGCGGACAGGCCGGAGCGCGACGGGTCGGCCTGCAGCACCGCGCCGGCGTCGACCATGGCGCGGTCGACCGGCGCGCCGAACGCCGACCCGCGCAGCAGCGCCCGGACCGCCGCGGCGAGGATCGCCGCGGCGGGGCCGCTGCCCGTCACGTCCGCGAGGGTGAGCACGACGCCGTCGTCGGCGGCGTACCAGTCGTAGAAGTCGCCGCCCACGTCGGGTCCGGGCAGGCAGGACGCCGCGAGCTCGTAGCCCCGGACCTGCGGGGTCTCGTGGGGCAGCAGGCCCAGCTGCAGCTGCTGCGCCCGGCCGAGGCGCGCGTCCAGCGCGAGCTCCTGCGCCACCCAGTGCGCGAGGTCGCGCAGCAGCGCGGACTGGTCGGCGGTGAACTGCCGCGGGCGGGTGTCGGCGATGCACAGCATGCCCCGCAGGCTGCCGTCGGGGTCGACGAGCGGGTGCTCGGCGTAGAACCGCAGCCGGGCGTCCGGTCCGCGGTCCTCCAGCACGGCGGCGTCGACCGGCAGCGCCCCGTGGTCGGCGCCGGCCTCGACGAGCGTCACCGTGGCCGTCGGGACGTCGAAGACCTGCTTGGCGAGGCGCACGACGCGGTCGAACCGGGGCTCGGGGTCGGCGCTCACGGCGCCCAGCCGCTCCAGCGCGGCCAGGCGGCGCGTGACGGAGCAGGGCAGCGCGTCGGCACCGGGACCGGGCTCCGCGCCGTCCCGGGGGACCGGGAGGTCGGGCGGGACGGCCGTCACGGGCTCGGGCGCGTCCGTGCGCGGGGACCGCGAACCCGCCACGCCCCACCTCCGCATCCGGCTCCCGAGGCCGATGTCGCCCTCAGGCGTGATCATCGGCACGCCGGCCCGGGAGATGAGCCGCGCGGGGGGAACTTCACCTGCCCTCAGGCCCCGGCGAGCACCGCGTCCCGCGCGAGCAGCAGCGCCCCGCGCGCCGGGGCGGCCGCGCCGAGCCGGCCGGCGACCACGTCCACGACCGCGCCCGACGTCACCGCGGTCCGCTCGGCCAGCACCTCGCGCAGCGGGTCCAGCAGCAGGTCCTCCGCCGCCGCCAGCGCGCCGCCGACCACGAGCACGTCGGGGTCGAGCACCGTGCACACGGAGGCCATCGCCGTGCCCAGGTGCCGCCCGGCGTCGGACAGCACCCGGCGGCACCCCGGGTCGCCGGCGGCCGCCAGCTGCAGCACGTCGGCGATGGTCACGGGCCCGTGGCTGGCCTGCAGCAGGTCCAGCACCCCGGTGGCACCCGCGTAGACCTGCAGGCACCCGCGGTTGCCGCACGAGCAGACGGGGCCGTTGGGGTCGATGGTCAGGTGCCCGAGCTCGCCGGCGGTCCCCGTGCGGCCGTGCACGACGTCCCCGCTCACGACGAGCCCGCCCGACACCCCCTGGCTCACGGCGACGTGCACCACGGTGGCGCAGCCGCGCCCGGCGCCGAGCCGCGCCTCGGCCAGCGCGCCGAGGTTGCCGTCGTTGTCGAACACCACCGGGACGCCGGGCGCCGGGGCGAACAGCGCGGGCGCCGCCACCATCCCGCCCCAGCCGTCGCGGACGCCCGACCCGGCCACGCGGCCCGTGCGCACCTCGACCGGCGCGGGCACGCCGACCCCGACCGCCGCGAGCGACGCGGGGTCCGTGCCGGTCGCCTCCAGCAGCCGGCCCAGGGCAGCCCGGGCGTGGCGGACGGCGTGCTCCGCCCGGTGCCCGCCCGGCAGCGGCACGACCTCCTCGACCCGGGTGCCGTCGCCGAGGTCCAGGACCACCCGCACCTCGTCCAGGTAGCAGTGCACGCCCGCCAGCGCCGGGGTGGCCAGCGACACCGAGCGCGCGCGGCGCCCCGACCGGGTGGTGACGGCGACCCGCACCAGACCTTCCGCGGCCAGCGCGGCGACGGCTCCCGACACGGTCCCCGGGGACAGCTGGGTGGCCGCCGCGAGCTCGACCTGGGTGAGGGCGTCGGCGCGGCGCAGGGCGTCGATCAGCAGCGCGCGGCTGTCCCGCGCCCCCGGGACCAGCGCGCGGGACGGCGGGCGCGGCTCGCCGGGGCGGCGGACCTCGGTGCTCACGGCCGCGCGGCGAACCGCTCGAGCAGCTCCGCGTGCCCCGACACGATGAGCAGGTCGTTCGCGCCGATCCGGGTCTCCGGCGTCGCGTAGACGAAGTCGATGCCCGGGCTCTTCACCCCGATCACCGTGACGCCGTACCGCTCGCGGATCTTCGACTGCCCGATGGTGAAGCCCTGCGTCTCGCGCGGCGGCTTCATCTTGACGATCGTGAACCCGTCCTCGACCTCGATGTAGTCGAGCATCTTCCCGGACACCAGGTGCGCCACCCGCGAGCCCGCGTCGGCCTCCGGGAGCACCACGTGGTGCGCGCCGATCCGCTGCAGGATGCGGGCGTGCTCGGTGCTGATCGCCTTCGCCCAGATCTGCGGCGTCCCCATGTCCACCAGGTTGCCCGTGATCAGCACGGAGGCCTCGAGGTACGACCCGACGCCGACGACGGCCACCGAGAAGTCCCGCGCGCCGAGCTGCTCGAGCGCCTCCGGGTTGGTGCAGTCGGCCTCGACCAGCGGGATGCGCCCGGTCCACTGGGCGACCAGGTCCGGGTCGCGCTCCACGGCGAGGACGTCCTGGCCGAGGCGGTCGAGCGTCGAGGCGATGGCCGAGCCGAACCGGCCCAGGCCGATCACGAGGATGCCGGCGTCGCGCCGCGGGGCCTTGCCGCCGCGCGGGCCGTCGTCGGGGCGGCGGTCGCGGTCGCCCTTGCGCTCGCCCCTGCGGTCGCTCCCGGTCAGCGGTCCCAGACCGAGCGCGCCGGTCCTGGTCAGGTCATCCAATGATCGGCCTCTCCTCGGGCAGCCGGATGACCCGACGACGGCTGCGCAGCGCGAGGGCCGCGGCCAGCGTCATCGTGCCGGTCCGGCCGATGAACATCAGGACGGTGAGCACGTACTTGCCCGCGTCGGGCAGCTCCGGGGTGAGCCCGGTGGACAGCCCCACGGTCGCGAAGGCCGAGATCACCTCGAACAGCACGACGTCCAGCGTCTCGCCGGTGATCGCGAGCAGCAACAGGCTGGTCACCAGGACGATGGTCGCGCTCACCAGCGAGACGGCGATCGCGACCTGCAGGGCCTCGCGCGGGATGCGCCGGCCGTAGGCCTCGACGTCCCGGTCGCCGCGGGCCTCGGCGACGATGGCCAGCAGCATCACGGCGAGCGTGGTCACCTTGATGCCGCCCGCCGTGGAGGCCGAGCCGCCGCCGACGAACATCAGCGCGTCGTTCAGCAGCCAGGTGCCCTCGTGCATGTCGCCGACGTCGACCGTCGAGAACCCGCCCGACCGCGGCATCACGCCGGCGAACAGCGCCGCGAGGAAGGTCTCGTTCCAGTTGAGCCCGCCGAGCGTGCGCGGGTTGGTCCACTCGAACGCGGCGACGACCACGGAGCCGAACACCACCAGAGCGGCCGACGTGGTCAGCGTGAGCTTGGAGTGCAGGCTCCACCGCCGCGGCCGGCGCCAGGCGCGCGCCACGTTGAGGATGACCGGGAACCCCAGCGACCCGATGAACACGCCGATGATGATCGGCAGCAGCATCCACCAGTCGTCGGCGAACGGCTCGAGGCCCTCCTCGGTCGGGATGAACCCCGCGTTGTTGAAGGCCGAGATCGCGTAGAACACGCCGTGCCAGACGGACTCGCCCCAGGACTCGCCGACGATCCGCAGGCGGGGGATGAGCACCAGCGCGATGGCGACCTCGAGGGCCGTCGACGTGACGATGACCGTGCGGACCAGCGAGCCGACCTCGCCGAGCCGGGTCTCCTTGGTCTCCGAGCTGACCAGCAGCTTCTGGGTCAGGCCGATCCGGCGGGACACCGCCAGGCCGAGGATCGACGCCAGCGTCATCACGCCCAGGCCGCCGATCTTGATCGCCACCAGGATCGCGACCTGGCCCGCGGTGGACCAGTAGGTCCCGGTCGGCACCGTGACCAGCCCGGTGACGCAGACCGCCGACGTCGCCGTGAACAGGGCGTCCACGAACGGGGCGCGCTCGCCCGACGCCGTCGCCCACGGCATCGACAGCAGGGCCGTGAACACCGCGATCACCGACGCGAACACGGTCAGCGCCAGGCGGGCCGGGGACTGCCGGGCCAGGCGGTCGATCATCTCGCGGCCGGACCAGAACACACCGGGGAGACCCCGTGCCATCGGCCCTCCCGCCCCGCTCGACCTCGCGCACCGTGCGGCGGACGCCGCAGGTGCTCCCGCGGCTCGCGCGCGGGAGCACCTACTGTGGCACGGGGACCGGACCTCGGCCGCCGAGCGGCTACGGTGTGGGCATGACCGGCCGGGTGCGCGTGGTGTGGACGCCCGAGCTGCTCGGGTACGACTTCGGCCCCGGTCACCCCATGGCTCCGCTGCGGCTCGACCTCACGGTCCGCCTGGCCCGGTCGCTCGGGCTGCTCGACCTGCCCGGCGTCGAGGTGGTCGGTGCCGAGCCCGCGACCGACGCCGAGATCGAGACCGCGCACGACGCCGCCTACGTCGCGGCGGTCCGGGGCGCCTCCGACGGCGGCCCCGCCGACCCCGCGCGCGGCATCGGCACCGAGGACGACCCCGTCTTCCCGCACATGCACGAGGCCGCCGCCCGCATCGTCGCCGGCAGCCGGGAGGCCGCGCTCGCCGTCTGGGACGGCCGCGTCGAGCACGCCGTGAACCTCACGGGCGGCATGCACCACGCCATGCCCGGTGCCGCGTCCGGCTTCTGCGTGTACAACGACGCCGCCGTCGCCATCCGGGCGCTGCTCGCCGCGGGCGCCGAGCGCGTCGCGTACGTCGACATCGACGCGCACCACGGCGACGGCGTGCAGCGGGCGTTCTGGGACGACCCGCGCGTGCTCACCGTGTCCGTGCACGAGAGCGGCGCCACCCTGTTCCCCGGCACCGGGTTCCCCGACGAGACGGGCGGTCCCGGCGCTCCCGGCACCGCCGTCAACCTGGCGCTCCCGTCGCACACCGGCGACGCCGCCTGGCTGCGCGCCATCGACGCCGTCGTCCCGCCCGTGCTGCGCGCGTTCGGCCCGGAGGTGCTCGTCACCCAGCACGGCTGCGACGCGCACGTCGAGGACCCCATCGCCAACCTCGACGTCTCCGTCGACGCCGAGCGGCTCGCGTCGTCCTGGCTGCACGACCTCGCGCACGAGGTGGCCGGCGGCCGCTGGCTCGCGCTCGGCGGCGGCGGGTACGCCGTGGTCGACGTCGTGCCGCGTGCGTGGACCCACCTGCTCGCGATCGCCGTGCACCACCCCCTCGACCCCGGCACCCGGATGCCCGAGGAGTGGCTCGCCCAGGTGGTCGAGCTCTACGGCCGCGCCGGCCCCGGCACCATGTCCGACGGCGCGGACCTGGTGTGGCGGCCGTTCGCCGACGGCTTCGACCCGGCGGACGACGTCGACCGCGCGATCCGCGCCACCCGCGGCGCGGCGTTCCCGCTGCTCGGCCTCGACGCCCTGCACGACTGACGGCCCGCGGCCCCGTTCCCGCGCGCCGTCCTGGGCCGACCGGAGGCGCCCGCGAGGTGCGTGCGGGAGAGTGGGTGCACCCCTCGGAGTGGTCCCACGCGCCTCCCCTTTCACACCAGCCACAGCAGGCTCTAAGGTGTCGTCGCGGCACCTGTGCCCGCACCAGTCCCGCGCACGCCGTCCGTGCGCGCACGAACGAGAAGAGCGGCCATGACCAGCGAGCAGCCCGGGCGCGTGCGGTTCCTCACCGTGGCCGAGGTAGCCGAGGTCATGCGGGTCTCGAAGATGACCGTGTACCGCCTCCTGCACTCCGGCGAGATGCCGGCGGTGCGCGTCGGCAGGTCGTTCCGGGTGCCCCAGGACGCGCTCGACCACTACCTGTCCACGGCGCGGCTGGACCTCGAGACCGGGGCCGACGGCGACGAGGGCCCGCGGGCCGGGCGGCTCTCGTCCTGACCCGCCGGACGCCCCGCGGCGCACGGGCGGACCGGCGCGTCGCGGACGACCGCGTCCATCCCGTAAGGTAGGGGCGGACTTTCCCGTGCGTGGGCGTTCCGCGGCTGCTGGACCGGATGACCGGACCGGCACCCCGGCCTGGTCGTGCCGCGCGTCGATCGACCACGAACCGGCGGACGCTCACGCGCTCGCCAACAGGAAGCGAGTGAGGACCCATGGGCTCCGTCATCAAGAAGCGCCGCAAGCGCATGGCGAAGAAGAAGCACCGCAAGCTGCTGCGCAAGACGCGCCACCAGCGTCGTAACAAGAAGTGACGACTGCCGCTCCGCGCGGCGTCTGACGAGGGGCCCGGCACCGAGTGCCGGGCCCTTCGCCGTCCCCACCGCCGCGCCGCGCCGCCGCGCCGCCCGCGCCCGCGCCCGCGCCCGCCGAGGTCGTCACTTCTACGCGAGGTCGTCACTTCTACGTGACGACCTCGCGCGAAAGTGACGACCTCGGCGTCGGGTGGCGCCCGCCCCGCCGCGCCCGCTGAGCCCGCCGCGCCCGCCGCGCCCGCTGAGCCCGCCGCGCCCGCCGCGCCCCCGAGCCGGCCGCGCCCGCCCGGCCCCGCGCCGCGACCGGCAGGAGCGCGCCCCGACGCCGCCTCCGCCGCCCCCCGACCTCGGGTTCGGTGGCGTCCCGGCCCCCGGCATAGAGGGCGCCCCCGCCGGGCCGCGCCCCCCGCGGCGGCTCCGCGCCCCCCGGCGCCCCCGCGCCCCCCTCGCCACCCGCAGCGGCCCGCGCGGGCGTCCCGGCGGCGGCGGGGGCGTCCGGTCTGCGGGACGGCGGCGTCCCGGACCGGCGGGCTCGGCGGTCCGAGCCGTGGCCGCGGGGCGCGTGATCGCGCGGATCGGAGCGCTCGCACGGCGTGTCGGCGGGCGGCGCGCCGAGGGTGGGCGGATTGTCATCTCTTGACGGAGATGTCCGCACGCTGATTCACTGCCGAACGGCTTTTCAACGATGAAAACCCGGGTGCGTGCACCCGCAGGAGCGGGAGGTCGAGGATGATCTCAGGTGGTCGTGGGGGTCCGGGCGACGCGGTGCTGAGCCGCAGGTCCGTGCTCCGTGGTGCGATGGCCGGGGCCGGTGCGATGGCTGGTGCCTGGGCGTTGAGCGGGTGCGCGACCGATGCCGCGGCGTCGTCCGCGAGCACCCGCATCCAGCTCTGGCACCTGTTCACCGGCGGTGACGGTGGCATCTTCCAGCAGATGATGACGGAGGTGCAGGAGGAGAACCCGGCGGTCGGCATCGACCCCGTGGTGCTCACCTGGGGCGCTCCGTACTACACGAAGCTCGTGATGGCGTCGGTGGGCGGGCGCTCGCCGGACCTCGCGGTGATGCACCTGACCCGGGTCGCCGGGTGGGTGCCGGGCGGGGTCCTGGACCCGTGGGACCTGGACCTGCTCGCGGAGCACGGGGTCACGGAGGACATGTTCCCGCCGGCGCTGTGGGAGCGGGCGACGATCGACGGCGAGCTGTGGGCGGTGCCGCTCGACTTCCACGCGTTCCTGCTGTTCTTCGACAAGGGGCTCGCCGACCAGGCGGGCCTGCTGGGTCCGGACGGGAAGCTGGTCGGGGTCGACTCCCCGGACGGCTTCATCGAGGCCGGCCGGGCCATGGCGGAGGTCACGGGGTACGCGGGCGTCGGCTACGGGTACACCGGTGACGGCGCGCAGATGTCCCGCATGCTGTGGGGCCTGTACGCGCAGACCGGCAACGAGGTGGTGCTGAACCCGGGCGAGACGGCGCAGGTCGACCGCGACGCCCTGGTGCAGTCGGTCAGCTGGGTGCAGTCGTGGCTGGACGACACGGTCGCGATCGCGAACAGCGACTACCCGTCGGCGGTGGCGAACTTCTCCACCGGCCGCGTGGGCATGTGCTTCAACGGCAACTGGGAGCTGCAGTCGTTCCTGACGGCCGGGGTGGACGTCGACGCGATGCCGATGCCGAACATCTTCGGCACCCCGGCCACGTACGGCGACTCGCACGTGTTCGTGCTGCCGCACCAGGTGAACGTCGACCCCGCGAAGCGCGAGGCCGCGTACGCCACGGTCGCGGCGATGCTGAACAAGTCGCTGCTGTGGTCCGACGGCGGGCACATCCCGGCCAACCGCGAGGTCACCGAGTCCGCGGAGTACCAGGAGAAGGTCCCGCAGTCGCACTACGCCGAGGCGAGCGAGCAGGCCGTGTTCGACCCGCAGGCGTGGTTCACCGGGTCGGGGTCGGACTTCCAGGCCCGGGTCGGCGAGGCGCTGCAGGGCGCCTGGCTGGACAAGACCTCCCCCGAGGACGCCGTCGACAAGCTGATCGCCAGCCTCGACGCCGCCCTCCAGACCAAGCCGCCGGCGTGACGGAGGGATCGCAGCCATGAGCACTGTCACCACACCGTCCCAGTCGCAGGCGTCCTCGGTCCCGCCGCGGACCCCCGACGTCCCCGGCCGCACCCGCCGCGGGCGCGGCAGCCGCGAGGGCAACGGCTGGGCGTTCATCATCCCGTTCCTGGTCGTCGCCGTGCTGTTCCTGGTCGTGCCGACGCTCTGGGGCCTCGGGCTGAGCTTCACCGAGCAGTCCCTGATGGGCAACGGCGGCTGGGTCGGCCTCGACAACTACGCCGAGGCGTTCGGCGACGCCACCATGTGGTCCACCCTGGGCAACACCGTCGTCTTCACCCTGATGAGCACGATCCCGCTGGTCGTGGTCGCCCTGGTCATGGCCCTGCTGGTCTACACGGGCCTGCCGGGCCAGTGGGTCTGGCGGCTGGCGTTCTTCGCGCCGTACATGCTGCCCGTCGCCGTCGTCGTGCAGATCTGGGTCTGGCTCTACCAGCCGGAGATCGGCTTCTTCAACTACTGGCTCGACCGCCTCGGCCTGGACAAGGTCGGCTGGCTGACGGACCAGAACGTGGCCATGTGGTCGATGGCCCTGCTGACCCTGTGGTGGACGGTGGGGTTCAACTTCCTGCTGTACCTGTCCGCGCTGCAGGCCATCCCGGACCAGATGTACGAGGCCGCGGCGCTCGACGGCGCCGGTGCCGGCCGGCGGCTGTGGTCCATCACGCTGCCGCAGGTGCGTGCGACGACGGTGCTGGTCACCGTGCTGCAGGTGCTCGCCTCGCTGAAGGTGTTCGACCAGATGTTCATCGCCTTCAACGGCGGCAGCGGCCCGGGCGGCGTGACCCGGCCGATCCTGCAGTACATCTACGACACCGGGTTCACCGGCTACCGCATGGGCTACGCCTCGGCGATGTCGTACATCTACTTCGCGCTCATCATCGTGGTCGCCGTGGTGTTCCAGGTCGCGACCACCGCCCGCCGGAAGGAGCAGCGCCGTGGCCGTTGACACCGTCGAGGCCCCCACCACCGGGGGGTTCCGCCGCACCTACACCGAGCGGCGCGAGGAGAACCGCCGCACCCGGTTCCTCGTGCTCGGCCGCAGCAAGGTGGCGACCGTCCTCGCGATCGTCCTGCTCGTCGTCATGGCCGTGTCGTGGCTGCTGCCGCTGCTGTGGGCCGTCGACACCTCGTTCAAGACCGAGGCGCAGGCGCAGTCGGTGCCGCTGCAGTGGTTCCCGGACGGCGGGTTCACGCTCGAGAACTACCGCTCGGTCTTCGAGCGCGGCGAGGTGCCGCGCTGGATGGCCAACACCCTGCTGATCGCCGCGTCGGTCACGATCCTCACCGTGGCGGTCTGCGCCCTGGCCGGGTACGGGTTCGCCCGCACGAGGTTCCGGGGCAAGAACGTGATGTTCGCGGCGACCATCGCGCTGATCGCGGTGCCCGGGCAGATCCTCATCGTGCCGCTGTTCCGGCAGATGGAGGCGCTCGGGTTCGTCGACACCTACCAGGGCGTGATCCTGCCCCAGCTGGTGGCGCCGGTGATGGTCTACATCTTCAGCAAGTTCTTCGCGGAGGTGCCGCAGGAGATCGAGGACGCCGCACGGGTGGACGGGGCGGGGCACTGGCGGACCTTCTGGTCCATCGTGCTGCCGATCTCCCGGCCCATCGTGTCGGCGGTCGCGATCTTCGTGTTCATCGGCGCGTGGAACAACTTCCTGTGGCCGTTCATCGTCACCAACAACCCGGACCTCATGACCCTGCCGGTCGGGCTGTCGACGGTGAAGAACGCCTACGGCACCATCTACGCGCAGACCATGGCGTCGGCGGTCATCGCGGCCCTGCCGCTGATCCTGCTGTTCATGCTGTTCCAGCGGCAGATCGTCAAGGCGGTCGCCACGACCGGGCTCGGCGGGCGCTGACCCCGCGTCCCGACCAGGACGGCACCACCCGACCGCGCCGCGGCCCTACCCTGGGTCGCGGCGCGGTCGGCCATCACAGGGGCAGCGCGGGCGAGCAGCGGGGACAGGAGGCGGCGGTGGCGGGGAAGCGGCGCCAGGCGGGCGTGACGATGCACGACGTCGCGGCCATCGCGGGGGTCTCCATCAAGACGGTCTCGAACGTCATCAACGGGTACCCGTACATCCGTCCGGAGACCAAGGAGCGGGTCGAGGCGGCCATCGCCCAGCTGGGCTACCGGGTGAACATCTCGGCGCGGAACCTGCGCCAGGGCCGCACCGGGATGATCGGGCTGGCGGTCCCCGAGCTGAGCCTGCCGTACTTCGCCGAGCTCGCGGACTCCGTGATCCGCGCGGCCGAGCGGCACGGCGTCATCGTGCTGATCGAGCAGACCAACGCCTCGCGGGAGCGGGAGCTGGAGGTGCTGTCCGGGCAGCGGCGGCACCTGACCGACGGGCTGATCTTCTCCCCGCTCGCGCTGGGCACGGAGGACCGCGAGCACTTCGCCGTCGACTTCCCGATGGTGCTGCTGGGCGAGCGCATCTTCGGCGGGCCCGCGGACCACGTGACCATGAGCAACGTGGAGGCGGCGCGCGCCGCCACGCAGCACCTGATCGACTCGGGCCGGCGCCGGATCGCCGTCATCGGCGCGCACGAGGGCGAGACCGTCGGCTCCGCGGCCCTGCGGGTGCGGGGCTACGAGCAGGCGCTCGCGGACGCCGGGCTGCCCCTCGACCCGGCCCTGGTGGGGGAGGCGGGGCTGTGGCACCGGGCGACCGGCGCCGAGGCGATGGAGCGGATGCTCGACGCCGGCACCGCGTTCGACGCCGTGTTCGCGCTGAACGACGCGCTCGCCATCGGTGCGCTGCACGCGCTGCACGACCGCGGCGTCGCGGTGCCGGACGAGGTCGCGGTGATCGGGTTCGACGACATCGAGGACGCCGCGTACGCCTCCCCGCCCCTGTCGTCGGTCGCACCCGGGCGGGAGACCATCGCGCGCACCGCCGTGGACCTGCTGCTGGCGCGCGTCGCGGGCACCGCCCCGGCCGAGCACGTCGAGGTGGTGACGGACTTCGAGGTCGTCGTGCGGGAGTCGACCGCGGGCGCGTCGCGGGCGGCGGCCCCGGCGGCGCGGGCGGGCAGCGTCGTCGCCTGACGCGGGAATCGCGCGGGGTGGTTGACGGTTCAACCACACGTGACGCACGATCGGTGCGTCGACGACATGGAGGACCCGTCATGACCGCCCTGCAGCTCGGCCTGGACACCTTCGGCGACGTGCCGACCGACGACGCCGGCCGTGCGCTCTCGCACCCCGACGCGATCCGCCAGGTGGTCGAGGAGGCGGTGCTCGCCGACCAGACCGGCGTCGACGTGATCGCGCTGGGGGAGCACCACCGGCCGGAGTACTCGATCTCCTCGCCGGAGACCGTGCTCGCCGGGATCGCGACCCGGACCGAGCGGATCCGCCTGGCGTCCGGCGTCACCGTGCTCAGCTCCGACGACCCGGTGCGGGTGTTCCAGCGGTTCGCCACGGTCGACGCGCTGTCCGGCGGTCGCGCGCAGGTGATCCTCGGCCGCGGGTCGTTCACCGAGTCGTTCCCCCTGTTCGGCTACGACCTGGCCGACTACGACGTGCTGTTCGAGGAGAAGATCGAGCTGTTCCACCAGCTGCTCGCCGAGCGGCCGGTGACGTGGAGCGGCACGACCCGCCCGGCGCTCGACGCCGCCGACGTGTACCCGAAGACCGCCGGCGGGCTCGAGACCTGGGTCGGCGTCGGCGGCTCCCCGCAGTCGGTCGTGCGGGCCGCGCGCTACGGCCTGCCCCTGATGCTGGCGATCATCGGCGGCGAGCCCGAGCGGTTCCGCCCGTACGTCGACCTGTACCGGCGCGCGACCGAGCAGCTCGGCTCCCCGACGGGCCGGGTCGGCATGCACTCGCCGGGATTCGTCGCCGACACCGACGAGCAGGCCCGGGAGCTGTTCTTCGGCCCCTACAAGCAGATGCGCGACACGATCGGCGCGCTCCGCGGCTGGCCCCCGCTGCGCCGCGCGGAGTACGACCACGAGATCGAGGACGGCTCGCTCTACATCGGGTCGCCGGAGACGGTCGCCCGGAAGATCGCCGCCTCGGTGCGCGCGCTGGACGTCAGCCGGTTCGACCTCATCTACAGCTCGGGCCCGCACCGCAGCAGCGCCCGGCTGCGCGCCGTGGAGCTGTTCGGCACCCGGGTGGCGCCGATGGTGCGCGACCTGCTGGCCGACGACGCCGGGGCCGTGGCGTGAGCGCGGCCGGGACGGTGCGGACCGTCGGCGTCCTCGGCGCGGGCAAGCTGGGCACGGTGCTGGCCCGGCTCGCCGTCGCGTCGGGGTACGACGTGCTGGTCGCCGGCTCGGGCGACCCGGAGCGGATCCGGATGATCGTCGAGGTGCTGGTGCCCGGGGCGACCGCGACCACCGCGGCCGACGTCGCGGCGCGTGCCGACCTGGTGGTGCTCGCGATCCCGCTCGGCCGGCTGCCCGACGTCCCGGCTGCGGCGCTCGCGGGGAAGGTCGTCGTCGACGCGATGAACTACTGGTGGGAGGCCGACGGCGAGCGCCCCGACCTCGCCGACCCGGCGGTGGCGACCAGCGTGCTCGTCGCGGCCGCGCTGCCCGGGGCCCGGGTGGTCAAGGCGTTCAACCACATGGGCTACCACGACCTCGACGAGGGCCCGCGCCCCGCCGGCCACCCGGACCGGCGTGCCGTCGCGGTGGCGGGGGACGACGCGGACGCCGTCGCGCAGGTCGCGGCGCTGGTGGACGCGCTCGGGTTCGATGCCGTCGACGCCGGGTCGCTCGAGGCGAGCGTCAGCCTGCAGCCCCACGCCGAGGCGTTCGGCGCGAACGTCGCCGCGGCCGAGCTGCGGGCGATGGTCGACCGGTTCCCGGGGTCGAGCCGGGGCCAGGTGGTCGCGACGGCACGCGCGGCGGCGGGGGTCCGGGCCGGCTGAGCGTCAGCCCCCGACCGTCGCGTCGATCCGGTCCAGCCGCCGGTCGACGACTACGCCGGTGAGCAGCAGCGCGCCGGCGACCCCGGCCAGGGGCACCAGCACGGTCACGTGCCAGCCCACCAGGCCGAGCGCGCCGAGCGTCACCAGCACGGCGAGCGTCGTGCCCGGCGACGTCAGCGGCGCGAGGACGAGGAACCGCCACGTCCGGCCGAACGGCTCGTCGTACCGGCGCACGACGGGGAAGAACCACGCCCCGAGCACCAGCACCGCCGCGCCGAGCAGCAGCAGCGCGGCGCCGGCCACGGCGGCCGGTCCGGTCGAGCCGGTCGCCGCGGCGAGCCCGGGGAGCGCGAGCGCGTCCGCGACCAGCAGCACGACGGCCACCAGCAGCGGCGCGCCGAGCCGGTTCAGCCGCCGGAAACCCGCCCGGTAGGCGGACCAGAACGCCCGCCACACCGACTCGGGCGGGTCGCCCGCGGCCCTCGCGGCCAGGACGGAGCCCGCGGCGGCGAGCGCCGGCAGCGCGCCGAGCAGCACCAGCCCGAGCAGCGTGCCGAGCAGCGCGAGCAGGTTGACCGCGACCAGCTCCGCGGAGACCCGGAGCCAGCGCATCACCGCGCCGGCCCAGCCCGGGACGTCCTCGCCGCCGTCGTGCACGGGGACGCAGGCGGTGGTCGCGCTCACCGCCCGGCCCCGGCCTGCTCGGGGACGACGGCGCGGACGTCGACCCGGACGTCGACGCGGGTGCCCACCGTCACGACGCCGGTCGTGCCGTCCAGCACCGCGCACGACAGGGCCGGCCGGTCCCGCACCGCGTCCCAGGAGGGGAAGGCCACGGCCTGCACCACCCCGCCGTCCGGCCGGTTCCACGTGAACCGTCCGCCGCCGTGCGCGGCCGCACCGGCCAGCTCGGCGGCGGCGACGGTGCGCCGGACGGACGGCGTGAGAGCGGCGCCGCGCGCGAGCACGACCACCTCCCACTCGCCCGCGAGCTGTTCGGCCGTCACCGGCCAGCCGGCGGGGTCGACGGACTCGCGCGCCCCCGCCCACGGCTGCGGGGACACCAGCGGCCAGCCGTCCGCGGTCCACACCAGGCGACGGACCTGGACCTCGTGCTGGGTCGGGTCGTCCGCGTCCCGGACGTGGTGCACGAGCAGGTGCCGCACCCCGCCCTCGTGCGCCGGGGCGGGCTCGGTCAGCACCGCCGCGTGCCCGGGCGCGAGCCGGCCCGGTCCGCCGGTGAACCGGTGCCCGGCGAGCACGGTGGTGCCGACGGCGTCCGGGTCGCCGGACTCGTCGGTCGCCAGGCGCCCGGTGGCGTCCCGGAACGGCCCGGTCACCGCCGGTCCCGCGGCCACCCGCAGGTGGTACGTGTCGAAGAGCGAGCCGTAGGACGTCAGCAGGACGTACCCGCCGCCGGGTCGGTCCAGCACGAACGCGCCCTCGACCGCGCCGTCGACCGACCGCGGGCGCCGCGCGAGCAGCGCGCCCGGCCCGGCCGTCGGGCGGTCGCCCGAGCCGCGCACGAACCCGGTCGCGGGCTCGAGCTCGAGGGCGTGGATGCCGCCGAAGAACGACCCGTAGACCATCCAGTGCCGGCCCGCGGCGTCGACGACGGCGTTCGCGTCGATGGCGTTCGGGCCGTCCACCTCGTGCCGGCTGGTCACCACGAGCCCGCGGTCGCGCCACGGGCCGGCCGGGTGCGGGGCCGTCGCCAGGCCGATCGCCGAGGTGCGCGAGCCGAACGTCGACGCGGAGTAGTACATCCGCCAGCGCGCGTCCGCCGGCACGTCGACGGCCGCCGGGACCCGCACCACGTCGGGCGCCCACAGGCCGTCCGCCCCGGACCAGGCCGCCGCGTCCGCCGGCACGCCGTCCAGCGCCCAGCCGTGGAAGTCCCAGTCGACGAGGTCCCGGGACCGGCGCACCTGCACCCCGGCGCGGGGCAGCGGGCCGTCGGCGTACGCGTCGGTGGAGAACAGCCAGTACGCGCCGTCGTCGTCCCGCACCGCGGTGGGGTCGTGGGCGTGCCGGGCGCCCCAGGTCGCCGTCATCCCTTCGCCCCCGTCAGCGCGACCGACTCGATGATCTGCCGCTGGAACAGCAGGAACACCACGAGGATCGGCAGCAGCGCCACGAACGACGCCGCCATGATCAGCGGGTAGTCACGCTGGGTGGCGTACTCGACGTTGAGGTTGGCGATGACCACCTGCAGCGTCTGCTTGGACTCGGTGTTCAGGTACAGGATCGGCGCCAGGTAGTCGTTCCAGATGGTCATGAACCAGAGGATGAACTGCGCGGCGACGGCCGGCCGGATCAGCGGGAACACCATCCGCCGGAAGATCTGCAGGTAGGACGCCCCGTCGATCTTCGCGGCCTCGACCATGGAGTCCGGGACGCTGGACAGGTACTGCCGCAGGAAGAAGATCATGATGATGTTGCCGAACAGCAGCGGGACGATCAGCGGCAGCAGCGTGTCGACCCAGCCGATCTTCGAGAACATCACGAACTGCGGGATCATCAGCGTCGGGTAGGGGATCATCAGCCCGGTCAGCAGGGCGATGAAGATGGCGTTCTTGTGCGGGAGGCGCATCTTCGCCAGCGCGAACGCGGCCAGCGACGAGGTCACCGACCCCACGACGGTCACGGTGCCCGCCACGACGATGCTGTTCCGGAAGCCCGAGAGGATCGGCGCCTCCGACCACATCCGCGTGAACGTCTCCCACTGCGGGGGGTCCGGGATCCAGACGGGCGGCAGCGCGAACACGTCGGCCTTGGTCTTCAGCGCGGTGGTGACCATCCAGAGCAGCGGGGCGATCATCACCACCGCGCCCAGCGCGAGGACGACGAACAGGATCGTGTTCACGAGGCGGTTCTGCGAGGTGGCGCTCATCGGCGTCGTGCGACTCATGGTTGCTGGAGCCCCTTCAGTCGATGCTGAACGAGTTGCGCCGGTTGAGGCGGAACTGGACGAGGGTGATGACGAAGACGATCAGCCCGAGCACCACGGACATCGCCGTCGCGTAGCCCATCTGCTGGTACTTGAACGCCTGCCGGACGATGTAGTAGACGATCGAGGCGGAGCTGAACTCCGGTCCGCCGGTCGGCGTCATGATGTTGATCTCGGTGAAGATCTGCGACCCCGCGATGACGTTCGTGACGACGAGGAAGAACGTCACGGGCCGCACCATCGGCAGCGTGATGAACCGGAACCGGTGGTACCCGTTGGCGCCGTCGAGCGACGCGGCCTCGTACAGCGACCGCGGCACCGACTGGATCGCGGCCAGGTACAGCAGCATCGAGTACCCGAGGCCCTTCCAGACCGCCATGAGGATGATCGCCGGCTTCACGGTCGCGGTGTTCTGCAGCCAGTCCGGGCCGTCGATCCCGAACCACGCGAGCACCTGGTTCACGAGGCCGAAGTCGCCGTTGTAGGCGAACTGCCAGACGATGGCGATCGCGGCCAGCGACGAGATGACCGGCACGTAGTAGATGGTGCGGAACGCCGTCTGGCCGGGGATCTTCCGGTTCAGGGCGATGGCCAGCAGCAGCGCGAGCACCAGGCCGATCGGGATGCCGATCAGGTAGAACGCGGTGTTCCCCAGCGTCTGGCGGAAGTACGGGTCGGCCAGCAGCCGCACGTAGTTGTCCAGGCCGGTGAACCGCGGCGCGGTCAGCCCGTTCCACTGCGTCAGCGAGGCGTACAGCGCGTAGCCCAGCGGGTAGAGGGTGAAGACCAGGAACCCGAGCACCGGGGCGGCGATGAACACCGCGGCCCAGCGGTGCTCGGTGCGGTGCAGGCGCTTCATCGCGAGCCGGGCGTGCTGCTGGTCGGCGCGCTCCTGGTCGGTGCCGCTGCCGCGGCCGCCCGGGGGCAGCGCGGTCGCGGCGGCGGGGACGGCCGTCGGCGCGGTCGTCGAGGCGGTGTGGGACATGCCGGTGCTCCTTCGCGACGGGCCCCCGCCGCGCCGGGCCGCCGTGGGTCGGCGACCCGGCGCAGCGGGGCGGGGGGTCGAGGGTCAGGCCCCGCCGCCCGCCATCTCGGCGTTGGTGTTGGACTCGTCGAGGAGCGCCTGCATCTTCGGCTGCACCTCGGCCAGGTAGTCGGCGGCGGTCTGCTCGCCGTCGAGCACCGGCTGGATGTTCACCCAGAGCTCGTCGTACCACTGGGCGCCGTAGGTGAACGACGCCGGCATCGCGCGGCCGTAGTCCTGCACGATGTCCAGGAATTCCTGGCGGTTGGCCGGCTCGGCGTCCGGCGCGGCCGCCCACTCCTCGGCCATGTCGACGAGGTTCGGCACCTGGATGTTCGCGTCGACCAGCGTCTGCTGCGCGTCCGCGTCGGTCGACAGGTACGTGGCCAGCTGGACCGCGGCCTCCGGGTCCGACGTCGTGCTCGAGACCCCGATGCCGAGGCTGCCGACCCAGGTGGCCGACTCGCCGGTGCTGCCGGCAGGCCAGGGGATCAGGTCGTAGTCGAAGTCGAGCTCGTTGTAGACGCTGACGTCCCACGGGCCGACCGGGAAGAAGCCGATGTCGCCGGCCATCCAGCGCTGGTAGGTGTCGAGCGTGGCGGCCTCGGAGGCGTTCGGGGTGACGCCGTCGACGTTCGTCAGGTCGGCGAAGTACTGCAGCGCCTCGGCGAACTCGGGGGTGTCCACGGTGACCTCGGTGCGGTCCTCGTTGGTCCAGTCGCCGCCGTTGCTCCACACCAGCGACTGCAGGTTCCACTGGACGTTCAGTCCGGTGCCCCACTGGTCGAGCGCGCCGTCGCCGTCGGTGTCCTGGGTCAGCTGCTTCGTCACGGCGCGGAACTCGTCCAGCGTGAGCGGCACGTCGGGGTCGGGCAGCGGGATGCCCGCGGCCTCGAGCATCGTCTTGTTGTAGCCGAACGCGAACGGGCCGACGTCCTTCGGCAGCCCGTAGAGGGCGCCGTCCGGGGTGCCCTGGAGCGTGCCGTCGAACCGGTAGGAGTCGACGCCGTACGGCCAGATGTTGTCCAGGTCCACCCCGGCGTCCTCGACCTGCTGGGTGATGTCCATCAGGACGCCCGACGCGACGTACGACTGCAGGTTGGCCTGCTCGATGTAGAAGACGTCCGGGACCTTGTTGCCCGACACCGCGGCCTGGAGCTTGGTGGCGTACTGGTCGGCGTCCGTGACGGTCATCTCGACCTCCACGCCCGTGTCCTCGGTGAACTTGTCGATGGCCGCCTGGTACGCGGCCTTCTCGTCCGCGCCGCCGCGGAACATGAACGTCAGGGTGTCGCTGCCGCTGTCCTCGCCGCCGCCGCCGGAGCCGCACGCCGTCAGGGCGAGCGCGCCGGCGAGCGCGAGGGCCGCTGCCCGGAGAGTCTTCGTGGTCATTGCGCCATTGCCTCCACATCGGATCGGTGAGGTCGCGGGCGCCTGCGGACCCGCCGTCGCTGGCGGTCCGGGGTGCTGGGTCGGCGCTGACCTCGTGCTCTACATCGTTGCACTACAACGTTGCAGAGACTGGCACGCCCGATTGCGACTGGTCAAGCAACGGTTTGGTCACGGCCTGCGGAGCGGGTCGTCGAGCGGTCCGCGGGGCGTCCCGTACGGTGGTTGACGCGTCGGCGCCCGGTTGGGCACGATGCGCCTACAACGATGTAGAACCAGCGAGGGAGCTGCGCCGCATGTCCACCGTCACCCTGACCATCGACCCGGCGTTCCGCGTCGGACCGGTCCGCCGTCGCACCTTCGGGGCGTTCGTCGAGCACCTCGGCCGCTGCGTCTACACCGGCATCCACGACCCCGAGCACCCGTCCGCCGACGCCGACGGCTTCCGCGGCGACGTCATCGAGCTGACCCGGGAGCTCGGCGTCTCCACGGTCCGCTACCCCGGCGGCAACTTCGTCTCCGGCTACCGCTGGGAGGACGGCATCGGCCCCCGCGACCAGCGCCCGCGCCGCCTCGACCTCGCCTGGCACTCGACCGAGCCCAACCTGGTCGGCGTCGACGAGTTCATGCGCTGGACCCGGGCGTCGGGGACCGAGCCGATGATGGCCGTGAACCTCGGCACCCGCGGCGTCCAGGAGGCGCTCGACCTGCTCGAGTACTGCAACGTCCGCGGCGGCACCGCGCTGTCCGACCTGCGCCGCGCCAACGGCGCCGCCGACCCGTACGGCATCCGCATGTGGTGCCTCGGCAACGAGATGGACGGCCCCTGGCAGATCGGCCACAAGACCGCCCACGAGTACGGCCGGCTCGCCGCCGAGACCGCCCGCGCCATGCGGATGATCCAGCCCGACCTCGAGCTCGTGGCCTGCGGGTCCTCCGGCGTCCCGATCCCGACGTTCGGCCAGTGGGAGCAGACCGTGCTCTCCGAGACCTACGAGCACGTCGACATGATCTCGGCGCACGCCTACTACGCGGAGGAGGACGGCGACCTCGGCTCGTTCCTCGCGTCCGCCGTCGACATGGACCACTTCATCGACTCCGTCACCGCCGTCGCCGACGGCGTCCGCGCCCACAAGAAGGTCGCCAAGCGGATCCACGTCTCGTTCGACGAGTGGAACGTCTGGTACCAGAAGCGCGCCGAGTCGGTCCCGCCGTCGGGCGACGACTGGCCCGTCGCGCCGGTCCTGCTGGAGGACAGGTACAACGTCGCGGACGCCGTCGTCGTCGGCAGCATGCTCATCTCGCTGCTGCGCCACACCGACCGCGTGCACTCCGCCTCGCTGGCCCAGCTGGTCAACGTGATCGCGCCGATCATGACCGAGCCCGGCGGCCGCATCTGGCGGCAGACCACGTTCCACCCGTTCGCGCAGGCGTCGCGGTACGCCAGCGGCGAGGTGCTCCAGGTCGCCGTCGAGGCCCCGACCTACGAGACCGCGAAGTTCGGCGACGCCGCGATCGTCGACGCCGTCGCCACCCGCGACCCCGAGACCGGGGCCGTCGCGCTGTTCGCCGTGAACCGGTCGACCACCGAGACCGTCACGCTCGAGGTCGACACCCGCTCCATCCCGGGTCTGCGCGTCCTCGAGGCGACGAGCCTGTCGAACCCCGACCACACCTGGTCGGCCACGGCGGACGACGACACCGCGGTCCTGCCCCGGGCCAACGACACCGCCGCGATCGACGGCGGCCGGCTCACCGTGCGGGTCCCGCCCGTGTCGTGGAACGTGGTCCGGCTCGGTGCCTGACGCCGCCGCTCCCGCCCGCCGCCGCGGTCCCGCTCCCGCCCGTCGCCGTGCCGCCCTGGTCGCGGCGGCGGTGGCGGCCGCGCTCGTGGCCGCAGGGGGCGCCGCGATCGCGGTGCGGGCGCGTGCCGGTGACGTCCCCGCGGCCACCGCGCTGCCGGTGGCCGGGGACGTCACCGTGCACGACCCCGCGCTCGTCGTCGGGGACGGCGACGACCCCTGGTACGTCTACTCCACCGGCGACGAGCGGGAGAACGCCGGCGCCGTCCAGGTCCGCCGCTCCACCGACCGCGGCGCCACCTGGGAGTACCTCGGCACCGCGTGGGGCCCGTCCGACTCGCCCCGCTGGGCGCAGGAGGCCGTGCCCGGGGTCGTGAACTACTGGGCGCCGGAGCTCTACCAGCACGACGGCACCTGGTACCTCTACTACGCGGCGTCGACCTTCGGCTCCAACCGGTCCGTGATCGGCCTGCGGACCAGCCCGACCCTCGACCCGGACGACCCGGACTACGCGTGGACCGACCGCGGCGAGGTGTGGCGGTCCGAGCCCGCCGACGACTACAACGCCATCGACCCCGGCATCGTCGAGGACGCCGACGGCACCCCCTGGATGACCTTCGGGTCGTACTGGTCGGGCATCCAGGTGGTCGAGCTCGCCTGGCCCGACGGCCTGCCCGTCGCCGGTGCTGCGCCCGTGGGTGTGGCCAGCCGGCTCGGCAGCCCGCACGCGATCGAGGCCCCCTCCGTCGTCCCGCACGACGGCTGGTACTACCTGCTCGTCTCGCAGGACGCCTGCTGCCAGGGCACCGACTCGACCTACAGGATCGCCGTCGGCCGCTCCCGCGACGTCACCGGGCCGTACGTGACCCGCGACGGCACGGACCTGCTCGTCGACGGCGGGGACGTGCTGCTCCGGACCACCGGGGAGATGGTCGGCCCCGGTGGCCAGAGCGTGTCGGGCGGGGTGCTGGCGTTCCACTTCTACGACGCCGCGACCGGCGGCACGCCCACCCTCGCGCTGCGCGAGCTCGCGTGGGACGCCGACGGCTGGCCGGTGCTCACGACGCGGGAGGAGCAGGACGGCTGACCGTCGCCGGGCGTCGTCCCGCCGCTCCTGCGAGGATCGGCCGGTGCCCCCCGATCCCTGGTTCCGGCAGGTCGTCCCCACCGCCACGCGGTCGCTGCGTGCCGTGTGGGGCCGGCGGCACGAGGTGCGGGACCCGACCTCGCGCGCTGCGGTCGTCCTCGGGATCCTGCTCGTCGTGCTCGGCACCGTGACCTTCCTCGTCGTGCACGACGCGGTGGCCGAGGGCGACGACCTGGCCGAGGCCGACCTGCCGGTGCTGGACTGGCTGGTCGCCGCGCGCGGGCCCGCGATGACGACGTTCCTGTCTGCCGTCTCGGCGGTCACCGGGCCGAGCGTGCTGCCCGTGGTCGTCGTCCTCGCGTGCCTGGTGTGGGGGCTGGTCTCGCGCTCGTGGTGGCAGCCGGCGCTGCTCGCCGGGGCGATGCTGCTCTCCACGCTGGTCTCCGTGGCGATCAAGTCCGCCGTGGCCCGCCCCCGGCCGCCGCTGGACACCATGACCGTGCCGGGGTCGGAGTCGACGTACTCGTTCCCGTCGGGCCACACCGTGGGCACCGCGACGTTCCTGCTGACGGCGGGGTACCTGATCTGGATCCGCAGCCCGCACGTGCGCTCGCTCGTGCTGTGGGCGGTCGGCGTCGGCGTCGGGATCGCGCTGGTCGCCGGCAGCCGCCTGTACCTGGGCTACCACTTCCTCACGGACGTCACCGCCGGGTTCGCGCTCGCGGTGGCCGTGCTGGGGGTCGTGGTGGTCGTGGACCGGCGCCGCGCGGTGCGGGCCGCGCGGATGACGGCCGGCGCCGGGGGCGACGACGCCGGCGCCACGCCCGCGGGCTGACGGGTCCGCCGAGCAGCCCGAGCACCTGACGGAGGGAGCAGCCATGACGGATCTCACCGGAGCGCCCGCGGCGCGCGCGGAGCAGCGCGTGCTCGGGGCGCTGCTCGCGATGCAGCGCCGGTCCTGGGAGCAGGGGGTCGCGGGGCAGGCCTTCCTCGACCTCGGGCTCCTGGACCTGGCCGAGGTCGTCGCCCGGGACGCGGTGCTGCACGCCACGCCGGAGGGCCGCCTCGCCGAGGTCGAGGGCCACCCCAGCGCCGTCAACACCGGCGCCGTCGGCGAGGCCGTCCACGAGGCGGCGACCCGGCTCGCGGACGCGGAGCTGGCGCGGGCGTTCGACCGGCTGGTGCGCTGGATCACCGAGGGCGCGCCGCGCGCCGACGACGGCACGGTGTTCCACCTGGTCGGCGAGCGCACGGTGTGGGTGGACACCGTCTACATGACGGTGCCGCTGCTCGTGCTGGCGGGGCGCGTCGACGAGGCCGAGCGGCAGCTGGACGGGCACGCGCGCCGGCTGCGGGACCCGGGCACCGGGCTGTACGCGCACATCTGGGACGAGGACGCGGGCGCGCTGTCGCACGGTGTCCGGTGGGGCACGGGCAACGGGTGGGTCGCCGCGGCGCTCGCCCGGGCGCTGCACCTGATGGCGGTGCACGGCGTCGCGGACCGGGGGTTCGCCGGTCGCGCCGCGGCGGCCGCGCGCGAGCTCGTCGACGCCTGCCTGGTCCACCGGCGCGCCGACGGGCTGTTCCACGACGTCCTGGACGACCCGACGACGTTCCCCGAGGTCAACGCCGGGCAGATGCTCGCGTACACCGCCCTGACCGGCGTGGCCGAGGGGTGGCTGCCCCCGCAGTACGCCGAGGTCGGCCGCGACCTGCTCGCCGTGGCGCGGGCGCACGTGAGCCCGTCGGGCGTCGTCGAGGAGGTCTGCGGCGCGCCGGGGTTCGACCGCCCCGGTCGCTCCGCGGAGGCGCAGGCGTTCCACCTGCTGGCGACCGCGGCAGCCCGGCGGGTGCCGGCGGGCTGAGCGCCCCCCCGGGGTCACGACCCGCGGCGCGCGCTCTCCGCCGGGCCGCTGGTGCCGCGCACCACGAGGTGCGTCGGGAGCGTGATGTGCGTGCGGCCGTCGCCCGAGCCGTCCAGCGCCTCGCGCACGAGCCGGGCGGCCGTGCGTCCCTGCTCGGTAACGGGCTGGTGCACGGTGGTCAGGTCGAACATGTCCGACACCGCCTGGTCGTCGATCCCGACCAGCGAGACCGTCCGCGGCACGTCGATCCCGGCGCGGCGCAGGGTGCGCAGCGCCCCGTAGGCGACCTCGTCGGAGAACGCCACGACCGCGGTGGGCGGCTGCGGCAGCCCGAGCAGCCGGCTGATGCCCCGCGCGCCGCCGTCGGCACCCCACCGCTCGTGCACGACGAGCTCCGGGCGGACCGCCACCCCGGCGCCCTCGAGCGCCTCGGTGAACCCGCGCAGCCGCGCGCTCGGCGCGGCGTACTCCAGCGCCCAGTCACCGGTCGAGTTGATCATCGCGATGCGCTCGTGGCCCGCGAGGAGCAGGTGCCCCGCGGCCTGCCGGCCGGCCGCCACGTCGTCGATCCGGACGTGCGGGTGGTCCCCGAGCGTGCCGCCCGCCATGACCACCGTGACGCCCATCAGGTCCAGGCGCCGCCGCTCCTCGTCGCTGATCGGCAGCGCGATGAGGATCAGGGCGTCCACCTGCCGGCGCGCGGGCAGCTCCGCGAAGAACCGCTGACGCTGCGGCTCCTCCTGGACCTCGTAGAGCAGCACGTCGAGCTCGGTGTCGTGCAGCGCCGTGACGATGCCGTCCAGCATCGACGCGTAGAACCAGTGCGCGACGTTCGGGGTCACGACCGCGACGCGCCCGTTCGACCCGCGGGCGAGCCGTGCGGCGTCGGGGGAGACCGCGTACCCGAGCTCGTCGGCGAGCGCGCGCACCCGAGCCCGCGTCGCGGCCGAGACGCCCGGGGTGTCGTTCAACGCCCGGGACACGGTCGCGATCGACACGCCCGCCCGCTGCGCGAGGTCCGCCATGTTGAGGGCGGCGCGGCCGGAGGTCACGCCGCGAGCGTACCTGCGTGCCGTCGTCCGTAAGCGCTTCCGGTCCCGTGACCGGGCCACTCATCCCGGAGATGGTCGGACTCGCGCCAGGATCCGCGGTCGACGTCATGGAGATGCTTGACAGCCGGGTCACAGGAACCGCATGGTGAGTAAGCGCTTACGGACCTCGGTGCGCCGTCGCCCCGGGGTCGCCCCGTCGCGTCCAGCAGCGGCGCTCCTGCGGTCCACGGCCACCCCCCGTGGCCGAGCCCGACACCTGCCGACGACGTCGGCACCCGGTCATCGTCCAGCAAGGAGGCTGAGAGATGAGAAGGTCCTCCCGCGCCAGAGTGGCGGCCCTCGCCGCCGCCTTCGCGCTCGTCCTGAGCGTCGTGAGCGGCGCCGTCACGCGGTCCGCGCCTGCCGCGGCCGCCGAGGGCGACTGCGTCGAGAACCCGTTCGGCGACCGCCCGCTGTACCTGCGCGGCGGGTTCAGCAGCTGGAACGCGCTGCCCGAGTACGAGCTGGTCTACAGCTGCAACCGGTTCGAGGCGCTCCTCGACCTGGACGGCACCAGCTCGTTCAAGATCGCGGACGCTGACTGGTCGGCCGACGCCGACTTCGGCGGCGGCGAGCTCACCCCGGGCGAGCCGACCACGCTCGCGCTGCACGGCCCGAACCTGACCTACGCGTTCGCCGGCACGCAGCGGGTGGTGCTGGACGTCTCCGCGTCGGTCACGCAGCCGACGCTGACCATCACCTCGTGCCCCGCGCCCCCGCTCGGCGACGCCCTGCTCGCGCTGTCCGGGACCATGAACGACGGCGAGCCCGGCACCGCGGACTACTTCGTGCGCGGCTGCGACGCCTACTTCCTCAACGTGGACCTGCAGGGCGCGCACGAGTTCGTCGTCACCGACCCGGTCGGCGGCGGTGCGACCACCTTCGGCGCCCCGGACGCCGAGCACGCCCAGGCCCAGCCCGACGAGCCGTTCCCGCTGGTCGCCCAGGGCGACGCCGCCACGGTCGAGCCGGTCCGGTTCGACTTCACCGGCCGGCACACCCTGCGCCTGGACGTCGCCGAGGACGGCAGCGCCCCGACGCTGACCATCACCGACGAGACGTTCGTGAACCCGGGGATCCCGACCCCGGTCACCGACCCCGTCGCCCGGCAGGTGCGGTTCGACTCGCGCGCCGAGTCCGACCGCGCGCCGTACGGCGCCCAGCCCGCCGGGACCACCGTGGACTTCGCGCTGCAGGCGCCCGCCGGCGTGGAGTCCGCGACGCTGGTCGTGGAGAAGCGCCGGCTCGAGGGCAACCAGGAGGTGCTCGAGTACCTGGACCCCGTCCGGGTGCCCCTGACCCGGGAGCCCGGCACCGACCTGGACCGGTGGACCGGGAGCCACACCTTCGACGCCGTGAGCGTCTACGGGTACTACTTCGAGGTCGTCGTCGGTGGCGAGACGTACGTGTACCAGAACAACGACGCGACCATCTACTGGACCCTGGAGCGCGGCTCCGGCGGCGTCGGCGAGATCGCGTTCGCGCCCGAGGACCGCGCAGACGTGCAGCGCTACCGGCACACCTCGTACAGCCCGGACTTCACCGTCCCGGACTGGGCGTCGGACGCGGTCTACTACTACGTCTTCCCGGAGCGGTTCCGGAACGGGGACGCCGGCAACGACCCGGACCCCGCCGAGGACACCTACCTCGACGAGCCGATCGAGTTCCACGAGAACTGGCTCGACCGACCGTTCGTGCCCGGCGACGCCGACGGGTCGACCACCGACGACGACCAGTACAACAACGACTTCTTCGGTGGCGACCTGCCCGGGATCATCGAGAAGCTCGACTACCTGGACGAGCTCGGGGTGAACACCCTCTACATCAACCCGATCTTCGAGGCCGCCAGCAACCACAAGTACGACACCGCCGACTACCTGCACGTGGACGACAACTTCGGCACCGACGAGGACGTGTCCCGGCTGACGGCCGAGGCCGAGGCCCGCGGGATGCGCGTGGTGCTGGACACCTCGCTGAACCACACCGGCAGCGACTCGGCGTACTTCGACCGCTACAGCAACTTCCCCGAGGACGGCGCCTTCGAGGGCGGGACGATCAACCCGGCCTCGCCGTACGCCGACTTCTACACCTTCCACCCCGAGCAGACCGAGCCCGACCGGCAGTACGACGGCTGGACCGGCGTGACGACCCTGCCGGAGCTCACCGAGTCCGAGAGCTGGAAGGACTTCGCGTTCCGCGGGCCGGACTCCGTGATGGGCACGTGGCAGGCGCGTGGCGTCGACGGGTGGCGGATGGACGTCGCGCCGTGGGTCAGCGACCCGTTCTGGCGCGAGTGGCGCACCTCGGTGAAGGCCACCGACCCCGAGGCGCTCACCATCGCCGAGACCTGGTTCGACTCCTCGAAGTACTTCCTGGGCGACACCTTCGACACGACGATGAACTACATCTTCCGCAACGCGGTGCTCGACTACGCCGACGGCCGCGACGCCGGCCAGGCCTACGAGAACATCGAGCTCATGCGGGAGGCGTACCCGCCGCAGGCGTTCTACGCGCTGATGAACCTGCTCTCCACGCACGACGCGGCGCGCGCCCTGCACCAGTTCGGCTACACCGGCGACTCCGCCACGCCCGAGCAGGAGGCGGAGGCCAAGCAGCGGCTGCGGCTCGCGGTGCTGTTCCAGATGACCTTCCCCGGCGCACCGAGCGTGTTCTACGGCGACGAGGTCGGCGTCACCGGCGGAGAGGACCCGTTCAACCGGGCCACCTACCCGTGGGAGGACCGGGGCGGCGACCCCGACACCGCGCTGCTGGCGGAGTTCCAGGAGCTGATCGCGCTGCGCAACGAGCACGACGTGCTGCGCAACGGCTCGATCGGCGCGCCGCTGCACGTCGACGAGCACGTGGTGGTCCTGCTCCGCGAGCAGGACGGCGTCCAGGCCGTCACCGCGTACAACAACGACACCGAGGCGCACGAGGTCACGGTCGACCTGCCGGACGGGGGAGCGGGCCGGGTGTTCACCGACGCGCTGACCCAGGCCGACGCGACACCGGCCGACGGGCGGCTCACCCTCACGGTGCCGGCGCTCGACGGCAACGTGCTGATCTCCGAGGCGGCGGCCGCGCCCACCATCGAGGACCTGCAGGCGGCGCTCCGCGAGGCGCAGCGGGCGCGCGAGGTCACCGGGCCGGTGTCGCTGCTGCTCAGCACGCACCTGCTGCTCGCCGAGCGGCTGCACGTGCACGGCAAGGACGCGGCCGCCGTGCGGCAGCTCGAGCGGTTCGTCGACCGGCTCGAGGACCCGCCGGGGCGGCACAGCCGGGTCACGCCGGAGGCGGCGGCCCGGCTCGGGGCGCAGGCGACCGCGCTGGCGGCGAGCTGGTCCTGACCCACCCGTCGGGACGTGGGGGAGGGCGGAGCGCCGCGGGCCGGGACCGGTCCGCGGCGCTTCGTCGTGCCGGCCCGCCGCGCTGCGCACCTTCGGACGCCGACCGCGCGATCGTCACCGACCGACCGACCGACCGACCGACCGACCGACCGACCGACCGACCGACCGACCGACCGACCGACCGACCGACCGACCGACTGACCGACTGACCGACCGACTGACCGACTGACCGACTGACTGACCGACCGTCAGAAGGGCGGTGGATCGTCGGGTGGCACCGGGCCGGTGAGGTGGATCACGGGTTGGTCGGTGCCGGGCCGGACGCGGAAGCTGTGGCCGGTGGGCGCGCGCCAGTCGAACTCCCCAGCGGTGCGTTGGCGCAGGGTGAACCCGCCGCTGGTCTTGAGCCGGTGGTGGTGGCGGCACAGGGGGCCGAGGTTGGTGTCGCTGGTCGACCCCAGGGGGCGCGCAGGCGCATCCTCGGGCGGAGGATGGAACTCCACGGTGTGGTCCAGGTCCGCACGTGCGGCGGGGACGGCGCAGCCGGGTGCGGTGCAGTACCGGTCGCGGTAGCGGACGTGCTCGGCGAGGGCGGTCGGTGGTCGGTAGGTGGTGCGCCCGACGTCGAGGACCGTGCCGGACGGTCCGTCGGTGACCAGTCGCTGCCACACGCCGCCCATCGCCAGCGCCCGGGCCTGGACGGCGTCGACCGGACCGTAGCCGTCGAGCTCGGCGGGGCCGTCGTCGAGGCCGATCAGGGTGGACAGCGGCACGGTCACCAGGACCCGCGTGCGCGGCGACCGCGGGCCGGGGACCACGACGGTTGCGTCCGGCGCGACGGGCGTCGTCGCGGGGGAGCCCGTGCCGGAGCCGACCCGGTCCACGAGCTCGAACGCACCGTCCCTCTGGGTCGGCGGCACGTCGGGAGCGGCGTCGGACCCGCCCAGGACCAGGTCGCACAGCAGGTCGGCGCGCAGCTGGTCCAGGGTCCGCCCGTCGCCGCTCCCGCGCGCGGCCCGGGCCGCCCCGTCGAGAGCGGCGTCGACCTGCACGGCCGTGGTCGCGGGCAGCACGACCCAGGTCCCGGCCATCCCCGCCTGCAGGACCTTCGGTCGCGACACGCACCGACCGCGCCGCGCGTCCCGGTGCCGGTCGGCGGCATGCTCCCCGTCCACCCGCACGAGCGCCCGCTCCACGTCCTGGCGGACCTGCGCGCTCGTCCGCCCCGGCGCGCCGGGCAGCACACGGTCCTGCACCGCGACCGCCACAGCGGGGGGCTCCTCGCCCACGCCCCGCACGATCGCCCGCGCACGCCCGGCGTCGATCCGTCCGTCCGCCAGCGCTGCGCCGGTGTCCGCGAGCACGCCTGCGTAGCACTGCCCCTCGCGGACCAGCAGGTCGGCCTCGCGCGTGCTGCTCTGCAGCCGCATCGACAGCGTCGCCGCGGTCAGGTGCCGGGAGAGCACCGCCGTCCCGGGCGTGAGCCTCGCGCCGGCCGGCCGCGTGGTCGGGCGCATGTCCGGGTGCCGGTCCACCGACGCCGCGGCACGGGCCTTGAGCGCGTGGGCCCGCGACTCCAGGCGAGCCGCTGCGACCGCCACCTCCACCCGCTCGAACGCGGTCAGCCGCTCCAGGTCCAGGTGCTCCAGCACGGACAGCAGCGCCACCCCTGCCGGCAACGCCGCCAGCCACGCGGTGAACTCCGCCTCGCCCTGCGGCACGACCCCATCCGCCCCCGGGGCATCCGGTGGCGTCGTGGCGGCGCGTTCGCGCAGGTCAGCGGGCATACCGGCACTCTAGGAGCGGCACCGACACCCATCTGCCGCCGACGTCCGGACCTGGGGACCGCGTGCACCATCGAGTGCTGTGGAGGTTCTCGCGCGTCCTGATCCAGGGGGTCCGGCGTCAGACCGCCTGGTGCAGCACCAGGTCGTGATGCACCTGGTCCCCGACCTGGAACCGCCGCTCGCCGACCACGACGAACCCGGACCGCCGGTAGAACGCCTGCGCCCGGAGGTTCTCCCCGTTGACGCCGAGCCACACCCCGGCCGCGCCGCGCCCGCGGGCCGCGTCGAGGCTCGCGGTCATCAGCGCACCGGCGACGCCGCCGCCGTGCCGCCCGGGCAGGACGTAGCACTTGCTCAGCTCGACGGTCGGCCGGAGCGGGACGACCGCGGCGACGTCGGCGTCGTACGGCTCCCCGGCGACGAGCATCGTGTAGCCGACCAGCGTGCCGTCGTCGTCGGCGACCAGCAGGTCCCGGGCGTCGTCGGCCAGGTAGCCGGCGAAGTGCGCCGGGGTGAGGTGCGCCGCGATGAACGCGGCGTGGTCCTCGGGGGTCGACGACGGCGGGCACGCGAGCGGGAACGTGACGGCGGCGAGGGCGGCGAGCGGGTCGGCCTCGCCGGCGCGGGCAGCACGGACGGCGACGGTCACCGGCCGCCCCAGCGGGACCGGACGGCGCGGCGCACGGCCCGGAAGATCAGCCCGGCGACCCACGCCGACCCCGCGACGGTGGCGGCGTCCACGCCGCGGCGGGTGGCGTTGCGGCGGCCGCGGAACTCGCGCATCGGCCAGCCGACCTCGGCCGCGTGCTTGCGCAGCCGCCCGTCGGGGTTGATGGCGCAGGGGAAGCCGACCTCGGACAGGATCGGCACGTCGTTGGTGGAGTCGCCGTAGGCGAAGGACTGCGACAGGTCGAGCCCCTCGCGGTCGGCGATCGCGCGGACGGCGGAGGCCTTGGCCTTGCCGTGCAGCAGGTCGCCGACCAGGCGGCCGGTGTAGAAGCCGTCGGTGTGCTCGGCGATGGTCCCGAGCGCACCGGTGGCGCCGAGCCGGCGGGCGATGATCTCGGCGATCTCGACGGGCGTGGCGGTGACGAGCCAGACCTCGTGCCCGGCGCGCAGGTGCTGGTCGAGCAGGCGCTGGGTGCCGGGGAAGATGCGCAGCGAGAGGACCTCGTCGTAGATGTCCTCGGCGATGGCGACGACCTCGGCGACGGACCGGCCCCGCATGATCTCGAGCGCGCGCTGGCGGACCTCGTCGATCTGCTGCCGGTTCTCGCCGAACGTCAGGTAGCGGATCTGGTGCACGGCGAACCGGACGATGTCGCCCCGCTGGAAGAAGCCGCGCCGGTACAGGCCGACGGCCAGGTGGAACGAGCTGGCACCGCGGATGATCGTGTTGTCCACGTCGAAGAAGGCGGCCACGCGGCCCGGCTGCACGGCCGTGCTGGCGCCGGGCAGGGTGGGCTCGGTGGGCTCGGGCACGCCGCCACTGTAGCCAGATGCCTAGGCTCGTGCCGTGCCGACCCCCACCGAGCCGTCCGTGACCCCCGCCGCCCGCGTCGTGCTGTTCGCCCGGCCGGGCTGCCACCTGTGCGACGCCGCCCGTGACGTGGTGCGGGACGTGGCGGCCGCCCACGGCGAGACCTGGGCGGAGGTGGACGTCGACGCCGGGGGCACGGCGCCGGACGGCCGCCCGCTGGCCGACGCGTACGGGGAGCTGCTGCCGGTGGTCGAGGTCGACGGCGTGCGCGTCGGCTACTGGCAGATCGACCCCGACCGGCTCGGCGACGCCCTGACCGGCGCGCGGTAGGCCTACCCTGTGGTCGTGCGAGCCCTGCCGCCGACGACCGTCGCCCGCCTCCCGGGATACCTGCGCTCCCTCGGCGGGCTCGCGTCCGAGGGGGTCACCACGACCTCCTCCGACCAGCTCGCCGAGCTCGTGGGTGCGTCCCCCGCCCAGCTGCGCAAGGACCTGTCGTACCTCGGTGCGGGCGGCCGGCGCGGCGTCGGCTACGAGGTGGACCACCTCCGCAAGCAGATCGCGCAGGCCCTCGGCATGGCCGAGGAGCGCCAGGTCGTCATCGTCGGCATCGGCAACCTGGGCCAGGCGCTCGCGAACTACTCCGGCTTCGCGGACCGCGGCTTCGTGCTGGTCGGCCTGTTCGACGCGGACCCGGACCTGGTGGGCACGACCGTCGGCGGGCACGTCGTGCAGCACGTCGACCACCTCGAGAAGGTCGTCGCGGAGGCCGAGGCCAGCATCGCGGTCGTCGCGACGCCGGCGTCCGCCGCGCAGGCCACCACGGACCGCCTCGTCGCGGCGGGCGTGACCGGGGTGCTGAACTTCGCGCCGCGCACCGTGCGGGTGCCGGAGGGCGTGGACGTGCGCGAGGTCGACCTGGGGTCGGAGCTGCAGATCCTCGGCTTCCACGCCCGCCAGCGCTCCACCCGCCCCGACGCGCTCCCCGAGCCGGTCCCCGCGGTCGACTGACCGCGCCGCCGACGCCGGCCCGACGCCGGGCCGGTGTCGGTACGACGAAGGGCCCGATCGCGGCAGGGGGTGCGCGATCGGGCCCTTCGGCTCGGTGGCCCGGTGACCCGGGCGCGAGATCAGGCCTGCTTGATGGCCGAGATCTCGAGGGAGATGACGACCTTGTCGGACACCAGGACGCCGCCGGCCTCGAGGGCCGCGTTCCAGGTGATGCCGAAGTCCTTGCGGGAGATCGTCACGGAGGCGGAGAAGCCGGCGCGCTGGTTGCCGAACGGGTCGGTGGCGGAGCCGCCGAACTCGGTGGCCAGGTCGACCGACTTGGTCACGCCGTTGATGGTGAGGTCGCCGGTGACGACGTAGTCCTCGCCGTCGGTGGCCACGGAGGTCGAGGCGAAGGTCCACTCGCCGAACTTCTCCAGGTCGAAGAAGTCGGCCGACTTGAGGTGGCCGTCGCGGCCCGCGTCGCCGGTGTTGATGGTCGACGGGTCGAGCGCGGCGGTGACGCCGGAGAGCGCGAGGTCCTCGGCGACGGTGATGGTGCCGGAGGTCACCGCGACGGTGCCGCGGACCTTGGAGATGCCTGCGTGGCGGACGGTGAAGGCCGCCTCGGTGTGCGAGGGGTCGATCGTCCAGGTGCCGGCGGTGAGGGCGGTGGGGAGCGTCGTGGTCGACATGAGGTGCCTCCTGCTAGATGGTTGAAGCATCAACTGCGGTTAGTTGAGATTTCTACTACAGTGGCGTCCGCTGCGCAAGGCCGTGGGACGATCAGCGCCCGACGTCACAGCGCGCGCGGAGGAGGACGGCATGGCGAGCACGACCGAGGCGGTGGGGACGACGTCGCAGCACCCGCGGAGCACTCGGACCGACGACGAGGTCCGCTGGCTGTCGGCGGACGAGCAGCGCGCGTGGCGGGCCTACCGCGACGGCACCGCCCGCCTGCTCGACGTCCTGGCGCACGACCTGGAGGAGTCCTCCGGCCTGTCCCTCGGCGAGTACGAGGTGCTGGTCCGGCTCTCCGAGGCGCCGCAGCGCACGCTGCGGATGTCGGAGCTGGCCGGTGAGCTCGCGCACTCCCGGAGCCGCCTGACGCACACCGTCCGCCGCATGGAGGCCGCCGGCCTCGTCGAGCGCGCCCCCTGCCTGGAGGACGCGCGTGGCGTGAACTGCCGGATGACGGAGCACGGCTGGCGGCGGCTGGTCGACGCCGCCCCCGCGCACGTCGAGTCGGTGCGCGCCCGCCTCGTGGACGTGCTGTCGCCTGCGCAGATGCAGGCGCTCGGCGACGCGATGGCGGCCGTCGGCGCGGCGCTCCAGGCCCGGTGCGACGCCGCGGCCGAGGCGGCGGAGGCCCCGGGCCGCTAGCGGTGGGCCCGACCACCCAGGTGGGTTTGCGAGACTGACCCCATGGTCGCCACCACCATCCACCTCATGCGGCACGGTGAGGTCCACAACCCCAGCGGCGTGCTCTACGGGCGTCTCCCCGGGTACCACCTGTCCGAGCGCGGTCAGGAGATGGCCGAGCGCGTCGCCGCGCACGTGTCCGGCGGGCTCGACGCGCCGCGCCGCGACATCACCGTGCTGATCGCCTCCCCGTTGCAGCGCGCCCAGGAGACGATGGCGCCGATCGCCGCCGCCCTCGACCTCCCGGTGCGGACCGACGAGGGGCTGCTCGAGGCGGAGAACCACTTCCAGGGCCTGACGTTCGGCGTCGGCGACGGCTCGCTGCGGCACCCGCGGCACTGGCCGATGCTGGTGAACCCGTTCCGCCCGTCCTGGGGCGAGCCGTACCGCCGGCAGGTCGGGCGGATGCTCGCCGTCGTCGACAGCGCCCGCCAGGCCGCCCGCGGCCACGAGGCGCTGCTCGTCAGCCACCAGCTCCCGATCTGGGTGACCCGGCTCGCCCTCGAGGACCGCCGGCTGTGGCACGACCCGCGCCGCCGGCAGTGCTCGCTCGCGTCGCTGACCAGCCTGGTCTACGAGGACGACCACCTGGTGCGGATCTCCTACACGGAGCCGGCCGCCGACCTGCTGCCCGGCGCCTCCGCCGTGGCGGGCGCATGACCCCGCACCGGAACCGGGCGGGCGCCCTGGCGCTCGCCGTCGGCGCCGTGCTCGCGCTCGCGGGCTGCAGCACCGGCGGCGGGACGGGCGACGACGCCGACGTCACCGACCAGGGCTACGTGTCCGGCGACGGCTCGTTCACCCAGTGGGCCGTCGACGACCGCGAGGGCCCCGTCGAGGTCGCCGGCACGGACTACGCGGGCCAGGCCGTCGACGTGGCGGACTGGCGCGGCGACGTCGTCGTGCTGAACACCTGGTACGCGGCGTGCCCGCCGTGCCGGGAGGAGGCACCCGACCTGGTGGACATCGCGAACGAGTACGCGGACTCCGGCGTGCACCTGCTCGGCATCAACGGGGTCGACGACGCCGGTGCGGCCGAGCCGTTCCAGAACGGCTTCGACGTGCCCTACCCGAGCATCGACGACCGCGACAAGCACGCCATCGCCGCGCTGCAGGGCATCGTCCCGATCCAGGCGACGCCGACGACGGTCGTGCTGGACCGCGAGGGCAAGGTCGCCGCGCGGATCGTCGGGCTGGCCGAGGGGTCGACCCTGCGCGCGCTGGTCGACGAGGTGCTGGCCGAGGACGCCGCGTGACCCTCGCCGACGTGGGGGAGTCGTTCGCGCAGGCCGCGACGTCCGGGTCGCTGATCGCCGCCGTGCCGGTGGCGGTGCTGGCCGGGCTGGTGTCGTTCGCGTCGCCGTGCGTGCTGCCGCTCGTGCCCGCCTACGTCGGCTACGTCGGCGGCATGTCCGCCGCGTCGGCGCCGACCCCGTCGCGGCGGCCGCGCGTCGCCGCCGGCACGCCCGGGCTCGACCTCGCCGCGAACCTCCCCGCGCAGCCCGCCCTGACCCGCGCCGAGGAGCCGCCCGCCCCGGCGTCCCGCGGCCGCCTGGTGCTCGGCGTGCTGCTGTTCGTCGCCGGGTTCACCGCGGTGTTCCTGGCGTACGGCTCGCTCGCAGGCACGCTCGGGTCGTTCCTGCTGCGCTGGCAGGACCCGGTGTCCCGGGTGCTCGGCGTCGGCGTGCTGGTGATGGGGCTCGCGTTCCTCGGCGTCCTGCCGTTCTTCCAGCAGGACCGCCGGCCGCTGCTCGCGCCGCGCGCGGGCCTGTGGGGCGCGCCCGTGCTCGGCGTGACGTTCGGCATCGGCTGGACGCCCTGCATCGGCCCGACGCTCGCCGCGATCCTCCTGCTGTCGCTCGACGGCGGGTCCGCCGGCCGCGGCGCGCTGCTCGCGCTCGCGTTCTGCGCCGGCCTGGGCCTGCCGTTCGTCGCCGTGGCGCTCGGGCTGCAGCGCAGCCGCCGCGCGCTCGACTGGCTCGCCCGGCACCGCCTCGCGGTGATGCGCGTCGGCGGCGCCCTCCTGCTCCTGCTCGGGGCCGCCCTGGTCACCGGGCTCTGGTCCACCTGGGCGACCTGGCTGCAGGGCCTGCTCACCGGTGCCGGTCCCTTCGTCCCGGCGGTATGAGATGACGCACGACCGACCCACGACCGACCCCGCGCCCCGCGGCTACACGCCCGAGGGGCTCGAGGACGCGTTCAGCGCGGGCGCCCCGGCGACCCCTGCCCCGGCGGCTCCGGGCGAGGCCCCGCAGCTGCCGTCGCTGGGCGTCGTCGGCTGGCTGCGCTGGGGCTGGCGCCAGCTGACCTCGATGCGCGTCGCCCTGCTGCTGCTCATGCTGCTCGCCGTCGCCGCCGTGCCGGGCACGATCTTCCCGCAGCGCGCGCAGGACCCGGACCGCGTCGCGACGTACCTGGTCGACCACCCCGACCTCGGGCCGCTGCTCGACCGGCTCGGGTTCTTCGGCGTGTACTCGTCGGTCTGGTTCTCGGCCATCTACCTGCTGCTGTTCGTCTCGCTGGTGGGCTGCATCCTGCCGCGCAGCCGCACCCACCTGCGGGCGATGCGGGGCCGGCCGCCCCGCGCGCCGCGGCGGTTCGACCGGTTCCCGGCGCAGGCGTCCCTGGAGGTCGACGGCACCCCGCAGGAGGTCGCCGAGCGCGCCGCGGTCGCCCTGGGTGGCCCCCGCTGGTGGCGGCGGTTCCGGGTCGACGTCACGGACGAGGGCCGCGGCACCTGGAGCGTCGCCGCCGAGCGCGGCTACCTCCGCGAGACCGGCAACCTCGTGTTCCACCTGGCGCTGGTCGGCCTGCTGGTCTCGGTCGCGACCGGCCAGCTGCTGCACTACCGCGGGCAGGCGATCCTCGTCGAGGGCCGCGCGTTCGCGAACACCCAGAGCGACTACGACACGTTCGAGTCCGGGGCGGGCTTCTCGGCCGCCTCCCTGTCGCCGTTCGCGCTGCGGCTCGACTCGTTCGACTCGGAGTTCGACCCCGAGACGCTGCAGTCCCGCGACTTCACGGCGCACGTCACGATCACGGAGCCCGGCGGCGAGCCCGCCGCGACCACGATCAAGGTGAACCACCCGATCGAGACGGGCGGCGCCAAGGTCTACCTGCAGGGCAACGGCTACGCGCCGCAGGTCACCGTGCGGGACGCCGTCGGCGAGGTCGTCTTCGCGGGCGCCGTGCCGTTCCTCCCGCAGGACCAGGTGTACACGTCGCAAGGGGTCATCAAGGTGCCCGACGTGACGTCCGGGCCGCAGATCGGCCTGCAGGGCGTGCTGCTGCCGACGGCCGAGGAGGTCGCCGACGGCATCTACCGCTCCGTCGACCCGCAGCCGACCGACCCGCTGCTCGCGCTCGCCGTGTGGACCGGCGACCTGGGCCTGGACGACGGCATCCCGCAGAACGTCTACCAGCTCGACGAGTCCGGCCTCACGCAGGAGGTCACCGAGGACGGCACCCCGGTGACGCTCTACGCGCGGCCCGGGGAGACCGTCGACCTGCCCGGCGGGCTCGGCACGCTCACCTTCGACGCGCTGCCGCGGTTCGTGGCGCTGGACCTGCGGCACGACCCGTCGCTCGGGTGGGTCCTCACGTTCGCGCTGCTCGCGCTCGCCGGGCTCGGCGCGTCGCTGTTCGTCCCCCGGCGCCGGGTCTGGGTGCGGGTGCGTCCCGCCGCCTCGGGGGCGGCCTCCGGGGAGGACGAAGGTCCCGGGGCAGGCCGTACAGTGGTCACCGCCGCTGCGCTGGCGCGCGGCGACGACGTGGGCCTGCAGGCGGAGCTCGACCGGGCGCTGGACCGGCTGCGGGGCGGGAGCCTCCCCGACGTCGACAGGCCCACCGGCCGGACCGGAAGGTAAGAGACATGGCACTCGGCGACATCAGCACCCTGCTCGTGTGGGGGGCGGCGACGGCGTTCACGATCGCCCTGATCGCGTACTCGGTCGCGCTGGCGCGCATCGCCGACGCCTCGACCGCCGAGCACCGGCGCGAGCGGGCCGCGAAGCTCGCCGCCGCCCAGGAGGCCCGCGCGCAGACGCGTGCGGCCGTCGGCGCGGGCGGCCCGGCCGGCCTCGTGGTCCCCGCCGGCGACGACGTGACCGACGCGCCGCCCGCCCGCTCCGGCCGGATCGACGACGCCGAGCCCGAGCGCCCGATGACGGCGTCCGCGGCCACCACCGGCATCGCCCGGTCCACCACCTACCTCGGCATCCTGCTGCTGCTGGCCGGCATCGTGCTGCGCGGCGTCGCCGCCGGGCGCTGGCCCACCGCCAACATGTACGAGTTCACCCTGGTCGGCACGTTCGTCGCGGCGGTCGTGCTCGCCGTGGTGCAGCGCAAGCGCGTGATCCCGTTCCTCGGCGTCGCCGTCATGGGCATCGGGGTCCTGGCGCTGGTGCTCGGCCTCAACGCGTTCTACGTCCGGGCCGACGCCGTCCAGCCCGCGCTGCAGAGCTACTGGCTGATCATCCACGTCGGCGTCGCCATCGCCGCGACCGGCATCTTCACCGTCGCGTTCGCCACCGCGGTGCTGCAGGTGCTGCAGGACGGCCGCGAGACCGGCCGGTCGCACCTCGACCACCCGTGGCGCAGCGCCGACGGCCTGCGCCGGGCGTTCTCCCGCTGGCGCGTCACCGGCCCGGCGTGGTCGTGGCTGCGCACGGTGCCGTCCGCCCGTCAGCTCGAGGCGCTGTCGTTCCGGCTGAACGCCATCGGCTTCGTGCTGTGGACCTTCACGCTCATCGGCGGCGCGATCTGGGCCGAGCACGCGTGGGGCCGCTACTGGGGCTGGGACCCCAAGGAGGTCGGCACCTTCGTCGCCTGGGTCGTGTACGCGGCGTACCTGCACGCCCGCACCACCCGCGGCTGGGCCGGACGGAAGGCGGCGTACTTCGTCTACGTCGGCTACGCGGTCGTGCTGGCGAACTTCACGGTGGTCAACCTGTTCGTCCAGGGGAAGCACTCGTACTCGGGCCTCTGAGCCCACGGCGCGGGCTCAGGTCTCGGCAGCGCTGAGCCGACCTGGGCGGCGCGGGGCCGCTCTCGCCACCTCCGAGTCGGCGGCGCCGGACCGGGCGTCAGCCGCGGGTGCCGTCGTCCGGGACGTCGCCGTTGGAGCCGTCCTCGCGCTGCCGGTCGCGCTCGCGCCGGATGCGCTCCTGCTCGAGCCGCCAGAGGAACTCCGGGTCGTCGTCCGGGGCGAGGGGGCCGCTGCGTCGCGGGCCGCTGGGTCCGCCGCCGCCGGGGCGCCCCGTCGCGGGTCCGGCGCCGCCGGCCGCACGCGCGGCGCGGCTGGACAGGATCCAGGACACCGCGCCCACGACCGGCACGAGGGCGATGAGCAACCAGGCCCCGCGGGGGATGCCGCGGCGCGCCCGGTCGTCGCTCGTGGCGATGTCGGCCAGGGCGTACACCGCCAGGCCGATGATCACGAGGAAGAACAGCGCGCGAGCCATGCGGTCCAGCCTAACCAGGGCCGGCGAGCGGGGCCGACCGGCGGCCGACCGGCAGCCGACCGACGCAGTGCCCGGCGCTCAGCGGGGCGGCTTACCCTGGGGGCGTGCCCGTCGTGACCTACTCCCTGCTGCGCCTCGCCCTGTTCGTGGTGGCGCTCGTCGTCTTCGTCGGGCTCGGGACGGGCTGGCTGCTCGGGGTGGTGCTGGCCGCGCTGGCGGCGGCGCTGCTGTCCTACGTGCTGCTCCGCGGCTACCGCGACCGCGCGGCGCTGTGGCTCCAGCAGCGGTCCGAGGCGCGCGGCGACCGGCCGCGGCTGTCCCGCCGGGCGACGGCGGACGCCGCGGAGGAGGACGCCGAGGTCGACGCGGCGGAGCGTGACGGCGGCGGCCCCGGCCGCGCCGTCTGACCCTCAGACCGCCAGGCCGAGCCCGAGCAGCACGCCGAACGCGAGCTCGTACATCCCCGTACCTGCCAGCACCGGCACGAGCGCGATCCCGCGCGCCCCGACCAGCACCGTGAACGCCAGCACCCCGGCGGGCAGCGCGAGCAGGATCACCACGAGGGCCCACGGGTTGGCGAACGCGCAGACGACGCCGAGCAGCACCGGCAGCACGACCATCACGGCGTAGGCGTGCCGGGCCCGGCGCTCGCCCAGCCGCACCGCGAGCGTCCGCTTGCCGACCAGGGAGTCGGTGGGGACGTCGCGCAGGTTGTTGACCATGAGGAGCGCGCAGGCGATGAGGCCGATGGCGACGGCGCCGACCCACGCGGGCCAGGTGAGCCGGCCGGCCTGGGTGTAGGTCGTCCCGAGGACGGCGACCAGGCCGAAGAACACGAAGACGCCGACCTCGCCGAGGCCGGCGTAGCCGTAGGGCCGCTTCCCGCCGGTGTAGTACCAGGCGGCCAGGACGCAGAGGACGCCCACGGCGAGCAGCCACCACTGGCCGGTCAGCCCGACCAGCGCGAGCCCGAGCAGCCCGGCGACGCCGAACGCGGCGAACGCGGCGAGCTTCACGGTCTGCGGCCGCGCGATCCCGCTGGCGGTGAGGCGGAGCGGGCCCACGCGCTCGGTGTCCGTGCCGCGGACGCCGTCGGAGTAGTCGTTGGCGTAGTTCACGCCGACCTGCAGCGCGAGCGCGACGCCGAGCGCGAGCAGCGCCCGGCCGAGGTGCGCGGAGTCGATCTGCGCGGCGGCGCCCGTGCCGACGAGCACCGGGGCGGCGGCGGCGGGCAGGGTGCGCGGACGCGCTCCGGCGATCCACTCGGACGGGGTGGCCATGGTGCTCCTGTCGTGCGTCCGCGACCGGTCGCGGGTGGGTGGGGCTGGGGTGTGACGCTACCCGCGGGGCGCGTCGGGCGCGTGACCCGCACGGCCGAGCCGGGCGGTGGCGAGCGCGGCGGCGGCCCGGCGGTCGGGCTTGCCGGGCCCGCGCAGCGGCAGCGCGTCGACCAGGACCAGGTGCCGCGGGGCCGCGGGCCCGCCCAGCCCCGACGCCGCCGCCGCGTGCAAGTCCGCGAGCTCCGGGTCGGGCGTGCCCGGCACCGGCACGACGACGGCCACCAGCGCCTGCCCCCACTCCGGGTCCGGCACGCCGACGACGAGCACCTCCGCCACGCCGGGGCGCTCGGCGAGGAGGCGCTCGACCGCGGCGGGCGGCACCTTCACCCCGCCGGTGACGAGCACGTCGTCGGCGCGGCCCAGCACCTCCAGCCGGCGTGGGTGGTCGCCGGTCCACCGGCCGAGGTCGCTGGTGAGCAGCCGGCGCACGCCGTCCCGGACCTCGAACAGCTCCGCGTCCAGGTCCGGGCGCCCGCGGTAGCCGGCGGCGAGCACCGGCCCGCCGAGGGCGATGCGCCCGTCGGCCCGCACGTCCACGGTCACGCCGGTCAGCGGGACCCCGTCGTACACGCAGCCGCCGCAGGTCTCGGACATGCCGTACGTCGTGACGACCCGGGCACCGGCCTCCTGCGCACGCCCGACCAGGCCCGCGGGGCTCGCCGCGCCACCCAGCAGCACGGCGTCGAAGGCGGCCAGCGCGTCCCGGCCGGCTGCCGACCCGAGCAGCCGGTGCACCTGCGTCGGCACCAGCGACGTGTAGCGCGGGCCGGGGGCGTCGGGCATCGAGGCGACGGCGTCGGCGAACGCGTCGGGGCGGAACGGCCCGGTCAGCACGGCCGGCGCCGTGCCCGCGAGGACCGACCGCGCGAGCACCTGCAGCCCGGCGACGTGCGTGGGCGGCACGGCCAGCAGCCAGCGGCCGTGCCCGGACAACCGGTCCGCGGTCGCCTCGCCGGAGGCGCGCAGGGCCGTGGCGGTGAGCATGACCTCGCGCGGCGCACCGGTGGAGCCGGACGTGCGGACCAGCAGGGCGACGTCGTCGCCCACGGTGCCGGCGTCTGCCGCGTCTGCCGCGTCCGGCGAGCCCGCCTCGACCGGGAGCACCGCCGGCCCCGACCCGTCCAGCGCGGCGGCCAGCGCGGCCGTCAGCGCGGCGATCTCGCCCGGGGCCGGCGCGGGGGTGACGGGGACGACGCGGACGGGGCGGTTCACCTCGTCAGCCTAGGTCGCCCGTAGAGTGTCGCGGGACGCGCGGGGGAACGCACCGCGCAGCAGGCGGTACGGAGGGTTCGGCACACATGGTCCACACCACCAGGCGGCAGCTCCGGCGCGCCGCGGGTCTGGCGGTCGCGGCGGCGCTGCTCGTCGCCGGCTGCTCGCAGGGCGACCAGCCCGCACCCGACGCGTCGACCGTCGCGCCGACGCTCGAGCCGCAGAAGGCCGCCGCCCCCGAGCCGGTGGTCCCGCCCACCTGGCCGCTGACGGGCGTCGCGGGCGAGATCGCGAACCGCCCGGCGCTGGCCGTGAAGATCGAGAACACCGCGACGGCCCGCCCGCAGTCCGGCCTGGACCAGGCGGACGTCGTGTGGGAGACCATCGTCGAGTTCGACGTGTCCCGGTTCGTCGCGGTGTGGCACTCGCAGCTGCCGGGCGAGGTCGGCCCGGTGCGCTCGGTGCGCCCGATGGACCCCGACATCGTGTCGCCGCTGAACGGCCTGCTCACGTTCTCGGGCGGCCAGCCGGGCATCCTCGCGCTGGTGGCGGCGAGCCCGACCCAGGTGATCAGCCACGACGCCGGCGCGGCCGGGCTGTACCGGGTGGGCACGCGCTCCGCCCCGCACAACGTCTACGCCGACCCGGCAGCGCTGCTGGCGCAGGCCGACGCGAACCACCAGGCGAGCCCGGGGGAGCAGTTCGCGTTCGCCCGGTCCGCCGAGCGTGCGACCGCCGTCGTGGCGGGCACCCCGGCGACGACCCTGGCGTTCGACCTGTCGAGCCAGTCGAAGCCGTCCTGGACCTGGAACGGCACGACCTGGGACCGCTCGGAGGGCACGACCCCCGCGACGGCCGCGTCCGGTGCCCGGCTGACCGCGACCAACGTCGTGTCGATCGTGGCCGAGCACCCCGGCACCCCGTTCGGCGCGCAGAACGGCGCGATCGTCCCGACCTACAACCTGGTCGGCTCGGGCGACGGCACGCTGGCGAGCGGCGGGAAGACGATCCCGGTGCGCTGGCAGAAGGACTCGCGCGACGCCCCGATGCAGCTGTTCACCGCCGACGGCGCCCCCGCGCTGCTGTCGCCGGGGAACACCTGGGTCGAGCTGGTCCCCGCCGGCACGGGCTCGCTCGCGATCAGCTGAGCCGCGCCGGCCCGCGAGGGCCCGAGCGGGCTCAGTACGCGTACGGGAACCGGCTCCAGTCGGGGTCGCGGCGCTCGAGGAACGCGTCGCGCCCCTCGACGGCCTCGTCGGTCATGTACGCCAGGCGGGTCGCCTCGCCGGCGAAGACCTGCTGCCCCGCCAGGCCGTCGTCCGCGAGGTTGAACGCGAACTTCAGCATCCGGATCGCCTGCGGCGACTTGGTCGCGATGATCCGCGCGTACTCCAGCGCCGTCTCCTCGAGCCGGGCGTGGTCGACGACCTCGTTGACCGCGCCCCAGGCCAGCGCCTGCTCGGCCGAGTACTCGCGCGCCAGGAAGAAGATCTCCCGGGCCACCTTCTGGCCGACCTGCCGGGCCAGCAGCGCGGACCCGTACCCGCCGTCGAAGGAGCCGACGTTCGCGTCGGTCTGCATGAACCGGGCGTGCTCGCGGGAGGCGATGGTCAGGTCGGCGACGACGTGCAGCGAGTGCCCGCCGCCCGCGGCCCAGCCGTTGACGACGGCGACGACGACCTTGGGCATCGTCCGGATGAGGCGCTGCACCTCGAGGACGTGCAGCCGGCCGGCGCGGGCGGGGTCGATGTGGTCCGCGGTCTCCGCGTCGGTGGACTCGGTGTAGCGGTAGCCGTCCCGTCCGCGGATCCGCTGGTCCCCGCCGGAGCAGAAGGCGTGGCCGCCGTCCTTGGGGCTCGGGCCGTTGCCGGTGAGCAGCACGGTGCCGACGTCGGAGGTCATCCGGGCGTGGTCGAGGACGCGGTACAGCTCGTCGACGGTGTGCGGCCGGAACGCGTTGCGCACCTCCGGCCGGTCGAACGCCACGCGCACCACCGGCAGGTCGCGGGTGCCGTCGCCGGTCCGGGCGACGCCCCGGTGGTAGGTGAGGTCCGTCAGGTCCTCGAACCCGGTGACCGTGCGCCACCGGTTCGGGTCGAAGGTGTCGGAGACGCGCGGGGGCAGCTGGTCGGTCACGGTGCCCAGCGTAGGGCGGGCCCGTGCCCGTACGCTGACCAGGTGCACGTCTACGCGATCCCCCTGCGGACGCGCTTCCGCAGGATCACCGTGCGCGAGGGCGTCCTCGTCCAGGGGGACGCCGGCTGGGGCGAGTTCAGCCCGTTCTGGGACTACGACGCCCCCGAGTCCGCCTCCTGGTGGCGCGCGACGCGGGAGGCGGCCGACGACGGCTGGCCCGCGCCGGTCCGCGACCGCGTGCCCGTGAACGTCACCGTCCCCGCCGTCGGCCCCGACGCGGCCCGCGCGATCGTCCTGGCGTCGGGCGGCTGCACCACCGCCAAGGTGAAGGTCGCCGAGCCCGGGCAGAGCGCCGTCGAGGAGGCCGACCGCCTCGCCGCCGTCCGCGACGCCCTCGGCCCGGGCGGGTCGATCCGCATCGACGCGAACGCCGCCTGGGACGTGGACACCGCCGTCGACCGCCTCCGGGTGCTGGACCGCGCCGCCCGCGGGCTCGAGTACGCCGAGCAGCCCGTCGCCTCGGTGCGCGACCTGGCCCGGGTCCGCCGGGCCACGCACGTGCCGATCGCCGCCGACGAGTCGATCCGCCGCGCCGAGGACCCGATGGCCGTCGTCCGGGCCGAGGCCGCGGACGTCGTGGTGCTCAAGGTGCAGCCGCTCGGCGGCGTGCGGGCCTGCCTCGAGCTGGCGGAGCAGGTCGGCCTGCCGGTCGTCGTGTCGTCCGCGCTGGAGTCGTCGGTCGGCCTGGCGGCGGGCGTCGCGCTGGCCGCCGCGCTGCCGGAGCTGCCGTACGCCTGCGGGCTCGCGACGGCGCAGCTGTTCACCGACGACGTCGTCGACGCGCCGCTGCTGCCCGTCGACGGGGCGCTGTCCGCCGCCGCCGCGCGCGCCGTCGTGCCGAGCCCGCGGCGGCTCGCGGCGACCGCCGCCGACGAGGCGACCGCGGCACGCTGGGCCGAGCGGCTCGCGGCCGTGCGGGAGGTCGGGCGATGACCACCCCGACCGGTCCCCGCGGCCCCGTGCGCGGCGCGCCGGCCCCGCAGGCCGCCCGCGTCCTCGTCCAGGAGCTCGCGGCCCACGGCGTCCGGGACGTCGTGCTGGCGCCCGGCTCGCGCAGCGCCCCGCTGGCCTACGCGCTGGCCGAGGCGGCGCTGCCCGCCGCCGACCGTCCCGCCGGTGCCCCCGGCGTCCGGCTGCACGTCCGCGTCGACGAGCGGTCCGCGGGCTTCCTCGCCCTCGGGCTCGCGCGCGCCGCCGCCGCCGACGGCAGCCCCCGGCCGGTCGCGGTGGTGACCACCTCCGGGACCGCCGTCGCGAACCTGCACCCGGCCGTGCTGGAGGCGCACCACGCGGGTGTCCCGCTGCTGCTGCTGACCGCCGACCGCCCGCACGAGCTGCGCGGCACCGGCGCGAACCAGACGACCGTCCAGCCCGGGATCTTCGGTCCGGCGACCCGCCTGGAGGCCGACGTGCCCGCGCCGTCCGGCCGGCCCGGGGAGGACCGCGACCTGCGGCACCTGGTCGCGCGTGCCGTCACCGCCGCGCTCGGCGCCCGGACCGGCGACCCCGGACCGGTGCACCTGGACCTGGCCTACCGCGAGGCGCTGACCCCCGGCCCCGAGCCGTGGCCGTCGACCGCCGGGACCGTGCCGGGCCGGGTCGAGGTGGCCGGTCGCCGGACCGCCGAGGTCGCCGTGGGTGCGGGCGTGCCCGCGCGGGCCGAGCTGCCGGGTCCGGTCGTGGTCGTCGCCGGCGACGGTGCCGGACCCGACGCCCGCCGGCTGGCCGAGGCCGCGGGCTGGCCCCTGCTCGCCGAGCCGTCCTCGGGCGCCCGGGGCGGGCCGAACGCGCCGGCGGCCTACCGGATGCTGCTCGGTGACGCCGCGCTGGGCGGGCGGGTGCGCTCCGTCGTGCTGCTCGGGCGGCCGACGCTGTCCCGGCCGGTGTCCGTGCTGCTCGGGCGGGACGACGTCGACCTCACGGTGATCGCCCCCGCCGGGTCCGGCTGGCCCGACGCGGGCCGGTCCGCCGACCGGGTGCTCCCCGCCGTCCCCGCCGCCTGGCTCGACGGCCCCGCCGACGACCGCGCGTGGCTCGAGGCGTGGCAGCGCGCCGACGTCGCGGCCGGCGCGGCGCTCGACGCGCTGCTCGAGGAGGACCCCGCCGCGCCACCCACGCGCAGCACGCCGCCGCTCACCGGCCCGCGCGCCGTCCGCGCCGTCGCCGACGCGTGCCTGCCGTCCGACGTGCTGGTGGTCGGCTCGTCCAACCCGGTGCGCGACCTCGACCTCGTGGCGCGCTGGGCGGAGCCGCCGGTGGTGCTGGCCAACCGCGGGCTCGCGGGGATCGACGGCATGCTGTCGACCGCGGCCGGCGTCGCGCTCGGGCTGCCCCGCCGCCGGGTGCGCGCGCTCGTGGGCGACCTGACCTTCCTGCACGACGTCGGCGGCCTGCTGCGCCTCACGACGGAGCCGGAGGTCGATCTGCAGGTCGTCGTCCTCAACGACGCCGGCGGGTCCATCTTCGCCACCCTCGAGCACGGGGCACCGGAGCGGGCCGCGACCTTCGAGCGGGTGTTCGGCACGCCGCACGCGGTCGACGTCGCCGCCCTCTGCGCCGGGTACGGGGTGCGGCACGTCCGGGTCTCCGACGTGCCCGCGCTGGCCGCGGCGCTCGCGGCACCGGGGACCGGCACGTCCGTCGTGGAGGTGCGCGTCGACCGCGCGGACCGGCGCGGCCTGGGCGAGCGGCTCGCCGCCGCGGTGCGGGAGGCGGTGCGCGCCCCGGGCGCGGACGGCTGAGGCGGCCGGCGGGTTCCATCGCGGATTCGCAGCGGACTCCCAGGTTCTGCCGAGCGTCGTTCCAGGGGCGCGGGGTCGAATACTCCTCGAGAAGGAGGTAGACCCCATGAGCAGCACCCCCGAGAACCAGCACGACGCCGGCTCGACCCCGGCCGCCCCGCAGGAGAACCGGCCGACCGAGCAGGTGGAGCTGCCGGGCACCCCCGACCGCGCCGCCGCGACCGAGGCCGTGCCCGCCGCGCCGACGGCCCCCGTCGCGCCGCAGCCGGAGCACCCGACCCAGCCGATCGCGCCGACGCCGACGCAGCAGCTGCCGCAGGCGGCCCCGCCGGCCCCGCAGGCGCCGGCCCCGACGTCCTACCCGGCCCCGTACCAGCACGCCGCGCCGCAGCAGCCGCGCTACGGGCAGCTCGCGCCGCAGCAGCAGCACCCGAACGCGCAGCAGCCGTCGGGCGACCCGCTGGCCGTCTTCCGCACCCCCGCGGCGCCCGGTGGCGCCGGCGGTCCCGGTGCCCCGACCGGCCCCGAGCAGCCCACGGCCTTCGGCACCCCCGGCGAGGGCGGCGGCACCACCACGCGCACCCGCACCGACCGGAACCGCCTGTGGCTCCCGGTCGCCGGCGGGGCCGTCGCCGCCGCGCTGCTGGCCAGCTTCGGCACGGCCGCGCTGACCGGCGCGTTCGACGACCAGGGCGCGGCGCGCAGCACCGACCTCGCCTCGATCGGCCGGACCAGCACCGACGCGGCGCCGGTCTCCGGCTCGTCGTCCGAGAACCCCGACTGGCAGGCCGTCGCCTCCGCCGTCCAGGCCTCCGTCGTCGCCATCCAGGTCACCACGTCCGCCGGCGAGGCGCAGGGCTCCGGCGTGATCGTCGACGCCGAGGGCCACATCGTCACCAACAACCACGTCGTGTCCGGCGCGCAGGACGACCAGGTCACGGTCACGCTGACCGACGGCCGGATCCTCACCGCCGACGTCGTGGGCACCGACCCGACCACCGACCTCGCCGTGATCAAGCTGCAGGACGCGCCGGACGACCTCACGCCCGCCGCCATCGGCGACTCGGGCGAGGTCACGGTCGGCGACCCGGTCATGGCCGTCGGCAACCCGCTCGGCCTGGCCAACACGGTCACGACCGGCATCGTCTCGGCGCTCGACCGCCCGGTGTCCACCACCGAGACCGGCAGCAACGAGTCCGTGGTCACCAACGCGATCCAGATCGACGCCGCGGTGAACCCGGGCAACTCCGGTGGTCCGCTGTTCGACGCGCAGGGCCGGGTCATCGGCATCACGTCGTCCATCGCGACCACGTCGAGCGAGTCCGGCTCCATCGGCCTCGGGTTCGCCATCCCGGTGAACCTCGCGGACATGGTCGCGGGCCAGCTCATCGAGGACGGCACCGCGGAGCACGCGTTCCTCGGGGTCGGGCTCACCGACAACACCGCGACGGCCGACGGGGTGACCCGGTCCGGCGCGCAGGTGGAGACGATCACGTCGGGCTCGCCCGCCGCCGACGCCGGCCTGCAGGAGGGCGACGTCATCGTGGCCATCGACGGCAAGGCCGTCGCCGGTGCCGAGTCGCTGACCGGCTACGTCCGGGCGTACGCCTCCGGTGCCGACGTCACCCTGACCGTGGTCCGCGACGGCTCGGCCCAGGACGTCGACGTGACGCTCGCCGTCCGCGAGGAGACGGCGGCCGACTCCGGCTCGGGCGACTCCGGCGAGGGCACGCCCAGCGACCCCCGGGACATGACCCCGGACGAGCTGTGGCAGTGGTTCCAGCAGCAGCAGGGCCAGGGCTGACCCCGCCCTGCTGACCAGACGCCCGGGCGGGTGCTTCCCCTGCCCCGCCCGGGCCCCGGGGCGTCGAGCCCGCACCTCGACCCCCGCCCGACGGCCCTCTCGCGGCGCGCACACCCCCGGCGCCCGCGAGGGCCGTCCCGCGTCCGCCGCCGCGCCGCCCGCTCCCCCTCCGCCGTCCCGTGCCGCCGAGGTAGTGCGATGCCGCCGAGGTAGTGCGAGACGGCGCACTACCTCGGCGCGAACGCACTACCTCGGCGAGGGGGTGGGGGCGGGGGCGGGGCGACGCGGGCGGGGGTCAGTGCGTCGCGAGGGCCGTGCGCATCGGGACGAGCTTCGCGCGGGACTCGGCGAGCCTCCGCCGCCGGGTCGGACGCCGCGACGATGCCGCAGCCCGCGAACAGCCGGAGCCGGTGCGGGTCGTCGGGGTCGAGCTCGGCCGAGCGCAGGCCGATGCCCCACTCGCCGTCGCCGTCGGCGCCGACCCAGCCGACCGGCCCGGCGTACCGCGCGCGGTCCATGCCCTCGACCCGGCGGATCAGCGCGCGGGCGGCGTCGGTGGGCGTGCCGCAGACGGCCGCGGTGGGGTGCAGCGCCGCGGCGAGCGCCAGCGACGTCGGGTGCGGGGTGCCGTCGGCCTGGTCGCCGGCGAGCACGGCCGTGACGTCGGAGGCCAGGTGCAGCACGTTCGGCAGGTGCAGCACGAACGGCGCGTCGGGCACGTTGGTCGACGAGCAGAACGGCGCCAGCGCCTGGGTCACGGAGGCGACGGCGTACTCGTGCTCCTCGAGGTCCTTCGACGAGTGCGCGAGGATCGCGGCCCGCGCGAGGTCGGCGTCGTCGTCGCCGGTGCGCCGGATCGTCCCGGCGAGCACGCGCGAGGTCACGAGGCCCTTCTCGGAGCGGAGCAGCAGCTCGGGCGTCGCGCCGATCAGGCCGTCGACGGAGAACGTCCAGCAGGTCGGGTAGTGCGTCGCGAGGCGGCCGAGCGCGTGCCGGACGTCGAGGGGCTCCGTGGTGCGCGCGACCTCGTCGCGGGCGAGCACGACCTTCTCGACCTCGCCGGCCCGGATCGCGGCGACGCCGCGGGCGACGACGTCGGGCCAGTCGTCCGCGGCGACGGCGCCGGAGGAGTAGGTGACGGCGCCGGGGGAGCGCACGGGGGTGAGCGCGGCGACGTGCCGGGCGATCAGGGACCAGTCCGGCGCGGGGCCCAGCGAGCCGTCGGGCTCGACGACCGTGAGCCACGCCTGCCCGTCGCGCCGGCCGACGACCACCCGCGGCACCACGAGCACGCCGCCCGCGGCGGACTCGTCGTCGAAGGCGAACGACCCGAAGGCGACCGGCCCGGTGCCCGGCAGCCGGACCTCGTCCCGGACGACGGCGTGCGCGACCAGCTGCTGCCAGGCCCGCTCGGCGTCGGCGAACCGGCCGGCACCGGAGACCTCGATCCGCACGGCCTCGCCCCAGCCGACCAGCCCGTCGCCGCGGCGCACCCAGGTCAGCGGCGCGTCCTCGGGCAGCAGGGACAGCAGGTCCTCGGGTGCGTCGAGGGCGACGGTGCGCACCACGAGCGGCTCGGGGTGCGGGGACGCCGCGCGGTCGCGGTCGCCGAGGGGGCTGGTCATCGCCGACCAGGGTACGACCGCGGCACGGGCGCCGCGGCACGGGCCGGGGGTGACCCGGCGTGACGTCCGCGACCCCGCGCGCCCGCACCGGCGGCGACCTGAGACGATGTGCCCATGCCTCGCGCCTCCCTGGACAAGGACCCGCACGACGTCGCCACGATGTTCGACGGCGTCGCCCGCCGCTACGACCTGACCAACGACGTGCTGTCGCTGGGCCAGGACCGGGCGTGGCGCAGGGCGACGCTGACGGCGCTCGACGCGCTGCCGGGGGAGACCGTGCTGGACCTGGCCGCGGGCACCGGGACGTCGAGCGAGCCGCTGGCCGACGCCGGCGTGAAGGTCGTGCCGTGCGACATCTCCACGGGGATGCTCACCGTCGGCAAGCGCCGCCGCCCCGACCTGCCGTTCACCGCCGGGGACGCGACGGCGCTGCCGTTCGCGGACGGGTCGTTCGACGCGGTGACGATCTCGTTCGGGCTGCGGAACGTGGTGGACACCGTCGGCGCGCTCGAGGAGATGCGCCGCGTGACGCGGCCCGGCGGCCGGCTCGTGGTCTGCGAGTTCTCCACGCCGACCTGGGCGCCGTTCCGGACGATCTACTCGGGCTACCTGATGCGGGCCCTGCCCAAGGTGGCCGGCGTGGTCGCGAAGGAGTCGGACGCGTACACGTACCTGGCGGAGTCGATCCGGGACTGGCCGGACCAGCTGGGCCTCGCGCGGCTGCTGAAGCAGTCGGGCTGGACCTCCGTCGCGTACCGGAATCTGTCCGGCGGGATCGTCGCCCTGCACCGCGCCACGAATCCTGGGATCAATTAGCCGGTATTCATGGGACGAAAGTCCTGCAAAACCCCTGGTCAGGAGCAGCGACGCTTCTGAGGCAAGCCTTCGCAGACAGACCGAGCGTCCTATCACTAGACTCGGGCCGTAACAGGTGTGAAGGCATTCACAAATGGGGCGAACTGTGCACAGTGGCAAGAGCGATGACGCGGACGTCATCGTCGTCGGCGCCGGACCGGGCGGGGCGAGCGCGGCGTACCACTGCGCCGCCGCGGGCCTGTCCGTGCTCCTGCTCGACAAGGCCTCGTTCCCCCGGGACAAGATCTGCGGCGACGGCCTGACGCCGCGGGCCGTGGCCGAGCTGGCGCGGATGGGCGTGCCGCTGCGCGAGCAGGACGGCTGGATCCGCAACGTCGGCCTGCGCGTGATCGGCGGCGGCCACGTGGTCGAGCTGCCCTGGCCCGAGCTCTCCTCCTACCCGTCCTACGGGCTCGCTCGCTCCCGGATGTCGCTCGACCACCTGCTGGTCGAGCACGCCCGGGCCGCCGGCGCCAAGGTCCAGGAGCGGACCAACGTCACGGGCCCGCTGGTCGACGAGCGGACCGGCCGGGTCGTGGGCGTGCAGGCCCGGCCCGTCGACGCCGACGGGAAGCGGGCCGGCGACCCGGTCACCTACCGCGCCCCCGTCGTGATCGCGGCCGACGGCGTCTCCGCCCGGCTCGCGACCGGCATGGGCCTGGAGAAGCGGCAGGACCGCCCGATGGGCGTCGCCGTCCGCACCTACTTCCGGACGCCGCGCCACGACGACCCGTGGATGGAGTCCCACCTCGAGCTCTGGGACGGCCGCCCCGGCGAGTCCGACCTCATGCCCGGCTACGGCTGGATCTTCTCCCTCGGCGACGGCACCGCCAACGTCGGCCTCGGCTCGGTGTCCTCGACCGCCGCCGCGACCAAGGTCGACTACAAGGACCTGTTCGCGAAGTGGATGGCCAACGCCCCCGCCGAGTGGGAGTTCACCGAGGAGAACCAGATCGGGCCGGTGCGGGGGGCCGCGCTGCCCATGGGGTTCAACCGCGGCCCGCTCTACGGCCGCGGCCTCATGCTGGTCGGCGACGCCGCCGGGATGATCAGCCCGTTCAACGGCGAGGGCATCGCCTACGCCCTGCAGGCGGGCCGCGTCGCCGCGGACGCCATCGTGCAGGCCACGGCCCGCGGCACCGCCGCCGGCCGGGAGCGCGCGCTCGCCACCTACGGCGCGCGGATGAAGGACGACCTCGGCGGGTACTACACGCTCGGCCGGGTGTTCGTGAAGCTGATCGAGCACCCGCAGATCATGCGGGCGTGCACGAGGTACGGCCTGCCTCGCCCGCTGGTCATGCGCTTCACGCACAAGCTGCTCGCCGACTGCTACGAGCCGCACGGCGGCGACGCGGTCGACCGGGTGATCGCCGGCCTCGCCCGACTGGCGCCGGCGTCGTGACCGCCCCGCCCTGAGGCGCCCCGCGCACCGGCCTCGCCCGCCGACCGCGCTCCCGCCGACACCCACGGAAGCACTCCACCCCCCCACCGGGAGAGCACCGATGACCAACCCGTACGTCCCCCTCCTCGTCATGATGGGGATCGCCGCCGTCCTCGCGGTCGGCGGCCTCGCCGCCAGCGCCGTGCTCGGCCCGAAGCGCTACAACCGCGCCAAGCTCGAGGCCTACGAGTGCGGCATCCAGCCGACCCCGCACGCGGTCGGCGGCGGCCGGTTCCCGGTGAAGTACTACCTGGTCGCGATGACCTTCATCATCTTCGACATCGAGGTCGTCTTCCTCTACCCCTGGGCGGTCAGCTTCAGCGAGCTCGCGGTGTTCGGGCTCGTGGCGATGGTGGGGTTCCTGGCACTGATCACGGTGCCGTTCCTGTACGAGTGGCGCCGCGGCGGCCTGGAGTGGGACGAGGACTGACATGGGTATCGAAGAAGCACCCTCGGGTTTCCTGCTGACGTCGGTCGAGACGCTCGCGGGCCTGGTCCGCAAGGCCTCGCTGTGGCCGGTGACCTTCGGCCTGGCCTGCTGCGCGATCGAGATGATGGCGACGGGCGGCAGCCGGTTCGACATCTCCCGGTTCGGCATGGAGGTGTTCCGCGCCTCGCCGCGGCAGTCCGACCTGATGATCGTGGCCGGACGGGTCAGCCAGAAGATGGCGCCGGTCGTCCGCCAGGTCTACGACCAGATGGCCGAGCCCAAGTGGGTGCTGTCGATGGGCGTCTGCGCCAGCAGCGGCGGCATGTTCAACAACTACGCGATCGTCCAGGGCGTCGACCACGTCGTGCCGGTCGACATCTACCTGCCGGGCTGCCCGCCGCGGCCCGAGATGCTGATCAACGCGATCCTCGAGCTGCACGAGCAGATCAAGCACGAGCCGCTCGGCAAGAACCGCGCCGACATCGCCCGCGAGGTCGAGGCCGCCGCGCTGCGCGCCACGCCGACCTCCCAGATGACGGGGCTGCTGCGATGAGCGACGAGAAGCGCGACGCCGCCGCAGCGGCCAAGGCCGGCGACACCGCCTCCGCCGACGCCGGCGCGCAGCGGACCAGCGAGGCCGCCCTCGAGGCCGGGTCGCAGAACGTCCCCGCGGACCGCACGCTGCCGCTCGAGGTGGTCGACGTCCGGCACGGCATGTTCGGCGTCCAGGGCACCGGTGACACCTCCGGCTTCGGCGGCCTGGTGCAGACGGTCGTCCTGCCCGGCCCGAGCGAGCGGCCGTACGGCGGCTGGTTCGACGAGGTCGTCGACGTCCTGGCCGAGCTGCTGGACGAGTCGGGCACGGGGTACGCGAGCGCGGTCGAGTCGGTGGTCGTGGACCGCGGCGAGCTGACGCTGAACGTCGCCCGGGAGCACCTGGTCGAGGTCACGCAGCACCTGCGCGACGACCAGGACCTGCGGTTCGAGCTGTCGCTCGGCGTGAGCGGCGTGCACTACCCGCACGACACCGGCCGGGAGCTGCACGCCGTCTACCACCTGGTCTCGGTCACGCACGGCCGGCGGCTGCGGCTGGAGGTGGCCGTGGCCGAGGAGGACCCGACCATCCCGACGACCGTCGACGTCTACCCGGCGAACGACTGGCACGAGCGCGAGACCTGGGACTTCTTCGGCATCGTCTTCACGGGCCGTACCGACCTGGCGCGGATCGAGATGCCCGACGACTGGCCCGGGCACCCGCAGCGCAAGGACTACCCGCTCGGCGGCATCCCCGTGGAGTACAAGGGCGCCACCATCCCGCCGGCCGACCAGCGGAGGCAGTACTCATGAGCACGCAGACGCCGCACAACGTCCGGGCGACCGGCCACGTCGTCGACGACGAGACCGTCGGCATCCGCAGCTTCGAGGCGACCGGCGGCGACTGGTCCGACATCGCCGAGGAGGCCGCCCGCCTCGGCGAGCAGCGGATCGTCGTCAACATGGGCCCGCAGCACCCGTCCACCCACGGCGTGCTCCGGCTGATGCTCGAGATCGACGGCGAGACGGTGACCGAGGCCCGCGCGGGCATCGGCTACCTGCACACCGGCATCGAGAAGAACATGGAGCACCGCACCTGGACCCAGGGCGTGACGTTCTGCACCCGCATGGACTACGTCGCCCCGCTGTTCCAGGAGGCCGCGTACTGCCTGGCGGTGGAGAAGCTGCTGGGGATCACCGACGACGTCCCGGAGCGCGCCACCCAGATCCGGGTGCTGATGATGGAGCTGAACCGGATCTCCTCGCACCTGGTGTGCCTCGCGACCGGCGGCAACGAGCTCGGCGCGACCACGATCATGACGATCGGCTTCACGGCCCGCGAGGAGATCCTCCGGGTCTTCGAGATGGTCACCGGCCTGCGGATGAACCACGCGTACATCCGCCCCGGCGGCGTCGCGCAGGACATCCCCCCGGGCGGGCTCGACTCGGTGCGCGAGTCCCTGGTCGGCGTGCGCCGCTACCTCACGCAGCTCGAGGACCTCATGCTCGGCCAGCCGATCCTCAAGGGCCGGCTCAAGGACGTGGGCGTGCTCAACCTGGCCGGCTGCATGGCGCTGGGGATCACCGGGCCGATGCTCCGGTCGACCGGCCTGCCGTACGACGTCCGCAAGGCCGCCCCGTACTGCGGGTACGAGACCTACGACTTCGACGTGCCGGTGGCCCAGGGCTCCGACTGCTGGGACCGGCTGGTCCTGCGCATCGAGGAGTGCTACCAGTCGATGCGCATCGTGGAGCAGGTCGTGGACCGGCTGCAGGTGTCCGCCGGCACCCCGGTGATGGTCGCCGACAAGAAGATCGCCTGGCCCGCGCAGCTGGCGGTCGGCGCGGACGGCATGGGCAACTCGCTCGACCACATCCGCGAGATCATGGGCACCTCGATGGAGGCCCTGATCCACCACTTCAAGCTGGTGACGGAGGGCTTCCGGGTCCCCGCCGGCCAGGTCTGGCAGACCGTCGAGCACCCCCGCGGGGAGCTGGGCGTGCACCTCGTCTCCGACGGGGGCACCAAGCCGTACCGGGCGCACTTCCGCGACCCGTCCTTCAACAACCTGCAGGCCGTGTCGGTGCTGTGCGAGGGCGGGCAGGTGGCGGACGTCGTCTGCTCCGTCGCCTCGATCGACCCGGTGCTCGGAGGGGTGGACCGCTGATGACCGCCATCGACCACCCGCGGATCCCCGGCACGGGACGCCCGCGCGGCGCCTACGACGAGGACACCCGGGTCCGGCTCGCCGCCGACGCCGCCCAGGTCGTCGCCCGCTACCCGGACCCGCGCTCCGCCCTGCTGCCGCTGCTGCACCTGGTGCAGAGCGAGGACGGCTACGTGAGCCCCGCCGGCATCGCGTTCTGCGCCGACGCCCTCGACCTCTCCACCGCGCAGGTGTCGGCGGTCGCGACGTTCTACACGCAGTACAAGCGCCGGCCGAACGGCACGTACACCGTCGGCGTCTGCACCAACACGCTCTGCGCGATCATGGGCGGCGACGCGATCTGGGAGGAGCTCACCGAGCGGCTCGGCGTCGGGCACGACGAGACCACCCCGGACGGGAAGATCACGCTCGAGCGCATCGAGTGCAACGCCGCCTGCGACTACGCGCCGGTGATGATGATCAACTGGGAGTTCTTCGACAACCAGACCCCGGACGGCGCCGCCGACGTGGTGGGCCGGCTGATCGCCGGGGAGCCGGTGGCCCCGACCCGCGGGCCGCGTCAGGTGCAGACCTTCAAGCAGGTGTCCCGCGTGCTCGCCGGGTTCCCGGACGGGCTCGCCGACGAGGGCGTGGCCGCCGGGGCGCCGACGCTGCGCGGGCTGGAGCTCGCCCGTGAGCGCGGCTGGACGGCCCCGTCGTTCGACGCCGCGGAGCGGGCCGCCGAGCCCGCCGAGCAGGGGGAGCCCGCGGCCCCCGCCGCCGGCAGCACCGCCGCCTCCGCCCCGCAGCCCGGCGGCGAGCAGTCCAGCGTCGACCGCCCCGCCGCGGGTGCCGCGGACCGGGACGCCGACCAGGAGAAGGCCGAGCACCGGGCCGACGACACGAGCAGGCCCGCCGACACGTCGAAGGAGTCGTGATGGCCGACGCGACCACGCTCACCCCGGTGCTCAGCGCCCGGTGGGACGCCGACCGCCCCTGGACCCTGCGCACCTACGAGGAGAACGGCGGCTACCGCGGCCTGCGCACGGCCCTGACGATGGACGCCGCCGACGTGGTGACCACCGTCAAGGACTCCGGCCTGCGCGGCCGCGGCGGCGCCGGGTTCCCCACGGGCATGAAGTGGGGCTTCCTGCCCGCGCCGGACGGCGGCCCCCGCTACCTCGTGGTCAACGCCGACGAGTCCGAGCCCGGCACGTGCAAGGACATCCCGCTGATGCTGGCGGACCCGCACGTGCTGGTCGAGGGCGTCGCGATCACGTCGTACGCGATCGGCTGCCACCACGCGTTCATCTACCTGCGCGGCGAGGTCGTGCACGTCTACCGGCGGCTGCTCCGCGCGGTCGAGGAGGCGTACGCGGCCGGGCACCTCGGGAAGGACGTCCACGGCAGCGGGTACGACCTGGAGGTCACCGTGCACGCCGGGGCCGGCGCGTACATCTGCGGCGAGGAGACCGCGCTGCTCGACTCGCTGGAGGGTCGGCGCGGCCAGCCGCGCCTCAAGCCGCCGTTCCCGGCGGTCGCCGGCCTGTACGCCCGGCCGACCGTGGTGAACAACGTCGAGTCGATCGCCTCGGTCCCCGGGATCCTGGTCGGCGGCTCGGACTGGTTCCGCACGATGGGCACCGACCGGTCGCCGGGCCACGGGCTGTTCTCGCTGTCGGGCCACGTCGCCCGGCCCGGGCAGTACGAGGCGCCGCTCGGCATCACCATGCGCGAGCTGCTGGAGATGGCCGGCGGGGTCCGCGAGGGCCACGAGCTGAAGTTCTGGACGCCGGGCGGGTCCTCGACGCCGATCTTCACCGCGGAGCACCTCGACGTGCCGCTGACCTACGAGGAGGTCGGGGCCGCCGGGTCGATGCTCGGCACCCGCGCCCTGCAGGTCTTCGACGACACGGTGTCGGTGGTCAAGGCCGTGTCGCGGTGGACGCAGTTCTACAAGCACGAGTCGTGCGGCAAGTGCACGCCGTGCCGCGAGGGCACGTTCTGGCTGGCGCAGGTGCTCGGCCGGCTGGAGGCGGGTCAGGGCACGTCGGGGGACATCGACCTGCTGCTCGACCTGTGCGACAACATCCTCGGCAAGGCGTTCTGCGCCCTCGGCGACGGCGCGACCAGCCCGATCACGTCGGCCATCCAGTACTTCCGGGACGAGTTCGAGGCCGGGACGCACACCCCGGCCGACGTGCTGTTCCCGCCGGAGCGCGCCGCGCTCGTCCCCTACACGCCGCGTCGCAGCGGCCAGCTCGCAGGAGCCCACGCATGACCGTCACCGCATCGAAGCCCGCCGGCGCGGGAGCGACGCCACCGCCGGAGCAGAAGCCGGACGGGGTCACGTTCACCATCGACGGCATCGAGACCACGGTGCCGAAGGGCACGCTGGTGATCCGCGCCGCCGAGCAGCTCGGCATCCAGATCCCGCGGTTCTGCGACCACCCGCTGCTCGCCCCCGCGGGCGCGTGCCGGCAGTGCCTGGTCGAGGTCTGGGCCCCCGGCCGCGACGGCAAGGTCGCGAAGATGCCCAAGCCGCAGGCGTCCTGCACGCTCACCGCGACGCCCGGCATGGACGTCCGCACGCAGCGCACCTCCGCCGAGGCCGACAAGGCCCAGCACGGCGTCATGGAGCTGCTGCTGATCAACCACCCGCTCGACTGCCCCGTCTGCGACAAGGGCGGCGAGTGCCCGCTGCAGAACCAGGCGATGTCCAACGGCCGGGAGAGCACGCGGTTCGTCGACATCAAGCGCACGTTCCCGAAGCCGATCGCGATCTCGACCGAGATCCTCCTGGACCGCGAGCGGTGCATCCTCTGCCAGCGGTGCACGCGGTTCTCCCGCGAGATCGCCGGCGACCCCTTCATCGACCTGCAGAAGCGCGGGGCGATGCAGCAGATCGGCCGGTTCGACACGGACGTGCTCGACTACGCCGGCCCGGTGGACCTGGGCGCCGACATCCCGGTCGGCCCGGCCGAGGACGACGAGTCCGGCAGCCCCTTCGCCTCCTACTTCTCCGGCAACACGGTGCAGATCTGCCCGGTCGGTGCGCTGACCGGCGCGGCGTACCGGTTCCGCGCCCGCCCGTTCGACCTGGTGTCGACGCCGGGCGTCAGCGAGCACGACTCCTCCGGCGCGGCGATCCGCGTCGACCACCGCCGCGGCGTCGTGCTGCGCCGGCTGGCCGGCGAGGACGCCGAGGTGAACGAGGAGTGGATCACCGACAAGGACCGGTTCGCGTTCACCTGGCAGGCGGCCACGGACCGGGTCACCACGCCGCTGGTCCGCGACCGCGCGGCCGACGGCACCCGCGGCGAGCTGCACCCCGCGTCCTGGGCGGAGGCCCTCGAGGTCGCGGCGCACGGCCTGGCCGAGGCCCGTGCGGCCGGCGGCGTCGGGGTGCTCCCCGGCGGCCGCCTGACCGTCGAGGACGCCTACGCCTACGCCAAGTTCGCCCGCGTGGTGCTCGGCACCAACGACGTCGACCTGCGCGCCCGCCCGCACTCGGACGAGGAGCTCGCGTTCCTCGGCCACGCGGTCGCCGGCCGCGGGCTGGGCGTCACGTTCCGCGACCTCGAGGCCGCGCCCGCGGTGCTGCTCGTCGGCCTGGAGGCCGAGGAGGAGGCCGGCGTCGTGTTCCTGCGGCTCCGCAAGGGCGTCGTCGCCGGTCGCACGCGGGTCCTGTCCGTCGCGCCGCTGGCCAGCCGCGGGCTCCAGCGCCTGGACGGCCGGCTGATCGCCGCCGCGCCGGGCACCGAGCCCGAGGTGCTGGACGCCATCGGCTCGCGCGACCTCGCCGACGCGGGCGACGCGCTCGCGGCCGAGGGGGCGCTGGTCCTGGTCGGCGAGCGGCTCGCCGCGGTGCCGGGCGCGCTGTCCGCCGTGCTGCGGCTCGCGGAGCGCACCGGCGCGCGGGTCGCCTGGATCCCCCGGCGGGCGGGGGAGCGCGGTGGTGTCGAGGCCGGCGCCCTGCCGACCCTGCTGCCGGGCGGCCGCCCCGTCGCCGACCCCGCCGCCCGGGTGGACGTCGCCGCCGCCTGGGACGTCGAGCACCTGCCCGCCGAGCCCGGCCGGGACACCGCCGGCATCCTCGCGGCGGCGGCCGGCGGGACGCTCGGCGGCCTGGTCGTCGGCGGCGTGGACGTCCGCGACCTGCCCGACCCCGCCGCGGCGCGCGCCGCGCTCGCGGCCGCCGGGTTCGTCGTCTCCCTGGAGGTCCGCCGGTCCGAGGTGACCGAGCTGGCCGACGTGGTGCTGCCGGTCGCCCCGCCCGTGGAGCGGCCCGGCACCTACGTCAGCTGGGAGGGCCGCGCGCGGCCGTTCCCGCAGGCGCTGACGTCGACCGCCATGGCCGACCACCGGGTGCTGGACGCGCTCGCGGACGAGCTCGGCGTCACCCTCGGGCTGCGCACGATCGCCGCGGTGCACGCCGACTCCGAGGCGCTGCGCGGGGACTGGGACGGCGCCCGCGTGCCGGCTCCCGACGTGCCCGCCGCCGAGCCCGCCGCCGTCCCGGCCGGGCACGCGGTGCTCGCGACCTGGCACCAGCTGCTGGACGCGGGCCGCCTGCAGGACGGCGAGCCCTTCCTGGCCGGCACCGCGAAGCGGCCGGTCGCCCGGCTCTCCCCGGCGACCGCGGCCGCCGCCGGGGTGCTCGACGGCGCCGACCTGACCGTCGCCACCGACGCGGGGTCCATCACCCTGCCGGCGGTCGTGACCCCGATGGCGGACCACGTGGTGTGGCTGCCGACCGCGTCGACGGGCAGCCACGTCCGCGACGCGCTGCACGCCCTGCCGGGGGACCCGGTGCGGATCGGGCCTGCCGACGTCCTCGACCCGGAGGTGACGGCGTGACCGCGCTGACCGCCCTGACCGCACTGCCCGCCCTGCTGCCGGCCTCCGCCGCCGAGGGCGGTCCCGCGGACTTCAGCGAGGACGTGTTCTGGGTGTGGGTGCTCAAGGCCGTCGGGATCCTGGTGTTCCTGCTGCTGAGCGTGCTCATCGCCATCTGGTTCGAGCGCCGCGTCGTCGGCCGGATGCAGCTGCGCCCCGGCCCCAACGTGCACGGCCCGTTCGGCCTGTTCCAGTCGCTCGCCGACGCGATGAAGCTGCTGCTCAAGGAGGACGTCACCGTCACGGCGGCGGACAAGGTCGTCTACGTCGTGGCGCCGTTCATCGCGGTGTTCTGCTCGCTGCTCACCTACGCGGTGATCCCGTTCGGGCCCGAGGTGTCGATCTTCGGCGTCGTGACGCCGCTGCAGCTGACCGACTTCCCGGTCGCGGTGCTCTACATCCTGGCCTGCGCGTCCGTCGGCGTGTACGGCATCGTGCTCGGCGGCTGGTCGTCCAACTCGACCTACCCGCTCCTGGGCGCCGTGCGCTCCACGGCCCAGGTGATCTCCTACGAGCTGGCGATGGGCCTGTCGCTGGTGAGCGTGTTCATCCTGGCCGGCTCGATGTCGACGTCGGAGATCGTCGGGTCGCAGACCACCGTGTGGTGGCTGCTCCCGCTGGCGCCGGCGTTCGTCATCTACGTCATCTCGATGGTCGGCGAGACCAACCGGCTGCCGTTCGACCTCCCCGAGGCCGAGGGCGAGCTGGTCGGCGGCTACACCACCGAGTACTCGTCGATGAAGTTCGCCTGGTTCTTCCTGGCCGAGTACATCAACATGCTCAACGTCTCCGCGGTGGCGACCACGCTGTTCTTCGGCGGCTGGCGCGCCCCGTGGCCGCTGTCCTGGATCGGCGACGGCGTGCTCAACACCGGCTGGTGGCCGCTGCTGTGGTTCGTGGCCAAGGTCTGGATGTTCATGTTCCTGTTCGTCTGGATCCGCGGCACGCTGCTGCGGTTCCGGTACGACCAGTTCATGAACTTCGGCTGGAAGGTGCTGATCCCGGCCGCGCTGGTCTGGCTGGTGGCCGTGGCGGTCGTCCAGGGCGTGCGGCAGTTCACCGACGTCGACCTCAGCACGCTGATGGTGTGGCTGGCCGCCGCGATCGTCGTCGCGGTGCTGGCGTCCTTCCTCATCCCCGAGAAGAAGCCCGAACCGCCGGCCCCACCCGGCGACCGGCCGTTCGACGCCTTCGCCGACGGCTTCCCCGTGCCGCCGCTGCCCGGTCAGACCCTGCCGCCGTCCCCGCGTGCCGAGCGCCGCCGGCAGGTGCAGGAGTCCACGCCGGCCCTGGTCGGCGCGCCCGACGAGTCCGACGCCCCCGCGTCCCCCACCCAGGAGGTGCCCCGTGGCTGACACGCCCGACAAGGCCGTCGAGCCGCGGACCGGCGGCGGCGAGGTCGCCGCACCCGGGCAGCCGCGGCCGTACCGGTCGCTGATCCCCGAGCGCGGCGCGGTGGCGGACGCCCTCGCGCCCGCCGCGGGGTTCGGCGTCACGATCAAGAACTTCTTCAGCCGCACCGTCACGGAGCAGTACCCGTTCGAGACGGCGCCCGTGAAGCCGCGGTTCCACGGCCGGCACCAGCTCAACCGGTACCCCGACGGCCTCGAGAAGTGCATCGGCTGCGAGCTGTGCGCCTGGGCCTGCCCGGCCGACGCCATCTACGTCGAGGCCGGCGACAACACCGCCGACGAGCAGCACTCGCCCGGCGAGCGGTACGGCCGCGTCTACCAGATCAACTACCTGCGCTGCATCTTCTGCGCGCTGTGCATCGAGGCCTGCCCGACCCGCGCGCTGACCATGACCAACGACTTCGAGCTGGCGGGCCCGACCCGGGAGGGCCTGATCTACGAGAAGCAGGACCTGCTCGCGCCGATGGCCGAGGGCATGCTCGCCGCCCCGCACCCCATGGTCGAGGGCACCACGGACACCGAGTACTACCGCAACGAGGTCACCGCGCCCACGACCGCCCAGGTCGACTGGGTGGCGGAGCACCGCCCGGACGACCCGACGCTCGACGCCGCCCGGCGCCGGGCGAGCGGGACGACGGCCCCGGCAGGGCGGGAGCCCCGATGACGCCCTCCACCGCCGAGGCGGTCCTGTTCTGGGTGCTCGCGCCGATCATGGTGCTCGCCGCCTCCGGCCTGCTGTTCGCCCGCAAGGCCGTGCACGCCGCCCTGTGCGTGATCACCGTGATGGTCTCGCTCGCCTTCCTGTACGTCGCGCAGGAGGCGCCGTTCCTCGGCGTCGTCCAGGTGGTCGTCTACACCGGCGCGATCATGATGCTGTTCCTGTTCGTGCTGATGCTGGTCGGCGTCGACGCGTCCGACTCCCTGGTCGAGACCATCCGCGGGCAGCGCTGGGTCGGCTGGATCGCCGCGCTCGGCCTCGGCGTCGTCCTGGCGGGCGTCGTCGGCCGCGCGACCTACCCCGACGCCGCGGGGCTCGCCGAGGCGAACGCCGACGGCAACCCCGTCGGCGTCGCGCGCATCATCTTCGGCCAGCACGTGTTCGGGCTGGAGGTGGTCGGCGCCCTGCTGGTCACCGCCGCGCTCGGCGCGCTGGTGCTGACCCACCGGCAGCGGCTGCGACCCGTCGTGAAGCAGCCGGAGCGCGCCGCGGCCCGCGTGGCCGCCGGTGCCCGGCTCACCCCGCTGCCCGCCCCGGGCGTGTACGCGCGGCACAACGCGATGGACGTGCCCGCGCTCGACCCGGCCGGCAACCCGATCGACGACTCCGTGCCCCGCGTGCTCCGGATCCGCGGCCAGGAGGCCGGCACCGCCGAGTACCGCGCGGACACCTACCGCCGCGCGGTCACCGCCGTCCTGCAGGAGCGGGGCGCGGTCACCGACGAGGAGGTCGACGCCGTGCTCGGCGCGGCCGAGGACGAGCCGCGGCCGCCCGCCGCGCCGCCCGGCGAGACCACCGGGCCGGTGACCGACATCCAGCTCGGCAGCGGCTCGACCCGGACGGAGACGCAGCCGTGACCCTGGCCCACTACCTGGTGCTGTCCGCGATCCTGTTCTCGATCGGCGCCGCGACGGTGCTGCTGCGCCGGAACGCCATCATCGTGTTCATGGGCGTCGAGCTCATGCTCAACGCCACCAACCTCGCGCTGGTCACCTTCGCGCGGCTGCACGGCGACCTCACGGGCCAGGTCATGGCGTTCTTCGTCATGGTCGTGGCCGCGGCGGAGGTGGTCGTCGGCCTGGCGATCATCATCTCGATCTTCCGCACCCGGAAGTCGGCCTCGGTCGACGACATCAACCTGCTGAAGAGCTGAGGGGATCGTGACCGAAGTGACCTCCCTGGCCCCGGTGCTGGTGGCCGTGCCGCTGGCGAGCGCGGCGGTGCTGCTGCTGCTCGGGCGGCGCTCCGACCGATGGGGCCACTGGCTCGGCGTGCTCGCGTCGGCCGCGGCGTTCGTCGTCGGCGCGCTGCTGCTGCTCGAGCTGCTCGGCCGGCCCGCCGAGGACCGCGCCCTGCACGTGCACCTGTTCGACTGGATCTCCGCGGGCCGGTTCGACCTGTCCGCCGGGCTGCTGGTGGACCCGCTCTCGCTGACGTTCGTGCTGCTGGTGACGTTCGTGGGCACGCTCATCCACGTGTACTCCGTCGCGTACATGGCGCACGACGCCGCGCGCCGCCGGTTCTTCGCGTACCTGAACCTGTTCATCGCCGCGATGCTGATCCTGGTGCTGGCGGACTCCTACCTGCTGCTGTTCGTCGGCTGGGAGGGCGTCGGCCTGGCGTCCTACCTGCTGATCGGGTTCTGGAACCACCGCACGCCGTACGCCGTCGCCGCGAAGAAGGCCTTCGTCGCCAACCGCATCGGCGACATCGGCCTGCTGGTCGCGATGATGCTGATGTTCGCGACGTTCGGCGCCGTCGACTTCGGCACCGTCGCCGCGGGGGTCCCGGGTGCGTCCACGGCGACCCTCACCGCCATGGGCCTGATGCTGCTGCTCGCCGCCTGCGGCAAGTCGGCGCAGTTCCCGCTGCAGTCCTGGCTGGGCGACGCGATGGCCGGCCCGACGCCGGTGTCCGCGCTGATCCACGCCGCGACGATGGTCACCGCCGGCGTCTACCTGATCGTGCGGTCCGCGCCGGTGTTCGAGGGCGCGCCCACCGCGCAGCTGGTCGTGACGATCATCGGCGCGATCACGCTGGTCGTCGGGGCCGTCATCGGCTGCGCCAAGGACGACATCAAGAAGGCGCTGGCCGCCTCGACGATGTCGCAGATCGGCTACATGGTGCTCGCCGCCGGACTCGGCCCCGTCGGGTACGCGTTCGCGATCTTCCACCTGGTGACGCACGGCTTCTTCAAGGCCGGCATGTTCCTCGGCGCCGGCTCCGTCATGCACGGGATGGACGACGAGACGGACATGCGCCGCTTCGGGGCCCTGCGGAAGTACATGGTCATCACCTGGGTGACGTTCATGGCGGGCTGGCTGGCGATCCTCGGCGTCCCGCCGTTCTCCGGGTTCTGGAGCAAGGACAAGATCATCGAGTCCGCGTTCGTCGTCCCGGACGTCGGCGGCGAGTGGCGCGCCTGGCTGTTCGGCACGGTCGCGCTCGTCGGCGCGGGCATCACCGCGTTCTACATGTCGCGGATGTTCTTCATGACGTTCCACGGGCAGAAGCGCTGGGCGCGCGACGCCGCGGGCCACGAGCCGCACCCGCACGAGTCGCCCGCGCTGATGACCGTCCCGATGGTCGTGCTCGCGATCGGCTCCGTCGGCCTCGGGTTCGTCCTGCAGCTCGGCGGCGGGTTCACCACCTGGCTCGAGCCGGTCACCGGGCACGTCGAGCACCACGAGCCGGTGCTGTCGGTGCCGGTGATCCAGGGCGCGACCCTGCTGGCCGTCGCCCTCGGCCTGCTCCTGGCGTGGCGGCAGTACGCGTCGCTGCCGGTGCCCGAGGTCGCGCCCGCCGGCTCGCCGCTGACCCGCGCCGCGCGCGTCGACCTGTACCAGGACGCCGTGAACGACGCGGTGCTGGTCGAGCCCGGCCGGCACCTGACCCGCTCGCTCGTCTACGGCGACCGCACCGCGGTCGACGGGGCGTTCACGGGCCTCGGCCGCGTCACGGTCGGGATCGGGGAGCTCGTGCGGAGGCTGCAGACCGGGTTCGCCCGCCAGTACGCCGCCACGATGCTCCTCGGCCTGGTCGTGCTCGCCGTCGTCGTCCTGGCACCTCGGATCTGAGGGGAAGTTGATGAGTTCTCCCGCTCTCGCGACCACGGTGCTGTCCGCCGACGTCCCGTGGCTCACCCTGATGATCGTCTGGCCGCTGGTCGGCGCGGTCGCGCTGTGGGCGCTGCCCGCGGCCGCCCGGCGCTGGTCCCGGCACGTCGCCCTCGGCGTCGCGCTGGTCGAGCTCGGCCTCGGCGTCGCGGCGCTGCTCGCCTTCGACACCGGCGCGGCCGGCGTGCACCAGCTGGCCGAGACGCACGGCTGGATCCCGCAGCTCGGCGTCTCCTACGCGGTGGGGGTCGACGGCGTCGGCCTCGCGCTGGTGCTGCTGTCCGTCGTCCTGGTGCCGGTGGTGGTCCTCGCCGCCTGGCGCGAGCAGGGCAGCGCCGCGCTCCCGACCGACCGGCTGCGGCACTACCTCGCGCTCGTGCTGGTGCTCACGTCGTTCATGGTCGCGGTGTTCGCGGCCCGGGACGTGTTCCTGTTCTACGTGCTGTTCGAGGCGATGCTGATCCCGGTCTACTTCATGATCGGCGCGTTCGGCGGGGCTCAGCGGCGGTACGCCGCCGTGAAGTTCCTGCTGTTCTCGCTCGCGGGCGGCCTGGTCATGCTGGCCGGGGTCATCGGCCTGTACCTGCAGGGACCCGGCGGCGAGCAGGGCTTCCTCACCGAGAACCTCACCGGCCTGTCGATGCCGGCCGGCACGGAGCGCTGGCTGTTCGTCGCGTTCTTCGTGGCGTTCGCCGTCAAGGCCCCGATGTTCCCGGTGCACACCTGGCTGCCCGACGCCGCCGAGCAGGCACCGGCCGGCACGTCCACGCTGCTGGTCGGCGTGCTCGACAAGGTCGGCACCTTCGGGATGCTGACGCTCTGCCTGCCGCTGTTCCCCGACGCCTCCCGCTGGGCGGCGCCGGTGGTGATCGCGCTGGCGCTGGTGTCGATCTTCTACGGCGCGCTGCTGGCCATCGGCCAGCAGGACCTGTTCCGGCTGGTCGCGTACACGTCGGTGTCGCACTTCGGGTTCATCGTGCTCGGCATCTTCGCCTTCACGTCGACCTCGGTCGCCGGCTCGTCGTTCTACATGGTCAACCACGGGCTCTCCACCGGCGGGCTCTTCCTGCTGGTCGGGTTCCTCGCCGCGCGGCGCGGGTCCGCCCGGATCGAGGACTTCGGCGGCCTGCAGAAGGTCACCCCGGTGCTCGCCGGCGTCTTCCTGGTGACCGGGCTGTCCGCGCTGTCGCTGCCCGGGCTGTCCACCTTCGTGTCGGAGTTCCTCGTGCTCGTCGGCACGTTCGGCAGCAACCGGCCCGCCGCGGTGGTCGCCGCGGTCGCGGTCGTGCTCGCCGCGGTCTACGTGCTGTGGACCTACCAGCGCGTGTTCACCGGGCCGGTCCGGGACGACCTCGCCGCCACCCGGGACATCGGCGGGCGCGAGCGCTGGGTGGTCGGGCCGCTGATCGCGCTGATGCTCGTGCTCGGCTTCTACCCGGCGCCCGCCCTGCGGCTGGTCGACGAGCCCGCCGCGCAGACCGTGACCCACGTCGGCGACGACTCGCCCGTGGTCGACATGCCGGTCGCCGAGGACGGCGACCACGAGGGGAGTGACCAGTGAGCGCGTTCACGGTGCCCGACATCGCGTGGGCGCAGCTGTCCCCGGTGCTGATCGTGCTGGGAGCGGCCGTGCTCGGCGTGCTCGTCGAGGCCCTCGTGCCGCGGCGGTTCCGGCGCCCCGTCCAGCTGACCCTGGCGCTGCTCGCGCTGGCCGGGGCCGTCGTCGCCGTCGCGCTCCTCTGGGGCGACGTGGCCGAGACCGGGGGCACCGACGTGCTCGCCGGGTCGCTGCTGGTCGACGGCCCGACGCTGGTGCTCCAGGGCACCATCGCGGTGCTGGCGCTCCTGGCGGTGCTCGTCGTCGCCGACCGCACCGGCGGCGAGGACGCGTTCGCGCCGCAGGGCGCCGCCGTGCCCGGGTCGGGCTACGAGGAGGCCGCGCGCGCCGCCGGCCTGCAGCAGACCGAGGTGTTCCCGCTGGTGCTGTTCGCGACCGGTGGCATGCTGATCTTCCCGGCCACGGGCGACCTGCTGACGCTGTTCGTCGCGCTCGAGGTCCTGTCGCTGCCGCTGTACCTGCTGTCCGGGCTGTCCCGGCGCCGCCGCCTGCTCAGCCAGGAGGCGTCGATGAAGTACTTCCTGCTGGGGTCGTTCGCCTCGGCGCTGCTGCTGTTCGGCATCGCGCTGCTCTACGGGTTCTCCGGCTCCCTGCGGTTCGCGGACATCGCCACCACGATCCGCACCGAGACCGGCATGGACGGGCTGCTGCTCACCGGCAGCCTGCTGGTGCTGGCCGGGCTGCTGTTCAAGGTCGGCGCCGTGCCGTTCCACTCGTGGACCCCCGACGTGTACCAGGGCGCCCCGACGCCGATCACCGGGTTCATGGCCGCCTGCACCAAGGTCGCCGCGTTCGGCGCCCTGCTCCGCGTGCTCTACGGGATGCTCCCCGACCTGCGCTGGGACCTCGAGCCGGTCCTGTGGACGGTGGCGATCGCGACGATGGCGCTCGGCACCGTCGTCGCCCTGGTGCAGACGGACATCAAGCGGGTGCTCGCGTACTCGTCCATCGCGCACGCCGGCTTCGTGCTGACCGGGGTGGTCGCGCTGACGCAGTCCGGCATCACCGCGGTGCTGTTCTACCTGCTCGCGTACGGGGCGGCGACCATCGGCGCGTTCGCGATCGTCACGCTGGTGCGCGAGCGCGGGGCCGTGCGTGCGGCGACGCCGGTGCCGGCGCTCGCGGGCGCCGCAGCCGGCCGTGCCGTCGGAACCGGGAGCGCCGACGGGCCCACGGTCCCCGCGGGGTCCGGCGACGAGGCGCCCGTCGAGGCCGAGGGGCCCGTGCTCGGCGAGGCGACGCACCTGTCGCAGTGGGCCGGCCTGGGCCGCACCAGCCCCGCCCTGGCCACGACGTTCGCGCTGTTCCTGCTCTCGTTCGCGGGCATCCCGCTGACCGCCGGCTTCACCGGGAAGTTCGCGGTGTTCTCCGCCGCCGTGGACGGCGGCGGGTGGCCGCTCGCCGTCGTCGGCGTCCTGGCCTCCGCCGCCGCCGCGTTCTTCTACGTCCGGATCATCGTCCTGATGTTCTTCACCAGCCCGCACGGCGGTCCGCGCGACGACGCCGACGAGGAGACCCGGCCCGCCGCGGTCGTCGTCACGTCGCAGGGGTTCACCCTGGTCGCGATCGGCGCGTGCGCCGTGCTCACCGTCGTGCTGGGCGTGTTCCCCGGGCCCGTCCTCGACGCGATCGCGAGCGTCTCCCAGCTGCTCCCGTGACCCGGCCGGCCGCGCCCCGGTCCCGCACGGGCCGGGCGCGCGGCCGCGTCGGTTCTGCCCCGGCCGGTCCGGCCAGATAGGTTCGACCCGTGACATCCCCGACCGCCCTGCCGCTCGCCGACCCCGTGCTCGCCGAGCGCATCGCGGGACGCCTCGACCTGGTCGAGGACCGTCTGCGCACCGCCGTCGCCTACGCCGACCCGCTCGTGGACGACGCCGCGCACCACCTGTCGAACGCCGGCGGCAAGCGCCTGCGCCCGCTGCTCGCGCTGCTGTCCGCCGAGCTGGGCGACCACCCGGCGAGCGACGACGTGCTGGACGCCGCCGTCGTCGTCGAGCTCACCCACCTCGCGTCGCTCTACCACGACGACGTGATGGACTCCGCGCCGCTGCGCCGCGGGGCACCCGCCGCCCACGAGGTCTGGGGCAACTCCGTCGCCATCCTGGTCGGGGACCTGCTGTTCGCGCGCGCGTCGCTCACCGTGGCCGGGCTCGGCCCCGAGGCCGTCGTCATCCAGGCCGGGACGTTCGAGCGGCTGTGCCTCGGCCAGCTGCACGAGTCCACCGGCCCCGCCGCCGGTGCCGACGCCGTGCAGCACTACCTGCAGGTGCTGGCCGACAAGACCGCCTCGCTCATCGCCACGTCCGCGCGCCTCGGCGCGATGTACGGCGGCTGCGCGCCCGACGTCGTGGAGACCGTCGCCGCGTTCGGCGAGCGCATCGGCGTGGCCTTCCAGCTCGCGGACGACGTGCTCGACCTGACGTCCGACGGCGCCGTCTCCGGCAAGACCCCCGGCACCGACCTGCGCGAGCAGGTGCCGACCATGCCGGTGCTGCTGCTGCGCGAGCGCGCCGCCACCGGCGCCGACCCGGCCGACGCGGCCCTCGTCGCGCGCCTGGACGGCGACCTGTCCGACGACGCCGACCTGGCCGAGGTGGTCGCCGCCCTGCGTGCCCACGACGTGGTCCGGGAGACGCGTGAGCGGGCCGCCGCCCTGGCCCGCGAGGCCGTCGACCTGCTCGCGCCGCTGCCCGACGGGGCGGTCAAGGACTCGTTCGTGTCGTTCGCCGACGCCCTGGTGGACCGGGCCTCCTGAGCATGGGCACGGTCGCCGGCGGCGTGACGTCCTGCGCCACCTGCGGCGCCGCGCTCGAGCCCGGCGCCGTGTTCTGCGGCACCTGCGGTGCGCGCGTCGCCGGGTCGACGCCGCCTCCGCCCGCGCCCGTCGCCACGTCCGACCGGGCCGGCTGGTCGCTCGGCGCGGACGTCGACGACGCGGTCGCCCCGGTGTGGCGGCGCCTCGTCGCGCTGCTGGTGGACCAGCTGCTCGCCGTGGTCGTCGGTGCCGCCGGACTGCTCGCGGTCCTGCCAGCGGTGCGCGACGACGGCTCCGTCGGCGCGCTGCTCGTCCCCGGGCTGCTCCTGCTGCTGCTCGGCGCGGGCCAGTGGCTCGGCGAGGCGTTCGGCGGGCGCACGGTCGGCGGCGCCCTGCTGGGCATCCGCACGCTGTCCGTCCGCACCGGCCGGCCCGCGGGGCTGTGGGCCGTGCTGGTGCGCCAGGTGGTGCAGGCGCTCGGCGCGCTGGTCGGCGGCATCGGGGTCTACGTGGTCGCCGGGTCCGGCGCCTGGGACGAGGGGCCCGAGCAGCGCGGCTGGCACGACAAGGCCGCCGGGACGCTGGTGCTGCGGGCGCGGCCGGTGGCCGACCGGGCGGCGGCTCCGGCGGCGGCTCCGGCGGCGGCCCCGGCCCCGCGCGCCACGGCACCCGTCGCGGAGCCCCGTCCCGGCCCCACGTCCGGCCCGCCCCCGGCTGCTCCGGCAGCGCCCGCGGTCCCCGCGGCGCCGGCGCCCGAGCGCGACGCCCCCGACGGCCTCCCCGACACCACGATCCCGGGTCTCGGCGAGCCTCGAGCACACCCACGTCGGGCGCTGGGCCGCCGGGCCGGAGGCGGCCGGTCCCGCGACCGCCCTCGTGCTGGTGGTCGACACCGGCGACCGCGTGCCGGTGACGGGTGCGGGTCTGATCGGCCGTCGTCCCGTGCCCGGCGACGAGACCTGGGCGCACCTGGTCACCGTCGACGACCCCGAGCAGTCCGTGTCGTCCACGCACCTCGCGTTCTGGCCGGCCGAGGGCGGCCTCGACGTGCTGGACCGCGGCTCGACCAACGGCACCGTGCTGCTCGACCCGGACGGCAAGCCGTGGTCGCTGGCGCCGGGTGCCCCGGCCCGCGTCGCCGCCGGCTGGACGCTGGTCCTCGGCACCCGCCGCGTCCGCGTCGACCTGGCCTGACCGCGCGCACGCCGCCGCGATCACCCGGCCCGGGTGACGCCGCGCCCGCCGCCGGCACGCGACCATGGCGAGGCCGGGACACCCGGTAGGCGCGCCGCCCCGGCGCCGGGGGGACCGGGGTCGGCAGCGCCGCCTCCCCACCCGCGCGCCCGGCGAGCCCACCCCGCGCGGGCGAGCCCGCGAGTGAGCACCCGACACGTCGGGGGTACACCCAGGGGGAGCGCACCCACCGTGTCCCGTACCCACTCGCGGGCCGAGCACGCGCTCGCCCCGTGGTGCTGGGGGCGCCGCTGCGGGCCGCGCTACAGGGTCGGCGGGGTCCAGGCGAGCCTGGACGACCTGGCGGCCCTCGTCGCGCGTCACCGCCTGCGCGCGTCCGGGGACGCCCGGCGTCGGCTTGGCGCCGCCGATCAGCGCGCCCTCGTCGGGGCTGCCCGACAGCACGATGCCCGGCGCCGCGAGGTCGCGGAGCGCCTGCAGCACGGGCTCGTACATCGCGCGGCCGGCGCCGCCGGAGCGTCGGGCCAGCACCAGGTGCAGGCCGACGTCGCCGGCCTGAGCGAGCAGCGGGACCAGCGGCTGCAGCGGGTTGCCGGTCGTGGTGGACACCAGGTCGTAGTCGTCGACCAGCACGTAGACCTCGGCGCCGGACCACCAGGACCGGGACCGCAGCTGCTCGGGAGTCACGTCCGGGCCGGGGAGGCGGCCGCGCAGGTAGTCGGCCAGCCCGGCGATCTCGCCGGTCGCCTGGTCCTGCGTGGTGAAGTACCCGGCCAGGTACTCCTCGGGGATCTCGCCGAGCAGCGACCGCCGGAAGTCGACCGCGAAGATCTGCGCCTGCTGCGGGGTGTGCAGGCGCTGGATCTCGGCGGCCACCCCCCGGAGCAGCGCGGACTTGCCGGAGCCGCCGTCGCCGAACGCGTACAGGTGCGGCTCCTCGGTGACGTCCACGCCGACGGGGGCCAGGTCGGCCTCGTCGATGCCGAGCAGCAGCCGGCGGCCGTCGGCCCGGGCGTCGCCGCGGACCGCCTCGAGCGTGACCTCGTCGGGGAGCAGCCGCAGCTTGGGGCCCGCGGGGCCCTGCCAGGCGGCGTTCACCGTCTCGACCAGGTGCTGCACACCCGCACCGAGCGTGGCGGCCGACGGGTCGGCGTCGACGCGGGGGAGCGCGGTCAGCACGTGGTGCTTCGACACCGCGAGGCCGCGGCCCGGCCGGTCCTTCGGGACGTTGACGGCGACCTTGCGGTCGATCTCGGAGTCCATCGGGTCGCCGAGCCGCAGCTCGAGCCGGGTGCCGAACACGTCCTTCACCTGGGTGCGGAAGTCCATCCAGCGCGCGGCGGAGGCGATCAGGTGCACGCCGAACGTCAGGCCGCGGCCGGCGAGCGCCTGGATGCGCGGCTCCAGCTCGTCGAACTCGGCGCGGATCGTGGACCAGCCGTCGACCAGCAGGAACACGTCGCCGTAGCCGTCGTCGGCGGTGCCCTGCGCGCGGCGGGTGCGGTAGGTCTCGATCGAGTCGATGCCCTGCTGCCGGAAGTACCGCTCCCGGTTGTCGATGATCGACTCGACCTCGGCCACCGTGCGGCGCACGACGTCGGGCTCGGCGCGGGACGCGACGCCCGCCACGTGCGCGAGCGCGGCCAGCGGCGCGAACGTGCCGCCGCCGAAGTCGAGCACGTAGAACTGCACCTCGAGCGGGGTGTGCGTCAGGGCGAGCGCGGTGACCACCGAGCGCAGCACAGTGCTCTTGCCGGTCCGCGGGGCGCCGACCACGGACATGTGGCCCGCCGCGCCGCCCAGCTGCACGGTGAGGTTCTCCCGCCGCTGCTCCAGCGGCCGGTCGACCGTGCCGAGCGGGACGGTGAGGGTGCCGGCGGCGCGCCAGCCGGGGGACACGAGACCGAGGCGCGGGTCCACGACGAGGTCGGGCATGAGCTCGTCGAGCGTGCGGGGCACGACCAGCGGCGGCAGCCACACCTGGTGCGCGGGCGGGCCCTGGCCCTTCATCCGCTGCACGGCGATGTCGAACGTCGCGCGCGTCTCCTCGGGGTCGGCCGCGACGACCTCGGTCGACGCGGGCAGCGCCTCGACGCCGCCGAGCACCGGTGCCGCGGTGAACGACTCCAGCCGGGCCAGCCCCGACCCGGTCGCGGTGCCGCCGTGCGCGCCGCGGCGGCGGGCCTTCGGCGGGCCCGACACGTACGCGGCGCGGAACTGGATCATCGTCGTCGTGTCCGGCTTGAGGTAGCCCATGCCCGGGACGGGCGGCAGCGTGTACGCGTCGGGGACGCCCAGCACGGTGCGGGACTCGGCGGCGGAGAACGTGCGCAGGCCGATCCGGTAGGACAGGTGCGACTCGAGCCCGCGGAGCCGGCCCTCCTCCAGGCGCTGCGAGGACAGCAGCAGGTGCATCTGCAGCGAACGGCCGAGGCGGCCGATGGTGACGAACAGGTCGACGAACTCCGGCTTGGCGGACAGCAGCTCGGAGAACTCGTCGCAGACGATCAGCAGCGCGGGCAGCGGCTCGAGGTCGGTCCGGCCGCCCTTGCGCGCCTTCTCGTAGTCGGCGACGTTGGCGAAGTTGCCCGCGGCGCGCAGCAGCTCCTGGCGGCGGACCATCTCGCCCTGCAGCGCGTCCTGCATGCGGTCGACGAGCGTGAGCTCCTCGCCGAGGTTGGTGATGATCGCGGACACGTGCGGCATGTCCGCCATGCCGGCGAAGGTCGCACCACCCTTGAAGTCGACGAGGACGAAGTTCAGGTCCTCGGAGGAGTGCGTCATCGCCAGCGCGAGCACGAGCGTGCGGAGCACCTCGGACTTGCCGGAGCCGGTGGCGCCGATGATCAGACCGTGCGGGCCCATGCCCTGCTGGGCCGACTCCTTGATGTCGAGCGCGACGGGCTGGCCCTGCGGGGTCACGCCGATCGGGACGCGCAGCCGGTCGCGCGCCAGGCGCGGGCGCCAGGCCACGTCCAGGTCGAGGTCGCGGACGTCACCGACGCCCAGCAGGTCGACCAGCTCGGAGGAGACCTCGTCGTCGGACCGCTCCGGCCCGGACTCGACGTGCAGGGGCAGCAGGCGGCGGGCGGTCGCCTCGGCGTCGGCCACCGACATCTGGTCGCCGTCGACCCGGACGGGGGCGTTGCCCAGCCGCAGCACGTCGACGGGGGCGCGCACCGCGTCCTCGCCCGCGACGGCACCGCCGACGTTCAGCCGCAGCGTGGTCGGCTCGTCGAGCTCGCCCCAGCGGTCGGGCAGCTCCAGCACGGTCACGCCGAGCACGCCGTCGGCGGTGAGGATCGGGTTGCCGACCGGCACCTGGCCGCCGTCGACCACGACCAGCACGTGCGGCAGCGTGGCCTCGGCCGCGTAGCCGAACCGGGGGCGGTCCGTCAGGTCCTCGGGCAGCAGCGACTCGACGTCGGCCAGCGTCGTGCCGATCATCCGGGCCGCGCCGACGGCGTCGCGGGAGCGGGTGGAGTGGGCGTGCGGCAGCCACTTGACCCAGTCCCACTCGGGCAGGGCGGCGTCGCTCGCGAGCACCGCGATCTGCAGGTCCTCCGGGGCGTGGAACGTGGCGAGCTGCGCGACGACGGCGCGCGCCAGCGCGCGGGTCTCTGCCGCGGCGCCGGTCACCTCGATCCGCGCGACCGACCGGACGTCGAACGCCAGCGGCACGCCCTGCTGCACCCGGTGCGTCACCAGGAACCGGTGCGCGGCCGACGCGGCGACCGGGTCGAGCTGCGCGAGCGGCGGGGTCTGCGGCGCCTCGAGGTCCAGGCAGAGCGGCTGCGCGCCGACGCCGACCCGCGCGGTGAGGAAGTCGTCGTGCTGCGACCGGCGCTCCCAGACGCGGGTGCGCTCCTCGGCGACCGCGGGCAGCGCGCGCGGGTCCGGCGAGGACCACTCGGCGGCGCGACGCTGGGCGCCCGCGGCCTGGCGCACGGACGTCCGCAGGTCCGACAGGTACGCGAGGTACTCCCGGCGGGCGCCGACGACGGCCGCCTGGTGCTGCGATCGCTGCCGCCAGCCGTTGACGCCGACGAAGCCCAGCGACGCCAGCAGGAACATCCCCGCCGCGATGTAGCCGCGCGGACCGGGCTGGTTCATCGCCACGAACACGATGGAGCCCACCGAGCCCAGCATCGGGATCGCGTTGGCGAGCATCCCGCTGATGCCGTCCGACGGCTGGATCTCGGGCGGCGGCTGCAGGACGACCTGCCCGCTGGGGACGGCGGGCGGCTCGAGGCGCGTCCCCTGCTGCGGCGCGATCGACATCGTCGGCGCTCGGTCCCTCCTGCTGGGCGGGGGACCCCACGCCCCCCGACGGATCTAGGGCATGAACCTACCTGCCGCGAGGCGGTCGGGTCCGCGGGCGTTCGGCCGGACGGGCGACAGGTCGCGGGCGATGCGGTGATGCCCGGGCGCCGTACCGGCGGTAGCGGGCCCCGGGCGTGTCCGACCGCATAGCATGGCGGGCGCCGCGCCCGGGGCAGGCGGGTCCTCCGCCGACGCCCGACCTCCGTGGCACCGGACGAAGGCAGGAGGTGCGCGTGACGGTCCCCGGGCTCGCCGCGCCTGCCGCCCTGATCCGCGTCGGCGTCCACCTGGGCAGCCGCCGCCTGGACGTCGCGCTCGACGCGTCCCGCACGCTCGCCGAGCTGCTCGCCGCCGCCGGCGTCCCGCTGGTCCCGGGCCTGCTCGTCCTCGACTCGGGCGGCCGGGTCCTCGACCTCGCCGCGCCCGTGGCCGAGCAGGTGGTCGACGGCTCGCTCGTGCACGTGGTGGCACCCGCCCCCCGGCCCCGCGGCCGTGCGGCCCGGGCCCGCGCCGCGTGGGTGGCCCGCCGGCCCGACCCGCAGCCCGGCCTGCTCGGTGCCGCCGCAGCGGTCGCCGCCGTCCTGGCTGCCGTGCTGCTGCTCGACCCGGACCGGCGCGGCTGGCCGGCGCTCGCCGCCGCGCTCGTGCTGGGCGCCGGCGCGGCCGTGCTCGCCGTCTCCCGGGTCGCCGCGTCGTCCGCCGCCACCCTGGTCGGCCCGGTGCTCGGGTTCGCCGCGGGCGTCGCGGCCGTCGACCCCGCCACCGACGCCGACCGGCGGCTCGCGCTGGTCGCCGGGCTGATCACGGCCACCGGCGTGGCGGCCGTGCGGTTCGTCGGCACCCGCGCGCAGCGCCGGGGCCAGGACCTGGCCACGGTGCTCCTGGTCGCGGTCGGCGCCGTCGCCGCGCTCTGCCTGGCGGTGCTGCTGGCCGCGCTGCCCGGGGTCGTCGCGGCGGCCGTGCTGCTCGGGCTGGTGCCGATCGCGCTGCGGGTCCTGCCGGTCTGGGCGCTGACCGTGCCCGACGAGCAGCTGGTCGACCTCGCGCACGTCGCCCGCACCGCACCGTCCGTCCGCGGGCCGCGGCCGCGGGGCCTCGGCCGGGTCAACGAGCGCCAGGTCGTCCGCACCGTCGGATCCGCCGAGCGTCGCACGGACGCCGGCGTGCTGCTGGTCTGCGCGGTCCCGCCGGTGCTGGTGCCGGTCCTGCTCGCGCCCGCGCTCGGCGACACCGTGCGCGGCTGGGGCGGCGTCGTCCTGGTGGCCGCGCTGGTCCTCGTGCTCACCCTGCAGCCGCGGACCGCGCGCGGGCCCGTCGCCCGCTGGGCGCCGCGCGTCGCCGCGTCGCTCGTGCTCGTGGAGCTGGCCGTCGTCGGCGGGCCCTGGCTCGGGCTCGACGCGGCGCTGCTCGCCGTCGCCTGCGTGCTGCTGGCCCTGGTCGCCGCCGCCGTCAGCCTGGCGCTCGGCCGCGGCTGGAGCTCCGTCGTCGCCTCCCGGTTCGGCGACGCGTTCGAGGGCCTGGGCGTCGTGCTCGCCCTCCCCGCGGCGCTGGTCGCCGCCGACATGATCGAGACGCTGCGCCGGATGACCTCGTGACGAGGCCCGGCAGGACCGCGGTGGCAGGATGACGCGCATGACAGGGGGCCCGACGTGGAGCAGACGATGAGCGCCGCGGTGCCGCTGGGCAGCGTCGCCGTCCACGGGTGCGCGAGCTGCCACCGGCCCCTGCGGCCCGATGCGCGGTTCTGCACCGCCTGCGGCACGCCCGTGCAGGGCGACGTCACCGTGCACGTCGTCGAGGGCGCCCAGGGCCGGGCCCGTGCTGACGCCCGCGCCCGCGAGCCGCGCCCGTCCGTGCTGCACCCCGCGTTCGGCGACGCCACCCCGGCCGGCACCGGCCGCCGGGTCGCCGCCTACGCGATCGACGCCGTGGCCGTCGGCGTCGTCGCCGGCGGGCTGTACGCGTGGACCGGGTCGCTGCTGCTCGCCGCGCTGACCGTGCTCGAGCTCGGCATCGGCCTGCTGGTCTGGGAGGCGCACACCGGCCGCACGCTCGGCAACTCGCTGCTCGGCCTGCGGACCGCGCGCGAGGAGACGCCGTACTCCGTCGGTCCCGCCCGGGGGTTCCTCCGCGGGCTCGTGCTCGCCGCCGGGCACGCCGCCGCCGGGCTCGGGCAGTGGCTCGTCGTGGCGTCGACCGCGTTCGACAAGTCCGGCAAGGCGCAGGCGTGGCACGACCGCGTCGGCCGGGCCGTGGTCGTCGACGTGCGCGCGCACGAGCGGGCGGTCGAGGAGGAGCTGGACGCCGCCGACCGGGCCGTGCAGGCGGTGCGGGCCGTGCCGTCCGCGGCGCCGCAGGGCGTCGTGCCGCACGCGGCCGTGCCGCCGCAGCAGGCGGTCCCGCCGCAGGTCGCGCTGCCCACGGGCCGTCGTGCCGCGCGCGCCGCCGAGCAGGCCGCGCCCGCGGCGGTGCAGGCAGTGCCGTCGCAGCCCTTGCAGCCCGCCACGGACGCGCCGGCCTCGACCGGGATCCGCCCGGTCGTCCCCGCCGTCGCGCAGCCCGAGCCCGCCCCGCCGAGCCGGACCACGCACCAGGAGCAGCCCGCCCCGTTCCTCGTCACGCTCGACACCGGCGAGGTCATGACCGTCACCGGCCCCGGCCTGATCGGCCGGATGCCCCGCCCTGCGCCGGGCGAGCGGTGCGACCACGTCATCGTCGTGGACGACCCGGAGCGCTCGGTCTCCCGCACGCACGCGCGGTTCGGGATGGACGGCGGCACGTTCTGGGTGTCGGACGCCGGCTCGGGGAACGGCACCACGCTGCGGCTGCCCGGCGGACGCGTGATCCCCGTGCCGGCGGACCAGCGGGTGCTGGTGCCGTCGGGGTCGACCATCCAGGTGGGGGACCGCGGGGTGCGGATCGACGCGCCGGGGGCGGCGCGGGGCTGACCCCACCGTCGGCGGTGCTACCGAGCCGGAGGCGAGCGCCGCGTCCTCGTCAGGGGACCGTGGTGCGCGGCGACGACTCCGAGCGGCGTCGTCGTGCTGCCGATGCCGCGACGACGACGGCAGTCAGCACCAGGACCGCGGCTGCGATGCCGACGACCAGACCGACGGGCGCGCCGGCGTCGGGGACCGCGTCCTCTGCGACCGGCGCCGCCTCCGCCGCCGCCTCCTCCTCCTGCTCGACGTCCGGCGCGGGTGCTGTGCTGCTCGCGGACCCGAGGACGTCCGCCACGGTCGGCAACCGGTCCGCGGCGTCGTAGAGGAACGGGTTCTCGTCCGGGTACGCGCTGGGGTCGACCGAGAGCAGCTGCCGCACGTTGACCGTGCCGTAGCCCCACTCGTCGTCGTGCGCGGGCTGCGTGCTCGTGCGGCCGTCGGTCGTGTGGATCAGCGCCTGCACGACCTGGTTGCCCGTCGCCTCGGGGTGGAGCGACCAGGCGAGCGCGAGAGCCCCGGCCGTGAACGCAGCGGAGTTCGAGGAGCCCGTGGACATGCCGTAGCCGTCCCAGGTTCCTCGGACGGCGCGGATGTGGGCGCCCGGCGCGACCACGCCGAGCTCGTCACCGCGCGGACTGCCCTCGCCGAGCGTGATGGTCTCGTCGACGGTGCCGGTCGCGACGACGCCGTTGGAGAGCGCCGGGTACCCGGTCACGATGCCGTCGTTCCCGCCGGCGGCGACGAGGATCGTCCCGGCGCGCAGCGCTCGGGCGACGGCGTCCTCCCGGATCGCGCGTGAGCCCGGGACCACGACGATGTCGGCTCCGTCGTCGAGCGCATCGAGCAGCGCGTCGTCGACGCGGACGCCGTCGGCCGTCGCCTCGCACGTGCCGGAGGTCGACCCGGTGACCGTGTAGACGTGGAGCGCCGCCCCGGGGGCGATGCCACGCACACCCGTCTGCCCCGCCGCGCCGGCACCCGTACCCACGAGCAGCGACGCCATGTTGGTCGTGTGCTCGGCATTGGGCGTGGTGGCGGCCGCGGGCACGACAGGACCGCCCGGCGCATCGACGCAGTAGGACGGCTCGTGCACCTGGAGGTCCACGCCGACCAGGTCGGGGGCGGCCGGGTTGATCTGGCTGTCGATCAAGGCGATCGTGATGCCCGCGCCCCTGGCCTGCTCATGGAGCTGCTCGAGCCCGGTCTGGCTGTGGTACCAGAGGCCCTCGTCGATGTCCCCGGCGGGCTGGGCGGCAGCGGGACCGGCGACGACCGCGGCCGTGCCCGCCAGCAGGAGTGATGCCATCGTGGTCGTGCAGCCCCGCGCGAGCACACGCAGCGACCGGCGTCGCTGCGTGCTCGCGCCGGTGGTGCCGCAGCCCGTGGGCACCGACGTGCCCCGTCGCCGTGTCGATCCCGTCAGCCGCACAGCGATCACGCGCTTCCCGATTCTGTCCCTGCCATACACGAAGGGTCGGCCCGAGGGGCGCGGCCGCTGGGCGCGCTCGCACGCCACCCGACCCAGCGGCGCGAACGGTCGGCCGCCCGGATCTGCGATCAGACGGCGGCCTCCGCGTCACCACTCGTCGTCGGACTCGACCGCCACCGCGGGGGTGTTCCGGAGCGTGTCGCGCCCACCGGCACGAGCGGCCGCGCCGAGGTGCGGCGCCTCCTCGCCGTCCTCGACCGCGATGTCCGGGGCGAGCAGCCCGGCGCTCCCGCGGCGCTTGGACTTGTCCGAGGACCCGGCGCCACCGCCGCCACCCATCGGGCCGCCCATCATGCCGCCCGCGCGGGCGCCCGAGGCGCCGGCTCCTGCCGCACCGGACTGCGAGCCCTGCACGAGCGCGGAGGACGACCCGGACAGGCCCGACCCGGAGGCGCCCGAGCCGAGGGTGCCGAGCGGCACGCCCGCCCCCGCGCCTCCGGCACCGCCGATCCCGCCGATCGACGCGACGCCGCCGCCGCCCCCCGCCAGGCGGTTGAGGCCCGCGCCGCCGAGCGCCGCACCGCCGACCGTCAGGCCACCCGCGAGACCGCCCGCTCCCAGGCCGCCCAGGGCGCCCGCGCCCGAGGCACCGCTGCCCCCCGAGCCGCCGAGGTGGAAGCCGGCACCCGCACCAGAGCCCGAGCCGCCGGGCACGGTGCCGCCGACGAAGCCGTCGGACGAGGTGCCGTCGCCGGTGCCGGGCACGTACCCGCCACCGATGCCCGAGCCGCCGCCCGCGCCGCCGGAGCTGCCGGAGCCACCGGTGCTCCCGCCGGACCCCGATCCGTTGCCCGCGCCGGACCAGGGGTCGGAGACGGACCAGCCGCCACCGCCGGAGCCGGGGGTGCCGGAGCCGATGCTGCCGAGCCCGTCCTGGGGCGTCCACGTGGCACTCACCGTGCTCGTGCCGCTGCTGGACGGAGTGGAGGAGCCCGCGCCGGGCTGAGCCGACGGGGACCACCCACCGCTGACTCCTGGACCGCCGCTTCCTCCCGACGGGCCCGACCCCGGGTCGGTGGTTCCGGCGGTCGGCAGCTCCTGCCGGTCGCCGCTTCGCCGCTCTCCGTCGAACGAGATCGCGCTGAGCGACCCGTCGAGGGCGGTCAGCGCGCGGGCTGCAGCCGACTCGCGCTTCTCCTCGCGCTGGCGCGAGATGATCTCGCCGGCCGCGACCCCGGCCACGGTCCCGACACCGGGCAGCACGACGGACGTCATCGCCGCGAGGCCCGCGCGCTCGGAGAGCGAGAGCCCGCCGTCGGGCAGGTCACGGAACGCCTCGCGAGCATCGGCGATCGCGCTCCGCGCCTGTGCGCCGGCGTTCTGGATGGCGTCGAGTCGCGCGGCTGCCGCGGAGACCTCGGTCGCCAGGGCCGAGAAACGCGCCTCCGCGGCCTCGGCCCCGCTCCCGCGGATACCCAGGTCGCCCGCGATGCCGCGCAGGGAGTCTGCCGAGGCGTCGACCGTCTGACGGTAGGTCGTCAGGCTCGCCCCGGCGTTGTCGATCGCGCCCAGGTCGGCGTCGAGAGTCCGGCCGAGCTCGTCTGCCTTGTCACCCATGGTTCCCCCTTGCGTACGTGGGCGTCTGCACGTCCTGCGAATCGTCTCGGCGGCGGCGGTTCCGGGCGACGACGACGCCGACCACGACTGCCAGCAGAAGCACTCCCGCCCCGATGCCGGCGACCGCTCCGACGGGCAGACCGCCGTCGGCCTGCTCGTCCGGCTCGGGGACCGGCGGCACTTCTGCCTCCTCGGCTTCCGGCGGCGGTGCGTCCGCATCGGCGGGCGTCCCCAGTACCTCGGCGACCGTCGGCGCCCGATCCGTGGCGTCGAACAGGAACGGGTTCTCGTCCGGGTAGGTCGTGGGGTCGACGGCGACGAGCTGCCGGATGTTGACGACGCCGTAGCCCCACTCGTCGTCGCGGCTGGGTTCGTGCTCCGACCCGTCCGTGGTCCTGACCAGAGCCTGGAGGATCTGGTTCGCGGAGGCCTCGGGGTGCGCCGACCACGCGAGGGCCAGTGCCGCGGCCGTGTACGTCGACGACGCGGACGAGCCGGAGGCGATCCCGTAGGTCTGCCAGCCTGGCATGATCCCGCGGATGTCGGACCCCGGGGCGACCACGGAGAGCAACGGCCCGTGGGCGCTGCCCGCATCGAGGGCGATGCTCGAGTCGACGGTCCCTGTCGCGACGACACCGTTGTTGAGCGCCGGGTAGCCGTAGACCGGCTCGCCGTCGTTGCCGCCCGCGGCCACGACGATGACCCCGGCTCGGAGCGCGGCGAGCACGGACGAGGGGTGGATGTTGCGGTTTCCGGGGACGGTGATGATGTCGGCGCCGTCGGCGATCGCGTCGAGGACCGCGTCGTCCTCGGTGGCGCCGTCGCCCGGGTTCGCGCACGCGTCGCTCGACGTGTCGGTGACGGTGTAGACCCGCAGCGAGACGCCCGGCGCGACGCCGCGCACGCCCGCCTGGCCACCGGCACCGGAGCCCGTGCCGACGACGAGCGCGGCCATGTTGGTCGCGTGCTCGGCCTGGTCGGTCGTCGAGGTGGCAGGAACGGCCGGTCCACCGGCGCTGTCGGCGCAGTACGCGGGCTCCCGAACCACCAGACCGGTCCCTGCGAGGTCGGGGACGTCCGGGTTGATCTGGCTGTCGAGGAGCGCGATCGTGACGCCCTGGCCCGTGGTCATATCGTGGATCTGCTCGAGCCCGGTCTGGCTGTAGTACCAGAGGCCCTCGTCGATGTCGCCCGCGGGCTGGGCGGTAGCGGCTGTGGCCAGCAGAGGCGCCGTCGCCACCGCCAGCGCCGTCGCGGCGACGACGTGCCCGACCATCCGGTTCACGAGGCGCTGCGGACGGCGCCGGGAGCCGCAGCCACGGCCGGCCGGTCCAGGCGGTTCGCGAGCAGCTGCAGCTGCTCCTCGATCGCCGCGTCCTGCTGCTGCAGCGAGAGCGCGCTGTCGGCGAGCGCCTGGCGGCACGCGTCGATGGCCTCGCGGATCGCGTCGATCTGACCCTGGACCGACGTCAGGCTGTCGCGGTACCGCTGCGCGAAGTCCTGGACGCTGGGCACGTCGGGCCACACGTCGCTCGTCTGCTGGGCCCGGAGCGACACGATGCGGTTCTTGATCGTCGTGGTCTGGTCGTACAGCTCCACGAGCCGGCTCAACCGGTTGCTCAGCACCTCGGTGTCGAGCTCGACGTCCCCTGCCACGTCCGTCCTCCGCGTGTGTCTCGCGGCGCCGCCCCTGCGGCGCCGATGCCGCGCGGTCGCGCCGCTGCCGTCCGGGGACGGCGGGCGCGACCGCGCGGGTCGTGCTGGGTGGCGTCACGCGCGTCGCGCGGCGCCGGGGTGGTTCACCAGCGGGCGGCGTTGTTCCGCTCGGTGGACTGGTACTCCTCGCCCGAGGTGGACACCGCACGGCCGACGTCGGCGAGCAGCGCCTTCATGTCGGTGAGCGCGGCCTCCCACTTGGCCTTGGCGGCGGTGTAGGCCGTGGAGGCCTCACCGGACCAGTTGGCGCGCAGCGGCTGCAGCGAGCGGTCCAGGTCGTTGAGGCGCGACTCGATGTTGCTCGCGCTGGACTGGATGTCGGCGGCGGCGGTCGACAGACCCCCGAAGTTGACCTTGAGGTCGCTCATCGTCTGATCCTCTCCCGATCAGCCCAGCCGGCCCTGGAGGCGGCTGAAGGAGGACTGCTGGGCCTCGTCCGACGCGGTGTACGTCGACTGCGAGGTGAGCAGGTTGGACTCGAACTCGTTGAGCGCGGACACGATCTTGTTCGCGTCCTCGCGCCAGCGGGCCATGAGGGCGTTGAACGCCACGGCGCCCTGGCCCTGCCAGTGCGACCCGATCCCGGACAGCTTGCCCTCGAGAGCGCTCAGCTCGCGCTGCAGCTCCCCACGACTCTGAGCCACCGCGTCGGCGCCCTGCTTGAGAGCGCCGTCTGCTGCGGAAACCTCTGCTGCCATGTCACCTCCCCCTACACGGCCCCGTGGGCCTGCTTGGCCTGCGCCCCGTCGGCGCCGCCTGTGCCCGACCTCACGTGAGCCCGGAACCGCTAGGAGGCTAACTCACAGCTCCTGCACACGTCAGGTGAGGTGCCCCGCCCTGTGGACGACCACGCTGACTGGTGTCACGGTTCACCCGTTCAGCCCAGGAAGAACTGGATGATTCGTCAACTATCACCCGATATGCCCAGCCCGGGAGGACGTCCGGCGGGGGACGGGGCGCCGCCGATCTCACCCTGGGCGACCACCCGGACGGCCGCGCCGGCGTGACCGTGCCCCGGCCGCACCCCCGGGCCGTCGCTATGCTGACCGCCGACCTGCCCAGGGAACACAGGGGACCCCCATGACAGACGCACCCACCACCACGCCGTCCGTCGGGACGCTCGTGCGGGTGTCGGTGACCGCGGGGGAGCGCCGCCTGGACCTGGGTGTCCCGGGCGCGGTGCCGATGGCCGAGGTCGTCCCGGGCCTGGCGCGCGCGCTCGGCCTGCTCGACGCGAGCACCGCGCACGGCGGCTACCGCCTGGTGCGTGCGGACGGCACGGCGATCGACTCCGCCCGCAGCCTGCTGGCCGAGGGCGTCGAGGACGGCGCGGTGCTGACGCTGGAGTCGGGGGCGCGCAAGGAGCAGGAGCGGATCTACGACGACGTCGTGGAGGCCGTGGCCGACGCGGTGGAGAGCCAGTACGCGCCGTGGACGCCGCGGGACTCGGCGCTGAGCGCGGCGTGGGCGGCGGGCGCGCTGCTGCTGGCGGGCGCGGCGCTGCTGCTCGGCTCGGACCAGACCTCGCTGGTCCCGCCCGTGGTGGCGGCCCTGGCGTCGGCGCTCGCGCTGGTGGCGGGTGCGGTGGTCGCGCGGGTCGGCACGGAGCCGGCGGCGGGACGAGTGCTCGTGCTGGTCGCGCCCGTGCTGGCGGGCGTCGCGGGGCTGACGGCCACGACCGCGCCGCCGTCCTGGGGCTGGCCCGCGGCGCTGGCGGGGACCGGGGTGCTGGTCGCCGGGCTGCTCGGCATGCCGGCGCTGGTCGACCGGCGGGAGCTCAGCGCGGCACCGCTGGCCGGCGGGCTCGCGGTCGCGGTCGCCGGCACGACGATCGCGCTGACCGACGCGCTGCCGGGCGAGGTGCTCGCCGTCGTGGTCGCGGTCGTGACGACGGCCAGCATCGGCGTGCCGTGGCTGGCGCTGTCCAGCACGCCGCTGCGCGTGGTGTCGCCGCGCAACGACGCGGAGATCCTCGCGGACCCGCCGGCCGTGCAGAGCGCGCGCGTGCGGGCGCAGCTCGCGGCGGGCCACCGGGTCCAGGTGTCGCTGCGGGTGGCGATCGGCGCCCTGGCGCTGCTGTCCGCGCCCGCCGTGGTCGCCACCGGCGTCGCCGGCACGCTGCTGCTGGTGCTCGCCTCGGCCGGCCTGCTGCTGGCCACCCGGCAGACCTACTCCCGGCTCGACGTGCTGCTCACGGTCGGCATCTCGGTGCTGGTCCTGGTCGTGGTCGCCGTCGTCGCCGCCGCGCAGCACCCGGGCTGGCGCCCCGCGCTGGTGGTGCTCGCCGGCGCGGCCGCGGCCGTGGTGGTCGGCCTCGGCCTGGTCGCCCCGCGCCGCCGGGTCGCGCTGGCCCGGCTGGGCGACTTCCTGGAGATCGCGTGCCTGGCGCTGCTGCTGCCGCTCGGCGTGACCGCGGCGGGCCTGGTCTGACCCGTGGCGTCCAAGCGTGACCTCGTCGAGGCGCAGTCCTACAGCCGCCGGCGCCTGCTCACCGCCTTCACCAGCGGCGCTCCGGGCGGGCGGGAGCTCGAGCCCACCAAGCCGCTGCGCGGCGTCGTGGCGGGCGTCTCGCTGAGCGTCCTGCTGGTGCTCGGCAGCCTGGGCCTGGGTCTGCTCAGCCCGACGCTCCCCGACGGCTGGGACGACCAGTCGCTGGTGATCGTCGAGGGCGACGGCAGCCGGTACGTCGGCATCCAGGGCACGCTGCACCCGGTGCTCAACGTGACCAGCGCCCGCCTGGTGCTCGACTCCGGGGCGTTCCACGTGGTCGACGTCAGCGAGGACGACATCACCGACGCCCCGCGCGGCGCGACGCTCGGCATCCCGGGCGCCCCCGACGAGCTGCCGCTGGCGAGCCGCCTCACGGCGACGGGCTGGCTCGCCTGCGTGGCGCCCGACGGCGGGACGTCGCTCACCGTCGACCCCGACGCGGACGCCCCGGCGGTCGACCCGGGCGCCGGCGCGCTGGTCGAGGTCGCCGGGACGCTGCACCTCGTCGCGGACGGCGTCCGGCACCGGATCCCGGCCGGCGACGAGGCCGCCGTGCTGCGCGCGCTCGGCCTGGACACCACCACGCCCGTCACCGCGGGCGCGGACTGGCTGAACCTGGTCCCCGTGGGCTCCGACCTGGCGCCGCTGACCGTGGCGGGCGCGGGGTCGTCGGCGCTGCCCCAGGGCGGCCTGCCGGTCGACACGCGCGTCGGCACGGTCGTCGAGGTCTCCGGCGTCGGCGACGGCGCGCGCCGGTACGTGGTGGACGCGCAGGGCGAGCTCGCCCCGCTGAGCGACCTCGCCTACCCGCTCTACCTGCTCGGCGCGGGCGACCTGGCGGCGCAGCCGCTGACCGTCACCCCCGCCGAGATCGCCGCCGTCCGCACCTCGGGCACCCCCGTCGCACCGGCCGACCTCCCCGAGACGGTCCCGGCGCTGCCCGGCGCGGGCGTCTCCGCGTGCCTGACGCTGACCACGGGCGACACCGAGCGCGTCGACCTGGTGCTGCGCGAGGGCCCGCCGGCCGAGTCCGGCGTGCGGGTCGCCCCGGGCTCCGGCGCGCTCGTGCGGGCGCAGACCGCCGACGGAGCCGCCGCGTCCGTCCGGCTGGTCGACGGCTCCGGCCGCGCGTACCCGGTCCCGGACGCGAGCGACGAGGTGCTGGCCCGTCTCGGCTACGCGCCCGGCGACGTGACCCGGGTGCCGCCGGCCTGGGCGGAGCTGCTGCCGACCGGCCCCACGCTGACGGTCGAGGCCGCGGCCACCGAGGTGTCGGGCGGCACCGCGGCGGCGAGCCCCGGCGCGACCGGTCCCGCCCAGCCGGACGGGGCCCCGTGACGGTGCCGCGCCCGGTCCGCCGGCTGCTGCTGGCGGGCGTCCTCGCGGCCGTCGCCGTCCCGGGCAGCGTGCCGGGGGCCTGGGCCCTGCCGGCGGTCCCCGCCGCGACCGCGGGTGGCGCGTGCACGCAGGAGAAGGTCCAGTACATCGACCAGACGCCGCCGGCGCTGCCCCGCCTGGCCGCGCAGCGCGCGTGGGCGTCCGCCACCGGCCGCGGCGTCACGGTCGCGGTCGTCGACTCCGGGGTGGACACCGGCAACGCGCACCTGTCGGGCGCCGTCGTGCCGGGCGTCGACGTGGTCGGGGTCGCGGGCGAGCCGACCGGCCGCACGGACACGGCGGGGCACGGCACCGCGGTCGCCGGCCAGATCGCCGCCCGGCCGGTGCCGACGTCCGGGCTGGTCGGCCTCGCGCCGGACGCCACGATCCTGCCGGTCCGCGTGTACTACTCCGACGACGACCAGGGCCGCGCGCAGGGCGTCGCGCCCGACGCGACGCGGATCGCGGCCGGCATCGACGCCGCGGTCGCCGGGGGAGCCCGGGTCGTCAACGTGTCGATGAGCACCCCGAACGACACGCCCGCCCTGGCGGATGCCGTGCGCCGCGCGACGGCCGCGGGCTCCCTGGTCGTCGCGAGCGCGGGGAACCGCTCCACCAGCAGCGACGAGACCGACGGCCCCCGCTACCCGGCCGCCTACGACGGCGTGCTCGCGGTCACGGCGGTCGACGTCGACGACCGCGCGTCCGCCGACGCGATCCACGGCCCGCACGTCGACGTGGCCGCGCCGGGCACGAACGTCCTCACGGCGTACCACGCGGCCGGCGACTGCATGCTGTCGGGCGAGGGGGCCTCCACCAGCTTCGCGACCGCCTACGTGAGCGCCGCGGCCGCGCTGCTCGCGGAGCGGTACCCCGAGGAGACGCCGGCGCAGTGGGCGCACCGGCTCGAGGTCACCGCCGCCCGGGCGCAGCCCGCCGCGCGCGACGACCTGGTCGGCTGGGGCGTCGTGCGCCCGGACGAGGCGCTGGCGTTCGTCGACGACGGGACGGCGCTCGGGCCGCCGAGCCCGGTGCACGCCGCGGCCGCCGGGGAGGTCGCGCAGGCCCGCACCGTCGACGTCTCGCCGCGCGAGGACCCGCTGGCGGCGGCCCGGTCGGACGCCGTCTGGTGGGGGATCGGCGGCGTCGGCATGCTGCTGCTCGCGGCGCTGGGCGCGCGCGTCGCCGGACGGCGCCGGCCGGCCTGAGCCGCCCCGTCAGGCCACGGGGCGCAGCCGGCGCGCCCGCTGGGTCCGCACGCCGTCGACGGTCAGCAGCACCAGCGCCACCCAGACCAGCGCGAAGCCCCACCACCGCGCCGGCGGCATCGTCTCCTGCAGCACGAGCACGCCGATCACGAGCTGCAGCACCGGCGCCAGGTACTGCAGGCTGCCGACGACGCTCAGCGGGAGCCGGCGCGCCGCCTCCCCGAACAGCAGCAGCGGCAGGGCCGTCGCCACGCCCGTCCCCGCGAGCGCGAGCGCGTGCCAGCCGCCGCTGACGCCGAACGTGGCGTCGCCGGTGGACTGCAGCCAGATCAGGTAGACCGCCGACACCGGGGCGAGGACGAGCGTCTCGGCGGCGAGGCCGGGGGCAGCGGCGACGCTGCGACCGATCCGGTTCTTCAGCAGCCCGTAGATCCCGAAGGAGCCGGCGAGCGTCAGCGCCACCCACGGCAGCCGGCCCAGGCCCACCGTGATGACGACGACCGCCGCCACGCCGAACCCGAGCGCGACCCACTGCGTCCGGCGCAGCCGCTCCCGGAGCACGAGCACCGCGAGCAGCACGGTGACCAGGGGGTTGATGAAGTAGCCGAGCGCGGCGTCGACCACGTGGCCGCTCAGCGCGGCGAACACGAAGGTCAGCCAGTTCACGGCCAGCAGCACCGCCGCCGTCGCGACCAGGCCCATCGTCCGCCGGGCGCGGAGCACCGTGCCGAGCGCGCGCCACGTGCGGGTGGCGCTGAGGACGACCGCGCAGAAGATCAGCGACCAGAGCACCCGGTGGGCGACGACCTCGACCGCTCCCGACGGCTTCAGCAGCTCGAAGTACAGGGGCAGGACGCCCCACAGCAGGTACGCGCCGGTACCGGCGGCCAGGCCGCGGGGGTCCAGGGCCGACGGTGCAGCCGGGGTGGGGACGACGACGAGGTCGGGGCCCGCGGACGGGCTCGACGGGGACGGGGTGCTCACGCCGCTGACGGTAGACCCGCCGCGCGGCCCGGGACGCCACGCGGCGGGCGGGGTCCCGGAGAACGGCAGGAGATCCGCGCGGGTCGGCAGAGTTAGGCCGTCCTACACTGGGTGCTCCACCCCGCGCGCGCCGCGCCGGGCACCGGCCGTGACGTCCCCCGCGACGCCGCCGGGGCCGCGCCGCAGCGACGTGCCGGGACCATGTACACGGAAGGCACCTGCGTGAGCTCGAACCGCCCTGTCCGCGTGGCCGTCGTCGGCGCCGGACCCGCCGGGATCTACGCCTCGGACATCCTCAGCCGGTCCGGCCTGGACGTGTCGATCGACCTGATCGAGCGCCTCCCCGCCCCGTTCGGGCTGGTCCGGTACGGCGTCGCGCCCGACCACCCGCGGATCAAGCAGATCATCGTGGCGCTGCACAAGGTGCTCGAGCGCGGCGACATCCGGCTGCTGTGCAACGTCGACTACGGCGGCGACCTCAAGCTCGAGGACATGCGCCGGCACTACGACGCGGTGATCTTCGCGACCGGCGCCATCCGCGACGCCGACCTCGCCATCCCCGGCATCGACCTGGACGGCTCCTACGGCGCCGCCGACTTCGTGTCCTGGTACGACGGCCACCCGGACGTGCCGCGCACGTGGCCGCTCGAGGCGCAGCACGTCGCGGTGCTCGGTGCCGGCAACGTCGCGCTGGACGTCGCCCGGGTGCTCGCCAAGCACCCCGAGGACCTGCTGCCGACCGAGGTCCCGCAGAACGTCTACGACGGCCTGCTCGCCAACCCGGTCACGGACGTGCACGTCTTCGCCCGCCGCGGCCCGGCGCAGGCGAAGTTCTCCCCGCTGGAGCTGCGCGAGCTCGGGCACGTCCCCGACGTCGACGTCGTCGTCTACCCGGAGGACTTCGACTTCGACGAGGGCTCGATGGCCGCGATCCACTCGTCGAACCAGACCAAGCAGGTCGTCAAGACCCTCACCGACTGGACGCTGAAGGAGCCGGAGGAGATGACGGCGAGCCGCCGCATCCACCTGCACTTCCTGCACAAGCCGGTCGAGGTCCTCGGCGAGGACGGCAGGGTCGTCGGACTGCGCACCGAGCGCACGGCGCTCGCGGGCGACGGCACCGTCGCGGGCACCGGGCAGCTGCACGACTGGCCCGTGCAGGCCGTGTACCGCGCCGTCGGCTACTTCGGCTCGCCGCTGGTCGACGTGCCCTTCGACGAGGGCAAGGGCGTCATCGCGAACCGCGAGGGCCGCGTCGTGGACGTCGACGGCGAGCCGGTGCCCGGCGTCTACACCACCGGCTGGATCAAGCGCGGCCCGGTCGGACTGATCGGCCACACCAAGTCCGACGCGAGCGAGACGATCCGCCACCTGGTCGAGGACGCCGGCGACGTGACCGAGGACGGCAACCCGTTCCTGTCCGCGACCGAGCCCGACCCGCAGGCCGTGCTCGACGCCCTCGCCGCGCGCGGCGTCCAGGCGATCCAGTGGGCCGGGTGGGAGCTGCTCGACGCGTACGAGCGCTCGCTCGGCGAGCCGCACGGGCGCGAGCGGGTCAAGGTCGTCCCCCGCGAGGAGATGGTCCGCGTCGCCCTGGCCCTGGCGGCCGACGAGTCCTGACCGGCGGGCGACGCGCCGCCGCGCCGCGTGAGGTCGAGGGGTTGTCGCCCAGCAGGGCGCTCAACCCCTCGACCTCGCCGCAACCCCTCGACCTCGCGGGGCCGGCCGGGTCTAGCCCGTGATGCGGCGGAGGAACTCCTGCGTGCGCGGCTCGCGCGGGGCGCCGAGGACCTGGTCCGCGGTGCCCTGCTCGAGGATCCGGCCCTGGTGCAGGAAGCACACCTCGTCGGCGACGTGCCGGGCGAACGCCATCTCGTGCGTGGCGACCACCATCGTGGTGCCCTCGTCCTTGAGCTCGCCGAGCAGGTCCAGCACCTCGCCGACCAGCTCCGGGTCGAGCGCGCTGGTGACCTCGTCGAGCAGCATGAGCGCGGGTTGGGTGACCAGCGCCCGGGCGATCGCCACCCGCTGCTGCTGGCCGCCGGACAGCTCGTCGGGGAAGGCGTGCGCCTTCGCGCCGAGGCCGACCCGCTCGAGCATCGCCGCCGCGCGCTCCCGGGCCTCGGCCCTGCCGACCTTGTGCACCAGCCGCGGCGCGAGGGTCACGTTGTCCAGCACCCGCAGGTGCGGGAACAGGTTGTAGGCCTGGAAGACCATGCCGATCCGGGCGCGCACCGCGTTCGCGTCGACGCGGGGGTCCGTGACCTCCTGCCCGGCCACCTCGATGACGCCGTCGTCGACGTCCTCCAGCAGGTTGACGCAGCGCAGCAGCGTCGACTTGCCGGACCCCGAGGCGCCGATCAGGACGACGACCTTGTGCTCCGAGACGTCGAGCGACAGGTCGTCGAGGACGACGTGGTCGCCGAACGCCTTGCGGACGCGGTCGACCCGCAGCAGGGGAGAGGTCGCGGTCATCGCATGGCCCCCGCCCCGGCGAGACCGCTCTGCGACCCGAGCCACCCGCCGCGCTTCGCGAGCGCGTCCGTGAACCGGGTGAGCGGGATCGTCAGCAGCACGAACAGCACGCCCGCCACGACGTACGGGGTGAAGTTGGCGTACGCGGCCGTCTGGATCTGGGCGGCGCGCACGGCGTCGACGGCCCCGAGGATCGAGATCAGGCCGGAGTCCTTGGACAGCGACACCAGGTCGTTCAGCAGCGGCGGGATGACGCGGCGGACCGCCTGCGGCAGGACGACGTGCCGCATGGTCTGCCCGCGGGTCAGCCCCAGCGAGCGGGCCGAGGCGATCTGCGACGGGTGCACCGACTCGATGCCCGCGCGGAACACCTCGGCCACGTACGCGGAGTACGTCAGGACCAGCGCGAGCCCGCCGAGCACGACCGCCGACGTCGGCACGCCCTGCAGCCGCAGGCCGGGTACGCCGAAGCCGACCAGCAGCAGCACGAGGATCAGCGGCAGCCCGCGGAACACGTCGACGTAGCCGGTGGCGAGCGCCCGCAGCGGGAAGAACGCCGGCCCGCGCAGCGTCCGCGCCAGCGCCAGCAGCAGGGCGACGACCACGATCAGCACGGCCGACACCGCCATCACGCGGACGTTCAGCCACAGCCCCTCGAGCACGTGGGGCAGCGCGGCCCAGGCGACGTCGGGGTCCAGGAACGACTGCCGCACCCGCGGCCAGCCCGGCGAGCTGACCAGGCCGAGCACCGCCACGGCCGCGACGACCACGGTGCTGACCAGCGCGACGACCGTCGACCGCCGGGTCTGCCCGCGCCGGTAGGCGTCCCGCTCCCGCTGCCGCGCGGACGGCACCCACGCGGGGTGGGTGCCCTCCGCAGCGGTCGTCGGCTCCGCGGGCACTACTGCAGGACCGGGGCGCCGGCCGCGTCGGTCAGCCACTGCGCCTCGAGGTCGGCGAGCGTGCCGTCCTCGCGCAGCGCGTCCACGGCCTCGGTGACCGGGCCGGTCAGCGCCGAGCCCTTGTCGAGCACCAGGCCGAACTGGTCGGCGTCGTCGCCCGCGGGCAGCTGGCCGACCACCTTGCCGCCGTCGAGCTCCGCCGCGGTGATGTAGAGCGCCGTCGGCAGGTCGACGACGATCGCGTCCACCAGCCCGGCGGTGAGCGCCTGCTTGACCTGGTCGTTGTCGTTGAACACCTGGATGTCGGTGCTCGGGTCGATCGCGTCCTGCGCCACGGTCAGGCTCGTGGTGCCGACCATCGCGCCGAGCTTCAGGTCCTGCAGGTCGGCCAGCGACGTGGCGTCCGCGGCTGCCGAGCCCTCCAGGGTGACGACGGCCTGCGCGGTGTCGTAGTACGAGGAGGAGAAGTCGAGGTTCGCGGCGCGCTCGGGGCTGATCGAGACCTGGTTGATCGCGAAGTCGAAGCTCTTGGCGCCGGGGGCGATGATCTGGTCGAACGTGACGGGCACCCACTCGACCTGGTCCTCGCCGTAGCCGAGCTGCTGGGCCACCGCGTAGGCCACGGCGGACTCGAAGCCCTCGCCGTTGGCCGGGTCGTTGTCGACGACCCAGGGCTCGTAGCCCGGGTCCGAGGTGCCGATGGTCAGCACGCCGTCGGTCAGGGTGTCGAGCGCGCCGTCGGTCGCGGCGGAGGAGCCGGTCGAGCCGGCGTCGGCGGTGTCGTCGACGGGGGCGCACGCCGCGAGCGCCAGCGCGCTCGCAGCGGCCAGGACGATCAAGCGGGTGGTGCGCACGGCGTCTCCTCGGGCAGGTCTGATCGGGGGTGTGCGCGGACAGCGTACGGGGAACCTCCCAGGTCGCCGCGGCGTTGTCCTCCACGCGGGACGAGATGTCCGGCACCTCGCACGGGAAGGACGCACATGGGACACCGGCACTACAACGGCCTCAAGACGGCGCTGCTGTTCGGCGTGCTCTGGGCCGTGCTGCTCGGCATCGGGGCCGTCGTCGCGAACGGGCGGTTCATCGTCCTGTTCGCGCTCGCCGGCCTCGCGATGACGGCGTACTCGTACTGGAACTCCGACAAGATCGCGATCCGCGCCATGCACGCGCGGCCGGTGTCGGAGATCGAGCAGCCCGGGATGTACCGGATCGTCCGCGAGCTCTCCACCGCCGCGCGGCAGCCGATGCCGCGCCTGTACGTGTCGCCCACCGCCGCGCCCAACGCGTTCGCCACCGGCCGCAACCCCCGCAACGCCGCCGTCTGCTGCACGGAGGGCATCCTGCAGATCCTCGACGAGCGGGAGCTGCGCGGCGTGCTCGGCCACGAGCTGATGCACGTCTACAACCGCGACATCCTCACGTCGTCGATCGCGGCCGCGGTGGCCGGCGTGATCACGTCGGTCGCCCAGTTCGCCCTGTTCTTCGGCGGCGGCAGCGACCGCGACCGCGGCGGCAACCCGATCGCGGCCCTGCTGATGGTGTTCCTGGCCCCCGTCGCCGCGACGCTGATCCAGCTCGCGATCAGCCGGACCCGCGAGTACGACGCGGACGAGGACGGTGCGGCCCTCACCGGGGACCCGCTCGCGCTGGCCTCGGCGCTGCGCAAGCTCGAGCGCGGCACCGCCGCCCGGCCGCTGCCCCAGGAGCGCGACCTGGTCGACGTGTCGCACCTGATGATCGCCAACCCGTTCACGGGGGCGGGCATCGGGAAGATGTTCGCCACCCACCCGCCGATGGCCGACCGCATCGCGCGGCTGGAGCGGATGGCGGGGACGGGCGGGATCGAGCGCTACTGACCCACCCGGGCGAGGGACGAGGCCGGGCACCCGCGGGGTGCCCGGCCTCGGTCGTGCCGCGGGTCAGCGGTAGTTGATGAACTGCAGCGCCGCGTCGATGTCGTCGGCGCCCTTGAGCAGCGCGATGACCGCCTGGAGGTCGTCGCGGGACTTCGCGGACACGCGGACCTCGTCGCCCTGGATCTGCGTCTTGACGCCCTTGGGCCCCTCGTCGCGGATCAGCTTGGTCACCTTCTTGGCGTTCTCGGTGGAGATGCCCTCCTTGATGACGCCCTCGAGGCGGTACTCCTTGCCGGACGGCTTCGGGTCGCCCTCGCCCGTGTCGAGCGCCTTCAGGGAGATGTTGCGCTTGATCAGCTTGGTCTGGAAGACGTCGAGCACCGCGCGCACGCGCTCCTCGGAGTTCGCGATCATGACGATCTTCTCGCCGCTCCACGCGATCGAGGCGCCGACTCCCTTGAAGTCGTACCGCTGGGCGATCTCCTTGACCGCCTGGTTCAGCGCGTTGTCGACCTCCTGGCGGTCCACCTTGCTGACGACGTCGAACGACGACTCGCTCGCCATGACTCCTCCTGACGTGTGGTGCTCCGGTGCTGCTGTGCCCTCGACGGCCCCGGTTTCGGTCCGGGCCCGATCCCTTGCTATCCTTCCATCCGCACCCCGGAGACGCAGTCACCGTGGCGCGCACCCTGGCGGGTTACCCGAGTGGCCAAAGGGGGCTGACTGTAAATCAGCTGGCAACGCCTACGGGGGTTCGAATCCCTCACCCGCCACGCACGTCGACGGGGCGTCTCTCCTCCGGGAGGGCGCCCCGTCGGCACGCACGGGCAGGCTCGACCTGCTCCTGGCGACGGGTGGGACCGGCTCCGGCAGGCGCGACCGCGCGTGCCGAGGGGCCGATTTCGCACCGGCCCGGAGCACCGTGTAGCCTAGTCCGCGCTGCCCCGATAGCTCAGTGGTAGAGCACTTCCTTGGTAAGGAAGAGGTCACGGGTTCGAATCCCGTTCGGGGCTCTGTGGTGTGCCGCTTGGTCAGGACCCGTCCTGGCCGGTGCATCCGAGGCGGGGTAGCTCAGTTGGCGAGAGCGCACGACTCATAATCGTGAGGTCGCGGGTTCGAGCCCCGCCCCCGCTACAAGGACTGAACCAGTCGCGCGTCCGCCGGCGCGCGTCGACGAAGATCGCAAGCGCTGTCTCGGCGCGAGAGGTGGCAAGACCATGGCCAGCAAGAGCTCGGACGTCCGTCCGAAGATCACGCTCGCGTGCACGGAGTGCAAGGAGCGGAACTACATCACGAAGAAGAACCGTCGGAACGACCCCGACCGGCTCGAGATGAAGAAGTTCTGCCCGCGCGACGGCCGTCACACGGTCCACCGCGAGACCCGCTGACCTCTCAGCACATCGTCGTGGCCGTCAACCCCGAGTACGCGGGACGTCAGTACCCGCCGAACGAGGCGTACGAGGTCGGCCGCGAGAAGCTCCGCGAGTTCGCGGAGGCGGTCGGTGCCCAGCACCCGGCCCACACCGACGTCGACGCGGCGCGAGCACTCGGGTACCCCGACGTGATCGCGCCGCCGACGTTCGCCGTCGTCGTGGCGCAGCGCGCCGAGGCCCAGCTGATCCAGGATCCCGACGCGGGGATCGACTTCAGCCGGGTCGTGCACGCCGACGAGCGGTTCATCCACCACCGCCCGATCCACGCCGGCGACCGCCTGGTCACCGTGCTGCACGTGGACGCGGTGACCGAGCGCGCGGGGCTGTCGATGGTGACGACGCGCGCGGTCATCGCCGCGGAGGACGGGGAGCCCGTCGCCACGGTGACGTCGACGCTCGCGGTCCGGGGGGAGGACGCCTGATGGCGCTGCCCACGTTCGAGGACCTGGCCGTCGGCCAGGAGGTCGCGCGCCGCGAGCTCCTCGTCGACCGGTCCCGCCTGGTCCGGTACGCCGGTGCGAGCGGCGACTTCAACCCCATCCACTGGAACGAGCGGTTCGCGACCGAGGTCGGGCTGCCCGGCGTCATCGCGCACGGCATGTGGACGATGGGCGCGGCCGTCGGCGTCGTCGCCGACTGGCTGGGCGACCCCGGCGCGGTGCTGGACTACCAGACCCGGTTCGCGCGGCCCGTGCCGGTGCCGGACCCGGGTGCCGCGACCGTCGAGGTCGTGGCGGCCGTCGGTGCGCTCGACGCCGGGACGCGCACGGCGCGGGTCGACCTGACCGTCACCGCCGGCGGCGCACGCGTGCTGGCCAAGTGCCAGGCGCTCGTCCGGCTCTCCTGACGCCCGACGCGGGCTAGGCGCGCGGCGCCGGACCGGTCGTCGTCCCCACCCGGAGCTCCACCGGCAGCACCGCGTCCGGCGGGGTCGCGCCGGCCAGCAGGCCCTCGACGGCGCGTCCCACGACGGCGCCCTTCTCGGCGATCGGCTGCACCACGGTCGTGAGCACGTCGGGCGCGAGCCACGGCAGGTCGAGGCCGTCGAACCCGGCGACCGACACGTCCTCCGGCACGCGCAGCCCCATCTCCCGTGCGCCGAGCACCACGCCCGAGGCCAGCAGGTCCGAGTGCGCGACCACCGCGGTGGGGCGGTTCTCCGCCGGCCCGGCCAGCAGCGTGCGCGCGGCGGCGGCGCCGTGCTCGACCAGCGAGGCGGGCGTCTCGTAGACGGCGGCGGGCGTGACGCCGGCGTCCAGGAGGCCGTCGATCCGGCGGCGCGCGACGGTCCAGGTGATCTGCTCCTGCCGTGCCGCGTCGGCCAGGCCGAGCCGGCGTTCCGGGCCGAACGGGAGCGTGACGGCGGCGATGCGGGTGTGACCGAGCCCGACCAGGTGCCGGGTGACGTCCGCGACGCCGCCACGGTCGTCGATGCCGACGGTGACGACGTCGCGCAGGTCGTGCCCCTCGACGACGACGGCGGGGATGCCGCGCCGCTCGAGCGCCCGCAGCGTCGGGTCGTCGAGCGTGCCGCCCCAGATCATCACGGCCACGTCCATCGCCGCGGACTCGACCAGCGGGTCGACGGCGGGCTGGCCGGGGTCGGTGGGGCCGGGGACCAGCAGGACGCCGAGGCCGAGCGGGCCGAGCGTGTCGACCAGGCCGTCGAGCAGCTGCACGGCGATCGGGTCCCGGAACGCCCGCTTGAGCGCGTCGCCCACGACCACGCCGACGATGCCGGAGCGGCCGCTGCGGAGCTGCCGCCCGAGGGGGTTGGGGCCGGAGTAGTCGAGGCCGGCGGCGGCGTCGAGCACCCGCTGCCGGGTGGCGTCCGCGATGGGGCCGGCGCCGGAGAACGCGAGCGACGCGGTGGAGACCGACACCCCCGCGGCGGCCGCCACGTCGGCCAGGGTCGGTCGCTGGGACACCGGCGGGCCTCCGGGGGTGGGTCGAGGAGAGGCGCCGATCACACGCGGATGAAGTCTGTTGACGCCGCCGCCAGCGTACCCGCAGACTTGCTGCATCCCCCGAATCGATTCGACCGACCCGCTCGGCGCGCGGATCGAATCGATTCGAGACACGCCATACCTCTGCTTGACCCCACCTCGTCCTGAACTGGAGCTGCCGTGAGCCAGCCGCGGGCCCGCACCGGGCGCGCCCCTCTCCGTCCGGCCAACCGCCGACCCCGACCTGAAGGTCCCGTGACCGGCAGCCGCCGGCCCGCGGGCCGCTCGGGCCGGGGCGCGACGCCGCACCTGCCCGTCGACCCGGCCGTGCAGCGGGCGCGCTGGCTGCTGATGGGGCTGTTCGCGCTGAGCGGCCTGATGCTCTCGGGCTGGCTCGCGCGGCTGCCCGCGGTCCGGGACGCGCTGGACCTGGGGACCGCGGAGCTCGGCGGCCTGCTCATCGCGGGCTCCGTCGGCTCGCTGGCCACCGTCTCGGTCGCCGGCGCGCTGGTGAACCGGTACGGCGGACGGGTCGTCCTCTACATCTCGATGGTCGCGTTCGCCGCGGCGTACGTGCTGATCGGCCTCGGCCCGACCGTGGGGTCGGTGCCGGTGCTGACCGCGGGCATCTTCCTGTCCGGCGTCGGCTTCGCGATCGGCAACGTCCCGCTGAACGTGGAGACCGCCGCCGTCGAGCGCCGCATGGGCCGCACCGTGCTGCCGCAGTTCCACGCGGCCTTCTCCATCGGCTCGGTGCTCGGCTCCGGCATCGGCGCGCTCTGCGCGGTGGCCGACGTGCCGCTCCTGGCGCAGTTCACCGCGACCGCCGTGGTCGGCACGGTGTGGCGCCTGCTGTCGGTGCCGGGCGCCGTGATCGAGTCGCTGCCCACGGACCGCGCCGCCGAGCGTGCCGCGCGGGACGCCCGGGCCGAGGGCCGCAGCCCGCGCGAGGCCGGGATCGCCGGCCGCCTGCGCGCGGCCCGCGTGCGCCGCGTCGCCCGCCCCGGCTCGGCGCTGGGTGCGTGGCGCGAGCCCCGCACGCTGCTGATCGGCGTCGTCATCATGTCCGCCGCCCTGTCCGAGGGCGCGGCGAACGACTGGCTCGCGCTCGCGGTCGTCGACGGGTTCGACCAGGTGGAGGCGGTCGGCGCCGCGATGTTCGGCGTCTTCGTCGGCGCGATGACCGCCGTGCGGCTGCTGGGCACGAAGCTGATCGACCGGTACGGCCGGGTCGCGGTGCTGCGCGCCTCGGGCCTGGTGTCGTTCGGCGGCCTGCTGCTGTTCGGCTTCGCGCCGTCGCTGCCGGTCGCCGCCGTCGGGATCGTCGCGTGGGGCTTCGGCGCCGCGCTCACCGTGCCGCTGGGCATCGCCGCCGCGTCGGACGACCCGCTGCGTGCGGCGAGCCGGGTGGCCGTGGTGTCCGCGTTCTCGTCGACCGCGTCGCTGGCCGCGCCGCCGCTGCTCGGCCTCGCGGCGGAGCTGATGGGCACCCGGCACGCCCTGCTGCTGATCACGGTCGCGATGATCGCGTCGGTGCTGCTGGCCCGGACGGTCCGCCGCCCGGACGCGGTGGCGGCGACGGTCGTCCCCGCGGACGACCCCGGTGCGCCCGTCGTGGCCACGGTCGAGCCCGCCGCCGTCCCGGCGCTCGACGTCGCCTCCGCGGACGACGCCGGCTGCGTGGTGCCGTCCGGTAGCGTCCGTCGGGAGCACGCACCCGACCACGCGCCGCAGCCGGTCCACCCGTCCTGACCCGTACCCGCACGACGTGGAGCCCGCGATGACGCACCCCGCCCCGCTCGACCCCCGCACGGTCCGCACCGCCTCGACCGCGGTGTTCGTCGTGTTCGCGCTGTCCGGCTTCAACTTCTCGAGCTGGGCGGCGCGGCTGCCGGCGGTCCGGGACGCGCTCGGGCTGTCCGAGGGGCAGATGGGGCTGCTGCTGCTGGTCGGCTCCTGCGGGTCGCTGGTGGCGCTGCCGCTGTCCGGGCTGGTCGTGACCAGGATCGGCGCGGTGCGCGCGGTCGCCTGGTTCGCGCTGCTGAACGCCGCGGGCCTGGCGATCGCCACGGTCGGCGCGGCGCTGGGCGAGGTCGTGGTGACCGCGGCGGGCCTCGTGGTGTTCGGCGTCGGCACGGGCGTCTGGGACGCCGCGATGAACCTCGAGGGCGCGATCGTCGAGCAGAAGCTGGGCCGGACCGTGATGCCGCGCTACCACGCGGGGTTCTCCCTGGGGACGGTGGTCGCCGCGGGCCTGGCCGCCGGCCTCGCGGCCGCGCACGTCCCCGTGCAGGTGCACGTGCCGGTGGCCGTCGCGCTGTCCTCGGTGGGGGTGCTGGTCGCGGTGCGCTCGTTCCTGCCCGCCGGGCAGCACGCGCCGGCCGCGGACGGGGACGCGCCACGGCCGCACCGCTCGGTGTTCGCCGCGTGGCTGGAGCCCCGGACGCTGCTCATCGGCCTGGTCGTGCTGGCCGCCGCGCTCACCGAGGGCGCCGGCAACGACTGGCTGAGCCTCGCGGTCGTCGACGGCTTCGACCAGGCGGACGCGGTGGGCGCGATGTCGTTCGCCGTCTTCGTCACCGCGATGACGGTCATGCGGTTCCTCGGCACCGGCCTGCTCGACCGGTACGGGCGGGTCGCCGTGCTGCGGCTGTGCGCCGCGCTGGCGCTGGTCGGGCTCCTGGTCTTCGGCCTCGTGCCCGAGGACATGCTGTGGCTGGCCCTGGCCGGCGCGGTGCTGTGGGGGATGGGCGCGGCCCTGGGCTTCCCCGTGGGGATGAGCGCCGCGAGCGACGACCCGCTGCACGCCGCCGCCCGCGTGAGCGTGGTGTCGACCATCGGGTACAGCGCGTTCCTGGCCGGCCCGCCGCTGCTCGGGCTCCTGGCGGAGCACGTCGGGTACCGGCACGCGCTGCTCGCCATCGCGGTGCCGGTCGTCGTCGGTCTGCTGGTCGTGAACGCCGCGGCGCCGGCGCGGCGGGAGCCGGTCGACCGGCCTACGCTCGTCCCGTGACGACCGACGTGCAGTCCGCGACCTTCAGCCAGCTGACCACCTTCGGGGTGGGCGGCCCCGCGGGCCGGCTCGTGGAGACCACGACCGAGGCCGAGCTGATCGACGCGGTCCGCACCGCCGACGACGAGGGCACGCCGCTGCTGGTGCTCGGCGGCGGCTCGAACCTGCTCGTGTCCGACGCGGGCTTCGACGGCGTGGTCGTCCGGGACGTGCGCCAGGACCTGACCACGCCGGACCACTCCGCCTGCGCGGGCGTCACCGTGACCGCCGTCGCCGGCACCCCCTGGGACGACGTCGTCGCGCACGCCGCCGCGCACCGGCTCAAGGGCATCGAGGCGCTGTCCGGCATCCCGGGGTCGACGGGCGCGACGCCCGTGCAGAACGTCGGCGCGTACGGGCAGGAGGTCTCCCAGACCATCGCCACGGTGCGCGTCTGGGACCGCAGCCGCGCCCGCGTCCGGACGCTGCCGCTGGTCGACCTGCAGTTCGGCTACCGCACGTCGCTGCTCAAGCGGTCGATGCGCGCGCTGCCGGACGCCGCCGACCCCGGTGCGCCCTGGTTCCCGACGCCGCGGTACGTGGTGCTCGACGTGACGTTCCAGCTCCGCGTGGCCCAGCTGTCCGAGCCGATCCGGTACGCCGAGCTCGCGCGGGAGCTGGGCATCGCCGTGGGGGAGCGTGCGCCGCTGCCGGACGTGCGCGCCGCCGTGCTCGCGCTGCGCGGGCGCAAGGGCATGGTGCTGGACGCGTCCGACCCCGACACCCGGTCGGCCGGCTCGTTCTTCACCAACCCGGTGCTCACCGCGGCCGATGCGGACGAGCTGCCCGAGGGCGCCCCGCGCTACCCCGCCGGGGACGGCCTGGTGAAGACCAGCGCCGCGTGGCTCATCGAGCAGGCCGGCTTCACCAAGGGCTACGGCCTGCCGGGGCCGGCGGCGCTGTCGACCAAGCACACCCTCGCGCTGACGAACCGCGGCGGGGCCAACGCCGGCGACCTCCTGGCGCTCGCGCGGACCGTGCGGGACGGTGTCGCGCAGCGGTTCGGCATCACGCTGGAGGCGGAGCCGGTCGTCGTCGGCACGGCGCTCTGACCAGCGCCGCCAACGCGGCCATCGGTCAACTGACGGGTTGGCCAACCGGCTCGTTCGCGAGCCAGGCGTCGACGCCGGCGAGCAGCCGCGCCCGGGTCGCGTCCGACGCGCGGCTCGCCCGGATCGACCCGCGGGCCAGCTCGGCCAGCTCCTCGTCGGTGAACCCGTGCACCTCGCGCGCCGTCGTGTACTGCTCGACCAGCCGGGAGCCGAACAGCAGCGGGTCGTCCGCGCCCAGCGCCACCGTGGCGCCCGCCTCCACCAGCCGGCGCAACGGGACGTCGGCCGCCTCCCGGTAGACCCCGAGCGAGACGTTCGACGCCGGGCACACCTCCAGGGCGACGCCGCGGTCGACGATCCGGCGCAGCAGCGCGCCGTCCTCCGCCGACCGCACGCCGTGGCCCAGCCGGTCCGGGACGAGCGCCTCCAGGACGTCCTCCACGTGCGCGGGCCCCAGCAGCTCGCCGCCGTGCGGGACGGAGGCGAGTCCCGCGCGCCGGGCGATGTGGAAGGCCGGCGCGAACTCGGACGTCTCGCCCCGCCGCTCGTCGTTGCTCAGGCCGAACCCGATCACCTCGCCCGGGCCGTCCCCGGCGTACCGCGCCGCCAGCCGCGCGAGGATCCGCGCGTCGAGCGGGTGCCGCATCCGCGAGGCGGCGACCACCACGGCGACCTCGATCCCGAGCTCCGCGCTCGCGGCGCGCGCCTCGTCCAGCACGATCTCGAGCGCCGGGGTGATGCCCCCGACGGGCGGCGCGTAGGACGTCGGGTCCACCTGGATCTCGAGGCGGCCGGATCCCTCGGCGGCGTCGTCGGCCGCGGCCTCCCGGACGATCCGGCGCAGGTCCGCCTCGCCGCGGACGCACGCGCGCGCCGCGTCGTACAGCCGCTGGAACCGGAACCAGCCGCGCTCGTCGGCCGGCACCCGCAGGCCCTCGCCGTCGAGCAGCGTGGCGGGCAGCCGGACGCCGCGGTCGACCGCCATCTCGGCCAGGGTGGACACGCGCATCGAGCCGGTGAAGTGCAGGTGCAGGTGCGCCTTCGGGAGCAGGGCCAGGTCTCGCACCAGGCGAGTCTGCCTGATCCCGGCGCTCGCGGCGCGCGTCAGGGCGCGGGCAGCAGGCCGCGCTGCATCGCGACCGTCACCGCCGCGGTGCGGTCGTCGACGCCGAGCTTGGTGAACGACCGGAGCAGGTGCGTCTTCACGGTGGCCTCCGCGATGAACAGCTCCCGGCCGATCCCGGCGTTCGACAGCCCGCGCGCGACGCCGGCCAGCACCTCGAGCTCGCGGGCCGTCAGCCGGTCGGCGTCCCGGCGCACCTGCTGCACGAGCCGGGACGCGACCGACGGCGACAGCGCCGACTCGCCCCGCGCGGCCGCCCGCACCCCCGCCACCAGCTGCTCGCGGGGAGTGTCCTTCAGCAGGTAGCCGGTGGCGCCCGCCTCGACGGCGCGCAGGATGTCCGCGTCGGTCTCGTACGTCGTCAGGACCAGCACGTGCACGCCCGGCAGCTCGGCGGTGATGCGGGCGGTGGCCGCGGCACCGTCCAGGACCGGCATCCGCAGGTCCATCAGCACCAGGTCGGGCCGCAGCGCCCGCGCCGCCTCCACCGCGGCGGCGCCGTCGGCCGCCTCGCCGACCACCTCGACGTCCGGCTCGACGGTCAGCATGCCGACCAGCCCCGACCGGACCACCGGGTGGTCGTCCGCCACCAGCACCCGGACCCGCCCGTCCGGTCCGCGCCCGTCCTGCTCCTGCCCGCCCGTCACGCCGTCCCCGTCCCGTCGTCGCGCAGCGGCAGCGCGAGCCGCACGCGCGTCCCGCGGCCGGGCTCCCCGGCCACCTCGAGCGTCCCGCCGCCGGCGGTCACCCGGTCCCGCATGCCGCGCAGCCCCACGCCCTCCGCGGTGCCGGCGGCCAGGCCCTGCCCGTCGTCCAGCACCTCCAGCTCGACGCCGCCCTCGTCCTGCGCCAGCCGCAGCAGCACCCGGCGGGCGCCCGCGTGCTTGCGGACGTTGGCCAGCGCCTCCTGCGCGGCGCGCAGCAGCACCACCTCGGTGTCCCGCCCGGCCGGGCCCGCCGCGCCCGCGGTGTCGAGCCGGACGTCGACCTGCACACCCGTCTCGGCCTGGAACCGCTCGGCCAGCCGCTCCAGGGCCTCGGCCAGGGTGGCGTCGGCGAGGGCGGCGGGCCCGAACGCCGCGACCAGCGCCCGGGCCTCGGCCAGGTTGTCCCGGGCGACGCGCTCGATCTGGGTGACCCGGTCGCGCGCCTGCTCGGTCTGCCCGACCTCGATCTGCGCCTGCGCGGTCTGCGCGAGCATCACCACGCTGGTGAAGCCCTGCGCGAGGGTGTCGTGGATCTCCTGCGCCACCCGCTCCCGCTCGGCCAGCACGCCCTGCGCGTGGTTGCTCGCGGCGAGCTCGGCCTGCGCCGCCTCCAGCCGCTCGATGAGGCCGGCGCGCTCCTCGGACTGCTCGGCGACGCGCGTGATCCAGAAGCCGAGGGCCAGGGAGAAGATCAGCCCGATGGCCATCTGCCCGGCCAGCACCAGCAGGTCCCCGGTGGACGGCGACTCGCCCGCGGCGGAGGCGCCGACCGCCATGGCGGCGGAGCTGGCGACCGCGAGCAGCACTGAGGCCACCACGCCCGCGCGCAGGCTCGTCGCGAAGAACCACACCTGCGAGAAGCCGATGAACAGCAGGATCGACCCCAGCGAGTTCACCCCGCTGGCCAGCGCGACGACGGCGACCAGCACGACCAGGTACGCCCGGGTGAGCCGCACGTCGCCGCGCCGGGCACCCCGGCGCCCGAGCAGCAGGTAGGCGGCGAGCAGCACGACCAGCCCGCCGAGCACCACCAGCGTCAGCCCCGACGGCGGGACGGCGTGGTCCACCGCGACCATCGACACCGCGCTGATCCCCAGCAGCGCGTAGAACGCGAGGTCCCAGCCGCGCATCGCCCGGCGCCAGAACTCCGTGCGGTCGGCGGCACGTGCGCCGGCGGCGGGCACGCCGGCGGGCGACGCGGCGGTCACCGCGTCGCCCGCCAGGTCCCGGCTGCGGCCACGCCCCCAGTGTGGCCCAGGGCCGGGGGGCGGGAGCTCAGCCGTCGTCACGCCGGCGCCACCGGAACGTCCGCACCCCGACGACCAGCCCGACGACGAGCCAGGCGATCAGCACCGCCGCGGTCGCGCCGTGCTGCCAGGACCCGCCGACCTCGAGCGAGGCGGCCTCCTCCGGCAGGAACACCGACCGCATGCCCTGGGCCATCCACTTGAGCGGGAACACCGACGCCACCTGCTGCATCCAGCTCGGCAGGTCGTAGAACGTGAAGAACACGCCCGAGATGAACTGCAGCACCAGCACCACCGGGGTCACCACGGCGCTCGCGGACCGGCCGGAGCGCGGCAGCGAGGAGAAGCCGACGCCGCAGACCGCGCCGGTCGCGACGCCCAGCACGAACACCCACGCGAACGTGCCCCACAGCGCCGCGGTGCCCGGCATCGGCACGTCGAACAGCGTCGCGGCCACCACCAGCAGCAGCGCCACCTGCACCACCGACACCACCAGCACCTGGCCGACCTTGCCGAGGAAGTACGCCGCCGCCGGCAGCGGCGTGCCGCCGAGGCGCTTCAGCCCGCCCTCGTCGCGCTCGACCGGGATCGAGATCGCCAGCGACTGGAACGACGACAGCAGCACGCCGGTCGCGATCATCCCGGGCAGGAAGTACTGCGCGAACGGGACGCCGTCGGCGACCTCCGCGCCGTCCTGGCCGAACACCGTCGCGAAGATCGCCAGCATGATGATCGGGTACGCGAAGATGAAGACGATCGCGTCCCGCTCGCGGAAGAACCCGCGGATCTCGTACCGGGCGCGCTCGACGCCCAGGCGCAGCGTGCCGGGCAGCCGGGGACCGGCCGCCGGGGACAGGGTGCCGGCGCTCATCGGGTGGCCTCCGTCGTCACGAGTGCGGGCTGACCTGCGGTGGCGGCGGCCGCCTCGTCGTCGGCGATCAGCCCCAGGTACACGTCCTCGAGCGTCGGCCGCAGCACCTGCAGCCCGGGCACCTCGCCCGCCGGCCCGCCGAGGCGTGCGGCGAGCGCCGACACCAGCGCGGTCGGGGAGTCGGTCTGCTCCTGCCGGTGCGCGCCGCCCTCGGTCCACCGGACGACCGCGCGCCGGGCGGAGCGCCCGCCGAGGTCGGCCGGGGTGTCCACGGCGACGACGTGCCCGGACCGGACGACGGCGACCCGGTCGGCCAGGTGCTCGGCCTCCTCCAGGTAGTGCGTGGTCAGCACGATCGTGGTGCCCCCGTCGCGCAGTCCCGCGATCAGGTCCCAGAACGCGTGCCGCGCCTCGGGGTCGAACCCGGTCGTCGGCTCGTCGAGGAACAGCAGCTCGGGCCGCCCGACGATGCCGAGCGCCACGTCGAGGCGCCGCCGCTGACCGCCGGACAGCTGCCGGCTGCGCGTGCGCGCCTTCTCCCGCAGCCCGACGGCGTCGATCACCTCGTCGGGGTCCCGCGGGGCGGGGTAGTACCGGGCGAAGTGGTGCACCAGCTCGGAGACCGTCGCCTCGGCCAGGTCGTTGCTGGTCTGCAGCACGATGCCGATCCGGGAGCGCCACGCGCGGTCCGCGGTCTGCGGGTCGACGCCCAGGACGCGCACGTCCCCCGCGTCCCGCCGCCGGTACCCCTCGAGGATCTCCACCGTGGTCGTCTTGCCCGCGCCGTTCGGCCCGAGCACGGCGACGATCTCGCCCCGGCCGACCGTGAGGTCCAGCCCGTCGACGGCGCGCTTCTCGCCGTACCGCTTCTGCAGCCCGGTCACCCGGACCGCCAGGTCGCTGTCGTCCATGGCAGCCAGCCTGGCCGCGGGGCACGCGGTGGCGCGACGACCGGCGGACGGGGACGGGTGTCCACCGTTCGGTGGACGGCCGGCTCAGCCGCTTGTGTGCGATGCACGAGGACCAAGGACCCATTGCCGCCGGTAGACGCGCACCAGAAGACTCGGGTCCACTCGCGCATCCGCCCGTTCGTCGCGTCGGACCGCTCGATCTGCACCGCGATCGAGACGGTGCCGCGCGACGTCACCGTCATCACCATCTCGCACCGGCCGGCGACCATTCGCGCGGCGGACAGGGTCGCAGTCCTGGAGAACGGCCGACTTGTCCAGGTCGGCCTTCCAAGCGTGATCGGCGACGACGACGGGCCGCTTCGCGTGCTCGCCAACGAAGGAGAAACATGACGAACCGCGCCGCGTGGTCGGGCTCGCCGGACGACCCCCAGGATCTGCTGGTCGTCGAAGAGGTCGAGAAGACCTACGGGAGGCGCCGGGACCCCCGGCGTCTGGGGCCGGCGACGTTCACCTTGCGATGCGGGACCGTGACCGCGCTCGTCGGGCGGTCGGGCTCGGGGAAGTCGACACTGCTCCACTGCGCAGCAGGCTTGGCGCGTCCGTCCCGAGGCGTGGTCCGGTACGCCGGGCGGGAGATCACCCGCCTGTCCGACGAGCGACTCGCCCGGCTTCGTCGCGAGGAGTTCGGGTTCGTCTTCCAGGACTACACGCTCATCGACGCCCTCTCGGTGCGCGACAACATGGCGCTTCCCGCACGGATGTCGCGTGCAGCGACGCCACCGGCTCTGATCACGGACATCGCGCATAGCCTCGGCATCGGCGAGCTCGTGGAACGGCCGACGTCGCAGCTCTCCGGCGGACAGCGCCAGCGTGTCGCGGTGGGGAGGGCTGTAGCGAGCGGCGCCCGGGTGCTTTTCGCGGACGAGCCCACCGGTGCTCTCGACCCCGTGACTCGCGAGGAGGTCCTGTCGGTCCTGCTCGACCCGTTGGTCCGCGAATCGCGCGCCTTGCTCGTCGCGACGCACGACGTTCCCCTCGCCGCGGCCGCGGATCGGGTGCTCGTGGTCGACAGGGGCCGCATCGTGCAGGAGATCGTCTCCCAGGACCCACGAGACGTCATGTCCGCTCTGCGATCCGTCACGGGGACTGCGGCGTGATCCGGGCGCTGGTGCTGGTCGCCTGGCGCGAACGGGCCGTGCACGCGGCCACGTTCGGCGTGCTGTTCACCGGTGCGATCGTGACGGCCGCCCTGGCGCTGCTGGCGGCTGCATTGACGGAGGGGACGGGCGACGTCTCGTCGTTGGTGTCGGTCGGCGTGATCGCGATGCTGTACACGGTGGTGGTCCTGCGAGCCGTGTCTCGGCACGCCGTCGAAGAGCGGTGGCCGACCAGCCGACGACTCCGCATCGTCGGGCTCGGGGCTCGCACGCTCGTCCTCGTGCGCCTCACCGAAGCGGCAGCGATCGCAACGGTCGCTTCGGTGCTCGCGATCGTCGCCGCCCGGAGTGCGGCGGTGCCCTTGCTGCTCCCGTGGCTGGCGCGGCTGGAGATCGTGCCGGCGGACATCGCACCGGGGATGAGCCCGGTCGCACTGCTGAGCACCGTCGGCGTCGTCGTGGCCGCGTCGGTCCTGGGGACGTGCGGTGCCGCGCGGACCCTCGCCCGCGCCGAACCGTCCGCGACGGAGCCACCGCGCGGCAGGACGGCCACGAGAGGCGCGAGGTCGGCGCTTGTCGTGGTGTCGCTCGCCGCGGGGCTCTCGGCGGTCGGAGCGGCGATCACGGCCACCTCTGACCTCGTCGCGTACGTGTGGTGCCTGGTCGCCCTCGTACCGGCGGTGGTCGCGATCAGCTCCGGCTGGACGTTCGTGGTCCTCCGAGTCGCACGTGCGAGACGCCTGATGCCCTTCCGGGTGGGACCCGCCGCACTGGTGAGCACTGCGTGGCGCACCCGGCGGCACCCGTCGACCGTGGTGCTGGCCACGGCGGTGGCCACGCTGGTCGCCGTCTTCATGGGCGGGTACCCGGCGGCGAACGACGCCGTCGCTCGGACCCGGCTCGCCGAGCTTCTGGAGGGCCTGGACGTGGCCGAGCCGACGGACGGCTCGGCCTTGACCGAGGCGCAGGTGACCGAGCTGCTCGGCCGTTCGCCGGGTGTGGTTCTGGCCGACGCCACGGCGGTCGTCGTGACCGCGAGGGCCTCCGTGCCGGACGGCAGCATGTCCCGTCCGATCACGTTGGTCGGTGGTGAGGGAGCCGCCGGGTGGTTGGCCGGCCTGGCGCCGATCGCCGCGCCGGTCGAGGGTGGCGTGGTCGTGCCGGCGGTCGAGGCGGGGCGTTCGGGGCTGGCCACCGGCGACCCCGTCTGGTTCGCGGACGAGAACCGACCGACGCCCGCGGTCGAGCACGAGGTGGCCGCTGTCGCCGACATGCCCGGCGCACTCGGTGAATACCTCCTGATGGATCGCTCGGGAGAGCTGTCCGGGAGCTCGACCGGGTCCGCTCGCATTCTTCTGCCGGCTGGAGCGCCGGCGCCCAGGGGGTGGTCCACGACGTCGGGTGACCGGTGGGTGCGCGAGCTGCCGGCCGGTGCAGCGACCTCGAACTCGGGGGGCGCGGGCACGGAGGAGACCCCTCTGCTCGTCGGCGCGCCGCTGGCGCTGTGCCTGGCCCTCGCCGTGGCGGCTACGGCGTCGACGACGCTCGGTCGATCAGACGACCTGCGGGCGTTGCGGGCGACAGGAGCGAGTCGGGGACACCTCGTGCAGCTCGTCGTGCGGCACACCCTTGCCGACACGTGGGGCGTCGGTGCTGTCGCCGGGGCCACGGGTGTCGGACTGGTCGGTGTCGCGCTCAGGCCGGTCGTCTCAGAAACGGCGGTAGGCACCGCCCTGCCGCCCGAGGCCTACGGCTTCGTCTGGGTGCCGTTGGCGATGGGATGCGCGTGTCTGGTCACCGCGCTCGCGGCCGGGTGGCGCCTGAGCCGCGGTGCGCTCTAGCTGTCCACGACCAGGCTCTCGTCGCGCGCGGCGGGCGTCAGCCCTCGGCGAGCAGCGCCTGGATCCGCCCGACGCCCTCGGCCAGGTCGTCGTCGCCCAGCGCGTACGACAGCCGCAGGTACCCGCTCGGCCCGAACGCCTCGCCGGGCACGACCGCGACCTCGGCCTGGTCGAGCAGCAGCGCGGCGAGCTCCGCGGAGGTGGTCGGCGTGACGCCGCGGAACGTGCGGCCGAGCAGGCCGTGCACGGCCGGGTACGCGTAGAACGCGCCCTCCGGTGCGGGGATGACCACGCCGTCGATCTCCGAGAGCATCGACACCATCGTCCGCCGCCGCCGGTCGAACGCCTCGCGCATGGCGGCGACGGCCGACAGGTCACCGGTGAGCGCCGCGACGGCCGCGCGCTGCGAGACGTTGGCGACGTTCGAGGTCAGGTGCGACTGGAGGTTGGTCGCGGCCTTGACGACGTCCGACGGGCCGACCATCCAGCCCACCCGCCAGCCGGTCATCGCGTAGGTCTTGGCGACGCCGTTCAGCACGACGGTGGTGTCCGCGAGCTCGGGGACCGCGCGCAGCACCGGGGTGGACACGACGCCGTCGTAGGTGAGGTGCTCGTAGATCTCGTCGGTCACGACCCAGACGCCGTGCTCCAGCGCCCAGCGGCCGATCTCGGCGGTCTCCTCGGGGGAGTACACCGCGCCGGTCGGGTTGGAGGGCGAGCAGAACAGCAGCACCTTGGTGCGCGGGGTGCGTGCGGCCTCGAGCTGCTCGACGGTGACCTTGTAGCCCTGGTCGACGCCGGCGATGACCTCGACCGGCACGCCGCCGGCCAGGCGGATGGCCTCGGGGTAGGTGGTCCAGTACGGCCCGGGCAGCAGCGCCTCGTCGCCCGGGTCGAGCAGCGTCGCGAACGCCTGGTAGACCGCCTGCTTGCCGCCGTTCGTGACCAGCACGTCGGCGGGGGAGATCGCGTAGCCGGAGTCGCGCAGCGTCTTGGCGGCGATCGCCTCCTTGAGCACCGGGAGCCCGCCGGCGGGCGAATACCGGTGGTTCACGGCGTCCCGGGCGGCGGCGACCGCGGCCTCGACGATGTAGTCCGGCGTCGGGAAGTCCGGCTCGCCGGCGCCGAACCCGATCACGGGGCGGCCGGCGGCCTTGAGGGCCTTCGCCTTGGCGTCCACCGCCAGCGTGGTGATACATACTCGCTAATCTATTCGTCATCACTTTGCTTTTTTTTTTTTTTTTCCAAGCAGAAGCCGGCATACGAGTTCTAGTCCGGTCTCGGGGGCTGGGAGTTGTTTATAAGAGACGGGGGCGGGAGCGGGCGCGCACCCGCGGTCTTCCTCGCAGCCCCGCCGGTCGGGGGCGCGCGCCGGACACGGTGCGGGACAGCGCGGGCACACCCTGCGGGACGCAGTTCGACCGGCGTCCGTGCGTCGCGTACAGTGGTCCCTCGGTGGTTGACGTCCGCCATGATGAGCCGTGCCCGGGCAGGTCCCTGGTCGGCGGGTCACGGAGGCGTCGCGAACCGAAGGGTAGTGGCGCAATTGGTAGCGCACCGGTCTCCAAAACCGGCGGTTGCGAGTTCGAGTCTCGCCTGCCCTGCGCGTGTGGTCACGGACCGCGTCTCCCCCCTCGAGGTTCCCCTCGGGCCGGGCTCGCGGGGACATGAGACGTCCGGCGACGGTCGGCGTCGCGAGACGTAGGGGAACGAATCAGGTGAGCGACTCGGCACCCGTGGCGGCGTCCGACGCGGGCGAGCCCGCCCAGCGGACCGACGCCGGCAAGCCCGGACGCCCGGAGAAGCGGCGCGGCCTGTTCGCGCGCATCGCCCTGTTCGTCCGCCAGGTCGTCGCCGAGCTCAAGAAGGTCGTCCGCCCGTCGCGGAACGAGCTCGTCACCTACACCGGGGTCGTGCTGGTGTTCGTGGCGGTCGTGATGGCCTTCGTGACCGTGGTCGACCTCGGCGTGGGCCAGGCGACGCGCTGGATCTTCGGGGGCTGAGCCTCCGCCGGGTCCCGCTCGCCGGATCGCCCGCCCCCTCAGCACCTCCCTCCGCAAGCAGAAAGCAGGTTCGCCCGTGTCGCAGGAATCGCAGGAGCCCGGTCTGGGTGCCGCCGAGTCCGAGCTCGACGACGCCCTCGCGTCGATCGAGGCGGTCGAGGCCCCCGCGGCGGGTTCCGACGAGCCCGCCGACGTGACGGACGAGGTCGAGTCCGACGAGGTCGCCGACGCCGAGGTCGCGTCGGACGACGAGGCCGAGGACGAGGCAGCGGCGGACGACGAGGTCGACGTCGAGGAGGACCCGGTCGCGGCGTTCAAGGCGCAGCTGCGGACGCAGCCCGGCGACTGGTACGTCATCCACTCCTACGCGGGCTACGAGAACCGCGTGAAGACGAACCTCGAGAACCGCACGCAGAGCCTCAACATGGAGGACTTCATCTACCAGGTGGAGGTCCCCATGGAGGAGGTCGTGGAGATCAAGAACGCGCAGCGCAAGGTCGTGCGCCGCGTCCGGATCCCCGGCTACGTCCTCGTGCGCATGGACCTCACCGACGAGTCGTGGGGCGCCGTCCGGCACACGCCGGGCGTGACCGGCTTCGTGGGCCACACCCACCAGCCCGTCCCGCTGACCCAGGACGAGGTCTTCTCGATGCTGGCGCCGACGATCGAGGCCAAGCCCTCGGCGCCCGCCGCCGCCGGCGCGCAGAAGTCCGCCACGCCGATCGAGGTCGACTTCACCGTCGGCGAGTCCGTGACCGTCACCGACGGCCCGTTCGACACGCTGCCGGCGACGATCTCCGAGATCACCCCCGAGAACCAGAAGCTCAAGGTCCTCGTCTCCATCTTCGGCCGGGAGACCCCGGTCGAGCTGTCGTTCAGCCAGGTCGCCAAGATCTGACCCTGCCCCCGGGCGGGTTCGTCAGCACTGCAACCGGGTCATCGCCCACGGCGTCGGCCCACGAGAGAAGAAAGGGTGGCTCATGCCCCCGAAGAAGAAGGTCACCGGCCTCATCAAGCTCCAGATCAAGGCCGGCGCGGCGACCCCCGCGCCGCCGATCGGCCCCGCGCTCGGTCAGCACGGCGTCAACATCATGGAGTTCTGCAAGGCCTACAACGCGGCGACCGAGGCCCAGCGCGGCAACGTGATCCCGGTGGAGATCACGGTCTACGAGGACCGTTCCTTCACCTTCATCACGAAGACCCCGCCGGCCGCGGAGCTCATCAAGAAGGCCGCCGGTGTCGACAAGGGCTCGCCCACGCCGCACACCGTCAAGGTCGCCACGCTGACCGCGGACCAGGTCCGCGAGATCGCCTCGACCAAGCTCGAGGACCTGAACGCCAACGACCTCGCCGCCGCCGAGAAGATCATCGCCGGCACCGCGCGCTCGATGGGCATCACCGTCCAGGGCTGACCCCCTCGCACGACCCCCGCCCGGGAGCGTCCCGGGCGGGGCAGTGGCAGGGCCCTGTGCGGCCCGACGACCACGACTGCTGAAGAAGAGAGAGAGCAGATGACGAAGCACAGCAAGGCGTACCGCGCCGCGCTCGAGAAGTTCGACGCGACCGAGGTCTACAACCCGCTGCAGGCCGTCCGCCTGGCGCAGGCCACCTCGACCACCACGTACGACGCGACCGTCGAGGTCGCGATGCGTCTCGGTGTCGACCCCCGCAAGGCGGACCAGATGGTCCGTGGCACGGTCAACCTGCCCCACGGCACCGGCAAGACGGCCCGCGTGATCGTGTTCGCGACGGGTGAGCGTGCCGAGCAGGCCCGCGCCGCCGGTGCGGACGAGGTCGGCGGCGACGAGCTCATCGAGAAGGTCGCGGCCGGGTACACCGACTTCGACTCCGCGGTCGCGACCCCGGACCTCATGGGCAAGGTCGGCCGTCTGGGCAAGGTGCTCGGTCCCCGTGGCCTGATGCCGAACCCGAAGACCGGCACCGTGACGATGGACGTGGCCAAGGCCGTCACCGACATCAAGGGCGGCAAGATCGAGTTCCGCGTCGACAAGCACGCGAACCTGCACTTCATCGTGGGCAAGACGTCGTTCTCCGACGTCCAGCTCGTCGAGAACTACGCCGCGGCGCTCGAGGAGATCCTGCGTCTGAAGCCGTCCGCGTCGAAGGGTCGCTACATCACCAAGGCGACCGTCTCGACCACGAACGGCCCCGGCATCCTGGTCGACCAGAGCAAGACCCGGAACCTCACCTCGGAGGACGAGGCGGCCTGACCCGCCTCCCCACCGCACGCCGCAGGCCCGGCCCCCTCGGGGGACCGGGCCTGCGGCGTCCGTGCTGGCCGCGCGGCGCCGGGGGAGCCGTCCCGGCCGGCGCCGCGCGGGTCTGGGGGCCGGGCTAGTGCCCGGCGTGGCCGGTCTCGGCCGGCAGGCCGTGCGAGCCGTGCGGCACGGCGTGGGCGCCGGCCTCGGTCGCGGCGAGCCCTGGCACCGTCACCAGCGCGACGAGCAGTGCCCCGGCGGCGAGCACCCCGGCCTGCCCGGGTCCGCCCAGGCGGCGCGGGCCGGGCGTGGCGGCGGCGCGGTCGCCGAGCGCGAGCACGATCGCCGCGCCGAGCCCGAGCACGAGGGCCGCCGCCTCCGCCGTCGTGGGCGCGGTGCCGGTGAGCGGCGCGCTGAGCAGCGCCGTCGGGCCGGCGACGAGCAGGCCGGCGACCGCCGCGCGCGCTGCCGGTACCGGTCCCCGCAGCGCGAGGACGGCCCAGCCGGCGGCGACGAGCCCCACGACGGCCAGCGCGACGCCGACCGCGAGGTGGTGCTCCAGGTGCCCGGCGCCGATGCCGTTCGCCACCAGCCCGAACCCGAGGGCCCCGAGCGCCGCCCACATCCGGGCGCCCTGTGCGAGCGCGCCCTCGACGGCAGGTCCGACGGCAGGCCCGGCCACGGGCGCGACGGCGCTGCGGCGTGCCGCGCCCACGGGCCGGACCCGGCCGACCGGAGGACCGCTCAGCAGCACCCGGTCCGCGCGGTGCCCGGCGGTGAGCGGGTGCTGCTGGACGGTCATGCGCGGCGTGCGGCCGGCGTGCTCGCGGCCGCGCGGTCGGCGGCGAGACCCACACCGAGCAGCAGGACAGCGCTGCCGAAGTGCAGGACGTTGTCCGCGCCGTTCAGCGCGAGGATGTTCGCCGACGAGCCGACCAGGAACAGGCCGAGCAGCCCGACCAGCAGGTAGACGGCGCCGACGGCGGTGTTGGCGGCACGGGCGGCGCGGACCGACGAGGTCGCGGCGGCCAGGAGGACCGCGCCGATGGCCAGGTGCACGATGTTGTGCAGCGGGTTGACCTCGAAGAAGATCAGCGTGCCACCCTCGGTCCCGGCGAAGTCCGCGCCGGAGCTGACGAAGAAGCCGGCGATCCCGACGAGCAGGTAGACGGCGCCGAAGATGCCGCCGACGAGGCGGTTGGCTGACTGGCCCATGGTGTTCTCCTCCCGGGGACGTGCTCCCCGCGTCCGGTGCGTGCTGAACGGTCGTACGCCGGGGGTTCGGAGCGGCTGCGCGTCCGGATGGGTCGGACCTGCGAACGGTCGTCGGCGGCCCGGGGCTGGACGCGGGCGCGGACCTGCACCAGGGTGGGGGGATGCTCGTGGCTTTCTCTGTGTCCCCGCTCGGTGCGGGCGAGTCCGTGACCGAGGCCGTGGCGGACGCGGTGCGCGTCGTCCGCGAGTCGGGCCTGCCGCACCGCACCGACGCGATGTTCACCACCGTCGAGGGCGAGTGGGACGAGTGCATGGACGTGGTGCGCCGTGCGGCCGAGGCCGTCGGCCGGCACGCCGGGCGGGTCAGCCTGGTGCTCAAGGCGGACATCCGTCCGGGGCACACCGGCGAGCTCACGGGGAAAGTGGACCGGCTGGAGGCGCACCTGTCCTCGTGACGCCGGGACCCGCGAGGCGCGGGCCCGGGGGCGTGGACATCTGGTGCAGATGGGTGGTTCCGGGCCGGACCCGGGTCGGGACCTGACAGACTGCCGTGCGGTGGCGTGCGTCGGGACGGCACGCGAGGAAGCACGGGCGAGGGCGGCGACGACCGTCACGCCGCGGGGACGCGGCGGCAGGCGGTCCAGCAGCGGCCGCGGGAAGGAAGCAGCGTACTGATGGCGACTTTCGAGCTCGACGGCGGGCGCAGCACCCTCGTCCAGCCGATGCGGCCGCGCGCCGACTCCTTCGAGGCCGACTCCGCCACCCTGGTCGCCGACCACGTCTCCGACCTGCTCGGGGAGCAGGTGCTGACGGTCCGCGAGGGCGGCGCCGGGGGACCGCACCTGCTGGCCCTGGACGCGGGGGCACGGCCGGTCGTGGTCGAGGTCGTGCAGCTGCTCGACGAGGCCGGCCTCGTGCGGGCCCTGCGGCACGCCGGCGGCGCCGCCAGGCTGAGCCGTGCCGACCTGGCCCGGATGTACCACGGCGGCCGCGAGTCGTTCGAGGCGGACCTCGCCGTGTTCCGCGACCGCGCGCCGTTCCTGCAGGCGCAGGCCGCGCCGCGCGCGGGCGCCCGGCTGGTCGTCGTGTGCGCGGACGTCGCCGAGGACGTCGCCGACGCGGTCGACCATGTGACCGCCACCGGCGACGTCGAGGTGCTGCGGGTCGGTGTCACGCAGGGCCCCGGCGGCCGGCGCTACGTCGACGTGTCCCCGCTGACCTGGTCGACGGGTCAGCGCCGCGCGGTCGAGCCCGGCCCGCGCACCGGGGCGGTCCCCGCCGTCCGCGCCGCGGACCAGCCGGTCCCGGCGCAGGGCACGGCCCAGGGCACGGCCCAGGGCACGGGCCAGGCCACGGGGCAGCCCACGGCGCAGCCCGCCGCCCCGGCGCGGGTCACGGTCCCGCAGCGCCGCCCGGCCGCGGTCACGGACCCGACGCCGGTGGTGGCCGTCCCGCAGCCGGCGCCCGACACCGCCGGACCGCACCGGCACGTCGCGCCCGTGCCGGCCGACCGCCCGGCGGCGCCGCGCGCCGACGAGACCACCCTCATGGCCCCGGTCCCGGCCGAGGACGCCTCCGTGCCGCACCGGCACGTGCAGGACACGGAGCCCCTGCCCGAGCTGGCTGCGCTCGCCGCGGCCGAGCGCCAGGCGCTCGAGCTCGTCTGGCTGCGGGTCCGCCGCGGCCAGCGGCTGGTGGCCACGCTGCGCGCCGACGGCCTCATCGAGCTGCCCGACGGCAGCGTGCACGCCGACCCCGGCTCGGCGGCGTCCGTCGCGGCGGACCTCGAGACCCCGACCGACGGCTGGCGGGTGTGGCGGTTCGGCGACGACGGCCCGACCCTCGGCGAGGGCGTCGGCCGCTGACGTCCCGTCAGGACCAGCCGTAGGCCGTGGTCCAGCGGCTGATCTCCTGGTAGAGCCGCGCCCGCACCGGGGCGGGGGACAGCGTGAGGTCGTGCAGGCCGCCGGCGATCCGCACCACCGACACCACCGGCCCGAGCTGGACCGCGCGCCGCGCCAGCAGCTCGACGTCGAGCACCACGTCGGCGGCGCGCATGTCCTCGCTCCACCGGGGGCTGATCACCGTGCGCGACGACGCGAGCATGAGCACGGGCGTGCCGATGTGCAGGCCGCGGGCGACCTCCGCGTGCCCCGCCATCACGGCGGCGAGCCACCCTGCCCGCGCCGGGAACGAGGGCACCGGGCGCCAGGTGTCGTCGTACGTCCACTCGCCGCCGTCGGCGGCGCGCAGGGTCCGCGCGTAGAACCCGGGGTCGATGTTCGGCAGCGGGGCCTTGGGCTGCAGCCGGGCGAGGCGGGCGACCGCGGGCGCGCTGACGTGCCGCAGCACGGCAGCGCCCTGCAGCTCCAGCCACGGGGAGTTGAGCACCAGGCCGTGCACGCGGCCGGGGTGCCGGTTCGCCCAGAGGACGGTGATCAGCCCGCCGGTCGAGTGGCCCATGAGCATGACCCGGGCACGCCGCCCGAGGTCGCGGTGCACCTGGTCGAGGGCGGCCTCGATCTCCTCGTCGTAGGTGCGGAGGTCGTCGACGTAGCCCGGGGTCTGGTGCGGGCGCAGGCTGCGGCCGTACTTGCGCAGGTCGAGGGCGTAGAACGCGGCACCCTGGGCGTGCCAGAACTCCGCCAGCCCCGTCTGGAAGAAGTAGTCGGACCACCCGTGGACGTAGAGCACGGCGCGCGACGGGCGCAGCGGCTCGGGCGTCGGGGGCGCGTACCGGACCAGGCTCGCGACGACCTCGCCCTCGTCGTCCGGCTCCAGCTCGAGCGTGCGGACGCGGTAGTCCTCGCCCAGGACGTCGGTACGCCAGCGTCCGGCCACCGGTGATCGCCTCCTCAGACCTCGGCGACGACCTTGCCGAACTGCGCGCCGCGGGCCAAGCGTGCCAGGCCGTCCCCGACCCGGGCCAGGGCGATCGTGGAGTCGACCACGGGCCGCACGCCGGTCCGCACCAGCATGGCGAGCAGCTGCTCGAGGTCCTGACGGCTGCCCATCGTCGCGCCCAGCACGGCGATCTCGAGGAAGAAGATCCGCTGGATCTCCATCGCCGGCGGCTCCCCGGTGGTGGCGCCGGCGACGACGATCGTGCCGCCGGGCCGGACCGACCGGACCGAGTGCGACCAGGTGGCCGCGCCGACCGTCTCGATCACCAGGTCCACCCGCGCGGGCAGCCGCTCGCCGGGGGCGACGGCCCCGGCGGCGCCCAGGTCCAGGGCCCGGGCGCGGCGGCCCTCGTCGCGGCTGGTCACCCAGACCTCGAGCCCGGCGGCCGACGCCAGGAGGACCGCGGCCGTGGCGACGCCGCCGCCCGCACCCTGGACGAGCACCCGCTGGCCCGGCTGCGCGCGGCCGGTGGTGAACAGCATCCGGTACGCGGTCAGCCACGCGGTCGGCAGGCAGGCGGCCTCGACGAACGACAGCTCCGCCGGCTTGTCGACGAGGTTCCACGTGGGGACCGCCACCCGCTCGGCGAGGGTGCCGGGGTAGCGCTCGGACAGCAGGGATCGGGGCTCGGCCGGGCCGACGCCGTGCCCGCTCGCTCCGCCGACCACGGCGTGCACCACGACCTCGCGCCCGTCGGCGGTGACGCCGGCGCCGTCGGTGCCCAGCACCATCGGCAGCTGCCCGGCCCGCAGGCCGACGCCGCGCAGGGACCACAGGTCGTGCTGGTTCAGCGCCGCCGCCCGGACGTCGACGGTCGTCCAGTGCTCGCGGGCCGCCGGCTCGGGGTGCTCCCCGACGGCCAGGCCGGCGAGCGGGTCGTCGGGGGAGAACGCGGACACCGAGGCGGCAAGCACGCCCCGACCGTACCCCCGGGGGCAGTGCTAGAGCAGCGGGAGCATCCGCCCGAGGTCGGGCACCCCGTCGGAGGTGAACCGCGGGGCGAGGGCCGCCGCGAGGACGTCCACGTCGTACGGCACCCGCCCCGCGGCCAGGCGGACCCAGGTGAGCGGCTGGACGATCTCCAGGTCCCACCCGCCGCGCGCCTGCACGATCCGCAGCAGCTCGCGGGCGACCAGGTCCAGCGCGTCGCCGTCGACCGGCCCGCCGGCGGTGACGCCGTCGCCGAGCGCGTCGGCCGGTGCGAGCCCGCCGCGCACGCCGGGCAGCGGGCCGACGCCCGTGCCGAGCTCGGCGCGGGATCCCGGGGCGGCGCCGCGGGCGCGGGCGAGGGAGCGCTGCAGGTCGTCCGCGTGCACGACCAGCTCGAGGACCCGGGAGGCCAGCATCGTCGACAGCAGCACCGGGCCGCGGCGGGCCTGCACCACGCGGTCGGCCGGCCCGAGCTCGCCCGCCCGGCGCAGCGCCCGCCCGACCATCGCGTCGACGTGCCGGAGGGGGTCGTCGGCGATCTCCGCCGCGAGCTCCTTGGTGACCCGGTCGATGTCCGCGGCGCGGCCGGCGTACGACCCGAGGTACTCCGCCAGGCTGAGCGGGACGGTTCCCGGCGGCGCGGGCTCGCACACGGCGAGCGCGTCCATGGCCCGGCCGAGGTGCGCGACGAGCTCGGCGACGTCCCACCCGTCGAGCACGGTGGCGACGTGGGCGGTGTCCGCGTCCAGCACGTCGCCGACCCACCCGCGTAGGGTGTCCCACTGCTGCCGCAGCACCTCGGTGCGCGCGGTCGTGTCCCCGATGCCTCCGGTCATGGGGCCAGCGTGCCAGACGCCCGCCGGCCTCAGCCCTCGAGGTGCGACCGGACCATCGGGCCCAGCTGCTCGTGCTCGATGAGGAACCCGTCGTGCCCGTAGGGCGTGCGCAGCGTCTGCAGCGGCCGGGCGTGCGGGACGCCGGCGGCGATCCGCGCCGACTGCGCGGGCAGGAACAGCCGGTCGGAGTCGACCGCCACGACCAGCGTGTCCGCGGTGACCCCGGCCAGCGCGGCCTCGACCCCGCCGCGGTCGCGACCGAGGTCGTGCGTGATCATCGACCGGGTGAGCACCGCGTAGGTGTTGGCGTCGAACCGCCGTGCGAGCTTGTCGCCGTGGTGGTCGAGGTAGGACTGCACCGCGAACCGGCCGCCGTCGAGCGGCTCCTCGCCGCCCTGCGGGATGCGGCCGAACCGGGCGTCCAGCTCGGCGGCGCTGCGGTAGGTCTGGTGCGCGATCTGCCGCGCCAGGCCGAGCCCGACGTGCGGGCCGTCGCCGTCGGGGGCGTCGTAGTAGTCGCCGCCGCGGAACCGCGGGTCCGCCGTCAGCGCGGTGAGCTGGGTGTGGAACGAGGCGATCTGGTCGCCGGAGGTCTGCGCGGAGGTGGCGATCGCGGCGAGGCGGCGCACCCGGTCCGGCGCGGTGACCGCCCACTCGAGCGCGCGCTGCCCGCCCATCGAGGCGCCGACGACGAGCGCCCACGACCCGATGCCGAGCGCGTCGGCCAGCCGCAGCTCGGCTGCGACCTGGTCCCGGACGGTGAGCTGCGGGAACCGGCTCCCCCAGGGGGCCCCGTCCGGGGCGGGGCTCGCCGGGCCGGTGCTGCCCTGGCAGCCGCCCAGCACGTTCGGGGCGACGACGAACCACCGGTCGGTGTCCACCGGGGCGCCGGGCCCGACGAGCGTCGACCACCAGCCGGCGGTCGGGTGCCCGGGACCGGGATCGCCCGTGACGTGCGAGTCGCCGGTCAGGGCGTGCAGGACGAGGACCGCGTTGCTCCCGTCCGGGGCCGGGGTGCCCCACGTCTCGTACGCGAGCCGGACGCGGGGCAGGTGGCCGCCGGCCTCCAGGTCGAGCGGGCCGAGGTCGGCGAACCGGCGGCGGCCGACGGGGTCGCCCTCGCGCCACGCGGACGACGCGCGCGGCGGGGTCCCGGGCTCGGGACGGAGCGTGCGGGTGCTGGGGGCGCTGGGGGCGTCGGGGGTACTGCGGTCGGGCACGCTGGTCCGTCCTGACGGGCTCGCGCCGACGGGCGCCGTGGTGACGGCGCCCGTCGGGGTGGTGGATCGGGTGGGCACGGGCGGCTCAGGCCCCCTTGGCGGCGCGGAAGCCGGCGTCGAGGTCGGCGAGGATGTCCTCGATCCCCTCCAGGCCGACGGAGAGCCGGACCAGCCCGGGCGTGACACCGGAGAGGGCCTGCTCGGCGGGGGTCAGCTGGCTGTGCGTGGTGGACGCGGGGTGGATCACCAGGGAGCGGACGTCGCCGATGTTCGCGACGTTGGAGTGCAGCTCCAGCGCGGACACAAACGCCTGCCCGGCCTCGGCCCCGCCGGCGATCTCGAAGGCGACGACCGCACCGGTGCCGCGCGGGCCGTACTTGCGGGCGAGCGCGTGCTGCGGGTGGGACGGCAGGCCGGCGTAGGTCACGGACAGCACGTCGTCGCGCGCCTCGAGCCACTCCGCCACCTGCTGCGCGTTGGCCACGTGCCGCTCGACCCGCAGCGACAGCGTCTCGAGGCCCTGGGCGATGAGGAACGCGTTGAACGGGCTGATCGCGGCGCCGAGGTCGCGCAGCAGCTGGACCCGCGCCCGGAGGACGTACGACAGGTTGACGCCGAACGCGCCGCCCTCGCCCAGGTCGCGGGCGAACACGAGGCCGTCGTACGACGGGTCGGGCTGGTTGAACGACGGGTAGCGCTCGGGGTCGGCGCCGTAGTCGAACGTGCCGCCGTCGACGATGACGCCGCCGATGGCCGCGCCGTGCCCGCCCAGGTACTTGGTGGCGGAGTGCACGACGACGTCGGCGCCCCACTCCAGCGGCCGGATCAGGTACGGCGTCGGCACCGTGTTGTCGACGATCAGCGGCACGCCCGACTCGTGGGCGACGCCGGCCACCGCCTCGATGTCGAGGACGTCCTGCCGCGGGTTCGGGACGGTCTCGGCGAAGAAGGCCTTGGTGTTCGGGCGGACCGCGTCGCGCCAGGCCTGCGGGTCGGTCGGGTCGGTGACGAACGTCGTCTCGATGCCGAACCGGGGCAGCGTGTGGTGCAGCAGGTTGTAGGTGCCGCCGTACAGCGACGGGCTGGCGACGACGTGGCTGCCGGCCTCGGCGATGTTGAGGATGGCGTAGGTCTCGGCGGCCTGCCCCGACGCGAGCAGCAGCGCGCCGACGGCGCCCTCGAGCGAGGCGATCCGGTCCTCGACGGCCTGCACCGTCGGGTTGCCGATCCGGGTGTAGATCGGCCCGAGGTCCTTCAGCGCGAACCGGTCGGCGGCGACGCCCGCGTCGGGGAACACGTAGGACGTGGTCTGGTAGATCGGCAGGGCGCGGGCACCGGTGGCGGCGTCGGGCGTCTGGCCGGCGTGGATCTGGCGGGTCTCGAAGGACCACTGCGGCTGGGTCATGGCGTTCTCCTGGGGCGGCGGTTCGCGGGGGTCGGGGCGGTGCGCACGCGCGTCGTGCCAGGAGGGGGTCCCGGGGCGTCAGGTGCCGGTGTGCGGCGTCCCCGGTGCGACGGCAGGTGTCGCGGCGTCGGGGGCTGCCGGTTCCGCGGGGCCGGAGGACCGGTCTGCGGGCACAGCCGAGCGTGCGCTGATCAGCGACACATTCGGCAGGACATGCGGCCCACAGTACGGAGGGGCGGTGCGGCACCGGAACAGCCGTCTCGCATCGTGGGACCGCCTGTCCATATCCGTGGCTGCGACGGGCCGGCGGGGTGGCGAGGATCGCCCGCGCGGGTGATTCGCCCGGTGAGATGTCCAGTTCGTCCCGAACCACGCCGATGTGACTCATGTGAACGGTGTGACTCGTGTTCACTTCTGTGAATCCACCGGGTAGCGTCCCGCAGGGGCGAGGCCGGCTGGACCGGCGGGACCAAGACGACGAAGGGTGGACCTCGTGCGGACGACCGGACGAGCACGTGCGGCTCGCGGTGCGGCCGCGCTGATCACGGCGGCGGTGCTCCTGGTGCCCGCGGGTGGTGCGGCGCTGGCTGACCCCGACGTGACCGACCAGGACGTGCGGGACGCCCGGCGTGCCGTCACCTCCGCCTCGAGCGCCGTCGCCGGCATCGAGGTGCAGCTGGCCGAGCTGAGCACCCGCGCCGACACCGCCGAGATCACGGTCCTGCAGGCGGGCGAGGCGTACGCCCAGGCGCAGGCCGACCTGGCGACCGCGGAGCAGGAGGCCGCCGAGGCCGCGCAGCAGTACGACCAGGCCACGGAGCAGCTCGAGTCCGCACGCGCCACGCTCGTCGCGATCGCCCGCGAGGCCGCACGGTCCGGCGGCTCGATGGACACGCTGCAGGCGCTGCTCTCCGCCGACGGGCTCGAGGACGTCGTCGCGCGCAGCGAGGGCCTGTCCCACGTCAGCAGCAAGGCGGACCAGGCGGTGCAGGGCTACCGCGCCGCCGAGCAGGTCGCCACCACCCTGAAGGCGAAGGCCGAGTCCGCCGCGGCGGCGCAGCAGGCCGCGTCCGCCGACGCCGAGTCCGCCCTCGACGCCGCGGAGCAGGCGCAGTCCGACGCCGACGCCGCGGTCGCCTCCGCGCAGACCCAGCGCCAGGACCTGATCGTCCAGCTCGCTGCCGCGCGCAGCACCAGCACCGAGGTCGAGCAGGCCCGGCAGGACCAGATCGACGCCGAGCGGCGCCAGCGGGCGGAGGCAGCGGCCCAGGCCGCGCGCACCGCACCGGCCGCGACGACGCCGTCGGCACCCGGCGCGGGCACGGGCACCGCGAGCCCGAGCACACCGACCACCCCGCCGGCCACCACGCCGCCGGCGACGACGCCGCCCGTCACCTCGCCGCCGGTCACGACGACCCCGCCCGTCACCGCGCCGCCGGTCACGACGACCCCGCCGGTCACGACGCCGCCGGTGACCTCGCCGCCGACCGGCGGGTCGTCCTCCGGGTCCACCTCGTCGGCCGAGGCCGCCATCGCGTGGGCGAAGACCAAGCTGGGCCTGCCCTACGTGTGGGGCGGCACCGGGCCCAACGGGTACGACTGCTCCGGCCTGACGCAGGGCGCCTGGCGCTCGGCGGGCGTCAGCCTCAACCGCACGTCGCGCGACCAGTACCGCCAGGTGAAGAAGATCAGCTACTCCGAGCTGCGCCCCGGCGACCTCGTGTTCTGGGGCAGCAACCCCGACGACGCGAGCTCGGTCTACCACGTCGCCATGTACCTGGGCGGCGGGCAGATCATCGAGGCGCCGAAGCCCGGCACCCCGGTCCGCATCACGTCGATGCGGTACGCCGGGACGATGACCTACGCCGGTCGCCCCTGACCGTCGTCCGCGACCCCGGACGACGAGGGCCCCCGCTGCGCGTGCTGCGCGGCGGGGGCCCTCGTGCGTGGCGGCGCTGGTGCCGCCGGGCTCAGTGCTGGTCGTAGCCGGCGTCGATGGCCCGTTGGCGGGAGCGCTCGATCTCGGCCTCGGCCTCGGCGCGGCCGGTCCAGTGCGCGCCCTCGACGGACTTGCCGGGCTCCAGGTCCTTGTAGACCTCGAAGAAGTGCTGGATCTCCAGGCGGTGGAAGTCCGACACGTCGTCGATGTCCTGGCGCCACGCGGCGCGCTGGTCACCCGTCGGCACGCACAGCACCTTGTCGTCGCCGCCCGCCTCGTCGCGCATGCGGAACATGCCCAGCGCGCGGCACCGGATCAGGCAGCCCGGGAACGTGGGCTCCTCGAGCAGCACCAGCGCGTCCAGCGGGTCGCCGTCCTCGCCGAGGGTGCCGTCGATGAAGCCGTAGTCGTCCGGGTACCGGGTCGAGGTGAAGAGCATGCGGTCCAGCCGGATGCGGCCGGTCGCATGGTCCACCTCGTACTTGTTCCGCTGGCCCTTCGGGATCTCGATCGTGACGTCGAACTCCACACCCGCTCCTTCGTCGCCGCCGGCCGGTGGGCGCGGCGCGCAGCTGATCACGGCGGCGTGCCAGGTGTCGGCCCGTCGCGCTTCAGGACCTAGTGTGACGCACGGACGGCGCGGGGGTGGCCCGCGGCGCCGACGAGGTGCGGGAGCGGGTGGCCGGTGGCGCGCGTGGGCAGGACGATCGGCGTCACGGCGCTCGTGGTGGTGCTCGCGGGCGGCGCGTACGCCACCGCCGACGCCTACGACGTCGCGCCGGGCGTCGTGACCCTCGCGCCCGAGCCGGACCCGGCGGCCCCGTTCCCGGAGGCGCCCGCCGCGGGCACGGTCGGCGTCGGCGCGGAGGTGCTCGCCGACCTGGACCCGGCCGCGCCGGTGCCCGCCCCGGCGCAGGTGCAGGCGCTGGTCCAGGCCCTGGTGACGGACCCGCGGCTCGGCCCGAGCGTCGGCGTCGTCGTCGCCGACGCGCTCACCGGGGAGGTGCTCGCCGGGAACGCGGCGGACGCCGCGCGCACGCCCGCGTCGACGGCCAAGCTGGTGACGGCGGTCGCGGCGCTGACCCGGCTCGGGGCCGACCGGACGTTCGACACCACCGTGCGGCAGGGACCCGGCGACCAGGTCGTGCTGGTCGGCGGCGGCGACATGATGCTCGCGGCGGGCGAGGGCGACCCCGACGCGGTGAACGGCCGGGCCGGGCTGGCGGACCTCGCCGCGCAGGTCGCGCTGCAGCTGAAGCTGGTCGGCCGGGACACCGTCACCCTGGCGCTGGACGACACCCTGTTCTCGGGCCCGGCGCTGGCGCCGGGCTGGGACCCGTCGGACGTGACCAACGGCTTCGTGGCGCCCGTCGCGCCGCTGGCCGTGGACACCGCGAAGATCTCCCCGGGCGAGTACCCGCCGCGACGCGGGGACCCCGCGATGCACGCGGCGACGGAGCTCGCCGCCCGCCTCGGCGAGCTCGGCGTCACCGTCACCGGCACCCCGACCCGGGTGCGCGAGGCCGCCACGGGCGACGTGCTGGGCGTGGTGTCCTCGGCGCCGGCGTCCGAGGTGACGCAGTACTTCCTCGACACCTCGGACAACACCATCACCGAGGTCGTCGCCCGCATGGTCGCGCTGGACCTGGACCTCCCGGGCAGCTTCGAGGGCGCGACCCAGGCGGTGCTCCGCACGGTGCAGACGCTCGGCGCCGACACCACCGGTGCGGTGCTGGCCGACGCGTCCGGCCTGGCCGAGGGCTCGGCGCTGCCGCCGGACCTGCTGCTCGGCCTGCTGCAGCTGGTGGTGGACCCGGCGCACCCGGAGCTCCGCGAGATCGGCACCGGCATGCCCGTCGGCGGGCTCACGGGCACGCTGGCGGACCGGTTCACGTCGGGCGCCGCCACCGGGCTCGTGCGGGCCAAGACCGGCAGCCTCGCGAGCGTGACCTCGCTGGCCGGGTCGGTGCTGGACGCCGACGGGCGGCTGCTGCTCTTCGTGCTGATGGCCGACCAGACGGGTGCCGTCGGGCAGTACCAGCCGCGCCAGGCCCTGGACGGGTTCGTGCAGCAGCTCGCCGGGTGCGGCTGCTCCGGGTGAGCCCGGCTGGCTACGGTGGTCGGGTGCAGCCGGCCGTCGACTGGGACCTGGCCGCCCGGCTCGCCGCCCGCGCGGTGCGGTCCGGGCCGGCCGCGACGCGCGCGCAGCGCGAGGACGTCGTCGCCGCGCTCCGGTCCGCCGCGCCGGCCGCCGCCGAGCACGTCGCCCGGATCTCCGGCATGCAGCCGGTCGCCGACGTGCCGCCCGACGTCCGGGTCGTCGACCGCGCCTCCTGGGCCCGGGCCAACGTGGAGTCCCTGCGCGGGCTCTCCGCCCGGGTGGGGGTCGCGGGGGAGCGCGGGCTGCGCGGCACCGCCGGCGCCGGGCAGGTCGCGGCGGTGCTCGGCATGCTGTCCGGTGCCGTGCTCGGCCAGTTCGACCCGTGGTCGGGCCGCGGGACCCTGCTGCTCGTCGCGCCCAACGTCCTGGCCGTCGAGCGCGCACTGGGCGTGGACCCGGACGACTTCCGGCTGTGGGTGACGCTGCACGAGCAGACCCACGCGCTGCAGTTCGCCGCCGCGCCGTGGCTGGCCGACCACCTCGCGGCGCGCCTCCGGGTGCTGCTCGACGAGGAGCACCCGGCGGGCCGGGCGCCCGTGCCCGCCCGCGGACGCCCCCGGTCGCTGCTGGACCTGCTCGACCCCCGGCAGCGCGTGGTGCTGGACGAGGTGGGCGCGGTGATGGCGCTGCTCGAGGGGCACGCCGACGTGACGATGGACGCCGTCGGCCGGACGGTCGTGCCGTCGGTGCGGCGCATCCGCCGGCGGTTCGAGGCGCGGCGCGACGGAGCGGCCGGGACCGGCGGGATGCGCCGCGTGCTGCGCTCCGTGCTCGGGATGGACGTGAAGCTGGCGCAGTACCGCGACGGCGCCGCCTTCGTGCGCGCGGTGCGGCGGCGCGTGGGCGTCGACGGGCTGAACGTCGTCTGGGGCTCCGCCGCCGCGCTCCCGACGGCCGCGGAGATCGCCGACCCGGTCGCCTGGGTGCGCCGGGTGCACGCCTGACGTGGCCGGGCCCGACCCCGCGGTCGCCGCCGTCCGCGGCGCCGTCGCCGCGGCGCTGGCCGACCTCCCCGCCGGCGCGGCGGTGCTGGTCGCCTGCTCCGGCGGTCCCGACTCCCTGGCGCTCGCGGCCGCGGCGGGGTTCCTCGCGGGCCGCGAGCGGCGTCGCGGCGGCGGGCGCGTCGTCGGTGCCGTGGTCGTCGACCACGGCCTGCAGGCGGGCAGCGCCGAGGTCGCGGACGCGGCCGCCCGTGCGTGCCGCGCGCTCGGGCTGGAGCCGGTCGAGGTGCTGCGGGTGGACGCGGCGCCCGGGGGACCGGGCGCGGGCGGTCCGGAGGCCGCCGCCCGCGACGCCCGGTACGCCGCCCTGCACGCGGCGGCCGACCGGCACGGCGCCGCCGCCGTGCTGCTCGGCCACACCCGGGACGACCAGGCCGAGGGCGTGCTGCTCGGGCTCGCCCGGGGATCGGGGGCGCGGTCGCTGGCGGGCATGCCCGCGGCCCGCGGCGTGCTGCGACGGCCGCTGCTCGGGGTGACCCGGGCGCAGACGGCGGCGGCGTGCGCGGCGCTCGGCCTGGACCCGTGGCAGGACCCGACCAACACGCCCGACGACGGCGACGACGGCGCGCCGGCCCGCTCGCGGGTGCGCGCCCGGGTGCTGCCCGTGCTCGAGGCCGAGCTGGGCCCCGGCGTCGCGGCCGCGCTGGCCCGGACCGCCGACCTGCTGCGCGAGGACGCCGACGCCCTCGACGCGCTCGCCGCGGACCTGCTGGAGCGGGCGCTGGCGGGCAACCCGGCGGCGCCCGGCACGCTCGACGTCGCCGTGCTGGCCGCCGCCCCCGCCGCGCTCCGGCACCGCGCGCTGCGGGCGGCAGCCGTCCGCGCCGGCGCCCCCGCCGGCGCGGTCACCCGGGCCCACGTCGCCGCCCTCGCCGCGCTCGTGACGGACTGGCGCGGACAGGGACCGGTGCACCTGCCGGGGCACGTCGAGGGGCACCGCTCGTGTGGCAGGCTTGCGCTGCACGGGTGGGACGACGAGGGAGACCGGCAGCGGTGAACGTGGACGACATGGGCGCGGACCTGGAGCGGGTGCTCCTGACCGAGGAGCAGCTCGGTGCGCGGCTGGACGAGATCGCCGCGCAGATCGACGTGGACTACGCGGGCCGGGAGATCCTCGTGGTCGGCGTCCTCAAGGGCGCGGTCATGGTGATGGCCGACCTGGCGCGCCGGATCAGCACCCCGCTGGCGATGGACTGGATGGCGGTGTCGTCCTACGGCTCCGGCACCAAGTCCTCGGGCGTCGTGCGCATCCTCAAGGACCTGGACGCGGACCTGACCGGCCGGCACGTGCTGATCGTCGAGGACATCATCGACTCGGGGCTGACGCTCTCGTGGCTGCTCGCGAACCTGCGCAGCCGCGGCCCGGCCTCGGTCGAGATCGCCACGATGCTGCGCAAGCCGGACGCCGCCAAGGTGGAGGTCGACGTGAAGTACGTCGGCTTCGACATCGCCAACGAGTTCGTCGTCGGCTACGGCCTCGACTACGCGGAGAAGTACCGCAACCTGCCGTTCGTCGGCACGCTCGCGCCCCACGTCTACTCGTCCTGAGCCCGCGGGTGCGTCCAGCCCTGGGCGAACAAGCCCCGGCTGCCCCAGGTCCAGCGTGTAACTTCGGAGCCTCCACCCCTGCGACCGGAGGGACGAGGGGGCACGCCCCCGTCTGCCCATGACTCTCAAGCGCCTCACCCGCGGGCCCGTCCTGTGGATCATCGTCGCCGTCGTGATCCTCTGGGTCGCGGCCAGCGCCTTCATGTCCACGGGCGTGCAGCGGATCGACACCTCCGACGGCCTCGAGCTGATCCAGACCGGCAAGGTCGAGCAGGCCAAGATCACCGAGGGCTCGCAGCGCGTGGACCTCACGCTCACCGAGGACTTCGTCAAGGACGACGAGAACCTGGGCCAGAGCGTGCAGTTCTACTACGTCGTCCCGCAGGGCCCGGCCGTGGTCGAGGCCATCGCCGACGCCGACCCCGAGGGCGGCTACACCTCCGACGTCCCGCAGCAGTCGTGGTGGGGCAGCCTGCTCACCCTGGTGCTGCCGTTCGTCATCATCCTGGGCCTGTTCTGGTTCCTGATGTCGTCCATGCAGGGCGGCGGCTCGCGGGTGATGTCCTTCGGCAAGTCCAAGGCGAAGCTCGTCTCCAAGGAGTCCCCGCAGGTCACGTTCGCGGACGTCGCCGGCGTGGACGAGGCGCTGGAGGAGCTGCAGGAGATCAAGGAGTTCCTCTCCGAGCCCGCCAAGTTCCAGGCCGTCGGCGCCAAGATCCCCAAGGGCGTGCTGCTGTACGGCCCGCCCGGGACCGGCAAGACCCTGCTGGCCCGCGCCGTCGCGGGCGAGGCGGGCGTGCCGTTCTACTCGATCTCCGGCTCGGACTTCGTGGAGATGTTCGTCGGCGTCGGCGCCAGCCGCGTCCGCGACCTGTTCAACCAGGCCAAGGAGAACTCGCCGGCGATCATCTTCATCGACGAGATCGACGCCGTCGGCCGGCACCGCGGCGCGGGCATGGGCGGCGGTCACGACGAGCGCGAGCAGACCCTCAACCAGATGCTGGTCGAGATGGACGGCTTCGACGTCAAGACCAACGTCATCCTGATCGCGGCGACCAACCGCCCCGACATCCTCGACCCCGCGCTGCTGCGCCCGGGCCGGTTCGACCGCCAGGTCTCGGTCGAGGCGCCGGACCTCAAGGGCCGCGAGCGGATCCTCCAGGTGCACGCGCAGGGCAAGCCGATGGCCACCGACGTCGACCTCGAGGCCGTCGCGCGCCGCACCCCGGGCTTCACGGGCGCCGACCTGGCGAACGTGCTGAACGAGGCCGCGCTGCTGACTGCCCGGTCGAACGCGCAGATCGTGGACAACCGCGCGCTGGACGAGGCGATCGACCGCGTCATCGCCGGCCCGCAGAAGCGCACCCGCGTCATGAAGATCAAGGAGCAGAAGATCACCGCGTACCACGAGGGCGGCCACGCCCTGGTGGCGGCGGCCCTGCGGTACACCGACCCGGTGACCAAGGTGACGATCCTGCCCCGCGGCCGTGCCCTCGGCTACACGATGGTCATGCCGACGGAGGACAAGTACTCCACCACCCGCAACGAGCTGCTCGACCAGCTCGCGTACGCCATGGGCGGCCGGGTGGCCGAGGAGCTGGTCTTCCACGACCCGACCACCGGCGCCAGCAACGACATCGAGAAGGCCACCGCCACGGCCCGCAAGATGGTCACCCAGTTCGGCATGAGCGAGCTGATCGGCGCCGTGAAGCTCGGGCAGGACTCGGGCGAGGTCTTCATGGGCCGCGACATGGGCCACGGCCGCGAGTACTCCGAGTCGGTCGCCGGCGCGGTCGACGTCGAGGTGCGCAAGCTGATGGACGCCGCGCACACCGAGGCGTGGGAGATCCTCGTCGAGTACCGCGACGTCCTCGACGCCCTGGTGCTGGAGCTGCTCGAGAAGGAGACCCTGAACCAGCAGGAGCTGGCGGTCATCTTCGAGCCGATCACCAAGCGCCCGCCGCGCCAGGTGTGGCTGTCCAGCGAGCAGCGCGCCGTCTCCGACCGCCCGCCGGTGCTGACCGAGGCCGAGAAGGCCCAGCAGAACGGGCACGTGGTCCCGGAGGACGAGGCCGCCGCCGCCAAGGACGAGCACCCCGCCCAGGTCGCGGTCGAGGTCCCGCCGAACCAGACGCCGGACGCCTGATCGTGGCCGCCGACGGCAGGGGGCAGCACCGCGAGGTCCCGCCCTACGACGCCCCGCGCGCCGAGGCCGCGATCCGGGAGCTGCTCCTGGCCGTCGGCGAGGACCCGGAGCGCGAGGGCCTGCGGGACACCCCCGCCCGCGTGGCCCGGGCGTACCGGGAGATCTTCGCCGGGCTGCGGCAGGAGCCCCGCGACGTGCTCAGCGCGACCTTCGACATCGGCCACGAGGAGATGGTCCTGGTCAAGGACATCGAGGTGTACTCCACCTGCGAGCACCACCTCGTGCCGTTCCACGGCGTCGCGCACGTCGGCTACATCCCCGGCCCGACCGGCCGGGTGACCGGCCTGAGCAAGCTGGCCCGGCTGGTCGACGTGTACGCGCGCCGGCCGCAGGTGCAGGAGCGGATGACCGGGGAGATCGCCGACGCGCTGGTCGAGGTGCTCGAGCCGCGCGGCGTGCTGGTCGTCGTCGAGTGCGAGCACCTGTGCATGTCGATGCGCGGCGTCCGCAAGCCCGGCTCGCGCACCGTCACGTCCGCCGTGCGCGGGCAGATGCGCGACCCCGCCACCCGGGCCGAGGCGATGAGCCTCGTCAGCGGGCGCTGAGCGGCCCGGACGGGCTCCACCCCCTCCCGCGACCGCCTAGGCTGACTCCCGTGCGTCCCCCTCGCCGCTCCCGCCCGCGCTGACCGCCGCCGGTCAGGACGGCCGGACGCTGGTCATGGGCGTGGTGAACGTGACGCCCGACTCCTTCTCCGACGGCGGGCGCTGGTTCGCCCCCGACGCGGCGGTCGCGCACGGGCTGGCGCTGCTGGCGGACGGCGCGGACCTGCTGGACGTCGGCGGCGAGTCCACCCGGCCCGGCGCCGCCCGCGTGCCGGTCGCCGAGGAGCTCGACCGCGTGCTGCCCGTGGTCCGCGAGCTCACCGCCCGCGGCGCCGTGGTCAGCGTGGACACCACCCGCGCGGAGGTCGCCGAGGCCGCGGTCGCGGCGGGCGCCGCGGTCGTCAACGACGTGTCCGGCGGCCTGGCCGACCCCGCGATCCGGGAGGTCGTCGCCCGCACCGGCGTGGTGTACGTGGCGATGCACTGGCGCGGCCACGCCGACGTGATGGACGAGCTGGCCGACTACGACGACGTCGTGACCGACGTGCGCCGCGAGCTCGCCGACCGGGTCGCCGACCTGCGCGCGGCCGGGGTCGCCGACCACCAGGTCGTGCTGGACCCGGGCCTGGGGTTCGCCAAGCCCGGCGCCGCGAACTGGCCGCTGCTCGCCCGCCTGCCGGAGCTCGTCGCGGACGGGTTCCCGGTGCTGGTCGGGGCGTCCCGCAAGCGGTTCCTCGGGCACCTGCTGGCCGGCGACGACGGGGTGCCCGTCCCGCCCGCGCAGCGGGACGCGGCCACGGCGGCGGTGTCGGCGCTGGCGGCGGCGGCGGGGGCGTGGTGCGTGCGCGTGCACGAGGTGCGGGGAACGGCCGACGCGGTGCGCGTCGCGGCCCGGTGGACGGCGGCAGCGCCGACGAGGGAGGACGACCGATGAGCGACGAGGCGGACGTGGTCGGCCGCGACGGCCACCGGCTGGACCGGATCCGGCTGCTGGGCGTGACGGCCACCGGCTACCACGGGGTGTTCCCGCACGAGCGCCGCGAGGGGCAGACCTTCGTCGCCGACGTCGTCGCGCACCTGGACACGCGCCGCGCCGCCGCGACCGACGACCTGGTGCACACGCTGAACTACGGGACGCTCGCGGAGCAGGTCGTCACCGTGCTGGCGGGCGAGCCCGCGGACCTGGTCGAGACCGTCGCCGAGCGGATCGCCGCCACCGTCCTCGCGCACCCCCAGGTGCAGTGCGTCGACGTCGCGGTGCACAAGCCGCAGGCGCCGATCACCGTGCCGTTCGGGGACGTCGTGGTCGAGGTGCGCCGGGACCGGTCCTGGCTGCCGGCGGCCGAGCCCGTGGCCGCGGACGCGCCGCGCTGGGCGCCCGGTGCCGAGGCCGAGCCGGAGCCGGCCGAGGTGCTCGTGCCGGTCGCGGAGCTGGCGCTGCCGCCGGCGCCGGAGCCGGTGCCCGCGCTGCCCGAGGCGCCCGAGCCGCCCCCGGCGCCCGGCACCGACGACGAGGTCGTCGACGCGGAGCTCGTGCAGGACACCATGGACGCCACCCCGGACGGGCCCGTCGAGGTGGTGCTGGCGATCGGCTCCAACCTCGGCGCGGCGCAGGACACGCTGCGGGACGCCGTCGCCGACCTGGCCGCGTCGCCCGGGATCGAGGTCGTGGACGTCTCCGCGCTCGCGCGGACGGCACCGGTGGGCGGGCCCGACCAGCCCGACTTCCTCAACGCCGTGGTCATCGCGCGCACGACGCTGTCGCCCCGCGACCTGCTGCGGGCGACCGCGGAGGTCGAGCGGATCCACGGGCGCGAGCGCACCGTGCACTGGGGCCCCCGGACGCTCGACGTCGACATCATCGTGTACGGCCAGGTCTCCGCCGCCACCGACGACCTCGAGCTCCCGCACCCGCGCGCCCACGAGCGGGCGTTCGTGCTGCAGCCGTGGGCGCAGGTGCGGCCCGGCGCGGTGCTGCCCGGCCTCGGCGGCGGCCCCGTCGCGCAGCTCGCGGCCACCGCGCCGGACCGCGACGGCGTGCGGTGGCTCGCGCTCGACTGGCTGACCACGCCGGTCCCGGCCGCGCAGCCGGACCCGGCGGAGGTCGACGGGGCATCGGCCCTCGACCCGCTGTCCGGCCCGCTGCACGACCCCCTGCACGACCCCCTGGGCGGCTCCGGCCCCGTCCGGCTGGACCCCTGATGCAGCGCACCCGCGTCCGCACCCTGGTGCTGGTCCTCGTCGCCGCGGCGGCGCTCGGCTGGCTGGTGGTCCGCCTGCTCGCGTCCCGGGGCGTCGTGCTGCCCGCGGTGCCGTGGGCGATGGTCGCGGTCCTGGTGCTGATCGCCGCGGTGGTGCTCGCGATGGGCTGGTCGGTCCGGCAGTACCTCCGTGGCAAGCACCCGACGCTCGACCCGATGCGCGCCGCGCGCACCGCGGTGCTCGCGAAGGCGTCCTGCTACACCGGCGCCCTCCTGGCCGGCTGGTACGCGGCGCAGGTGCTCGACGTCCTGGGCGACCTCGGCATCGAGGCGCAGCGCGACCGCGCCGTCGCCGCCGGGCTCGCGGTGCTCGGGGCCGTGGTGCTCGCCGTCGTGGGCCTGGTGGTCGAGTGGTTCTGCCGCGTCCCGCCGCCGGAGGACCCGGAGAAGGCGGCCGGACCCGCTCCCGACGCCGCCCCGGGCACCGCGGCCGGCTGAGCCCGGACGGCCCACCACCTGCCTGCTCGGCGGTGCGAGGATAGCCGCATGACCACGCCCGACGTGCCCGAGGTGCCCGGCGCCGCCGCCGCCCGCCCGCAGCCCGACGCCGCGCCGCCCGCGGTCGAGCCCGTGCACGAGAGCGAGCCGTTCGAGCCGTCGGGCGTCGACTGGACCGCGGTGTCCCCGCGGCTCGCGAGCGCGCGGCTGCTCGTCGCCCTGATCTGGCTGGGCGTCCCGCTGGTCGGGCTGGCCGTCGCCGCGGTGCTGTCCGGCGTGGTGTGGCTGTGGATCGGCGTGGCGGTGCTCGCGGCGTTCGTCGTCTGGACGCTGTGGCTCGTGCCGCGCCAGGTCCGGGCGCTCGGGTACGCCGAGCGCGCCGACGACCTGCTGCTGCGCCGCGGCATCCTGTTCCGGTCGATGGTCGTGGTGCCCTACGGGCGCATGCAGTACGTCGACGTGTCCGCCGGGCCGCTGGCCCGCAAGCTCGGGATCGCGTCCGTGCAGCTGCACACGGCGTCGCCCGGCACCGACGCGTCGATCGACGGCCTGCCGACCGCCGAGGCGGCCCGGCTGCGCGACCAGCTCGCGTCCCGGGGCGAGGCCCGGCTGGCGGGGCTGTGACCGACGAGCGGCCCGCCGTGACCGACGCCCACGCCGCCCCGCTGCCGGAGCCGCCGGCGGACGACCTGGTCTGGCGCCGGATGCACCCGGTGACCCCGGCGGTGAAGGGCTGGAAGGTGCTCGCGGCCGTGCTCGCGATCGTCGCCTGGAACGCCGCGGACGACGTCCGGGACCTGGCCGAGTGGCTCGGTGCGCGCGCGTGGCTCTACGTGGCGGGCGCGGTCGTGCTCGTCGCGCTGATCGGGTTCGGCTACTCCGCGATCGCCTGGCGGATGACCCGGTACGCCGTCACCGACGACGCGGTGCACCTGCGCTCCGGCGTGCTGTTCCGGCAGCAGCGGCAGGCCCGCCTCGACCGGCTGCAGGCGGTCGACGTGGTGCAGCCGCTGCTCGCGCGCATCCTCGGGCTGTCGGAGCTGCGCCTGGAGGTCGCGGGCGGGGCCGGGTCGGCCGTGTCGCTCGCGTTCCTGCGCGAGGCCGACGCGGAGCAGCTGCGCGCCGAGCTGCTCGCGCGGGCGGCGGGGATCCACCGGGGACGGCGGCCCGCCACCGCCCCGCCCGCCGCCGCCCCGGTGCTGCCCGAGGTCGCGCCGCTCGGCACCGCCGAGCCGGGCGCGGTGCCGGAGGCCGTGGGCACCGTGGGCACCGTGGGCACCGAGGACGCCGCGGTCACGCTCCCCGTCGAGCCCGCCGACGACTGGGACGACGTCGCGCCCGTCGCCCCCGAGCGCCCGGTGTACGAGGTCCCGGTCGGTCGCCTGCTCGCGTCGACGCTGCTGTCGTCGACCACGTTCTGGCTCGTGGTCCTGATCGCGGGCGTCGTCGTGCTGATCGTGACGTCCGGCCGGTTCGAGTCGGCGTTCGCGCTGCTCCCGGCCCTCCTCGGCGTCGTCTCGTACACGTGGACCCGGTTCAACCGCGGCGCGAACTTCCGCGCGGCGATCTCCCCGGACGGCATCCGGCTGCGGCACGGGCTGACCGAGTCCCGGGCGCAGACGGTGCCGCCGGGCCGGGTGCAGGCCGTGCGGGTCACGCAGGGCCTGCTGTGGCGGCGCCCCGACTGGTGGCGGGTCGAGGTGAACGTCGCCGGCTACGGCAGCGGCACCGACCAGACGCAGAGCGAGAACGTCCTGCTGCCCGTCGGCACGCGCGACGAGGCGCTGCTGGCGCTGTGGCTGGTGCTGCCCGACCTCGGCACCGCCGACCCGCGCGCCCTGGTCGACGCCGGCCTCACCGGCACGGAGGGCGGCGGGGGCTGGGCGGTCGCGCCGCGGCGGTCCCGCTGGCTGGACCCGGTCGGGTGGCGGCGGCACGGCGTGGCGGTGACCGAGCGCGCCCTCGTGCTGCGCTCCGGCGTGCTCACCCGGCAGCTGGTCGTCGTGCCGCACGAGCGCACGCAGTCCCTCGGCCTGGCGCAGGGGCCGCTGCAGCGCCGGCTCGGGCTCGCGTCGTTCCAGCTGCACTCGACGCCCGGACCGGTCGCGCCCCGCGTCGACCACCTGGACGCCCGCGTGGCGGCCGGGCTCCTGGACGAGCAGGCGACGCGCGCCCGCACCGCCCGGGCCGGCGCCGGCCCCGAGCAGTGGATGCGCGGATGACCCGGCTGGGGATCGGCGTCGTCGGCGCGGGCCGCGTCGGCGCGGTGCTGGGCAGCGCGCTGCGCGCCGCCGGCCACCCGGTGGTCGGGGTCAGCGCCGTGTCCGCGGCGTCGCTCGACCGCGCGGACGCCCTGCTGCCGGGCGTGCCCGTGCTCGACGTGCCGGAGGTGGTGCGCCGCGCGGAGCTCGTGCTGCTCGCGGTGCCCGACGACGCCCTCGCCGACCTGGTGGCCGGGCTCGCCGCGACCGGGGCGTGGCAGGCCGGCCAGATCGTCGTGCACACCGCCGGGCGGTACGGCACCGCGGTGCTCGACCCGGCGCGCGCGGCCGGCGTGATCCCCGTCGCGCTGCACCCCGCCATGACCTTCACCGGGACCTCGCTCGACCTGTCCCGCCTGGTCGGGACCACCTTCGCGGTGACCGCCCCGACCCCCGTGCTGCCGATCGGGCAGGCGCTCGTGGTGGAGATGGGCGGTGAGCCGGTCGTCGTCGAGGAGGCAGCCCGACCGCTGTACCACGCGGCCCTGGCACACGGCGCGAACCACCTGGTGGTGCTGGTCGCGCAGGCCGGCCAGGCGCTCGCCGCGGCAGGGGTCGCCGACCCGGGTGCCGTGCTGCGCCCGCTGCTGACCGCGGCCCTCGACGGCGCCCTGCGCGCGGAGTCGGCCGGCGGCGGCCGGGACGCCGAGGGGGAGGTGACCGCCGGCGCGGTGACGACGTTGACCGGGCCGGTCCGGCGCGGGGACGCGGGCACCGTGCGGGACCACCTCGACGAGCTGACCGGCCTCGGCGTGCGGACCGGGGCCACGGACGTCGTGGCGTCCTACCGCGCGCTGTCCCGGGCCGCGACCGGCCGCGCCCTCGCCGCGGGCCTGCTGCGTGCGGAGCAGGGCCAGGCCCTCCTGGACGCGCTCGCGGCCGGCGAGCCCGCGGCCGCCGACGGCCCGGCTCACGCCCCGGGTCCCGACGGAGGTACGGTGCACGGCGCGCACGACGACGAGGGCGACGGGAGCGGTCCGGCCGCGCCCGGCGCCGACCAGGAGGACCAGGCATGACCGAGGCACGGACGGGTGCCCCCACGGTGGCCCGCACGGCCGCCGAGCTCGCGGACGCGCTGCGCCCCGGGGCCGGCGGACGCACGACGCGCGCCGTCGTGATGACGATGGGCGCCCTGCACGCCGGGCACCTGGCGCTGGTGCGCGAGGCCCGCGCCCGCGCGGAGCAGGTGGTGGTGTCGATCTTCGTCAACCCGCTGCAGTTCGGGCCCGCCGAGGACCTCGACCGCTACCCGCGGGACCTCGAGGGGGACCTCGCGGCCCTGACCGCGGCCGACCTGCTCGGCGCCGGGGACGTGGTGCTCGCGCCCGGCCCGGAGGTGATGTACCCGGACGGCGACCCCGTCGTGCGCGTGCACGCCGGCCGCATCGGCACCGTCTACGAGGGCGCCACCCGGCCCGGCCACCTGGACGGCGCACTGACCGTCGTCCTGAAGCTGCTGCACCTGACCGCGCCCGACGTCGCGCTGTTCGGCCGCAAGGACGTGCAGCAGCTGGTCGCCGTGACCCGCATGGTGCGGGACCTGGACGTGCCGGTCGAGGTGGTCGGCGTGGAGACGGTCCGCGACGCCGACGGGCTCGCCCTGTCCTCCCGCAACGTCTACCTGTCGGCCGCCGAGCGCGAGCAGGCGCTGGCGCTGAGCCGCGGCCTCGCCGCCGGCCGGGCCGCCGCGGCCGACGGCGGCGCGCCCGAGCAGGTCCGCGCGGCCACCCGGGCCGTGCTGGACGCCGCGGGCGTCGGCACGGACTACGTCGCGCTGGTCGACGTCGCCTCGTTCGAGGACGTCACCGCCGTGCCGGTCGAGGGGTCGGCCGTGCTGGCCGTGGCCGCGACCGTGGGCGCCACCCGGCTGATCGACAACACCGACGTGAGGTGGGCGTGACCATGACCTCGCTGCTGCGGCCGATGATGATCGGCAAGATCCACCGCGCGACCGTGACGCAGGCCGACCTGCACTACGTCGGCTCGATCACCGTGGACGCGCACCTGCTCGCCGCGGCCGACCTGCTGCCCGGCCAGCAGGTCGACGTCGTGGACGTCACCAACGGCGCGCGGCTGACCACCTACGTCATCGCGGGCGAGGCCGGCTCCGGCCAGGTCTGCATCAACGGCGCCGCCGCGCACCTGGTGCACCCCGGCGACACCGTGATCCTCATCGCCTACGGGATGCTCTCGGACGCCGAGGCGCGCACGTACGAGCCGCACGTCGTCCTGGTCGACGCCGACAACCGCGTCATGGACACCGGGCACGACCCGGGCACCGTGCCCGCCGAGTGGACCGCCGCGTCCGGGCTGCACCCGAGCGGCGTGCCGTTCGACCAGGGCCGGTCCCTCGTGGCGCACGACGGCGAGGCGCACCACGGTGACGCGCACGACGGCGAGGCGGGCGAGGAGCGGGCGGGGGCGAACGACGCCGGGCGGGACGCAGGCGCCGGACGGTGACCGCGCGCCTCGCGCGCCGGCTCGCCGCTCCCGCACCGGGGTGGACCTCGCGCGCCGACGCGGTGGTCGTCGGCTCGGGCATCGCCGGGCTGACCGCCGCGCTCGAGCTGCGCACGCGGGTCCCGCGGGTGCTGCTGGTCACCAAGGGCCAGCTGGTCTCCGGGTCGACCGTGTGGGCGCAGGGTGGCATCGCCGCGGCGCTCGACCCCGCCGACTCCCCGGCCGCACACCTGCGGGACACCCTGGAGGCCGGCGTCGGCCTGTGCGACCCGCGGGCGGTCGAGGTGCTCGTCACCGAGGGCCCGGCGCGGGTCCGCGAGCTGGTCGCGCGCGGCGCCGTGTTCGACACCGAGGCCGACGGCAGCATCAGCCTGACCCGCGAGGGCGGGCACCGCGCCGACCGCGTCGCGCACGCCGGCGGTGACGCCACCGGCGCCGAGATCTCCCGCGCGCTGGTCGCCCAGCTCGCGGCCGTGCACGCCGACCCGGGCATCGAGGTCATCGAGAACGCGCTGGTGCTCGACGTGCTGACCGGCGCCCCCGGGCGCGACGGTCGGCCCGGGGCGGTGTGCGGCGTCACCCTGCACGTCATTGGCGCGGGCAGCCGCGACGGCGTCGGCGCGGTGCTGGCGCCCGCGGTCGTGCTGGCCACCGGTGGCATCGGGCAGGTGTTCCGCTCCTCGACCAACCCGGTGCAGGCGACCGGCGACGGGCTGGCGGCGGCGCTGCGGGCCGGTGCGGTCGTCGGCGACGTCGAGTTCGTGCAGTTCCACCCGACGGTGCTGTGGCTCGGCGCGGGCGTGAAGGGCCAGCTCGCGCTGATCTCCGAGGCCGTGCGCGGTGAGGGCGCGCACCTGCTGGACACCGACGGGCAGCGGTTCATGCCCGCCGTGCACCCGCTGGCCGAGCTCGCGCCCCGCGACGTCGTCGCCAAGGCCATCGTCCGCCGGATGGCCCGCACCGGCGCCGACCACGTGCTGCTGGACGCCCGGCACCTCGGCGCCGAGCGGCTGCGCCGGCGGTTCCCGACCATCGGCGAGCGGCTGGCGGAGCACGGCCTCGACATGGCCACCGCCCTGATCCCCGTCGCGCCCGCGCAGCACTACCACTCGGGCGGCGTGGTCACCGACCTGGTCGGCCGGTCGTCCGTGCCGGGCCTGTACGCCGTCGGCGAGGTCGCCTGCACCGGCGTGCACGGCGCCAACCGCCTGGCGTCCAACTCGCTGCTGGAGGGGCTCGTGTTCGCCCACCGTGCCGCGCACGACATCGCCCGGCGCGTCGAGGCCGGGTCGCTGCGCCCGGCCGAGCCCGTCGAGCGGCCCGGACCCGAGGCCCTGGTCGCCGGCGCGGCCCGCTCGCGGGTCCAGCGGATCGCCAGCGACGGCCCGGGCGTGCTGCGGTCGGCGGCGGGGCTGGAGGCCGCGGCCGTCGCGCTCCGCGGGGTCCGCACGGACGCGCACCGCGCCGTCGCCGGCGGCGAGCACCCCGTGGCCGACCCGCAGGTCGCCGAGTGGGAGACCACCAACGTGCACCAGGTGGCGACCGTGCTGACCGCCACCGCCGCCACCCGGCTGGAGACCCGCGGCGGGCACCTGCGCAGCGACTTCCCGGCCCGCGACGACGCGGCCTGGCTGCTCCGCGTCGAGGCCACGCTCGCTCCCGACGGCACCCTGCGCCAGCACCCCACCCCCCTGGTCTGACGGGGGCACCGGTCGGCGGACCTAGGGTGGCGGGTGTGATCGACGCCCTCGACCCCACCTGGCTCACCCGCACCGTCGCCCTCGCGCTCGACGAGGACCTGGGGGCCGCCCCCGGCCGGGACGTCACCACGCAGGCCACCGTCGCCCCCGACGTCGACGGCATCGCGCACCTCGTCGCCCGGGACGCCGGCGTCGTCGCGGGGCTGCCCGTCGTCGCCGAGGTGCTGGCCCAGGTCACCGCACGGCTCGGGCTGGCCCCGGCGACCGTCGACCAGCGGGTCCCCGACGGCACGGCCGTCGCGCCCGGCGACGTGCTGGCGGTGCTGACGGGACCGGTGCAGGCGCTGCTGGTCGCCGAGCGGACCGCGCTCAACCTGGCGTCCCGGGCGTCGGGCGTCGCCACGCACACCCGCCGCTGGGCCGACGCGCTCGCGGGCTCCGGCGCGCAGGTGCTCGACACCCGCAAGACCACCCCCGGGCTGCGCGAGCTGGAGAAGTACGCCGTGCGGGCGGGCGGCGGCACCAACAAGCGGATGGGCCTCTACGACGTCGCGATGGTCAAGGACAACCACGTGGTCGCGGCCGGCGGGGTCGCGGCGGCGGTCGAGGCCGTGCGCGCGCGGTTCCCGGACGTCGCGATCCAGGTCGAGGCCGACACGGTCGAGCAGGCGCTGGAGGCCGTCGGCGTGGGCGCCCGGTTCCTGCTGCTCGACAACATGCCGACCCCCGTCCTTGAGGAGACCGTCGCCGCCGTCCGCGCGCAGGAGCCCACCACGGGGCGCGTCGAGCTCGAGGCCACCGGCAACCTCACGCTGGAGCGGGCCGCCGAGGTCGCGGCGACGGGCGTCGACTACCTGTCGGTCGGGGGCCTCACGCACTCGTCGCCGATCCTCGACCTGGCGCTGGACCTGGTCGAGGGCGTGCGTCCCCCGGCGTGACGGGAGCGGGTCGGGCGGTCGATAGGATCGCCCGGTGACCGAGACGCCCGCTGTGCCCGTGACGACCGCCGACGACCTCCCCGAGCAGCTCCGGGTCCGTCGCGAGAAGCGCGACCGCATGCTGGCCGAGGGCGTCGAGCCCTACCCGGTCGGCGTCCCGCGCACGCACACGATCGCCGACGTCCGCGCCGCCCACCCCGACCTGGAGCCGGGCCAGGAGACCGAGGACGTGGTCGGCGTCGCCGGCCGCGTCGTCTTCCTGCGCAACACCGGCAAGCTGTGCTTCGCCACGCTGCAGGACGGCGAGGGCAACCGGCTGCAGGCGATGCTCAGCCTGGCGAACGTCGGCGAGGACCGCCTGGCCGCGTTCAAGGCCGACGTCGACCTGGGCGACCACCTCTTCGTGCACGGCGTCGTCGTGGCCTCGCGCCGCGGCGAGCTGTCCGTGATGGCCGACTCCTGGACGCTCGCGGCCAAGTCGCTGCGCCCCCTGCCCAACCTCTACGCGAAGGGCGACGAGGCCGCCCCGGAGCTGTCCGAGGAGCTGCGCGTCCGGCAGCGCTACGTCGACCTGATCGTGCGCCCGGCCGCCCGCGACGCCGTGCGGCTGCGTGCCGGTGTCGTGCGCTCGCTGCGGGAGAACTTCCACCGCCGCGGCTACCTCGAGGTCGAGACGCCGATGCTGCAGACGCAGCCCGGTGGCGCCGCCGCCCGGCCGTTCGTCACCCACATGAACGCGTTCGACATCGACCTGTACCTGCGGATCGCGCCGGAGCTGTTCCTCAAGCGCGCCGCGGTCGGCGGGCTCGAGCGCGTCTTCGAGATCAACCGGAACTTCCGGAACGAGGGCGCGGACTCCACGCACTCGCCGGAGTTCGCGATGCTGGAGGCGTACGAGGCCTACGGCGACTACGACACGATGGCGGCGCTCACGCAGGACCTCGTGCAGACGGCCGCGCAGGACGTCCTCGGCACGACGTCGATCACGCTGCCCGACGGCGAGGAGTACGAGATCGGCGGGCAGTGGGCCCAGCTGACCATGTACGGCTCGCTGTCCGAGGCCCTCGGCGAGGAGATCACCCCCGCCACCTCCGTCGCGCACCTGCAGGCGATCGCCGACCGGCTCGACGTGCAGCTCGACCCGAAGCGGGTGAGCCACGGCAAGCTCGTCGAGGTCGTCTGGGAGCACCTGGTGGGGGACCACCTGCACGCCCCGACCTTCGTGCGGGACTTCCCGGTCGAGACCAGCCCGCTGACCCGCGACCACCGGTCGATCCGGGGCCAGGTCGAGAAGTGGGACCTGTACGTGCGCGGTTTCGAGCTCGCGACCGCCTACTCCGAGCTGGTCGACCCGGTGATCCAGCGGCAGCGTTTCGAGGCGCAGGCGCTGCTGGCCGCCGCCGGCGACGACGAGGCCATGCAGGTGGACGAGGACTTCCTCGCTGCCGTCGAGTACGCGCTGCCCCCGACCGGCGGCATGGGGATGGGCGTCGACCGCCTGCTCATGGCGCTCACCGGCCTCGGCATCAGGGAGACGATCCTGTTCCCGCTCGTGAAGCCGCAGGCCTGAGCGCCGGCTGCCGGGGTGCGCATTTTCGCGGCGTAGGCTGCGCCCCATGAACATCGGTCCCGCGCTGGCCGCGCTGCTCCCGTCCGTCGGAGTCGGGCTCATCTTCTGGTTGGTCATCCGCGCGCTCGTGAACGCCGACCGCTCCGAACGCGCTGCATTGGCGCGGATGGACGCCGAGGACGCACGAGCGGATAAGACGGAGAACCCGGCCGAAAGCTGAACAATTTCGGCCGACCTTTGACGCGAGGCGTTCTCGGATGCCATGCTTTTCCCGAACGCGTGATTCACGCCGCTCGCCATCTGGGGGCAGCAGCAGCGGCCTACGGCTCGGGAGGGCGAAATGGCACAGAAGGTTCAGGTCCTGCTCGTGGACGACATTGACGGCGGGACCGCCGACGAGACGGTGACGTTCGCGCTCGACGGCGTCTCGTACGAGATCGACCTGACGACCGAGCACGCCGCCGAGCTCCGCGACGCGCTCGGCACCTGGGTGGGCCACGCCCGCAAGGTCGGCGGCCGTTCCGGGTCGGGCCGCAGCAGCAGCGCCGGCACCAGCCGCCCGCGCCGCTCGTCCGACGCCGGCGCCGTGCGCGCCTGGGCCAAGGAGAACGGCCACGACGTCTCCGAGCGCGGCCGCATCTCCGCGGAGATCCGCGAGGCCTACGAGGCCGCGCAGGGCTGACCCCGCGCACGCACGCAGGAGGCCCGGCACCCCGAGGGGTGCCGGGCCTCCTGCCGTCCGGTCGACCAACCTCTGCCGCCCGAGGTCGTCAGTCGTGCACGAGGTCGTCCCGCAGGACGGACGACCTCGGGCCGACGTGACGACCTCGTGCCGATGTGACGACCGCGGCGGCCCTGCGTCAGGGGCGGCCCGGCGTCAGGGGCGGGTGGCCGTCAGCTCGCGGACGGCGGCGTACTGGGTGCGGATGACGTCGGCCGGCTCGGCGTCGTAGACCTCGGGCTCGCCCGCGGCCGTCCACGCCGGCGGCTGGGCCGCGCCGCCGAGCACCCACGCCGCCTGGCGGGCGGCACCGTCGGCCACGTACTCGCCGGGGGTCGGCACGGTGACGGGCAGGCCGAGCACCGCCGGGGCGATCCGGCGCACGGCCTCCGACTGGGCGCCGCCGCCGATCAGCTGCACGCGCTCGACGGGCACGCCCTGCGCCCGCAGCGCGTCGAGGCCGTCGGCGAGGGCGCACAGCATGCCCTCGACGGCGGCGCGCGCGAGGTGCGCGGGCGTGGTGTTCGCCAGCCGCATCCCGTGCAGGGCGCCGGTGGCGTCGGGCTTGTTGGGGGTGCGCTCGCCCTCCAGGTAGGGGACCAGCACCAGGCCGTCGGCGCCGGCCGGGGCGGAGAGCGCGAGCGCGGACAGGCCGGCGTGGTCGACGCCGAGCATCCGGGCGGCCGCGTCCAGCACGCGGGAGGCGTTGAGCGTGCACGCGAGCGGCAGGTAGGCGCCGGTGGCGTCGGCGAACCCGGTGACCAGCCCCGAGCCGTCCGCCGTCGGCGTCGCGGACACGGCGGAGACGACGCCGGAGGTGCCGATCGAGATGGCGACGTCGCCGGCGACCATGCCCAGGCCGAGCGCCGCCGCGGCGTTGTCTCCCGCACCGGCGCCGAGCTGCGCCCCCGCCCGCGCGAGCCCGCCGGGCGCGACGGTGCCGGCGGACGCGTGCGCGGCCACCACCCGCGGCAGCGCGGCGTCGTGGCCGAGCGCGAGCCGGAGCAGGTCCTGCCGGTAGTCCTCGGTGAACGGCGACCAGTAGCCCGTGCCGGACGCGTCGGACCGGTCGGTGGTGAGCGCCGCGAGGTCGGCGGCGCCGGGCCCGTGGCCGGCCAGGCGCCAGGTCAGCCAGTCGTGGGGGAGGGCCACGGCCGCGACGCGCGCGGCGGCGTCGGGCTCCGCGTCCCGCAGCCAGCGCAGCTTGGTGACCGTCAGCGAGGCCACCGGCACGGACCCGATCGCGTCGGCCCAGGCCTGCGGACCGCCGAGCTCGCCGATCAGGTCGACGGCCGCGGGCGCGGACCGCGTGTCGTTCCACAGCAGCGCGTCGCGGACGACCTCGCCGTCGGCGTCGAGCGCGACCATGCCGTGCTGCTGGCCGCCGACCGCCACGGCGTCGACGTCGTCCAGCCCGCCGGCGTCGGCGACGGCCTGCTGCAGGGCGTCCCACCAGTGCCGGGGGTCGATCTCGGTGCCGTCGGGGTGCGAGGCGCGGCCGGAGCGCACCAGCGCGCCGGTCTCGGCGTCACGCACGACGACCTTGCAGGACTGGGTGGAGGAGTCCACCCCGGCGACGAGGGCCATGAGGATGCGTCCTTGCTGTGCTCAGGGAACGGGGAACGCGCGAGGTCGAGGGTTCCACGCGGGACGGGGGCTGGACACCCTCGACCTCGCGCCGAACCCTCGACCTCGGCGGTGGTGGCTCGGGTCAGCGGGCGCCGAGCGCGTGCTCCAGCGCGAGCTGGTTGAGGCGGACGAAGCCGAAGCCGCGCTCCGCGACGCCCTCGACGTCGAAGTCCTCGAACGCCGAGCGGTCCGCCAGCAGGTCGGCCAGGGTCTCGCCCTCGGCGATGGTCGGCTGCGCGAGCTCGAGCACGCCGGACGCCTCCAGGGCCTCCTGCACCTCGGGGTCGGCGCGGAACGCCTGCGCCCGCTCCTTCAGCAGCAGGTAGGTGGACATGTTGGCCTTGGCCGACTCCCACACGCCGTCGAAGTCCTCGGTGCGCGAGGGCTTGTAGTCGAAGTGGCGCGGGCCGTCGTAGCGCGGGCCGCCGGACGGGAAGCCGTTCTCGATCAGGTCGACGGTGGCGAACGCGGAGAACAGGTCGCCGTGGCCGAACACCAGGTCCTGGTCGTACTTGATCGACCGCTGGCCGTTGAGGTCGATGTGGAACAGCTTGCCCGCCCAGAGCGCCTCGGCGATGCCCTGCGTGTAGTTCAGGCCCGCCATCTGCTCGTGGCCCGTCTCCGGGTTGAGGCCGACGATGTCGCCGTGCTCGAGCTTGGCGATCAGGCCGAGCGCGTGGCCGATGGTCGGCAGCAGGATGTCGCCGCGGGGCTCGTTCGGCTTCGGCTCGATGGCGATGCGCAGGCCGTAGCCCTTCTCCTTGATGTACGCGGCGACGGTGTCGATGCCCTCGGCGTACCGGTCGTGCGCGGCGTTGAGGTCCTTGGCGGAGTCGTACTCCGCACCCTCGCGGCCGCCCCACATCACGAACGTGTCGGCGCCGAGCTCGGCGGCCAGGTCGACGTTCCGGATGACCTTGCGCAGGCCGTAGCGGCGCACGCGGCGGTCGTTCGACGTGAACGCGCCGTCCTTGAAGATCGGGTGGCTGAAGGTGTTGGTGGTGACCATCTCGACGGTCACGCCGGTGTCGGCCAGCGCCTGCTTGAACCGGTCGAGGATGCGGTCGCGCTCGGCGGCGTCGGAGCCGAACGGCACGACGTCGTCGTCGTGGAAGGTGACGTGCGCGGCGCCGAGCTCGGCGAGCTTGTGCACCGACTCCACCGGGTCGAGCCACGGCCGGCTCGCGGAGCCGAACTGGTCCTGGGCGTTCCAGCCGACGGTCCAGAGACCGAAGGAGAACTTGTCGTCGCGGGTGGGCGTGCGCACCATCGTCTGCTCCTCATCGAGATCCTGCGGGTTTGTCTTGTGGATGAACTTATAGCGGCCACCGGCTAGGGTCAACCGCGTGACGGACCTCGCGAGCGCTGCCGGTGCCGGCCCGGCCGACCCCGCCCGGGGCGCCGTCGGCCGTCGTCGCAGCCCGGCGCGGCAGGGCTCGCTCCGCGAGCACAACCTGGCCCTGGTGCTCCGCCACGTGCTCGACGCCGCGGCCCCCGCGGCGGCCGCGGCGCAGGCAGCACCGCCGTCGCGGGCCGACGTGGCCACCGCCACCGGCCTGACCCGCGGCTCGGTGTCCGCGCTGGTCGACCTGCTGATCGGCGCGCGGCTGGTCGCCGAGCTGCCCCCCGTGGTCACGGCCCGCGCGGGCCGGCCCGCCGTCCCGCTCGTCCCCGCCCCGGGCACCGTCGTGGGCCTGGGCGCCGAGGTGAACGTCGACTACATCGGCGTGCGCGCGCTGGACCTCACGGGGGCGGTGCTGGCGCAGCGGACCACCGCCGGCGACTTCCGGCACAGCGACCCCGCCCGCGTGCTCGGGCTGCTCGCGCGGCTGGTCGGGGAGGTCCGGGCCGAGCTGCCCGCCGGCGCGCGGCTGGCCGGCATGTGCCTGGCGCTGCCCGGGCTCGTCGACCGCGTCACCGGGCCGCTGCGCCTCGCGCCGAACCTCGGCTGGCGGGACGTCGACGTGGTCGCGCTGCTCACCGCGCACCCCGAGGTGGACGGGCTGGCCGTGCGCCTGGCCAACGAGGCCAACCTCGCCGCCCGGGCCGAGGCCCGCGCCGGGGTGGCCGGGCAGAGCTTCCTCTACGTCTCGGGCGAGGTCGGCATCGGTGCCGCGATCGTGCTGGACGGCGAGGTGTTCGCCGGCCGGCACGGCTGGAGCGGTGAGCTCGGGCACACGGTCGTCGACCAGCAGGGGCCGCGCTGCACCTGCGGGGCGCGCGGCTGCCTGGAGCAGTACGCGGGCAAGGACGCGCTGCTGCGCGCCGCAGGCCGCGACGTCGAGGAGCCCGTCGACGCGCTGCTCGCCGCCGCGGGCGCGGGGGATGAGCGGGCGGCCCGGGCGCTGCGGTCGGCGGGGGAGGCGCTCGGCGTCGCGCTGGCGAACTTCATCAACCTGGTCGACGTCGAGACCGTGGTGCTCGGCGGGATCTACGCGCCCCTCGCGCCGTGGCTGACCGACGCGGTCGTCGCGCAGCTGCGCTCCCGGGTGCTGGCCGCGGCCTGGGAGGACGCCCGCGTCGGCGTCGCGGCGGGCGGCGCGCACGCGGCGATGACCGGCGCGGCGGTCGTGGTCCTACGGGCGGTGGCGGACGACCCCGCGGCCTGGCTCGAGGTGGCTCCGCCCGCCGCCTGACCGCGGTCGCCGCCCGGGCACGGCGTTGCGTACAGTCCTCGCCGTGACGGAGCAGCTGCGCGACCTGTGGATCGGGACGTACCCCTCGGCCGGCGCGGGAACGCCCGCCGGCCTGGGCGAGGGCGTCTGGCGCGTCGGCCTCGACCCGGAGACCGGCGCGCTGGCGGAGCCGGAGCTGGTCGTCGAGACGCCCGCCCCGTCGTTCCTGGCGGTCGACCGGCAGGCGGGCGTGCTGCTCGCGGTCGGCGAGGACGCCGCGGGCACGGTCTCCGCGTTCCGGGTCGGCAGCGCCGACGGCCGCCCGACGCTGACCCCGGCCGGCACGGCGAGCAGCGGCGGGGCGGACCCGTGCCACCTGCTCCTGGACCCGACCGGACGCGTCGCGTACGTCGCCAACTACTCCTCCGGCACCCTCGCGGTGCTGGAGCGCACCGCCGACGGCCTGCTGGGCGACGCCCCGGTGCAGGTGCTCGGCCACGCGGGCTCCGGCCCGGTGACCGACCGCCAGGAGGGCCCGCACGCGCACTTCGCCGCGCTCGCCCCGGGCGGCACGCACGTGCTGGTGTGCGACCTCGGCACCGACGAGATCCGCCGCTACCGCCGCGACCCGGCGACGGGCCGGCTGACCGAGGACGGGGTCGCCGCCACGCTGCGTCCCGGCTCCGGACCGCGGCACCTGGTGTTCTCCGCCGACGGCCGGATCGCGTACGTCGTCTGCGAGCTCGACGTGACCGTCGCCGTGCTCGCCTGGGACGTGGCGCACGTGTCCGGCCGGGTCGTGCAGCACGTCCCGGCGGTGGAGGACGGCTCCGGTCCCGAGAAGCGCGCGCTGCCGTCGCACATCACCCGGGTCGGGGACCGCGTCCTGGTCGCCACCCGCGGCTCCGACGTGCTCGCCACCTTCGGCGCGAGCGCGGACGGCACGCTGGCCCCGGCCGGGCAGGTCGCGCTGCCGGGCGCCTGGCCGCGGCACTTCGCCGTCGTCGACGGCTGGACCGTGACCGCCGACCAGCTCTCCGACACCCTGACCGTGCTCCGCGACGGCGCCGTCGTGTCACGGGTGCCGCTGCCGGCCCCGGCCTGCGTCGTCCCGGCGTGACGACCGCCGCCCCCGCCCCCGGGCCCGCCGCCCGCGCGCTCCCGCCCCTGCTGCCCGGGCCGCACCTGCGGCGGCTCGACGTCATCACGGTCGTCGCCACGTTCGGCGGCCTGCTGTTCGGCTACGACACCGGCGTCATCAACGGCGCCCTCGACCCCATGGTCGCCGACCTCGGGCTCACCCCCGCGTCCGAGGGGCTGGTCACCAGCAGCCTGCTGGTCGGCGCTGCGCTCGGTGCGCTGGCCTGCGGACGGCTGGCCGACCGGATCGGCCGGCGCCGGGCGCTGGTGGCGCTCGCGGTCGTGTTCTTCCTCGGCGCGGTCGGCAGCGTGCTCGCGCCGACGCTCGAGGTCATGCTGCCGATGCGGTTCGTGCTGGGCGCGGCCGTGGGCGGCGCGTCGGTCACCGTCCCGGTCTACCTGGCCGAGCTCGCGCCCACCGAGCGCCGGGGCGCGATCACCGGCCGCAACGAGATCGCCATCGTCGTCGGGCAGCTCGCCGCGTTCGTGGTCAACGCCGTCATCGGCACCGTCTGGTCGGACCAGCCCGACGTCTGGCGGTACATGCTCGCCGTGCAGGCGGTGCCCGCCGTGGCGCTGTTCGCGGGGATGCTGCGGATGCCGGAGTCGCCGCGCTGGCTGCTGGCCCGCGGGCGGCAGGACGAGGCGCTCGCGGTCCTGCGCCAGGTGCGCGACCCCGGCCGCGCGGCCGCCGAGCTCCGGGAGGTCCGCGCGCTGGTCGAGGCCGAGCGCGCGGACGCCGTCCGGGGCAGCGGCGGCTGGGCCGAGCTGCGGCTGCCGTGGGTCCGGCGGCTGGTGCTCGTCGGCGTCGGCGTGGCGGTGGTGAACCAGCTCGGCGGCATCAACGCCGTCATGTACTACGGCACCCAGCTGCTGCGCGAGTCCGGGTTCAGCGGGGACGTCGCCCTGGTGGCGAACGTGCTGAACGGCGTGTTCTCGGTGCTCGGCATGCTGATCGGCCTGCGCGTGATCAACCGCGTCACCCGGCGCGGCCTGCTGCTGGTCGGGCTCACCGGCATCATCGCGTCCCACCTGATGATCGCGGTCTGCTCGGCCGCGATCCCCGAGGGCACCGCCCGCTCGGTGGCCGTCACCGCGTTCCTGGTGCTGTTCGTCGGCTTCAACCAGTCGTCCGTCGGGCTGGTCTGCTGGGTGATCCTCGCCGAGCTGTTCCCGCTGCGGGTGCGCGGGTTCGCCATCGGGCTCTGCGTGTTCTGGAACTGGACCGCCAACGCCGTGATCAGCGGCTTCTTCCCCTCGGTGGTCGCGGGCATCGGCGTGAACGGCACGTTCCTCGCGTTCGCGGGGCTCAACGTGCTGTCGTGGCTGTTCGTGCGGTTCGTGCTGCCCGAGACCCGCGACCGGTCGCTGGAGCAGCTGGAGCAGGACTTCCGCGCGGCCAGCCCGGCCTGAGTGGCGCGGCTCACGGGCTGCGCGATGCCGGTGATGGCCGACAATGGTGGGAGTCCACCGTCGTCGTCCGCAGGAGCAGTCGTGCCGCACGAGCCGCAGCGCATCGCCATGCTGTCGGTGCACACGTCGCCGCTGGACCAGCCGGGCACGGGCGACGCGGGCGGGATGAACGTCTACATCGCCGAGCTGTCCCGCGCCCTCGCGCGCCGCGGCGCCGCGGTGGAGATCTTCACGCGCGCGACGTCGTCGGCCCTGCCGGAGTCGGTCGAGCTCGACGACGGCGACGACCGGGTCCTGGTGCACCACGTGCCCGCCGGCCCGTACGAGGGGCTGGACAAGAACGACCTGCCGGCCCAGCTCTGCGCCGTGACCGCGGGCGTGCTGCGCCTGGCCGCGGCCCGGCCGGCCGGCTGGTACGACGTCGTGCACAGCCACTACTGGCTGTCGGGGCAGGTGGGCTGGCTCGCCGCCGAGCGGTGGGACGTGCCGCTGGTGCACACCATGCACACGATGGCGCGGGTGAAGAACGCCGCGCTCGCCCCCGGCGACAGCCCGGAGCCCCCGACCCGCGTGATCGGCGAGGAGCAGGTGGTGGCCGCCGCCGACGCGCTCGTCGCGAGCACCGCCGAGGAGTGCCACGACCTGGTCGGGATGTACGACGCCGACCCCGAGCGCGTGCACGTCGTGGCCCCCGGGGTCGACCTCACGACGTTCCGGCCGCGGCCGGGGGACCGCGCGGCGCTGCGCCGCGACCTCGGGCTGCCGGCGGACCGGGACGTCGTGCTGTTCGCGGGCCGCGTGCAGCCGCTGAAGGCGCCCGACGTCCTGGTGCGCGCGCTGGGGGTGCTGCGCGCCACGGGCCGGCCGGTGCCGCTGCTGGTGGTGCTCGGCGGTCCGAGCGGCCGCGCCGGCGCGCTGACCGAGCTGCAGGCGCTCGCGGCGGCCTCGGGGCTCGGCGACGACGTGGTGTTCCGCCCTCCGGTCACCCGGGCCGAGCTCGCGCGCTGGTTCGCCGCGGCCGACCTGGTGGCGATGCCGTCCCGGAGCGAGTCGTTCGGGCTGGTCGCGGTGGAGGCGCAGGCCGCGGGCACGCCGGTCGTCGCCTCGGCCGTCGGGGGGCTGCGCTCCGTCGTCCAGGACGGGGTGTCGGGGCGGCAGGTCCGCGGGCACGACCCCGCGGTGTGGGCGGACGCGCTGGCGGCGACGCTCGCGGACCCGGCCGCCCGCGGCCCCTGGCGGGCCAACGCGCGCCGGGTGGCGGAGCAGTACGGCTGGGACGCGACGGCCGAGCAGGTGCTCAAGGTCTACGCCCTGGCGACGGAGCACCGCCTCCGCGCCCTCGTCTGACCCCAGGCGCGCCGCACCGGGTCGAAGGTCCTGCCCGACATGCCGGCGCGTGTCGGGCAGGACTCTCCAGCCGGCGGGCGGGGCGGCCGGGACGGCCCGGGGCTTCAGGCCGTGACCGGCTCCAGGACCAGGACCGGGATCACCCGGTCGGTGCGCCGCTGGTAGTCGGCGTAGTCCGGGTACGCGGCGACGGAGCGGTCCCACCAGAGGTCGCGCTCGGCGCCCTGCACCTCGCGCACGGTGTAGTCGCCGCGCGCCGGTCCGTCCTGCAGCTCCACCAGCGGGTGCGCCAGCAGGTTGTGGTACCAGACGGGGTGCTTCGGGGCGCCGCCGAGCGAGGCCACGACCGCGTACACGCCGTCGTGCTCGACCCGCATGACCGGGATCTTGCGGACCTTGCCCGACTTCGCCCCCAGCATCGTCACGACGACCACGGGCATGCCGCGCATCGTGGTGCCCTGCGTGCCGCCCGAGCGCTCGATCAGCTCGACCTGCTTCCGGCTGCGGGTGTCGGTGGACGGCTCGTACTCTCCGGTGATCGGCATACCGGCGACAACGCGGGACCCGTGCGCCGTGTTCCGCGGGCCGAACGTCCCCCGACGCCGCGGCGCCGGGTGCGGCAGGATGGGACCCATGACCTACACCCTCGTTCTGCTCCGCCACGGCGAGAGCGAATGGAACGCCAAGAACCTGTTCACCGGCTGGGTCGACGTCGCGCTGTCCGAGAAGGGCGTCGCGGAGGCCAAGCGCGGCGGCACCCTGCTGACCGACGCGGGCGTGCTCCCGGACGTCGTGCACACCTCGCTGCTGCGCCGTGCGATCACCACCGCGAACTACGCGCTGGACGCCGCCGACCGCCTGTGGATCCCGGTCAAGCGCTCCTGGCGCCTGAACGAGCGGCACTACGGCGCGCTCCAGGGCAAGGACAAGAAGCAGACGCTCACCGAGTACGGCGAGGAGCAGTTCATGCTCTGGCGCCGCTCGTACGACGTGCCGCCGCCGGACATCGAGCTCGGCTCCGAGTTCTCGCAGGACTCGGACGCCCGCTACGCCGGTGAGCCGATCCCGCGCGCCGAGGCGCTCAAGCAGGTGCTCGACCGCGCGCTGCCGTACTGGAACTCCGACATCGTGCCGGACCTGCAGGCCGGGAAGACCACGCTGGTCGCCGCCCACGGCAACTCGATCCGCGCGATCATCAAGTACCTGGACGACGTCGACGACGCCACGATCGCCGGCATCAACGTGCCGACGGGCATCCCGCTCGTCTACCACCTGGACGAGACGACGCTGAAGCCCACCAACCCGGGCGGCACGTACCTCGACCCCGAGGCGGCCGCCGAGGCGATCGCCGCGGTGGCGAACCAGGGTCGCTGACCCACCCGCACGACGAAGGGCCCGGACCGACGGCGAGTCGGTCCGGGCCCTTCGGCGTTCCCGGGGGTCCGGGGGTCAGCGCGTGCCGGCCGCCCGCTCCGCGGCGAACTCGCCGGTCACGAGGAACACGATGCGGCGGGCGACGGAGACGGCGTGGTCGCCGAACCGCTCGTAGTACCGGCCGAGCAGCGTGATGTCGATGGTCTGCTGCGCGTCGCCGGTCCAGCCCGGCGCCAGGAGGATGCGGAACGTCTCCTCGTGCAGCGAGTCGAGCAGGTCGTCGTCGCGCTCGATGCCCTCGGCCTCGGCCAGGTCGTGGGAGGTGAGGACGTGCGTGGTGCGCTGCGCGACGCGGCGGGCGGCCTCGTTCATCTCCGTGAACACGCCGGTCAGCGCCGGGTCCACGGCGGCCCGCGGGTAGCGGCCGCGCGCCACCTGGGCGACGTGCCGGGCGAGGTCGCCCATGCGCTCGAGGGTCGCGCTCATCCGGAGCGCGGAGACGACGACGCGCAGGTCGGTCGCGACGGGCTGCTGCTGGGCGAGCAGCAGGACGCACCGCTCGTCGAGGTCGCGCTCCAGGGCGTCGATCGCCAGGTCGTCGGCGATCACGGACTCGGCCAGGGCCAGGTCCTGGTGCAGCAGAGCCTCCCCGGCAGCCGTGATCGCGTGCTCGACCCGGCGGCTCATCGCCACCAGGTCGTCCTGCACCTGCTTCAGCTCGGCGTCGAAGATCTCGCGCATGGTGTCCTCTCGTCCGCGCACACCCGTGCGCGCAGTATCTGTCCGGCCGCCCACGCTCGCACGCGGACGTGAACGCGCCGGTGAACGCCACGCCACCGGCGGGTGAACGGCGGTGAACACTCGGTGCGGGTCGCCGCTCGGGCGGGTCGGGGTGGTCGTCCGGGGTCCGGCTCGACCGTACGCTGACCGCGTGGAGGGCATCAACGGTCTCATCGTGCTGGCCGCCGGGGCGCTGGGACTGGTCACCGGGATCGGCGCCACGCTCGCGTTCCGGTTCAGCGAGCGGGTGCAGCGTGCCGTGCCCGAGCGGGCGAAGCCGGACCTGGACGAGGGCGTGGTCCGGGTGCTCGCGGTGCTGCGCTCCGCGGCGGTGGTGCTCGACGACGACGACCAGGTGATCCGCGCGAGCCCGCCGGCGTTCGCGCTCGGGGTGGTCCGGGACGGCATGGTCGTGCACGCCGCGATCCGCGACCTGATCGCCGACGTGCGCCGCAGCGGCGTGATCCGCGACGAGGAGCTGGAGCTGCCGCGCGGCCCGCTCGGCCCCGGCACGATCATGCTGCAGGTCCGCGTGGCCCAGGTCGGACCCGGCCTGCTGGTCGTGCTCGCCGAGGACCGGACGCAGGCCCGCCGCCTCGAGGCGATCCGCCGCGACTTCGTGGTGAACGTGTCCCACGAGCTGAAGACCCCGGTCGGCGCGCTGTCGCTGCTGGCCGAGACGGTGCAGGACGCCGCGGACGACCCGGAGACGGTGCGCCGGTTCGCGGGCCGGATGATCAGCGAGTCCCAGCGCCTGTCAGCCCTGGTGCAGGAGATCCTCGAGCTGTCCCGGCTGCAGGTCGCCGGGGCGCTGAAGGACATCGCGCTGGTGGAGGTGGACGCCGTGGTGGCCGAGTCGGTCGACCGCGCCCGCACCGGTGCGGCCGCGAAGGACATGTCGTTCCACGTCGGCGGGGAGTCGGGCGCCCAGGTGTTCGGCGACCCCGCGATGCTGGTGCAGGCGGTGCGGAACCTGCTGGACAACGCGGTCCGGTACTCGCCGCCGAGCACGACGGTCGGCGTCGGCGTGCGGTCCCGCGACGGGATCGTCGAGATCGCGGTCGTCGACCAGGGCATCGGCATCTCCGCCGAGGAGCAGGACCGCGTGTTCGAGCGGTTCTACCGGGTCGACCCGGCGCGCAGCCGGGAGACCGGCGGCACGGGCCTCGGCCTGTCCATCGTCAAGCACGTCGCCGCGGACCACGGCGGCGACGTGCAGGTGTGGTCGCAGCCCGGCCGCGGCTCCACCTTCACGCTGCGCCTCCCGGTCGCCGTCGGGGCCGTGCCGGCCCCGGCGCAGGACGACCGGCCTGTCCCCCTGATCGTCCCGGACCAGCCGGGCGTCGAGACCGCACCCGGAGGCATGACCCCGTGACCCGCATCCTGCTCGTCGAGGACGAGGAGTCCTACCGCGACCCCCTGGCCTACCTGCTCGGCCGGGAGGGCTTCGAGGTCACGACGGCCGCGACCGGGCCCGAGGCGCTCACCGCGTTCGACGCCCAGGGCGCGGACCTGGTGCTGCTGGACCTGATGCTGCCCGGGCTGTCCGGCACCGAGGTGTGCCGGCAGATCCGCCAGCGCAGCGACGTGCCCGTCATCATGCTGACCGCGAAGGACGGCGAGATCGACAAGGTCGTCGGCCTGGAGCTCGGCGCGGACGACTACGTCACCAAGCCGTACTCGTCCCGCGAGCTGCTCGCCCGTGTCCGCGCGGTGCTGCGCCGCCGCCAGGTCGGCTCCTCGGTGCCGGTCGCGGCCGAGGAGGACGAGACCGACGACGGCGTGCTGCACGCGGGCCCGGTGAAGATGGACGTCGAGCGGCACACGGTCACCGTCGACGACCGGCCGGTGGCGTTCCCCCTCAAGGAGTTCGAGCTGCTCGAGCTGCTGCTCCGCAACGCCGGGCGCGTCCTCACCCGCGGCCAGCTGATCGACCGCGTCTGGGGCACCGACTACGTGGGCGACACCAAGACGCTCGACGTGCACGTCAAGCGCGTCCGCGCCAAGATCGAGCCGGACCCCGCCAACCCCGCCCTGCTGGTCACGGTCCGCGGCCTCGGCTACAAGCTGCTCGACGACGAGCCGGCCTGACGGACGCGCGCGGGGGCCCGTCCGCGCCCGGAGGATTGGCCCGTCGTTCACCTGGGGTTCACCCGGGGACGGCAGGCTGGTCACCTCGCCTGCTTAGCGTCTGCCGCAGGTCGCGCACAGACGGGTGCGCGCCGCGTCACGACAGGACGGAACACTGTGAAGCTCAACCGCGGTCGTACGGGTGCCCTCGCCCTCGCTGGCGTCGTCGCCCTCTCCCTCACGGCATGTGGTTCGGACAACCCGACCGGCAGCACCACGGAGACCTCCGGCGGCGACACCGCCGAGAGCAGCCTCTCCGGCGAGCTGGTCGGCGCCGGTGCGTCGTCGCAGGAGTCGGCGATGGAGGCCTGGCGTGCCGGGTTCCAGAGCGCGAACCCCGACGTCACCGTGTCGTACGACCCGGTCGGGTCCGGTGGTGGCCGCACCGCGTTCCTCGACGCCTCGGCGAAGTTCGCGGGCTCGGACGCCGCGCTCGACGAGGAGGAGCTGACCCAGGCCCAGGAGCGCTGCTTCGGCGCCTCCGCCGTGAACCTGCCGGTCTACGTCTCCCCGATCGCCGTCATCTTCAACCTGGAGGGCGTCACCGAGCTGAACCTCTCGGCCGCGACGGTCGCGAACATCTTCAACGGCACGATCCAGAACTGGAACGACCCGGCCATCGCCGAGGCCAACCCGGACGCGACCCTGCCGGACCTGGCGATCACGCCGGTGCACCGCTCCGACGAGTCGGGCACCACGGAGAACTTCACCGAGTACCTCGCCGCCGCGTCCGAGGGCGCCTGGGCCGACGAGGCCTCGGGCGACTGGCCGATCGAGGGCGGGGAGTCCGGCCAGGGCACCTCCGGCCTGGTCCAGGCCGTCCAGGGTGGCCAGGGCACCATCGGCTACGCCGACGCCTCGAAGGCCGGCAACCTCGGCAAGGTCTCCATCGGCGTCGGCGACGAGTTCGTCGCCCCGACCGAGGAGGCGGCCGCGGCGGCGCTCGACGTCTCGCCGCGCGACGACTCCCGCGAGGAGGGCGACATCGTCATCGACATCGACCGCACCACGACCGAGGCCGGCGCCTACCCGCTGATCCTCGCCTCCTACCTCGTCGTCTGCCAGGCGTACGACACCCAGGAGGACGTGGACCTGGTCAAGGCGTTCGCGACCTACGTCGCCTCCGCCGAGGGCCAGGCGGCCTCCGAGTCGGCCGCGGGCTCCGCGCCGATCTCCGACGCGCTGCGCACCGACGTCCAGGCCTCGATCGACGCGATCGAGCTGGCTTCCTGACACGGGGGAGGAGCGGCGGCCGCGACCCGGTCGCCGCCCCTCCACCCGGGCCCTGGCCGGTCCACCCGCGGGTGGGCCGGCCGTCGGCGCGAAGAACGCCCTCTCTCCTCCGCCTCCCCCTGGAGACAGCGTGACCAGCACCCAGCCCCGCACGACGGGGAACACCGAGCCGGACGCGGTCCCCGCCGGCACCACCGCGAAGCGCCTGCGCTCCGGGCACGGCGACCGCGGCGGCAGCCGCACGTTCCGCTGGATCGCCACCGGCGCCGGTGTGCTGATCCTCGTGATCCTCGCCGCCGTCGCGATCTTCCTGGTGCAGCGCGCGTGGCCGGCCCTCACGGCCGACGCCTCGTTCCTGGCCGAGAAGATCAGCTGGTTCCCGGACGACACCACGCTGCTCGGGTTCATCGGCCCGCTGATCTTCGGCACCCTGCTCGCCGCGGCGGTGTCCCTGGTCATCGCGACCCCGATCGCCATCGGCATCGCGCTGTTCATCTCGCACTACGCGCCGCGCCGGCTGGCGAGCGCCCTCGGCTACGTCGTCGACCTGCTCGCGGCGATCCCGTCGGTCGTCTACGGGCTGTGGGGCGGCCTGGTGCTGAGCCCGATGGTGCAGCCGGTCTGGGAGTGGATCGGCCGCTACCTCGGCTGGATCCCGTTCTTCGACGGCACCGTGTCCACCACCGGCCGCGTGATGATGACCGTGGCCGTGGTGCTGGCCGTGATGATCCTGCCGATCATCACCGCCATCTGCCGCGAGGTGTTCCTGCAGACCCCGCGCCTGCACGAGGAGGCCGCCCTGGCCCTCGGCGCGACGCAGTGGGAGATGGTGCGGATGGCCGTGCTGCCGTTCGCCCGCTCGGGCATCGTGTCCGCCGCCATGCTCGGCCTGGGCCGCGCGCTCGGCGAGACCATGGCCGTGCTGATGATCCTGTCGCCCGGGTTCCTCTACTCGTTCCAGCTGCTCGCCGCCGGGCAGCAGCAGACGATCGCGGCCAACATCGCCGCGCAGTTCCCCGAGGCCAACCAGACCGGCGTCGCGACCCTGATCGCCACCGGCCTGGCGCTGTTCATCATCACCCTGGCCGTCAACATGGCCGCCCGCGCGATCGTCGCGCGGCGCAAGGACTTCTCGGGGGCGAACTGACATGACCGCGACCACCCCCACCCCGACGCCGTCCCCCGAGGTCCCGCAGGGCTCGGCCTCGCTGCGCGAGCTGCTGCAGGGCAACGACCGCCGGCGCCGGCGCACCGACATCACGATGCGCGTGCTCATCACGGCCGCGTTCGTCGTCGCGATGCTGCCGCTGCTGTCGCTCACCTACACGGTGGTGTCCCAGGGCATCGGCCGCCTCGACGGCTACTTCCTGCTGAACTCCATGCGCGGCGTGTTCGGCGGCATGGACGCCGGCGGCATCTACCACGCGATCGTCGGCACCCTCGAGATCACGCTGTTCGCCGCGCTGATCTCGGTGCCGATCGGCCTGCTCGCCGCGATCTACCTGGTGGAGTACGGCGGCGGGAAGCCGCTCGCGAAGCTCATCACGTTCCTGGTCGACGTCATGACGGGCATCCCGTCGATCGTCGCCGGCCTGTTCGCGTACGCGCTGTTCGCGCTGCTGCTCGGCCCGGGCGCCAAGTTCGGGGCGATCGGGTCCGTGGCGCTCTCGGTGCTGATGATCCCGGTGGTCATCCGGTCCAGCGAGGAGATGCTGCGCCTGGTGCCGAACGAGCTCCGGGAGGCCTCCCTGGCCCTCGGCGTGCCGCGCTGGCTGACCATCATCAAGGTCGTCCTGCGCACCTCGGTCGCCGGCCTCACCACCGGCGTGATGCTCGCGATCGCCCGCGTCATCGGCGAGACGGCCCCGCTGCTGCTCACCGTCGGCGTGGTCGACTCGATCAACTTCAACCTGTTCGAGGGCCGCATGATGACCCTGCCGGTGTACGTGTACCGGCAGTACGCTCAGGGTCTGGTCCCGTGCGCCGAGGGCGACGCCGCCTGCATCCCGGACATCAACCTGCAGCGCGCGTGGGCGGCCGCCCTGACGCTGTTCCTCATCGTGATGGTGCTGAACCTCATCGGGCGCCTCGTCAGCCGGCTCTTCGCCCCGAAGATCCGCTGACCCGCCGCCCCTCCCGACCTTCCCCACACCCAAGGAGACGACCGAGATGGCTCAGCGCATCGACGTCAAGGACCTGAACATCTACTACGGCAGCTTCCGGGCCGTGGCCGACGTGAACATGACCATCGAGCCGCGCTCGGTGACCGCGTTCATCGGTCCGTCCGGCTGCGGCAAGTCGACCTTCCTGCGCACCCTCAACCGCATGCACGAGGTCATCCCCGGCGCGCGCGTCGAGGGCACCGTCGCGGTCGAGGGCGTCGACCTCTACAGCTCGGACATCGACCCGGTGGCCGTGCGCCGTCAGGTCGGCATGGTGTTCCAGCGCCCCAACCCGTTCCCGACGATGTCGATCGCCGAGAACGTGCTCGCCGGGCAGCGGCTGAACAACCGCCGGATGTCCAAGGGCGACGCGAACGACCTGGTCGAGCAGTCGCTGCGCGGCGCCAACCTCTGGAACGAGGTCAAGGACCGCCTGGACCGCCCGGGCTCCGGCCTGTCCGGCGGCCAGCAGCAGCGCCTGTGCATCGCCCGCGCCATCGCGGTGAAGCCGCAGGTGCTGCTGATGGACGAGCCGTGCTCCGCGCTCGACCCGATCTCGACCCTCGCCATCGAGGACCTGATCGCCGAGCTGAAGTCCGAGTACACGATCGTGATCGTCACGCACAACATGCAGCAGGCGGCGCGCGTCTCCGAGCGGACGGCGTTCTTCAACATCGCCGGCACCGGCCAGCCCGGCCGGCTGATCGAGATCGACGACACCGCCACGATGTTCTCCTCGCCCAAGGAGCAGGCGACCGAGGACTACATCTCCGGCCGCTTCGGCTGAGCCGCGGGGGGGCCGGGCGGCGCCACGGGTCGGGAGGGACCCGCGGCGCCACCGGGCCGGCACGCAGCAGGCCCCGTCCTCCTGGACGGGGCCTGCTGCGTCGTGGGGGGTGCGGGCGCGTCAGCCCTCGTTGCCGCCGGCCTGCTCGGCGTCCTCGGTCTCGGTGCCGGTGGGCTCCGTGGCCTCGGTCGTCTCCTCGACCGCCGGCTCGGTGGCCTCCTCGGTCGGCGTCGCGCTGGGGAGGACCTCCTCCGGGACCAGGCCCGCGTACTCGGGGAGCGTGCCGTCCAGCACGGGCACCTGCAGCGTCTCCGTGCCCGCGGCGTCGGTGCTCAGGGTCAGCGCGACCGTGGAGCCGGGGGCGCCGGGCGTCTCGAGGAGGATCTCCTCGCCCTCGGTCCCGCCCAGCAGGACCGTCTCGCCCGCCGCGACCCGGACCCGCTCGGAGGACGCCTCGGTGGCGACCTCGACCGTGAGCGCGTCGTCGCCGCGGTTGGTCAGCGCGCCCTGGAGGGCACCGGGCTCGTCCGCCGCCGCCGCGAGGAGCAGCAGGTTCTCGGCGGTGAGGTCCCCGAGGGACGCCCGCACGCCGTCGGAGGCCGCGTACGCCATCTCCGTGGTGATCTGGTTGGTCGCGGAGCAGCCGGAGAGGACCGCCGCGGCGGCCAGGGCGATCGCGCCGACGACGACGGGGCGGCGGGCGGACGTGCGGCTGCGGGCCACGGTGACTCCTCGGTGGGGCTGGTGCGGTGCACGGGGGCGGGTGCGCGGCGGTGCCGCGCGGGAGCGGGCGCACGCGCGCGGCGTGCGAGGACGAGCCTACGTGGCGTCGCCGGGGCGGCGCACAGGTGGCGGCGCGGTGTCGGTCGGGCACGGGTCCGCGAGCCCTCGACGACGGAGGTCGCCCCTGGCGTCGTCGCAGGTCAGCCGGGGTGGCGCAGGCTAGCGCGGGGACGTCCGCGAGCCGCACGAGGCCCTCGTCGGAGACTAGCCACGTCGGGCCCGTCAGGCACCCCCGGCGCACGGCGTGTCGGATCGCTGACGTGGCCCACAACGCTCTGACCTGCGCAAACGCGGTGGATCTGCACAAAGTCCCCACCTGACCACGTGGTAGACTGGCACTCCGCGAAAGGGGACACCTGCAGATGACTTTCACTGTTGGGGAGACGGTTGTCTACCCGCACCACGGTGCAGCGCTGATCGAGGAGATCAAGACCAGGACCATCCGCGGCGAGGACAAGATCTACCTCAAGCTGAAGGTCGCCCAGGGGGACCTGACCATCGAGGTGCCGGCGGAGAACGTCGACCTCGTGGGCGTGCGGGACGTCGTCGGCCAGGAGGGCCTGGAGCGCGTGTTCGACGTGCTGCGCGCCCCCTACACCGAGGAGCCGACCAACTGGTCGCGCCGCTACAAGGCCAACCTCGAGAAGCTCGCCTCCGGCGACGTGATCAAGGTCGCCGAGGTCGTGCGCGACCTGTCCCGCCGGGACGCCGACCGCGGCCTGTCCGCGGGGGAGAAGCGCATGCTCGCCAAGGCCCGGCAGATCCTCGTCTCGGAGCTCGCGCTGGCCGAGCACACCGAGGAGGAGAAGGCCGAGGCCATCCTCGACGAGGTGCTCGCGTCCTGACGACGCGCCGCCCCTCGACCTGACCGCCGCCGCGTGCCCACCGCCGTCGTCCTCACCGCCGCCGGCAGTGGCACGCGGCTCGGTCTTTCCGGGCCCAAGGCCCTGGTCGAGCTCGCGGGCGTCCCGCTCGTGCTCCACGCCGCCCGGCGCCTCGCGGCGTCGGGCGTCGTCGCGTCCATCGTCGTCACGGCCCCGCCCGGCCGAGTCGCGGGCTTCCGCGCGCTGCTGGCCGGCCCGGTCCGGCCCGGGCTCGGGGTCCCCGTGACCGTCGTCGAGGGCGCCGCCTCCCGGCAGGCCTCCGTGGCCGCCGGCCTCGCCGCGCTGCCGCCCGACGTCGACGTCGTGCTGGTCCACGACGCGGCCCGCGCCCTCGCGTCGCCGGCACTGGTCCGCGCCGTCGAGCACGCCGTCCGCTCCGGCCACCGCGCCGTGGTCCCCGGCCTGCCGGTCGCCGACACCATCAAGCAGGTCGGCGACGACGTCGACGGCGTCGCCCCGGTGGTCGCCACCGTCGCGCGGGCCAGCATGCGCGCCGTGCAGACGCCGCAGGGGTTCGACCGCGCGCTGCTCGACGCCGCCCACGCCGCGGGTGCGCACCGCGCCGCCGACGAGGCCACCGCCGCCACGGACGACGGCGCCCTGGTCGAGGCGCTCGGCGAGCAGGTCTGGGTCGTCCCCGGCGAGGAGTCCGCGATGAAGATCACCACCACCCGCGACCTGGCGGTCGCCGAGCTGCTCGCGCGGACCGACGGCGCGGCGGTGCGCGCGTGACGGGGCCGGTCCTGCCGCGGACGGGCATCGGCGTCGACGTGCACGCCGACGATCCCGACCCCGCCCCCGGCGCGGTGCTGCACCTGGCCGGTCTCGCCTGGCCGGGGGAGCGGCCGCTGGCGGGGCACTCCGACGCGGACGTCGCCGCGCACGCCGCCGCCGACGCGCTGCTGTCCGCGGCGGGGATCGGCGACCTCGGGTCGCAGTTCGGGACGTCGCGCCCGGAGTGGGCCGGGGCCGCGGGGACCGCCCTGCTCGCGGAGGCGGCCCGGCTGGTGCGGGCGGCGGGGTTCGACGTCGGCAACGTGGCCGTGCAGGTGATCGGCAACCGCCCGCGGCTCGCCCCGCGCCGGGCCGAGGCCGAGGCGGCGCTGTCCGCCGCCGCGGGCGCTCCCGTGTCGGTGAGTGCGACGACGACCGACGGCCTCGGGCTGACGGGCCGGGGCGAGGGCGTCGCGGCGATCGCCACCGCCCTGGTCGTGCCGCGGGGCTGACCGCCGCCGGGTCAGGCCGGGCGCAGGTCCGGGGCGGGCAGCGGGTCCGGGGCGGGCAGCGGGTCCGGTAGCGGACGGAGGGGCGTGCGCGGGGGCCGGGTCGCCACCAGGACCCCCGCGACGATCACCGCGCCCAGCACCAGCTCGCCGGCGGCCGGGCGCTCGTCGAAGATCAGCCACGACGCCCCGATGCCGACCACGGGGACCAGCATCGAGAACGGCGCCACGACCCCGGAGGGGTGCCGGGCCAGCAGCGTGGTCCAGATGCCCGACCCGATCACCGTCGCGATCAGCACCGTGAAGGCGAGGCCGCCCAGCGCCCAGGCGGCGACGGGGGTCCCGAGCGTCGTGAGGGACCGGCCGATGGCCGCCGGCCCGTCGACGACGAGCGACAGCGCGAGCATCGGCAGCGGCGGGACGACCGACATCCACAGCATGAACCGCATCGGGCTGTCGGGGTGGGCCTGGCGGCTGGAGACGTTGCCGAACGCCCAGCCGAGCCCGCCGCACAGGGTGAGGACCACGGGCAGCAGCCCCGCCGAGGCGCCGTCGCCGGCCCGCAGCGCCGCGATGCCGCCCAGCCCGCAGATCGCGACCGCGACGCCGACGGCCTGCCGCGCCGAGATCCGCTCCCGCAGCCAGACGGCGCCGAGCAGCACCGTGAACGGGGCCGACGCCTGGAGCACGAGCGAGGCCAGGCCCGTCGGCATCCCGGTGTCCATGGCCAGGTAGAGGAACGCGAACTGCAGCACGCCGAACCCGACCCCGTACCCGATCAGCCAGCGCACGGGAGCCTGCGGCCGGGGCACGAGCAGGAGCGTCGGCACCGCCAGCAGCGCGAAGCGGAGCGCCACCAGGAAGAACGGCGGGAACTGCTCGAGCGACAGGTGGATCGCCGGGAAGTTCAGCCCCCACAGCACGGCGACGACGAGGGCGAGCAGACGATCACGTAGCGGCATGCCCCGATCGTGCGGCACCACGACCGTGCAGCACCATCGAGTATTCGCGCACCGACCCTGTAGCGTCGCTGCATGGACACCCGTCACCTCGCCACGCTGCGCGCGGTCCGCGACCGCGGCGGCGTCACGGCGGCGGCCGCCGAGCTGCACCTGACGCCGTCCGCGGTGTCCCAGCAGCTGCGGGCGCTCGCCCGGGACGCGGGCGTCGAGGTGGTCGAGCGGGTCGGTCGCGGGGTGCGGCTCACCGGCCCCGGCCACGCGCTCGCCGACGCGGCGGCGGACGTGGCGGTCGCCCTGGAGCGCGCCGAGGCGGCGGTCGACGCGTTCCGGTCCGCCCCGCACGGCCTGGTCCGGGTCGCGGCGTTCCAGTCCGGCGCCGAGCTGCTGCTGCCGGGACTGCTGCGGCGGGTCGCCGCGATGGACGGCGTGCGGGTCGAGCTCGGGGACGAGGACGTCGCCCAGGACGAGTTCCCCGGGCTGACCGCGGACTTCGACGTCGTCGTCGCGCACCGACCCGACGCCGCGGCCGCCTGGCCTGCGCACGTGCGCGCCGTGCCCCTGCTCCGGGAGCCGCTGGACGTGGCCCTCCCGCCCGGGCACCCGCTGGCCGGGCGGGACGTCCTGACCCCGGCGGACCTGGTGGACCAGCCCTGGATCGCGGTCCGCGAGGGCTTCCCGGTGGCCGGTGTGCTCGACGCCGTGGGGGCGGCCGCGGGCGCGCCGCTCCGGGTCGTCCAGCGGTTCAACGACTTCGGCGTGGTGGAGGCGCTGGTGGCCGCCGGCCACGGCGTCAGCCTGCTGCCCCGGCACACCGCGGGCCGGCGGGGCGCCGTCCTGGTGCCGCTGGCGGGTGTCCGGGCGGGTCGCCGGGTCGACGCCCTGGTCCGCCCCGACCGCGCCGAGCGCCGCGTGGTCCGCCGCGTGCTCGACGCGCTGCGGGCGGAGGCGGCGCGGTTCGACGACGACCCCGGCGGCCCGGACCGCCCCGACCGGTAGCCTTGACCCTCGTGAGCCTGCGCCTGTTCGACACCGCCACCCGTGAGGTGCGCGACTTCGTCCCCGTGGTCCCGGGCAAGGTGGGCATCTACCTGTGCGGGGCGACGGTGCAGGCACCGCCGCACATCGGCCACGTGCGGTCCGCCGTCGCGTTCGACGTGCTGGTCCGCTGGCTCCGCCGCACGGGGCACGACGTGACGATGGTCCGCAACGTCACCGACATCGACGACAAGATCCTGGCGCGCTCGGCCGAGGCCGACGTCGCCTGGTGGGCGTGGGCGATGCAGAACGAGCGGGCGTTCACCACGGCCTACGACGCGCTCGGCGTGCTGCCCCCGACCTACGAGCCCCGCGCCACCGGCCACGTGCCGGCGATGGTCGCCCTGATGGAGCGGCTGGTCGAGACGGGGCACGCGTACGTGGCGGCCGAGGGCGACGTCTACTTCGACGTCCGCTCGTACGCCGACTACGGCTCGCTGACCAGCCAGCGCCTGGACGACATGGCGCCCGCGCCCGACGGCGCGGGCGGCGACAAGCGCGACCCGCACGACTTCGCGCTGTGGAAGGCCGCGAAGCCCGGCGAGCCGGAGACCGCGGCCTGGGACACCCCGTTCGGCCGCGGCCGCCCCGGCTGGCACCTCGAGTGCTCCGCCATGGCGCAGCGCTACCTGGGCGACACCTTCGACATCCACGGCGGCGGCCTGGACCTGCGGTTCCCGCACCACGAGAACGAGCAGGCGCAGTCCCGCGCGGCCGGCTACGGGTTCGCCCGGTACTGGCTGCACAACGGCTGGGTCACCCAGTCCGGCGCCAAGATGAGCAAGTCCCTCGGCAACGGGCTGCTGGTCAGCACGCTGCTCGAGACCGTCCGGCCCGCCGTCGTGCGCTACGCGCTGACGGCGGTGCAGTACCGGTCGATGCTCGAGTGGACGCCGGACACGCTCGCCGAGTCCGAGGCCACCTGGGACCGGCTCGCCGGCTTCGTCGACCGCGCGACCGAGCGGGTCGGCGACGTCACCGCCGCGGAGCTCGCGGCGGCCGACCTGCCGGCCGGCTTCGGGGTCGCGCTGGACGACGACCTCAACGTGCCCGCCGCGCTCGCGGTGGTGCACGAGCACCTGCGGGCCGGGAACTCCGCGCTCGCCGCGGGCGACGACACCGGCGTGCGCGCCGGGCTGGTCGCCGTCCGGGCGATGCTCGACGTGCTCGGCCTGGACCCGGCCGGCGAGCAGTGGGCTGCCGGCCGCACCGACGACCGGCACGCCGAGGCGCTCGACGCCCTGGTGCGCGCCGAGCTCGACGCGCGGGCCGCGGCCCGCACCGCCCGGGACTGGGCCACCGCGGACGCGATCCGTGACCGACTCGCGGCCGCCGGGGTGGCCGTCGAGGACAACGCAACCGGCGCGCGCTGGTCACTCGCCGCGCGCCCGACGACCGAGGACGAGGACTGATGGCCGGGAACTCCCAGCGCCGGGGCGCGACGCGCAAGCCGGGCAGCAAGAAGGGCATGAGCGTCGGGTCCGGCGGGCAGCGCCGCCGCGGGCTCGAGGGCAAGGGCCCCACCCCCAAGGCCGAGGACCGGACCTACCACCCGGCCGGCAAGAAGAAGGCCGCGACCGAGCGCCGGCAGAACGTCGCCGGCGGCCGCACGTCGGGCAACCGCCCGGCCGGTCGCGGCGGCGCTGCTGCGGGCCGCAACCGCGGCGCCGGTGCCACCGAGGTGGTCGCGGGCCGCAACTCGGTCGTCGAGGCGCTGCGCGCGGGCATCCCCGTGTCGACGGTGTACATCGCCAGCCGGCTGGAGGCGGACGACCGCACGCGCGAGATCCTGCGCACCGCCGCGGACGCGGGCTACCCGCTGCTCGAGGTCACCAAGCCCGAGCTCGACCGGCTGACCGACGGCTCCGTGCACCAGGGCGTCGCCCTCCAGGTGCCGCCGTACGAGTACCGCGACGTCGAGGACCTGCTGGACGTGGCCGCCGCGAGCGACCGCGCCCCGCTGATCGTCGCGCTCGACGGCGTGACCGACCCCCGCAACCTCGGCGCCGTCCTGCGGTCCGCGGGCGCGTTCGGCGCGCACGGCGTGCTCGTGCCCGAGCGTCGCTCGGCCGGCGTGACGGCGTCGGCGTGGAAGGTGTCGGCCGGTGCCGCCGCCCGCGTGCCGGTCGCCCGCGCCACCAACCTGGTGCGCGCGCTCGAGCGGCTGCACGAGGCCGGCTGCTTCGTCGTCGGGCTCGACGGCGGCGGCGACGTCTCCGTGCAGGAGCTGCCGTACTCCGCCGACCCGCTGGTGCTGGTCGTCGGCTCCGAGGGCAAGGGGCTGTCCCGTCTGGTGCGCGAGCACTGCGACGCGATCGCCTCCATCCCGATCGCGAGCGAGGTCGAGAGCCTCAACGCCGGCGTGGCCGCGGGCATCGCCCTGTACGAGGTCGCCCGGCAGCGCACCGCCTGACGCGCAGGCCCGGCCCGCGGGCCGGCCGCGAGCGAGCACGGGACGCGTCGAGGGAGCAGCCGCTGGTTGCTCCCTCGACGTGTCGGTGCCTCCCTCGCGCGGCGGCCCTCCCGCGGCGGGCCGACGCCCGGGTGCGGTGCCGGCGGGGGCGCCGCACGATGGGGGCATGAGCACCGAGAGCACCGACCCCGTCCGCACCGTCGCCGGGCTGCTGCAGGACCAGCGGCTCGGCGTGCTCACCACCGTCGCGCCCGACGGCACCCTGGTCGCGCGCCCGATGGCGCTGCAGGAGGTCGAGTTCGACGGCGACCTGTGGTTCTTCGCCGAGCGGGCCTCCCGCAAGGTGGACCACATCGCCGCCCACCCCGGCGTGAACGTCGCCGTCGGGTCCGGCGCCACCTGGGTGTCCGTCGCCGGCACGGCCTCCGTGCTCGACGACGTCGCGAAGAAGCGCGAGCTGTGGAGCGCGGGCGTCGAGGCGTGGCTGCCCGAGGGCCCGGAGTCCCCGCAGTCGGTGCTGGTGCGCGTGCGCGCCGAGTCGGCGGAGTACTGGGACGCCCCCGGCGGCCGGGTCGCGACCCTGCTGAGCTTCGTGAAGTCCAAGGTCACCGGCGACCGGCTCGAGGGCGAGAACGCGCGCGTCGACCTCTGACCCTCGGGCGGGCCCGCCGGGGTCAGTCCTGGACGACCGGGATCGTGTCGGTGTCCTCGCGGAGATCGGCCGCGGAGACGCCGAGCACCGACTCCTCGTCCGGCCGGTTCGGCAGGATGTCCTGCACGTAGGACGCGACGGCCTCGCGCATCGGGACGTCGCGGCGCTTGCGCTCCGACAGGAACCACCGGTGGTCGAGCAGCTCGTGGTAGAGCTGCGCCGGCTCGAGCTTCGGGCGCAGGGCACGCGGCACGGCCCGGACCGCCGGCTCGAACACCTCGGTCAGCCAGTCGTGCGCGACGAACGTCTCGTCGTCGTTCTGCCGGTCCGTCGCGGCCCGGTACTGGTCGAGGTCGTTGAGCAGCCGGCGCGCCTGGTTCTCCTGCACGTCGAGGCCGGTGAGCCGCATGAGGCGGCGCGAGTGGTGCCCGGCGTCGACGACCTTCGGCTGGATGCGGACGCTGGTGCCGTCGATGTCGGTGGTGATGTCGAGCTCGCCGACGTCGAAGCCCAGGTCGTTCAGCCGCTCGATGCGGGCCTGCACGCGCCAGCGCTCGTCCAGGCCGAACTGCTCGGCCGTGGTGAGCGCGGTCCAGAGCTCGTCGTAGCGCTCGACCAGCATCGCGCCGATGGCGACGGCGTCCACGTCCTCCTCGAGGAACTCGCCCGCCTGCAGGTCCATCAGCTCGCCGATGATGTTGACCCGCGCGACCTCGAGGTCGTATGCCCGCTGGCCGGGGGTCAGGGTGTCGTGCAGGTCGCCCGTCTCGGCGTCGACCAGGTACGCGGCGAAGGTCTCGGCGTCGCGGCGGAACAGGGTGTTCGACAGCGAGACGTCGCCCCAGTAGAAGCCGGCGAGGTGCAGCCGCACCATCAGCACGGCCAGGGCGTCGATGAGCCGGGTCGCGGTGTCGGGCCGCAGCGACTGGCTGAACAGCGCGCGGTACGGCAGCGAGAACCGCAGGTGCTGGGTGATGAGCACGGCCTCGAGCGGCTCGCCGTCCGGTGCCGTGCGGCCGGTGATGACGCCGACCGGGTCGACGCTCGGGACGTCGAGCTTGCTCAGCTGCCGCAGCAGCTCGTACTCGCGGTAGGCGACGGTCTCGCCGATCTCCTTGATCGCGATGACGCGCCCCGACAGCCGGGCGAACCGCACCGTGTGCCGGGAGATGCCGCGGGGGAGCGCGGCGAGCTGGTCGGCGGGCCAGTCGGCGAGCGGCACGTCCCACGGGAGGTCGAGCAGCGCCGGGTCGGGCGCGGCCGCGGTGATCTGCAGGCGCGTGCGAGGGGTCATGCTCCGATTCTCCCATCGGACGGCGAAGGGGCGGGACCGGTGGTGTGCCGGTCCCGCCCCTTCGGCGTGGAGGTGCCGTGCGTCAGACGGCGATGCGCTCGCCCGAGCCGGCGTGGAACAGGTGCTGCTCGCCGGTGCGGATGCGGACCCAGATCTTCTCGCCCTTGGCGGGGACCTGACGCGGGTCGACGCGGACGATGACCTGCGAGTCGCCGGCACCGGAGGTGACCTGCGCGGCGCCGGTCTCGACGGCCAGGGAGCCGTAGACGAACGCGTCGGAGCCGAGCTCCTCGACGATGTTCACGACGACCGGGATCGCGTCCGGGGTGCCCTCGGGGACGACGTCCAGCGCCTCGGGGCGGAACCCGATGGTGATGGTGTTGTTGTCGTCCGAGGCCAGCGCGCTGAGCGCGGTGCGCGGGACGGCGATGCCGGCGGTGCCGACCTTCGCGACGCCCTCCGTCAGCGGGAACGTGCCGATGTTCATGGCCGGGGAGCCGATGAAGCCGGCGACGAACACGTTGGCCGGGGTGTCGTACATGTCGCGCGGCGTGCCGACCTGCTGGAGCAGGCCGTCCTTGAGCACCGCGATGCGGTCGCCCATGGTGAGCGCCTCGGTCTGGTCGTGGGTGACGTAGACCGTGGTGACGCCGAGGCGGCGCTGGAGCGAGGCGATCTGCGTGCGGGTCTGCACGCGGAGCTTGGCGTCCAGGTTCGACAGCGGCTCGTCCATGAGGAAGACGCGCGGCTGGCGGACGATGGCGCGGCCCATGGCGACGCGCTGACGCTGGCCACCGGAGAGGGCCTTCGGCTTGCGGTCGAGGTACTGGGTGAGGTCGAGGATCTTGGCGGCCTCCTCGACGCGGGTGCGGATCTCCGCCTTCGGGGTGCCGGCGATCTTGAGCGCGAAGCCCATGTTGTCGGCGACCGTCATGTGCGGGTAGAGCGCGTAGTTCTGGAACACCATCGCGATGTCCCGGTCCTTCGGCTGGACGTCGGTGACGTCGCGGTCGCCGATGAGGATGCGCCCGGCGTTGACGTCCTCGAGGCCCGCGAGCATGCGGAGCGAGGTCGACTTGCCGCAGCCGGAGGGGCCGACGAGGACGAGGAACTCGCCGTCCTCGATGTGGAGGTCCAGGGCGTCCACCGCGGGGCGCTCCGTCCCCGGGTACACCCGGGTGGCCTTGTCGAACGTGACCGTAGCCATGATTCATCAATCCCTTCACCGGCAGGTACGTGCCGGACGATCCGTCGTGAAGAGTGTCAGAGTGTCTGCGCTGACACGGGTCGAGGGAGGTCGGTGACCCCCCTCGGTCCACGGCACATCCTGCCACACGTCCCCTGCCTGCGGGGATGGACCCGGGCGCCGACGTGCAGCACTCAGTTCAGGACCACCACGTCGGCGTCGCCGTACCCGAGCAGGTCGCCCTGCCACGGCCAGACCCCCTGCACGTCGGCGGGCAGGCGGGTGGCCCACGCCGGCCGGCCGGTGCCCAGGTCGAACGCCGCGAGCGCCCGCTGCGGGACGGTCTCCCCGGCCGGGCCGCCCTGCTCGCCGGCCGGCGGCCCGACGGTCACGCCGACCTCGGCGAGGTCGTCGGGCCGGGCCAGGACGAAGGCGTAGCGGCCGTCGGTCATCACCGAGGTGCCGTCCCCGGACACGTCGACGACGGTGCGCCACAGCTCGCGCCCTGTGGCGGCGTCGACGGCCCACAGCGCGTCCTGGTCCGAGCCGTAGAGCACGCCCTCCAGCAGCACGACCGACGCCTCGGTCCACCGGGGGTGCGGCGCGCTCCAGAGCTCGACGCCGGTCTCGACGTCGACGGCGGCGAGCACGCGGCCGCCGTCGCGCACCGCGGTGATGAGCTCGAGGCCCGGGACCGTGCCGTCGTCCACGTCGAGGTACAGCGGCGTGCCCGCCAGCTCGACGACGACCGCGCCGGTGTCGTCCACCAGGTGCGCGCCCTGCCCGTCCGCCGCGAGCAGGCGGCCCGTGCGGGACACGGACAGGTACTGCCGCTCCGCGGCCTGCAGCCGGCCGTCGTCGGCGGCGAACGACCACGACCCGAGGTCGCCCTGGACCAGCACCCGCTCGGGGGTCACGGTGACGCTCGGCGGGTAGAAGAGCCGCTCCACGGCGTCCCCGTCCCCGAGCGCCACGTCGGTGCGCCACAGCGGCGCCGCGGCGGGGTCCTCGGGGCCGTCGCGGTCGGCGGCGGTGTCCCAGGCCGTCACGCGCATCGTGCCGTCGGTGATGGACGTCAGCACCTGCACGCCGCCCGCGCCGCCCCAGCCGGACATCGGCTCGACGTCGCGGGTGCCGCGCACCTCGCCGGTGGTGGCGTCGAGCGAGACCAGCCGCGCGGCCGACGGCGGCACCGGCGACCAGGTGCCGGAGTCGTCGGGCGCGTCGGCGGCGCTGCGGTCGAGGACCAGGCAGCGGACCACCTGGACCGGCTCGGCGTCGGCCACGCAGAGCGGGTACTCCATGCCGGTGTCCGGCGCGGTGGCCTCCCCGTCCTCCAGCGACGTCGACCACACCTGGTCCCCCTGCCGGTCGAGGGCGACCAGCTCGCGCGCGGCGTCCCAGGGCGGCGACGCGACGCCCACCCGCAGGTCGCCCACGACCACCCCGGACAGCACGACGGAGGCGGTGTCCTGGTCGAAGCGGCGGGCGGCGGGCAGGCCGGGCTCGACGGCGCGCAGGACGCCCGGGACCTCCTGCCGGGCGGCGACCCGGGCGTCCTCGCGGGCGTCGAGCACCAGCTGCGTGCCGGTGACGGCGGCGACCAGGACGACGGGCAGGGGCCACCACCGGCGGGCCAGGCGCCGGCGACGGGCGACCCGCCGGGCGTGCGCGGCGTCGGCCTGCGGGTCGGCGGCGACGGGGAGGAGCGGCAGGTCGGTCGCGACGTCGACCAGCTCGACGTCCTGCATCGCGTCCCGCGACCGCCTCATGGCCGCAACCTATGCCCCGGAGGTCGCTCCCCGCGCGGGGTCGGGCGTCGAGCCGGACAGGTCGTCGGCGAGCCGCGACAGCACCGCGGCGAACCCCTCGGGGTCCGGCACCCGGAACCGTGCGTGGGTCTCGCCGGCGCCGACCTTCACGGTCAGGTCGTCCGGGCCGAGGGCCTCGAAGGCGTGCTCGTCGGTGACGTCGTCGCCCGCGCACACGACCGCGCCCGCACCGAGCTCGTCCCGCAGCGCGACCAGGGCGGCGCCCTTGTCGGCGTCCAGCACCGAGACCTCGACGACCTTCTTGCCGTGCAGCACCTTGGACCCGAGCCGCTCGCCGACGACGAGCGCCTCCCGCTCCGCCTCGTCGCCCGTCGCCGCGTCGGCCATCCGCGTGTGCACCGCGACCGCGGCGGGCTTCGTCTCGACCCACACGCCGTCGCGGCCGCGCGCGACGGACTGCATCTCGCCGCCGAGCCGGGCCAGCCGGTCCGCCTGCTCGTCGGTGAGGGTGATGACGGCGCGGTCCAGGCCGTGGTCGACGACGCGGGCGCGCTCGGCGCCGTGGCTGCCGATCAGCACGGTGCCGACGGGCACCTCGGCCAGCCGGTGCAGGTCCTGCATGGAGCGGCCGGAGACCAGGGCCAGCCGGACGGCGTCCGGCCGGGTCGCCAGGCGCTGCAGCGCGGTGACGGCCTCGGGCAGCACGCGCGAGGCCTGCGGGTCGTCCTGCAGCGGGGCCAGCGTCCCGTCGAAGTCGAGCGCGACCAGCACCGGCTGCCGCGCGGGGTCGGCCAGCAGGTCCCGCAGCGCCGTCGTCAGGTCGTCGGGCGTCTCAGCCACGGTCGTCCTCCCCGGCGTGCTGGTCGCGCACCGGCACCGCGCCCAGCACGGACAGGAACGAGTCGGACCAGTGCGCGACGTCGTTCTCCAGCACCCGCCGCCGCAGCCGGCGCATGCGCTTGCGCGCCTCGCGCGGGTCGATGTTCGCGGCGTGCTGGATGGCGTTCTTCAGGCCGACGATGTCGTGCGGGTTGACCAGGATGGCCGCACCGCCGAGCTCGTCCGCGGCCCCGGTGAACTCGCTGAGCACCAGGGCGCCCCGGTCGTCGGAGCGCGCGGCGATGTACTCCTTCGCGACGAGGTTCATGCCGTCGCGCAGCGCGGTGACGAGCATGACGTCGGCCGCCAGGTACAGCGCCGCCATCTCCTCCATCGGGTAGGAGTGGTGCATGTACTGCACGGCGGGGTGGCCGAACTCGCCGTGCTCGCCGTTGATCCGCCCGACCAGGACCTCGACGTCGTCCCGCAGCTGCTGGTAGGCGCCGACGTTCTCGCGGCTCGGGGACGCGACCTGCACCAGCGTCGCCTCCGGGACCGTCAGCCGGCCGTCCTCGAGCAGCTCGCCGAAGGCCTTGATCCGGTGCCGGATGCCCTTGGTGTAGTCCAGCCGGTCGACGCCGAGGAGCAGCACCTCCGGGTCGCCGAGCTCGTGCCGGATCTCCTTGGCCCGCTGCTGCACCTCGGGGGTGCGGGCCAGCCGGTCGAAGGCGTGCGAGTCGATGGAGATGGGGAACGCCGCGGCGCGGACGTGCCGCTCGACCCGGCCCTCGCCGTCGGTGAGGGAGATCATCTGGCCGCGGGTCGACAGGTCGGTGAGCCGCCGGACGATCCGCACGAAGTTGGCGGCGTCCCCGCCGCGCTGGAACCCGATCAGGTCCGCGCCGAGCAGGCCCTCGACGACCTGGAGCCGCCACGGCAGCTGCGCGAAGATCTCCAGCGGGGGGAACGGGATGTGGTGGAAGTACCCGATCCGCACGTCCGGGCGCAGCTCGCGCAGGTACTTCGGCACCAGCTGCAGCTGGTAGTCGTGCACCCACACCGTCGCGCCCGGTGCCGCCTGGGCGGCGGCCGCGTTCGCGAACCGGCGGTTCACCCGCTGGTACGCGTCCCACCACTGCCGGTGGAACGTCGGGGGCTGGATCACGTCGTGGTAGAGCGGCCACAGCGTGTCGTTGGAGAAGCCCTCGTAGTAGTACGTCAGGTCGTCCTGCGTGAGGCTGACCGGGACCAGCCGCATGTCGTCGGCGTCGAACGGCTCCAGCTCGAGGTCGGCCGAGCCGCCCCAGCCGACCCACGCGCCGTCGGACTTCTGCACGACGGGCTCGAGGGCGGTCACCAGACCGCCGGGGGACCGGGTCCAGCTCGGCTCGCCGTCCTCGCCCACGGTCACGTCGACCGGGAGGCGGTTGGCGACGACGACCAGGTCATAACCAGCAGATGTCACTGATGCTCAGCTCCTTGGGGTCGTCCTGACCCTAACGTGACCCCCGCGCGGTCGCCCGCGGTGCGCGCGGCCGGCCTTCACACGTCGCGCCGCGTGCCGACACGGCACGCCCGCGCACGGCGGCTACCGTGCCGACATGGAGCGCATGGGGCTGTCACCGGGCGCCGAGGTCGGCGGGTACACCATCCTGGCGCCCCTCGGCTCCGGCGGCATGGGCACGGTGTACCGGGCGGTCGACGGCGGCGGCACGCCCGTCGCCCTCAAGCTGCTGCACCCGCACGTCGGCGCGGACCCCTCGTCCCGGGAGCGGCTGCGGCGCGAGGTGCTCGCCCTGCAGCGGCTGCGGCACCCCGGCGTCGCCGCCGTGCTGGACGCCGAGGCGGACTCGACGGAGGCGTTCCTCGTCACCGAGCTGGTCCCCGGGCACGACCTGGCCGAGCTGGTACGGCTGCGCGGGCCGCTGGACGCCGGCGCGCTGCACCGCCTGGCGGCCGGGCTGCACGACGCGCTCGCGGCCGTGCACGCCGCCGGGGTGGTGCACCGGGACCTCAAGCCGAGCAACGTGCTCGTCACCGCCGACGGCCCGGTGATCATCGACTTCGGCATCGCGCAGTCCGTCGACGAGACCCGCGTGACGTCCGCCGGGTTCGTCGTCGGCACCCCCGGCTACCTCGCGCCCGAGCTGGTCGACGGTGCCGAGCCGACGCCCGCGACCGACTGGTGGGGGTGGGCGGCGCTGCTCGCCTACGCCGCCACGGGCCGCGCGCCGTTCGGCACCCGGCCGCTGGAGGCCGTGCTGGTCCGGACCCGCAGCGGCGACGCCGACCTGGCCGGCCTCGGGCCCGTCACCGCCGGCGCGCTGTGGGACGCCCTCGCCGCCGACCCCGCCGACCGCGCCGAGCCGGGGCAGGTGGTGGAGGCGCTCGCGGAGGCCGTGCGGCGCGGCGAGGCGTACGCGCCGGAGGCGGCGACGCAGGCGCTGACGTCCGCCGGCGGACCCGGCGCCGGGCGCGGGGGTCAGGCCGCCACGGCCGCCGGCAGCACGGTGGCCTTCGGCGCGGCCGACGGCACGCCGACGATCGCCCAGCCCGCCGCGACCGGACCGCTGCCCGCGGGGGCCGCGGCGGTCGCGAGCGGGGCCACGGCCGTGCTGGGACCCGAGGGCACCGCGGTGCTCGCACCCGCGGACGTGCCCGCGCAGGACGGGTCGACCCGCGCGTTCCAGCCGGGGTCGCCCCGGGCCGGTGAGCCGGTGAGCCTGCCGCCGAGCCTCGCGCCGCGCCGCCCGGGTGACGACGACGGACGGGGCTGGGAGGACGACGGCGCCCCGACCCAGGCGTGGGACGACGAGACCCCCCTCGAGCCCGAGCCCGCTCCCGAGCCCCCGCGGCGGGCCGGGTCGCTGCTCGCGCTCGCCCTGCTGGCCGTGGCCGCCGCCGCGCTGCGGCCCGGGATCGCGCTGCTGGTGCTCGTGCCGCTGGTGCTGCTCGCCCGCACGGTCGGGTCGGTAGGAGAGTCGCTCGCGCGGCGCCGGGAGCGGGTGGGCGCCCGCCGCTCCGACGCCCTGCGCGCCGTCGCCTCCAGCCCCTGGCACCTGGTGCGGTCGCTCGTGACGCTGCTGCCGTCCCTGCTGGTCGCGGCCAGCGTGCTGGTCATCGTGCTCGGCGTCGGCTGGTGGCTGGTCGGCTCGGGGACGCTCGTGGCCGGTCCGCTGCGCGCCGTGGACGACGCCCCGGCTCCCGACGCCGTCGCCGTGCTGCTCGCCGCCGCCACCGCCGCGGGGCTCGCCGCGCTCTGGTGGGGACCGCTGGCCCGGACCACCCGGACGGGCGCGCGCCGGCTGCTCGGCGGCCTCGCACCGGGGAGCGGCGGCGCGACGGTCGTCGTGCTGCTGGCGCTGCTCGGCGCCGGGGTGCTCGTCGCGCTCGCGGCCACGGGGGCCGGGGTGGACTGGACGCCGCTGACCGAGCCGACGCTGCCGGTCGGCACCTGACGCGGTCGTCGGACGCAGATCCCAGGTCCGGCCCAGGTAGGCCCCGTACGCTGGGCAGCATGACCGGGACGGCTGCCGCGCGCCTGCGCGCTGCCGTCGTGCCCGGTGCCGTCCTGCCGCTGCTCACCGCGCTGGCCTCGGTGCTCGCCCTCGGCGGCGCCCTCGGGCTCGGTGCGGCGCGCACCGTCGTGCACCACTGCCTGGCCGTCGACGGCCCGCTCGCGCTGCTCGGCGTGCGGCTCACCCTGCTGCAGGACGTCGCGGACTGCCCCACCGGCACCCTCGCGCTGACCCCGGCCGCCTCGCACGGCGCCGTGCTCGCGCTCGGCCTGGTCCTGCCGGTCGCCGCCGCGCACGCCGCGCTGGGCGCGCTCGGCCTCGGGCTGACCGCGCTGCTGCTCCGGGCCTCCCGCACCGTGCGCGCCGTCCTCGGTGCGGTCGTGCACGCCCTGCCGCGTGCCACCGGGCCGCGGCCCGTGCGCTCCGACCGGCCCGCGCCCGCCTGGCACGAGGACCACCTGCGCCCGGCCGTCCTGGCCCGCGCCCTGCACCCCCACCGGGGTCCGCCCGTGGCGCTCGCCTGAGCCCACCACCCGGAACCCGCAGGAAGCAGGACCCGTCATGACCAGCCCCACCCCGAACCCCGGCAAGGGCGCCCGGCCCAGCAAGAACGAGCGCCGCGACGCCGCCCGCGAGCAGGCCCGCGTGCTGCGCGAGCAGCAGGCCAAGCGCGACCGGCGGAACAAGTTCATCGCCATCGGCGGGCTGTCCGCCGCCGTGATCACGCTGATCGTCGTGGCGGCGATCATCATCGTGCCGTCGCTCGGCCCCGGCATCGCCTACACGGGCGACGACGCCGAGTCGCTGGCGCTGGCCGACGTCACCGCACCGGCCACGGCCGAGGACGACGGCGCCATCCCCGTCGGCCAGGACGGCGTCGCGGGCGTCCCCGCCGCCGAGGACGACGTGGTCGTCTCCGTCTACTACGACTACATGTGCCCCTACTGCGGCATGTTCGAGGCCGCGAACGACACCGAGCTCGCGCAGCTGCGCGAGGAGGGCGGGGTCACCGTCGAGTACCACCCGATCTCGTTCCTCGACGGGCAGTCCGCCGGCGGCGAGTACTCCACCCGCGCGGGCAACGCCGCGGCCGTCGTCGCGGACCAGGACCCCGACAGCTTCGCCGCCTTCAGCTCCGCGCTGTTCGCGAACCAGCCGGAGGAGGGCACCAAGGGCCTGTCCGACGACGAGATCGCCGACATCGCGACGGAGGTCGGCGTGCCGAGCGACGTCGTCGACGCGTTCACCGCGACGGCCGACGACGCCGAGTGGCGGACGTTCGCGCCGTGGCTGGTCGCGACGACGAACCAGGCCAACACCGACCTGAACGGCCTCAGCACCCCGACCGTGCTGATCGACGGCGAGAAGTTCGAGGGCGACCTGTACACCGCCGGCCCGCTCACCGAGGCGGTCGAGGCCGCCAAGGGCTGACCGCCCGCACCACCCGCACCAGCGCGAGGGCCGCGGCACCGGGAGCTCCCCGGCGGCGCGGCCCTCGCGCTCCGCCGGTGCCTGTACGGGGCACGTAGACTCCCGCGGTGCCCTCCCTGCTCGTCGACGTCACCCCGCTGCGCGTCAGCCCCGAGTTCCGCCGGCTGTGGTGGGGGCTGTCGGTCGCCAACCTCGGCGCGCAGCTGACCGTCGTCGCCGTCGGCCTGCAGGTCTACGCGCTGACCGGCTCGACGTTCTCGGTCGGCGTCGTCGGGCTGTGCGCGCTGATCCCGCTCGTGGTCTTCGGGCTGTACGGCGGCGCGATCGTCGACCACGCCGACCGCCGCACCGTCGCCCTCGTGGCTTCCGGCGTCAGCTGGGTCGCGACCGTCGGGCTCGCGATCCAGGGCTGGGGCGGCAACACGCACGTCGGCGTGCTCTACGCCCTCGTCGCCCTGCAGTCCGGCGCGGGCGCCGTGAACGCCCCCGCGCGGTCGGCGATCATCCCGCGGCTGCTCGAGCCGCGGCTGATGCCGGCCGCGAACGCGCTCCAGACCGTCGGCTGGAACGTCGCGCTCACCCTGGGCCCGCTGCTGGGTGCCGGGCTGGTCGCCGCCCTGGACTACGGCATCGTCTACACGCTCGACGCCGTGCTGTTCACCTTCGCGTTCACCGCGCTGCTGCAGCTCCCGCCGATGCCGCCGGAGGCCTCCGCGAACCGTCGCGCCCGCGCGGGTCTGGCGTCCGTGCTCGACGGCCTGAAGTACCTGGGCACCCGGCCGAACGTCCGCATGACGTTCCTCGTCGACCTCGTCGCGATGATCACCGCCTCCCCGCGGGTGCTCTTCCCCGCCGTCGGCATCGTCTACCTGGGCGGCGGCGAGACCACCGCCGGGGTGCTGGTCGCGGCCGTCGCCGCGGGTGCGATGCTCGCCGGCCTGTTCTCCGGCGGGCTCGCGCGGGTGCGCTGGCAGGGCCGGATCATCGTCGTCGCGATCACGGTCTGGGGGCTGGCCGTCGCCGCGTTCGGCGCGGTCCTCGTCGCGGCCGGGCGGGGCGAGCCGGACGACGTGCTGTGGCTGGCGCTCGCGCTCGCCGTCGTCACCCTCGCGGCCGCCGGCGCGGCCGACGCGGTGAGCGCGGTGTTCCGGCAGACCATCCTGCAGACCGCCACCCCGGACGACATGCGCGGTCGGCTGCAGGGCGTGTTCGTCGTCGTGGTGGCCGGCGGGCCGCGGCTGGGCGAGCTGCTGCTCGGCGGGGTGTCCACGCACCTGGGAGAGGGCGGCGCTGCCCTGGTCGGCGGGCTCGCGTGCGTGGTGATCCTCTGGGTGCTGGTGCGCTGGCAGCGGGGGTTCTGGCGGTACGACGCGCACGACCCGCAGCCGTGATCGGGCGGGTCGCCGGCCGGTAGGCTGGTCGCCGCGCGCCCGCGGGCGCGCACGCCTCCTTAGCTCAGCTGGCCAGAGCAGCTGTCTTGTAAACAGCAGGTCGTCGGTTCGAATCCGACAGGGGGCTCCGTGCGCCGGTCGGGGTAGGTGCTGGTACTCAGTCGCCGCCCGCGCCCCTCAGCGGGCCGTTCGGCGGGCAGGGTGCGGGCATGCCCGAACCCGTTCCGCCCCCGCGCCCCTGGGCAACCCGCCCACCCCGTGCCAGGATCGCCGCAGCGAGGCAGGCGAGCAGGGGAGCGGACGTGCCGGACGGACCCGACGGGCTGGAGCAGGAGGTCTCGACCGGGTCGCTGCCGGGCTGGGACCGGGTGGACGGGCTGGTCCACGACGCGCACGAGCGCTACCGCGACGACGACGACGGCGTCGTGGCCGACTACATCCCGGTGCTCGCGGAGGCCGACCCGGCGCAGTTCGCGGTGTGCGTGGCGGAGAGCACGGGCGACGTCCACGTGGCCGGCGACGCGGACGCGGAGTTCTCGATCCAGTCGATCTCCAAGGCGTTCGTGTACGCGCTGGTCTGCGACGCGTACGGGCACGAGGGCGTGCTCGAGCGGGTCGGCGTGAACAACACCGGCCTGCCGTTCAACTCGGTGATCGCCGTGGAGCTGAACGACGGGCACCCGATGAACCCGATGGTGAACGCGGGGGCGATCGCGACGACCGCGCTGGTGCCGGGGTCCACGCCCGCCGAGCAGTGGGAGCACGTGCGGGCCGGGCTGTCCCGGTTCGCCGGCCGGCCGCTGGAGGTGGACGAGGTCGTGCTCGCCTCGGAGTCGGCGACCAACCAGCGGAACCGCGCGATCGCCCGGCTGCTGGAGAGCTACGGACGGATCGAGACGGACCCGCTGGCGGCGGTCGACGTCTACACCCGGCAGTGCGCGCTGCGGGTGAGCGCGCGCGACCTCGCGGTGATGGGCGCGACGCTCGCCGACGGCGGGGTCAACCCGGTGTCGGGGGAGCGCGTCGTCTCCGCGCAGGTCTGCCGGGACACGCTCGCCGTCCTCGCGGCGACGGGCATGTACGAGCGCTCGGGGGAGTGGCTGTTCGAGATCGGCCTGCCCGCCAAGTCGGGCGTCACCGGGGGGATCGTCGCGGTCGCGCCGGGCAAGGGGGCGATCGGCACGTTCTCCCCGCGGCTCGACCCGGCCGGGAACAGCGTCCGCGGACGGCGGGCGACCGCCCGCCTGTCCCGGACGCTCGGCCTGAACGTCTTCGCGTCGTCCGTGCACGTCCCCGAGCGAGAGGCGCCGACCGCATGAGCAGCACGAGCAGCACCACCAGCACCCGCGACGAGGTCGAGCAGCGCCGCTCCTGGGTGCCGATGGTGGGCCTGTTCCTGGCGCAGGTCCTCATGTCCTTCAACGTGGCGGCGCTGCCGGTGTCGCTCGGCGGCATGGTCGAGGACTTCGGCGTCCCGCCGACGGTGGTCAGCTCGACGATCGTCGTCTACGGCCTGTCCGTCGCCGCGCTGGTCATGACCGGCGCCAAGCTCGGCCAGCGGATCGGCTGGGTCGTCGTGTTCCGCGTGGTCGTGGCGACGTTCGCGGTCTCCGCGCTGATGATGATCCTCGCGCCCAGCGTCGGCTGGGCCATCGCCGGCCAGGCCGTCGCGGGCGCGTCGGCGGCGATCATCGTCCCCTCGCTGGTCGCGCTGATCGCGGAGAACTACCACGGCGCGCAGCAGGCCACGGCGATCGGCTCCCTCGGGTCCGCGCGGGCGATCTCCGGCGTCACGGCGTTCTTCGTCGGCGGCTCGCTCGGCACGCTCGTGGGGTGGCGCCCCGTGTTCGGCATCGTGCTGGTGCTCGCCGTCGTGGTGCTCGTCCTCAGCTTCCGGCTCCGCTCGGACCGCGGCGACCCCGGCATCCGGATCGACCTCGTGGCGGCCCTGCTGATCGGGGTGGGGATCGTCTGCTTGACCCTCGGCTTCAACAACCTCAGCTCGTGGGGTCTGCTGGTCGCGACGCCGGACGCGCCGTTCTCCGTGTCCGGCGCCTCGCCCGCACCGCTGCTCGTGGTCCTGGGCGTCGTGCTCGGGCAGACCTTCTTCTGGTGGACCCGGCGGCGCGCGGCGAGCGGGCGGACGCCCCTGGTCGACCTCAGCGTGCTCGGCTCCGCCAGCGAGCGGGCCGCGGTGTACGCGATGTTCGTCGTGGTGGCCCTGGAGGCCGCGCTGAACTTCACCGTGCCCCTGTACATCCAGATCGTGCAGGGCCGCACGCCCTTCGACACGGCGCTCGCGATGATGCCGTTCAACCTGACGGTGTTCCTCACGGCGACCCTGGTCGTTCGGTTCTACGGGCGGTTCAGTCCCCGCAGGATCGGCGTCTTCGGGTTCGTGCTGACGACGGTGGCGCTGACGTGGCTGGCGTTCGTCGTCACGAACAACTGGGAGACGCTCCCGACGATCCTCGGGCTGTTCGTGTTCGGCGTCGGGCAGGGCGCGCTGGTGACGCTCGTGTTCAACGTGCTGGTCACCGCGGTGCCCAAGCGGCTGGCCGGCGACGTCGGGTCGATCCGCGGCACGACCCAGAACCTCGCGTCCGCCGTCGGGACCGCGCTGGTCGGCGCGCTGCTCGTGACGATCCTCGGGGTGAACGTCGGCCGCGCGGTGGTCGCGGAGCCCGAGCTGCCCGCGGCGCTCGTCGAGCAGGTCGACCTGGACGCGGTGAACTTCGTGAGCAACGACGAGCTGCGGGAGGTGCTCGCGCGGACCGACGCCGACGACGCCCAGGTCGACGCCGCGGTGGCGGTCAACGAGCAGGCCCGGCTCGACACCCTGCGCCTCGGGCTGCTGATCCTGGCCGGGATCAGCGCCACGGCGGTCCTGCCCGCGAGCCGCCTGCCGCGCTACCGTCCGGGCGAGATCCCCGACCCCTCGCCCGGGACCGACTGACGACCGCACCGGAGGAACCCACGTGCCCACCAGCCCCGTCCGCCCCACCCGCGCGATCGTGTTCCACGGCACCGGCGGCCACCCCGGCGTGGTCTGGTACCCGTGGCTCGCCGAGCGGCTCACCGCCCGCGGCTACGCCGTGGAGCGCCCGCACTACCCCGACCTCAACGTCGAGCCCGTGGCGACGTTCCTGCCGCGGGTGCTCGCGGCGCACACGTTCGACGCCGGCACGGTGCTGGTCGGCCACTCGGGCGGGGCCGCGCTGCTGCTGGCGCTGCTCGAGCACCTCGACGCGCCCGTCGCCCAGGCGGTGCTGGTGGCGGGGTACGCGACCCCGCCGAACGACTCCGACGAGCCGGTGCTGCAGGAGTCCTACGACTGGGACCGGATCCGCGCGAACGGCGGCGACCTGGTCTTCGTCAACTCCGTGCGGGACCCCTACGGCTGCGACGCCGAGCAGGGCCGGGCCATGCGCGACCGCGCCGGCGGCACCCTCGTCGTCCGGGACGACGGGCACTTCGGCGACGTGGACCAGCCGTTCCCGGAGTTCCCGCTGCTGGAGCGGCTCGTGCTCTGAGCGCGGCCCGCCGGGCCGGACCGCTCACATCCGCGTCGGGACGGCCGAACAGGCCGGGCAACGCACCCGTCCCGGAGGACCACCATGAGCCGCACGTCGATCGCCCGCCCGCTGCACCCGCTGGACCCCGCCGAGCACGCGCCGTCGTGCAACCGGCCGGGCTGGCGGCTCGACACCAGCCCCGTCCGGTTCGGCGTGGTCGTCGCGCGCTGCACGCTGTGCGGGGCGATGGAGTGGCGCGCCCGCTGACTGCGCCCGAGCCCCGCACCACCGGCCGTGGCCGGACCGGCGCGGGGCATGAAGAAGCCCTCGGCCGCGCAGGGGGCAGGCGACCGAGGGCCTGCCCAATGTAACCCACCCGGGGGGAGCGCTGCCAGACGGCTCACCCGATCGGATGCCAACCGTGCGGCGTCAGCCGGGAGCGTCCGAGGCGGTGAAGGTCTTCCCGGGCCAGTACGCCCACTCCTCGAAGTGCCGCACCCGCCCGTCGGGCGCGAACCGCAGCACCCACAGGTCCCGGTACTCCTGCGGCTCGTCCCCGCCGTAGCGCACCTCGGCGCGCACGACCGCGTCCCGGCCCTCGACCGCCACGACCTCCGCGTCCATCGTGAACGGCGTCGGGTCGGACCAGAAGTCCCGGACGGCGTCGATACCGTCGAGCGGCGGCTCGTACGGCGAGCGCAGGTACCGCACGTCGTCGGTGAACAGCGACCCGACCGACCCCGCGTCGTCCTCGCGCCAGGCGCGCTCGTAGGCGGCGACCCAGGCCATCACGTCCGCACGCTCCACGGTGCCTCCCCGTCCGATCGGACGCCCATCGTCCCCCGCGCCTCCCTGCCCCGCCACACCCCGCGCCCACGCGCGTCTGCCCGCGCCGAGCCAAGCGGTGCCGTGCGGTGCCGTGCGGTGCCGTGCGGTGCCGTGCGGTGCCGTGCGGTGCCGTGCGGTGCCGGCGCGGGGCGGCAGGGCCCGGTCGGTCAGGACGCGGGGCCGGTCTCCTCGAGGAGGCGGAGGGCGGCGGTGACGCGGGGGTTGCGGGCGGGGTCCGCGTCGATGCCGAGCGTCGCGTAGACGCCGTTGATGTGGTTCTGCACGGACTTCTCGGTGATCCGCAGGGCCTCGCCGATACCGGAGTTGGACAGCCCCTGGGCCAGCAGCCGCAGCACGGCGTACTGCCGGTCGGTCAGCCGCGACACGGCGGACCCGGCGCGCGGCGCCACCCGGTCGAGCAGTGCGGGGTCGAGCGTCGTCCTGCCCGCGGCGGCGGCCTTGATGGCCGTGATCAGCGTCTCGGCGCTGGTGGAGGAGGTCTTCGACAGGTAGGACCACCCCGCGGCGACGTCCGGCGGCAGGTCGAGCAGCAGGTCCATCGCGTCGTGCGCGGAGAGCAGCAGGATGCCGAGGTGGGGCTGGTTGCGGCGCAGCGTGACGCCGAGCGCGATCCCGTTCCCGTCGGGCAGGTCGATGTCGAGCACGGCGACGTCGGCGGCACCGGGCCGCAGCGCGGCGAGGCCCTCCTTGACGGTGCCGACGGAGGCGACGACGCGGACGTCGTCCGCCGCGCCGAGCGTGGCTCGAGCATCGACCGGAACAGCGGCTGGTCCTCGACGACGACCACGCGGGTCGTCTCGGGTGCGGATTCGGACATCGCGGACAGTATGGTGGCCCGGCCCCGGAAGTGGGAGACGGCACGCGGGCTCCGCCCGCCGAACAGGTGGTGACGGATGCCGACGGCTCTGACGCGGGACGCGGAGGCGGTGCGGGCCGACCGCCGGGCCCTGCTGCTCGCGGCCGGCACCGTGATGACCGCCTTCGCCGTCGGTGCCGCGGTGCAGACCGCGTGGGTGTACGGCAACCAGGGCGGCGAGGTGCCCGTCACGTCCCGCATCCTGGCGAACCTCACCGCGGTCGCCTCGATGCTGCTGATCCTCGCGGTCACCGGGGTGTCGCTGCCGCAGCGCGGGGCCCCGGCGCTGGTGGTCGGGGTGCTCAGCGCCGGGGTGACCGCGTCGGGCGTGCGGTTCGCCTCCCAGCCTCCTGCTCGACGTGTACGTGGACCCGCCGCGGTCGACGATCGTGGCCGAGCTCAGCAGCGGCGCCGTGGTCGCGTGGGTCGCGGCCAGCATGGGCCTGGCGGCGATGCTGTCCCAGCGGCGGCTGCGCAACGAGGTCGCCGAGGCCGCGCAGGGCGCCTCCAGATCGAGCCTGGCGCTCGCGGCGCTGCAGCACGAGGAGGTGCGGGTCCGCCGCGAGGTCGCCGAGGGGCTGCACGGCAGCATGCAGCAGCGGCTGGTGCTGGTCGTCGCCCGGCTCGACAGCCTGCTGGACGGGATCGGCGGGCCCGACCGGCCTCCGGTGACCGACGCGCACGTCGCCCTGCTCCGGGAGATGCGCGAGGAGATCGAGACGGTGCGGGAGGCCGACGTCCGCGCCACCAGCCGGATGCTCTACCCGGAGCAGGCTCGAGGTCGGGATGGTGCCGGCGATCCGGGCGCTGCTCGGCCGCATCCCGAGCACGGTGAACACCCGGCTGGGCGTCACGGACGACGTCCGTGTGCTCGACGACCCGGCGTCCTCCCGGCTGACCCGCAGCGAGCGGCTGCTCGCCGTGCGCGTGGTCGAGGAGGCGATCAGCAACGCCCTGCGGCACGGCCGCGCCCAGGTGGTCGACGTGCGGGTGTCCGTCGACGAGGACGCCGTCGAGGTGCGGGTGTCCGACGACGGCACCGGCTTCGGCGCGGACGCCGGGGCGCCGTCGGGGACCGCCCGTCTGGCCGATCGGCTGCGCCTGGTGGGTGGCGACTTCCGGGTGACGTCCGTCCCGGGTGACGGCACCCAGGTGGTCGCCCGCCTTCCGGTGGAATCCCTGCGCCATACAACGGCCTGACCTGCGGAAGCCCAGTTTTCACCCACCCGCTTTGTCCGGATCGTCCGGATAAATGTTGCGTCACTCGTTCGCCCGTGCAGGGGGTGGGTGCTGGCACCCAGAAGAGTGGTGCCGAGGTCGCCCGCCGCGGCCCTACTGTGCGCGAGCCGCATCGCCGGGATTCCCCTGCCCCGACGCCGCGGAAGGCCCGCCCCCGTCACCGGCTCCGTGGGGTGCGCCGTGTCCGCAGAGCCGTCGTCCACCAGGAGAGTCATGTCCGAGTCCACCGCCCCCTCCGCCCGCCCCCGCCGCACCGTCCGCCGCAAGGTGGTCGCCCTGACCGTCGCCGGGCTCGGCATCGCCGGCCTCGGCCTGGCGTCCGCGGCCCAGCTGAACCTGACCGCCGGCGCGCTCGGCGCGGGCACCACCGTCGTCGCCTCGTGCGACGCCGACGGCGTGGCCGTCGCGTTCACCAACGCCTTCGCCGCGGCCGCCAAGGGCTACACGGTGACCGAGGTCAAGCTGACGGGTGTCGCCGCCGGCTGCTCGGGCCAGACCGCCAAGGTCGACCTGCTCAACACCGACCCGACCGACGGCTCCACCGGCGCCTCGCTCGGCCAGATGACCGCCACGGTCTCGGGCACCACGCTCACCCTCGCCGTCCCCGGCTCCGTGAAGGCGGCCGACGTCAAGGGCGTCGCCGTCGTCATCGCGAGCTGACGGGTACCTCCGATCCGCGCGCGGCACGCCGACCGGGCCGGCCGGGGCAGCACGTCTGCCCTGCGCCGGCTCGTCGGCGTGCGCGCACCGCGCACGGCTCCCGCGCCGCGCACCCCCCGCGACCGGCTGCGCAGCGCGCTCGGCTGGGCCGGCACGGCGGGGATCGTCGCGGTCCTGGTCTGGTTCGGCTGGCCGAGCACGCTCGGCGGCTGCACGACCCTGACCATCGTGTCCGGCCACTCGATGGAGCCCACGTACTACACCGGCGACCTCGTGGTCTCCCGCTGCGGCAGCCCGGCCGTCGGCGACGTCGTCGTCTACACGCCGCCCGACCTCGAGCGCGGGCGGATCATCCACCGCGTCGTCGGCGGTGACGCGGCGGACGGCTGGGTCATCCAGGGTGACAACAACGACTTCCTCGACCCGTGGCGGCCGCACGCCGCCGACGTGCTCGGGATCGCGCGGCTGCACGTGCCGGGCCTGGGACGCGTCGCGTCGATCCTGCTCGACCCCTGGGCGTGGCTCTCGCTCGTGGTGGTCGCGGGTGGCGTCCTGCTGTGGCCGAACCCCGCCGACCGGGAGCCCGACGCCGCCGACGCGGCCGACCGCACCGCCGCGGACGACGCCCCCGACCCGGCCGACGGTGCCGACCCGGCCGCGGCCCCCGACCGAGCCGACGCGCCCGCCCCGGTCGGCGCCGCGTGACCCCCGCCGCGCGCCGTCGTGCGCTGCCCGCCGTCCTGCTCGCCGTCGTCCTGGTGGCGGTGGTGAGCCTCGCCCTGCGGCCGGCGAGCGCCGCCCGCCTCCCGCTGACCGGCGGCCAGCTGATGACCGGCACCGGTGCCCCGTGCGCCGCGACCTCGCTCGGAGCGGCTCCCGGGGCGGCGGGGTCGTCCGGGACCGCGACGCAGGTCCTGCTCACCGGCGTCCCCGCCGCCTGCCGCGGGCAGGTCGCCACGGTGCGGCTGTTCGCCGCCGACGGCTCCGCGCTCGCCGCGGCCGACACGACCGTCACCCTGGCCGCCGCGGACTCGACGACCGTCACCGTCCCGTCGTACCCGGCCGCGCGGGTGGCGGGCGTGGCGCTGACCGTCGGCACGTGGTCGCTCCCGACGTCCTGGACGACGCCGGCCGGTGCGGTCACCGGCCCCGTGACGCCCGGCCCGGGCACGACGTTCACCTCCGTCACGTGGAGCCAGCTCGCGGCGTCCGGGACGCAGGCGTGCGTCACCGTCGCCCTCCAGGCGACGCCCGGCACCGACTGGCGGGTGGACCTGCACCTGGACCAGCGCCCGTTCAACGGGGTGACGTCGGGTGCCGGGTTCGTCGTCACCGACCCGTGGTGGGCGCGCGTGCAGTCGGTCCGGCCGGTCGACGGGGTGGTGTCGGTCGGCGCCTGGATCGGGTCCGGCACGCTCTCGCCCGGGCAGACGCTCTCCGTCACCGTCTGCCACTACGGCCTGCCGGCCCCGGTCTACGACCCGGCGCTGCCGTACACCCAGAGCACCACGGCGGTCACCGGCAGCGGCGGGTACGCCTGCACGAGCACGACCGTCGGAGTGTCCGGGACGCCGCAGTTCTACGCGGGCTGGCGGGCGGACGTCGACGTGGCGCCGCTCGTCGCGTACTTCACCGCGCGCGGCGTCACCCCCGACCTGCGCACCCTCACCGCGCCCGGCAACCACACGGTCACGGCGCGCGGGGGCACCGTCTACCGCGTCACGCCGACCGCCTGGGACACCTGGGGCGTGCGCGACGACACCACGCGCACGTTCCAGCTCTGCCTGCGCGGCTGACCCGTCCGGCCTACCCCGGACGGGTGGTCCCGCGCTCCGGGTGCTCAGACGCGCCCCCGGTCCGACGATGGGACACCCAGGTCGACGGATCGACCGGGCTGGTCCACGGAGGGGGCGCCGATGGCGCACGAGCACGTCCGCGCGCGCCGCGCGGCAGGAGTGACCCTGGCCTGGCTGGGTTGTGCCGGTCTGGCGGTCTCGATGGCCCGCGCCCTGACGTGGGACGGCGGCGAGTCCGCACCCGCCGGCGCCTGCGTGGTCAGCCGGATCACCGTCGACTACGACGTCGACTACGTCGCGGCGCTCGCCGGGTACGGGGTGGTCGCGGCCTCCCTGTCGGACGTGCCCGACGGCTGCGCCGGGCGCGAGGTCGCCGTCACGCTGCACGGGTCCGACGACCAGGCGCTGGCCCAGGCGCGCACGCCCGTCGTCGCGCCGCGCACGACCGTCCCGCTGGACGGGGCCGAGGTGGCCGTCGCGGACCTGGCCGGGGTGTCGCTGGCGCTGGTGACCGACGCGGGTCCCGGGACCACCGGCTGAGCCCTGCGGGTTCAGACCTCGGTGAGCGCCGGCAGCTTCGCGGTGCGGGTGTCCCCGGACGACTGACCCCGCAGCCGCCGGGTCGCCCACGGGTAGGCGTACAGCCGCAGCCACCGCGCGTCGAGGCGCGCCTGCTCGCCGCGGGGCAGGCGCGGCCGCGGGGTGAGCGGCTCGTCCCAGGTGTCGTCGTCCGGCTCCAGGCCGAGCGCGACCAGCGCTCCCTGCGCCACCCGGGCGTGCGCCTCGGTCGTCAGGTGGATCCGGTCGGGGGCCCACATCCGGATGTCCCGCAGGTGCCGCATGCCCCACAGGTCGAGGACGTGCGCGCCGTGCCGCCGGGCGATCGACCAGATGTGGGCGTTGTACACGCCGACGCGGGGCCGGGTGGTCGACACGATCGCCGAGCCCGAGGAGTCGAACCCGGTCGCCAGCAGCACGTCGGCACCGGTGGCGCGGACCCGGGCCACGGCCTGCTCCAGCGTCCGCGCCAGCCGGTCGGGGTCGGCCGCGGGCCGGAGGATGTCGTTGCCGCCGCCGACCAGGCTGACCAGGTCCGGCCGCATCGCGAGGGCCTGGGGCAGCTGCTCGGCGACGATCGGCCGCAGCAGGCGCCCGCGCACCGCCAGGTTCGCGTACCGGAGCGGCTCGGCGCCGGCCGCGCGGCGGCGCTCCGACAGCAGCCCGGCCAGCACGTCGGCCCAGCCGCGCACCGGCCCGTCCTCGCCCTCCGGGCTGTCCCACAGGCCCTCGGTGAACGAGTCGCCGACCGCGACGTAGCGCTGCCAGACCGGGGCTCCCTCGTGCGTCGTCACCGTCGCAGTGTGCCTCGGGCGCGGCGTGCCTGTCAGCGGGTCGGGCCGGGCGTCGTCACGGGAGCGTCCAGTCGACCGGCTCGGCGCCCTGCTCGACCAGCAGCGCGTTCACCCGGGAGAAGGGGCGCGAGCCGAAGAACCCGCGGCTCGCGGACAGCGGGCTCGGGTGCGGGCTGGCGACGACCGGGACGTCGCCCAGGGCCGGCGCCAGCGACTGGGCGTCGCGGCCCCACAGCACCGCCACCAGCGGGCCGCCGCGCTCGACCAGCGCCGCGATCGCGCGGTCCGTCACCGCCTCCCAGCCCCGGCCGCGGTGCGAGGCGGCCGCACCGGGCCGGACCGTGAGCACGCGGTTGAGCAGCATGACGCCGCGGTCGGCCCAGGGCGACAGGTCCCCGGTGCTCGGCTGCGGCACCCCCAGGTCGGCCTGCAGCTCGGTGAAGATGTTGGCCAGCGACCGCGGCACCGGGCGCACGTGCGGCTGCACCGAGAACGACAGCCCCATGGCGTGCCCGGGGGTCGGGTACGGGTCCTGGCCGACGACCAGCACACGGACGTCCGCGAGCGGCCGGGTGAACGCGCGCAGCACGTCCGGGCCCGCCGGCAGGTACTCCCGGCCGGCGGCGACCTCGGCCCGCAGGTAGTCGCCGGCGGCGTGCACGAGCGGCTCGACGGGCGCCAGCGCGGCCGCCCAGTCGGGGGCGACGAGCTCCTGCAGCGGTGCGGCGATCACGGGCCCCGAGGCTAGCCGACACCGGTCGGGGAGGTCCGCACGGGGCTCGCGGATCGCCCGCGCGGGGAATGACACCCGTGTCATTCCGGCCGTACGATGGGCGCCGGACGCGCGGGCACCGGACGCCCGCGCAGCGCCAGGGGAGGTACGGCACCGATGGACGCGACGGCAGAGCTCGACCGCACGGCCGACCGGCTCGCCCTGGTGGCCACGGGCCCGGCGGCGGAGGAGCGCGCCGACGGCGACCTCTCGGAGCGCGACCAGCAGGTCCTCGCCTTCGAGCGGCAGTGGTGGAAGTACGCCGGCGCCAAGGAGCAGGCGATCCGCGAGCTGTTCGACCTCTCGGCGACCCGGTACTACCAGGTCCTCAACGCGCTCATCGACTCGCCCGCCGCGCTCGCGCACGACCCGATGCTGGTCAAGCGCCTGCGCCGGATGCGGTCCACCCGTCAGCGCGCCCGCAGCGCGCGGCGGCTCGGCACCGACGCCTGAGCAGCGCGGCGACCCGGCGGCGGCGCGGCGACCCGGCGGCGGCGCGGCGTGGGTGCCGGGCTGCACTGCTCGACCCGTTAGCCTGTCCGCCGTGACCAAGGGCAGCGACCGGTACCCGGAGGACGAGTTCGACGCCGAGCCGGCGCACGACGTGCCGATCGGCGTGCACCGCGCACCCCGCAGCTGGTGGAGCCGGTGGTGGCCGTTCGTGGCCGTCGTCCTGGTCGTCCCGACCCTGACCGTGGTCTTCGTGCTGTGGGCGTCGTCGTGGGACGGGCGCATCCCCGGGTTCGGCGGCACGGACGAGCCGGCCGCGGCCGCGCCGAGCACCAGCGCCCCCGTCGAGGACCCCGCTGCGACCGAGAGCACCGAGGGCGCCGAGGAGCCCGCCACCGAGGAGCCGGCCACCGAGGAGCCCCCCGTCGAGGAGCCGGCCGCGCCGGTGCCCGACCTGACGGCGTCCGTGCGGGTGCTCAACGCCGCGAACGTCTCCGGCCTGGCCGGTGGCGCCCAGGAGGACCTGGAGGACGCCGGCTTCACGAACGTGACCGCCGGGAACGGCAACGCCGGCGGCAGCACCGCGACGACCGTGTTCTACGCGAACGCCGACCTCGCGGCGACCGCCCAGCAGGTCGCCTCGACGCTCGGGATCACGGACGTGGTCGAGTCCGCGGAGGTGGCGCCGGACGGCGTCGTCGTCCTGCTGCTCCGCGACTTCGCGAACTGACCCCTTCCGCAGGTGGGAGGGCGCCGCTAGTGTCGGCCGCGTCGCGGTGACCGCCCTCCGGCCACCCGGGGGGATCTCGGCCACCCGCGGTGACCAGTCACGCCGTCTTCAGGAGCACCGCATGCCGCAGGGCACCGTCAAGTGGTTCAACGCCGAGAAGGGCTTCGGGTTCATCACCCCGGCCGACGGCGGTCAGGACCTGTTCGTCCACTTCAGCGCCATCCAGTCGAGCGGGTACCGCAGCCTCGAGGAGGGGCAGTCGGTCGAGTTCGAGGTCGGGCAGGGCACCAAGGGCCCGCAGGCGGAGCAGGTCCGCCCGCTCTGAGACCGGCGTGCGGGGTCGCGGCCGTCACGGCGCGGCCCCGCAGGTCCCGGCCTCGGCCCGTACCGGCGGTCTCAGCCCTCCAGGGCGGTGACCGCGAGCACCACGCACGCGGCGGTCCACGCGAGCGGCGCCACCGCCGCGGGGGAGCCGTCGGCCAGCACCTTCTCCGGCAGCGCGCCCATCGTGGTCCGGTGGGCGTCCAGCCAGTCCAGCCGTGCCCGCGCGTCCGCGTCGAAGCCGTTCGTGGCCGCGGTCAGGGCGTACAGCGACGTCTGGGGCGTCCACGAGATGCCGTCCTGCCGCCAGCCCGCACCCGGCGCCAGCCCACCGGCGGGCCGCGCCATGGCGTCGGCCGAGGCGAGCCACGCGTCCGTCGCGCCGGCGAGCGGCGTCGGCTGGAACGGCGGAAGGGTGAACGCGCTCGCCGCGTCCGCCACCGCCCCGTCCGCGTACCGGCCGTACGCCGTCGCGTCGCCGAACTCCCGCTCCACCGCCGCACGCGTCCGCACCGCCGCGTCCCGGGCGTCCGCGGCCGCCGCGTCGTCCCGCAGCAGGGTGAGCACCGCGCCGGCCGACTCCAGGCCCGCGAGCAGCGGCGCGACGGTGCCGAGCGTCAGCTCCCGCTCGGGGCGCTCCCAGTAGTCCGGGGAGGCCGCCGGCAGGCCGTCGCCGGCGACGAGCGCGACGGCGCCGTCGGCCGCGCGCCGGATCATCGGGGCCAGGTGCTCGGCGGTCGCGAGCTCCTCCTCGGGTCCCGCGGCGGCCACGACCTCGGCCGCGGCCCACAGCACCCAGCCGGTCCCGTCCGTCTGCGCGGCGCGGTCGTCCGGCACGCCGCCCGACCCGTCCGCCAGGTAGCGCGCCTGGAACGACCCGTCCGCGGCCTGCACGCCGGCCAGGAAGTCCAGGATCTCCAGCGCGTCGTCGAGGTGCCCCGTGCGGGCGAGCGCGACGGCGACGAACGAGGCGTCGCGCGGCCACACGTAGCGCCAGTGCGGCGTCCACGCGGCCACGGCGGCCCCGTCGTCCAGCACCAGCGTCCGCAGGTCCAGCAGCGCGTCGGCCACCAGGTCCGCGTACGGGCCGCCGGCCCCGGGCACGGTGCCGGCCGCCAGCCAGGCGCGCTGCTCCTCGGCGAGCCGGTCGTCCGCGGTGCTGCCGGGGTCGTCCACGACGCGCGTGCCGGCGTGCAGGACCGGGGTCGTGCCGGCCGGGACCGACTCCGGGCCGTCGGGGGTGGCGACGACGCCCTCGGCGTACAGGTCGATGGTCGCGGTCGCGGGTCCCGTCGCACCCCAGGCGATCAGCCCGCCGGCGACCACGACGAGCGTGGCGGCGACGGCAGCGGTGCGGGCGGACATCCCGGCAGGCTAGCGGGCCGGGCTGGGCGCGCCCGGTCGGCGGGACCCCGCGCGCGTTCGCCGGGAGTGGAGCGTCTTGCACTCACCCAGGTCGAGTGCTAACCATGGACTTAGCACTCTCGGGTCGAGAGTGACAGAATGAGAAGCGAGGCCGATCCGGTGAGGTCCGCCGCACGACGGGACATGACCGTCGCAGCGGCGCGGCCGTCCGTCGCGGGCACCGACCGGCCGAACCACGAGCCACAGTGAAGGATCGATAGCCCCATGGCCAAGATCATTGCCTTCAACGAGGAGGCCCGTCGCGGCATCGAGCGTGGACTCAACGTCCTCGCCGACACCGTCAAGGTCACCCTGGGCCCCAAGGGCCGCAACGTCGTCCTGGACAAGAAGTGGGGCGCCCCCACGATCACCAACGACGGCGTCTCCATCGCCAAGGAGATCGACCTCGAGGACCCGTTCGAGAAGATCGGCGCGGAGCTCGTCAAGGAGGTCGCCAAGAAGACGGACGACGTCGCGGGTGACGGCACCACCACCGCCACCGTGCTCGCCCAGGCGCTCGTGCGCGAGGGCCTGCGCAACGTCGCCGCCGGCGCCAACCCCATCGCCCTCAAGCGCGGCATCGAGAAGGCCGTCGAGGCCGTCACCGCCGCCCTGCTCGAGCAGGCGAAGGAGATCGAGACCAAGGAGCAGATCGCCGCCACCGCGTCGATCTCCGCCGGCGACACCGCGATCGGCGAGCTCATCGCCGAGGCGCTGGACAAGGTCGGCAAGGAGGGCGTCATCACGGTCGAGGAGTCCAACGCCCTCGGCCTGGAGCTCGAGCTCACGGAGGGCATGCGCTTCGACAAGGGCTTCCTGTCGGCGTACTTCGTGACCGACCCGGAGCGCCAGGAGGCCGTCCTCGAGGACGCCTACGTGCTGCTCGTCGAGTCGAAGATCTCGAACGTCAAGGACCTGCTGCCGCTGCTGGAGAAGGTCATCCAGTCGGGCAAGCCGCTGTTCATCGTCGCCGAGGACGTCGAGGGCGAGGCCCTGGCCACGCTCGTCGTCAACAAGATCCGCGGCACCTTCAAGTCGGTCTCCGTCAAGGCGCCCGGCTTCGGCGACCGCCGCAAGGCGATGCTGCAGGACATGGCGATCCTCACCGGTGGCCAGGTCGTGTCCGAGACCGTCGGTCTGAAGCTCGACACCGTGGGCCTCGAGGTCCTCGGCCAGGCGCGCAAGATCGTCGTCACCAAGGACGAGACCACCATCGTCGAGGGCTCCGGCGACGCCGCCCAGATCCAGGGCCGCGTCAACCAGATCCGCGCCGAGATCGAGAACTCGGACTCGGACTACGACCGCGAGAAGCTCCAGGAGCGCCTCGCCAAGCTGGCCGGCGGCGTCGCCGTCATCAAGGCCGGCGCGGCGACCGAGGTCGAGCTCAAGGAGCGCAAGCACCGCATCGAGGACGCCGTGCGCAACGCCAAGGCGGCCGTCGAGGAGGGCATCGTCGCCGGTGGTGGCGTGGCCCTCATCCAGGCCGGCGAGAAGGCCTTCGCGACGCTCGAGCTCGAGGGCGACGAGGCGACCGGTGCGCAGATCGTGCGCATCGCGATCGACGCGCCGCTGAAGCAGATCGCCATCAACGCCGGCCTCGAGGGCGGCGTCGTGGCGGAGAAGGTCCGCAACCTCCCGTCCGGTCACGGCCTGAACGCCGCGACCGGCGTGTACGAGGACCTGCTGGCCGCCGGCGTCAACGACCCGGTCAAGGTCACCCGCTCCGCGCTGCAGAACGCGTCGTCCATCGCGGCGCTGTTCCTCACCACGGAGGCGGTCGTCGCCGACAAGCCCGAGAAGGCCGCTCCGGCCGGCCCGGGTGCCGACGGCGGCATGGGCGGCATGGACTTCTGATCCAGCCGCGCGCGGGGCGCTGAGCCCCGCACCCGCACGACGACGGGCCGGACACCCCAGGGTGTCCGGCCCGTCGTCGTCCCGGGACGCCGCGCCCGCGCCGCTGCCCGGGACGGCGCTCGCGGGGTGCCTCCGTCGAGATGGCAGCTCGCGCCGGCCGCTCCGGGCGCGCGCACAGGCGCGGAGTGTCGTCTCGGCAACCCGACCCGACCCGACCCGGCGCGAGGCCGTGCGGGGGCAGGGGGTCAGTGGTGGCGGGGGCGGGCGTGGGCCGGGATCCGCAGGCCGCTCGCGCGGAGGCGGCGGATGAGGCTCGCCGGCCGTCACCGGCTCGGCGCCCAGCGCGACGAGGTCGGCGTGCCGCTCGTCGGGGACGTCGTAGTGGTCCAGGTCGAAGGCGCGGCGGGGGAGCCCGGCGCGCTCGGCGAAGGCGTGCAGCTCCGCGAGCGAGGTGTCGCTGACCAGGTGCGACCAGAACCGGCCGTGCCGGGGCCAGAGCGGCGGGTCGACGAGGACCGTCACGCCCCCGCGCCGTGCGGCAGGGGCTCGCGGTCGGCCTCGGCCGGCGCGTCGGCGTCGATCTGCGCGAGCACCTTGTCGAGCTTGTGCAGCTCGGCGCCGAGGTTCTGCCGCGCGGGCTCCTCCCAGGCGGCGCCGAGGGGGCTGACGAACAGGCTCGGCCGCTTCAGGAGCTTGTTGACGATCCGCTGCCGCGCCCGGAGGTAGTCGGCCGTCGGGATGTCCGCGTACTCCTCCCGGACGTCGTGCAGGTACGCCTTGTACCGCTGCGGCTCCGCGGCGAGCATCGCCAGGTCCGCGTCGCACAGCACGGCGCAGTCGAAGTCCGACGGGTCGGCGGCGTGCCGGACCAGCGCGATCACCAGCTGGTGCACGCGGTCGACGCTCGCGGCAGGGACGCCGAGCTCGGTGAGCTGCTCCCGCGCGAGGCGGGCGGACGCGATCTCGTCCTCGCCGCCGCGGTTGGCGTACGCGGCGACCTGCGCGGCGTCGAACACCGCGCCGTGGTACCAGGCGGCCAGGCGGACCAGGTCGGGCTCGTGGGTCTCCTCCGCGAGCTCGTCGACCCGGGCCAGCACGTCGCAGAGGTGGCGCAGGTTGTGGTAGGTCCGGCCGGTGCCGCTCCACCGCTCGAGGAGGTCGGACCCGACCTCGACGACGCGCTCGGTCGGAGCCGTGGCCCCGGCCCCCAGCGCACTGCGCTTGAACGCGGACAACAGCCACTGTGGTGCGTCGTAGACGCCCATGGAACAGCCTCACTGCATACAGACGACCCTGCTCGGACGCGCCATCGTAGCCCCAGGCGCGGACAGTTCGTGCACCCGCCCGGGGTCACCCCTCCGGGTGATCCTCCGGGCCGTCGAGCGGGTCCGGATCGCCCGCGGGGAGCGCCACGCGGATCGTCGCGCCGCCGCCCGGGGTCTCGGAGATCGCGACGTCGCCGCCGTGCGCGTCGACGATCGCGGCGACGATCGCCATGCCGAGCCCGGCGCCGCCTCCGGTGCCGTTGCCCTCGCGGGTGCGGCTCGGGTCGACCCGGTAGAACCGCTCGAACACGCGGCGCGCGTGCTCCGGGGCGATGCCCGGTCCGTGGTCGCGCACCTCGACGACGACCTGGTCGCCGAGCCGTCCGACGGCGATCTCCGCGGGGGTGCCGGCCGGCGTGTGCCGGGCGACGTTGCCGACCAGGTTCGCCAGCACCTGGCGCAGCCGCGCCTCGTCGCCGCGCACGACGGTGGCCGGCAGGTCGTCGTCCACGGCTCCCGCCGCGCCGTCGAGCGCGCCGACGCGCACCTCGCGGGCCGGGTCGATCGCCCGCAGGTCGTGGGCGGCGTCGGTGGCCAGCACCGCGAGGTCGACCGGCTCGGTGCGGCCGGGCCGGTCCTCGTCCAGCCGGGCCAGCGCGAGCAGGTCCTCGACCAGGCCGCCCATCCGGGTCGCGGACTGCTCGATGCGGCGCATCGTGTCGTCGACCTGGTCCTTCTCCGTCAGCGCGCCCATCCGGTAGAGCTCGCCGTAGCCGCGGATCGCCGCCAGCGGGGTGCGCAGCTCGTGGGAGGCGTCGGCGACGAACCGGCGCATCCGCTCCTCGGACCGGGTCCGGGCGTCGAACGCCGTCTCGATCTGGGTCAGCATGCTGTTCAGCGCGGCGCCGAGCCGGCCGACCTCGGTGGTCTCCGGGGCGGGCGGCACGCGCTGGGACAGGTCGCCGTCGGCGATCTGCGCGGCGGTGGACTCGATCTCGCGCAGACCGCGCAGCGAGCGCTTCACGGCCCAGGTCCCGACGACGACGCCGATGACGAGGATCGCGAGGGCGCTGGACCAGAGGAGGAGCGCGGCGCGGCGGACGGCGTCCTGCGCGTCGCCGAGCGGCTGCGCGAAGGTCACGTACCCGACCGTCGTGTCGTCGGCGCCGGAGGTGACCGGCACGGTGACCGCGCGCCACGAGGCGCCCCGCACGGTGCTCGGCACGGTGCGGTAGGTGACCCGGTCCAGCGTGTCGACGTCCACGGAGGGCAGACGCGGCGTGCCGTACCGGTCGAGGGTGGACCCTGTCGGGGAGATCTCCCCCGTCTCCCCGCGGATCTCGGCGCTGAGCGCGTAGTCGACCGCACCCCACACGGGCTGAGCCGAGCTCAGGCGGCCGAGGCCCTGGTCCTCGTTGTAGATCTTGACGATCGGGCCCGTGTAGGTCGCGGCCTCCTCGTTGAGCTTCTTGTCCACCTGCCCGACGAGGTACGTCGACAGCAGCGTGGTGGTCGCGAACCCGGAGATCGTCAGGCCCGTCGCCAGCAGCACGGTGGTGATGCCGACCAGGCGCGCGAGCAGCGGCGTGCGCGACCAGAGGTCCCGCACCGGGCGCAGCACGCCGTCGAGCCGGTCGACGGAGGGCTCGGTCACCGGCTCCGGGACCGGGACCTCGACGCCCTCGGTCGTCCGCGCGCTCACGACCCGCTCGGCTTGCGCAGCATGTACCCGACCCCGCGCTTGGTCTGGATCAGCGGGTCGACCCTGGAGCCGTCGGGGCGCTCGACCTGGTCGACCTTGCGGCGCAGGTAGGAGATGTACGACTCGACGATGTTCGCGTCGCCGCCCCAGTCGTACTGCCACACGTGGTCGAGGATCTGCGCCTTGGACAGCACGCGCCCGGGGTTGAGCAGCAGGTAGCGGAGCAGCTTGAACTCGGTGGGGGAGAGGTCGACGACCTGCCCGGCGCGGCGCACCTCGTGGCTGTCCTCGTCGAGCTCGAGGTCCTCGTAGCCGAGCACGCTCGCGCCGGCGACCTCGCCCGCCTGGGTGCGGCGCAGCACGGCGCGGATGCGGGCGACGACCTCCTCCAGGCTGAACGGCTTGGTGACGTAGTCGTCGCCGCCGACCGTGAGGCCGGTGATCTTGTCCGCCGTGTCGTCGCGGGCGGTGAGGAACAGCACGGGGACGTGCTGCCCCTTCTCGCGCAGCCGGCGGGTGACGGTGAAGCCGTCCATGTCCGGCAGCATCACGTCGAGCACGAGCAGGTCGGGCTGGACCTGGCGGGCGAGGCGCAGGGCGGCGCCGCCGTCGGCGGCCGCGTGCACCTCGAAGCCCGCGAACCGCAGCGACGTCGCGAGGAGCTCGCGGATGTTCGGCTCGTCGTCGACGACGAGGAGCCGTGCCTCGGGGTTCTGGGCTGCGGTGGTCACGGATCCAGTGTGCTCCCCGAGCCTGGGGAGTTCCTGGGAGCGGCCTGGTCGCCGCGCGGTCACGGTACGGTGCTGCCTCGTGAGTGCCGACTCCTCCTCCCTCCCCGTCGTCACCGTCGTCCAGCTGGACGCGACGGTGCCCCTCGACCGGTTCGCCGAGCAGCTCGACGGCGTCCGCGTCCACCTGGTCCGCGCGTACGCGGGCGAGCCGCTCGCGCCGGCGACCGGCCTCGACGGCCTGATCGTGCTGGGCGGGCAGATGTCCGCGCACGACGAGCACGAGCCGGGCATCGCCGAGACCCGCGCGCTGCTGACCGACGCGGCAGCGGCGGGCGTCCCCACGCTCGGCATCTGCCTCGGCGCGCAGCTGCTCGCGGTCGCGACCGGCGGCCGGGTCGACGTGGACGCGCCTCCCGGGCGCGAGTCCGGCGTGGTCGACGTCCGGTGGCGCCCCGAGGCCCTCACCGACCCGCTGCTCGGCGGGCTGGCGGCGGCCGCGGCGGACGGCCGCAGCACCCCGATGCCGACGATGCACTCGGACGCGATCGTGGACCTGCCGCGCGGTGGCGCCTGGCTCGCCGCGTCCCGGATGTACCCGTACCAGGCGTTCCGCGTCGGCGAGTGCGCGTGGGGCGTGCAGTTCCACCCCGAGGCGTCGCCGGCGACGATGCACGCCTGGTCGGTCGACGACGGCGACTCCGCCGAGGAGACCGCGGCCGTGGACGCGGCGGTGGCGGCGGCCGACGAGCGCGTGCGCGCCGACGGCGCGGTGCTCGCGGCGACGTTCGCGGACCTGGTCCGGGCGCGGGTCGCCCAGCGCGTCACCGCCTGACGCCTCCGGCGGGCGGCGTGCCCCCGCCGAGGTCGTCACACGTGCACGAGGTCGTCCCGCCGGACTGACGACCTCGTGCGCAGGTGACGACCTCGCGCGACGGCGCGAGCGGCCCGGCAGCGCGACGGCCCGGCACCCCGCGGGGTGCCGGGCCGTCGGCGTGCTGCGGGGGTCAGGCCTCGATCTGCGGGGTGACCGGGGTGCTGCCGAGCTGCTGCGGCTGGCCGCCGGACTTCAGCGCGGCGAGGCGGGCCTCGATCTCGATCTCCGCGCCGGAGGACTCGAGCTCCGCGAACTGCGCGTCGAGCGAGGACGCGGCGATCTCGGCCTGGCCCATCGCCATGGCCTCCTCGCGGCGCACCTTCTCCTCGAACCGGGCCAGCTCGCTGGTCGGGTCGAGCACGTTGATCGAGGAGATCGCGGTCTGCACGGTCTGCTGCGCCTGCGCCGACTTCTGCCGGGCGACGAGCGTGTCGCGGCGCTGCTTGAGCTGGCCGAGCTTGTCCTTCATCTGCGCGAGGCCGGACTTGAGCTTCTCGACCGTCTCGCGCTGCGACTCGATGAGCGGCGCGGAGTCCCGGACCTCGCCCTCGGCGCTGATCTGCTTGCCGAGCGCGACCTTGGCCAGGTTGTCGAACTTGTCGGCGTTGGCCGCGTCGCCCGCCGAGCGGTACTGGTCGGCGCGCGCGGACGCGGCGAGGGCCTTGGCGCCCCACTCGCGGGCGGCGGCGACGTCCTCGTTGTAGTCCTGCTCGGCCAGGCGCAGGTTGCCGATGGTCTGCGCGATGGCCTTCTCCGCCTCCGCGATGGAGTTGGTGTAGTCGCGCACCAGCTGGTCCAGCATCTTCTGCGGGTCCTCGGCCTGGTCGATCAGGGCGTTGATGTTCGCCCGCGCGAGCTGGGTGATCCGGCCGAAGATGCTCTGCTTCTCGGTCATCGCCTGGTGCCTCTCTCGTCTCTTGCCTCTGCCGAACATGTCCTAGAACCCGCCGCCGCGGCCCCCGCCGCCCCCGCCGCCGCCGAAGCCGCCACCGCGACCCCCGCCGCCGAAGCCGCCCCCGCCGCCGCCGAAGCCGCCGTGCGCGCCGCCGCCGCCCCAGCCGCCGCCCCCGCCGCGCAGGATCGAGTCGATGAGGATCCCGCCGAGCACCATGCCGCCGACGTTCCCGATGCCGCCGCCGGGGCCGCCCGGGCCGCCGCGGCGCTGCTGGTCGTACCAGTCGACGTCGCGCTGGGCGAGGGCCTGCGCCTCGCGGACCAGGCCGTCGGCCTGCTGCGCGGCGCCGAGGGCGCGCTCGGGGTCGGTGTCGCGCTGGTCGATCGCGGTCCGCAGCAGGCGCTGGGACTCGGCGAGCCGGGTCCGGGCCTCGGGGCCGACGGCGCCGCGCCGGGTCTCGATGTAGTCGGTGGTGCCGCGCACGGCGGAGTCGACCCGGCCGAGCGTCTGGTCGAGCAGCTGGCGGGCACGCCGCGCACGGTCCTGGGCCTCGCGCATCGGGGCGAGCGCGGCGTCGATGGCCGCCTCGGCGTCGGTGAGGGCGCGCAGGGCGGCGAGCGGGTCGCCGTCGCCGGCGCGCGCGGCCCGCCCGGCCGTGATGGCGGCCCGGGCGTCCTGGGCACGGGCGGCGACCTCCGGGTGCCGCGGGGCCAGGCGCTCGGCGTCGTCGACGTCGGCGGAGATGGACGCGACCGCGGCGTCGAGCCGGGAGCCGATGGTCGCGAGGTCCGTGCGCGCCCGGTCCACCGAGTCCAGGAGCGTGCCGACCTGGCCGAGCGCCTCCTCGGCAGCACGGGCGTACCGCACGGCGACGCCGCGGTCGCCGGCGGCCACGGCCTGCCGGCCCTGGGCGATCGCGGTGCCGACCTCGTCCAGCAGCGCGAGCGCCTGGCCGGGGTTGCCGGTGACGGACGTCAGCACGGTGGCCGGGTAGGTCGCCGCGAGCTGGGCGAGGGTGCCGCGGGCGGCCTCGACCCGCGCGCGCTGCGCCGTGGCCGCGCGCTCGTGCGCGTCGAGCGCCTCGCCCGCGCGGGACTCGATGTCGCGCAGCCGGTCGAAGCCCTCCTTCTGCGCGTCCAGCGCCGCGGACACCTGGCCGACGGTGTGCAGGATGCGGGTCGCGGTCTCGCGGACCTGCGGCTCGGTGTCGGGCACGTCGTCGTCCAGGGTCTGCCGGAGCCGGAACGCCTCGGTGACCTGCGCCTTCGCCTGGGTGAGCACACGCTCGAACTCGCCGGTGACCTCGGGCCCGAACTGCGCCTGCGCGAACCCGAGCTCCTGCTCGGAGGCCCGCAGCGCGTCGTCGATGCCCACCAGCGCGGAGGCCGACCGGCGGTCCAGCTCGGGCGTCGGGAGGGCGGCCAGCTCGCCTGCGGGCCCGCCCGGGGCCCGCCCCTGCTGCCCCGCACCGACGCGCTGCGGCATCCGGTTCCTCGACCGGCGCCAGGCCACGAAGGTGACCACGGCGATCGCGACGAGCCCGAGGACGAGCACGAAGCCGAGGACGCTGCCGCCGGAGGACGACGAGCCGCCCGACCCGGTCCCGGTGGCGGCCTCGCGGACGCCGTCCGCGGCGGTCACGGCGGCGCCCGCCCAGTCGCTGTCGCGCAGCTGGTCCTCGACGTCGGCGGCGACGTCGTCCAGCTGGTCGCTGGTCAGGCCGGGGACGGAGCCCGGCGCCAGGTAGTACTGCCGCGCCTCGGTGGCGACGGCCAGCGTGAGGTCGGAGTCGCCCAGCCCGGAGGACGTCCGCGCCGCCGTGGTCCACGCCTCGGGCGTCTGGCCGTCGAAGTCGGCGACGTACACCACGTAGAGCTGGTAGTCCGTCTCCTCGGCCAGCTGGTCGAGCGCGGCCTGCGCGGTGCTCTCCTGGCCGCCGAGCGCGCCGACCTCGTCGGTGATCTCGCTCGACAGGACGGTCGCAGGCAGCGCCTGGGGCGCGGGCGCGGCGCCCGCGAGCAGGGGCGCGCCCAGGAGGAGCGGGACGAGCAGGGGCAGACCACGCAGCGACGACGGCACCCGTTGATCCTTTCTCAGGGCGTGCACCCGTCGCAACGCAGCCGTCCCCCCAGAGGTTCCCCGCGCCCGGCGAGCCGGGCGGCCGGGTGGGCGCGGATCAGGCCGGGTCGGCCGGGGTCTCGGTCGCCTGGTCCAGGTCCTCGGCGTCGACGATCCGGTACGCGTACCCCTGCTCGGCGAGGAACCGCTGCCGGTGCTGCGCGAAGTCCTGGTCGACCGTGTCGCGGGCGATCACCGCGTAGAAGTGCGCGGTGCGGCCGTCGCCCTTCGGGCGGAGCAGCCGGCCGAGGCGCTGGGCCTCCTCCTGGCGCGAGCCGAACGACCCGGACACCTGGATGGCGACCGAGGCCTCGGGCAGGTCGATCGAGAAGTTCGCGACCTTGGACACCACGAGCGTGGTGATCTCCCCGGCGCGGAACGCGTCGAACAGCCGCTGCCGCTCGGGCACGGAGGTCGAGCCGGTGATGACGGGCGCGCCGATGTCGTCGGCGAGCTCCTCGAGCTGGTCGATGTACTGGCCGATCACCAGGGTCGGCTCGCCGGCGTGCTTGGCCACGAGGCGGCGCACCACCTGGGACTTGCCGGGCGCGCTGGCCGCGAGGCGGTACTTGTCCTCGGGCTCGGCGGTCGCGTAGAGCATCCGGTCGCGCTCGGGCAGCGTGAGGCGGACCTCGACGCAGTCGGCCGGCGCGATGTAGCCCTGGGACTCGATGTCCTTCCACGGCGCGTCGTACCGCTTGGGGCCGATCAGGCTGAACACCTCGTCCTCGCGGCCGTCCTCGCGCACCAGCGTGGCGGTCAGGCCGAGGCGGCGGCGGGCCTGCAGGTCGGCGGTCATCCGGAAGATCGGCGCCGGCAGCAGGTGCACCTCGTCGTAGACCACGAGGCCCCAGTCGCGGGCGTCGAGCAGCTCCAGGTGCGGGTACACGCCCTTCCGGCGCATCGTCAGCACCTGGTAGGTGGCGATGGTGACGGGGCGGATCTCCTTGCGGGCGCCCGAGTACTCGCCGATCTCGTCCGGGGTGAGGGACGTGCGGCGGATCAGCTCGTCGCGCCACTGCCGCGCGGACACGGTGTTGGTGACGAGGATCAGCGTGGTGGTCTTGGACCGGGCCATCGCCGCGGCTCCGACCAGCGTCTTGCCGGCGCCGCAGGGCAGGACGACGACGCCGCTGCCGCCGTGCCAGAAGCCGTCGGCGGCCTCGGCCTGGTAGGGCCGCAGCGTCCACGGGCGCGGGGCGCCGTCGGGGCCGGGGTTCGACTCGCCGGAGGTGTCGAGGTCGATCGGGTGCGCCTCGCCGTCGACGTAGCCCGCGAGGTCCTCGGCGGGCCAGCCGAGCTTCAGCAGCGCCTGCTTGAGGGTGCCGCGCTCGGAAGGGTGCACGACGACGTCGGTCGCGTCGATCCGCTCGCCGACCAGGCCGGCCGTGCGCTTGGACCGCAGCACCTCGGCGAGGACCGCGGCGTCCAGGGCGTGCAGGACCAGGCCGTGCACCGGGTGCGCCATCAGCTGGAGGCGGCCGTACCGGGACATGGTCTCGGCGACGTCGACCAGCAGGGCGTGCGGCACCGGGTAGCGCGAGTACTCGAGCAGGACGTCGACGACCTGCTCGGCGTCGTGCCCGGCGGCACGGGCGTTCCACAGGCCCAGCGGGGTCAGCCGGTAGGTGTGCACGTGCTCCGGCGCGCGCTCGAGCTCCGCGAACGGGGCGATGGCGCGGCGGCAGGCCTCCGCCTGGTCGTGGTCGACCTCGAGCAGGAGGGTCTTGTCGCTCTGGACGATCAGGGGTCCGTCGGTCATGCGGTGTCCTGTCCTGACGAGGGCTGCGGGTCGATCAGCGTGACGGCGGCGACGCGGTGCGCCGCGACCACGATCTCGGCGTCCCGGGCGGTGTCGACGACGCGTACCCGGCCGCCGTCCACCCGGACGGGCCGTACGCGGCGTCGCTCGAGGGCGCCGCGCGAGCCGACCAGGTCGAGCCACACCTCGGTGTGCCCGGCTGCCGCCTCGCGCAGCATCCCCAACGCCTCGACGGGGTCGGCTGTTCCCGTCCGGACCGGACCTGCCCGGCCGGCGCGGGCGGCCGCGGTGCCCGCGGTGACGCCGGTGGCGCGGTCGCGGAGGGTCGGGGCCGCCGGGGCCGCCGGGGCCGCCGGGGGGACCGCACCGCCCACCGCACCGCCCACGGCTCCGGTCCCGCCGGTGCCCGCCGACTCGGCGCGCGCCTCGTCCGCCCGGCGCAGCACCCCGACCAGCGCCTCCGCCCGCTCGGCCGGCGGCACGGCGCCGCGGGGGACCTCGGTCGGCCGGTAGCGGCTCGCGGCCACCCGCCGCACGGTCGGCGCGGCATGCAGCACCTGGCCGTCGGGCGTCTCGGCGACCGGGGCGAGGCCGTGCGCGCGCAGCGCGGCGAGCAGCTCGTGCAGCGGCGCCTGCGCGGCGAGCACGGTCGGCGCGAGCCGGACCAGCCCGAGCCCGGCGTGCCGCGGGTCCTCGGCGAGCCCGGCGAGCAGCGCGGGGTCCTCGGTGCGCACGTACGACGACGCCGCCCCGGTGCGCAGCCGCCCGTGCCGGCGGGCGGCGTCCCGCACGAGGTACTCCAGCGGCTGCGGCACGCCGCCGCGGGCGTGGGCGGCGAGGTCGGCCAGCAGGTCGTCGGCGGTGGTGCCGGAGTCCAGCGCGTCGCGCACGGACTCCGGGGTGAACCGGACGGTGACGGCGCCGCCGCGCGACTCGACGCGCGCGCAGGTGTCGAGCAGGGCCTCGAGGTCCTGGCTGGGCCGCCCGGGCACGATGCCGGTGAGGTCGGCCTGCAGCAGCAGGTCGTCGACGGCAGGGGGGAGCGCGGCGGCCAGCCCGGCGGCGAGACCGGCACGGGGGTCGACGTCGGTGTCGAGGAGGGCGCGCCCGGCGACGGCCAGCGCGCCGGCCCCGAGCACGCCGAGCCACCCCGCCTCGCGCAGCACGGCGTCGACGGCGTCGCGGGGCGGGACCGACCGGGGGCTGCGCCAGGCGAGGCCGTGGCGGACGCGCTCGCCGTCGGGGGCCGCGCCCGGCCCGGCCTCCGCGAGCAGCCCGACGACGGCCTGGCGCAGCCGCGGCGCCCACGGCCGGCCCAGCTCGGGGCCGAGCGCGGGGCGGACGACGCCCTTCTCGTCGCGGGTGCCGACCAGCGCGGGCCACCGCGGCGTCCCGGCCCACCACGCGGCGAGCCGCGCCCACCGGTCGGCCAGGTCCAGGGCCAGCCACTCGTCGGCGGCGGTGCTGGGCACGTAGTGCGGCGACTCGTCGCCGTCGTCCCGCACCAGCCCGCCGACGCCCGCGAGCTCGACGACGAACGCCGCCTCGGCCTCGGTGACCTCCAGAGCGACCGCAGTGCGGCGCAGGTCGCGCACGCCGAGGCCGCCGGCGCGGAGCACGGCCGGCGGGCCGGCGCCCCAGAGCCGGATCAGCCCGGCGACCAGCCGCACGGCCCGCTCCGCCGCGGCGGCGTGCTCGGCCTCCACGAGCGCGGGGTCGCGGCGCGGCAGGTCGTCGGTGGACGGCGGGGCGGCGGGCGCCCGGTGGGTGCGGCCGTCGCGCAGCGCGAGCGCGACGGTGCGCGGGAGCAGCACGTGCCGCTCGTCGGCGCGGACCAGGAGCCCCAGCCGGACCAGCTCGGTCACGGTGTCGGCGGCGGGCCCCGTGGCGGGGCGCACGCCCACGGGCGGCCCCCAGGTGAGCGCGTCCAGCACGGCCCGGCCGGCACCGGGCGCCTGCTCCAGCAGGCCCGCGACCGCCGACGGCGCGGGGTCGTGGGCAGCGGGGGCGGCGAGCCCGGCGGTACCGGGCCCGAGCAGCTCGGCGACGCCGGGAGCCGGTCGCAGGAGCGGGTCGGACGCCCGCCCGCCGACCGGGTGCAGCAGGGCGAGCCCGGTGGCGGTGGCCAGGGCCTCCCGGACGCCCGCGGCGTCCCGCCGGTCCGCACCGACCGCGGCCACGACGTCCTTCGCGCGCACGCCGGCGCCCGGCTCGGCGGCGGCGAGCAGCGCGACGACCGCCTCGACCGTCTGCAGCACGGCGGCGTCCAGGCCGGCCAGCGCGCGCTCCAGGCTGGGCCGGCTGGTCGCCCGGGCGGCGAGCGACGCCAGGGTGGCGGGGGACGGGTGCGCGAGGTCCGGGCGCCGCAGGAGCAGGCGCACCAGCTCGTCGTCCGACCTGCCGCGCAGGTGCTCGCTGAACGTGGCCATCCGCACCACGATACGTTCCGCCCGACCACCGGCGGGGGTGGAGGTCGCCGGCCGACGCCGGCGGGGTGTTCGGCGGTACGTTCGTCTGCGTGGCCGAGTGGCTGATCTGGCGAGGGCGCCGCGCGACCGGTGCCCGTGCTCCCCGCTGCGCCGCCGCACCCGCGCCGAGGTCGCCGAGGACCCGTGCGCCCCACCCCACGGAGGTCTGACATGCCGCTCGACCGCTCCGCCCTCGAGGACCTGCGCGCCGACGCCCGGGCGCTGCTGCCGGACCTCGCCACGCTCCGGCACGCGCTGCACCGCACGCCCGAGATCGGCCTGCAGCTGCCCCGCACGCAGGCCCTCGTCCTGGAGGCGATCGAGCCCCTCGGCCTCGAGGTCCGCACCGGCACCGGGCTCACCTCCGTCGTCGCGGTGCTCCGCGGCGCGCGTCCCGGGCCGGCGGTGCTGCTGCGCGGCGACATGGACGCCCTGCCGGTCACGGAGGACACCGGGGAGCCGTTCAGCAGCGAGGTGCCCGGCGTCATGCACGCTTGCGGCCACGACCTGCACGTCGCCGGGCTGGTCGGCGCCGCCCGGCTGCTCGCCGCGCGCCGGGAGGAGATCGCCGGGTCGGTCGTGCTGATGTTCCAGCCCGGTGAGGAGGGGGACCACGGCGCGCGGCTCATGATCGAGGAGGGCGTCCTCGACGCGGCGGGGGAGCGGGTCGTCGCCGCCTACGGCCTGCACGTCCTGTCCGCGCTGCTGCCGACCGGCGCCGTCACCAGCCGCCCGGGCACGCTGCTCGCGGCGGCGGACACGGTGCACGTGACGGTGCACGGGCGCGGCGGGCACGGCTCGATGCCGCACCTGGCGCTCGACCCCGTGCCGGTGGCCGCCGAGATCGTCCTCGCGCTGCAGGCGATGGTCACGCGCCAGTTCGACGTCTTCGACCCCGTCGTGGTCACCGTCGGGAAGATCGAGGCGGGCACCACGGACAACGTCATCGCCGCGGACGCCCGGATCGAGGCCACGGTCCGGACGTTCTCGGAGGCCGTGCACGCGGCGGTCCCCGAGCGGCTGGCCCGGGTGTGCGAGGGCGTCGCCGCCGCGCACGGGCTGTCGGTGACGGTCGACTACCGGCGGGGCTACCCGGTGACGTCGAACCACGCGGCGGAGGTCGACCGAGCCGCCCGCCTGACGGCCGGGCTGTTCGGCGAGCGCTCCTACGTCACCGCGACGCAGCCGCTCTCCGGCGCCGAGGACTTCTCCTACGTGCTGCAGGCGGTACCGGGCGCCTACGTCGGGGTCGGGGCCACGCTCGCGGACGCCGACCCGCGCACCGCGCCGTACAACCACTCGGCGCAGGCACGGTTCGAGGACGGGGCGCTCGCGGTCGGGCCGGCCCTCCTCGCCGCGCTCGCGCTGGACCGCCTGGCGGACGCCGGGAGCCCCGTGTCGCCCGTCTGATCAGCGGGTCCACCCGGTCGAGCGCTCAGGTCGGCCCGACCGGTGCCGATGAACACGTCGGCACGTCCGCCGGGACGTGCCGGTGCGCGCTCAGCGGAGGGACACGCATGACGGGGATCACGGCCGGGCACCTGCCCGGTGCGACGCACGAGGTGTGCGTGGCGCGCCAGGGGATCTACGACGTGCTCAGCCGCCCGATCGGGCACGAGCTGCTGTTCCGGGCGAGCGCCGACGCGGAGGCGTCGGGCGTCCGTCCCGGGATCGACGACAACCGCGCCACCGCGACGGTGATCGTCGCGACCCTGACCGAGTTCGGCGTCGAGGACCTGGCCGGCAACGGCGACCTGTTCGTCAACGTCCCGCGGTCGTTCATCGTCGACGAGCTGCCCGTCGCCCTCGACCCGCACCGCGTCGTGCTCGAGGTGCTGGAGCAGGTGCCCGCCGACGACGAGGTGGTCGCGGGGGTGGAGCGCCTGCGCCGGCTCGGGTTCGGCATCGCGCTGGACGACTTCGTGCCGGGGGACCAGCGCTGGGACCTGCTGCCGCTGTGCGACTACGTCAAGGTCGACATGTCCGACGTCGGCGACCGGCTGGCCGCGTTCGCGGACGAGCTGCGCACGGCGGCCCCGCACGCCGCGCTGGTCGCGGAGCACGTCGAGGACGAGGCCGACTTCCTCGCCGCCCAGGACGCCGGGTTCGACCTGTTCCAGGGCTACCACTTCCGCCGCCCGACGGTGCTGACCCGGCCCGCGCTCGCGCACCACGCGATGGTCGCCGGCCGGCTGCTCGTGCAGCTCGGCGACCCGCAGGTCTCCTACCGCCGGCTCGCGCGGCTCACCGCGGCCGACCCGGCGATCGCGCTCAAGGTGTTCCGCGTCGTCAACTCCGTCTCCGGTGCGGGGCGCACGGTCCGCAACCTGCACCAGGCGCTGGTCCTGCTCGGCCGCGAGCGGTTCCGGGCGATGCTGATCCTCGAGGTGCTGGCCACGGCCGGGCACCACGACGACGAGATCCCGCTGATGGCGCTCGCCCGCACGCGCGCCGCCGAGATCCTGGCGCCGCAGGACCCGCTGGAGGCGTCGACGGAGGCGCTGGTGCGCATCGTGTCCGAGCTGCTGGACGTGCCCGTCGCCGACCTCGACCCCGAGCTGCACCGCTCGCAGCCGAGCGCCCGCGTGGTCGCCGCGTGCGACGTGCTCGACGCGTACCTGGACGCCATCGCGGAGGAGCACGCCCCGGCGATCCGCTCGCCCTACTCGGCGCTGCACGTCTCGCTCGTCTACCTCACCGCGCTGCGCGAGGCCCGGGCGCTGCTCGCCACCGTCTACCAGCCGGTGCCGCGGCTGCAGGCGGTCCCGGGCGGCGACGGGGTGGAGGGCGACGTCGCGTACGGGTGAGTCGCGGGACCGGTAACCTGGTGACGTGCGGGCCGACGCCGGTCCGCACGCCCTGCACGCCAGGGGCGACCGACGGCAGACCGACGACAGACACGGGGAACGCAGTGCCCACCGGCAAGGTCAAGTGGTACGACACCGATCGCGGGTTCGGCTTCATCGCCGCCGACGACGGCACCGAGGTGTTCCTGCACGCGTCCGCCCTGCCCGCGGGCATCGGCGCCCCCAAGCCCGGCACCCGGGTGGACTTCGGCGTGGCCGACGGCCGCCGCGGCCCGCAGGCGCTGGCCGTCAAGCTGCTCGACCCGGTGCCCTCGGTCGCCGCGGTCACGCGCAAGCCGGTGGACGACATGGCGGTCATCGTCGAGGACCTGATCAAGGTGCTCGACCGGGTCGGCAACGACCTGCGCCGCGGCCGCCGTCCCGAGAAGTCCCGCGCCGAGCAGGTCGCCACCCTGCTGCGCGCCGTCGCCGACGACCTCGAGGCCTGAGATGGCTGCCGCGACCCAGGACGCCGTCCTCGCCGGTGCCGTCGACCTCGCCCGCGAGGCCGCCCTCGAGCTGGCCGAGCACCCCGCCGACGTCGGCGAGCACCTCGGGTACACCGTGGACGGGGACCGCCTCGTCTCCCACCGGTTCGCCTGCACGATGAAGGGCTACCGCGGCTGGGTCTGGACGGTCACGCTGTCCCGGGTGCCGCGCGCCCGGAAGGCGACCGTGTGCGAGGCCGTGCTCCTGCCCGGCGACGACGCGATCCTGGCGCCCGCCTGGCTGCCGTGGGACGAGCGCCTGCGCCCCGGCGACCTGGGCCCCGGCGACGTGCTGCCGTTCAAGGCCGACGACCCCCGCCTCGAGCCGGGCTGGACGCCCACCGGCGACCCCGAGCTGGACGAGGTCGCGATCGGCGAGCTCGCGCTGGCCCGCAACCGCGTGCTGTCGCCCCTGGGCATCTCCGAGGCCGCCGAGCGCTGGTACCGCGGCAAGCAGGGCCCGACGAGCGCCGGCTCCATCGCGTCCGCGCAGTCCTGCATGACGTGCGGGTTCCTCGTGCCGCTGCAGGGGTCGCTCGGCACGGTGTTCGGCGTGTGCGTCAACGAGTGGTCGCCCGACGACGGCAAGGTCGTCGCCCTGGAGCACGGCTGCGGCGCGCACTCCGAGACCGACGTCGAGGACCGGCCGTCCGAGTGGCCGGACGTGCCCGTGGCCTCCGACCTCGTGGTCGAGCCGACGGCGCCGGTCCGCCAGGTGGACGTCGCCGAGCCCGCCGTCGTCGAGCCGGTCGTCGTGGAGCACGCCGCCGACGAGGTGACGGTCGAGACCACGACGCTGGACGTCGAGGTCACCATCGAGCCCGCCGGCGAACCGGCACCCGAGCAGCCCGGCGAGCAGCCGGAGCCGTGACCGCCGACGTCCACGGCACGCGCGCGCTGCGCGAGCGGGTGCTGGGGACGTGGCGGGCCGATCCCGCGCGGCTGCGCGAGGACGCCAACACCGAGGAGGACCACGCCCGCGGGTACTACCGCGACCGCGTGGTCGTCGAGCTCGCGCAGAACGCCGCCGACGCGGCCGTGCGCGCGGGCGTGCCCGGGCGGCTGCTGCTCCGCCTGACCGCGGGCGACGGCTCCGGGGCCGGCTCCGGGGGCGGCGTGCTGCTCGCCGCGAACACCGGTGCGCCGCTGGACGCCGCGGGCGTCGCGTCGATGGCCGCGATGCGGGCGTCGTCGTCGCGCGACTGGCAGGGCCTGCCCGCCGCCGGGAGCGGGTCGTCCGGCCTGGCGCTGGTCGGCCGGTTCGGCGTCGGGTTCTCGGCGGTGCGGGCCGTCGCCGACGACGTGCGGGTGCTGTCGACGTCGGGCTCGGTGCGGTTCTCGCTGGCCGACGCCCGGGCCGAGCTGGCCCTCGCCGCGGCCGACGCGCCGCGGCTCGCGGACGAGGTCGCCCGGCGGGAGGGTTCGCTGCCCGCCCTGCGGCTGCCCTACCCCGTGGGCGAGGACGCGGGCCGCCCGCCCGAGGGCTACGACACCGCGGTGGTGCTCGACCTGCGGGACGACGTCGCGCTCGACGCGGTGCGCGCGATGCTGGCCGAGGTCGGGGACCCGCTGCTGCTCGCCCTGCCCGGGTTGACCGAGGTCGTCGTCGAGGACGAGACCACCGGGCGGCGCCGTCGGGTGGCCGACGTCGACCGGCGCTGGCGGCGGCTCACGGTCGAGGGCGAGCTCGACCCGGCGCTGGTCGCGGACCGGCCGGTCGAGGAGCGGGCGCGTCGCCGGTGGCGGGTCACGTGGGCCCTGCCGGTCGACGGCGCCGGCGTGCCGCCGTGGGACCGGGTCCTGCACGCCCCGACGCCGACCGACGACGCGCTGGACCTGCCGGCGCTGCTCGTCGCCACGGTCCCGCTGGACCCCACCCGCCGGCACGTCGCGCGCGGCCGGGCCACGGACGCGCTGCTCGACGTCGTCGCGGAGGCCTACGCGCGGCTGGCCGCCGCCTGCGCGGCCGACGGCGAGGACGCCCTGCGCCTGGTCCCGGGTGGGCTGCCGGCGAGCGACGTCGACGCCGCACTGCGCGGGCGGGTCGTCGCCGTGCTCGGCCGGACGCCGCTGCTGGTGCCCGCGGCGCCCGGGGTGGCGGACGGGCCGGCCGGCGCTGGAGACGGTCCCGTGCTGGTCGAGCCGCACCGCGCGGTCGCCCTGGCGGGCCCGTCGGCAGCGGACCTGACCCGGGCCCTGGCGCCGTTCTTCGCCGGCCTGGCGGTGCTGCCCGCGGGCGGGCTGCCGGCGGCCCGCGCGCTCGGCGTGGAGGTCCGCGAGGTGGGCGAGGTCGTCGACGAGCTGCCCGCCGCGTCGGGGCTCCCGCCGGAGCGCTGGCGGGCGCTGTACGCCGCGCTCGCGCCGGCCGTCGCCGACCCCCTCGTGCGCGAGCAGCTCGCGGGGCTGCCCGTGCCGCTGGCCGACGGCCGGGTGGTGCGCGGTGCGCGCGGGCTGCTGCTGCCCGTCGCCGGCGCTCTCGACCCGTCCGGCCCGGTGGCCCGGTCGCTCGCGACGCTGGGCCGCTGGGGCGTCCGGCTGGTGCACCCGGCGGCGGCGCACGACGTCCTGGAGCGACTCGGCGCGACGCCGGCCGACCCGGCCGCGCTCCTCGCGCACCCCGGCGTGCGGCAGGCCGTCCTCGACCAGGCGGACGAGGACGACCTCGAGCTCGCGGAGCAGGTCAGCGACGCCGTGCTGACCCTGGTGCGGGCCGCGCTGGCCGATGACGGCAGCGCCCCCGACGACGCGCCGGTGCCCGCCGCGCGGGCGGTGCTCGGGCTGCTGACCCTGCGCGCCGACGACGACGAGCCCACGCCGGCGCACGGCCTGGTGCTGCCCGGGTCGGCCGCCGAGCAGCTGCTGGACCCGCGGGTGCTGGCCCCGGTCGACGACGCTGCCGTCGAGCGCTGGGGCGCCGACACCCTGGCCGCCGTCGGCGTCCGTCGCGACCTGGTGCCGCTGCTGCTCACCGACGTCGTGGCCGGCGTGGACGACCTCGGGCTCGACGACGACACCGACCTGGTCACCGACGCCCTCGACGGCTGGGACGAGTACGTCGCCGCCGTGGCCGCGCTGGTGGGCGAGGGCGAGACGCTCGCCGAGGTGGTCGCCGTCGCCGACCTCGACGCCGTCGACCCCGGTGCCTGGCCGGCCGTGCTCGCGCGCCTCACGGAGCCCGGGCCGCTGCGTGGCGCCCTGCTGGACCCCGTGCGCGCCGGCGCGGCGACGGCACCCGGCTACACCGCGTGGTGGCTGCGGCACCGGTCCGGCCTGGACCTGGAGGCGCCGTTCGCGGTCGCCGGCGCCGAGCCCGCCGTGGCGCGGCTGCTCCCCGGCGCCCCGCCGGAGGTCGCCGGGCTCGACCCCGTGGCGCAGGCGGCGCTCGGCGGCGTCGACCGGCTCGCCGCCGTGCCGGCCGCCGAGTGGAACCGCCTGCTGCGCGCGGCCGCCGCGGTCGGCGGGCCCGTCGACCTCCCGCTCGCCGCGGCCGTCTGGTCCGCGTGGACCGGCCTCGCCGCCGCCGGCGACGGCCTCCCGGACCTGGACGTGCTCCCGGCGCTGGTCGCGCCGGACCGCGTCGCTCTGGTGCACGCCGAGGACGCCGCCGTCGCCCCCGCACCGATGTGGTGGCAGCGCACCGACGTCGCGGCGATGGTGCCCGTCACCGGGCCGGCCGACCCGGCGGACCTCGCCGAGGCCCTCGGCCTGCCCCTGGCCGTCGACCTGGCCGACGGCCGGGTGGGCGAGGCCGACGGCGACGACGTCGGGAGCCTGGCCGGCACCCCGCCCGCCGTGCGGCCGCTGCTGCCCGACGCGCCGGCCACCTGGGTCGAGCACGAGACGCTGCGCGTCGACGGCGTGCCCGTGGACTGGTGGGTCGAGGGCTCCGGCCCGGACGCCACGGTGCACGCCACCCACCTGGCCGGGCTGGCGCGCGGGCTCGCGCAGGCCGCCGGCGCGTGGCGGCGGCGGCACGCGGTGGAGCTGGCGCTGGTCGAGCCGGGGCGGGCCGCCGAGCTCGCCGTGGAGCAGGTCGCCGACGGCGGGGGCATGATGGGCGGTCGATGACCCGCAGCCTGATCACCTCGGCCTACCTGCCCGCGCTCCTGTACGAGACCGGCATGGGCGCCATCGTCCCCGTCGTCGCGCTGGTCGCCGCCGGCCTCGGCGCGGGCCTCGACCAGGCAGCGCTCGTGGTGGCCCTGCTCGGGATCGGCCAGATCCTCGGCGACGTGCCCGCGGGCGCGCTCGCCGCCCGGATCGGCGACCGGCGCGCGATGATCGCCGCGGCGGCGCTCGCCTGCGTCGCGCTCGCGACCTGCGCCCTGGCGCCGAACCTCGGCGTGCTGGCCGCCGGCGTCCTGGTGGTCGGCAGCGCGTCGGCGGTGTTCCACCTGGCCCGGCAGGCCTACCTGTCGGACGTCGTCCCGGTCGTGAACCGGGCCCGCGCGCTGTCGACCCTCGGCGGGATCTCGCGGATCGGCATCTTCCTCGGCCCGTTCCTCGGGGCCGCGGTGCTGCACGTCGGCGACCTGCAGGCGGTGTTCTGGCTCGCGGTCGGCACCACCGTCGCCGCGGCCGTGGTCGTCGGGCTGGCCCGCGACATCGACGACCGGCACCCCGCGGCCGACCGGGCGCGGCCCGTCGTGTCCACCGGCGAGCTGGTCCGCCGGCACCGGCGGCTGCTCGCCACCCTCGGGCTCGCGGTCGTGCTGGTCGGCGCCGTGCGGGCGACCCGGCAGGTGGTGCTCCCGCTGTGGTCCGAGCACCTCGGCTTCGCACCGGCGACCACGAGCCTGGTCTTCGGCATCTCCGGCGCCGTCGACATGCTGCTGTTCTACCCGGCGGGCAAGGTGATGGACCGCCGGGGCCGGCTGTGGGTGGCGGTGCCGTCGATGCTGGTGCTCGGCGGTGCGATCGCGGTGCTGCCGCTCACCAGCACGCTGACCGGCGTCGCCGTCGTCGCGATGGTCATGGGGTTCGGCAACGGCATCGGGTCCGGGATCCTCATGACGCTGGGCGCCGACGTCGCGCCGCCCGGGAACCGCGCGCAGTTCCTCGGCGTGTGGCGGGTGTTCCAGGACTCCGGCGCGGCGGCGGGCCCGCTGGTCGTGTCCGCCGTGGCGGCCGCGGGCAGCCTCGCCGCCGGCATCGTCACGATGGGCGCCGCCGGGGTGGTCGCGGCCGGCGCGCTCGGCCTGTGGGTGCCGCGGTGGTCCGAGCACGCGAACGGCCGGACCCGGGCCCGGGCGGCCGCGGCGCGCGCCGGCGGCTGAGGGCGACGGGCTACCGGCAGCTACCGGCAGCTACCGGCTGCTACCGGCAGCTACCGACCAGGCCGCTGCTGCGTCCAGACCAGCCCGGCCACGCCCAGCGCGGCGCCGATGGCGCACGTCCAGACGCCGTGCGGGGCGGCCGAGCCCGTCAGCCAGAGCACCACCGCCACGACCAGCGCGACCAGCCACGCCCCGATGCCGACCAGGAACACCGGCCGCAGGCTCACCGGGACGGGGTCGGGCGCGGGCTTGCGGCGCTCGGGGCGCAGGGCGAGCTGGATGAAGGACGGCACGGGCCCAGCCTAGGACCTCGGGCGGGACGCCCTCACTCCCCGAACGCGAGCGCGGTCGCGGTGGCCAGCGCGTTCGGCACGGCCGCGAGGTACGCGTGCGCGACGTCCCACGGCTCGAGGCCGGTGGCGGCGACCGCGGCGGTGTCGTTCTCCTCGTGCGCGAGCACGGCGGCGAGCACCTGGCCGAGCCGGCCCTCGTGCCGCAGGAGCGCGCCGGCCAGCTGGTCGGAGACACCGGTGCGCTCGACCAGCTCGGCGAGGTCGATCGCCTGCTGCGCGGCCACGGCGGAGAGCAGGCCGACCGTGTAGCCGACGTCCTCCCCGGCCAGGGCGTGGCAGGTGATCGCGCGGGTGAGGATCGACCACAGCGTGCCCACCGACGCCGGCTTGGCGTCGATCAGCGAGGCGATGGCCAGGGCGTGCAGCTGGCGCGGGCCGACCAGGACGACGGCCTGCAGCACCGAGTCGATCTCGCGCCGGAGCCCGAAGGCCGACGAGTTCACCAGGTGCAGGACGCGCATGGACAGCTCGGGGTCGGACGCGACGGTCCGCACGACGGTCTGCTGGTCGACCTGGTCGCCGGACAGCACCCGGAGCAGCTCCAGGCACTGCAGCTCGCCCGCGGAGAACGAGCGCCGGGTGGGCGCCTGGTCGCGGTGGAACATCGGCCCCTGCAGCAGGTCGGCGCCGACCTGCTGCGCGAGCTCCAGGCGCTCGGTGCTGTCGGTGTGCTCGGCGACCACGGTCGCGCCGGCGGCGTGCGCGCGGGCGATCAGCTCGACGCAGGCCTCGGCGCCCCGCTGGAGGTCGACCTTGACCAGCGCGACCCGGTCGAGCAGCTGCTCCTGCGGCAGGGAGCCGTCGAAGTCGGCCAGCGCGAGCCGGCTGCCGCGGGCGGCGGCGGCGTCGACGAGGGCCTCGATGTCGGGGCGCCGGGCGAGCGCCGGCGTGATCTCGAGCAGCAGGCGCTCGGCGTCGTACCAGACGGCCGTGGTGCCGGCGAGCAGCCCCGCGGTGGCGCGCAGGAGGACGGGCTTGTCCCCGGCCAGGCCGGTCAGGTCGAGCCGCTTGTAGGCGGTCTCGACGGCCGGCTCCGTCGCCTCGTCGGGCAGCGGCGCGCCGGTCGGCCCGCTGACCAGCACGCGCACGGCGTAGCCGTACACGGACCGGTCGGGCAGCACCACGGGCTGCCGCAGGACCGTGGTCTCGCCGCCGCCGATCGGGGTCGTGCTGCCGCTCGCGGCGCGCTCGCCGGGGACGGGGGTGGTCCCCGCGTCGGCGCCCAGGGTCGAGGTCATGACATCTCCGTCGCGTCAGGCGGCCCGGCCGAGCGGGGCGCGCAGCGGCCAGTCCTCCGTCAGGACGGTCTGGACGGCCGCGCCGCTCGCCGGGTCGAGGACCAGGGGGGCCAGCAGGTTCGCGGTCGGCGGCTCGGCGCCGTCCGCGGGGCGCACGACGACGAGCCGCACGGCCCGGTCGCGCTCCGCGCCGATGGACGCCAGCACGGCGCCGTCGATCGCGGGGGCGTAGTCGGGGAAGAACGCGTCCGGGGCGACGACGAACAGCCGCACGGGGCGCGCGCCGTCGGGCTCGGACCGGAGCGCGTAGAGCACGCCGTCGTCGTCCAGCGGGGTCAGGGTGAAGTCCTCGTACCCGACCAGGCCCGGCATGGGCGCGGCGAGGTGGAGGTGCTCGGGCAGGTGGGTGCGACGCGGGGCGTCGACCAGGTCAGCGGTCATCGGAGGAAGTCCAGGAGAGTCGGCTGCAGTACCTTGGCGGCGGCGCTCAGGGCGCCCTTGTACGCGACCTCCTGCGACCCGAGGTCGAGGATGATCTGCGCGAGATCGACGTCCTGGATCGCCGAGAGGCGGGTCGTGGACGTCAGCTGGTTCTCGGTGATGAGTGCCTGGGCGGCGTCGACCTGGTTCTGCCGGGCACCGACGGACGACACCTCCGACAGCATGTTGTCGATGTGCCCGTCGATCGCGTCCAGCTGGTCGGTCGGGTCGCCGCCGGCGCGCAGCGTGGCGCTGATGCCGTCCAGCACGGCGAAGATCGAGTCGTCGCCCTGGCCGTAGACGTCCGAGCCGGTGGAGTCGACGCGGATCGTGGTGCCGCTGGCGACCGTGCGGTCCACGGTGCCGGCCGCGACGCCGTTGTAGGCGTAGCCGTCGGCGGTGCCCGAGAACGCCGGGCCGGCTGACGTGCCGGCGAACACCGGCCGCCCGAGGTAGGTGGTGTTCGCCTGGGCGAGCAGGGCGTCGCGGATGCCCTCGATCTCCTGGGCGAGCGCGATGCGCGAGGTGTCGCCGAGCGCGCCGTCGCCGCCGTTGATCGTGAGCTGCCTCGCCTTGCGCACCGAGGAGAGCGAGGTCTGCAGCGCGCTGTCGACGGTGGTCAGCCAGGCCTCGCCGTCGTCGGCGTTCCGCTGGTACTGGCCGAGCACGCGCTGCTCGCCCTGCAGGCGCAGGACGTCGGCGGTGGCCGCGGGGTCGTCCGAGGCGAGGTTGATCTTGGACCCCGACGACATCTGCGCCTGGAGGGTCGACATCTTGTGCAGGTTGTTCTGCAGGTTCTCGAGCGTCGAGTTCCGCACCGTGAACTGCGTGACGCGTCCGATCGTGCTCATCGGCCCACCACCCCCGTCCGGTTGATCAGCGTGTCCAGCATCTCGTCGATGGCGGTCAGGACGCGGGCCGCGCCCTCGTAGGCCCGCTGGTAGGCGAGCATGTTCACCGACTCCTCGTCGGTGTCGACGCTGGTCTGCGCGAGCTGCGCGGCCGCGGCGGTGGACCGGGCGGCCTCGGCGACCGTGGCGCGCGAGGAGGCGCTGGCCGACTTCACGCCGAGGTCGACCACGAAGGCCGACCACTGCGCGTCGGGGCTGCCGGTGGCGTTCGCGAGGTTCGCCATCGCGGTGCCGAGGCTGCCGTCGTACGGGCCCTTGCCCGCTGCGGCGACCGCGATGCCCGCGGGGTCGGTGACGGCGACCGTCAGGCCGAGCGCGGCCGGCTGGCCGGCGGTCAGCGTGAAGAAGTCGCCACCGGTCGTGCCGGTCGCGTACCCGTCGACGGTGTAGGCGGTGCTGTGCACCGCGTTCACCTGACCGGCGATGTTCGTGGCGAGGGCGTTCAGGGAGACGCCCGTGCTGGTGAGGATGCCGCCGCCCGCCGGCGGGGCCAGCGTGGTGAGCAGGCCGGCGACGCGGCCGCCCTCGAGCCCGGCGGGGTTGCCGTTGCGGGCCCAGACGATCGAGACGGTCCCGCCGTCGACCGCGGCCTGGAACGACGGGGGGCTGTCGGCGGACACCGCGAGGGCGTTGGCCGTCGACCCCGACACGAGCGCGTTGCCCGCGACCATCACGTCGACGGTGCCGTCCTCGTTGGTGCGGGTGGACGCACCGACCAGGCCGGACAGCTCGGTGACCAGCAGGTCGCGCTGGTCCATCAGCTCGTTGGCGGAGCCCCCGGCGTTGGTGATCGACAGGATGCGGTTGTTCAGGTCGGCGATGTTCGTCGCGGTCGTGTTGACCTGCGTGACGAGCGACGTCGTGGTGGTCAGCGCCTGCGACCACTGCGTGCCGGTGTCCCCGTACATCGTGGCGATGCGGTCGGTGACGGCCTTCGCGTTCTCGAGCAGCACCGAGCGGCTCGCCTCCGAGGACGGGTCCTTGGCGACGTCGGACCACGCGGTCCAGAAGGCGGTGAGGTCCTTGGAGAACCCGGTCTTGGACGGCTCGCCGATGGTGGTCTCGAGCGTCTTGTACTCGGTGGCGATCGCCGCGAGCCGCGAGGCGCCCGACGTCTCGTTGCGGAGCCGCGCGTCGAGGAACACGTCACCGAGGCGCTCGAACCCGGTCACCGCGGTGCCCTGGCCGACGCCGTCGGAGCTGGAGAACATCGACGGGACGGTGGCGGCGGGCAGGGACGACAGGGCGGCGCGCTGGCGGGTGTAGCCGACCGTGTTGGCGTTCGCGACGTTCTGCCCCGACACCTCCAGCGCCTGGCGCTGGGCGATCAGGGAGCTGAGGGCGGTCCCCAGTCCGGAGAAGGTGCTCACGGATCCTCTTCCTCTCAGAACGACCGGTCGAGCAGCTGCGCGCTGCGGTCGGCCTCGGCGGTGGTGTGACCCGTCGGGTCGTACGTCTGCACGGTCTCCTGCAGGGACATGAGCGTCTCCTGCGTGGCCCGGTGGGACATGGCCAGCAGCTCGCGGTTGCCGTCGGCGAGCTGGCTGATCTCGGTCGTCAGCTGGACGAAGGCGTCGCGGTGCGCGTGGAGCAGGTCGTCCCACGGCGCGGGGGCGTTCTCGGCGAGGGTGCGCAGGCTGACGCCGGGCTCCAGGCCCAGCTCCAGCGCGAGCGCGTCGGCCTCGACGGACCGGCCGAGCTCCGCGTCGCGGATCTGGTCGAGGACGGCCTCGACCTCCCGCGTGGCGTGGGCCAGCCACCGGGTGCGTCCGCTCGTGAGCACGAGCTGCTCCTCCTCGAGCTTGAACAGCAGCAGCTCGAGCAGGCGGCGCTCGGCCCACAGGACGTCGGACAGCTGGCTCAGGGCCATCGGGGGAGTCCCCTTTCCGTTCGGCGGTGGTGCCGGTGCCGGGGTGCTCCGGCGGGCTTGCACCTCCTATCGGGCCGCGGGCCGGGGACCTGAGCGAAATCGGACAGGTCTGTGGTGCCGGCGGCCCGGTCCGCGTCGCGGCGACGGTTCCCACAGGCAACTTCTCGGGACAGCGGCTTCCCGGATGTGGCGTGCGTCACACCCGTTCGCCGTAGCCCGGGACTATGTCAACGGATGTCCGATTTGTCAGACCGGAACGTCCGAAATGGCCTTGAAGTCGCATAGTTCGGGTCTCTGAGAACTTGATGAGAAAAACTCAAGGCCTGTTTCACCCGGACCGAGAACCGGACCGTGAACAGTTCTGCAGCCGCCCCCAGCGCCGACGACCTCGTCGTCCCGCACATGCCTCTCGTGGGCTACCACGTGAGCGAGGTCCTCTCCCGGGTCCCCGCCACCGTCAGCCGGGAGGACCTCGTGTCCGCCGGCCACCTCGCCCTCGTGCTCGCCGCGCGGGCGTACGACCCGGAGACGGGCGTGCCGTTCCCCCGCTACGCCGCGCTGCGCATCCGCGGCGCCCTGATCGACGAGCTGCGCTCGATGGACTGGGCCTCCCGCGGCGCCCGCCACCGCGCCCGCGAGCTGTCGGCGACCAGCGACCGCCTCACCGCGACGCTGGGCCGCACGCCCACCCGCGCCGAGCTGGCCGCCGCCCTCGGCACCGACCTCGCGGCCGTCGACCAGGCCCGCCAGGACGCCGAGCGCCGCGTGCTCTCGATGGACGCCACCGTGCACCCCGTCGCCGACCTGGTCCGCGACGACGCCCCCGGCCCGGAGGACAACGTCCTGCTCGGCGAGCGCCTCCGCTACCTCCGCGCCGCGGTCGAGACGCTGCCCGACCGCCTCCGCACCGTCATCGAGGGCCTGTTCCTGCAGGACCGGTCCGTCGCCGAGCTCGCCGAGGAGCTGGGTGTCACGCAGTCGCGGATCAGCCAGCTGCGCACCGAGGGCCTGGCGCTCATGAAGGACGGCCTCAACGCCAGCCTGGACCCCGAGATGGTCCCGGCGGCCGAGCGGCCCGACGGGGTGGCCGAGCGCCGCCGCCGCACGTACTTCGCCGCGGTCGCCTCGCGCGCCGCGATGTCGGCCGCCGGGCACCAGGTCGAGGCCGCCGGCGTCGTCCCCACCCCGTACGACGGCGACACCCGGGGCGCCCGCGCCCTGGCCGTCTGACCGGCGGCGCACCCGCTCCACCCGGAGCACCAGAACCGTTCACAGCGCAGCAGGCGCCGGACCGCGACACCGCGGCCGGCGCCTGCTCCGGTCTTCCGGGAGCATCACCGCAGGTCAGCGACCTGCATCGCGGTCGGGTTGGCCCTATCGGGTGAACCCGCGCGAATCCCTCAGAGGCGCCCGGCGCCGGTCGAAGTTCAAGGGTGAGCCCACGGATGGGCCACGAGTACCCCGATCAAGGAAGAAGAGAACCATGGCGCTCTCCGTCAACACGAACATCGCGGCACTGAACGCGTACCGCAACCTCTCCGCCACGCAGGGTGACCTGAGCAAGTCGCTCGAGAAGCTGTCGAGCGGCCTGCGCATCAACCGCGCTGCTGACGACGCTGCCGGTCTGGCGATCTCCGAGGGCCTCCGCGCCCAGATCGGCGGCACCACGCAGGCCGTCCGCAACGCCCAGGACGGCATCTCGGTCGTGCAGACCGCAGAAGGCGCCCTGACCGAGACGCACTCGATCCTGCAGCGCATGCGGACGCTGTCGGTCCAGGCGTCCAACGAGGGTGGTCTGTCCGACACCGCGAAGTCCAACATCCAGGACGAGCTGGGCGAGCTCAAGACCGAGCTGACCCGTATCGCGGACACCACGACGTTCAACGGCAAGAAGCTGCTGGACGGCAACTACGACGGCTCGTTCCAGGTCGGCGCCAACACCTCGGCGCAGGACAAGATCAACGTCAAGATCGCCCTCGCGGGCGGCAAGGGCCTCGGCACCGAGGGCCTCGGCCTGTCGGGCGTCGACGTCACCGCCGTCGCCGCCAACGCCACCACCGGCACCAACACCACCGACGCCGAGTCCGGCACCGCCGGTGTCCTGACGCTCGGTGCGGCCGCGGACTACTCCGACGACGCCACCGCGGTGGCCGAGTTCGGCAAGCTCAACGGCACGATCACCATCGGTGACAAGTCCCTCGACCTGACGTCGGTGGACTACTCCGCCGCGACCGACGCCGCGTCGGCGCAGACGGCCCTGCAGGCCGCGCTGACCGCGACCTTCGGTGCGGGCGCGGCCACGGCCGACGCCTCGGGCGGTGCCGGCATCGAGATCACCACCGCGTCCGTCACGGGCACGGCGGCCGAGGTCGCCGCCTCGGAGGCCAGCTTCAAGCAGGCGTCCGGTGCGACCGAGGCGATCGACCTGATCGACGACGCCATCACCTCGGTGTCGCAGGTCCGTTCCTCCCTCGGTGCGGTCCAGAACCGCTTCGACCACACCATCAACAACCTCAACGTCGCGGTGGAGAACCTGACCGCGTCCGAGAGCCGCATCCGCGACACCGACATGGCGTCCGAGATGGTCAGCTACACCCGCGCCTCGATCCTGTCGCAGGCCGGTACCGCGATGCTCGCCCAGGCCAAGAACCTGCCGCAGAGCGTTCTCCAGCTCCTCCAGTGAGCTGACGCCCCCGGCCGGTGACCCGGTGGGGGGTACCGCCCTCCGCTGGTGACAGCGGGAGGCACCGCACGACCTGACAGGCGGTGGGTGGACGACCGTCCACCCACCGCCTGTCGCGTGCCGGCACCGCCGCGCACGAGCAACCGCTCCACCGGGGAGGACCGGACCAGCATGGTGAGCAGCATCGGCATCGACGGCCTGATCAGCGGCCTGGACACCACCGCGATCATCGACCAGCTCATGGCGGTCGAGGGCAACCAGCAGACCCTGCTGGCGTCCAAGCGGACGGGCCTGCAGTCGGTCGTCAGCGCGCTGCAGTCGCTGAACACCAAGGTCGCCTCGCTGGGCACGGCTGCCACCGCGGCGCTCAAGACCGAGTCCTGGCAGACCACGACGGCGACGGCGTCGTCCACCGCGGTCACCGCCGTGACGTCGACGGACGCGACGCCGTCCTCCCTCACGCTGACCGTGGACAAGCTCGCCGCCTCGCAGTCCACGCTCTACACGCTGCCGACGTCGTACACGTCCGACAAGCCCAGCTTCACCCTGACCGTCGGGGGCGAGCAGAAGACGATCGTCGCCTCCAGCACGCACATCGGCGACGTCGTCGCGGCGTTCAACGCGGAGGGCACCGGCGTCTCCGCCTCGGCCGTGAACGTCGGCACCGCCGCCGCCCCGGTCTACAGGCTCCAGCTGACCGGCACCAGCACCGGCGCCGACAACGCGTTCACCCTGACCGCGAACAACCCCAACGACGGGACGACCCTCAGCGGGCAGCAGCTGCGCGCCGCGTCCGACGCGAAGGTCACCCTCTGGCCGGGCACGCCGGGCCAGACCGAGGTCACCTCCTCGACCAACGCGTTCAAGGGCCTGCTCACGGGCGTGGACCTGACGGTCAGCAAGGCGGGCACCGACGAGGTCACCGTCACGGTGGCCCGCAGCTCCGCCTCGATGAGCAAGCTCGCGTCGAACCTCGTCACCAACCTCACCGCGGTGCTCGGCGACATCGCCGATCGCACCAAGTCCTCGACCGGCACGGCCGACGACGGCAGCTCGATCCTCAAGGGAGGGCTGCTGTCGGGCAACACGGCGGTCCGGGTGCTGCAGCAGAGCGTGCTCGCCGCCGGGGCGATCGAGGTCGACGGCAAGTCGCCGGCCTCCGTCGGCATCGTGCTGGGCAAGGACGGCACGTACACGTACGACGAGGCCGCGTTCACCGCCGCCTACAACGAGGACCCGGTCCGGACGCAGAAGATCGTGCAGGCCGTGGCCGCGGCGCTCGAGACCGCCGCCACGTCGGCGTCGGACACCACCAAGGGCTCGCTGACCGCGCAGATCACGTCCTACGAGGGCGAGGTCAGCGACCTCGCCGACCGGATCGCCGGCTGGGACGACCGCCTCGCGACCCGCCGCGCCACCCTCGTGCGCATGTACACCGCGATGGAGGTCTCGATGTCGCAGATGCAGTCGACCTCCAACTTCCTCAGCCAGCAGCTCGCCCAGCTCAACACCGACAGCTCGTCGAGCTGACCCACCCCCGAACGGAGGGAGGACCGTCGTGTACGACGTCCGGAACCGGTACCTCGCCGACGCGGTCGCCACCGCCGGCCCCGCGAAGCTCCTCACCATGCTCTACGACCGGCTGCTGCTGGACCTGGACCGCGCCGAGGTGGCGCTGCGCGCCGGCTCGCGCGCCGAGGGCACGCAGCACCTGGCGCACGCGCAGGAGATCGTCGCGGAGTTCATCGCCAACCTGAACGTGGGCGAGTGGGACGGCGGCGACCGGCTGCTGTCCATCTACACCTACCTGCTGTCCGAGATGATCGGCGCCGGCCTGTCCGGGGACGCCGACCGCGCCGCGGCGTGCCGCACCGTCGTCGCGCCGCTGGCCGACGCCTGGCGGGAGGCCGCCACCGTCGTCGCGGCCGACGTCCCGACGCCCCGGCCCGCGCCGGTGTACGAGGGCCTCGGCGCCGGTGCCGGGGTGCTCGGTGTCGGCTAGCGCACCGGCCGTCGCCGCCGTGGCGACGACCGAGGGTGCGGCGCTCGACGCCGACGGCACCGGCCCGGGCCTGCTGCCCGACCACGAGGGCCCCCGCGACCAGGACGCCCGCGCCGCGCGTGAGGCCGCCTGGGTCCGGGCGCTCGCCGAGATGGAGGGCGTCGCCGACCGGGCCGAGGACCTGCTGCGCGTCGCCCGCACCCCCGACGTCGACGTCGACGTCGCCGTCACCGAGCCCTGGCGCACGCCGCGCGGGCTCGGCCCCCTGCCCCTGGCGCTCGCCCCGCGCGCCGCCGCGCTCGTCGAGCGCCAGCGCGACCTGGTCCGCCGCACCGCCGAGCAGCTGGGCGAGCACCGCCGCCGCCTGCGCACCTCCGACGGCCTGCGCACCCGCGCCGCCGCCGCCCCGGTCTACCTCGACATCGAGGGCTGACCCCCTCCTCCCCGCCCGCGGTCACGACGTCACGCGGTCCGGTGGATGGTTCGGACGGACACGCCGACGGCGTGTCCGCCCGAACCATCCACTCGACGGGGTGCGACGACGCGAACCGGACATTCTGGAAGTCTGGCGCGGACGGGTCGGGTGGTAGCACCCAGAACGCGCCGGGGACAATCCTCGGCAAAGCCGGACATTCCTCGGCGAATCGCGTCCGCCGCCCGGGTGACCGGGGAAAAAGTCCTCCCGGGCGCCTCAGCGCCCCGCCCCTCCCGCCGATGGGAGGTCTGAGCACGGATCGCTCACCAAGCAGGCCACGGACGGGCCGAACCAGGACCAACCTCGGTGAGGGTGACCCTGCCATGGGCATGTTCGACTCCGTGAGCTATGTCGCGCTGAACAGCGCGCTCGACGGCCTGGCCCTGCGCCAGCGCGCGATCGCCGAGAACGTGGCGAACATCAACACTCCCGGCTACCAGGCCAAGAAGGTCGCCTTCGAGGCCGAGCTGGCCCGGGCGGTCGACGGCGGCACCGGCGCCACCACGGCCACCGTGGCGCGCTCCCTGGAGCCCACCCGCACCGACGGGAACAACGTCAACCTCGACGAGGAGACCCTCCTCAACGTCGACACCAACCTGCGCTACCAGCTCGCGACCCAGGCGGTCGACGGCACCTTCTCCAGCGTGCGCACCGCGATGAGGACCAGCTGATGGGGACGTTCGGGGCGATCGGCATCGCCAGCACCGGCATGACCGTGCACCGCAAGTGGCTCGACGCCGTGAGCGACAACCTCGCCAACCAGAACACCGTGACGGGCACCGACGAGGAGGCCTACCGCGCGAAGTACGTGGTGGCCACCGAGATCGGCTCGGAGAACGGCGGCGGCGTGCAGGTGTCGGGGATCGCGCTCGGCTCGGCGGAGGGCCGCCTGGTCTACGAGCCCACCAACCCCCTGGCCGACGAGGACGGGTACGTGCGGTACCCCGACGTCGACATGGCCAGCCAGATGACCCAGCTGATCATCGCCCAGCGCGGCTACCAGGCGAACGCCGCGGTCGTCGACCGCGCGAAGGCCTCGTACGAGGCGGCACTCCAGATCGGACGCAGCTCATGAGCATCCAGCCCGTCGGCGGCGTGACCCCGACCTCCTACCTGTCCGAGATCGGCGACCTGGGCGGCCTCACGGGCGCCGGCGCCGCCACCGGCACCACCGGCGCGGGTGACGGCGGCTTCGCCTCCGCGCTCAGCGCGGTCGACCAGGTCCAGCAGCTCCAGTCCACGAGCAACGCGCTCGCGGTCCAGGCCGTCACCGGCGACCTCGACGACGTGCACGACTACACGGTCGCGTCGTCCGAGGCGAAGCTCGCGCTCGAGCTCACCGCCGCCGTGCGCAACAAGGCCGTCGACGCGTTCACCGAGATCATGAGGATGCAGGCCTGATGCCCGCCCAGGTGAAGTCCCTGTTCGGCCGCATGGGCGGCGCGGTGGGCCAGTTCTCCCTGCCGCAGAAGACGTTCGCGATCATCGCGCTCGCCGCGCTGCTGCTCGGCGGGTTCGCGCTGTACTCCTGGGCGAGCAAGCCGTCGCTCAGCCCGCTGTTCTCCGGCCTGTCGGCCACGGACGCGTCGGCGGTCGTCGAGCAGCTCTCGGCCGAGGGCGTCGCGTACGAGCTGACCGACGGCGGCAGCACCGTGATGGTCCCGCAGGACAAGCTGTACGACCTGCGGCTGTCGCTGGCCGCCGCCGGCCTGCCCGCCAACGCCGAGGGCGACGGCTACTCGCTGCTCGACGGCATGTCGATGACCTCCAGCGAGTTCCAGCAGCAGACCACCTACCAGCGCGCGATCGAGGGCGAGCTCGCCAAGACGATCGGTGCGATGGAGGGCGTGGAGACGGCCTCGGTCAAGCTCGCGCTGCCGCAGGAGACCGTGTTCGTCTCGGAGCAGCAGGACCCGACCGCGTCGGTGTTCGTGCGCACCCGGGCCGGCAAGGAGCTGACCACCCCGCAGGTGGAGGCGATCGTGCACCTGGTGTCCGCGGGCATCGAGGGCATGAAGGCCACCGACGTCGCCGTCGTCGACTCGACCGGCAAGGTCCTGTCCGAGGTCGGCACCGGCATCACCTCCGGCTCCGGCGACGAGGCGACCTCCGCCTACGAGCAGCGGGTCACCAGCGCCGTCCAGGCGATGCTCGACCAGGTGGTCGGCGCGGGGAACTCGACGGTCACCGTCACCGCCGCGCTCAACCAGGACCAGACGCAGCGCACCTCCGAGGAGTTCGCGCCCGCCGCGGACGCCCCGCCGCTCGCGTCGTCCACCACGTCCGAGGAGTACAGCGGCACCGGCACGGGCAACGCCACCGGCGTGCTCGGCCCCGACAACATCGCGGTGCCGGAGGGTGACGCCGCGGGCACCGACGGCGACTACCTGAAGACCACCGAGGACGTCACCAACGCGGTCAACAAGGTCACCGAGGTGACCACGGTCGCCCCCGGCACGGTGCAGCGCCAGTCGCTGGCCGTCCTGGTCGACCAGACCGCCGCCGCGGGCATCGACCTCGCGCAGCTCACCGCCAGCCTCACGGCCGCCGCGGGCATCGACACCGCCCGGGGCGACACGATCGCCGTCCAGGCGATGGCCTTCGACACGACCGGGGCGGACGCCGCCGCCGAGGCGCTGGCCGCGGCCGACGAGGCCGCCGCCGCCGCCGAGCGCGCGAGCATGCTCCGCCAGGTGGTCATCGCCGGCGCCCTGCTGCTGATCGCGATCATCGTCGGCATCGTCCTGGCCCGCCGCTCGCGCCGCAGCAAGCGCGAGGCGCTCGACATCGGCGAGCTGCCGCTCATGGACGGCCCGGACGAGTCCGCGCAGCTCGAGGAGCTGCCCGAGATCCCGCCGGCCCTGCCCGGCCCGGCCGAGATCGACCCGGTGGCCGAGTCCCTCGTCGTCAAGCGCGCGGAGATCGCCGCGCTCGCCGACGAGCAGCCCGAAGAGGTCGCGGACCTGCTCCGCAACTGGCTGACCCCCGCCGGGAGGCGCTGACATGCCGACCGCCACCCTGACCGGCACGCAGAAGGCCGCGGTGCTGCTGCTGCAGCTGGGCCGCGAGCGCGCCGCCAAGGTCATGTCGCAGCTCGAGGTCGCCGAGATCGAGGAGCTGACCGCCGAGATCATGCGCCTCGAGCGCGTGGAGCCGGCGCTCGCGGACGAGGTCGTCGAGGAGTTCTACGCCTCCTCGGCCATCGGCCCGAGCGTGAACGGCGGCCTCGGGTTCGCCACCCAGCTGCTCGAGGGCGCGCTGGGCCGGGACGAGGCCGCGGGCATGATCGAGCGCCTGCAGACCTCGATGGCCGGCCAGCCGTTCGAGTTCCTGCAGCACGCGGACGCCCGGCAGGTGCTGTCGCTGCTGAACGGCGAGCACCCGCAGGCCGTCGCCCTGGTGCTGGCCCACCTGCGCCCCGAGCACGCGTCGGCGATCCTCGCCGGCCTGCCCGCGGACCAGCAGTCCGAGGTCGCGCACCGCATCGCCCTGATGGAGCGGGCCTCGCCGGACGTCGTCGCGGTCATCGCCGAGTCGATGCAGCGCAAGGCCTCCACGGTGCTGACCCCGAACGAGCTGTCGGCCGTCGGCGGCGTGCAGCCGCTGGTCGAGATCATCAACCGCGCCGACCCGACCACCGAGAAGCTCATCCTCGAGGGCCTGCAGAGCCGGGACGAGGCGCTGGCCGACGAGGTCCGCAGCCGGATGTTCGTGTTCGGCGACACCGTGCTGCTCGAGGACCGCGCGATGCAGCTGGTGCTGCGCCAGGTCGAGACCAACGAGCTGTCGGTCGCCCTCAAGGGTGCCGCGCCGGAGGTCCGCGACAAGATCCTGCGCAACCTGTCCGAGCGGGCCCGCGAGAACCTCGAGGAGGAGATCGAGCTGCTCGGCCCGGTCCGCCTGTCCCAGGTGGAGGAGGCGCGCGCCGGCATCGTCCAGGCCATCCGCCGCCTCGAGGAGTCCGGCCAGATCGTGATCCGGCGCGAGGGCGAGGACGAGTATGTCTCCTGACACCCGCGCCTTCACCCAGGCGTACGCCGGCACCACGACGGCCGACGTCTCGCGCCGCGCGGAGGGCTTCGCGGCCGGGTACGCGGCGGGCTACGCCGCCGGTGCCCGCGAGGCCGCCCGCGCCGCGCAGGCCGAGTCCGTCCGCGTGCAGCGGGAGCGGGCCGAGGCCGACGCGCGGCGGGCCACCGAGCACGCCGACGCCCTCGCCGTGCTCGCCGCCGCCGCGCGCGCCGCCGCCGACCGCAGCGCCCCGGTGCTCGCGGCCGCCGAGGCGACCCTGCACGCCGCCGGCCTGGACCTGGCCGCCGCCGTGCTGGGCACCGAGCTCGCGGACGCCCCGACGGCCGCCCGGGCCGCGCTCCGCCGCGTGCGCGAGCAGGACCCGGCGCGCGAGGTGCACACCGTGCGCCTGCACCCGCGGGACCTGGCCGCCGTGCGCGCCGCGCTGGCCGCCGACGTCCCCGACGTCCTCGCGGGGCTGCCCGACCTGACCGGCGTCGAGCTGGTCGCGGACCCGGCGCTCGCGCCCGGCGACGCGGTCGGCGAGTTCCCCGAGGGCTACCTCGACGCGCGCATCGGCGCCGCCCTGGACCGCGCCCGCACGGCGCTGGCCGACGGCGGTGCGCCCGCATGAGCACCACGACGAGCACGCTGCTCCCCACGCCCCGCGGCGGTGCCGTGGAGCCGGCCGGCCACCGCGGCGACGGGCTCGCCGCCCCGGCCGCCCCGGAATGGGCCGCCGCCCTGGCCGCCGCGCGCCCCGAGCGCGTCGGGTCGGTCCGCGGCGTCGTCGGCCTGACCGTGGAGGTCGCCGGCACCGGCGCCGCGGTCGGCGAGCTCGTCGCCATCGACACCGACGCCGGCGAGGTGCCGGCCGAGGTCGTCGCCACCGGCCGCGGCACCGCGCACGCGATGCCGCTCGGCCCGACGCACGGCCTGCGCGCCGGCATGCGGGTCCGCCCGCGCGGCACCGCGCTGACCGCCCCCGTCGGCCGCGGCCTGCTCGGCCGGGTGCTCGACGGCCTGGGCCGCCCGATCGACGGCAAGGGCCCGCTGCTCGGCGTCTCCCGCGCCGAGGTCACCGGCCACGCCCCGCACCCGCTGGCCCGCGCCCGCGTCGCCCAGCCGCTGGACCTCGGCGTGCGCGTCCTCGACACCCTCGTCACCGCCGGCCGCGGCCAGCGTCTCGGCCTGTTCGCCGGCTCCGGCGTCGGCAAGTCCTCGCTGCTGTCGATGATCGCGCGCGGCACGGACGCCCAGGTGTCCGTCATCGCGCTGGTCGGCGAGCGCGGGCGCGAGGTGCGCGAGTTCCTCGAGGACGACCTCGGCCCCGAGGGCCTGGCCCGCAGCGTGGTGGTCGTCGCGACCTCCGACGAGCCGCCGCTGGTCCGGCTGCGCTCCGCGTTCGTGGCCACCCGTATCTCCGAGTGGTTCCGCGACCAGGGCGACGACGTCGTGCTGATGATGGACTCCCTCACCCGCGTCGCCATGGCGCAGCGCGAGATCGGTCTGTCCGTCGGCGAGCCGCCCGCCACCCGCGGCTACCCGCCGAGCACCTTCGCGCTGCTCGCCCAGCTGCTGGAGCGCGCGGGCACCGCCTCGACCGGGTCCGTCACCGGCCTGTACACGGTGCTGGTGGACGGCGACGACCACAACGAGCCGATCGCCGACGCCGCGCGGTCCATCCTGGACGGGCACGTCGTGCTCGAGCGCTCGCTCGCCGTCGCCGGGCACTTCCCGTCCGTCGACGCGCTCGGCTCCATCTCCCGCGTCGCCTCGCGGGTGATCGGCCCGCAGCACAAGGAGCTCGCCACCCGGCTCCGCCGCGTGATGGCCGCCCGCCGCCAGGCCCAGGACCTGCTGGACGTCGGCGCGTACGTCGCCGGCTCCAACCCGCTGGTCGACGCGGCCGTCACGCACGGCGCCGCCATCGACGCCTTCCTCCGCCAGGGCATGGACGAGCGCGCGCCGTCGGCCGAGTCCTGGGGGCGCCTCGCCGCGCTCGTAGCCGCGATGGGGGAGCTGCCGTGAGCCGCGCCTTCCGCCTGGCCGGGCTGCTCCGCCTGCGCTCGATCGCCGAGGAGCAGGCCGCCGCCACGCTCGCCGACCGGACCCGCGGGCGCGACGCCGCCGCGGCCCGCAGCCGCGCGACCGAGGCCGCGCTGGGCGACGCGCAGTTCGGCGTCGACATGGACTCCCTCGGCATGCAGGCCGTCGTCGCCAGCCGCCTGGCGCTGTCCGCGCTGCTGGTCGACCACCGCGCCCGGGTCGACCAGGCGCAGGACGAGGTCGACACCGCCGACGCCGCGTGGGCCGAGGCCCGCACCCGCACCCGCACGCTCGAGAAGCTGCAGGACAAGCACGAGGCCGCCGCCCGCGTCGAGGAGCAGCGCGCCGAGCAGGTCGTGCTGGACGAGATCGCGGGCCGCCGCGCCGGGGTCCGCACGAGCACGGGGGAGGGGGACCGATGACCGACGCCGTCGCCGCCGTGCAGGCGCGCATCGCGCAGATCCGGTCGTACACCGCGCCGCTCGCCACGGTGAGCACGACCGCCTCGACCACGTCCACGGCGGCGGCGTCCGCCACCTCCGGCTCGGCCTTCGCCGCCGCGCTGGCGCAGGTCACCGGCACCGGCAGCACCGCCGGCCTCGCCGACCCCGCGACCGTGCCCGCCGGCGCCCTGTCGACGACCGTCACCGGGCAGGACCTGGTCGAGTCGGCCAAGAAGTACCTCGGCACCCCGTACGTCTGGGGCGGCGAGACCCTGGCCGAGGGCGGCCTCGACTGCTCCGGCCTGGTGCAGCTCGCGCTCGGCGACCTCGGGATCACCGGCGTGCCGCGCGTGGCCCGCGACCAGGCGACGATCGGGCAGGAGGTCGCGTCCCTGGACGAGGCCCTGCTCGGCGACCTGGTCGTGCTCAACGGCGGCAAGCACATCGGCATCTACGTCGGCGACGGCCAGATGATCGACGCCCCGAAGCCCGGCAAGGCCGTGACGATCCGCGACGTCTACGCGGAGCCGACCACGATCCGCCGGATCCTGCCGCAGGCGTCGGCCACCGCCACGTCGGCCACGTCCGCCACCTCCGCCGCGCTCGCGGCCACCGCCGCCGGGCAGAACGCGCTCGCGCTCCTCACCGGCAGCACCTCCTCGTCCTCGCTCCCGACCACCTCGTCCCTCTGGGGGGCCACCTCGTGACCAGCACCACGCTCACCGCCGTGGCCGCACGGCCCGCCACCGCGGCGTCCGCCGCCGGCGCGGCCCGGACCGGCGCATCCGGCTTCGACGCCGTGCTCGCCGGCGAGCTCGCCGCACCGGCGTCGCGTCCCGCGGACCGGCCCGCCGACCGGCAGCCCGACCGGACGACCGACCGGGCGACCGACCGGCCCGGCGCCGACCGGCCGGACCGCTGCCGCACCGACCGGCACCGCACCGAGCGCGCCGACCGCACCGAGCGCACCGACCGCGCCGACCGCCCGCACGCCGGGGGCCCGGACGCGCCCGCCACGCCGGGCACCGCGTCCACCCCCGCGGCCGGCACGTCCGACGCCGGCAGCACGGACGCCCCCGTCGCCGACGCGCTCGCCGACGCCGCCGCCGTCCCCGCGGCACCGGTCGTCGCCGTCGGGCTCCCGGTCGCCCCGGAGGCCGCCGCGGCTCAGGCCGCCCTGACCGCGCCGTCCGCCCTCGCCGCGGTCCCCGCCGCGCCGGGCAGCACGCCGGCCGCCGAGACCGTCGCCGCTGCCACCGGCACCGACGCCCCCACCGGCACCGCCGCTGCCACCGGCCCCGCCGCCCCGGCCCCGCTCGCGGCGGCCCCGGCGCCGGACCCGGCCACGACCACCCCGGCGACGGGCGCGGCCACGGCGACGGCGGTCCCCGCGCCCGGCACCCCGGCACCCGCCGAGGCGGGCACCGGAGCGGTCCCCGCCGACCCGGCCGCCGACCCGGCCGCTGCCGCGCCCGCCCCCGGCACCCCCGCCACGCCGGCCACCGCCGCGCCGCGGCCCGACGCCGCGACCACCCCGGTCGCCGCCGAGCCCGCCGCCGACGTCGCCCCGGCCGACGCCGTGACCGCCGCGGCACCCGCTGCCGCGGCCGACGACGCCGCCGTGGTCCCGGCGACCGCCCCGGCCGTCCAGCCCGGCGCGCTGCAGGTCGGCACCGTGCAGCACCGCGTCGCCGCGGCCGCCCAGGCCGCCGGCACGCCGCTGGCCGACCAGGCTCGCCGGCAAGATCGCCGAGCAGCCTGCCGGCGCTGCGGTCCGCGGGCACCGGCCAGCACGTGCTGACGCTGGCCGTCGACCCGGAGCACTTCGGCCCGGTCAAGGTCGTCGCGCACATCTCGGCCGAGTCCGTGCGGGTCGAGCCTGGTCGGCGCCACCGACGCGGCCCGCGACGCGCTGCGGCAGTCGCTGCCCGACCTGCGCCGCGACCTCGCCGCGACCGGCCTGTCCTCCGACGTGCGCCTCGGCGGCGACACGGAGGGCTCGGCCGGCGGTGCCGCCGCCGACGGCTCGGCCCGCCGCGACGGGCTGGACCGGGCGACCGGCCGGCCCGCGGGCCTCACCGGCGCCGGTACCGCCGCCGCCCCCACCGCCACCCGCTCGCCGGCCACCGCCGGCGGCCTCGACCTGCTCGTCTGGGCCGCAAGGAGACCCTCGATGTCCCTCGAAGTCCCCGTGTCCACCATCGGCCAGACGCGCACCGACGCGGCTGCCGGGACCGCCCCGAAGAAGGAGCTCGACAAGGACACGTTCCTGCAGCTCCTGATCGCCCAGCTCGGCAACCAGGACCCCAGCAGCCCGATGGACACGAGCCAGATGATGGCCCAGACCACGCAGCTCGGGATGATGGAGTCGCTCACCGAGCTCCAGGCGTCCTCCCGCGAGCAGTTCGCGCTGCAGATGCGGATGGCCTCCGCCGACCTGGTCGGCCAGCAGGTCAGCTGGACCGACGCCACCGGCGCCACGAAGTCGGGCGTCGTCGACTCCGTCGACTACTCCGGCTCCGTGCCCGCGCTGACGATCGGCACGGAGAAGATCGCGCTCGACGCGGTCGCCGGCGTCCGTCCCGCCGACGCCGCCCCCGCCACGCCCACGACTCCCGCGACCACCGCCTGACCGCGGTAGCCCACCAGACGAACCCCCGAAGGGATCCACCATGCTCCGCTCTCTCTTCTCCGGCATCAGCGGTCTGCGCAGCCACCAGACGATGCTCGACGTCACCGGCAACAACATCGCCAACGTCAACACCACCGGCTTCAAGGCGTCCCAGATCCAGTTCCAGGACACGCTGAGCCAGATGCTCAACGCGGCCTCGGGCGCCCAGGACGGCGTCGGCGGCCAGAACCCGGCGCAGGTCGGCCTCGGCGTGCAGGTCGCCGGCATCACCACCAACTTCACGCAGGGCGCGGCGCAGCTCACGGGCCGCAGCACCGACATGATGATCTCCGGCGACGGCTTCTTCGTCGTCCGCCAGGGCACGCAGCAGTACTACACGCGGGCCGGCTCGTTCGACTTCGACTCCACCGGCCAGATGGTCCTGCCGGGCGACGGCGCGATCGTGCAGGGCTGGGCCGCGCAGAACGGCGTCATCGACACCAGCGGCGAGGTCGGCGACATCCGCGTGGCCGTCGGCACCGTCATGCCGGCCAACGCGACGACGACCGCGCCGTTCGCGGGCAACCTGCAGTCGGACGCCGCCACCGGCACCGTCAAGACGCTCACGGTGAAGGCGTACGACGCCATCGGCACCGAGCGCGAGATCGAGCTCACCATGACCAAGACCGCGACCGGCTGGACCATGGGCGCGACCGACGGCACCGCCACCTACGCGACCACGCCGCTGACCTTCGACGGCACCGGCCAGCTCACCTGGACCGACGCGACGTCCGGCGACGCCACGTTCGACCTCGGCGGCGTGACCGTCGACCTGTCCGGCGTCACCGGCATGGCGGGCGTCGACACCGTCGCCGCGGGCAAGCAGGACGGCTACGCCTCCGGCATCCTCGAGTCGTTCGCGCTCGGCTCCGACGGCACGATCACGGGCTCGTTCAGCAACGGCCTCAAGCAGGCCCTCGGCCGGATCGCCCTGGCGTCGTTCACCAACCCCTCGGGCCTTTCCAAGGCCGGCGGCTCGCTGTTCACCACCACGGTGAACTCCGGCGACGCCCAGGTCGGCGCCGCCGGCGCCGGCGGCCGCGGCACGCTGTCCGCCGGCTCGCTCGAGATGAGCAACGTGGACCTGTCCACGGAGTTCACGCAGCTGATCATCGCCCAGCGCGGCTTCCAGGCGAACTCCCGCGTCATCACCACCTCCGACGAGGTGCTGCAGGAGCTCGTCAACCTCAAGCGCTGACGCAGGGGGTGCCCCGCCGACGGGCGTCGGCGGGGCACCCGGCGCCGGTGGTCAGGGGCCGAACGTGCCGACCGGCACCACCACGACGCCGTCGGGGCGCGTGTACCCGTAGCCGGTCGCGGTGATCACCGCGAGCACGGCGGGCTCGCCGGTCCGGTCGGTGTCGACCTTCGCGGCGAACGCCAGCAGGTGCCGTGCGGCCTCGTCCACCTGACCGGGTCCGAGCGTGACCTCGAACGCGCCCCAGGCCCCGTCGCGGGTCTGGACGACGAGGTCGATCTCCAGCCCGTCGCTGTCCCGGTAGTGGTGGACGCGCGCGTCGAGCGGCTCCGCGTACACACGGGTGTCGCGGACGACCAGCGACTCGAAGAGCAGACCGAGGCAGTTGAGGTCCGACAGCAGGCGATCGGTCCCGGCCCCCAGGGCCGCGGCCGAGAGGGAGGGATCGCTCAGGTGGATGCGCGGAGAGGTGCGCAGCACGGCGCGCGACCGCAGGTGGGTCGCCCACGGCGGGAGCTCGTCGAGCACCATGAGCCGGCGCAGCGCCGCCAGGTAGTCGTAGGCGGTCGTCCGCGCCAGCAGGCCGTTCCCGGCGTCGACGTCGGCCGCGAGCCGCGTCACGCGCAGCTCCATCGCGGTGTTGCGGGCCAGCGCCTGCAGGAACCGCGACGTCCGAGCGGGGTCGCGGCGGGTCCCGTCCAGCCGGGGGATGTCGACCTCCGCGACGGTGCGCAGGTAGTCGACGTTCGCGCGCGCGGCGTCGGCCACGTCCATCCCGAGGTGCAGGGGCCAGCCGCCCCGGACCAGGGCGTCGGTGACGTCGCGCACCGAGGTGCCGGGGTCACGAGCAGCGGGTCGTCCGCCGCGCAGCAGCTGTCCCAGGGACATCTCGCCGGTCGAGTCGCCGGTCTCGAACAGGCTCATCGGACGCAGCGTGAGCCGCGCGAACCGGCCGGCGCCGGTGTGCCGCGCCACGTCGTCGTCGGGGACGGCCGATCCCGTGAGCACGAACTGGCCGGGAGCGCCGCGGCGGTCCACCTCGCTCCGCACGTGGTTCCAGACGCGGGTGGCCTCGAGCTGCCACTCGTCCACGAGCTGCGGGGCGGCACCGTCCAGCACGAGCGCGGGGTCGACCGCGAGCGCGGAGCGCGCCGAGTCGTCGGTGTCGAGGTAGACCTGGCTGGCTGTGTGCTGCTGCGCGGTGCGGGTCTTCCCGGAGGCTTTGGGGCCCTCGAGGAGGACCGCTCCGGCGGACCGCAGCCGCGCGGCCACCACCTCGTCCAGGACGCGCGTGCGGTACAGGAAGACCTCCCGGGACGACACTGCGCTGACCTGCGCAGACTACAGTTCGCGACGTCCACAGGCTACATTTTGCGGACTGTCCAGGCTCCATTGTGTGGACCTGGCGGCTTCACCCCGGCCCCCGGCCGCACTGCGGAGGAAAGCCTCATCCCGCGTCGCGACCGACCGATGGGAGGGGGGAACGGCCCACGGACGGGCCGCCGCGGCGCAGCCGGCCGCACACGCACCACCAGGGACGGGACACTGCTGTGATCATCGTGACGCGCCTGAACGGGGCCCAGTTCGGGGTCAACCCCGACCTGCTCCAGCGCGTCGACAGCGCGCCCGACACCATCCTGACCCTCATCGACGGGACGAAGTACATCGTCCGCGAGTCGATGGCCGAGGTCATCGCGCGGGTCAACGAGCACCGCGCGCACCTCCTGGCCCGTGCCCAGGAGATCCAGGCCTCGCCGCACCCGGCCGTCGAGCTGGTCCGCGACGTCGACACCGACGCCGCCGCGACCGCAGCCGACGCACCGGACGACGGCGACGAGCCGCTCGCCGACCCTGTCCCCCTGCGACCGAGGAGCCGCTGAGATGGATCCCGCCGGTTTCATCGGCCTGGTCGTCGCCTTCGGCGCGATCTTCGGTGCCCTCCTCATGGAGGGCGCCGACCCGATGTCCATCTTCCTGCCCGCACCGCTGCTGCTGGTGTGGGTCGGCACGATCGGTGTCGGCATCGCCGGGCACACCGTGAAGGACGTCATCGCGTCGTACAAGGCGGTGCCCCGGGCGCTCATGAACAAGGTCCCGGACCCGACGACGACCGTCGACACGCTGGTCGACCTCGCCGACCGCGCGCGCCGCGAGGGCCTGCTGGCCCTGGAGGACGCCGCCAAGGACATCGACGACCCGTTCCTGCGCAGCGGTCTCCAGGCCGCCATCGACGGCACGGACCCCGACGACCTCCGCCTGATCCTCGAGGACCGCATCGCGACCAAGCGGACCAAGGAGAAGGTCTGGTCCAAGTACTTCGCCGACATGGGCGGCTACGCGCCCACCATCGGCATCATCGGCACGGTCATCTCGCTGGTGCACGTGCTGGAGAACCTGTCCGACCCGGCCTCGCTCGGCCACTCCATCGCCGCGGCGTTCGTCGCCACGCTCTGGGGCATCCTGTCCGCCAACGTGGTGTGGCTGCCCATCGGCGCCCGCATCAAGCGGTTCTCCGACCTGGAGTGCGCGCAGATGGAGGTCACGCTCGAGGGCCTCCTCGCGGTGCAGGCCGGCGCCAACCCGCGCCTGGTCGGCGAGCGCCTGCGCAGCCTGCTGCCGGACGAGCCCGCCGAGAAGGACAAGGAAGCGGCGTGAGCTCCGGGGGCCGGGGCCGCCGTCGCGGCGGCCACGAGGAGGAGCACGTCAACCACGAGCGGTGGCTGGTGTCCTACTCCGACATGATCACCGTGCTCATGGCGCTGTTCATCGTGCTGTTCGCGATCAGCCAGGTGGACCAGGAGAAGTACATCGCCCTGCGCTCCTCGCTGGCCGAGGGCTTCGGCGAGGGGTCCATCACCAACGGGGCCCTGGAGGGCAGCGCCGGCGTGCTCGACGGGACCAGCGCGGCGGCCGACGCCCCGGACACGGGCACCTCCGGCGTCGTGGACGCGGACGAGGGCCTCGGCATGCAGGCGTCGAACCCGTCGCCGGTCGTCGAGGAGAACCCGGCGGCGGTGGACGCGTCGGTGCTCGCCGCGGCGCAGGCGGAGGTCGCGCACCTCGAGGACGTCCAGGAGCACATCCTGGCCGCGCTGCGCACCCAGAACCTGCAGGACTCCGTGCGGTTCCGGGTCGACGACCGCGGCCTCGTGCTGGGCCTCGTGGCGGACGACGTGTTCTTCGCCCAGGGCTCGGCCACGCTGACCCCCACCGCGATGCAGGTCCTCGACCTCGCGGCACCCACCCTCGTGGGGCTGCAGGAGTCGATCTCCGTGGAGGGGCACGCCAACACCATCCCGATCTCCGGGCGGTACGCGACCAACTGGGAGCTGTCGTCCGACCGGGCCACCCAGGTGCTGCGGCACCTGGTGGAGTCCGACGGCATGCCGGGCAGCCGCATCCAGGCGGTGGGCTTCGGCGACACCCGCCCGCTCGTCCAGGGCGGCGGGGACGACGCGATGACCGCCAACCGGCGGGTCGACATGGTCATCTTGAGCGCGGAGCCGGAAGCGGTCCGCGCGCTGCTGCCCGCTGTGGCAGCAGGCGGAACGGGGAGCTAGGGACATGCCCATCGAGCAGCGAGTCATCGGCGGCGGCCAGAAGATCGGCGGCGGCAAGATCGGCGGCGGCGCGACCGCCAAGGAGGCGCCCGCGCCCGAGCCGGAGGCGCCGAAGAAGGGCAAGAAGAAGCTCTTCCTCATCCTGGGCGCGGTCGTCCTGGTGCTGGCCGGTGCCGCGGCGTACGTCCTGCTGGGCATGGGCGGCGGCGACGCCGAGGCGGCCGAGCCGGAGCCCGAGCCGGGCGCGGTGGTCGCCGTCGAGCCGATCAGCCTGAACCTGGCGCAGGGCCACTACCTGCGGCTCGGGTTCTCGCTCCAGATGACCCTCGAGGCCGGCGGTCACGGCGACCCCGACCCGGGCAAGGCCGTGGACGCCGCGATCGCCCTGTTCTCCGGCCGCACGGTCGCCGAGATCAGCGACCCGGCGACGCGCGAGACCCTCAAGGGCGAGTTCCTCCACGAGCTCGAGGAGCTCTACCACGGAGAGGTGATGGACGTCTATCTGACGAACTACGTCACGCAGTGAGTGACAGGCCGCGCGGTGCCGCGCGGCCCGTCCGACCGGCCACGGTGACGGTCCCGGTCCTCTGACCAGGACCGTCACCACCCGGTGAACCAGGGCGCCACGGAGGGCGCCACGTCGCTCCGCAGCACGCCGGCCCACGAGGGGCCGAGGGCGGAGAAGTTCTGGGCGTCGCGAGCGCCGGACCCCTCACATCACCCGTTCGCGCGCCGATGAGGGTGGGCGTGACGGTCCACACCACGGGTCAGGCCCCGGCGCGCTCGCGCCGGCGCACCCACGTACCCGAGCCCTACGACTTCCGTCGTCCCATGACGATGGCCCGCGAGCACGCCCGCGTGCTCGAGATGGCCTTCGAGACCTTCGCCCGGCAGTGGGGCAACCAGCTGACGGCGCGGCTGCGCGCGATGGCGCAGGTGACCCTGGACGGGCTCACCCTGCAGTCGTACGACGAGTACGTGCGCAGCCTGCCCGGCACCACCGCGATGATGCTGTGCACCATCGAGCAGCGCGGGCAGACCGCCGTCGTCCAGGTGCCCGTGAGCACCACGATGGTGTGGATCGACTACCTGCTCGGCGGCCCCGGCACCGGCGACGTCCGCGAGGACCGCGAGCTGACCGAGATCGAGCTCACCCTGGTGCGCGGCGTCATGCAGGCGGCCCTCGGCGACCTCGGCTACGCGTTCTCCTCGCTGACCCCGCTCGAGGTCACGCTGCGCGCGGTCCAGTACAACCCGCAGTTCGTGCAGGCCGTCCCGGCCTCCGACGCGGTGCTGGTCGCCACCTTCCAGATGCGGGTCGGCGAGCGCGAGGACCTGGCGACCGTCATGTTCCCCGCCGAGCTCCTGCTGGCCGCCGTCCGCCAGACCGACGGCGTGAACGGCCGCTCGGCCGAGGACCAGCGGGCGCACGAGCTCGCGGTGCTCGACCTCGAGTCCGCCGTCGAGGAGGTCCCCGTCGAGGTCGCCGTCCGGTTTGCGCCGGTCGTCGTCCGCCCCCGTGACGTCGTCGGCCTGTCCGTCGGCGACGTCGTCCCCCTGTCCCACCCGTCGTCCCAGCCGCTCGACGTGGTGGTGGACGGCGTCGTGCTCGCGCGAGCCGCCGCGGGGAACAACGGTTCCCGTCTCGCCTGCATGGTCGTCACCGTCGAGGAGAAGCACTGATGAACGCCGTCCCCACCGCCGAGACCACGGACGCCGCGGTCGCGCTGGCCGCGGCCACCGCCGCCGCCCGCCTGCTGCCCGCCGTCGCCCCGCTCATGCCGGTCCCGGCGCCCGCCGGGCAGCGTCCCGACGCCGATGCCCTCGCGGTCGTCGCGTCGTTCGTCGGCCCGAACAGCGCCGACGTGGTGCTGGTCGCCGACGAGGCCGTCCGCGAGGCGCTCGCCGCCGGCGCCCCCGACGGCAGCCCGCTGGACCTGGCAGCCGCGCTGCGCCCCGCGCTCGAGGCCGCCGTGGCCGAGCTCGGCGCGGGTGTCCTGGAGGCCGCCCGCACCGAGACCGTCGCCGCCGCGCTGCCCGCCGACGCGCACCTGGTCGCCCTGGCGACCGACGAGGGCGTCCAGGCCTGGTTCGGCCTGCGCCTGCGCAGCGAGCCCACCGCCGCGACGGCGGGCGTCCCGACCCAGCGCGCCAGCCTGAACGTGCTCTACGACGTCGAGATGACGCTGACCGCCGAGCTCGGCCGCACCAAGCTGCCGGTCCGCCAGGTGCTCGAGCTGACCCCGGGCGCCGTGCTGGAGCTCGACCGCGCCGCCGGCAGCCCCGCCGACGTCATGGTGAACGGCCGCCTCATCGCCCGTGGCGAGGTCGTCGTCATCGACGAGGAGTTCGGCATCCGCATCACCGAGATCGCGCGTGGCGAGGACGGCACCATCTGATGGACACCCTCGTCCTGGGCCTGCGCGTCCTCCTGGCGCTGGCGTGCGTGATCGGGCTCATCTGGGTCCTCGCGCGCCGCGCCGGGTGGGGCAAGGGCCGTCGCCGGCCCGCAGGCCCGGCCGTCGAGGTCGTCGGGCGCCAGGCGCTCGGCCGCCACGCCGGTGTCGCCGTGATCGCCGTCGGCAACCGCCGGCTGCTGCTGGGCTACGGGGAGCAGAACGTCACCATGCTCACCGAGCTCGCCCCGGCCCCGGCCGAGGCGCTCGCGCCGCTCACCGCCGCCGACACCGACGGCACCGGCCCTGCGCCGATGACGCTGGGCGCGCTGGCCGCGGCCGTCCTGCCGACCCCGCGCGGGCCCCGCACGCCGAGGTCCCCGCGCACGGCCCGCGCCCCGCGCACGACCACCGCCGCTCCGGCGACCGGCCCGTCGTTCGAGGACGTGCTCGCCTCCGCCCAGGGCGTGTCGACCGGCGCGACCGTCTCGGTGGTGCCGCGCGAGGACGAGACGGTCTCGTCTCCGGCCGTGGACACCGTGTCCACGGTGTCCACGTCGTCCGAGGACGGCTTCTCCGCGGCGCGCGCCGCCGCATCCGCCTCGGCGGCCTCGGCCTCGGCCGCCGCCGCGCTGGCCGCCGCGGCCGCGATCCCCGTGACGCCGGGCGCCGCCGCCACGACCAGCACGACCGGCACGACCGGCACGACCGGCACGACCGGCACGACCGGCACCGCCGACCTGCCGGCCCTCGCCGGCCTCGAGGTCGCGGACGCCGAGCGCGTCGAGGGCCTCGCCCGCCCGGCCGCCGACGCCCGCGGCGCGCTGCACGGCTCCGTGCTCGCGCCCTCCACCTGGAAGCAGGCCGTCGCGGTCCTGCGCGAGCGGACGGTGCGCCGGTGAGCGCCGACCTGCAGCAGCGCGCCACCCCGGCTCGCCGCACCTGGCCCCTGGTCCTCCTCGCCGTCCTGGCGCTCGCGGTCGCGCTGGTCGTCCTCGGCTCGGGCGTCGCGCACGCCGCGCCGACGCCGCCCACCGACCCCGCCGCCCCCGCGGCCCCGGCCGACCCCGGCAGCGGCGAGGTCTCGGTCTCCATCAACGGCGTCAACGGCACGCCCAGCAGCTCCATCGTCGTGCTGATCGGCATCACGCTGCTGTCGGTCGCGCCGTCCCTGCTGCTGATGATGACCGGCTTCACCAAGATCTTCGTGGTGCTGTCCCTCACCCGGAACGCGCTCGGCCTCACCACCGTGCCGCCCAACCAGGTGATCGCGGGGCTGGCCCTGTTCCTCAGCCTGTTCGTCATGGCACCCGTGCTGTCCGACGTGAACACCGTCGCCGTGCAGCCCTACCTCGACGGCGGCATGGACTTCCAGACCGCGCTCGACGCCGGCTCCGCCCCGCTGCGCGAGTACATGCTCGGCCACACCCGCGAGCAGGACCTGGCCCTCATCACCCGGGCGGCGGACCAGCCGAACCCGGAGAGCGCCGCCACCGTCCCGATGCTCACGCTGATCCCCGCGTTCATGCTCTCCGAGCTGCGGTCGGCGTTCATCATCGGGTTCGTCATCTTCATCCCGTTCCTGGTCATCGACCTGGTCGTGTCCTCGGTCCTGATGAGCATGGGCATGATGATGCTGCCGCCCGTCATGGTCTCCCTGCCGTTCAAGCTGCTGCTGTTCGTGCTGGTCGACGGCTGGGGCCTGATCGTCACCGCCCTGGTGGGCGCCGCGTCGGCAGGGGGTGGCTGATGGACACCTCGGCCGTCCTCGACATCGGGCTCGACGCCCTGATCGTCGCCGCCAAGCTCTCCGCGCCCGTGCTCATCACCGCGCTGGTCGTCGGCTTCGCGGTCTCCCTGGTGCAGTCCGTGACCCAGATCCAGGAGGTGACGCTGTCCTTCGTGCCGAAGGCCATCGCCGCCGCCGTGGCGCTGCTGGTCTGCGGGCACTGGATGATCGCCGAGCTCGTGTCGTTCACGACGCAGCTGTTCGACCGCATCCCCGCGCTGCTGGGCGGCTGACGCGCGATGGACCTGACCCTGTCCCTGGCCTCGGTGCAGACGGCGATGCTCGCCGGCGTCCGGTTCGCCGCCTTCTTCCTGGTGGCACCGCCGTTCGCGCACCGCGGCATCCCCGGCGCCGTCAAGGCGATGCTCTCGGTGGGGCTGGCCCTGGCCGTGCTGCCGCGGCTCGACCTGTCGGTGACGGAGTCGACGGGGCAGTTCGTCGGGGCGCTCGTGCTGGAGGCCACCGTCGGCGCCGCGCTCGGGTTCCTGGTCTCGCTGCTGTTCTCCGCCGTCCAGGCCGCGGGCAACCTCATCGACCTGTTCGGCGGCTTCCAGCTGGCGCAGGCGTTCGACCCGCAGAACATGACGTCGGGCGCGCAGTTCGCCCGGCTCTACAACATGACCTGCCTGGTGCTGCTGTTCGTCTCCGGCGCCTACCAGGTGCTGATCGCCGGGCTGGCCCGGTCGTTCGACGCGGTGCCGGTCGGTGCGGGGCTGGACCTCGAGAAGATGGCCACCGCGGTCACCACCGGCCTGAGCGACATGTTCCTCGCGGCCCTGCAGATCGGCGGCCCGCTGCTGGTGGTGCTGTTCCTCACCGACGTGGGCCTGGGCCTGCTGACCCGGGTGTCGCCCGCGCTGAACGCCTTCGCCATGGGCTTCCCGCTGAAGATCTTGATGACCGTCACGTTCGCCGGCTTCGCGTACCTGGCCCTGCCGGGCGTCGTGAACCAGCTCGCCGAGCGGGCCGTGCAGGCCGTGCTGCAGGTGGCCTCGTGAGCGGCGGGGACGCGGGGGAGAAGTCCGAGAAGGCCACACCCCAGCGGATGAAGAAGGTCCACGAGGACGGGAAGCTCTCCCGGTCCCAGGACCTGTCCGCGTGGCTCGGCCTCACCGCCGCGGCGGTCATGCTGCCGAGCACCCTGAGCCGGGCGTCGGCGGCCGCGCAGCAGCAGCTGGCGGCGGTGACCCAGGCGATCGCGTCGCCGGACGCCGGCACCGTCGTGAACCTGCTCGGCGACGGCCTGTGGTCGGTCGTCGGCACCATCGGCCCGATGCTCGCGGTCGTCGCGATCACCGTGATCGTGGTCGCCGTCGCGCAGGGCGGCGTGCACAAGAAGAAGTTCAAGCCGAACGTCCAGCAGTTCAACCCGGTCTCCGGCGTGAAGAAGCTGTTCGGCGGGCACGCCTGGTGGGAGGGCGCCAAGACGCTGCTCAAGACGGCGGTCGTCGGCGCGGTCCTCTACGCGGCGGTGCAGGCGCTGGTCCCGCAGCTCATGGGGACGGGCCGCATCCCGCTGGAGCACATGCTCGCCGTGGCGGGCGCGGGCGTGAAGCAGCTGCTGGTCTGGGGCGTCGCGGCGGGCGTGCTGCTCGCGGCGTTCGACGTCCTGGTCGTCATGAAGCGGAACCGCAAGCAGACGCGCATGTCCCGCCAGGAGATCAAGGACGAGCACAAGCGCACCGAGGGCGACCCGCTGGTCAAGGGCCAGATCCGGTCCAAGCAGATGGCGATGAGCCGCAACCGGATGATGGCCGCGGTGGCCGACGCCGACGTGGTGGTCGTCAACCCGACGCACGTCGCCGTCGCCCTGAAGTACGTCGCCGGCACCGGCGCCCCGCGGCTGGTCGCGAAGGGCGCGGGCGCCGTCGCCGCCAAGATCCGCGAGCAGGCGGCCGAGCACCGCGTGCCGATGGTCGAGGACGTCCCGCTGGCCCGTGCGCTGCACGCCGCCTGCGCCGTCGACCAGGAGATCCCCGCCTACCTGTTCACCGCCGTCGCCCGGGTGCTGGCCTTCGTCATGCAGCTGAAGCGCCGCGGCGCCGCCCTGGGCAAGCACACGATGCCCGGCGGCTCCGTCGCCCCCGAGGACGTCCCGACCACGGTGGCCGCCGCGCGCCGCCGGGCCAGAGCCGACAAGGCCGACAAGGCCGACAAGGCCGGAGCCGCCGCGTGAGCACCGCCCGCACCACCCCGACCCGGACCACCCGCCCCACGAACAAGGACCTGCGATGAAGAACCGGCAGATCTCCCAGCTCGCCGTCCCGGTGGGCGTCGTCGGCATCGTGCTGCTGCTCGTCGTGCCGCTGCCCGCGGTGCTGCTGGACGTCCTGATCGCCGTGAACATCACGGCGTCCCTGGTCATCCTGCTGACCAGCATGTACGTCCAGCGACCGCTCGACTTCAGCGTGTTCCCGTCGCTGATCCTCGTGTTCACGCTGTTCCGGCTCGGCCTGAACGTGGCCTCCACCCGGCTGGTGCTGCGCGACGGGTACGCCGGCGCGGTGATCGACGCGTTCGGGCACTTCGTGGTCGGCGGGTCGCTCGTGATCGGCCTGGTGATCTTCCTGATCCTGGTCGTCATCCAGTTCGTCGTCATCACCAACGGCGCGGGCCGCGTGGCCGAGGTCGGCGCGCGGTTCACCCTCGACGCGATGCCCGGCAAGCAGATGGCGATCGACGCCGACCTGAACTCCGGCCTCATCGACGAGGACACCGCGCGCAAGCGCCGCGCCGACGTCACGGCCGAGGCCGACTTCTACGGCGCGATGGACGGTGGCTCCAAGTTCGTCAAGGGCGACGCGATCGCCGGCATCGTCATCACGCTGATCAACCTCATCGGTGGCTTCGTCATCGGCATGATGCAGATGGGGCTGTCCCTCAGCGAGTCGCTGGAGAAGTTCAGCCTCCTGACCATCGGCGACGGCCTGGTCACCCAGATCCCCGCGCTGCTGCTGTCGGTGTCCACCGGCATCGTCGTCACCCGCGCCACGGCCGAGGGCGACATGGGCACCGCGGCGTCCAAGCAGCTGTCGCAGTCCCGGACCGCCCTGCTGATCTCCGGCTGCGGCGCGCTCGCCCTGGCGCTGCTGCCCGGCATGCCCAAGGTGCCGTTCGTCCTGGTGGGCGCGTCCCTGCTGGTGGTCGCGCAGCGGATCAAGGCCAACGAGGCGAAGGCCGCGAAGGACGCCGAGTCCGCCGCCGCGTCCACCGCGACCTCCGCGCCGACGTCCAACGACACGCCCGAGGCGCTCATCGAGCAGATGCGGGTGCACACGCTGGAGATCCTGCTGGCGCCGGACCTGGTCGACATGGTCGGCAACGGCCCGGACCAGGACCTGCTGCACCGCGTCCGCGGGCTGCGCCGCAAGATCGCCATGGAGCTCGGCATCGTGGTCCCGCCGGTCCGGACCCGCGACTCCGTCGACCTGCCGCGCTCCACCTACGTGGTGCGGATCGCCGGCGTCGAGGTCGGCCGCGGCGAGGTGCCGCCGGGGCGCATCCTCGCCCTGGGCGACGACCTGGCCGCGCTGCCGGGGCAGTCCGTGGTCGAGCCCGTGTTCGGCCTGCCCGGCAAGTGGGTGGCGGCCGAGCTGCGGCACGCCGCCGAGATGGCCGGCGCCACCGTCGTCGACCGGGTGTCCGTGCTCATCACGCACCTCGGCTCGATCATCACCCGCAACGCCCCGCGCCTGCTGGGCCGCGAGGACGTGCGGGTGCTCACCGAGGGCCTGAAGCAGGTCAACCCGTCGGTGGTGGACGAGCTCGTTCCCGGGCTGCTGTCGCTCGGCGAGGTCCAGCGCGTGCTGCAGGGCCTGCTCGCCGAGGAGGTCCCGATCCGCGACCTCGGCCGGATCTACGAGGCGCTCAGCCTGCGCGCCAAGGCCGGCACCGACCCCGAGGGCCTGGTCGAGGCCGCTCGCGGCACGCTCGGCCCGGCGCTGTCCACCCAGTACGTGCAGGACGGCGTCCTGCGGGTGCTGACCCTGGACCCGGTGTTCGAGCAGTCGCTCGTCGAGGCGCTGCGCCCGTCCGACACCGGCACGCAGATCCTCACGGACCCCAACCGCCTCGAGGCGATGCTGGAGCGGCTGCGGGTGTCCGTCACCGACGCCGAGGCCACCGGCCGGTCCGTCGTCCTGGTCTGCGCCCCGGCGCTGCGGCCCGCGCTGCGCAAGGTCGTCGTCCTGGCGCTCGAGCGGCTGCCCGTCCTGTCCTACGCCGAGGTCACCGGCATCGGCGCCCGCATCGAGACCGTCGGGGTGGTGAGCGGTGCCCACGCGATTGCTGCTTGAGGGGGCCGACCTGGCCGAGCTCATGGTGCACGTGCGCGCCGAGTTCGGTCCGACCGCCCGCATCGTGCGCGCCGAGCGGATCCGCACCGGCGGCGTCGCCGGGTTCTTCGCCCGCGAGCGGTACGAGCTGACCATCGACGTGCCCGACGCGCCCGTCCCGCCCGCGCAGAGCCTGCTGCGCCGCCGGGGCGTGGCCGCGGTGACCGCGTCGGCCGGCGGCGGCGGGATCGACGCGCTGCTCGCCGCCGCGGACGCCGCCGACTCCGGCCCCGACGACCCGTTCGGCCCGCCCGGCTCCGACGTGCTGGCACCGGCCCCGGCCGCCGTGCCCGAGGCCCGCGGGCCGCGGGTGTCGACGGGGGAGGAGGCGTTCGCCTCCGTGCTGGAGCAGATGCGCGCGATGGCCGGGGCGACCGCGCCCGAGGCCGACCTGGAGGTGCCGCCGCCCGCGTCCGAGCGGACGTTCGAGCCGCTGCTGCCGCCGACGGTCCCCGCCCCGGCGCCGGCGCCGGTGCTGGAGCAGCTGCCGGCCGCGCCCGCGACGCCCGCGGTCCCGTCGTCGACCGGGGTGCCCCGCGACGCGCTCGCCGACCTCGGCGTCCCCGCGGCGCTGCTCGCCGCGTGCGGCGACGGCCCGGTCGAGCTGGCCCGGCTGCTGGCCGCCGTGCCGTCCGCGCCGCCGCTGCCGCGCGACCCCGGCACCGTGCTGGTCGTCGCCGGCCCGCCGGAGGACGCCGGCCGGGTGGCCGACCTGCTCGCCCTGCGCGTCGGCGCGCCCGCCGTCGTGCACGCCGGCGACGCCGAGCCCGGTGCCGCCGGGCACCGCCTCACCAGCCCGTCGGCCGCCGCCCGCTGGCGGACCGAGCGGCCCGCCGCCGACGGCGTCACCGTCGTCGCGCTCGGCGTCCGCCCCGGCCGCGCCCGCGAGGACGCCGCCGCCGAGCTGCTCGCGGCCCTCACGCCCGACCAGGCCTGGGGCGTCATCGACGCCCGCAGCAAGACCCGCGACTGCGTCCGGTGGATCGCCGGCGTCGGCGCGCGCCGGCCGCTCGACGCGCTCGCCGTCGGCGGGCTGTTCGACACCAGCGAGCCCGGCACCGTGCTCGGGCTCGGCGTGCCGGTCGCCTGGATCGACGGGGTGCCGGCCTCCCGCGTCGCCTGGGCCGCGGCCCTCGGCGAGCACCTCCCGGAGGGCACGGTCTGGGGCTGACGCGGTGTCGGGTGCGGGTCCCCCGGTTCCGGCAGGTAGGGTCGGCGCCATGCTGGTGCTGAGCAGACGGGTCGGGGAGCGACTCGTGATCGGGGACGACATCGTCGTGACCGTGATCGAGGTGCGCAGCGACGGCGTGCGGCTCGGCATCGACGCCCCGCGCTCCGTGTCGGTGCACCGGGCCGAGGTCCTCGACGCCGTCCGGGCCGCGAACGTCGCGGCGACCGACGCCGGCGACGACGCCGTCGAGTCCCTGCGCGGCCTCCTGGCCCCCGCGGCCGACGACCCCGAGCCCGACGAGGACCGCCCCGCGCGCTGAGCCCCCGCTCCTCGCGGCGCGGCCGCCGAGGGTGCAGGAACCCCGGCGCGATGTCCCGTTCGTCCCCCTGCTTCTGCACCCTCGACGCGCGTGTTCACCCGAGGTTCCGGGCAGAAAGCCTCACGCAGCCGCTGCCGCCGCCGATCCTCACCTCAGACGGGGCCCACGTAGGAGGCAGCAGTGGAGGACATGGACGAGATCGTCCGCGAGTTCCTGGTCGAGAGCCATGAGAACCTCGACCAGCTCGACCAGGACCTGGTGGCCCTGGAGAGCGAACCAGGATCGCGCTCGCTGATCGCGAGCGTGTTCCGGACGATCCACACGATCAAGGGGACCAGCGGGTTCCTCGCGTTCTCCCGCCTGGAGCGGGTGGCCCACGCGGGCGAGAACCTGCTGGTGGAGCTGCGCGACGGCCGCCGGTCCATGGACCACGCGACCACCGACGTGCTGCTGCGGCTCGTGGACACGATCCGCGAGATCCTGCGGGCCATCGAGGTCGACGGCGGCGAGGGCGGTGTCGAGATCGACGCGGTCATCGCCGCGATCGAGGCGATCCAGGCCACCGACCCGGACGCGGCCCCGGCCGCAGCCGAGGTCGCGGCCGAGCCGGCGCCGGAGCCGGTCGCACCCGCGGCCGAGATCCCGACGCCGCGCGCCCCGGAGCCCGCAGCGCCCGTGGTGGCCGTCACCGAGCCGGAGCCCGCGCCCGTCGCTGCGGCGCCGGCCGCGCCGGCCCCCAGCCCGGCCCCGGCAGCCCCGGCCCCGGCCCCGGCGGCCCCGGCAGCGCCCGCCCCCGCGGCGAGCGCCCCGAGGAGCCTCGGCACCCTGCGCGGCGGCGCCGCCGACGCGTCGATCCGCGTGGACGTCGAGCTGCTCGACGCCCTCATGCGGCAGGTCGGCGAGCTGGTCCTGGCCCGCAACCAGATCAGCCGGCTCGCGGGCGGCACCGAGGACGTCGACCTCGCCCGCTCCGCGCAGCGCCTCAACCTCATCGCCGGTGAGCTGCAGGAGGGGGTCATGAAGACCCGCATGCAGCCCATCGAGCACCTGTGGTCGAAGATGCCGCGCATGGTCCGCGACATCGCGGCCGCCTGCCACCGCGAGGTGCAGCTGGAGCTGTCCGGTGGCGACACCGAGCTCGACCGCAGCCTGCTCGAGGCCGTGAAGGACCCGCTGACGCACCTGGTGCGCAACGCGGTCGACCACGGCATCGAGTCGGCCGAGGACCGCACCGCCGCCGGCAAGGCCGCCAAGGGCGTCCTGGCGCTGCGGGCGTACCACGCCAGCGGCCAGGTCGTGGTGGAGGTCGCCGACGACGGCCGCGGCATCGACCCCGAGAAGATCGGCGCCAAGGCGGTCCAGAAGGGCCTGCGGACGGCCGACCAGGTCACGACCATGGGCCAGGCCGAGCTGCTGCAGCTGCTGTTCCTGCCGGGCTTCTCGACGGCCGAGGCCGTCACCAACGTGTCCGGCCGCGGCGTCGGCATGGACGTCGTCCGCACCAAGATCGAGGCCATCGGCGGCGCCGTCGAGGTCGACTCGGTCGTCGGCCGCGGCACCACCTGGCGGCTGCGCATCCCGCTGACGCTGGCGATCATGCCCGCGCTGACCGTCGAGTCGGCCGGCGACCTGTACGCCATCCCGCAGGTCAACCTGCTGGAGCTCGTCGCGCTCGACTCGCAGCGCTCGGAGTCCGGCATCGAGCACATCCACGAGGCCCCGGTGTACCGCCTGCGCGGCGAGCTGCTGCCGCTGGTGTCGCTGTCCTCGGTGCTCGAGGTGCCGGCCGAGCGCCCGGTCAACGCGGTGATCGCGGTCGTGCAGTCCGACCAGCAGCGCTTCGGCCTGCTGGTGGACCGCGTCCTCAACACCGAGGAGATCGTCGTCAAGCCGCTGTCGGCCCGGCTCAAGGCCATCGGCGCCTACGCCGGTGCCACCGTGCTGGGCGACGGCCACGTCGCGCTGATCCTCGACGTGCAGGCCATCGCGCGCCGCGCCCTGGCCGGGGAGCTCGACGTCGCCGCCCGCAACGCGCACGCCAGCGCCGGGCAGGCCGAGAACCACGAGGTGCAGCAGGTGCTGGTCGTCGGGATCGGCGGGGGCCGCCAGGTCGCCATGCCGCTCGCGTCGGTGGCGCGCCTGGAGCACGTGCAGGCCGAGCAGGTCGAGTACGTCGGCGGCCGCGAGGTCGTGCAGTACCGCGGCACGATCCTGCCGCTGGCCCGCCTCGACCGGATCCTCGGCGCCTACGGGTCCGAGGACACCTCCGAGCTGCTGCTGGTGGTCTACAGCCGCGCCGGCCGCAGCGTCGGCCTGGTGGTCAAGGAGATCGTCGACATCGTCGACGACGACTCGGCCCGGCACTCCGACATCGAGGACGCCGGCCTGGTCGGCTCCACGGTGCTGGGGGAGAAGGTCACGGAGCTGCTGGACGTGCGCCGCGCGATCCTCGCCGCCGACGCGGCCTTCTACGACGAGCGGCCCGAGCACCGCTCCACGTACGACGACCTCCCGACGCAGGTCGGCGGGTCCGAGCTGGTGGGAGCCACCCGATGAGCCAGTACGTCACGTTCAGCCTCGGCGGCAGCCTGTACGGCGTCGACGTCACCCGGGTGCAGGAGGCGCTGCGCTCGCACGTCCGCACCCGCGTGCCGCTGGCCCCGCCCGGGGTCGCCGGCCTGGTCAACCTCCGCGGGCAGGTCGTGCTCACGGTCGACCTGCGCCCCCGCCTCGGCCTGGAGCCGCTGGGCGAGGACGCGGAGCCGATGATGGTCGTCGTGCAGGTGGCGGGCGAGCCCGTCAGCCTGCTGGTCGACGAGATCGGCGACGTCATGGAGGTCGGCCCGGAGACGTTCGAGGCGCCCCCGGAGACGCTGGACGCCGCGCTGCGCCCGCTGATCCTGGGCGCGCACAAGCTCGACGGCCGGCTGCTGCTGGTCCTCGACGTCGACCAGGCCACCGCCGCCTGACCCCGGGCGCCGACCTGTCGCGCGCCCCCTGCACCGAGTGGAGAGTCCTGCCCGGCACGCCCCGCGTGTCCCGGCAGGGCTCTCCACTCGGCGTTCGGGGGAGGGTTCGCCCTGGTGAAAGGTCACGCGGCGGGGTCGGCTGCCGATAGGGAGGGCGACACGGCGCCCGGACCGGTCGCGCGCTCACCGCGCGGCCGTCGGCGCCCCGCACGCACAGGAGCGACCATGTCCCACCCCTCCGCCGCCCCGGACGGCGCCCGCCGCGGCCTGCGGCTGTCCATCGCCGGCAAGGTCCTCGGCCTGCTCGCCGCCGCCGGTCTGGTGGGCGTCGTCGTGGTCGCCGCCGCCGGGGTGAGCCTGACGCAGCTCCGCGAGGACGTCAGCCGCAGCAGCAGCTACGTCGCGCAGCTCGGTCAGGTCAGCGACCTCCAGCGCGCGCTGCAGGCCGGCCGCGCCCGGATGGTCGAGTACCCCGCGGCGTCCGAGGAGGTCCGCCTGGACCTGCGCACGCAGCTCGACGAGTACATCGCCAAGGTCAGCGAGCAGCAGGCCGCGTACGACGACCTGGCCGTGAACGACCAGGCGTGGTCCGACTTCGACGCCGGCTGGAACGAGATGGTCCGCCTCGCGCAGGACGAGCTGTTCCCGATGGCCGACTCGGGCGACATCGCCGGTGCCGCCGCGTTCTACCGCGCGCAGATCCTGCCGCAGACGACCATCGCCGCCGACGCGATCGCGCTGGAGAACCAGTCCGTCGCCGAGGTCGCGGACGCCAACGCCGCCGCGGCCGGGTCCACGGTGAGCAGCACGCTGGTCACCGTCGTGGTCCTGCTGGTGGTCGGGCTGGCGATCGTGCTGGCCGTCGGGTTCACCGTGGCGCGCAAGCTCGCCCGCGGCGCCGGCGAGGTCCGGCACGCGCTCGAGGCGATGGCCGAGGGCGACCTGACCGTGCGCGCCGACGTGCGCAGCGCGGACGAGCTCGGCGACATGGCGCGCTCGCTCGACAGCGCCCAGGTCAGCCTGCGCGGCGTCGTGTCCGGCGTCGTCGAGACGGCGCAGACCGTGGCGGCCGCCGCCGAGGAGCTGTCCGCGGCGTCGACCCAGGTCGTGTCCGGCTCGGACGAGACCTCGGCCCAGGCCGGCGTGGTCGCCGCGGCCGCCGAGCAGGTGTCCCGCAACGTGCAGACCGTCGCCGCCGGTGCGGAGCAGATGGGCGCCTCCATCCGGGAGATCGCGCAGAACGCCTCGCAGGCCGCCAAGGTCGCCACGCAGGCCACCGACGTCGCCGCCGCGACCAACGAGCAGGTCACGCGCCTGGGCGAGTCCAGCCAGGAGATCGGCAACGTGGTCAAGGCGATCACGTCGATCGCCGAGCAGACCAACCTGCTCGCGCTGAACGCCACGATCGAGGCCGCGCGCGCCGGTGAGGCCGGCAAGGGCTTCGCCGTGGTCGCCGGGGAGGTCAAGGAGCTCGCCTCCGAGACCGCCAAGGCGACGGAGGACATCGTCCGCCGGGTCGAGGCGATCCAGGCCGACACCGGTGCCGCGGTGACGGCGATCGGCGAGATCAGCCACATCATCGCCAGCATCAACGACTACCAGCTCACCATCGCGTCCGCGGTGGAGGAGCAGACGGCCACGACCACGGAGATGTCCCGGTCGGTGGCCGAGGCCGCGACCGGCTCCGGCGAGATCGCGAACAACATCACCGGGGTCGCCTCGGCAGCCGCCGGCAGCTCCCAGACGCTCGGCCAGATGGGCGACTCCATCGGCGAGCTCGCGCGGCTCTCGGAGGACCTCCGGGGCCGGGTGGCGCGCTTCACCTACTGAGCGCGCACGCCGAGCAGCGCGACCAGCGCTCCACGCAGGGCCGCGGCCCCCGACCCCTCGACGGCCGGGAGCCGCGGCCCTGCGTCGTGCGGGGCGTTCTCACCCTGCGCGGCGCTCAGACGCAGGCCGCGCCGGACGATCGGACGCCCAGCAGGGAACACCAGGACACCGAAAGAAGGACCCCCATGAGCGTCATGACGACGAGGACGCCGCCGCGCACGTCGGCACTCGACCGCGTCCCCACGCCGCGCGGCTCCGGCGGGTCCGCACCCGTCCGCCCCGCCGCCCCCGCCCGGACCGCGGGCCGCACCCGCCGCGGCACCGCTTGGTTCGCCAACCGCGGCGTGCGCACCAAGATCCTGCTGCTGCTGGCCCTGGTGGTCGTGGTGGTCGCCGGCACCGGCACGTTCGCCGCCCTGCGGATGAACGACCTCGCCGCCAGCACCGCGTCCGTCGAGGACGTGAGCGCGAACGTGATCGGCCCGATCTCCGTCGTGCACCAGGAGGAGATCAAGGCCCGCATGCTGATCGCCCTCGCGGCGGCCGGCGTCACCGAGACCGAGGCCGACCAGCAGCGGCACCTGGACGCGATCGCCGCGACCGACGCCGACCTGCAGGCGGCGGCCGACGAGTTCCTCGCCGGCCTGAACGGCGTCGTGGTGCCGGGCTGGGCCGACTTCGAGGCGGCGTGGGCCGAGTGGCAGCAGATCCGCGACGAGCAGCTGGTCCCGGCCGCGTTCGCGAACCAGGACGCCGAGTTCGAGGCCATCACCGCGGGCGACGCGCAGGCCGCGATCGACGCGATGATCACCGGCCTCGAGACGGCCGAGCAGTCGGCGGCCGACTACCTGGTCACCGTGGCGGACTCCGCGGAGGCCGAGGCGAGGTCCGGCTCGCAGGTGCTCATCTGGGTCCTGACCGCCGGCGTGCTGCTGGTCGGTGCGGTCGGCCTGGTCATCGCCGGCATCATCCGCCGCCAGGTCAACGAGGTGCAGCGCGCGGTCGAGGCCATGGCGGACGGTGACCTCACCGTCACCGCCCAGGTCGACTCCACCGACGAGCTCGGCCAGATGGCCCGCTCGCTGACCCGGGCCCAGGAGAACCTGCGCGCCACGGTGTCCGGCGTCGTGGAGACGGCGCAGACCGTCGCCGCCGCCGCCGAGGAGCTGTCCGCGGCGTCCGGCCAGGTCGTCGCCGGGTCCGACGAGACCTCGGCGCAGGCCGGGGTGGTCGCCGCCGCGGCCGAGCAGGTCTCGCGGAACGTGCAGACCGTGGCCGCCGGCGCCGAGCAGATGGGTGCCTCGATCCGCGAGATCGCGCAGAACTCCTCCCAGGCGGCGAAGGTCGCGGGCCAGGCCACGGACGCGGCCGCCGCGACGAACGACCAGGTGGCGCGGCTGGGTGCGTCGAGCCAGGAGATCGGCAACGTCGTCAAGGTCATCACCTCGATCGCCGAGCAGACGAACCTGCTCGCGCTGAACGCCACGATCGAGGCCGCGCGCGCCGGGGAGGCCGGCAAGGGCTTCGCCGTCGTCGCCGGCGAGGTCAAGGAGCTGGCGCAGGAGACCGCCAAGGCGACCGAGGACATCGCGCGCCGGGTCGAGGCGATCCAGGACGACACCACCGGCGCCGTCGCCGCGATCGGCGAGATCTCGCACATCATCGCGAGCATCAACGACTACCAGCTGACCATCGCGTCGGCCGTGGAGGAGCAGACCGCCACGACCAACGAGATGTCCCGCTCGGTAGCCGAGGCCGCCACGGGCTCCGGCGAGATCGCCGGCAACATCACGGGCGTGGCCGCCGCGGCCGCGCAGTCGTCGCAGACGCTGGGGCAGATGGGCACCTCCATCGCGGAGCTCGCCCGGATGTCCGAGGACCTGCGGGCCCGGGTGGCGAACTTCCGGTACTGAGCCGGCGTCGAACCCGCACCGTCCCGTCGAGGGCGCACCCACCCGGGTGCGCCCTCGACGCGTACCCGGGGTACGCGACGTGCCCTCGCGGCCACGTTTCCACCCGGTCCCGCGCGCCGGACCACTTCGTCGGCGGCGTCTCCGGCCGATGGAGGGGACGTAGGTCCCGGATCAGACGAAGGACGAGAGATGAGCGTGCAGCACGAGGGCACCCCGCGACGGCTCTGGGCCGACCGCCCGGTGCTGGTGAAGATCCTCGCGGCGGTCGCCGTGATGGTGGCGATGACGGCGGTCGTCACGGCCGTCGCGGTCGGCTCGCTGCGCACGCTGCGCGCCGACGCCGCCGAGATGTACGCCGGCAACGTCACGCCGCTGCAGCAGCTGACGGAGATCCAGCGCTCGTTCCAGGGCGACCGCGCGCGGGTCATCCAGTACGGGATCGCCGACGAGGAGACCCGCGCGACCCTGCTCGACGAGCTCACCACGCGCCAGCAGGACCTCGCCGCGCAGATCGAGGAGTACCGCCCGAACGCGGTGGACCCGGACGACGTCGCCGCACTCGAGACCGCGCTGACCGCGTACTACTCGGCCGCCGAGGGCGACCTGTTCCCCATGGCCGACGCCGGTGACACGGAGGGCTTCGGCACCTACTTCAACGACACGGTCCGCCCGCTGACGACGGCCGTCATGGACGCCATGCAGCTGGAGACCGCGTCGCAGGGCGAGCAGGCCGCCGCCCTCGCCGCCGAGACCGACGCGCTCGGTGCGCGCTCGGTGTGGATCACGGTCCTGGTCGCCGCGCTCGGCGCCCTGGCCGCCACGGTCCTCGCGTACGTCGTGGCGCGCGGCATCGTCGACCGGATCGGCCGCGTGTCCCGCAGCCTGGCCGCGGCCGGCGACGGCGACCTCACCGTGCCGTCGGGCGTCGTCGGCGGGGACGAGATCGGCCGGCTGGCCGTCGACCTCGAGCGCACGCAGCAGAGCCTGCGCGGTCTGGTCTCCGGCGTCGTGGAGACGGCCCAGACCGTCGCCGCGGCAGCCGAGGAGCTGTCGGTCGCCTCGCACCAGGTGGTGGCCGGCTCGGACGAGACCTCCGCGCAGGCCGGGGTGGTCGCCGCGGCCGCCGAGCAGGTGTCCCGCAACGTGCAGACGGTCGCCGCGGGTGCCGAGGAGATGGGCGCCTCCATCCGGGAGATCGCGCAGAACGCCTCGCAGGCCGCGAAGGTCGCCACGCAGGCCACCGACGTCGCCGCGGCGACGAACGACCAGGTCACGCGCCTGGGCGAGTCCAGCCAGGAGATCGGCAACGTGGTCAAGGCGATCACCAGCATCGCCGAGCAGACCAACCTGCTGGCCCTCAACGCCACCATCGAGGCCGCACGAGCGGGCGAGGCCGGCAAGGGCTTCGCGGTCGTCGCCGGGGAGGTCAAGGAGCTGGCGCAGGAGACCGCCAAGGCGACCGAGGACATCGTCCGCCGGGTCGAGGCGATCCAGGCCGACACCGGTGCCGCGGTGACGGCGATCGGCGAGATCAGCCACATCATCGCCAGCATCAACGACTACCAGCTCACCATCGCCAGCGCGGTCGAGGAGCAGACCGCCACGACCACCGAGATGTCCCGGTCGGTGGCCGAGGCCGCGACCGGTTCCGGCGAGATCGCCACCAACATCACCGGCGTCGCGTCCGCCACGGCCACGTCCTCGCAGACGCTCGGTCAGATGGGCGACTCCATCGGCGAGCTGGCCCGGATGTCCGAGGACCTCCGGGGCCGGGTGGCGCGCTTCACCTACTGAGCGCCGCGACTGCAGGACCGCACGCACCACCACGGACCGCCCGGGCAACCCGACCGGGCGGTCCGTGTTTTCCACCCGCTGTTCACGCGGTGGAGGGCTCACATCCACCCCGGCCCGGACGATCCAGGTGGCACGGCACGACAGGGAGCGTCGCTGCCGGTGCGGACGAAGGAGTCGAGATGAGGCACGGGAAGCGTCACCGCCCGGGGAATGCGTTTGCCGCGTCCCTGGTGCTGGTGGCGGTCGGAGCGGTCGCGGGTTGCGGCTCGGCCGGCACCAGCGAGGCACAGCCGGGCGCGGACGCCGGGACGGCAGCCACGGCGGCGGCGTCGGGGGACCGGCCGCTCGTCGGGGTGGCCATGCCCACCACGACGTCCGAGCGCTGGATCGGGGACGGCGAGAACGTCCAGGCCCAGCTCGAGGCGCTCGGGTACGACGTGGCCCTGGAGTACGCCGAGAACGACGTGCCGACGCAGGTGGCGCAGCTCGAGGCGATGGTCGCGGACGGCGCGGACGCGCTGGTCATCGGCTCCATCGACGGCGTGGCCCTCAAGGACGTGCTCGCCGACGCCGCCGCCGCCGACATCCCGGTGATCGCGTACGACCGGCTGATCAACGGGTCGCCGGACGTCGACTACTACGCCACCTTCGACAACGCGCGGGTGGGTGTGCAGCAGGCGACGCAGCTGCTGCAGGGCCTCGGCGTCGTGGACGCGGCGGGCGACCCGACCGGAGACGTCGGCCCCTACAACGTGGAGCTGTTCGCCGGGTCGCCCGACGACAACAACGCCACCGTCTTCTACGCCGGCGCGATGCAGGTGCTGCAGCCGTACCTCGACGCCGGCGTGCTCGTCGTGCCGTCGGGGGAGACGGACTTCACCACCATCGCCACCGAGGCGTGGGACCCGAAGAACGCCGCGGCGCGGATGGCCACCCTCCTGCCGCTGTACGGCGACAAGCGCCTCGACGGCGTGCTGTCCCCCTACGACGGCCTGTCGATCGCGATCCTCGAGGCCGCCAAGGGCGCCGGCTACGGCTCCGGCGCGCAGCCGCTGCCCGTCGTCACCGGCCAGGACGCCGAGCTCGCGTCCGCCAAGTCGATCGGTGCCGGCGAGCAGTACGGCACGGTCTACAAGGACACCCGCCAGCTGGCCGAGGTCGCCGTCTCGATGGTGCGCGCGCTGCTCGACGGCGCGGAGCCGGAGACCAACGACCTCACCTCGTACGACAACGGCGTGAAGGTCGTCCCGTCGTACCTGCTGGCGCCGATGGTCGTCGACGCGCAGAACTACCGCCAGGTCCTCGTGGGCGGCGGCTACTACACCGCGGAGGAGCTGGGCTGATGGCCACCACGTCGAAGCGGCGCGCGTCCTGGTTCTGGGACCGCCCCGTCGCCCTGAAGATCGCCGTCTCCCTGCTCGTCCTGGGTGGCACGTTCGCCCTGGTGGGCGGCGTCGGCGCCGTCGCGCTGTACCGCGCCGGGCAGAACCTCGAGGAGATGTCCGGCCTGACCGGCGACCTGCAGTCGGCGATGTCGGAGCTGCGCACCGCGCAGACCCGCAGCCACCTGCTGGTGCACCGCGCGGCCGAGGCGTCCGACGCCACCGTGCGGACCCAGCTGCTGACCTCGTCGGACTGGAACGACCGCGACGTCGCCGCGCAGATCGACCGGATCGCCGCCTACCCGCAGTCCGACACCCGGCAGTGGGCCGACTTCGTGACCCGCTGGGACGCGTGGGTCGCCTACCGCGACGCCACCCTGCTGCCGCTCGTCTCCGCGGGCGACGTCGACGGCCTGGCCGTCGCGCTCGGCGCGGACGCCGCCGCGGACCCCGACTGGGCCGGCCGGGCGCTCGCGCTCGCGCAGGGCCAGGTCGACGCCCAGGTGGACCAGATCCTCGCGGACAGCCGCGCCGAGGTGGACCGCACGATCCTCACGCTGCTGATCGCGTTCGTGGTCGGCGCCGCCCTGTCCGGGCTGCTCGCCGTCCTCGTCATCCGCCGGATCACCCAGGCGGTGCGCAGCGTGCAGGGCTCGCTCGAGGCGATGGCCGAGGGCGACCTCACCGTGCCGGCCGAGGTGCCGTGGCACGACGAGACGGGCCGGATGGCCGACGCGCTGGCGCAGGCCCAGACGTCGCTGCGCAGCACGCTCGCCGGCGTGGTGACCGCGGCGGGCTCGGTCGAGACCACCGCCGCCAGCCTCACCGCGTCGAACGGCGACGTGGTGGCCGGCTCGCAGGAGACCTCCGCCCAGGCCGGGGTCGTCGCGGCGGCCGCGGAGCAGGTGTCCCGCAACGTGCAGGCGGTCGCCGCCGGCGCCGAGCAGATGGGCGCCTCCATCCGGGAGATCGCGCAGAACGCCTCGCAGGCCGCCAAGGTCGCCAGCCAGGCCACCGACGTCGCCGCCAACACCAACGACCAGGTCGCCCGCCTCGGCGTCTCGTCGCAGGAGATCGGCAACGTCGTCAAGGTCATCACGACCATCGCCGAGCAGACCAACCTGCTGGCGCTGAACGCGACGATCGAGGCGGCCCGCGCGGGGGAGGCCGGCAAGGGCTTCGCCGTCGTCGCCGGGGAGGTCAAGGAGCTCGCGCAGGAGACCGCGCGCGCCACCGAGGACATCGCCCGCCGGGTCGAGGCCATCCAGTCCGACACCACCGCCGCGGTCGTCGCCATCGGCGAGATCGCGCACATCATCGCGAGCATCAACGACTACCAGCTGACCATCGCCAGCGCGGTCGAGGAGCAGACGGCGACCACCAACGAGATGTCCCGCTCGGTCGCCGAGGCGGCCACGGGATCGGGTGAGATCGCGCAGAACATCACGGGCGTGGCGGACGCGGCAGCGCGCTCCGCGAGCGTCCTGGACGGGGTGTCGCACCAGGTCGAGGACCTCGCGACGCTGTCCAGCGACCTGCACGAGCGGGTCGCGCGTTTCACCTACTGACGACGGCCCCTCACGGGGCCCGGCCACTCAGGAACCGGCCGCACCGACCGATCAGAACCACGAACCCGGCCGGTGCGGCCGGTGCTGCACGTAAGGGGAATTCACGTGACCAGGATCCGCGTGCTGGTGGTCGACGACTCCGTCGTCATCCGCCGGCTGGTGACGGACTCGCTCTCGCGCGACCCCGACATCGAGGTGGTGGGCTTCGCCTCCAACGGGCGGATCGCGCTGGCGAAGGTCGACCAGCTGGCCCCCGACCTCGTGACGATGGACATCGAGATGCCGGAGATGAACGGCATCGAGGCGGTGCGGGCGCTGCGCCGCAACCGGCACACCATGCCGATCATCATGTTCTCGACGCTCACCGAGCGCGGGGCGTCGGCCACGCTGGACGCCCTCGTCGCCGGCGCGACGGACTACGTGACCAAGCCGGCCAACGTCGGCAGCGTCCAGGAGTCGCTGGACCGCGTCGCGAGCGAGATCATCCCGAAGATCAAGGCGCTGGTGCCGCGGCGCGCGGGCTCCTCCGGGCCCGCCGCGGCCGCGGCCCCCGCCGCCCCCGCGCGGACGGCCGGCCAGCCCGGCGGGCTCCCCGGACCCGCGGCGTCCCGCCCGGTCGGCACGCCGCTGCACGGCCACGGCCGCAGCCCCGTCGTCACCCGCCCGGCCCCCGCGCCGCACCCGGTCAGCGCCGTCATCATCGGCTCGTCGACCGGCGGCCCCGAGGCGCTGTCCAAGGTGCTCGGCGCGCTGTCCGCGCCGCCGCCGGTGCCCGTGCTCGTCGTGCAGCACATGCCGCCGGTGTTCACCCGGCAGCTCGCCGCGCGGCTCGACCGGCTCGGCCCCGCCACCGTCGTCGAGGCGAGCGAGGGCGAGGTGCTCAAGCCGGGCACCGTGTACATCGCCGCCGGGGACCACCACCTCGAGGTCAGCCGGTCCGCGGGCCAGCTCCGCACCCACCTGACCGACGCGCCGCCGGTCAACTTCTGCCGCCCGGCAGTCGACGTGCTGTTCCGCTCGGCCGTCCGCGAGCTCGGGGGGCAGCTGCTCGCCCTGGTGCTCACCGGCATGGGCGCCGACGGCCGCACCGGCTGCGAGGACGTCGTCGCCGCCGGCGGCACCGTGCTCGTGCAGGACGAGCCGACCTCCGTCGTGTGGGGGATGCCGGGTGCCGTCGCTGCCGCCGGGCTCGCCCACCGCGTGCTCCCTCTCGGGGAAGTAGCCCCCACCCTCGAGTCCGTGCTGGCCCGTGCCGGACGTCCCGCAGCCCCGATCGGAGGTCGGCCGTGAGCCTGACCCAGGACACCTTCGCGTTCGTCGCCGACGTCGTCCGGCGCCGCAGCGCGATCCAGCTGGAGGCCGGCAAGGAGTACCTCGTCGAGAGCCGCCTCCTGCCCCTCGCCCGCGACGCCGGCCACCCCGGTGTCGACGCCTACGTCCGCGCGGTGCGCGCCGCGAACCGCGAGCAGGACCTGGCGCAGATCGTCGACGCGCTCACCACCAACGAGACGTCGTGGTTCCGGGACAACACCCCGTTCAGCGCGCTGCGGACGCACATCGTCCCCGCCCTGCGCGCCGAGCGACCGGTCCTGGACACGCTCCGGGTCTGGTCGGCCGCCTGCTCCACCGGGCAGGAGCCGTACTCGCTCGCGATGACGCTCGCCGACGTCCTCGGCGTCGGCGCGCGGTTCGACATCACCGCCACGGACCTGTCCGACCGGGTGCTCGCCCAGGCCCGCTCCGGGCGGTACTCGCAGCTCGAGATCAACCGCGGCCTGCCCGCGCCCCTGATGGTGCGCTACTTCCAGCGCAACGGGCACGACTGGCAGATCGCGGACGAGCTGCGCCGCACGATCACGTTCCAGAAGCACAACCTGCTGGACGCCCCGCCCGCCGGGCCGTTCGACATCGTGTTCCTGCGCAACGTGCTCATCTACTTCGACCTCGAGACGAAGCGTTCGATCCTGTCCCGGGTGCACCGCGTGCTCCGGCCGGGCGGGTTCCTCGTGCTCGGGGCCGCGGAGACGACCATCGGCGTCGACGGCGACTGGGAGCGCGTGCCCGTCGAGCGGGGGTCGGTCTACCGGCCCGCGCACGCCGGCGCCGTGCCCAGCCAGCGGACGGCGCCGGTGGCGTCCACGACGACCGCCCCCGCTGCCCTCGCAGCCCCCGTCTTCGGCCGGCCCGCCACGGCCCGGCCCACCACCACCCTTCCCACCACGGCGCGCACGCGCCCCGCCGGCCCGGCGTTCGAGCAAGGAGTTTCGCGATGAGAGCACTGGTCATCGACGACTCGCGGACGATGCGGCGCATCGTCGCGGGTGCGCTGGAGAACCTGGGGTTCAGCACGCTCCAGGCCGGCGACGGTCAGCAGGCGCTGGACCTGCTCGAGCAGGGCGAGGAGGTCGACCTCGCCTGCATCGACTGGAACATGCCCGTCATGGACGGCCTGACCTTCGTGACGAAGGTCCGCGCCAACCCGGCCTGGCGCAACATCACGCTGATGATGGTCACCACCGAGAGCGAGCACGGCCAGATCGTGCGCGCGCTCGCGGCCGGCGCCCACGAGTACCTGATCAAGCCGTTCACCACTGACGCCATCCGCGACAAGCTCGACCTGCTCGGGCTCGTCCCTGCCGAGGAGACCGTATGACCGCCGCCGCCGTCGAGCAGGACCAGGTGTACGCCATCGCCGAGGAGGTGTTCGCCGCGATGATCGACGGCGAGCCCGGCTACCTGCGCCCCTGGGAGGGCGAGGTGCCGGCTCCCGCCGAGCCGCTGGTCGCCTGGGTGGACGTGCACGGCGAGCTCGCCGGCCGCGCCGCCGTCAGCACCGACGTCCCGACCGCGCACGAGCTCACCCGGGCCCTGCTCGGGATGGGTGCCGACGAGCCCGTCGGCCCCGAGGACCTCACCGACGCGTTCGGCGAGGTCGCCAACGTGGTCGGCGGCAACGTCAAGGCGCTCCTGCCGTCGCAGGGCACGCTGACGCTGCCGCAGGTCGCCACCGAGCTCCCGGAGGTCACCGGGACCTCGCTCACGCACGAGCTGCGCCTGGACTGGCGCGGCCGCGCGATCGTCGTCGTGGTCTGGCTGTTCCAGTGAGCCACGCCGGCAGCACCCCCGTTCCCCCCGCGACCACCGTCGCGGGACCCGCCACCGAAGGGAAGTGACGAGCATGATCCGCGTGCTCATCGCCGACGACAGCCGGGTGATGCGGCAGATCGTGATCCGCACGCTGCGCCAGGCCGGCTACGACTGGGACGTCCGCGAGGCGGCCGACGGCGCCGAGGCGCTGGAGGCGATCCGTGCCGACGAGCCCGACGTCGTCCTGTCCGACTGGAACATGCCGAACATGACGGGCATCGAGCTGCTCCGCGCCCTGCGCGCCGAGGGGCTCGGCACCCCGTTCGGGTTCGTGACCTCCGAGGGCTCCGAGGAGATGCGCACCCAGGCCGACGAGGCCGGCGCGCTGTTCCTCATCGCGAAGCCGTTCACGGCGGACACGTTCCGCGAGGCCATCGAGCCGGTGCTCGCATGAGCGAGGCGACGCCCCTGCCCTCCGCCAAGGAGGTCCGCGAGCACTGGGAGGGCCTCATCGGCCGCGACGTCGAGGTGGCCACGGGCGGCCCGATGGTCGACCCCGTGCTCAACGGCGGCGCGCTGGTCGGCGTCTACGTCGACAAGCTGATGAAGCTGTCGGCGCTGGTGCTGTTCGACCTGCCGCTGGCCGCCCACCTGGGTGCGTCCATCGCGCTGGTGCCCGCCGCGACGGCGAAGCTCGCCGCCGAGGAGGAGCAGCTGCCGCCGGCGCTCGCCGAGAACGCGGGGGAGATCCTCAACGTCACCGCCGCGCTGTTCAACGTCGGCGACGCCCCGCACCTCAAGCTCGACCAGTGGTACGCCCCGCGCGAGCCGCTGCCCGCCGACGTCGCGCAGTGGGTCCTGGCCTACGTGCGGCGGCTCGACCTGGAGGTCGAGGTGTCCGGCTACGGCAAGGGCACCGCGTCGGTCCTGGTCATCTGAGGCGTCCCGCGCGGCGGCGGCCCGGCACCCCTCGGGGAGCCGGGCCGCCGCGTGTTTCCGGGGTGTGAACCTTTCCCGGACGGCGACGACCGGGTACCCACCCGTCTGCCACACTTCCCCCCATGTCCACCACCTCCACGGGGGCGTCCGCGCCGGCGCCCACGGCACCGAAGAACGCCGTCGACCGGTTCTTCAAGATCTCCGAGCGCGGCTCGACCGTCGGCACCGAGATCCGTGGCGGCCTCGTCACCTTCTTCACGATGAGCTACATCATCGTGCTGAACCCGCTGATCATCGGCACCGTGCAGGACGGCACCGGCAGCTTCCTCGGGGGCGGCAGCGAGCCGAACATCCCGATGATCGCCGCCACCACCGCGCTGGTCGCCGGCGTGATGTCGATCCTCATGGGCGTCGTCGCCAACTTCCCGCTGGCGCTCGCCGCGGGCCTCGGTCTGAACGCGGTCGTCACCTACTCCATCGCGACGCTGCCCGACATGACCTGGGCCGACGCCATGGGCATCGTGGTGCTCGAGGGCCTGATCATCCTGGTGCTCGTGCTCACCGGGTTCCGCGAGGCCGTGTTCCGGGCGGTGCCGGTCGAGCTCAAGACGGCCATCAGCGTGGGCATCGGCCTGTTCATCGCGTTCATCGGCCTGTTCGACGCCGGGTTCGTGCGGATCCCGTTCAGCCAGGCGACGCCGGTCGAGCTCGGCATCGGCGGCTCCCTCGGCTCCTGGCCGCTGCTGATCTTCGTGATCGGCCTGTTCCTCGCGATCGTCCTCATGGCCCGCAAGGTGCACGGCGCGATCCTCATCGCGATCATCACCTCGACCGTGCTGGCCGTGGCCGCCGAGGCGATCTTCCACATCGGCGCCCGCAGCGCGGACAACGCCGACGGCTGGTCGCTCGCCGTGCCCGCGGTGCCCGACTCGATCGTCGCCGCGCCCGACTTCTCGCTGCTCGGCCAGTTCTCGCTGTTCGGCTCGATCGAGAAGATCGGCGTCGTCGCCGTCGTGCTGCTGGTGTTCTCGGTGATGATCGCCGACTTCTTCGACACGATGGGCACGATGGTCGCCGTCGGCGGCGAGGCGGGGCTGCTCGACAAGGCCGGCAACCCGCCGCGCACCAAGCAGATCCTCATCGTCGACTCGCTGGCCGCAGCCGCGGGTGGTGCGGGCTCCGTGTCGTCCAACACCTCGTACGTCGAGTCCGCCGCCGGCGTCGGCGACGGCGCGCGCACCGGTCTCGCGTCGGTCACCACCGGCATCGCGTTCCTGCTCGCGACCTTCCTCGCGCCGCTGGTCGGCATGGTGCCGTTCGAGGCCGCCACGCCCGCGCTGGTCGTCGTCGGCTTCCTCATGGTCATGCAGGTGTCGGGCATCGACTGGAAGAACTTCGAGGTCGCCGTGCCGGCGTTCCTCACGATCGTGCTCATGCCGTTCTCGTACTCGATCACGGTCGGCATCGGCGCGGGCGTCATCTCGTTCATCGTCATCAAGCTGGCGCTGGGCAAGGTCCGCCAGGTGCACCCGCTGATGTGGGTGGCCGGCGCGCTGTTCGTCGTGTACTTCCTGATCGCGCCGATCAAGGACCTGCTCGGCGTCTGATCCTGCTGCGTGCGACGGGCCCCGGTCGACCTTCGGTAGGTTCGACCGGGGTCGTCGTCGTTCGCAGGAGGAGCACACATGCAGGTCTCGGTCATCGGGTGCGGCTACCTGGGCGCGGTGCACGCCGCGAGCATGGCCAAGCTCGGCCACACCGTCGTCGGCATCGACGTCGACCGGGCGAAGATCGCGCTGCTCGCCTCCGGCACCGCCCCGTTCTACGAGCCCGGCCTCCCCGAGCTGCTCGCCGAGACCCAGGCGACCGGCCGCCTCGCCTTCAGCGCCGACATGGCGGACGCCGCCGGCTCGGCCGTGCACTTCCTGTGCGTCGGCACCCCGCAGCAGCACGGCGAGTTCCGCGCCGACCTGTCCTACGTGGAGAGCGCGTTCGAGGCGCTGCTGCCGCACGTCCGCCCGGGTGACCTCGTCGTCGGCAAGTCCACCGTGCCCGTCGGCACCGCCGAGGCGCTGGCGTCGCGGCTGGCGCCCACCGGCGCGACGCTGGTGTGGAACCCCGAGTTCCTGCGCGAGGGGTACGCCGTCGAGGACACGCTGCACCCCGACCGCCTGGTCTACGGCCTGCCCACCGACGAGGACGGCGAGCCCACCGCCGAGGGCGCCGCCGCCCGCGCGGTCCTCGACGAGGTGTACGCCGCCCCGCTCGCCGACCGCACCCCGCTGGTGGTCACCGACTACGCCACCGCGCAGCTGGTCAAGGTCGCGGCGAACTCGTTCCTCGCCACCAAGATCTCGTTCATCAACGCGATGGCCGAGCTGTGCGAGGCGACCGGTGCCGACGTCGCCCGGCTGGCCGACGCCATCGGGTACGACGACCGGATCGGCCGGCGGTTCCTCAACGCCGGCCTCGGGTTCGGCGGCGGCTGCCTGCCCAAGGACATCCGCGCGTTCATGGCCCGCGCGGGGGAGCTCGGCGTCGACCAGGCGCTGTCCTTCCTGCGCGAGGTGGACGCCATCAACATGCGCCGCCGCGTCCGCATGGTCGACCTGGCCCGCGAGGTCTGCGACGGCTCCATCGTCGGCCGGCGCATCGCCGTGCTCGGCGCCGCCTTCAAGCCCGACTCCGACGACATCCGCGACTCGCCCGCGCTGTCCGTGGCCGCGCAGATGCAGCTGCAGGGCGCGCACGTGGTGGTCACCGACCCGCAGGCCGTGCCGAACGCCCGCGCCGCCTGGCCCGGGCTGGCGTTCGCCGCCACCGCGGAGGAGGCCGTCGCCGGTGCCGACGTCGTGCTGCTCGCCACCGAGTGGCCCGAGTACCGCGCCCTCGACCCGGAGGCCGTCGGCGCGCTCGTCGCCACCCGCCGCATCCTCGACGGCCGCAACGTCCTCGACCCCCGCGCCTGGCGCGCCGCCGGCTGGACCTACCGAGCCCTCGGCCGCCCGTAACCCGCCGCGCCCCGGGCACCCGCCTCGCCCCGCGCCCCCGCCCCGCCCCGCGCACCCGCACCACCCCGCGCCCCCGCCCCGCGCACCCGCACCACCCCGCGCCCCCGCCCCCGCTCTTCCTCGCATCCCGCGCGCAGGATCCGCCGAGACTGCGCCATCCGCGGGGTTCCGGACCACTCGACCCCGCGCCTACCGCAGGCTCGGCGCCGGTCGCTACTGCGCGAGGGCGCGGCGGACCCAGGCAACCGCCCGGTCGGGGCGGCGGAGGACGTCGTCCGCGGTGAGGTGACCACCCGCCAGCCGAGGGCCTCCAGGCCCTGACGGCGCGCGATGTCCCGCCGCCAGACCGCGCGGTCGGTGCGGTGCACGTCGCCGTCGTACTCCACGGCCACGCGGTGCTCGGGGTAGGTCAGGTCCGGCATCGCGACCAGTCGGCCGCCCGGCGTCCGCACCACAGCGTTCACTGCCGGCTGGGGGAGGCCCGGCTGCACGAGCAGCCACCGCAGCCGCGTCTCCATCGGGGAGTCGGTGCGGGGACGGACGTGCTCGAGCGCCGCGCGCAGCCGCCGGACACCGCGCGTCCCGGCCGGGAGCCCGTCGACCGTCGCCCGCATCGCCGCCACGGACGAGGGCGGGCGGCGGCGTCGGGTGAGGGCGTCACCGAGCACCACGAGCCTCCCGCTCGGTCAAGGTCGTGGCGAGCCTGCGCCCACACCAGCCTCCGGAGCCAGGACCCGGAGACCCCGGATCACGCGCGACGGGACAGCCGCCGTCGACCTCGAGTGCCGACGAGTCCCGCCCGGCGGAGCCACGCCGTGCCGGGTCCCGTCTGCACGTGCAGCGCATCGGACGGGTCCAGCCCGAGCGGCAGGTCCACCCCCAGCAGGAGCAGCGCGGTCACGTGGCAGAACACCGCACCCGGCGGCAGGACCGGCAGGACCTCGCGGCATCGTGCCGGTACGTCGTCGGGCCCGGGTGCGGGAGCGCTGGTGCGCACTCCGTGTGCCGGAGCCCGGAGCGACGACCGCCGCAGCCCGGGCGGGGGTCAGCCCCGCGGCGCGGCCCTCCGCGACGGTGAACGGGAGGCGCTCGAGGTGCGCAGGCAGCGGGCCGCGAAGGTGGGGCATCCCGCCACGGTCGAGCACGCGCCCCCGTGTCGGACGACCCGGGGCCGCGACCCTGGGGACGCAGCACACCTACCGCCCCTGTGGACATCCCCACGCCCGCCACCCCCGCGCCTCGCCGCGCCGCCCCGGGCCTCGCCCGGCCGCCCCCGCGCCTCGCCCGGCCGCCCCCCGCGCCTCGCCCGGCCGCCCCCGCGCCTCGCCCTGCTCCGCCCGGGCCCCACCGCGGCCCGCTCCACCCTTGCGTGGTTCCGCCGCGCCCATGGGCTCGCGTGTCACCGAGAGTGCGCGCGTTGTGGGGTTCACCGCGGCGGAACCACGCAACCGGAGCAGTCTCGGCGCTGCCGGGCGCGAGGAGCGGCGCGGGGAGCTCGCGGGCGCGGGAGGTGGTTAGCGGAGGTAATGAGTTAAGGTAAGGATCGTGACGGACCTAGCCCTGGCCGTGGAGCCGACGCTCGCCTCCGAGCTGCGCGTGGCGCTCGCGAAGTCGACGCGGCGGATCCGGTCCCGGCGCGGTGCCGCGGACCTGCCCGACCCGCAGTTCAACGTGCTGGCGATCCTGCTGCGCGAGGGGCCGCTGAGCCCGGGGGCGCTCGCGGACGCCGAGCACGTGCAGCCGCCCTCCATGACCCGCACCGTGAACGCCCTGGTGGCGCTCGGCTTCGTGCAGAAGTCGGAGCACCCCACCGACGGGCGGCAGGTCGTCGTGAGCCTGACCGCCGCGGGGGAGGCCGAGGTCCGCGAGACCCGCCGCCGCCGCGACGCGTGGCTCGCCGGCCAGCTCGCCCTGCTCACCACCGACGAACGCCAGACTCTCGCGCAGGCCGCCGTGCTGCTGCGCCGGATCGCGGCAGGATGAGGCCGCCCGCATGAACTCGACCTTCGCGTCGCTCCGCATCTTCAACTACCGGCTCTGGTTCGCCGGCGCGCTCGTGGCCAACGTCGGCACGTGGATGCAGCGCGTCGCCCAGGACTGGCTGGTGCTCACCGTGCTGTCCGACGACTCCGGGCTGGCGGTCGGCATCACGACCGCGCTGCAGTTCGCGCCGACGCTGCTGCTGTCGGCGTGGGCGGGGGTGATCGCCGACCGGGTCAACCGCCGCAAGCTGCTGATGCTCACGCAGGGCGGGATGGGCGTGCTGGCGTTCGGGCTCGGCGCGCTGGTGCTGTCCGGGCACGCGGAGCTGTGGCACGTGTACGTGTTCGCGCTCGGGCTGGGCGCGGTGGCGGCGCTGGACCAGCCGGTGCGGCAGACGTTCGTGGCGGAGCTGGTGCCGGCGGGCCGGCTGTCCAACGCGGTGGGCCTGAACAGCACCTCGTTCAACGCGGCGCGGCTGATCGGGCCGGGGCTCGCGGGGCTGCTCATCGCGGCGGTCGGCACGGGCTGGGTGTTCGTGATCAACGGCGTCTCGTTCGCGGCGACGATCCTGGCGCTGACGCTGATGCGGACGGCCGAGCTGCACCCGATGCCGGTGGCCCCGCGGTCGAAGGGCCAGATCCGCGAGGGCATCCGGTACGTCCGGGGGCGCAGCGACATCCTCGTGATCATGGCGGTGATCTGCGTGGTGTCGACCTTCGGGCTGAACTTCCAGATGACCAGCGCGCTGATGGCCCGGGCGGAGTTCGGGAAGGGCGCGGGGGAGTACGGGATCCTCGGCTCCGTGCTGGCGGTCGGCTCCCTGGCGGGCGCGCTGCTGGCGGCGCGCCGGGAGCGGCCTCGGGTGCGGCTGGTGATCGGCGCGGCGTTCGCGTTCGGGGTGGCGACGGGCGTGCAGGCGCTGATGCCGACGTACGCGTCGTACGCGATCGCGTGCATCCCGGTCGGGCTGGCGTCGCTGACGATGATGACGGCCGCGAACACCACGATCCAGATGTCGACGGACCCGGCCGTGCGCGGCCGCGTGATGTCGCTCTACATGATCGTGATGCTGGGGGCGACGCCGGTGGGCTCGCCGATCGTCGGCTGGATCGGGGAGACGTTCGGCCCGCGCTGGTCCATCGGGATCGGGTCGATCACGGCGCTGCTGGTCTCGGTGCTCGCCGCACTCTGGGCGCGGAAGCACTGGCACGTGCAGGTGCGCTACCGGGTGCGCAGCCGCCCGCACCTCGAGGTCCTGCACCCGGAGGTGCCGGCCCCGCGCCGGGCCGCCGACCAGGTGGCGGCACGCGAGGCGGCGGACGCGGCGCTCTAGGCCCGCCGGCGCTCGCGGATCCCACCCGGCGCACCCCCTATCGCCCGATTTGTCCGTATGTGACCATCGGGCATGGCAGTCCGACGACGGGTGCTCCTCGTGGCGACGGCGGTGCTGCTCGCGGGTGGGCTCCTGGCGGGCGGCTGGCTGACGTCCCGCGTCGTCCAGGCGGCGGGCGCCCTGCGGGACCTGCAGGCCGCGGCCGACGGGGCCCGCCCGGAGGCGGACGCGCTCGACGTCGGGGCCCTGCGTGCCCGGCTGCCCGCCCTGCAGGACGCGGCGTCCCGCGCGGCCGACGCCGTCGACGACCCGGTCTGGCGCGCGGCGCAGCACCTGCCGTTCGTCGGCGACGACCTGGCCGCCGTGGCCGCCGTGTCCACCGCCGCGGACGACCTCACGGCCGACGCCGCCCCCCACCTGCTCGACGCCCTCGGCGCGGTGGTGGACGCCGGGGACGCGGAGCCGGCCGCGGCGAGGGCGGTTCCCGCCGGGTGGGTCGACCTGGCTCCCGTGGTCCGGGCGGCGCCCGCGCTGGCCCGCGCGGCGGGCGTGCTCGAGACCCTGCGCGCGGACCTGGCCGGGCTCGACCCCGCGTCGCTCGTGGGCCCGGTGGCCCGCCCGGTGGCCGAGCTGGACGCCGCGCTGGACGGGTCGGCCGCCGCGCTCGACGCCGCGCAGGAGCTCGCCGACGCCCTGCCCGGCCTGCTCGGCGCGGACGGCCCGCGGACGTACCTGCTGCTGTCGCTCAACCCGGCGGAGCTCCGCGCGCCCGGGGGCATCGTCGGCGCGGTCGCGGTGCTGCAGGTGAGCGACGGCGCCGTGGGGCTGGCGGGGCAGCGCAGCACCGCCGACCTCCCCGAGCTGCCCGCGTCGGTCGTCCCGCTGACCGAGGCCGAGCTGGCGCTGTACGGCGACCGGCTCGGCCGCTGGGTGCAGGACAGCGTCCTGACTCCCGACTTCCCGCGGGCCGCCGAGGTCGCCGCCGCGTTCTGGCAGCAGTCGACGGGGCAGCCCGTGGACGGGGTGCTCGCCACCGACCCCGTGGTGGTGGCCGACCTGCTGGCCGCCACCGGGCGGACGGTGCAGGCCGACGGCGCCGAGCTGGGCGGGGACACGCTGCTGCGGGCCCTGCTGCGCGACGCCTACCTCGCGTACGGCGACCCCCGGATGGGCGACGCCTTCTACGCCCAGGTCGCGGCGGCGGCGTTCGAGGTGCTCCGGGACGCGGCGGTGGACCCGGTGGCCGCACGGGCCGCGGCGACGACCGGGATGGCGGCCGTGTCGGACCGCCGGGTGGCGCTCTGGTCGGCCCGCCCGGACGAGCAGGCGCGGCTCGCGGCCACGCCCCTCGGCGGCGCGTTCCTCACCGGTGACGCCACGACGCCGACGGGACGCGTCGGCGAGGCCGTCGGCGTGTTCCTCGACGACGCGACGGCGGGCAAGCTCGGCTACGACCTCACCGCGGCCGTCGCGGTGACGATGGCGGGCTGCGGCACGGCCGACCCGCGGGCCCGCGTGGACGTGGTGCTCGACTACCACCCGCCCGCCGACGTCGGGACCTACCCGGCGCAGGTGCTCGGCGACGGCCGGTCCGGGGTGCCCGCGGGGTGGCTCGCGACCAACGTGTCGCTCTACTCGGCGCGCGACGGGCGGCTGGGCGAGGTGCGCCGCGACGACGCCGTGGTCGGCGGCCAGACCGCGGCCGTGGCGCGGCGGGACGTGGCGGTGCTGACGTCGCGCCTGGCGCCCGGCGTGCGGGAGACGTACACGGTGACGGTGCCGGCGCCGCGCGGCGTGCTGAGCGTGTGGACGACGCCGACCCTCACCGGGCCCGGGGTCGTCACCGGGGAGTGCCCGGCCGGGGACTGATCCGCCCCGCGGCGGCGGGCGGACGGCGCGCACGTGCCCGACACGCCGCCCGGCGCACCCGCCCCGGGTCGGGGCCTCCCCGGCGCCGGGGACGCCCGCCGAGCTCCCCTCGCTGTCGCCCCGCAGGTCACGGTCCCGGGCGCCCTGCCGCGCGGTCCCGAGCGGCCGATCACCGCGCGATCACGCGGAAGTTTCACCCGATCTCCCCCGCGACGGCGGCTCGCCACGCGTGCCTACCATGTACGAAATGTCCGATTTGTACGAATCGGATCACGAACCCGGCAAAGGCGCCGGGCCGGGTGGAGGTGGCGACATGGGACGCACGCGACGGACTCTCATCGGGATCCTGACGGCGGCTCTCGTCGTCGCCGGAGGTGCGGCCCCGGCACTCGCGGCGCCGCCCGCCCCGGCCGTCGTCGACCCCGGAGACGGGTGCGACACCCCACCCGGCGACGGCTACGCCCCGCCGGCCCGCTGCGAGCTGCTGATCGCCCGGGCCGAGGCGATCTGCCTGGCGGCGGCACCCGTGCTCGACTACGCGGTCGAGGCCGTCGGCACCACGGACAGCACGGTGACGATCACCTGGGTCAACCCGGACGGCGAGGACCTGGTCGACGAGGGCCTGCCGCTGAGCGGGCGGGTGTTCTGGCCCGGGACCGTCGTCCAGGACGGCGTGGTCGTGGACTGGCCGGGGTGGACGCCGACACCGGACGGGTCCTGGACCGAGCACGACGCGTACGACTTCACGCGGCCCGAGGTGCAGGTCATCTTCTCGGTGAACCCCGAGGCCAGCACCGTCATCACCTACCCGCCGGAGACGGCCGTCTGCGCCAACCCGCCGACGCGCGCGGAGCAGGTGGCGGGCGTGACCGTGACCTCCGACGTGCTGGCCGCCCCGGAGGTCACGCAGTCCCAGGTGCTGGCGGTCACGGGCGCGAACTCCTGGCCGCTGCTCGCCGGGGCGGGCGCCCTGCTCCTGCTGGGTGCCGGCCTGGTGACGACGTCGGTACGCCGGCGCCGCGTGACGCGGTGAGCGGGCTTCAGCCCAGGCGGTCGACCACGTAGTCGACGCAGGCGGTGAGCGCCAGCACGTCGTCCGGCTCGACCGACGGGAACATCGCCACGCGCAGCTGGTTGCGGCCGAGCTTGCGGTACGGGTCGACGTCGACGACGCCGTGCGCGCGCAGCACCGCGGCGACGGTGGCCGCCTCGATCTCCGGCGCCAGGTCGATGGTGCCGACGACGGGGGACCGCTGCGCGGGGTCGGCGACGAACGGCGTGGTGTAGTCCCGGGCGTCGGCCCAGCCGTACAGGTGGCCGGCCGACGTGGCGGTCCGCGCCGCGCACCAGTCGAGGCCGCCGTTGGCGAGCATCCAGTCGACCTGCTCGGCCAGCAGCACGAGCGTGGCGATCGCCGGGGTGTTCAGCGTCTGGTCCGCGCGGGAGTTCTGCACGGCGGTCGTCAGCGACAGGAACTCCGGCACCCACCGCCCGGACTCGACCCGCGCGGCGCGCTCGACGGCGGCGGGGGACAGCAGCGCCAGCCACAGCCCGCCGTCGGACGCGAACGACTTCTGCGGGGCGAAGTAGTAGGCGTCGGTCTGCGCGACGTCCACGGCCAGCCCGCCGGCGCCCGAGGTCGCGTCGACCAGCACGAGCGCCCCCTGGTCGGCCGAGCCGGGGACGCGCCGCACGGGCGCGATCGCCCCGGTGGAGGTCTCGTTGTGCGGCCAGGCGTACGCGTCCACCCCGTCGACGGCGGTCGGCACGGCGGAGGTCCCCGGCGCCGCCTCGGTGAGCACCGGGTCGCCCAGGAACGGGGCCCGCGCGGCGGCGGCGGCGAACTTCCCGCCGAACTCCCCGAACACGGCGTGGGCCGACCGCTGCTCCACCAGGCAGAGCGTCGCGAGGTCCCAGAACGCGGTCGAGCCGCCGTTGCCGAGCACGACCTCGTAGCCGTCGGGCAGGTCGAACAGCTCGGCGAGCCCCGCGCGGACGCGACGGACCAGCGAGCGGACGGGGGCCTGCCGGTGCGACGTGCCGAGCAGGGACCGGCCGGCGGCGGCCAGCGCCCGGACCTGCGCGTCGCGGACCTTCCCGGGCCCGGACCCGAACCGGCCGTCGGCGGGCAGGAGGTGCGCGGGGATCTGCACGGGGGGCGGCGTGGTCGCGGTCACGCGCCGCACCCTACCCACCCGCCTCCGGCCGCGGCCGCGACCAACTAGCCTGTGGACGGACGTCCGCGCACACAGGAGGGCACCGGCGTGAGTGACCTGATCGACACGACCGAGATGTATCTGAAGACGATCTACGAGCTCACCGAGGAGGGGATCACCCCGCTGCGCGCCCGCATCGCGGAGCGCCTGGGCCACAGCGGCCCCACGGTGTCGCAGACCGTCGCCCGGATGGAGCGCGACGGGCTCCTGGTCGTGTCCGGCGACCGCCACCTCGAGCTCACCGAGGCCGGCCGCAGCAAGGCGATGCGCGTGATGCGCAAGCACCGCCTCGCCGAGCGGCTGCTGGTCGACGTGATCGGCCTCGACTGGGAGTACGTGCACGAGGAGGCGTGCCGCTGGGAGCACGTCATGAGCGAGCGCGTCGAGCGACGCCTGGCGGCTCTGCTCGACCACCCGCACTTCGACCCCTACGGCAACCCGATCCCCGGGCTGGACGAGATCGGCGAGGAGCGCACCCCCGTGGGCTTCCTCGACGGGGTCGAGTCGATCGTGGCCGCGGTGACGACGGCCGGCGGGTCGACCACCGGCGTGGTCGCCCGGATCGGCGAGCCGCTGCAGGTCGACGTCGACCTGCTCGCCCGGCTGGCGGAGGCCGGCGTGCGGCCCGGCAGCGAGGTGTCGGTGCAGAAGTCCGACGGCGTCGTCAGCGTCGGCCTGGTCGGCGCCGAGACCGTCCTGGACCTCCCGCAGGAGATCGCCCGGCACGTGTTCCTCACGGTCCCGAGGGCCGTGGCCCCCGCCGCCTCCTGACGCCGGCGGGCGCCCGCTCCCGTCACCCGTTCGCCCCCGGGCCCCGCGCTGTGGTGCATGCCACGCGCGGGGCTCGCGCGTGGGCCCGACCCGCCGGTGACCTGCAGGGCTCCACGGCCGCGATGTGAGCGTTCTCGTGGCCGGGCCGGAACCGGGCGAACTGGTCGTGACCGGAACGTGACAATCGGCTGGACGGTCGGGTACGTTCAGTCCTGCTCAGACGGAACCCTCCTCACGTCAGAGCCCTTGGACGGTACGCCGAGCCCTGCCGCCGCCCGAGGTCCGAACGACTTCGCCGGCAGGGGCGGGGGAACCACATGCGGGCACCGTGCAGACGGTGTCCTTGGGGTGAAGCCACGCGATGCGGTCCGGATCCGTCCGGGCGCGGAGCGAGGCCGGGTAACTCCACCCGAACCCGACAGCTCACCTCGTAGGCGCCAGGAGAGGCTGTACGTGACCGCTAGTGCTGTGCGCGCTCGACACCGTTCCGCGCGTCGCCCCGTCACCCCTTTGACCGACTTCGCGACCGCTGCCACGGGCTCCCTCGCCCAGGCCGGTCGTCGTGCAGGCGTCGTCGCCGCGTCCACGGGCCTCATGGTCTCCGTGGTCGCCGCCGCCCCGGCCACCGCCGCCACCACCTCCGGTGACCAGGCTGCGCTGCCCTCGGTGGACACCGCCGCGCTGACCGCGTCCGCGAAGACCGTCCTCGAGACCGCCCCGGTCGTGACCGCCCCGGCAGACGCCGCGTGGACCTTCGAGGCCCCCGCCGCGACCGCCGTGGTCCCCGAGCCGGAGCCCGAGCCGGAGCCCGAGCCCGTCGTCTCCCGCAGCGCCCAGCGCGCCGCGACGGCCGCGACCGCGACCGTGGAGGCCACCGCCGCCGCCGTCCCGCAGTCGGTGGCCGGCAACGCCGTGCTCGAGGTCGCCGCCCGCTACGTCGGCACCCCGTACGTCTCCGGCGGCACGACGCCCGCCGGGTTCGACTGCTCGGGCTTCGTGTCCTACGTCTACGCGCAGCTCGGCATCTCCCTGCCGCGCACGTCGTCCGCCATCAAGGCCGCCGGCACCGTGATCTCCGCTGCCGAGGCGCAGCCCGGCGACCTGATCTGGAGCCCCGGCCACATCTCGATCTACGCCGGTGGCAACCAGCAGATCGACTCGCCCCGCCCGGGCAAGACGGTGCAGTTCCGCAGCATCTGGCAGAGCTCGCCGGTCTTCCTCCGCGTCGGCTGAGACCCGCCTCGCAGCACTCCTGACCACGACCCCCACGGCCTCCGGGCCGTGGGGGTCGTGGCGTTCCGGCCCGTGATCCCGCACAAAGGGAGGGCCGTTCCCGCCGAGGTGCGCGTACCCTGCAACTGCTTGCCTGCACCAGCGGACCCGGACAGCCAGTCCGGGTCCTCGATGGATCCAGGAGTGACGCCGTGCTGCTGACCGCCCCTCCGCTCAGGACGCTGCTCCTGAACGCCAGCCTCGAGCCCCTCTGCGTCGTCACGATGCCCCGGGCCGTGACCCTCGTGATGACCGGCAAGGCGACCGTCCTCGAGTCCGACGGCCGCCTACTGCACTCCGAGCACACCGCGGTGCCCCTGCCCGTGGTGCTCTCGCTCACCCGCTACGTCCACGTCCCGATGCGCCGGCCCCTGCCGCCGACCCGCCGGACGGTGCTGCAGCGCGACGACCACCGGTGCGCCTACTGCGGGTCGCACGCCGACACCGTGGACCACGTCCATCCGCGCTCGCGCGGTGGCCGGCACGAGTGGGGCAACGTCGTCGCGGCGTGCCGCCGGTGCAACCACCGCAAGGCCGACCACCTGCTGGGGGAGATCGGCTGGGAGCTGCGGTACACGCCGTCGCCACCTCGGGGGGCGACGGCGTTCCTGCGCGGCACGGCGGCCGACGAGCCGGCGTGGTCCGCCTACCTCGCCGCCTGACCCCAAGAGACCGTCAAGGGCCTGCCACGTCACCCTCCACGGCGGGTGCGGAGGAGGCATGATCGGGGGCACACTGAGGTGTGCACCGAAGGAGGTCACGGCTATGAGGCGAGACGCGGAGATCCTGGTCGGCGTCGACGGGTCGGCGGCGAGCATGCACGCGCTGGACTGGGCCGCCGCGGAGGCGCGCACCCGGCGCCGGCCGCTGCACGTCGTCTGCTCCTACACGCTGCCGTCGTTCACGGCGGCCTCCCTGGACGGCGGGTACGCCGCCCTCGACGACACCGCCATCCAGCAGGGTGCGCGCGCCGTGCTGGCCGAGGCCCGCCAGCGCGCGGCCGCTCCCGACCTGGAGATCGTCACGACCGTCGCCACCGGGGACGCCGCGGCGGTGCTGGTCGAGATGTCCCGCGACGCCTCGCTCGCCGTGGTCGGCACGCGCGGCAAGGGCGGGTTCGCGGACCGGCTGCTCGGCACCGTGTCGTCGACCCTGCCGGCGCACGCCTACTGCCCGACCGTCGTCGTCCCGCTGCGCGACCAGCGTCGCGGGGGCGTCGTGCCCGCCGACGAGTCGTCGCCCGTGGTGCGGCCCGTGCGGCGGATGATCGTCGGGGTCGACGGGTCCCCCCAGGCGGACCTCGCGCTCCGGTACGCCGTCCAGGAGGCGATCGCGTGGGGCGCCGAGCTCACCGCCGTCGCCGGGGTCCCCGTCGGCAGCGGCTCCGGGGTGATGGCGTGGCTGCCGGCGACCATCGACCAGACGCAGGTGCTGGCCGACGTCACCGAGGGGCTGAACGTCGTGGTCGACCGGGCGCTCGCCGAGCACCCCGGGTTCACCGTGAAGCGGCACGTCCTGGACGGCACGGGCGCGGAGCTGCTCACCGAGTTCTCGACGGCGACCGACCTCATCGTCCTCGGGTCGCGCGGGCGTGGCGGGTTCACGGGGCTGCTGCTCGGGTCCACCAGCCAGGCGGTCCTGCACCACGCCGCGTGCCCCGTGATGGTCGTGACCAACCGGTGCCAGGAGCGCCTGGCGACCACCGGCGGCGCCGCCCGGGGCGAGCAGGCCGCGGGCTGACGCGGGGTCAGGCCGGGGGCGGCGGGACGTCGGGGCGCCGCACCAGGGCCGACAGCACGATGGTGGACCGGGTGCGGGCCACGAACGGCTCCGCGGCCAGGCGCTCGACGACCTGCTCCAGGTGCCGCATGTCGCGGGCGCGCACCTGCACGACCACGTCGACGTCGCCCGTGACGGTGCTCGCGGTGACGACCTCCGGGTAGCGGTCCACGGCGGCCCGCATGGTGGCCGGGCTCGTGGAGCCGTGGCAGAACAGCTCGATGAACGCCTCGGTCTCCCAGCCGAGCGCCGCCGGGTCGAGCAGCACCGTGAAGCCGCGGACGACGCCGCGCTCCCGCAGCCGGTCGACGCGGCGCTTCACCGCGGGCGCGGACAGCGCGACCACGCCGCCGATGTCGGCGTAGGACGCGCGGGCGTCCACGGCGAGCTCGCGGAGGATCGCCTCGTCGATGGGGTCGAGGGCACCGGGGTACGTCGGGGGCACGGGCCCATCCTCGCGCACGCCAGGCGAACGGCACGTGCCGGACGGGTGCCGCCGACCGGGCGACGGCCGCGCCGGTGACCTGCGGCTTCGCGAGCGGCCCGGATGAACGTCCTCCCGAGCCTTCACCCCGCCCCCGCGGACGCCGATGGGTGCAGGGACAGGGAGAAGGAGCGAGGGGGAACGACCATGCCGGCCACCGGCACCGAGGAGCGCGACAGCACGTCGGGCAGCACGACCGCGCGCGGAGGCACCGTGCCGCCGCCGCCGGCAGCGCACGGGACGGTCCCCGGCGCGCTCCCCACGCAGCGCACCCGCCGCGCGACCACGACGCTCCCGTCGCCGCGGCGCACCCTCGTGGACACCGCCGCCCCGGTGGCGGCGCCCGCACCCGCCCTCCTCCCGGCCGTGGCGCCGGCCCCGGGGTCCCCGGGCACCTCGGCCCCGGCGCCGACCCGGCCCGAGCCGTCCCGCCGGCCCGCGCACCGCGGTCGCCGTCGCGGCATCGCCGTCACCGCGCTGTGCGTGGCCCTGGTCGGCGTCGTCGCCACGGGCGTGGTCGTCCAGCTCCGCGCCGACGCGCGCGCCGCCGCCCGGGCGCACGCCGAGGCCCGCGTGGCGGTCGAGGTCGCCGCGCGGCAGGCCGACGAGGCCTTCTTCGCCGAGGTGCGCGCCGCGGTGGTCGCCGACCGGTACGCGACGCTGCGCGCGTCCGCCGTCGAGCGCGCGTCCGCCGTCGTCACCGGTGCCCGCACCGCGGCCGACGCCGCCCCGCACGCCGGGGACCAGAACCTCGCGACGCTCCGGTCCGCGGCCGACGCCGTCGCCACCGCTGCGGCCGCGGTCGGGAGCGGCACCAGCGTCGCGGAGCTGCGCGCGGTGACCGCCTCGGTCGCCGCGCCGCAGCGGGTCGCCGTGGACGCCGAGGCCGCGTGGCAGGCCGCGGAGGCCGCCCGGGTCGCCGCCGAGCGCGCGGCCGCCGAGCAGGCCGCCGCGGAGGCCGCCCGCCGTGCCGCGGCCGCCCCGCGGGCCGCCGCGCCCCGGGCCACCGGCAGCCGCAGCGCCGCCGCCCCGGCGGCTGCCGGCGGTGCCGCCGCGCCCGCCGCCCCCGCGGCGTCGGCGTGGGCGCCGGGCGTCTCCTCCTACGGCGTCGGCGGGCTCGGCGCGGCCCTGAACGCCGCGCGGGCGGCCAACGGGCTGCCGGCGCTGAGCGTCACCGGCTCGGCGTCGCTGGCCGACCACGCCGCGGCGATGGCCGCCGCCGGCAGCATCTGGCACTCCGGCAGCGACCACATCGTCGGCTGGGTGCAGCCGGCCGGCGACGCGCAGATGATCCAGGCGTACATGAACTCGCCCGGCCACCGGGCGTGGATCCTCAAGGAGGGCAGGTCGACGGTGTCGATCGGCGCGGTGACGATCAACGGGCGGCTCTACACCGCGATGCGGTTCAGCTGACCCGCGTCAGCGCAGCGCCTGGGTCAGCCGGTCGAGGGCGAGGTCCAGGTCGTCCGCCTCGATGACCAGGGGCGGGGCCAGCCGGATGGTCGACCCGTGCGTGTCCTTGGCCAGCACGCCGAGCCGCAGCAGCCGCTCGCACAGCTCGCGGCCGGTCATGCGCGCGGGGTCGACGTCCAGCCCGGCCCACAGCCCGAAGCCGCGGCTGCCGACCAGCAGCCCGGTGTCGACCAGGGTCGCGAGCCGCTCGTGCAGGTGCGCGCCGAGCGTCCGGGCGCGCTCCTGGAACGTGCCGGGCCGCAGCAGGTCGACGACGGCCAGGCCGACGGCGCACGCGAGCGGGTTGCCGCCGAAGGTCGAGCCGTGGGTCCCGGCGGTGAGCACGCCGAGCACGTCCGGCCGGCCGACGACCGCCGACACCGGCAGCACGCCGCCGCCGAGGGCCTTGCCGAGCGTGACGAGGTCGGCGCGCACGCCCCAGAGCTCCAGCGCGAACGTCGTCCCGGTGCGGCCGAGACCGGACTGGATCTCGTCGGCGACCAGCAGCACGCCGGCGTCGTCGCAGATCGCGCGGACGGCGGGCCAGTACCCGGCGCCCGGGACGACGACGCCCTGCTCGCCCTGGATCGGCTCGAGCAGCACGGCGACGGTGGTGTCGTCGATCGCGTCCCGCAGCGCGTCGGCGTCGCCGAACGGCACGATGCGGAAGCCCGGGGTGTGCGGGCCGAAGCCGTCGCGGGCCTCCGGGTCGGTGGAGAACGACACGATGGTCGTCGTCCGGCCGTGGAAGTTGTGGGCGGCCACCACGATCGTCGCCGTGTCGGGCGCGACGCCCTTGACGTCGTAGCCCCACTTCCGCGCCGCCTTGATCGCGGTCTCGACGGCCTCGGCGCCGGTGTTCATCGGCAGCACCATCGGCGTCCCCGGCCCCGCGACCACCGGCCGCGCCAGGTCGGACAGCGCGGCGGCGAACGGGTAGAGCAGGTCGTGGTCGAACGCCCGCGACGACAGCGTGAGCCGGTCGAGCTGCGCGTGCGCGGCGGCCAGCAGGCCCGGGTGCCGGTGCCCGAAGTTCAGCGCCGAGTACCCGGCGAGCAGGTCCAGGTAGGTCCGGTCGTCGGTGTCGCGCACCCACGCGCCCTCACCCGTCGTGAGCGTGACCGGCAACGGGTGGTAGTTCTGCGCGAGCGGTCCCGAGGCGGCCGTCTCGGCGCTCTGCTCGGGGATCGCGGGGATCGTGGTCGTCATGGCGGTCACCTCGGCGTCGGGAGCGGGCTCAGCGGGCGGGGCGGATCTCCAGCGTGCAGCACTTCGCGCCGCCGCCACCCTTGAGCAGCTCGCTCGTGTCGACGGGGTGCGGACGGAAGCCGCGCGCGGTCAGCTGCGCGGCCAGGTCGACGGCGCCGGGCGCCACGACCACGTTGAGGCCGTCGCTGACGGCGTTGAGCCCCAGGCACGCGGCGTCGGCCTCGGAGGCGATGACGGCGTCCGGGTAGCGGCGCTCGAGCTCGGCGCGCGAGGCGTCGGAGAACGCCGGCGGGTAGTACGCGACCTGCTCGCGGCCGGCGGTCGAGTCGAGCACGGCCAGCGCGGTGTCCAGGTGGTAGTAGTGCGGGTCGACCAGCTCCAGGCTGACGACCTCGCGGCCGGTCACCCGGGCGATCTCGTCGTGCGCGGCGCGGTCGGTGCGGAAGCCGGTGCCCGCGAGCAGCACGTCGCCGACGCCGAGGATGTCGCCCTCGCCCTCGTTGACCTGCTCCGCGGTGTGCGTGACGTAGCCGTGGTCGGCGAACCACTTCTCGTAGGCCGGGCCCTCGGGCTGGCGCTCGGGGTAGCGGAACGCCGCGGAGTACACGAGGCCGTCGACGACCGTCGCGCCGTTCGCCGCGTAGACCATGTCCGGCAGCCCGGGGATCGGGTCGATGGTCTCGACGACGTGGCCCAGGGACTCGAACGTCTCCTTGAGCACCTGCCACTGCTGCACCGCGAGGCCCGCGTCCGTGTACCGCGTGGAGTCCATCCACGGGTTGATCTCGTAGGAGACCGTGTAGTGCGTCGGCTCGCACATGAGGTAGTGCCGGCGGGTCTGCTGCGGGGTGGCGGTCATGGCGCTCCTCGAGGGTCCGGGGTTCACAGGCGGTGGACGTCGGGCCACCTCGTCGGGGCACGTCCCGGCAAGCCTACGAGCCCCGGCGCGCGCGCATCATGGCGCGACGTTGCGCCGACCCCGGCGGATCGTTGCGTCGATCGGCGGTCAGGCGGCGGATCGTTGCGTGGCGAGACGGTCGGCCTCGCGCCCGGCCCGGCGCAGCACCAGGCGCAGCATCTGGTCGACCAGCGCGACCCCGGCCCAGCGGGTCGCTCCCGGGCGCAGCCCGCGCAGGTGGACCGTCTCCGACCAGGTGACCCGGGAGGTCGTCAGCCCGGTCGGCTCCACCTCGATGCGCGCGGTGCCGAGCAGCAGCGGCCCCAGCTTCACGAACACGGCCACGCCGGGGACGGCACCCAGCGGCGGCTCGAACCGCTCGATCCGCATCCGGTCCACGAGCCCGGGCGCCCCCTGGCGGGCGAACGGCCCGCTGACGGCCACGACGTCGTCGCCCTCCTCGGGCGCGGCCCCGCCGGGCCAGATCGTCCAGCCGGAGGCCGGGGCGCCGGGCGCGTGCCGGGTGAGGTCGACGCGGGTCAGCGGCACCCAGCGGGCGTGGTGGCGGGCGTCGGCGACCAGGTGCCAGGCGGCGTCGGCGTCCAGCGGGAGGTCACGGGACGCCCGCGCCCACAGCATGCGCTCGCGGTCTCGCGTGATCACGGTCGGCCCCCTCGTCGCGCGCCCGTGCGCCGGGGACGACGTGCCCCCGCATCGACCTCGAGCGCGTCCGCCCATCCTCTCCCGGGACCGAGCCCCGCGTCCCTGTGCGCAGCTGCCTGGTGGGTGCAGGCACCCAGGTCGGCCGGGTGAAGGTGGCGCGGGTAATCTCGCGGCATGCAGACGAGGACGTGGGGCAGGACCGGGCGGGACGTGTCGGTGGTGGGGCTGGGGTGCTGGCAGCTCGGTGCGGACTGGGGCGAGGTGGCCGAGGACGACGCGCTGGGCGTGCTCGCGGCGGCGGCCGACGCGGGGGTGACCTTCTTCGACACCGCGGACGTCTACGGCGACGGCCGCAGCGAGACGCTGATCGGGCGGTTCCTGCGGGAGCGCCCGGCCGACGCGGCGCGGATCACCGTCGCCACCAAGATGGGCCGGCGCGCGGACCCGCACGTCGCCGAGGCGTACACCCTGGACGCGTTCCGGGCGTGGACCGACCGGTCCCGGGGCAACCTGGGCGTCGACACCCTGGACCTGGTGCAGCTGCACTGCCCGCCGGGGGTCGTGCTCGACCGGGACGCGACCTACGACGCGCTCGACACGCTGGTCGACGAGGGCCGGGTCGCCGCCTACGGCGTCTCCGTCGAGACCGTGGACGAGGCGCTCACCGCCATCGCCCGGCCGCACGTCGCGTCGGTGCAGATCATCCTCAACGCCTTCCGCCGCAAGCCGCTCGAGCGCGTGCTGCCCGCGGCGGCCGAGGCCGGGGTCGGGATCATCGCGCGCGTGCCGCTCGCCAGCGGCCTGCTGTCCGGCAAGTACGACGAGCATTCGCAGTTCGCCGCCACCGACCACCGGGCGTTCAACCGGCACGGCGAGGCGTTCGACGTCGGCGAGACGTTCTCCGGCGTGCCGTACGAGGTCGGCGTGGCGGCGGCCCGCGAGGTCACGGCGCTCACCCCCGAGGGCGCGACGACGGCGCAGCTCGCGCTCCGCTGGATCGTCGACCAGCCCGGGGTGTCCACGGTGATCCCCGGCGCCCGCAACCCCGAGCAGGCCCGCGCCAACGCGGCGGCCGCGACCCTCCCCCCGCTGGACGACCAGACGCAGGCCCGCCTCCGCGACATCTACGACGCGCGCATCCGCCCCCACGTCCACGACCGCTGGTAGCCCGCGCGGGCCAGGCGCGCGCTGAGACTGCGGCAGCTGCGGGGTTCCGGGCGGTCGGACCCCACGGCTGCCGCAGTCTCGACGGGCTCAGCCCCTGCGGCGCAGGAGGCGGCGGGGGGCGCGCTCGGACGGCGGGTCCTGCGGGGCGCCGGGGATCAGGCGCGGCTCCCCGCCGGTCTCGACCACGATCACCCGGTCCACGAACCGGGCCGGGGCCGGACCGAAGGCCTGGCGCGCACCGTCCACGACGGTCCGGCCGAGCGCCCGGGCACCGGTGACGCCGATGACCGCGCCGATGCCGAACGGCACCAGCCGCCCGAGCGCCAGCCCGCTCTGCCGCGCGAGCTGCTTGCGGAACAGCTGCCGCGTGAGGCGGGCGTTGACCCGGCGGATCGTCCCGGTGGGCATGCGGGTGAGCAGCTGCCGGGCCACGTTCACGCCGCGGAGCCCCGTGAGCGTGCCGACGTCGGTGACCGCCTTCGCCCCGGACTCGCCGAGGATGGTGGCCAGCAGCAGCGCCCGGCGGCGCTCGGCGTCCTCGACGTCGATGCCGTGCACGCTCGCGACGGCCAGGGCGAACGCCGCCGACGCGCCGAAGAACGTCGCGACGTCGCCGATGGTCAGCGCCATCGCGACGCCGGTGCCGACCGCCGGTGCCGCGGCCGCCGCGCCGACCGCCCCGCCGGTGCCCTGGACGACCAGCAGGTACTCGCGCTCGAGCGCCTCGACGATCTCCTGCGGGCTGGCCTCGGGGTTCCGGCGGCGCACGGAGTCGACGTGCGCGTGGATGGTGGCGGACGGGATCGTCACGGCCCGGTCGAGCGCCGCGTCGACCAGCGGGGTCCGGCGCATCGCCATCACTCGCCCGTCACCTCCATCTCGATCGTCGCGCCGGCCTTGAGGGTGCGGCCGACCGTGCAGTGCTCGTCGACCGCGCGGTGCACGACGCGCAGCAGGCGCTCCTTGGTGGCGTCGTCGAGCCCGGACAGGTCGACGACCATCCGCTCGTGCAGCTCGGGGTAGCGGTCCTCGGCCTGCAGGTTCGCGCCCTCGACCTCGACGGTCACCGCGACGTCGTCGCCCAGCCGGTGGCTCAGGGCGTGGTCGGCGCTCATGCCCGAGCAGCCGGCGAGGGCGATCTTCAGCAGCTCGCCGGGCGTGAACACGGCGCCGGAGCCGACGGGGCCGATCAGCACCTCGGCGCCGCGCGCGTTGCGGCCGGTGTACTCGCGGGTCCCCGTGCGCTCCACCCAGAGGCGGTCGGCCTGGGCGGGGACCTCGTGCGCCGGTGCGGGTACGGCGGGCGCTGCGGGCTGGGTGGACGCGCCGGGTGCGGTGCCGGTGGTCTGCGGGCTCTCCATGCGCCGATCCTGTCACGCGCCCGGCGGGTCGGCAGGTGGTCCGCCCGGGTGGTGCGCGCCACCCGTCCGGGCGCTCGGCTGGCCGGTACCGGGCGCGTCACTAGGCTGACCGGAGCGTGTCCGAGCGAGGGGGCGGGGGCCGGGTTGAGCGTGGACGAGGACCGGGAGGCGCCGGTGACGACGCACGCCGGGGAGCCGGGGGTGCAGCAGATCCTCGACCGCGTCCGTGAGCACCTGGGCATGGACATCGCGTTCCTCTCGGGCCTGACCCGCTCGGCCGAGGTGGTGCTCGCGACCAGCACGGAGACCGGCCCGATGCAGATGGCCGTCGGCGACGAGGCCGCGCTGGACGACACCTACTGCGTCCGGGTCCTGGCGGGCCTGCTGCCGCCGGTGCTGCCCGACGCCCGCGGGCACCCCGTCGCGCGCGAGCTCGCCGCGACGACCGAGCTCGGCATCGGCTCCTACGTCGGCGCGCCGCTGCGCGGGCCGGACGGCGAGCCGGTCGGGATGCTGTGCTGCCTGGGCCAGGGCCCGAACCCGCTGCTCGACGAGTCCGCCCTGCGGGTGATGGGGCTCGCGGCGGCGCTGGTGGAGGACCGCCTCGGCGCGCACGGGCTGCCGCACCGGCCGGTCGAGTCCGAGCGGGTCCGCTGGGTGCGCTCGGTGCTGGCGACCGGCGACGTGCGGACGGTGTTCCAGCCCGTGGTGCGCCTCGACACCGGGACGGTCGTCGCGCTCGAGGCGCTGTCGCGGTTCGACCCGGCGTGGTTCCCCAGCCCGGTGCAGGCGTTCGCCGCCGCGACGGCCGCCGGCGTGACGGTCGACCTGGAGCTGCTCGCGGTGCGGTCGGCGATCCGGCGGGTCCCGGAGCTGCCGGCGGGGATGTCGATGTCGGTGAACCTGTCGGCGGAGGCCCTCACCGACCCGCGCACCGCCGACCTGCTGCTGCCGTGCGGGCCGGCGCTCGGGGTCGAGGTCACCGAGCACACGCCCGTGCAGGACTACCCCGCGCTGACCGCCGTCACGGACCGGCTCAAGGCGGCCGGCCTGCAGGTCGCCGTCGACGACGCCGGCGCGGGGTTCGCCAGCCTGCGGCACGTCCTGCAGCTGCGGCCGACCGCCATCAAGCTCGACCTCGCCCTGGTGCGCGGCATCGACGGGGACCCGGTCCGGCGCGCGCTGGTCCGGGCCGTGGCGGAGTTCGCGGCCGGGATCGACGCGTGGCTCGTCGCGGAGGGCATCGAGACGCCGCAGGAGCGGGACACGCTGCTCGACCTCGGGATCCGGCTGGGGCAGGGCTACCTGCTCGGCCGGCCCGGGCCGTGGGAGCAGGCGCTGACCGGCGGTCCGCCGGGCTGAGGGCGATCCGCCGGAAGGGGGAGACGGCCGAGCCCCGGGGCCGATCCGTCCGCGTGCACCCCGCGCCTACGCTCGTCGACATGCCCGCTCTCCCTGCCCCGGCTGCCCCGGCTGCCCCGCCGGTGCCACCGCGCCTCGGCCCGTGGTCGAGGACGTGGCGCTATCTGCTCGCCGTCGGCGTCGGCCTGGTGCTGTGGTTCTTCGTCACCCTCGACGTCACCTCCGCCGTGGCGCCCGGGGACGAGGGTCGCGCCGGTGCCTTCGTGCTGCTGGACCTGCTGCTGGGCCTGGTGGCCGTGGCGCTGCTGCCGCTGCGGCGCCGGCGGCCGGTGCCGATCGCCGTCGTCCTCGCCGCGCTGACCGCGGTCTCCGCGTTCGCGATCGGTCCGGCGATGCTGGCGCTGGTGTCGCTCAGCACGCGCCGCCGCTGGCGGGAGGTGCTGCCCGCCGGCGCGGTCTGGGTGGTCGCGGCGGTCGTCTACGAGCTGCTGTACGAGGGCAGCTCCAGCACGGAGATGAGCGGCGTGCTGGCGCTGGGCCTGGGGGTCGCGCTCAGCCTGCTGCTGCTCGGCCTGCTGGTCGCGACGGGGTTCTACGTCGGCGCCCGGCGCGAGCTGCTCCAGACGCTCCGGCAGCGCGCGGAGGCCGCCGAGCGGGCGCAGGAGTCCCGGGCGGCCGAGGCCCGGCAGGCCGAGCGCACCCGGATCGCCCGGGAGATGCACGACGTGCTCGCGCACCGCATCTCGCTGGTCGCGATGCAGGCCGGCGCCCTCGCCTACCGGGACGACCTGACCCGCGCGCAGATCACCGCTTCCGCCGAGACCATCCGGGACAGCGCGCACCAGGCCCTCGGCGAGCTGCGCGAGGTGCTCGGCGTGCTGCGCGCCGACGACGCGCCGGTGCCGACCGAGCACGAGGCGCCGCAGCCGACGCTCGCCGAGCTGCCCGCGCTGCTCGCCGACACCGTCGAGGCCGGCACCCCCGTGCACCTCGACCTCACCGGGCTGCCCGGCGCGGACCGCGCGGCGCTCGCGGTGCTGCCGGGCACCTCGTCCCGCACCGCGTTCCGGATCCTGCAGGAGGCGCTGACCAACGCCCGCAAGCACGCCCCCGGTCAGGAGGTGCGCGTCCGGCTGGCCGGCGCACCGGGGGAGCGGCTGCTGGTGGAGGCGCGCAACCCGGTCACGGTCGGTGTGGCCGCCGGGGCGCCGGGTGCCGGCCTCGGCCTGGTCGGGGTCGGGGAGCGCGCGCAGCTGCTCGGCGGCTCGCTCGAGCACGGGGTCGACGCCGACGGGCGGTTCGCCGTGAGAGTGTGGCTGCCGTGGCCGAGCTGACCCCCGACGCGCCCGCTGCTCCCGTGCGCCTGGTCGTGGTCGACGACGACGCGCTGGTCCGCGCGAGCCTGCGGATGATCCTCGGCGGCGACCCGCGCCTGGAGGTCGTGGCCGAGTGCGCCGACGGTGCCGAGGTGGTCGACGTCGTCCGCCGGCTGCGCCCCGACGTCGTGCTGATGGACGTGCGGATGCCGCGCGTCGACGGGCTGACCGCCCTGCGCGGCCTCGTCGCGGCCGGGTCGACGGCCCGCGTCATCGTGCTGACGACCTTCGACGCCGACGAGCTGGTCCTGCGCGCCCTGCGGGAGGGCGCGGCCGGGTTCCTGCTCAAGGACACCCCGCCCGCGCAGCTGGTGGACGGCATCCACCGCGTCGCCGCCGGGGAGCCGATCCTGTCGCCGACCGTCACCGCGCAGCTCATCGCCTCGGTGACGAGGCCGGGGGACGAGGACCGCCGGGCGGCGGCCGTGCGTGCCCTGGAGCCGCTGACCCCGCGGGAGCGGGACGTCGCCGTCGCCGTGGCCGAGGGGCTGTCCAACCAGGAGATCGCCGAGCGGCTGTACCTGGGGCTGGCGACGGTCAAGACGCACGTCGCGCACCTGTTCGCGAAGCTCGGCGTGACCAACCGCGTGCAGATCGCGCGGCTGGTGCACGACGCCGGGCTCGGCTGAGGTCAGATCCCGAGGCCGCGTGCCGCCAGGGCGCGGTCGGCCGCGCGCTCGCGCTCGGCCAGCGCGCGCAGGACGGCCCGGGTCGCGTCCGGGTCCCGGCGCTGCCGCGGGGTGCCACCGGCAGCGGCCCGGCGGCGGACGGACAGGTACGGCAGGCGCAGCGGGACGGCACGGGTGCCGTAGCTGACGTCGAAGCTCACGGTGGTCATGGCTCAGTCCTCCTGCTGCTGCGGTGCTGCGGGGGTGGCTCCGGCGGTCGGCTCGAAGGCCATGTCGGGGTTGATCGCGGAGAACATCCGCATGAGGCGCGCGCCCGCGGGTCGGCGCGCGGCGTCGACGGTGCGGCCCTCGAACCGGTCGAAGAGCGCGCGCAGCGCGGACACCAGCTCCTGCGTCTCCTCGGGCGTCGCCCAGAACGCGGAGCTGAGCGACTGGGTCAGCGGCACCAGGTCCGGGTCGGTCGCGCCGCTCTGGTCGGCGTGCCGCAGGTGGTCGATGTACCGGTCGGCCTCCCGGCGGACCGCGATCTCCCCGAGCTCCAGGACGGCGCGGCGGGAGGCGGGGTCGAGGGGGTCGGCGGTGAACGTGCGCTCGCGGGACACGGCGCGCCACGGGCGCTCGCGGCCGCGCGGCTCGGCCGGCTCGATGTAGCCGGCCTTGGCGAGCGTGCGCAGGTGGAACGAGCAGTTGGCGACCGTCTGCCCCAGGTGCACGGCGCACTCCGTCGCGGTGGCCTCGCCGACGTCGTCCAGGAACGACAGCAGGTCCAGCCGGACCGGGTGGGCGAGCGCGCGGACCCGGGTGGGGTCGCTGACCCTGAGGCCTGCCTCGGACGCCTGCGCGCCGGCGGGGGCGTGGTCCACGGGCTGCTCGGTGGTGGTCATGGGTCCACCGTAGAGACGCAAGACCCGTTGCGCAAGAGATCTTGCGAAAGAGGTCTTGCGAATCGGCTGGCCGCGGCGCGTCGGCCATCGAGGCGAGAACCTCAGCATGCTGAGGGTCTCGCCTAGAGTGGCCCGGTGACCCCGCGCCAGGACGACCCCCGCCCGACGACCCGCGCCCGGTCCGCGTGGCTGGTGCTGCGGGCGCTGGTCGGTCTGGCGCTCGTCGCCGCACCGGCCTGGACCGTGCTCAGCACCGGCGACGCGGTCGCGCACCAGCACGTGACGCTCGCGCTGCTGCTCGGCGCCAGTGCGCTCGCCGGGGTCGTCCTGCTCGTCGCGACGGCCCGGGCGTCGCGGCGGCGCACGACCCGGCCGGCACGCCGCCCGGTGCTCCGTGCGGTCGCCGCGGGGGCCGGCCTCGTGCTCCTCGCCGTCCTGGCGGGCGCCGCCGCGTGGCTGCGCCCGTTCCCGGCGACGTCGGCGGCGCTGGACGCGCTCGCGGGCGACGACGCCGTCGAGGTGCGGGAGACCTCCGGCTGGTACGCCTTCGTCCCGCGCGGTGCCGAGCCGGCCACCGGCCTGGTGTACTCGCCCGGGGCGCGCGTCGACGTGCGCGCGACGGCCGCCGTGCTGCGGCCGCTCGCCGAGGCCGGGTACCTCGTCGTCGCGCTGAAGGAGCCGCTGGGCATCGCGCTGACCTCGCCGGACCAGTCCGCGTCGGCGATCGCCGCGTTCGACGGCGTGCGGGCCTGGGTCGTGGGCGGGCACTCCCTCGGCGGTGTGGCGGCGTCGTCGTTCGCGGCCGCGCACGACGACGTGGTCGACGGCCTGCTGCTGCACGCGTCCTACCCGCTGGGCGACCTGGCGGACGCCGGCGTGCGCGTGACGTCGGTCTGGGCCTCGCGCGACGGCCTCACCACCGCCGACGACGTCGAGGCCTCCCGGGCGGACCTGCCGGCCGGCACGACGTTCGTCGAGGTCCCCGGCGCGGTGCACGCGTACTTCGCCGACTACGGGCCGCAGCCCGGTGACGGCACGCCCGGGGTGTCGCGCGCGGACGCGCAGGCCCAGATCGTCGACGCGAGCCTCGCGGCGCTGGCGGCCGTCGCGCCCTGAGCCGACGGCCCGCCGGAGTCAGCGGTCCGCGCGGGGGTGCGGCGGCGGCACGTCGTGCCCGGCGAGCGCGCGCAGCCCGGCGGCGACCTCGGCGCCCAGGTCGAACGACGGCTCGACGAGCCACTGGGCCTGGAGCCCGTCCCACAGCGCCATGAGGCGGTGCGCGAACAGGGCGGGGTCGACGTCCGGGTGCGCCCAGCCGCGCTCCTGGAGCCGGCGCAGCATCTGCCCGTAGGCCGCCGTCACCCGCTCGCGGCGGCGGACGGCCCAGTCGTGGGCGGGGTGGTCCGGGTCGGCGGCCTCGGCGGACATCGTGACGAAGAGGCGCAGGACGTTCGGCTCGGCGAGCCGTGCGGTCACGGCCGCGGCGAGCGCCGCCTCGGGGTCAGCCTCGCCGGGCTCGCGCGCGGCGGCCTCGTCGCGCGCGGCAGCCTCGTCGGCCGACCGGCCGTCGGCGTGCTCGAGCGCCGCCACCAGCAGGTGGTCCCGGGACGGGAAGTGGTAGAGCAGCTGCGCCTCGGTGAGCGAGCAGCGGCGCGCCACCTCGGCGAGCGTCAGGCGCCGGTGCCCGCCCTCGACGACCAGCTCGTAGGCGGTCCGCCGGACCGCGTCCACGCGGCCGCGGGTCTTGGCGTAGGGACCACGCCGCGCGCCCGTGGTCGTGGTCATCCCCGGAGGCTACCGTCCGGCGCCGGTGCGTCGAAAAGCGAGCACGGTGTATTTTGGCGCCCGCCGGCACCGCGCCGGCATCGTCCCCGACGACCGCCCGAGCGGCCCGGGGCAGGGCCGGGGCGACGGAGGGGCGGCAGTGCTCACGATCGTGATCGCGGAGGACGCTCCCCACGACACGGCGCTCCTGGCGGGGGCGCTGCGCCGGTACTCCCGGGAGCGGGGCGTGCCGATCGCGGTGACGCACCACGCCGACGGGGCCGGGCTCCTCGCCGGCTACGACAGCGACGCGGACCTGCTGCTGCTGGACGTCGAGCTGCCCGACGCGGACGGCCTGGCCGCGGCCGCCGAGATCCGCAGCCGGGACAAGCGGGTGGCCATCGCCTTCGTGACCAACGCGGCGGGCCGCGCCGCCCAGGGGTTCGAGGTCGAGGCCCTCGACTTCCTGGTCAAGCCGGTCCGGTACGAGGCGCTGGCCCGGACGGTCGACCGGGTGCTCGCCCGCAGCCCGCGGACGCGGTCCGTGCTCCTGCCCGCCGAGGGGCGCCACCTCCGGCTCGACGCCGACGACATCGTGCTGCTGGAGGCCGCGGGTCGACGCGTGGTCGTGCACACGCTGGACGGCAGGTACGTCGTCCGGGGCCCGCTCAAGGACGTGGCGGCGTCGGTCGCCGACCTCGGGTTCTTCCGGTGCCACCACGGGTACGTCGTCAACCTCCGGCACGTCGTCGCCGCCCGGCAGGAGACCTGCGCGCTGGTGACCGGCCGGACCGTCCCCGTCAGCCGCCCCCGCCGCTCGGCGTTCCTGGCCGCGCTCACGGACCACCTGGCCCTCGCGCGGGGGTGACGGCGCGACAGTTTGTGCGCCCGGCCCCGCAGGTTGTGTCACCGCCACCGGAAATCGAGCGTGCTGGTGTTTCGATGCCACCGCACGAACTGAAGCGATGTGGCCGGCGCGCACGACGCAGGTCCCGCGGTCCGGAGCGAGCAGGCGTAGCGCAGCGCCTGCCGCAGCCGGCGCGGGCCGCAGCGCGACAGCGGTCCCCAGCCCGAGATGAGGCCAACGATGTCCAAGAAGCAACCACGACGGCTGTCCACGCCGGTCGCGATCGGCACGTACGTCCTGTGCGCCGCGCTCGCCGGCGGGGTCGTCGTCGGCAACGCCTACGCCACGAAGTACTCCGACCTGGTGTCGGTGTACCTGGACCAGCCGACGCAGAAGGTCGTGACGGCGGAGGGCGAGGACGCCGAGTACTTCACCAGCGACTTCACCTCCGACGCGGACCGCCAGGCGTACCTCGCCGAGGTCGGCACCCGCATCTCCGCCGAGGGCATCACCCTCCTGGAGAACGACGGCGCGCTGCCGCTGGCCGGCGGCGCGCGCATCAGCGTGTTCGGCCAGAGCGCGGTCGACCCGGTCTACGGCGGCACGGGCGCCGGCTCGCTCGACGCCTCCCAGGCGGTCAGCCTGGAGGACTCGCTCACGGACGCCGGCCTCGAGCTGAACCCGACGCTGCTGGACTTCTACGAGTCGGGCGCCGGCTCGGAGTACCGCCGCACGATCCCCGACGTGTACGGCGTGGGGGAGTTCGCGGTGAACGAGGTGCCGCAGAGCGCGTACACCGACGAGGTCCGCGCCTCCTACGCCGACTACGCGGACGCCGCGGTGGTCGTGCTGGCCCGCTCGGGCGGCGAGAGCAAGGACCTCATCTCGACCGAGGACGGCGGGCAGGGCACCTACCTGCAGCCCACCGCCGAGGAGCGCGAGCTCCTGGCGACCGTCACGGCGGAGTTCGACTCGGTCGTGGTGCTGCTCAACACGCAGAACCCGGTCGAGCTCGGCTTCCTCGACGAGTACCCGGTGAGCGCGGCCCTCTGGGTCGGGGCGTACGGGCAGACCGGCGCCGCGGCGGTGGGCCAGGTGCTCACCGGCGAGGTGAACCCCTCCGGCGCCCTGGTCGACACCTACGCCTACGACTCCCTCAGCGCCCCGAGCACCGCGAACCTCGGCTCGTACGACATCGTGAACAGCACCGTCGACCGCGGCAACAAGTACATGGTCTACGCGGAGGGCGTGTACGTCGGGTACCGGTACTACGAGACCCGCTACGAGGACGTCGTGCTCGGCACCGGGAACGCCGGTGACTTCGACTACCCGGCCGAGGTGCAGTACCCGTTCGGCTACGGCGGCTCCTACACGAGCTTCGAGTGGTCGGACTACACGGTCACGGAGGGCGAGGACGCGTTCGAGGTCGCGGTCACCGTGACGAACGCGGGCGACGTCGCGGGCAAGGACGTCGTGCAGGTCTACCTGCAGCAGCCGTACACGGACTACGACCGCGAGCACGGCATCGAGAAGCCGGCGGTCGAGCTGGCGGGCTACGGCAAGACCGCGTCGCTGGAGCCGGGCGCGTCCGAGACCGTCACCGTCTCCGTGCCGCGCGAGCTGATGCGGTCCTACGACGCCGACGGTGCGGGCACGTACGTCGTCGACGCGGGCGAGCACTACCTGGCCGCGGGCACCGACGCGCACGCCGCCCTGAACAACATCCTCGCGGCCAAGGGCTACACCACCGCCGACGGGATGGACGCGGACGGCGACGCGGCGCTCACGCACGAGGTCACCGTCGCGGAGCTCGACGCCACCACCTACGCGACCTCGCAGGTGACCGGCGAGCCGATCACGAACCAGTTCGACGGCACGGACCTGCAGACCTACGACCAGGGCTTCACGTACCTGAGCCGCTCCGACTGGACCGGCACCTGGCCCGCGACGTACTCCGACGGGGCGTGGACCGCTCCCGAGCAGCTCCTGCTGGACCTGGAGATCCCGGACGTCGAGGACCCGGACGCCACGGAGCCCACCCTGGACACGGTCGACGACGCCTACGGCGAGCTGAACGCCGCGATGCTGGTCGGCGAGGACTACGACTCCCCGTCGTGGGACGCGCTCCTCGGGCAGATGTCCGCGACGGAGCTCGACGAGCTCGTCCGCATCGGCGGCTACGCGACCAAGCGCGTGGACTCGATCCAGCTGCCCGCGACCGTCGACAAGGACGGCCCCGCCGGCATCTCCGACACGCTCGTCGGCGGCCAGTCCGGCATGGGCTACCCGCCGGCCATCGTGCTCGCGTCGACGTTCAACACGGCGCTCGCCGAGGAGTTCGGCGCCGCGATCGGCGAGGACTCGCTCGACCTCGGCGTCGCCGGCTGGTACGGCCCGGCGATGAACATCCACCGGTCCCCGTACAGCGGCCGCAACTTCGAGTACTTCTCCGAGGACTCCCGGCTCTCCGGCGTGATGAGCGCCGCGGTCGTCGAGGGCGCGCAGTCCCAGGGCGTGCTGGTGTTCATGAAGCACTTCGCGCTGAACGACCAGGAGACCGACCGCATCGGCCTCGCGACGTTCGCCGACGAGCAGACGGTCCGCCAGCTCTACCTGGCGCCGTTCGAGGTGGCGGTGCGCGACGCCGGCGCCCGCGGCGCGATGGCCGGGATGAACCGGCTGGGTGCGACCTGGGCCGGCGCGGAGGCGGGCCTGATGACCGCGACGCTCCGTGACGAGTGGGGCTTCCAGGGCGTCGTCGTCACCGACCAGGCGTCGTTCGACGTCTTCGCCTACGAGGACCTGCGCGCCGGCCTGGCCGCCGGGACCGACCTCTGGCTCAACACCGACGCGAGCCTGTGGAAGCTCGCGGACGACGAGATGACCCCGACCGTGCTGACGAACATGCAGCGGGCGTCGCACAACATCGCGTACGCGGTCGTGCACAGCAACGCGATGAACGGCCTGTCGGCCGGCTCGGAGCTGGTCGCGGTCACGCCGCTGTGGAAGTGGGCGCTCTACGCCCTGGACGTCCTGCTCGGGCTGGCGATCGTCGCCGCCGTCTTCCTGGTGACCCGCAAGCTGGTCCGGCAGCGGCGGCAGGGCGCGGCTGCGCGGCCCGGGAGCGAGGACGACGCGGCGACGGGCACGCACGCCGAGGACCCCGCGGGCACCCCGGCCCGCTGAGAGCCGCGTCCCGGCCGGCTCCCCTCCGAGCCGGCCGGGACCCGGCCGCCCGCGACCCCACCACCGCACCCGAGGACACCTGCGTGACGATCGAGAACCTGACCCTGCTGGAGAAGGCTGCCCTGCTGACGGGGAAGTCGGTGTGGGAGACGCACGACCTGCCGCGGCGCGGGGTGCGGTCGTTGTGGCTGGCGGACGGCCCGCACGGGGTGCGCAAGCAGACCGGTGCGGCCGACCACCTCGGGATCGCGGAGTCCCAGCCCGCGACGTGCTTCCCGACGGCGGCGGGGGTCGCGAGCACGTGGGACCCGGTGCTGGCCGAGGAGGTCGGGCGGGCGCTGGGTGCGGAGGCCGCGGCGCAGGACGTGGACGTGCTGCTGGGTCCGGGGTTGAACATCAAGCGGTCGCCGTTGGGCGGGCGGAACTTCGAGTACTTCTCGGAGGACCCGCTGCTGGCGGGTCGGATGGCCGCGGGGTACGTCCGAGGCATCCAGTCGCAGGGGGTGGCGGCGAGCCCGAAGCACTTCGCGGCCAACTCGCAGGAGCCTGCGGCGGATGGCGTCGGACTCGGTGGTCGACGAGCGCACGCTGCGGGAGATCTACCTGACGGCGTTCGGGATCGTGGTCGAGGAGGCCCGCCCACGCACGATCATGTCGGCGTACAACCGGGTGAACGGCACGTATGCGCATCAGGACCCGTTCCTGCTGGGCACGGTGCTGCGCGAGGAGTGGGGCTTCGACGGGCTGGTCGTCTCGGACTGGGGCGGCTCGGACGACGTCGTGGCCGCGGCGGCGGCGGGCGGGACGCTCGAGATGCCTGCGGCCGGGCTGGACTCGGCGCGGCGCCTGGTGACCGCGGTCCGGGACGGCCGCCTGTCCGAGGCCGACCTGGACTCCCGCGCGGCCGAGGTGCTGCGCCTGGTCGCCGACGCGCGCGAGCCCGGCACCGCGCCCGCCGTGGACCTCGACGCCCACCACGCGCTCGCGCGCCGGGTCGCCGGCCGGTCCGCGGTGCTGCTGAAGAACGACCAGTCGCTGCTGCCGCTGGCGCGCGGGACCCGGGTCGCCCTGATCGGCGACTTCGCGTTCGCCCCGCGGTACCAGGGCGCCGGCTCCTCCGCGGTCAACCCCACCCGGCTGGACACGGTCGTGGACCTCGTGGGGGACACCACCCTCGACGTGGTCGCCCAGGTGCGCGGGTTCCGCCGCGACGGCACGCCGGACGCGGACCTGCGGGACGCGGCGGTCGAGGCCGCCCGTGGCGCCGACGTGGCGGTGCTGTTCCTGGGCCTGGACGAGATCGCCGAGTCCGAGGGCCTGGACCGGTCGACGCTCGCGCTGCACGCCGCGCAGACGGAGCCTGCTGGCCGCGGTGGCCGCGGTGAACCCGAACGTCGTGGTGGTGCTGTCGGCGGGCGGGGTGGTGGAGATGCCGTGGCTCGGCTCGGCGCGCGCCGTGGTGCACGGGTACCTGGCGGGGCAGTCCGGGGCGGGGGCGCTGCTCGACGTGCTGACGGGGGTGGTGAACCCCTCGGGCCGACTGGCCGAGACGGTCCCGGTGCGGCTGGCGGACACCCCGACCGCGGACACGTTCCCCGGTCGGCAGCGCACCGCGGAGTACCGCGAGGGCCTGTTCGTCGGGTACCGGTACTACACGACCGCGGGCGTGCCGGTGACGTTCCCGTTCGGGTTCGGCCTGTCGTACACGACGTTCGCGTACAGCGGTCTGGTCGCCACCCCGGACGCCGCGACCGTCACCGTGACCAACACCGGCCCGGTCGCCGGCGCGGACGTCGTCCAGGTCTACGTGCGGCGGCTCAGCCCGGGCGTGCACCGTCCGGACCGCACGCTGGCCGGGTTCGCCCGGGTCGAGCTCGCGCCGGGGGAGTCCACCACGGTCACGGTGCCGCTGGGTGACCGCGCGTTCCGGCACTGGGACGTGCGCACGGGCGCCTGGCAGGTGGAGCAGGGCGAGTTCGCCGTGCTGGCCGGCGCGCACGTGGACGATTTGCCGCTGTCCGCCACGGTCGCCGTGACCGGGACCATCCCGGCCGTCACCGACGACCCGGCGCCCGCGCGGTACCGGACCGGCGACGTGCGGGACGTGCCGGAGGCCGACTTCGCGGCCCTGCTCGGCCGGCCGGTCCCGACCGCCGCGTGGTCCGGTCCGCTCGGGGTGAACGACGCCCTGGGCCGGATGCAGACCGCCCGCTCCCCGCTGGCCCGGCTCGCGTACCGGGTGCTCGCGTTCCTGCGCGACCGGGCCGACCGTCGGGGCAAGCCGGACCTGAACATCCTGTTCCTGCTCAACATGCCGTTCCGCGCGATCGGGAAGATGACCGGCGGCGCGGTCAGCGCCGAGATGGTCGACGGCATCGTCCGGATCGTCAACGGCCAGTTCCTCGCCGGCGCCGGCGCCACGATCTGCGGGTTCGTCCGCAACCGCCGCGCCGACCGCCGCACCGCCCGCGCGCTCCGCGGCGACGCCTGACCTCCCGGAAGAGAGACCCGCTCGCATGCTCACCCGTGTCAAGGACGCCTGGGGCCGCTTCGCCGCGAAGCGCCCCGGCGTCGCCCAGTTCGTCGTGTTCCTGGTGCTGAGCAACGGCATCACCGCCCTGCAGCTCGCGCTGATGCCGCTGTCCAAGTGGGTGTTCGGCATGACGTCGCTGGTCGACACCACGTTCCAGGTCTGGCCCGTCGGGTCCAACCCGGACGGCTCGCAGTACTTCGTGTTCGACTACGCCGCGGGCGCGCTCCCGGCCGGCGGCGGCGGGCTCGCGTACTTCCTGGCGGTCCAGCTGACGCTCCTGGTGGCCCAGGTGATCAACTTCTTCGCCCAGCGGAGCATCACGTTCAAGTCGAGCTCGTCGGTCGGGAAGGCCGCGGCCTGGTACGCGATCGCCTACGTCGTGATCACGCTGCTCGCGGCGGCGCTGCAGGGCCTGTACAAGGCGCCGATCTACGACCTGCTCATCGACACGTGGGGCCTCGGCGGGGCCGGCGAGACCCTCGCCGACCTCGTCGTGGTGATCATCAACAGCGCCATCTCGTTCTGGGTGTTCTTCCCGATCTTCAAGGTCATCTTCCGGTCCGACCCCCTGACGGGCACGCCCGCCGCGGGGCTCGAGCCGACGGCGTCGCGCCCGGAGTGACGCCGGACACCCCCGGGGGTGGGAGGATCGAGGTCTAGCGGCCTCCGGGTCGGAGAGAGGCGGGCGGCATGGACCGCAACCCCCAGAGCTCGAGCCCCAGCATGCTGATCCTGCTCGTCGACCAGCAGCTCACGGAGTTCGCCCTGCACGCCGCCGCCACCCTGGGGAGGGCGTCGTCGTGCTCCATCACGATGGAGCTGGACGGGCACCCGAGACGCACCGCCAGCAGCGACCCCCTGTCCGCCGCGTGCGACGACATCGAGGTGGCGTCGGGAGCCGGGCCCTGCCTCGACGCGATGGTCACGCGCCAGGTGGTGATGGTGGACGACATCCTGCTCGAGCGGTCCTGGCCGGCGTGGACCCGGACCTCGGCCGCGGCCGGGTTCCGCTCCGCCGGCGCCTTCCCCGGGCACACGCAGTCCGGCGGCAGCGTGGCGGTCAACGTCTACCGGAACGAGGTCGGGCCCTGGCTGCGCGACGACGTCGTCCGGGCCGACATGTACGCGCAGCAGGTCGCCCGGGTGCTGGACCTGTGCCAGAACCTGGGCGCCCTCGAGAGCCAGCGCGCGGAGCTCGAGGACGCGATGCAGGCCCAGCGGTCCATCGACCACGCGATCGGCGCGGTGATGGTGAACAACCGGTGCGACGCGGCGACCGCGCTGATGCTCCTGCGCAACGGGGCCGCCAGCCAGAACGTGGAGCTGACCGAGGTCGCCGCGACCGTGCTGAAGTCGCTCGTGCCCCGGGACCCCGGGCCGGACGCCGACTGAGGCCCGCCCGCGGCGCCCCGGCGTGGGCACGTGGTGTCGCGGGGCCCGCGACGTCGGCCTCGGTGACGGCGCCGGGGCCCGCCGTCATCGAGGGGAACGCCCAGCGCTCGAGCAGCGCGTGCGACCGCACCCGCGGCCCGGACCCCGAGCCCCGGAGCAGCAGCCTCAGCCCCGCGAGAGGCTGCTGGCGCACCCCCGAGGCTCGCCCCGGTAGGCTGGACCCGCGCCGAACGGCCCCTCCGGGCCCGGCCGGCGCCGCACGGGTCGACGAGAACACCCACGGACGTGCCGGTCGCGATCTGCGCCGGGTCTCGACCACGCTTCTCGCCCGCCCCGCGCGCCTGTAGCTCAGGGGATAGAGCACCGCTCTCCTAAAGCGGGTGTCGGCAGTTCGAATCTGCCCAGGCGCACAGGTTGGTCGTGCACGTCGTGCCCGCGAGGTGCGGGCGGGGCCCGCACCGGCACCGAGCGAGGTCGCCGCCCCGCGGGAGCACGGGGCCGTCGGCAGCACGGGGCCGTCGTGGGCTCGGGCCAGGGCGCTGCACGACGGCACAGCAGGGCGCTCCGCACCGCACTCGCGGCGCGGATGCTGCGAAGGAGGAGATGTGGCAGGTCCAGGCCGACGTCGGTCCGCTGGTACGCGCCCGGACGGCGGCGCCCAGCGTCGCCGCGCGCCGCGCCGCACCGAGCAGGGGATGATCCCGGTGCTCGCCGAGGCCACCCGCGAGGTCGAGAGCGCCGTGCGGAAGTCGCCGATCCGGCCGTCCGTGCGGACGAAGTTCCAGGTCGTGGCGCTGCTGGTCCGCCAGGAGCGCGCCCGGGTGAACGCCGACGCCGAGCTCAGCGCGTCGAAGCGCACCGAGCAGCTCAAGCGGCTCGACGGGGTGGCGACGCAGCTGGCCCGGATCGCCGCGCGGGACACCTCGCTGCTGCAGCTGCTCGCCGAGGACGCCCGCGTCACCGACGCCGCCCGTGCCCTGAAGGCCACGATGATGCGCGCCGGCGGCCTGGAGCCGCCGGAGGAGGTCGCGCCGCCCGAGCCCGTCGCGCCGGCGCCCGGCGTCGACAACCGGGTGGTCCCGGTGTCGGTGCTGCAGCGCCAGCGGTCCAACCCGTTCCTCGCCCCGGACTTCGAGGCCGCGGCCGCCCGGGTCGCGGCGCGGCCCCGCCGGCTGGCCAACTGGGAGCTGCTCGAGCCGCTGTTCCGGTCCTTCGAGGTCGCCGCGACCGGTGCGCCCGCCTGCATGCCGCTGCCCGACGGCCACATGGTCCGCGGCCCGCACGGGCGGGAGCTGATGCCGCACCAGGCCCAGCTCGTCGCGGCCACGGCGGCCGGCCACCGCACGTTCCTGCTCGCCGACGAGCCCGGGCTCGGCAAGACCGCGCAGGCGCTGCTCGCCGCGCAGGCGGCCGACGCCTTCCCGCTGCTGGTCGTGGCGCCGAACGTGGTCAAGACCAACTGGGCGCACGAGGTCGGGCTGTGGACGCCGTTCCGCCGGTCCACCGTGGTGCACGGCGACGGCGACCGGGTCGACGGGTTCGCCGACGTGGTGATCGTGAACTACGAGATCCTCGACCGGCACGTCGGCTGGCTCGGGGACATGGGCTTCCGCGGCATGGTGGTCGACGAGGCGCACTTCATCAAGAACAAGAGCTCGCAGCGGTCCCAGCACGTCCTCGCGATCGCCGACCGGATCCGCGCCCGCACGGCCCGGCCGCTGATGATGGCGCTGACCGGCACGCCGCTGATCAACGACATCGAGGACTTCCGGGCGATCTGGCAGTTCCTCGGGTGGATCGACGACAAGAAGCCCGTGGGCGCGCTGCTGGCCGCGCTGGAGGAGACCGGGCTCACCCCGGCCGACCGCGGGTTCGCCGCCGCCGCGCGCGCCGCCGTGATCGACATGGGCATCGTGCGCCGCCGCAAGGTCGACGTGGTCGACGACATCCCCGCGCGCCGGGTGGCGGACCTGCCGGTCGAGCTCGACGGCGCGGCCGGCCGCTCGATCCGCGCCGCCGAGGTCGCGCTCACGCAGCGGCTGGTCGAGCGCTACCGGTACGCCGTCGAGGCGCGCGCCGCCGAGGGCGTCCCCGACGGGATCGACCTCGAGCTCGCCCGCCGGATCGCCGCGACGGAGCTCAAGGACTCGAGCGGCAAGACCAAGGGCGAGAACGTCTTCACCGTGATCCGCCGGATCGGCCAGGCGAAGGCCGGGCCCGCCGCGGACTACGCCGCGCAGCTCGCACGCAACGTCGGCAAGGTCGTGTTCTTCGCGAAGCACGTCGACGTCATGGACCAGGCCGAGCAGCTCTTCGCGGAGCGCGGCATCCGGTACGCCTCGATCCGCGGCGACCAGACGCCCAAGGTGCGCGAGCGGAACATCGCCGCGTTCGTCGAGGACCCCGAGGTGCAGGTCGTCGTCTGCTCGCTGACGGCCGCCGGCGTCGGGCTGAACCTGCAGGTCGCGTCCAACATGGTGCTGGCCGAGCTGTCCTGGACCGACGCCGAGCAGACCCAGGCGATCGACCGGATCCACCGCATCGGCCAGTCCGAGCCCGTCACCGCCTGGCGGATCATCGCCGCGCAGACCATCGACGCGAAGATCGCCGAGCTGATCGACAGCAAGTCGGGGCTGGCCGCGCGGGCGCTGGACGGGGCCGCGGACGAGGACGTCTCCTCGTCCGCGGACGTCCAGGTCGAGGCGCTGGTCGCGCTGCTCGCGGACGCGCTGGCCTCCGGGGCGGCCGCCTGACCGGGTGACCGGGCTCGCGGGGACCCGGTCCCGGGGACTCAGGCCGGGACGACCACGACCTTGCCCGTGAGCGTGCCGGCGGCCGCGCGGGCGTGCACCGTCGCGAGATCCGCCAGCGCGACGCGCTCGGCCACGTCGACCGTCAGCTCTCCGCGGTCGACGCGGGCGACGAGCTCCGACAGCTGCGCGACGTCGCTGCGCAGGTACAGGTCCACCCCCCGCACGCCGCGCCCCTCGTCGGCGGGCGCGGGCATCCAGACCGTGGTGCTGACCACGACGCCGCCGTCGCGGACCCGGCCGGCCAGCGCCGCGAACGCCTCCGGCTCGATCGGCGCGAGGTTGAGCAGGACGTCGACCGGCTCGGCCACCGCGGCGGTCACGTCGGTGGTCGTGTGGTCGACCACCTCGTCCGCGCCCGCCGCCGTGACGCTCGCGCTGCTGCGCGGGCCGGCGGTGGCGACGACGTGCGCGCCGATCGCCTTCGCCAGCTGGACCGCGTAGCCGCCCACGGCGCCGCCGGCCCCGTTGATCAGGATCCGCTGCCCGGGCCGCAGGGCGGCGTGGTCGACGAGGGCCTGCCACGCGGTGAGCCCGACGACGGGCAGCGCGGCCGCGTCGGCCAGCGGGATGCTCGTCGGCGCGGGCGCCAGGCGCTCGGCATCGACGACGACCTGCTCCGCCGCGGCGCCGTCGACGACGAACGGGAGGAACCCCAGCACGTCGTCCCCGACTGCGAGGCCGGTCACGCCGTCGCCGAGCGCGTCGACCGTCCCGGCGACGTCCACCCCCGGGACGTGCGGCAGGGTCAGCGGCATCGGGCCCTGCATGCGCCCGGCGCGGATGGTGCCGTCGATGCCGTTGAACGTCGTGCCCGCGACGCGCACCCGGACCTGCCCGGGACCGGGGACCGGCGTCTCGACGTCCTCGTACTGCAGGACCTCGGGGCCGCCGTACTCGTGGAATCGCACTGCCTTCATGGCTCTCACCTCTCGGGATCCGATACTTCGAACTTGAAGCAAGCGCGACGTTAGCAGTGCTACGAAGTCGAAGCAAGTGTTTGGAACCTGAAGCAACCCGTAGGCTCGGCGGCATGACGGACGACCAGCCGACCCTCGACCCGGTCCAGCTCGGGGCGTACTTCGCCCTGATGGAGGTGGCGGGCCTGCTGCGGCACGCGGTCGAGCAGCAGCTGCGCGAGGCCGGCGACCTCAGCTACGTGCAGTTCCAGCTGCTGGCGCGCCTGGGCCTCGACTCGCCGACGGGCAGCGAGCGCATGACCGACCTGGCCGACGGCGTCGTCTACAGCCGCAGCGGCCTGACGTACCAGGCGGGCCTGCTCGAGGCGGCCGGCCTGGTGACCCGGGCACCCTCGGCCGACGACGAGCGCGGGGTCACCGTCACGATCACCGGCGCCGGGCGGGAGCGGCTGGCCCAGGTCCTGCCCGGGCACACCGAGGTCGTCAGCCGGCAGCTGTTCCAGTCGCTGTCCGACGACGGCACCCGGGCGCTCGCCGGCCTGCTCGGGCCGGTGCGGGACCACATGCGGGCGTCGCCGCCCCGCTCGGCCACGCGCCGCCGGCGCTGAGCCGGCTCCGCGCGCGTCCTCGCCGCACTCCTCCTACCGTGGCCCGATGACGAGCCCCGCCGCCCGCATCGCCGACCGCCTCATCCGCGGCTACCAGCGCCGCCTGTCGCCCAGGAAGTCCTGGCACTGCGCCTACGGCGTGGCGCACGGCGACACCACCTGCTCCGCCGCGGTACGCCGCAACATCGCCACGCGCGGGGTCGTCCGCGCCATCCGGCCGAACGCGCTGCAGCTGCTCGCCTGCTACCAGGCGGCCACGATGCTCGCGCAGTCGGACGTGCGCGGGGTGTGCTGCTGCGGCGGCATCCCGATCCCCTTCCGCTTCTAGCCCCGTCCTAGCCCGGGTGCGGCCCGTCCAGCACGTGCGGGTCGCCCTGGAACTCGCGCAGCATCGCGCCAGGCTAGCGGGGCGCTGACCCAGCCGATTCTCGCTCCGCCGGCCGATGTCCCGGCTGGCGGAGCGAGAATCAGCCGGCGATCAGGCCGCGGCGCCCCGGATGCGCAGCACGGACCACGACACCGCCGGCAGCTCGACCAGCAGGACGCCGTCCTCGACCCGCGCGCTCGCGTTCGGCGTCGGCAGCACGCTCGTCGCGTCCTCCTGGGTCGCGCGCCAGTGCACGTCGTCGTGCGCGTAGGTCAGCGCCTCGACCAGCTCGACGGCGCCGACCCCGCGCAGGTCGACGCGCAGGGTGGTGGGGGCGTCCGTCGCGCGGTTCACCGCGAACACCGCGACCTCGCCCGTCTCGGCGTCGTGCGTCGCGACGGCGTCCACCAGGGACGACTCCCCGAACCGCGCGTTCGCGTACGTCGGCGCGTCGATCGCGACCCGCAGCACCTGGCCGCGGGCGTGCCGGGCGGTGAGCGCGAACGGGTGGAACGTGGTCTGCCGCCACGCCGCGCCGCCGGGCTCGGTCATGATCGGCGCGAGCGCGTTGACCAGCTGCGCCTGGCTCGCGGAGTGCACCCGGTCGGAGTTCCGCAGCAGCGAGATCAGCAGGTTCCCCACGACGACCGCGTCGGCGACGGTGTAGACGTCCTCCTCGATCCGCGGGGCGACCGGCCAGTCCTCGCCCTTGGGGAGCTTGGACTCGTCCTCGTGGTACCAGACGTTCCACTCGTCGAACGAGATCGCGATCTTCTTGGCGGACTTCCGCGCGGCGCCCACGGCGTCGGCGGTGGCGGCCACCGAGGCGACGAAGTGGTCCATGTCCTGCGCGGAGGCGAGGAACGACCCGAGGTCGCCGTCCTGCTCGCGGTAGTACGCGTGCGCCGAGATCATGTCGACCTGGTCGTAGGCCTCCTCGAGCACCTCGCGCTCCCACGCGCCGAACGTCGGCATCCCGGACGAGGACGACCCGCAGGCGACCAGCGTCAGGTCGGGGAACATCTGCCGCATGCCGCGGGCGGTCTCGGCGGCGAGCCGGCCGTACTCGCGGGCCGTCTTGTGCCCGAGCTGCCAGGGCCCGTCCATCTCGTTGCCGAGGCACCAGAAGGAGATGCCGAACGGCTCGTCGGCGCCGTTGGCGCGGCGCTGCTCCGCCCGGGCCGAGCCGCGGCGCTGGTTCGCGTACTCCAGCAGGTCGAGGGCCTCGGGCAGCCCGCGGGTGCCGAGGTTGACCGCCATCATCGGCTCGACGCCGGCGGCCTTCGTCCAGGCCATGAACTCGTGCAGGCCGAACGCGTTCGTCTCGGTGGAGTGCCACGCCAGGTCCAGCCGCTCGGGGCGGTCCTCGACGGGCCCGACACCGTCCTCCCAGTTGTACCCGGAGACGAAGTTGCCGCCCGGGTAGCGGACGGTGCTGATGCCCATCTCGCGGGCGAGGGCGAGGACGTCGCCGCGGAAGCCGTGCTCGTCGGCGGTGGGGTGCCCGGGCTCGTAGATGCCCGTGTAGACGCACCGGCCCAGGTGCTCGACGAACGTCCCGAACGTGCCGCGGCGCACGGGGGCGATCGTGAAGGCGGGGTCGATGACGACGGTGGCGGAGTGCATGGAGAGACCCTTCGTCCCGGAGGCGTTCAGCGTTGAACTACGACAGCGCCGCCGACTATAGTCCATCGTTGAACTAGGTGATGGTGCCGGGCGCGGGAGCGCGGTGGCGACCCGCCGCCCCGCAGCCGACCCTGGAGGCATGCCAGTGCACAGCCACGAGACCGTCAGCCCGCCGACCGGCGTCGTCCCCGCCCGGTTCCGCCCGCCGACCGGCGCGTCGACCGCCCGCACGGTCAGCCTGGACGGTCCCTGGCGGTTCCGGCTGTCGCCGACGGTCGACACCGGCGTCGACGCGAAGGACCCGGGCGACGGCTGGGACGAGATCGCCGTCCCCGGGCACTGGCAGCTGGCCGGCGCGCCCGACGCCTGGCCCTACGGCACCCCCGCGTACAGCAACAAGCTGTTCCCGTTCCCCATCGAGCCGCCGTTCGTGCCGGACGCGAACCCGACGGGTGAGTACCGCCGCACGATCGCGCTCCCCGCGGACTGGCCCGCAGACGGCCGCACCTACCTGCGGTTCGAGGGCGTCGACTCCTGGTTCCAGGTGGCGGTCAACGGCACCGTCGTGGCGACGTCGCACGGCTCCCGGCTGCCGACCGAGATCGACCTGACCGACGTGCTGCTGCCGGGCGAGAACCTGCTCGCGGTCCGGGTGACGCAGTGGTCGGCGATGTCGTACGTCGAGGACCAGGACCAGTGGTGGCTGTCGGGCATCTTCCGCAGCGTCGCGCTGGAGCACCGCCCCGCCGCCGGCATCGCGCACACGTCCGTCGTCGCGGAGTACGACGCCGCGACCGGCACCGGCACGCTGACCGTCGACGTGCCCGACGCCGCCCCCGGGACCCGCGTGGCCGTGCCCGAGCTCGGCCTGGACCTGGCGCCCGGCGAGACCGCGTCGGCCCCCGTCGAGCCGTGGAGCGCCGAGCGCCCGCGCCTGTACGAGGTCGTCGTCACCGCCCCCGGCGAGCGCGTCACCCTGCGCGCCGGCTTCCGCACGATCGCCATCCGCGACGGCGTGTTCCTGGTCAACGACGCCCCCGTGAAGCTGCGCGGCGTGAACCGGCACGAGTTCGACCCGCTGCGCGGCCGGACCGTCTCCCCGGAGCTGATGCTCGCCGACGTGCTGCTGATGAAGCGGCACCACGTCAACGCCGTGCGGACCAGCCACTACCCGCCGCACCCGCACTTCCTGGACCTGTGCGACGAGCACGGCCTGTACGTCGTCGACGAGAACGACCTCGAGACGCACGGGTTCGAGGACGAGCGCGGCTGGGAGGGCAACCCCGTCGACGACCCGGCGTGGGAGGGCGTCCTGGTCGACCGCGTGACCCGCATGGTCCGCCGCGACGCGCACCACCCGAGCATCGTCCTGTGGTCGCTCGGCAACGAGGCCGGCGCCGGGCGCAACATCGGCGCGATGGCGCGAGCAGTCCGGGCGCTCGACCCGACGCGGCCGATCCACTACGAGGGCGACTGGTCGTCGGACGACGTCGACGTCTACTCGCGGATGTACGCGCCGACCCAGGAGACGGCGCTGATCGGGCAGGGCGCCGAGCCGCCGCTGGCCCGCGCCGAGGCGGACGCGCGTCGCCGGCTGATGCCGTTCCTGCAGTGCGAGTACGCGCACGCCATGGGCAACGGCCCCGGCGGGCTGACCGACTACGACGACCTCTTCGACCGGTACCCGCGGCTGATGGGCGGGTTCATCTGGGAGTGGATCGACCACGGGCTCACGCGGCTCGACGCCGACGGCACCCCGTTCGCGGCGTACGGCGGCGACTTCGGGGAGCTGTTCCACGACGGCACCTTCGTCGCCGACGGCCTGGTGCTGCCGGACCGCACGCCGTCCCCGTCGCTGCGGGAGGCCGCGGCGGTGTTCGCGCCCGTGCGGCTGGACGTGACCGGGGACGGCGCGGCGCTGCTCGTGCGCAACCGGTACGCGTTCCGCGACACGTCGCACCTGACGTTCGAGTGGACGCTGACGCACGGGGCCGCGTCGCTGGCCTCGGGCGTGCTCGACCTGGGCGTGCTCCCGCCGGGTGCGTCGGTCGTGGTGACCCCGCCCGCGGACCTGCCGCTGCCCGCCGCCGACCACACGCCGACCTTCTGGACGCTGCGCGCCGTGCAGCACGAGGCCGACGCCCTGGACGCGCCGTGGTTCGACGGGCCGCTGCTGGTGGCGACCGGGCAGCTCGCGGTGGTGCCGGCGGTGCCGCTCGCCGCACCGGCCACCGGGGGAGCGGTGCGCGAGGACGACGGGTCGTTCACCGTCGGGCACGCGCGGTTCGACCGGAGGGGGTCGCTCGTCGAGCTGCACGGCCGCCGGGTCGCCGGGCTGCGCGTGGACGCCTGGCGCGCGCCGACCGACAACGACCGCCGCTCCGGCATGTGGATCGACCCGCCGGACGAGCAGGTCTGGAAGGAGAGCGGCCTGCACCTGCTGGCCGAGCGCACGATCTCCGCCGCGCTCTCCGACGACGGCGCGCTGGTGGTCACCGCCCGCACCGGTGGCCCGCGCACCCGCAACGGCTTCCGGACCACGTACACCTGGGCGTGCGACGCCGACGGCGCGGTCGACCTGCGGGTGCGGATCGTGCCCGAGGGCCGCTGGGACCAGAGCATCGCCCGGCTGGGGCTGCTGCTCACGCTCGAGGAGCCCGCCGCGTCCGACGTCGGGGTCCGCTGGTTCGGGCTCGGCCCGGACGAGTCGTACGCCGACTCGAAGAAGGCTGCGGTCGGTGGCGCGTACGAGCACACCGTCGCCGAGCTGCAGACCCGGTACACGCACCCGCAGGAGAACGGCGCGCGCCGCGGCGTCACGCACGCGGCGCTGACGTTCGCCGACGGCTCGGCGCTCACGCTGGACGCGGGGCCGACGTCGTACGGAGGCGTTGAGCGGGCGGGCGTCGAGCTGTCGCTGCGCCCCTGGTCCGACCGGGCGCTGGACCTCGCCGCGCACCCGCACGAGCTGACGCCCGACGGGCTGCTGCACGTGCACCTCGACGCGGCCCAGCACGGCCTCGGCTCGGCGGCCTGCGGCCCGGGCGTCCTCCCGAACGCGCAGCTGCGCCCGGCCCCTGCGGACCTCGCGCTGCGCCTCACGTCCCGCCCCGCGTAGCCGCCGGCGCGCCGAGACTGCGGCGTCTGCGGGGTTCCGCTCGCGCGAACCCCGCACCTGCCGCAGTCTCGGCGGAGCTCGGGCTCAGGGGCGGGCGCGGTGCGGGCCGGGGTGGCCGGCGCGGCGGATGCACCGCACCCCGGCACGCGGCATGGGCGCGGCGCAGCGGTCGTCGGCCCGCCGCCGGACCACCCACTCCGCCGAGTCGAACCCCGCGTTCCCGCGCGCGCGACGCAGTGCCGCGCGCAAGGCGAGGGCCGGGTCGGGGCCTTCCGGTCCCCAGCCCTGCTCCATGGCCGCCGTGACCTCGTCGCGGGAGAGCAGGGCCGCGAACGCCTCCTCCAGCACTCCGGCCGCGACCGCCGCACGCTGCAGGCCGACGGGTGCGGGCGGCGGCGTGTAGTCCCAGCCGTCGAGCCCGAGCTCCTCGGCCAGCACGTCGAACAGGCCGAGGGCGTCCCACAGCTGGGTCGCCTCCTCGCGGCTCAGTGCTCCGGAGCTGGTCAGGGCGGTCGCGAGGTCGTACACCTCGGCCCCACGGCGCGGACCGAGGCACAGGACGAAGATCGAGCCGCCGGCCTCGTCGACGCGGTAGACGACTCGCCGTTCCCGGTTGCTGACCTCCAGGGTGTTCCAGCCGACCAGCGACCGGTCGCGCCCCCGCGCCGACAGGGTGTGCGACCCGTCCGGCGCCGCGCAGAGCCCGACCACCTCGGCGAGGACCTCGACCCGCTCGCGCGGCGTGAGGTCCTCGAGCTGCTCGGCGAACCGGTCGGAGAAGGTCAGCTCGGCCTGGTCGTCGGGCAGGTGGCCGCCGGCCCTCACGCGCGCTCGCGCAGGCGCGCCGCGTGCTCGCGGACGACCGTCTCCTCCAGACCGAGCTGCGCGCACACCTCGGCGAGGGTCAGCCCGGCCTCCCGGTCGGCCGCCAGTGTCGCGTACGCCTCGACGACGGTCCGCACGCCCTCGCGCAGCCGACGCACGTCCTCGTCGAGCCGCTCCGCGGCGTCCACGACCGCGACCGGCCGGCCGAGGCTGGTCAGGACGACCCGGTGGTCGGCGGCGGCCGCGGCCACCGCGGACACGCCCTTGCGGGCTGCCGTCGAGACGGGCAGGCGGAGCATCGGCGTCGGCATCCTGCAACACTACACACCCGTGTGCAGTGTTGCAGGCGACTGCTGCCTTCGCCCTTCCGTGCTCCCGCGCGCCGAGATGGCAGTCCCCCCGTGGGGGCCTCGCGGCGTGCAGGCGGGAACTGCCATCTCGGCGGAGGTGGGAAGGGTGCGGTGTCGTGCCGCTGCGGCGGGGTCAGGCGTCGGCGGGGGCGGCCCGGCGGCGCCGTGCCATCCCGACCGGGGCCCCGCCGAGCAGCAACAGCCCCCCGGCCGTCGCGGCGCCGGTGCCGGGGCTGACGCCGGAATCCGCGAGCCGCGGGCCCGCCACGGCGGCCGGGGTCGCAGCCGTGGCCGCCGCGGCGACGGCCGCCGGGGCGGCGACGGCCGGTGCCGCCACCTCGACGTCGAGCCGCAGCACCCGCAGCAGCCCGTCGAGCCCCGTGCCGAGCGCGACCAGCGTGTGCGACCCGGTGAACGACGCGGGCACCTGGAACGACGCGACCGCGTACCCGCCCGCGTCGGCCGTGACCGGGGCGACGGCGAGCGGCTCGGAGTAGATGCCGAACGTGACCGCGGTGCCCGGGGCGAACCCGGCCGCGGCGAGCGCGAGCGCCTGGCCGGGTGCGACGGTCGCCGGCTGCGCGGTGACCGGCTCGGTGGCGGCGGGCGGCGTCGAGGGCAGCACGGGGGAGTAGCCCTGCGTGGCGGTCCGGGCGGTGGCGATCGCGGCGGTGGCGCTCGTCGCGCCGGCGGCCGCCCGGTCCTGCGCCTCGGTCGCCGCGAGCTCGGCGGCGTCCCGAGCGACGACGGCGTCCTGGACCTGGATCGTGACCAGGGAGGCCTCGGTGGCGGCGTCCTCGGCCGCTGCCTGAGCCGCCGCGTACGCCGTGCGTGCGAGGTCCAGCGCGACCTGGGCCGCCGCGCGTTCCTCGTCCGACGTGGCCTCGGCGAGGGCGGACATCGCCTGGTTCACCGCGCCCTCGGCCTCGTCCCGGGTCCGTGCGGCGTCCATGGACGCGATCGCCGCGCGCTGCTCGGCGACGAGCAGGTCGAAGAACGTCTGCTGGGCACGGGTGGCCGCGGCGCGGGCCTGGTCGGCGGCGGCCGCGTCGGCAGCAGCCTGGTCGGCGGCGGTCTGCGCGAGCGCCTGCTGCCGGGCCAGCTCTCCGGCGACCTCGTCCGCCGCCTGCTGCTGCTGGGTGTCGCGGGGCGGCTGGAACGTCGGCGGCGGCGTGAACACCACCCCCGGGACCCGCGGCACCACGAGCGGTGGCAGCATCGTCGTCGGCAGGAACCCGAACTGCCCCGCGGCGAACCCAGCCGGCACGCCGGGGTGGGTGACGACGATCCTGCCGTCGACGACCTGGACGTAGAGCCCTGCCGTGAGCGCACCGGCCGACGCGCTGGGTCCGGGGACCACGCCGTGCGCGTCGGGCACGGATCCCGTGCTGACCGTGGCGGCATCCGCGGACGCCGCCGTCGTGCTGGCCACCGCCCCGCCGAGGGTGAGGGTCGCGAAGCCGACGGCAAGCAGGCGCGTCAGGGCGCGGCGGTTCCGGAGCACGCGCGCCAGTGTGTCAGCGCCGCCACCGCCCCGTGAGGCCCACGCGGGTGAAGCCCGAGGTCAGCGTTCGACGAGGTGGAACGGTGTCGGGACGTGGCCGCCCTCGCCCTTCCGCGCGCCTACGAGCAGGTCGAGGATCAGCCCGGTCGACGCGGCCAGGCCCGGGTCGATGGTGGTGAGCGGCGGCACGAGGTACCCGCCCTCCTCGATGTTGTCGTAGCCGACCACCGCCACCGACTCCGGCACCGCGATCCGGTGGGTCGCGAGGGTGGACAGCGCGCCGAACGCCAGCGAGTCGTTGAAGCAGAACAGCGCGTCGAAGTCGACGCCGTCGGCGAGCAGCCGCTCGACGACGGCCGACCCCTCGGCGCGGTTGTAGGACCGGGTCTCGACCAGCAGCGCCGGGTCGGGCTCCAGCCCGGCGGCCGTCAGCGCCCGGCGGTAGCCCGCGAACCGCACCTGCCCGGTGGAGTCGTCGCCCTGCTGCAGCCCGATCGCCGCGATCCGCCGCCGGCCGTCCGCGAGCAGGTGCCGGGTCGCGACCTCGGCGGCCGCGGCGTTGTCGGGGCCGACGTGGGTGATCGTGTCGGAGGCGAGGGCCTCGCCGTGCTCGCCGATCAGGACCAGCGGGACGGTGCTGCGCCGGCGCTCGGTGTCCTCGCGGGTGAGCGCCAGCGGGCTGAACACCATCCCGTCGAGCGCGGGCAGGTTCTCGCACTCGAGCATCGCCAGCTCCACGTCGCGGTTGCCCTTCGACTGCGTGACCAGCACCGTCGACCCGCGGGCCTCGGCCGCGGACACGAACTCGGACGCGAACTCCGCGAAGTACGGCTCGCGCAGGCTCGGCACGCACAGCCCGATCAGCCCGCTGGACCCGCTGCGCAGCTGGCGCGCCGCGAGGTTCGGCCGGTAGCCGAGCTCGTCGATGGTGGCGAGGACCTTCTCGCGCACGGGGGCGCTGACCCAGCCGGTGCCGTTGACGACGTTCGAGACGGTCTTGGTGCTGACCCCCACCCGTTCCGCCACGTCGGCGAGCCGCACCCGGGCCATCGCGCTTCCCCCTCGTCGTCCAGCACACCGACCCGGCTCGTCCCGGTGCTCCGCCGTCGGAGCCGCCCGGAGTCAGGGTCGTCGCGCCGATGGTACCGGTGCGCGAGCCCGGGAGTTCAACGTCGAACTAGCCGGTCGCGACACGGCGTCCGGCTCCTATGCTCCGACCATGCCCGTGCGCACCACCCCGCTCCGGACCCGCATGTCCGGCCGCGACCCCGGCGAGGAGCGCCGCACCGCCACCCCGCTCGAGCTCCTGTTCGACCTGACCTTCGTCATCGCGTTCGGCCGCACCGCGGAGCAGCTGGCCGAGCTGCTCGCCGACGGCCACACCGATGCTGCGATCGCCGGCTTCTGCTTCGCGACGTTCGCGGTGTCGTGGGCGTGGATCAACTTCACCTGGTTCGCGTCCGCCTACGACACCGACGACTGGCTGTTCCGGCTCACCACGATGGTGCAGATGGTCGGCGTGCTCGTGCTGGCGCTCGGGGTGCCGCCGATGTTCGAGTCGCTGGCCGCGGGCGAGCACATCGACAACCGGGTGATCGTGCTCGGGTACGTCGTGATGCGGGTGCCGATGGTGCTGCAGTGGAGCCGGGCGGCGATCGCCGACCCTGCCCGGCGGCAGAGCGTCGCAGTCTTCATCGCCACCCTGCTGGCGTCGCAGGTCGGCTGGGTCGCGCTGGCGCTGGCCGACCTTCCGACCGTCACCACGTTCCTGCTGGTCCTCCCGCTGGTGCTGCTGGAGCTCGTCGGCCCGGCGGCAGCCGCCCGCGTGCACGGCGGCACCCCGTGGCACCCGCACCACATCGCGGAGCGCTACGGGCTGCTGGTCATCATCGCGCTGGGAGAGGGCGTCACCGGGACGACGTTCGCCCTGTCCGCGGTGATCGAGGAGACGGGGTGGTCGGTCGAGACGGCAGTGCTCGGGCTCGCGGGCGTCGCGCTCATCTTCGGGCTCTGGTGGGCGTACGACGTCATGCCCAGCGGCGAGCTGCTGCACGCGCGGCGGAGGCGGTCGTTCGCGTGGGGCTACGGGCACATCGTGCTGTTCGGCGCGATCGTCGCGACCGGGGCGGGGCTGCACGCCGCGGCGTTCTTCCTGCAGGACGAGGGCACGCTCTCGCTGGCGGGCACCGTGCTGGTCGTCGCGCTCCCGGTCGGCGTCTACGTCGTGACCGTGTCCGCGCTGTACACGTCGCTCAGCCCCACACCCGACCCGCGCCACCTCGCGCTGACCGCGGGGTCGGTGGCGGTCGTCGTCGGCAGCGTGCTGCTCGCCCGGGCGGGGGTGCCGCTGGTCTGGTGCCTGGTGCTGCTGGCCTGCACGCCGTGGGTGACGGTCGTCGGGCACGCCGTCGCCGGGAACCGCGTGGACGCCGGGGAGCGCGTCGCGGCCTGACCCGGTCGACGCGCGCATCGGCGCGCGCCGCCATACAGTCGCCGGAACCACCACGAGCACGGCGAGAGGGAGGCGAACCATGGGATTCCTGCGCAACGCGATGAAGAGCGGGCTCGCGCTGCAGGCGATGCGGATCGCCCGGCGGGAGATGGCCAAGCCGGAGAACCAGCGCCGGGCCAAGCAGCTGCTGCACAAGGTGACGAGCCGGGGCGGCTCGACCGCCCAGCGGTGAGCACGCACCACGAAGGGCGGACCCCCACGCGGGGATCCGCCCTTCGTCGTCCGGCGAGTCGTCAGCCCTGCGTCAGCGGGAACAGCGTCTCGTCGTCCTTGTACACGTCGGCCGCGTTCGCCTGCGTCACGATGACGGGCGTCAGCAGGAACGACGGCACGACCTTGACGCCGTTGTCGTAGGACTCGGTGTCGTTGATCTCCGGCTCCTCGCCCTTCTGCAGCGCCTGGATCTCCTTGATGGTCTGGGCGACCAGCTCGCGGGTGTCCTTGTAGATGGTCGAGTACTGCTCGCCGGCGACGATCGACTTCACCGACTCGACCTCGGAGTCCTGGCCGGTGACGACCGGGGTGTCCTTGCCGGCCTGGGCCACCGAGGTGAGCGCGGCGCGGCCGAGGGTGTCGTTGGGGGACAGGACTCCGTGCAGCTCGGTGTCGGCGTACGTGCCGGAGAGGATGGTGTCCATCCGCTTCTGCGCGTTCTCCGCCTTCCAGCCCTGGGTGGCGACCTGCTCGAACGACGTCTGGCCGGAGACGACCACGAGGGTGCCGTCGTCGATCTTCTGCTGCAGGACGCTCATGGCGCCCTCGAAGAACGGGGTCGAGTTGGCGTCGTCGGGAGAGCCGGCGATGAGCTCGATGTTGTACGGGCCCGCGCCCTTGCGCTCGGCCAGGCCCTCGAGGAGCGCCTCGCCCTGCAGGACGCCGACCTGGTAGTTGTCGAACGCCACGTACATGTCGACCGCGTCGGTGTTCTTGACCAGGCGGTCGTAGGCGATGACGGAGGCGCCGGAGTCGACCGCCGACTCCAGCTGCGAGCCGAGCTGGGACCCGTCGATCGCGCCGACGACGATGACGCTCGCGCCCTGCTCGGTCATGGCCTGGATCTGGTTCTGCTGCTCGGTCACGCCGCTGTTGGCGAACTGGACGATCGGGTCGAAGCCCGCCTCCTTCAGCCCGTCGTTGAACAGCTGCTCGGCGAGCACCCAGTTCTCGGAGGTCTTCTGCGGCAGCGCCACACCGATCGTGGCGTCGGCGGCGAACCCGCCGGCGGCCTCGGTGGACCCGGAGGTCTCCTCGGTGGTGGAACCGCCTCGCTCGGACGAGCACCCCGTGAGCAGCAGCGCTCCGGCGGCCCCGGCGGCGACGAGCGCCGCAGTCAGCTTCTTCATGGGTGGTGTCACTCTTCTCTCGGTTGGGCACCCGCCGTCGGGTGCGGTCGAGCGGTGCGCCGGGATCGGCACGGGGTGGGCTGGCTGGGGGTCAGTGCCGCGCGAGGGTCTCGTTCTGCGACACGGGGGCGGCGCCGCTGCCGACGTCGCTGTCGTCGCTCCCGGGCGTCGTGGGTGCGGTGCGCCGGGCGCCCTTGAGCAGCACCCCGACGATGGAGGGGCGGCCCTGGACCTTGTTGTAGACGTCGAACGCGACGGCGGCGAGCAGCACCAGGCCCTTGATCATCTGGGTGCTGTCGGAGCCGACGCCCATCAGCTGCAGGCCGTTGTTCAGCACGGCCATGACCAGGCCGCCGATCAGCGACCCGACGACGGTGCCGACGCCGCCGGAGACCGCCGCGCCGCCGATGAACACCGCGGCGATCGCGTCGAGCTCCCAGTTGGTGCCGTCGAACGGCCCGGAGGCGGTGGACCGGCCGATGAACACGATGCCGGCCAGGGCGGCGAGCACCGACATGTTCATCATCACGAAGAAGTTGGTCCGCCGGATGTTGACGCCGGACAGCGACGCCGCGACCTTGTTGCCGCCGACGGCGTAGACGTGCCGGCCGGTGATGGTGCGGCTGGAGACGAACCCGTACACCAGCACCAGGACCATGAGGATGACGCCCGAGATCGGGAAGGACGTCCCGACCCGGCCGCTGCCGAACAGGTAGGTGAGGTAGCCGATGACCACGGCCAGCGCCCCGACGCGGACCGCCGACACCCACATCGGGACGGGCGTCCCGCCGAGCCGGCGGGCCGAGCGCCGGCGGCGGACCTCGCCGTAGACGAGGGCGGCGACGGCGAGGATCCCGAGCAGCAGCGTCGAGTTGTTCAGGCCGGTGCTCGGGCCCCACTCGGGCAGGTAGCCCGCGCCGAGGAACTGGATCTCCTCCGGCACCGGGACGGTGTTGGACTTGCCGATGTACTGGTTGGCGCCGCGGAAGAACATCATCCCGGCGAGCGTCGTGATGAACCCGGGGATGCCGACGTAGGCGACCCAGACGCCCTGCCACGCGCCGATCAGGGCGCCGACGGCGAGCCCGAGCAGGATGCCGAGCCACCACGGGATGCCCCAGTCGCGGATGGACAGCGCCACGATGATGCCGACCACGGCCGCGACCGACCCGACGGACAGGTCGATGTGGCCGGCGATGATCACCAGGACCATGCCGATGGCCAGGATCAGCACGTACGAGTTGCCGTTGATGATGTTCTGCGCGTTCGTCGGCGTGAGCACCTTGCCGCCGGTGGCGAACTGGAACACGATCACGAGCGCGATCAGCGCGAACACCATGCCGAACTGGCGGGCCCCGCCGCCGAACAGCTGCTTGAGAGACGTCATCGTCTGCGGTCTTCCTTCGCTGGATCAGGTGGTGAGGGCGGGACTGGTGCCGGTCATGAGCCGCATCAGGGACTCCTGGTCGGCCTGCTCGCGGTCGAGGACGCCGGTGATCCGGCCCTCGAAGATCGTGTAGATCCGGTCGCAGAGCCCGAGCAGCTCCGGCAGCTCGGAGGAGATGACGACGACCCCCTTGCCGGCGTCGGCGAGGCGCTGCACGAGGCCGTAGATCTCGTACTTCGCGCCGACGTCCACGCCGCGGGTCGGCTCGTCGAGGATGAGCAGGTCCGGCTCGGGGAACATCCACTTGCCGAGCAGCGCCTTCTGCTGGTTGCCGCCGGACAGCTTGGCGACGCCCTCGCGCACCGACGGCGTCTTGATGTTGAGCGACTTCCGGTAGTGCTCCGCCGCCAGGAACGCGGTGTCGCTGTCGAGCACCCGGCGCTTGGTGATCCGGCGCAGGTCGGCGGACACGATCGTGTCGAGGATGCTGTCCAGCAGGTTGAGGCCCTGGATCTTCCGGTCCTCGGGGACGTAGGCGATCTTGTGGTCGATGGCCTGCTGCACGGTGTGCAGCTCGACCGGCTTGCCGTCGATGACGATCTGCCCGCCGCGGTACCGCCCGTACGACCGGCCGAACAGGGACCGCGCGAGCTCGGTGCGGCCGGCGCCCATGATGCCCGCGAACCCGACGATCTCCCCGTGCCGCACGTGGAACGTCGAGCCCTTGCACACCAGCCGGCCGGGGACCTGCGGGTGCTCGACGGTCCAGTCCCGGACCTCGAAGAACGTCTCCCCGATGTGCGGCGTGTGGTCGGGGAACCGGTGGTCGAGCGACCGGCCGACCATGCCGCGGATGATCCGGTCCTCGTCGACCTCGCCCGCCGCGGCGTCCAGCGTCTCGACGGTGCGGCCGTCCCGGATGATCGTGATGGAGTCGGCGACGGCGGCGATCTCGTTGAGCTTGTGGCTGATCATGATGCTGGTCATGCCCTGCGCCCGCAGGCCGCGCAGCAGGTCCAGCAGGTGCGCCGAGTCCTCCGCGTTCAGGGCCGACGTCGGCTCGTCGAGGATGAGCAGCCGCACGTCCTTGGCCAGCGCCCGGGCGATCTCCACCAGCTGCTGCTGGCCGACGCCGATGTTCTTCACCTGCTCGTCGGGGGAGGTGGTCAGGCCGACCCGGGCCAGCAGCTCGGCGGAGCGCAGCCGGGCGCTGTCCCAGTCGATGCCGAACGGCCCGGAGGTCTCGTTGCCGAGGAAGATGTTCTCCGCGATCGACAGCTCGGGGATGAGCGCCAGCTCCTGGTGGATGATCACGATGCCGGCGCGCTCGCTGGACTTGATGTCCTTGAACCGCACCTCCTCGCCCTGGTAGACGATCTCGCCGTCGTAGGTGCCGTGCGGGTAGACCCCGGACAGGATCTTCATCAACGTCGACTTGCCGGCGCCGTTCTCGCCGCAGATCGCGTGGATCTCGCCCTCGTGCACGACCATCCGGACCTGGTCCAGCGCCTTGACGCCGGGGAAGGTCTTGGTGATCGACCTCATCTCGAGGACGACGGGGGTGTCCGTCATGCGGTGCCCTGCTCTCGTGTGCCGCGCTGCACGACCGGCGCCGGTGCCGGTCTGCCGAGCTCGTCTGGACGCTAGGACCGCCGTCACCTACGCGTCAACCTCTGAAGGCAAGATGGCGCGACTGCGTTACTGATTCGCAACCAACCGGCCGCGCGGCGCTGTTGTAGCCGTGGTTCGTGACCCTCAGTCACGCCTCCCGGTCGTGCACCGGCGTTTGCCGACAACTAGTGAAGGCAAATCCGGGCCGGGGCTGAAGCCAATCAGCGCGTCGCCCACGCCGGTCGAACCGGTCGCGTGGCGCCGGCGATGGCGCCGATGATCTCCTCCGGCGCCGAGGTGCCGGCGTCGAACGAGCCGTTGTTGCGGCCGTGCCGCAGCACCTCGATCCGGTCGGCCACGGCGCGCAGGTCGGCCAGGTTGTGGCTGATGATCACCACGCCGAGCCCCATCGCGCGGAGCCGCTCGATCAGGGTCAGCACCTCGGCCGTCTGCACCACGGAGAGCGCGGCCGTCGGCTCGTCGAGCACCAGGATCCGCGGCCGGGTGGTCAGCGTGCGGGCGATCGCGACGGCCTGCCGCTGCCCGCCGGACAGCTCGCGCACCGGCGTCCGCACCGACGGCACGGTGATGGTCAGGTCGCGCAGGATCTGCGCCGAGGCCAGCTCCATGCCGTCGATGTCCATCGGGCTGTGCCGGGACGCGCGCAGCTCGCGGCCCAGGAAGATGTTGGCCGCGACGCTGAGGTTCTCGCAGAGCGCGAGGTCCTGGAACACCGTCGAGATGCCCAGCGCGTGCGCCGCCGCCGGGTTCGGGATGGTCACGGGCTCGCCCGCGAGCTCGACCACGCCGCTGTCGGGCTGCAGCACGCCCGAGACGATCTTCGCGAGCGTCGACTTCCCCGCCCCGTTGTCGCCGACCAGCGCCACCACCTCGTGCGCGTGCAGCCGCAGGTCCACGTCGGTCAGCGCCTCCACCGCGCCGAACCGCTTGGTGACCCGCCGGACGTCGAGCAGCGGCGGGCTGTCCGCCCGCGCCCGGTCCTGCGTCATCGTCGCCTCCACGTCGAGTGCCACGCGCTCAGTCTCCGTCCGGGCGGTCGAACCAGTGCGTCGTCGCACGGGTGTTCTCGAGGACCAGCAGCACCGCTCCCATCACCTCCGCGCGGGCGCCGAGCTCGGCGGCGACCACCTCCAGCGGCGCGATGTGGTTCAGCGGCACCCGCCGGCGGATCGCCTCGCGCATCGGGCCGATGAGCAGCTCGCCCGTCTCCGCGAGCTCCCCGCCGACCACCACGCACTGCGGGTTCACCGCGATGGCCAGGCCTGCGACGACGGCGCCGATGGTCGCGCCCGCGTCCTCGACCACCTGCCGGCAGCCCGGGTCGCCGTCCAGCGCCAGGGCGACGATGTCCCGCAGCGTCAGCGAGCCGCGGCTCGCGCGCAGCACCTCGATCAGCGCCGGCGCCCCCACCACGGTGTTCAGGCAGCCCCGGCTCCCGCACAGGCAGACCACCCCGGCCGCGTCGACCTGCACGTGCCCGATCTCCCCGGCCGTCCCGGCGAACCCCCGGTGCACGCGCCCGGCCAGCGACACCCCCGCGCCCGTGCCGTGCGAGGCCCGCACGTACACGGAGTCCTGGAAGTGCCGCGAGGCGCCGAGCCGGCTCTCCGCCAGCGCGCCGAGGTTCGCGTCGTTGTCGACGAACACGGGCACGCCCAGCCGCTTGGACATCACCTGCGCGACCGGTGCGTCGTCCCAGCCCCGCAGGATGCCCGGCACCGACACCGCCCCGGTGGCGGCGTCGACGGGCGCGGGCACGCCGATCCCGATGCCGAGCAGCTCCTGCAGGCTCGACCCGACCCGCTCCAGCAGCTCGACGATCAGCAGCGCGGCACGGTCGAGGCTGGTGTCGGCGCGGTGCTCGTGCGGGAGCGGCAGCGCCTGCTCGACCAGCACCTGGTGCGCGGAGTCGGCCAGGGTGATCGCCATGTGCCGGGTGCCGACGTGCACGCCGGCGGCGACGCCGGTCCGGTGCACCATCGTCACCTGCATGGCGCGGCGGCCGTTGTGGATGGTGGCGCGGACGTCGACCTCGCCGGCGGCCTGCAGCTCGCGGACGATGTTGGAGACCGTCGCGGCGCTCAGGCCGGTGGTGGCGGCGAGCTCGACCTGGGTCAGGCCCCCGTAGCGGCGGATGGTGTCGACGACGGTGGCGCGGTTGGCCTCGCGCAAGGCGGTCTGGGAGCCGGCCATGGTGGGCAGCCTCCCGTCGTCGCGATGATGCCTCTGCCGGGGGCAGGGTACTCCGGGGCGGGGCCGCGAAGAGGATCCCGGCGCACAGCCGGCGCCGAGGGCGATGGGATCAGCTCGTCCAACCACGCGCGCAGCTCCGCGTCCGTCGAACGACCGGCCTCCTGCACGAGGTCCCGCGCGCGCTGGTGGTTGCCGGCGAACCGCAGCCGGTCGTCCCAGTCGCTCGCGTACTCGCGCACGGCTTCCACGAGGTCGTCCAACGCGGCGCTGCTGCTGGCTCCGGTCCCGGACAACGGCATGCCGTGGATGAATGCCGCCCACTCACCCGCCTCGTGGACGAGCTCCACGTCGAGACGCGCGTCGTCGACCGGACTCACGTCTCCGCTGCGTTCCACGCGAGCGACCGTACGGCCGTGACGCATCTGAGTGGCGACCGTGACGAGCACCCAGGACCCGCCCGCCCGGCTGGTAGGCGGGCGGAGGTCGTCCGGAACCACGCCCGGCCGACGGCCCGCTACCGTCGACGCGTGCCGCCAGCTGACACCGACCCGCGCGAGGTGCTGCGCCGCGCCGATCGCCGGGCCCGCCGGCGGGAGGTGCCCGTGGCCGTCGCGACCGTCGTGCTCGGCGTGCTCGGGGCGTCGGCCGGCTGGGGCGAGGAGGCGCTGGGCGTCGGCATCGGGTCGTGGCTCGCCGGCGTGGGCGTCCTGCTATGGATCGGCCGGGTGCTCCGAGACCGGGAGGAGCGCGGTACCGGTCCGCGCGGCCGCCTCGTGACGCGCACGCTGGACGGGGAGCGTGCGACGGTGCTGCACCAGCACCCGGCCCGGCACTTGTTCGCCGCCGTGTTCGCCGCGTACGCGACGGTGCCGTTCGCGGCTCCGCTCGTCGCGGCCTGGTTCCGGTCGGACGAGTCGCGGCTCGGCGCCGCCGCGATGCTCGGGGTGCTGCTCATGACCGTCGGCCTGGTGGTCGGCGGGCAGGTGCGGCGGGCGCGGCGTGCCGGGGTGTGGCTGACACCGACCGCCCTGGTCGTGCGCGAGCGCGACGTGACCAGCCGGGCGGCGTGGGCCAACGTCCGCTGGATCTCGGAGCCCTCGGAGTCGACGGCGACGGTGACGGCGGTGGTGTTCGACCGGTCAGCCGTCTCGGTCGTCGCGCGGCGGCGCCGGGAGCAGAAGTTCCGGGCGATGTTCGGCGACGTCATCGTCCCGACCCGGTCGCTCGTGCTCGACGCGGACGAGCTCGTCGGGCTGCTGCGGACGTGCATGGCACCCGGCGTCGCCGACCGGCTGGGGACGGAGGCCGGACTGATGCTGGTCCGGGGCGCGCACCGCCCCGACACCTCGGTCAGCCGCTCCTGGACGTGACGACGCGAGCCACCCCGACGGCTCGGGATGGCTCGCGTCGATCAGCGCGCCGGGCGGCGCGGCGCCCTCAGCAGGCGACCGCCGCGTACGGCACCGTCCGCACCTGGTGGTGCCCCACCCCGTCGTCGTACGCGTACGCCGCGACGCTCACGGTCCCAGCCGGGATCGACCGAGCCCCGGACTCGAACCCCTGGTACACCGCCGACCCGTCCGCGACCCCGGTCCACTTCTTCTCGCCGAACGGCGTCGTCGCCCGGACGTCGACGGGGCGCCCGTCGCGGATCGCCGTGTGCACGGCGACGTCACGTGGTGCACCGGGAGCCGTGGCTCGTGGGACATAGGGACAGCTAGGCCCAGCTCCGCATCTGCGGTCGGGAGCGGCGCGTGTCCGGCTACCCATCGCTCCGAGCCTGTGAGCGACGCACGCGTACGGTCAACGCCACGCCCCCGGTCAGCGCGGCCACAGCGAGCAGGACGAGCCCCGCGATCTCGGCACCGGTACGCGGCAGGGCGTCGACGGTTCCCTCGGCCCGCGCTCCGCCGTCGTCGGGTTGCCCACGCTCGCCCTCGGGTTCCGGACCGACTTCCGGCTCCGGAGTCGGCTCGGTCGGGAGGGCGGTGAACGACACCGTGGCCCCGTCCCCGTTGAGCACGGCCCGCCCCGCGACCGACGCGCTGACCGCGTACGTTCCGGCCTCCGCACTCACGACCGCCACCTCCGCAACGCCTGTCGTCCCAGTGCCGATGACGACTTCGGACGCATCACCGGCCGTCACGGCCGAGGCCGCGCTCGGCGCCAGCCCGTCCGGCAGCACGAACGCCACGTCCACCCCGGTCACCGGGTTCCCGAACGGGTCCCGCACCCGCACGGTCAGCGTGTGGCTGCTGACCCCGTCGGCGGGCTGCTCGCCCACGGTCGCGGTCAGCGTGCTCGCGCCCGTCTCGCCGAGGTCGGGCCCCAGTTCCTGCGGAGCGCAGTCCTCGTCGGCCCGCGGCACGCGCGTCCAGCCGGCAGGTTCGTCGGACGTGACGTTGCCGGCGTAGTCCTCCAGCGCGACCCACAGCTCGCTGTCCACGTGCGACAGGTCGAGCGTGTAGGCCGGCCGCATCGTGCGGCCCCGGACCGCCTGGTCACCGGCGGGCTGGCTGTAGGTGTAGGCGAACGACTTGCGGTCGGTCTGCGGGGTGCCGTCATCGTCCCAGCGCTCTTCGACGCGGAGGTAGCGCCAGTCGGCGATCGTGGGTCGCGGCAGCGTGACGGTGTCCGGGTCCGCCCAGATCACGTCGCACACGGGGAGCTGCTGGAGCGTCGCGTCCGTGAAGTGGCCCTGCGCGGCGACGGCGGCTCCGTCGCCGGCGCGCACCGTGACGACGTAGCCGGACCCGTCCAGCGGCATCCCGTCGAGGTCCGCGGTCGCCGTGCCCGCCGGGACCGTGGTCTCGGCCGCGAACGGTGCGTCTGCGTACCGCTCGCTCGCCCGGGACTCGACGCGGACGGTGGTGGGCACGCCGTCGTCCGCCGGGGTCCACGCGACCGTCATCGCCCCGGACCGGTCCGTCGTGACCTCGAGCGCGGACGGCGCGGTCGCGGCGTCGAGGACGAGGGTCGCCGGAGCGCTCACGCTGCCGTCCGGGCCGACCGCCCGCAGCTCCAGCTGCCCCGACGGGGCCGGCAGGTCCTTGACGTACAGGGTCTCGTCGTACCGCCCGCCCAGGTAGGTGCCGTCGAGGTACAGCCGGTACTCGCGCACGTCGGCGTAGTCGGCGAGGTCCCAGGAGACGACGAGCTCGTCGCTGTCCACCAGGAGCCGGTCGACTGTCAGCCCAGTAGGTGCGGCCGGCGTGCGGTCGACGCCGTCGGTGACGCGCAGCGCGCCGACGTTGACCTGGAAGTCCTCGATGGGTGTGTTGCCGGCGCCGACGACCAGCCCCAGGGTGATCACCCGGTCACCGGCGAACGAGGACAGGTCCACCCGCCCCGTGCGCCAGCCGTCGGTCGCCGCGTCGGAGTCGTCCAGCTCGAGCTCGACCACGGTGCCGGGGTCGGACGCGAGCACGACGCCGACGGCCAGCGTGGAGTCGTCCGTCGTGGCCTTCCGCCACGTGAGGTCGACGGCGGACCCGGCGTCGACCGCGAGGTCGGTCTTGTAGAGGCGCACGGTGTTGTCCGCGGCGAGCCGGCCGCTGAGCACCAGCGACGAGCCGCCCTCGTACGCGCCGACGGGGGTGTACGCGAAGCGAGGGGCCGAGGTGGAGGAGGAGCCGTAGTCGTAGTCGGCCTGGAGCGGGCTGTCAGCCGCGTCGATCCACCACTGCCACGTGACGGGAACGTCCTGCACGTTGATGTTGCCCCACTCGCGGTCCGACGTGACGGTGCCGGCGGTGCGGTGCTCCAAGCCGTGCCCGGTGTTGAACGTGGTGCTGAAGGTGCCGCCGCCGATCACGGACCGCTCGGCGATGTACGAGGAGACCCCCTGCCAGGAACCGTCTGCGGCCGTGTCGCCGGTCGAGGATCCCGTCCACCACCGCCGCTCGCGGTCGAAGGTCTCCCACTGCGCACCGTCGTCCGTCTTGTCGGGGTGGTCCGCGTGCACGAAGTCGGCGCCGAGGATCGCGATGCTGTTCATCGGAGTGCCGTCGGCACCGAGGTTGTCGGCGAGGTCGTACGGCTGCTCGAACTGGTACAGCCCGGCCTCGACACCGGCGAACACGGCCTCGTGCGGGTCCAGCCCGAGGGACTCGGCGTGCGAGCGCGAGGACGCGAGCCGCGCGGCGTTCCACCAGTAGTTCAGGAAGATCGAGTCCGACACCCGCCCTGCCGCGGAGTCCTGCACGAACAGGCTGTTCTGGGCGTTGAACGCGTTCTGGTAGCCGATCGAGCCGGACGAGGTCACCGAGTCGTACCACTGGACGTAGATCCCGTCGGCGCGCAGCTGCTGCATGAACGTCTGGTAGTCGGCGATCTGGCCGGCGTCCAGGTCGCGACTGACCTCCTCCTGATTGACGAAGTAGCCGTCGAAGCCGAACCAGCGGGCGACCTCGGTCAGCTTGTCCGCCACGGGGAACCGACCGTCGTCCCCGCGCACCAGCAGGTCGGTGAACGTCTGCTCGCCCCGGTCGTTGTCGGAGAAGAAGATCGTCGCCAGCGACCGGACGCCGTTGCGGTGCGCGGCGTTGGTGTACGCGGGGTTCGGGAGGTTGAGCATCCCGAACTCGAACCACCGCTGCGTCCACTCGGCGGTCGGGTCGTACCACTCCGGCGAGATGCCGTCGGTGGGCTGGCCGTGCCACGTGCCGTAGAGGTCGGCGTACTGCCAGTAGCTGAACAGGTACTGGCTGAACTCGTCCGTGTCGTGGTGGCTCTCGAAGAACGCGTTGCCGTAGTCGCCGGCGAGGGTGTGCAGCTGGGTGCTGGCAGGCAGCGCGGGGTCGCGCTGAGAAGCCGGGTCGGCGCCGATGCGGTCCTGCAACGGCACGCGGGAGCGGAGCAGCTCCGCGTCCGTGTCCGCTGCGGGTTCCCAGCGGAGCAGGTCCGACGCGGTGTAGCCGTGCTGGTACGGCTGGTGCGCGCCGACGGCGCTCTCGCCGGTCCAGGGCAGGGTGTCGGACGCCGCGGCCTGCGGGGCGGCTGATCCCACCAGGCAGGCCGCCATCGCGGTCGCGAGCGTTGCCGCCGCGGGCCGTCGTCGGTGGTCGCTCCGTCGTCGGGTCGTGCTCGTCACCATGGGTCCTCTCGTCGTCGAGTCGGGTGGTGCGCCGGCGTCAGAGCCGGATGTCGGTGTGCAGCTGGTCGACGTGCAGGCGGGTGGTGGCTGGCCCCTGAGTGGTCGCGAAGCAGGACGACGTGTCGACCGTGAGCTCGACGACGGTGGTGCCGCCCGGGACGTCGACCGCCCGGAACGCGAGCAGCTCCCGCAGCCGGGGGAGCACGTCACCGCCCGTGCGGTGAGCGGTCAGGGGCAGGACGACGCGGGCGGAGACGACGCCCGGGTTCGTCACCTGGACGTGCACCACCACCGCGTCACCGACCACACGGGCGCGCAGCGCGTCCACCGTCACGTCGTCGTAGCGCAGCCCGTGCCCGAACGGGAACAGGACGGGGTCAGGTGCGTCCTGGTACACGCCGGTCGCTGCGTGCCGGTCGTCGTGGCGCACCGGTACCGCAGCAGGGTGTCGCGGCAGCGTCATCGGCAGCCGGCCGGTCGGCTCGGTCCGCCCCAGCAGCGCGTCGACGACGGCCCGCCCGCCCGCCGGGCCCGGGTAGCCGGCCCAGAGCACGGCGTCCACGTGCGCGACCACGTCGGTCAGCACGTGCGGTCGACCGGCGACCACGACCGCGACGACGGGGCAGGGGGCGATCCGGCGCAGCTCGGCGACGATCGCGTCCTGGCCGTGCGGCAGCGTGACGTCGGCGAGGTCGACGCCCTCCCCGCAGGTGGCGCGCGACGCGCCACCTGCCACGGCGCCGTTCGCGGCGAACCCGTCGTCGTACGACCTGTGGCTGGTGCCCCCGACGACCACGACGACGACATCGGCGCCCGCGAGGTCCGCCGCGCGCGGCAGACCGTCCGGGCGGACCACGACCTCGGCGGTCGGGAGTGCGGACCGCAGCGTCGAACCGATGCCGCCTCCGGCCGTCTCGGGGAGCGGCGGCACGTAGTCGCCCAGCATCGCGGTGACGTCGTCGGCGAGCAGGCCGGTCACGACGACGCGTCGCAGGTCTCGCTCCGTCAACGGCAGCGTGTGCGCGGGGTCGTGCAGCAGGACGAGCGCCCGGTCGGCAAGGGTGCGGGACGCCGCGCGGGCTCGTCCGGCCGCCACCTCGATCCGCTCGCGGGAGGTCGTGCTGGTCGGCGGCGGGTCGGCGAGCAGGCCGAACCGGGCCTTGAGCGTGAGCACCCGGCGGCACGCCTGCTCCACCGCCGCTGCGACGTCCGGGTCGCGCTCGGCGGTCGCGGCCAGCGTGGTGAACCCCTCGTCCCACAGGGACACGTCCACCCCGGCGAGCAGCGCCGCCCGAGCGGCGGAGGGGACGTCGCCGGTCATCGCGGCCAGCCGGTCCACGGCCAGCCCGTCGGCCATCACGATGCCGTCGAAGCCCTGCTCGTCGCGCAGGTACCCGGTGAGCAGGTCGCGGTTCGCGCAGCACGGCACGCCGTCGATGTCGTTGTACGCGGCCATGAACCCGAGCGCTCCGGCTCGGATCCCGGACGCGACGGCCGGCAGGTGCAGCTCGTGCAGGTCCCGTGGGCCGATGACGGCGGACTGCCCGTTGCGCCCGCCGACGGCCTCGCCCTGGGCGGCCAGGTGCTTGAGGACGACGGCCACGCCGGTCGAGCCCACGTGCGCGCGGTCGACGCCTTGCATCCCGGTGACCAGCGCGCGCGTGAGCGAGGCGGCGAGCAGCGGGGCCTCACCGAAGCACTCCTCGCTCCGGCCCCAGCGGGGGTCGCGCAGCAGGTCGAGGGCCGAGACGAGCGCGACGTGCACACCGCTCGCGGCCAACCCGGCGGCCACCGCCTCGGCCGCCTCCGCGAGCAGCGCCGGGTCCCACGCAGCGGCGACGCTGAGGTTGGCCGGCAGCAGCTCGCCGCCGAGCGCCTGGTGGCCGTGCGGTGCCTCCTCGACGACGAGTGGCCGGATGCCCGCCGGGGTCGCCGCGGCCACCGCCTCGGCGACCAGCGCCGCCACCTCCGCCCGCTCCTCGGGGCGGATGCCGTCCTCCCACGAGCGCCCCGACCACGCGTCGGCGCGAAACAGGCCGTAGATGGACCCGAGGCCGGACCAGCGCTCGATCTCGGCGCGCAGCGTGTCCGTGAGCCGGAGTGCGCCGTCGACCCGCTCGATCGCCTGCCACCCCAGCAGCCGCTGGTTGAGCTGACCCACACGCTCGCGCGTGCTCAGACCGGCGAGCACCCGCTCGACGGTGTCGGCGTGGTCAGGCACCGGCCACCCCCGGGGGGAACATCTCGGTGTCGCTGACCGCGGAGTAGAGCGTTCGGCCCGTCACTGGCGCCTCGAGCACCCGGACCACGCCGCGCCGAGCGAGGGCCTCGGGCTGCTCGGCGGTCCGCGACGTCACGAGGGTGGGCCGCCGGCCGGCGGCAGCCAGGCGCATCCAGGTGTCGAAGACGCCGCCGCCAGGCCCCAGCTCCGCGCGGTGCAGCGGAACGTCCTCTGCGCCGACCGGGATCACGACGGCCTCATCCCGGATCGCGGGCTCGGGGCGATCGCGCAGCTCTGCCATGACGGCCGCGAAGCGCCGCCCGATCGGCTTCACGCCGCCGTCCTCGTCGAACAGGCCGAGCGAGTGCTCGAGGTCGGGGAAGTCACCCAGCGCTCGCGGCACGTCGTGCGAGCACCACCAGGTCACTCCCCACATCCGTGAGCAGTCGGCGGCGGCTCGCACCGTCGCCTCGCAGAAGTCGGGGGCCGAAGCGGGGTCGACGTGCGGCGTCGGTGCACCGACCTCCTGGAGCCAGGTCGCCCGGGCCGGGTCGTCGGCGAACGCGCGCGCCAGCTCGATGAGGTACTCCGCGTGCCGGGTGCCCTGCGGGCCTCGAGCGCCGTAGCCCTGCGCGGTGCCGTTGAAGATCCACGAGTGGATGACGCTCATGTCCCCGTGGCGGGCCGCGTGCACGGGGTGGAACGGGTGCGCGTCGGCGAACCAGACGGCGTCGTACTCGGCGTGCACGCGGAACTGCTGCGGCGCGCGCCGCGGCGCACCGAGCAGCGCCTCGAGCCACGCGGTGACGTCGTCCGGGGACACGGGCACCGGCGTCGGGTGGCTCGCGGCCGCGAACTGGTTCAGCTCGTTGCCGAGCGTGAGGCCGAGGAAGGACGGCAGGTCCGCCAGCCGTGCGTCGAGTGCGTCGACCAGCCTGACCTGGGCCTCGACGATCTCCGGGTCGCTGAACAGGTTCCGTGCGTGCCAGCTGGCGAGCCAGCTCGGGAGGAAGTCGAAGCTGGACAGGTGCCCTTGGACCGCGTCCACCGTGGCGTCCAGGCCCGCCTCGGCGGCGACCTCGACCGTGCGGCGGACGTCGTCGAGAGCCTGCTGTCGGATCGAGGTGCGATTCGGCTGGAGCACCGGCCACAGCGGGAGCACGCGGACGTGGTCCAGCCCGAGGGCCGCGACGGCGTCGAGGTCGCGTCGGACGGTGTCCCAATCGGGTGCGAGCCAGGAGTAGAACCAGTCGGTCGAGGGGGTGTAGTTGACCCCGGATCTGAGCATCGTCATCCTCTCGGGGCGCGGGCAGCGCGCGTGGCGGGTGCCCGACCGATCGCGTGGTCCAGGGCAGCGAGCTCCTGGGGTCGCAGGAGCGAGCCGGCGTTCGCGCTGCGTTCCGCCATGGCGCGCAGCGGACCGCGCAGGTCGGCGTGCACCTGTTCTGGCGTGCGGGCGTCCGGCACGTCGCCCCAGACCGAGAACATGGTCCCGGCCAGCGCTTCGGGGTAAGGGGGTGCCAGGTTCTGCGGGTGCGCACCGTCGCCGTCGCGTCGGTCCGCGAACCGGCCAGGGTGCCAGCCCTGGTCGGACAGCGCCTGCGCGGTCGGGTACCGGTAGCCCGCGCACTCGCCCAGCACGTAGTACAGGAGCGAGTCGTTCGCGTTCACCACGCGGTGCCCGCCCTCGAGCGCCGCCGCGAGCGGCGCCATCCGAGGGCTCCACCCGGTCCACCAGGCGATCCGCACGTCCTGGTCCAGCTGCACCCGGCTGCGGAACATCCCGTCGTTCCACACCTGCGGGACGAAGCCGTGCGAGCGCACGACGGAGGCCACCCGGTTCACGAAGCCGACCAGCAGGTCGAACCCGGTCGAGCCCGGACCGTGGCGCTCCTCGGCTGCGGCTCGGAGCGCGGGGTGGTCCTCCAGATCCTCGAGGTCCACGAACTCGTCGGCGCCGATGTTCCACGTGGCGCCGGGACGGAACAGCGTCGCGTACTCCTCGACCAGTTCGAGGGCGCGGCGTACCGCTGGCTCGTCGGTGAGGTCGAGCGCCCCCGGGACCTCCGTGCCGTCGGCGGCCGGCAGGCAGCCGGACCCCAGTCCCCGCAGCACCTGCCCCAGGTGGCCCGGCATGCTGAACGAGGGGTCGACGCGGACGTGCAGGTCGGTGGCCACGTCGAGCAGCCGGCGCACCTCGGCTCGGGTCAGCGCGTGCGACGAGACGACCTCGGGGTGAGTGCTGCTCTCGATCCGGAAACCCTCGTTCTCCGAGAAGTGCAGCTGCAGCACGTTGAGCCCGATGTAGGCCAGCTCGTGCAGCTGCCGCTCGATCCACGTGGCGGAGAAGGGCACCCGAGCGGCGTCGAGGTGCAGGATCCGATCGACGACTGCCGGCGACCCGAGCGCCCTGCCGGCCGGGACGACGCCGTGGGCCGCGAGATTGTGCAGCAGCTGCCGGGTGCCGCGGAACACGCCCGCCAGGTCGGTCCCGGTCACCGTGACGTGGTCCGCGACGTCCACCCGGTAGCCCTCCGCCCGCGCGTGGCCGGGGACCTCACCGAGCCGCAGCAGGACGTGCCCCGGGTGCGCCTCGCCGCCGTCGAGGGCCAGTGCGTCGAGCTCGCCGTGCAGCCGCTCACCCTCTCGCGCGAGCCCGGGATCGGCACCGGGCGTCAGGATCCGGGTGCCGGATCCTGGCCGCCAGCCCGGGCCACCGGTCAGGCGCACCTCGTTCGGCTGCGGGAGCCCGGCCCAGGCCGGCAGGTCGTCGCTCGCCGTCATCCCTTGATCCCTCCGGACTCCAGGCCGCGGAAGAAGTACCGCTGCAGGGAGACGAACAGGACGACGATCGGGACCAGGGCGATGACCGTGCCGGCCGCGATCAGCCGGGGGTCGTCGTAGAACGTCCCGCGGAGCCGGTTCAGGCCCACGCTGAGGGTGTAGTTGTCCTCGCTCGACAGCACGATGAGCGGCCAGAGGAAGTCGTTCCACGACCCGACGAACGCGAAGATCGCGACCACCGTGATCACGCCCTTGACCTGCGGGGCGCAGATCCGGGTGAACCGCTGCCAGGCGTTCGCCCCGTCCACGACGGCGGCTTCCTCCAGCTCCCGCGGCAGCGCCGCGAACGCGTTGCGCATCAGGAGCACGTTCAGCGCCGCGACGGCGCCGGGCAGCACCACCCCGAGCAGGGTGTCGGCGAGACCCATCGACCGCACCAGCAGGAACTGGGAGACGATCACGGTCTCGATCGGCACCAGCAGCGCGGCGACGAACACGCCGGTCGCGACGCCGCGGCCGCGGAACCGGAGCCGCGCGAGCGCGTACCCGGCGCAGGTCGCACCGACGATGTTCGCGGTGACCGCCATCGCCGCCACGACCATCGAGTTGCCCAGGTACCGCACCACCGGCACCCGGTCGAGCACCTCGGTGAAGTTGCTGAGCGTGAAGTCCTGCGGGATCAGCCGCGGCGGGCGCTCGTACAGGGCGTCCCCGGCTCCCTTGAGCGACAGCGACAGCTGCCACAGCATCGGCCCGGCCATCAGCACGACCATGAGCAGCAGGACCAGGTAGCGGACCACGGTCCCGGTGCCGGGCCGTCGGGTGCGCGGCCGCACCGCGGCGGTCACGAGGCGCTCCGTTCGCGCTGCTGGAGCCAGAGCTGGACGACGAGCAGCGCACCGAGCACCACGAACATCGTCAGGCTGATCGCGCCCGCGTAGCCGGTGCGCGCCTGCAGCCCCGTGCCCTCCCGGTGGATCAGCATCGTCATCGTCAGGTTCCGGCCGCCGACGCCGCCGGTGCCGCCCGTCAGCACGTAGACCTCGCCGAACACGCGGAACGCGGCCACGGACGACAGCACGCCGATCAGCGCCATCGTCGAGCGCACGCCGGGCACGGTCACGTGCCGGAACGACCGCACGGCGCCGGCACCGTCGACCGCGGCGGCGTCGTAGAGCGTCGGGTCGACGTTCGCCAGCGAGGCCAGGTAGATGACCATGTAGTAGCCCAGCCCCATCCACACGGTGACCGCCATGGCGCTGAACAGCAGCAGCCACCGGTCGGTGAGGAACGGCACCGGCTGCGCGAGCACGCCGAGCCAGCCGAGCAGCTCGTTGACCAGACCTCGCTTGTCCAGCAGGTTCGTCCAGATCAGACCCACCACGACGGCGCTCATCACCACCGGCAGGTACATGGAGGTCCGGAAGAACCCCATCAGCCGACCGGGACCGCTCACCAGGGCGGCGAGCACCAGCGGGAGCAGCACCATCAGCGGGACGACGCACAGCACGTACAGGCTGGAGTTGAGGAACGCGACCCCGAACCGCTCGTCCTCGAGGAGCCGCGCGAAGTTGTCCAGGCCGACCCAGCTGCCGCTCCTCAGCAGCGTCGCGTCGGTGAACGCCAGCCGCAGCGTCTGGACGAACGGCACCAGCACGAACGTGACGACGACGCCCAGCGCGGGCAGCAGGAGCAGCCAGGGCAGCAACCGCGCGGAGTGGGTGCGGGAGGCCCCGGCCCCCCGGGTGCGCACCGCGGCGGCACGCACCCGGGGAGCAGGACGGCTGTCGGTCAGCGTCATGCCCCGCTCGCTGCCAGTCGCTCGTTCGAGTACTCGACGGCCGCGTCCAGGGCGTCCTGCACCGACTTCTGTCCCAGCAGCGCCTGCGCGACCTGCTCTCGCAGCATGGGGCCGTCCGACCCGCCGGAGAACGTCGGCGGCCACCAGACCACCGCCTCCTTGACCTGCTGCGCCGCCTCGACGCGCAGGGTGCTGGACAGCTCGCCGTCGTCCTCCGTGAAGTACGGGTCGTCGAGCGACCCGACCGACGAGGGGAACACCGAGGCCGACTTCGCGAACGTGAGCTGGTTCTCGGTGTTGGTGACGTAGGTCGCGAAGTCGAGCGCCAGGTCCTCGTTCTGCGTCTGGGCGCTCACGACCAGCGACTCGAGGTACATGTTGGGCGACGAGTCGTTGATCCGCGGCCCGATGCCGAGGTTCTCGTAGATGTCCGGGGCCGTGTCCTTGAGGTCGTTCAGCGTGTAGGACGAGCCGGGCAGGTAGGCGAGCGTGCCGGCCTTGAACGCCTCGACCTCCGCGGTCTGCAGGTTGTTCAGCGCCTCCTCGTCGAGACCGGCCGCCTGGTAGAGGCCGGCGAACCGCTCGACGAGCTCGACGCCCTTGGGCTCGTTGAAGGTGAACTCGGTGGCGTCGTCGTTCATCAGCTGCACGCCGTACTCGCCGAGCTCCTCGATGGACGGCATCCGCGCGAGCATCGTCGCGTCGTCGCACTCCGACGCGAGGACCTCCGCCTGGTCGAACAGCTCGTCGTAGGTGCCCGGCAGGTTCTCCGGGTCCAGGCCGCACCGCTCGAAGATCGCGGTGTTGAAGAACGCCGGCCCGGTGTTCAGGTACCAGGGGTAGGCGTAGGTGCCGCCGCCCAGCCCCTCGAACGTTACGGCGTCCCACGCCTTCTCGAGGTAGAGGTCCTGCGCGGCCGGGTCGGCGACCGACAGGTCCAGCAGCGCACCGGCCTCGGCGAGGGTGTAGACGGCATCCGGGCCCATGTCCACGACGTCCGGCAGCGAACCGGCGGCGGCGTCGGCGGACAGCTTGTTCTCGTAGCCCTCCGCCGGCTGGTCGACCCAGGTGATCGACGTCCCGGGGTTGGCGTCCTCGTAAGCCGCGATCAGGTCCTCGAAGTACGGGGTGTACTTCTCGTTCTTCAGGTTCCAGGTCTGGAACGTGATCGACCCGGACAGGCCGTCGCCGTCCGACGACCCGCCCGACGGGTCATCTGCCCCGCTGCCGCACGCAGCCAGCGCGATCGAGGCGAGTGCGAGCCCGGCGACGGTGCCGAGCGCTCGGGAGTGCTTCTTCATCGAACGTCCTCCTCAGGGGTGTGTCCCGCACGTCGACCCGGAGCGGGGCGCTCCGGGGAGATGCGCAGCGTGGCGACCTGGAACGGTGCGAGCGTCAGCGCGGCCCCGTCGCAAGTGGTGGTGGTGGTGTCGTCGCGCGTGGCGAGGGCGCGGGGCAGCGGGTCGTCGGGCGCGACCGGGCGCTCCAGCAGGTCGGTCTCCCGTACCCGCGCGCCTGCCCCGACGGCCGGCCCCGGGCGCAGCAAGGCCCGGGCGCGGCCGCCGGCCGGCTCGTAGACCCGGACCACCACGTCACCGCTGCCGTCGTCCGCGAGCTTCACCCAGTCGACGACGGCCGACCCGTCAACCGGCTCCAGCAGCACCAGCGGGTCGATCACCGGCAGGTCGGGCAGCACCGGTGCGGTGAGCACGGCGGCGGCACGCGTGGTCGCGGCGACGTCGGCGTCGGCCAGCACGGACCAGCGGAACACGTGCCGGCCCTGGTCCGCCTCGGGGTCCGGGAACCGGGCGGCGCGCAGCAGCGACAGGCGCAGTGCGGTGCCGCCCGACGTGCTGCGCGCGTCCATGCCGGACATCGCGTCGTTGACCACGCCGACCCCGTAGCTGCCGTCCGCGACGTGCACGTAGCGGTGCATCGCAGCCTCGAACATCGCGTCGTCGCCGGCGGTGTTGGGGTGCACCGGGCGCTCGACGTAGCCGTACTGCGTCTCGCAGCGGGCGACCGACGCGCGGACCGCCAGGGGCAGCGCGACCTTCAGCAGGTGCTCGCTCTCGTGCCAGTCGACCTCGCACGTCGTGTCGACGCGGTCGTCGCGCAGCCAGGTGGTCAGGGTCGCTCGCGACCGGCCGAACGTCCGCACGACCTCGTACCCCGTCTCGTCCCCGTCGGTGACCAGCCGCAGGCTCGTCACCGCGTCGACCGGCTGCGGGTGGCGCAGCACGTGCCGGTCCAGGTCCCAGGCGTCCCACCGCACCGGCTCGTCGCGCATCAGCTCGAGCGCGTTCAGCGGTACGCCCGGGAGGACCAGCTCGCGCTCGCGGTGCAGGTCCAGCAGCGAGACGACCTGCCCGGCCGCGTCGGTCCGCAGCCGGAGCCGGCCGTTGTCGAGCACGACGGCGCCGTCCGTCTCCGGGCGGGCGTCGGCGGTGGCGGAGAGGCGCTCCCTGGCGGGGACGACGACCTCCGCACCGACGCCGCCAGGGACGACGCGCGCCTGGGGCAGCCGCGGACCGGTCAGCGTGGCGCCCGCACTGGCGATCACCGCCTGCAGTCGCCCCTCGATGCGTGCGTACGCGTCGCGGGCCTCCCGGTGCACCCAGGAGATCGACGTGCCCGGCAGGATGTCGTGGAACTGGTGCAGCAGCACGTCCTGCCAGACCGCGGTCAGCTCCTCGGCCGGGTACGGCACGTCGTGGGTCAGCGTCGCCGCGGCGCTCAGGTACTCGGCGGTGCGGAGCAGGCCCTCGCTGCGGCGGTTCAGCTGCTTCATCGCGACCTGCGACGTCAGCGTGCCGCGGTGCAGCTCGAGGTAGAGCTCGCCGCGCCAGGTCGGCGCGAGGCGCTGGTCCTCTGCTGTGACCCGCATCAGCTCGGCCTCGGCGTCGGTGAAGAACTCTTGCGGGGTGCGGGCGAGCACGCGCGGAGCGCCGTCCAGGTCGGCGAGCCGACGTCCGCGCGCCGCCATCTCCCGCGTCGGACCTCCGCCACCGTCCCCGTACCCGTAGGCGAGCATCGAGTGCGACGCGATGGCCTTGTCCCGGAAGTTCGCCACCGAGTGCGTCAGCTCGCGGGGCGTGAGCTCGGCCGCGTAGGTGTCCGACGGCGGGAAGTGCGTGAACACCCGGGTGCCGTCGATGCCCTCCCACCAGAACGAGTGGTGCGGGAACGAGGTCGTGTCGTTCCACGAGATCTTCTGCGTGAAGAACCAGCGGAAACCCGCGCGGCGGGCGAGCTGCGGCAGCGCCCCGGAGTAGCCGAACGAGTCCGGCAGCCAGACCTCCTGCGCCTCGTGGCCGAACGTGTCGGCGACGTACCGCTTGCCCAGCACCATCTGCCGCACGATCGACTCGCCGGTGGGCAGCACGCCGTCGGCCTCGACCCACATGCCGCCGACGGGGCCGAACCGGCCCTCCGCGGCGTACGTCCGGACGCGGTCGAACAGGTCCGGGTAGCGCTCCTCGAGCCAGGCGAAGTGCTGCGCTGACGTCATCGTGTAGACGGCGTCCGGGTCCGTGTCGAGCACCGCGAGAGCGTTGGACACCGTGCGGCCGAGCTTGCGCCGGGTCTCGCGCAGCGGCCACAGCCAGGCGGAGTCGATGTGGGCGTGGCCGACCGCGGTGACGGTGTGTGCGCCGGCCCGGGCGGGGAGCGCGAGCTCCGGGGCGAGATGGGTACGGGCGGCTGCGGCCGTGGCGTCGGGATCCGTGCCGTCGTAGGCGTCGAGCGCCTGCTCGACCGCGCGCAGCAGCCGCCAGTGGCGGGGATCGGTGTCCGGCGTCTCGGCGGCGAGCCCGCCGGCCACCTCCAGGTCCATCGCCAGGTCCCAGACGTCGGCGCTGAACGCGCAGATCTCCGCGCGGCGCAGCACGTACTCCTCGAACGGCTCGTCCGCGCCCGGCTCGCCGTGCTCGGTCACGACGAACGGCGGCAGCCCCAGCAGCAAGGGGTTGGCGGCGGCCTCGACGTACAGCTCCACGGTGCCGTCGGGGGCGACGAGCCCCGGCATCGCGCCCGCGCCGACCAGGCGGACCCAGGAGTTGCGGGGGTGCAGCGACTTGATGACGCGGCCCGTCGGGTCCAGCACCATCGCCTCGCAGTGGCCGCCGACCGAGTGCGGGAACCAGCCGAGGTCGACGACGAGCTCGACCGGTCCGGTCGTGCCCGGCGGCACCTGGCCTCGGATCCGGAACCACGTCGTGGCCCAGGCGGGGCCCCAGGTGCTTCCGACGTCGAACGGGCGGTAGTCGGGGGCGGTCCTGCCTTCATCTGACCCGAGGCCGAGCGCGTGGGCGATCGACACCGGCTCGCCGTCGTCGCCGACTTGCCACGACTCGATGACGACGGACGCCAAGCGGGTGTGGACGCGAGGAAGGAGTCGGTCGCGCTGGACTCGTCCCAGCCGCTCGAGGGTTGCGGCGAAGTGGTGATGCATCGGCTCTTCTCACGTCGGTGTGGGGCGGGCTCGGTGATCACTCAATCGATTGAGGCTGCTACTTGTCAATAGCATTCGGTCGCGGCTCCAGGCTGGACAGGTCGCTCCGGGACGGCTCACGGCTACGCTCGCGACGCCCGCCCGTAAGCGGGTGTCACTCGATTGAGTCGCGTTGGTGGGAGGTCGGATGGTCGGCGACGGGTCCAGTCCCGGGCACTCCGAAGGGGCCTCCCCGCGCGTCACCGGTGCGGACGTCGCACGGATCGCCGGCGTCTCCGTGTCGGCCGTCTCCCTCGCGTTCAACGGGAAGCCGGGCATCAGCGAAGCCACCCGCCAGCGCGTCCTCGACGTCGCGAGGGACCTGAACTGGCGACCCAACCGCGCTGCCCGCGCGCTCAAGGTCGTCACCAGCGACGTCGTCGGCCTGGTCATCGCGCGGCCCGCCCGGACGCTGGGCGTCGAACCGTTCTTCGCGCACATCCTGTCCGGGCTCCAGGACCGGCTGTCACACGACGCCGTTGCCTTGCAGATCCTCATCGTCGAGGACACGGATGCCGAGATCGACACCTACCGACGCTGGGCTGCCGAGCACCAGGTCGACGGCCTCGTGCTCCTGGACCTCGTGGTGGACGACCCGCGGCCGGCGATCGTCGCAGAGCTGGGAATCCCGGCTGTCATGCTCGGCGGCCACGGGGAGGACGCGTCGATCGCGAGCGTGTGGGTCGACGACTACGCAGCGATGACCAGCGCCCTGGAGTACCTCGCCGCGCTCGGGCACCAGAGGATCGGGCACGTCAGCGGGACACCGACCTTCCAGCACACGGTGCGGCGGCTCGCGGCAGTCGCGGACTGCTCGTCGCGGCTCGGGATCTCGGTGCAGTCGGTGTCGACGGACTTCTCCGACGCGCAGGGCGCTGACGCGACGCGGCGGCTGCTGTCCGGGCCGACGCAGCCAACCGCGCTGCTGTACGACAGCGACGTGATGGCGGTGGCAGGGCTCGGGGTCGCGGGAGAGCTGGGCGTGGCGGTGCCGGCTCAGCTGTCAGTGCTGTCGTTCGACGACTCGGTGCTGACGCAGCTGACGTACCCGACCGTGACGGCGTTGGCGCGGGACACGCACGGGCTGGGAGTGCTGACGGCGGCGGAGCTCATGCGGGTGATCCGGGAGCGGGCGGCGGTGCGGCATGTCCGGGGGGAGATCCCGCACCTGGTGGTGCGGGGGAGCACGGGGCGGGTGCGGGGGTCGACTCACGCTTGAACGTTCAGGGAAGCGGAATCGGCGTCGGGTGACGTCTCTCAACTCGAAGAACTGAGACCAGTCGCGCGCACGGTCTCACAGCGCGCGCCGCGTCCAGTGCGCCAACCGATGGCGCATCGGCGTGCTGCTGGTGGGTCGCCGCGCTGGCGTCCCGCTCCGAGGTCGAGGCGCTGGTGCTGGGGTCCGCGGAGCAGTCGAACCACCGGACCATCCGGAAGTACGTGCACGCCGACGGGATCGAGTCGAACCAGCTGGTGCTCGGGATCACGACGCTCGGGGCCCGGTCGGTGTGGAACACGATGCCGCCGCACGTGCACAACCGGCGGACCGAGATCTACCTGTACGACGGGCTCGGGTCGGACGTGGCGGTGCACCTGATGGGTGCGCCTGACGCGACGCGGCAGCTGCTGCTGCACGACCGGGACGTGGTGGTGTCGCCGCCGTGGTCGATCCACTGCGCGTCGGCGACCGGGGCGTACTCGTTCGTGTGGGCGATGGCGGGGGAGAACGTGGACTACTCCGACGTCGTGTCCGTCGACCGCGCTGACCTGCGGTGATCCACGTGGAACCGCGTGGGGGGATCCTGGAGCAGTTCCGGCTGGACGGGCGCGTGGCGGTGGTGACCGGAGGTGGTCGCGGGCTGGGGCTCGGGATCGCGACGGCGTTCGCGGAGGCGGGGGCGGACGTGGTGATCGTGGGGCAGACGCCGTCGCCGGCCGCGGTCGAGACTGTGTCGGCCGCTGGGGGGGTCTCGCTGGACCTGCTCGCTGCGTCGCCCGCGGACCTCGCCGCGCTGGTGGACCGCGTCGTCTCGCTCGCGGGGAGGGTCGACATCCTGGTGACCAACGCCGGGATCATCCGGCGGCAGCCGGCGCTGGAGTTCACCGAGGCGAACTGGGACGACGTCATCGACCTCAACCTGTCGACCGTGTTCTACCTGTCGCAGGCGTTCGCGCGGGTGCTCGTGGAGCAGGGAGACGGCGGGAAGATCATCAACATCGCGTCGATACTGTCGTTCCAGGGCGGGAAGATCGTGCCGTCGTACACGGCCTCGAAGTCCGCTGTTGCCGGGCTGACTCGGGCGTTGGCGTCGGAGTGGGCTGCGCTGGGGATCAACGTGAACGCGATCGCGCCGGGGTACTTCGCTACCGACAACACGGCGCCTGCGGGGGGACTCGGGGCGGGCGTGGGAGATCTGGGGCGGATTTCTGCCGGGCGGTGGGGGATGCGCGGGATCTGGAGGGGACGGCGGTGTATCTGGCTTCTCGGGCTGCCGAGTACGTTCACGGGGCTGTGCTGGCGGTGGATGGGGGGCTGACGTGATGACTCAGAAGTTCGGCTCAAACAGAGGCCGCGGGTCAGATCTGCGAACGAGTCGCGCCTGGAGCCGCAGGAGGCACCGTGAGGGGCACCGACTCTCGCATACCACGATGTCCAGAACCACAGACGCGGGAGTGAACCTTGGCTAGAGTGCTGCGCCGCAGGTGTGTGGACGTCTACGTTGGCTCTCCCAGCAAGTAGGAGGCGATATGCCTGCACCGGCCGCAGTGCACCAACTCATCGAGCGGTTCCGAGCGAACCAACAGTCGTACACGAGCCCCTCCTACCTGGAAGCGGCTCTGCGTGTTGACTTTCTCGATCCGCTCCTGAGAGCTCTCGGTTGGGACGTGGCGAACGAGAGAGGCGTCGCCGAACACCTGCGCGAAGTCGTCGTCGAGCCACGCGTGACGATCGACGGGGCCAAGAAGGCGCCGGACTATGCATTTCGCATCGGGGGTAAGAATAAGTTCTTCGTGGAGGCAAAGAAGCCATCCATAGACATCGAGTCGCATCCAGCCCCCGCGAGGCAGGTGCGCTCGTATGGCTGGAACGGCAAGGTCACATACTCGCTACTCACGGACTTCGAAGGGCTCAGCGTCTACGACACTCGTCACGAGCCGAGAGTCACCGACGATGCCCGGACGGCCCGCCTCAGACACATTCGTTTCGACGAATTCGACGAGCATTGGGATTGGATCGCGGAACGGTTCTCTCGCGAGGCGGTCGCATCTGGTCGCCTCGACGTCATCGCCGCGGCAGAGAAAGGTGGTCGCAGATCGGTACCCGTCGACGACGCGATTTTGATCGCGATCAGACGGTGGCGAGACGCGCTGGCGGGTTCCATCCACGATAGTCAGCCTGCGATGGGCGCTTACGAGATCAGCGTGGCTGTTCAACTGCTTATCGACCGGCTTCTGTTCTTGCGTATCGCCGAGGATCGCGGCCTAGAACCCGAGAACAACCTGCTCGAGATCGCGCGTAGGCCAGACGCGTACGAGGCAATGGTGGACTTGTTCCGGCGGTCCGACGATCGCTACAACAGCGGCCTCTTCCATTTGCAAAAAGCTACGAAGTTCGATGTGGTGGACGAGGTGACGCCATCTCTCGGCATCGATCGCGCGACCCTATTGGATATTGTTGAAAGTATGTACTGGCCGCGAAGCGCATTTAACTTTCGCGTGCTCGAAGCACCAGTTCTGGGTAACGTTTACGAGCAGTTCTTGGGCGAAGTGCTGTCGATCGACGGCGATGGCGAGGTGCGGTCGATCGAAAAGCCGGAGGTGAAAAAATCCGGGGGGGTCGTCTACACGCCTGAGGGCGTAGTGAAGTACATGCTGGCGCAAACGCTCGACCGCATTCTCGATGGAATGACTATCGAGAAGGCGACGGGAGATAGTCGCGCCCGGTTCTCGCACCCGTTGCGCGTGCTCGACCCGGCTTGTGGATCGGGATCCTTCTTGATCGTCGCATATCAGAGGCTGCTCGACTGGTTTCTTGAGCGATACTCCGAGCAGCCCGCCAGGTGGGAGGCGGGGCGGAACCCGCGCATCTACGAGTTGGAGGCCGGTACGTACAGGCTGACCACGTCCGAGCGGAAGCGCATCCTCCTGGACCACGTCTATGGTGTCGATATCGACTACCAGGCGGTAGAAGTCACGAAGTTGTCGCTTCTGCTCAAAGTGCTCGAGAACGAGTCGGCCGAGTCAATGGATCAGCAGATGGTGCTGTTGCATGAGCGGGCGCTCCCTGATCTCGGGAAGAACATTCGATGCGGGAACTCAATCGTCGATAAGCGCTACTACGCGCTAGAACCGGCCATCTCGGCCGATTTGGCGCGAGCTCGCAAGATTAACCCTTTCACCTGGTCCGACGAGTTCCCCGAGGTGTTCGGTGGTCCGCGTCCTGGATTTGACATCGTGGTTGGAAATCCGCCCTACGTGGTCCTGCAGGGGGAGAACAGGGACGACCACCTTACCGATTTTCTGCGAGCCGAATATCCCGCCGCGCGCTACAAGGTGGACTTGTACCACATTTTTATGGAGAAGTGCAGCTCACTTGTTCGAGAGGGTGGGTTCTACTCGCTGATAACGCCGAGCAATTGGCTTACCAACAATTTCATGGAAGGCCTTCGTCGTCATATGCTCCAGGCGACCCAGTTTGTGGAACTCAACGTGCTGGACAGATCGGTGTTCCCGAAGCGGAGCGTTGACTGCGCGATCTTCATCGCCCGGGGTGCCTCCGCAGGGTCGGAAAGTTTCGCCTTCAAGAGGTCGGTGCCTGAGCCGATCCGCGGCGGATTGCAACCCACTCATAGTGACGAGCTTGTCGCTGAAGAAGTACTCGATTCCGACTACGCTTTGCTGACTGGTGGAGGCAACCAGGAGATTGCTAGGATCCTTGACCGGATGTTGGCGTCGGGTCAACGGCTTTCAGCCCATGCGCACGTGAACTTTGGCAAGCAGCTCAGAGACCGGAAGTCCCATCCTGAGGATGTGCTGAAGAATGCGGAGACTCGGTTCGGTGATCCTGATTTTGCTCGACGCTACGCCAGGTGCTACACGGGGTCGGATATCCATCCGTGGCGCACAGCATGGAGCGGGACTGCCTGCCTAGATGACGATGTCGCCCGAAAGGGTGGGACCTGGGATCCAAATGTGCAGAACGCAGCGGGAAAGATCCTCTGCCGCCAGGTCGGGCATTTTCCGGCGTTCGCTCTAGATGAGCATGGATACCAGTGCCTAAACAACATGTTCATGGTGACTCCCGTTGACGGGGTGTCTAGTTGGTATTTGCTCGGGGTGCTGAACTCCTTGCCGATTCGTGCGTACTGGATCGATCGGTTCTGGGATCGCCGGAACACTTTTCCCAAGATCAAGGGAACCTATTTGAAGTCGTTGCCATTCCCTCCGGTCGCGGAGAGTGATGAGATCGAGCGGCTAGCGAGGCTGATCGTTGCAAATCGCTCGGCGGGCCTGGGCGCATCCGGTATGCACATCGAGCAGTACAAGCGGGCCGGAGACGCGCTCGTCGAAGAACTGGACCGCGTCGTCGCTCGAATGTTCTCGATCGACGGCGAGGAGCTGGACCTGCTGCGCGCTCATGTCGACGAGTTGTTGAGGAGGGGGTAGCCGCCACGGCTGCGAGGCGAGGCGCGGAGCGTTGACCTCGTCACGTGGTCGCTCTAGCGTCACAGTTGACCGCTTCGCCCCTCCTGGCCCCCGACCCCACCCACGTCACCACGGGTCGCCGCGCCGCGGGACACCGACGTCTCAGGGGACGGCGGCGGCCGACGTGGACTGGGGGAGTCACATGCGCATGCGTTCACTCCGTCGCGGCCTCACGGGAGCGGTAGCACCGCTCGCCGTCGCCGCACTGCTCGTCTCCGGGGGCCCGGTCGCTCAGGGCGCCGACGACACCACCGACCGCTGGGGCGGCGACAAGGGCGGCGGCCACCACGACAACGCGACCATCACGTCCGAGCCGTGGGGCACCACCGCGGACGGGACCGCCGTCGAGCGGTACACGCTCAGCAACAAGGGCATGACCGTCCGCATCCTCACGTACGGCGGCATCATCCAGACGCTCGAGATCCCGGACCGCCGGAACAACCCGGTCAACGTGGTCCTCGGGTTCAGCGACCTGCAGGGCTACCTCGACAACAACAACCCCGGCCCGTACTTCGGCGCGCTCATCGGCCGGTACGGCAACCGCATCGCGAACGGCCAGTTCGAGCTCGACGGCAACACGTACAACCTGCCGATCAACAACGACCCGAACAGCCTGCATGGCGGCTTCGAGGGCTTCGACACCAAGGTGTGGACCGGGACCCCGATCCAGGGCAACCGCAGCGTCGGGCTGCAGCTCAACTATCGGAGCGCCGACGGTGAGGAGGGCTACCCGGGCAACCTCGACGTCCAGGTGACCTACACGCTGACGCGCGACCAGCGGCTCGAGATCCACTACACCGCGACCACGGATGCGCCGACGGTCGTGAACCTGACCAACCACACCTACTGGAACCTGCAAGGCGAGGGGACGTCCTCGATCCTCGACCACCAGCTCACGCTGCCGGCCAGCGGGTACACACCGGTCGACGAGACGCTGATCCCGACGGGGGAGATCGCCGACGTGTCCGGCACGCCGATGGACTTCCGGAACGCGACGGCAGTCGGCGCGCGGATCCGTGAGCCGTTCCAGCAGCTGCTGTACGGGCAGGGCTACGACCACAACTGGGTGCTGGACCGGCCCGACGACGGCAGCCTCGCGCTCGCCGCACAGCTTCGCGACCCGGACTCCGGGCGGACGCTGAAGATGTACACGACCGAGCCGGGCATCCAGTTCTACTCGGGCAACTTCCTGGACGCGACGCTCGTCGGCACCGGCGGGCACGTGTACCGGCAGTCCGACGGGCTGGCGCTCGAGACGCAGCACTTCCCGGACTCGCCGAACCAGCCGCAGTTCCCGAGCACGACGCTGCGGCCGGGGGAGACGTACGACACGACGACGGTGTTCGATCTGTCTCGCAGCTCGCGTCGGTAGCGAGTCGGTTGCGGGCGGGTTGCCAGTCGTGCCGGCGACCCGCCCGTAGCCCTACCTGCCTCAGCGGTCACGTACAGAAGACCCTGCCGCTGCCCGAGCCGTAGCGACCGTACTGGGACCGTGGATCGCCTGATCGCGACCGGGTGAAAAAGGCCCGTTTGCCTGCGGCGCTGTCCGGGCCTGTTCTCATAATGGCCCCGCGACCATGGGGGCTGATGAGGGTGCGAGCGAGCGTGACGGACTGGCAGGAGTACGTCCGGTGGAACGACGTCCTCGCACGTGTGCTCTTCCCCGAGCGTGACGACGCGACCCCTGCCTACCTCGATGTCGAGGATGCGCAGATCGCCGAGGTCGGCGAGTGCCTGAGCCTCGACGCGGATCGAGTCGTCGATGGCTTGGTCGAGGTCGTACGGCGAACCATCGACCTCCGCTCGTCCGACGGGTTCGCCCAGCATCTTGAACGCGTCCGGACGTGGCGGGAGCGCGAACGCACACAGACCTACCCAGCAGTCGCGGTTCTCGCGGTGTTCTCGCTCGCCGCCGAGAGGATGACCGCTGGCAGCGGCATGGCTTCCACCAACTACTACGGGCGGCTGGCGGACCTTCTCGACGGAGACAGGGACCGGCTCAGCCGCGGGTACATGCGCGTGGCGGAGCCGCTCTGGGACGGGCTCAACCTGTGGCTCTCCACCCTCGCTGGAACGCGAGGTACGCCTTCCGCTTTCGCGCTCGGCAAGCGCTACATCGGCCTCCCACTCTCTCAAGCGCTAGTGCGAGAGGCGGACCGTCGAAAGCTCGAGCGCTTCTTCACCGAGCTTGACTTCGCTCCGCGCTCTGAGGTGCCCGTCGCGGAGCTCGAGCCCATCCTCGGTGCCTGGTTGTCCGATGAGCAGCGGCGCGGTTCGCACCTCGGTCGGCTCTGGTCGAAGGCCGATCTGCGCGAGCGGATCGCAGGTGTCGCGTCCGTCGAGCTCCAGTCATGGAATGGCGTCGACGAGTCGGACGAGATCGGCTCGGGTCCGCGTGGGCGGGCGCTGCTCGGGTTGCAGCTTCGAGGCTTCCCGAAGCGCAGGCTGCTCATCTTCCCGTACTTCTTCCTCAGCGAGCCGGGCAAGGCGCGCGACGCGGTCTTGGCGTCTCCTGACGGGAACCTGCGAGTCGCGCTCGCCCCGTCGCTCGACCTCCAAGGATCGATGTCTCTCGACAACCCGGAGCAGATCGCGCCGGCGCACCTCCTCGAGGGTGTCCTCCAGATCACGGACGACCTCAGTGGGACGGTGGTCCACCCGCCGCGCGCCGTGATTGTTTTTCGCAAGGATGAGCTCTCGAGCATCTGGCTGGAGACGCGGCAGGTCCTCATGGGTGACGACGTCGTCGTGCTCGCCGTGGAGCGCGCTGCTGACGAGGTGCGTGGCCTTCTCGGAGAGATCGCCCGGCCTGGCTGGACCGAGGACGCGTCGCGTCCAGGACTACCCGCGGGCTGGACTCTGTTCGAGAGGGTCGAGATCTTCGGGCGGCCCGCCGCTGAGACGAAGGACCTGAACCAGGACTTCCACGCTCTCGTCCCGCTGACGAGCAGTCAGCTGAAGTTCGCCGGCGGGTTCGCGCTCCCGGGAGCCTCCCGTACTCGCTGGCACTCAGCGCGCGCTCCGGAAGTCCGGGCGATGCACGACGGCGGTCCTTTCGAGGTCCGGCTGCTCGATCTGGAGATCGAGTCGACGGACCCCGGCGAGAAGGTGCTCGACTCGTGGTCGGACGAGGGTTCCGGATCCGTCCTCGTCGACCTCGGTGCGCAAGAGCTGCAGGACGGCCGCTACGCCGTCGAGATGCACGATGGCAGCGCGGTGCTCGCGCGGAAGGAGATCGCGCTCCACTCGGCCGAGGACCACGACGCCGCGCAGTGGCTGCGACACAACTCGGTCGTTCACGTGCTCGGCGAACCGCTCGCTGCGCTCGGTGCCGGCACCCGGGACGACGGTCCGTGCCTCGTCCAGGGCGTCGTCGTCGCAGCCGAGGAGGCGCTCGAGGGCGAGGGTGTCGTGCCTGTTGACCAACCCTGGTGGGAATCGATGAGCAACCAGGTGCGTGCGCCCTCCATCACACTCCACCGCCCAGACCCGAAGTCGTGCTTCTACACGGGAGCACACCGACTCGTGATCGTCGAGGTGGCGTACAGCGACCGGTCGAAGACGCCGGTGACCGGGACCTGCTCGTACTGCGGAACGAGGAAGCGTTTCTCCGCGAACTACTACCGCAACAAGGCAGCATTCGACCGCAAGGCCGGGAACGAGACGCCGGCTCGCAGCCCGATTGACGTCTCGGGCCTGCCGCCGGTCGTCTCCGACGCCGAGCCCAGCTCGGACGACTGGGACACCGCCCTCGACGCCCTGCGCTTTCTCGGCGGCGGGCCCGTGTCGTCGCTCGAACGGATCGCCCGCCAGCTCGACGCGAGCAGCCTGTTTGTCGCCGACTTCATCTCGACTCTCGAGGCCCTCGGCCACATCGAGGTCCGTCGTTCCGCGGCGACGCTGGAACCCGAGGCGTGGGAGATCGCGCCCACGGCGATCATCGAGGCCGGGGCGTCCCGCGTCCTGACTGGCTTCTGGACTGGTTCACTCATCGCGGAGCTCGAGCGGTCCTGCCGCGAGCACGGGCGTGAGGTCGTCGCGAGCACGTACGAGAGCGGTCTCAGCCGGTACTCGACAGATGCGACCACCGAGGAGCTCGCGGAGTGGCTCGACGTCGAGGGCGTTCTCCTGCCGGGCCGCGCCGGCTGGATCATCGCCGGGTTCCTTCCGCGCCTGAGCGAGCTCGTCGCCGCTCTGCCGCGCACACAAGCCCCGACGATGGTTGACCTCCAGTGGTTCGACCCGACCCGGGCTGCCTGGGTGGAGGCGGTCCACGCCGACTCCCCGGGGGCGTACCGGGTCGGACGTTACGCGGCTCGCTACTTCCTGCGGACCGAGCAAGACTGCGCTGACGGGACGCTCGCGAACGCACCCGCGAACCTGGCCAAGCACCACGCTGCAGCCAACCTCACGGGCAAACCCCTCCTGGCGTACGCCAGCGGTACGAAATCCCTCGTGGTGCCTCTCGGCGCACGGCTGCCCGGGCTGTACGAGCGAGCGGTCGTGCTCGACTCCGGCGCTCCGCCAGAGAAGTTCCGCGGCATGCACGTCTACCGCGACGTCACAGAGGACGTCGTCGCTCGAATCACCTACCTCCTCGAGAGCTGAGCATCGTGGTCACGTCAGCGAACCCCCTGGTTGTCGGTCGGGCCATCAACGAGACCGTCCTGCGCTATATCGACACCGCGTTCTACCTCCGCGACTCTGGCATGCGTGCTGAGCGTCGCCGGCTGCTTCTCGAGGACGTTCGCCTGATGCCGGACCCGCTCCTCGAGCCGGTTCTGCCTTACGACGGGGTCGTCGACGCGATCCAGGCGTGCCGCAGCGTCGGCATGACGGCGGACGAGGCGTCGTGGCTCGTCCACGGTCTCTTCGGGACGTCGCCCGGCGACGACGTCCGCCTTCGCCGTCATCAGGCAGATGCGCTCACGGTGGGGCTCGCGTCGGACGGACCGACGAACCCAGTCATCACGTCCGGCACCGGCTCCGGCAAGACCGAGTCGTTCCTGCTCCCGGTGCTGGCGCGGCTGCTGATGGAGGCGCGCGGCTGGGCTCCGGCGAGCGGCGTCAACGCATGGTGGGACACCCACCACTGGTCGCCCGTCCGCAAGGACGAGCTGCGTCCCGCCGCTGTCCGCACGATGGTGCTCTACCCGACGAACGCTCTCGTCGAGGACCAGATGTCGCGTCTGCGACGCACGGCACGTCGGATCTCGGCGCTCGGGGGGCCGGCACTCTGGTTCGGCCGCTATACGTCCGGCGCACCTGGCGGCACCCGCTTGCCGACGACCACGAAGAAGGACGCCAAGGTCGCCGAAGTCGGAAAGGACCTGCGCCTGCTCGTCGGGGAGTACGAGGCCCTCGCGTCGAACCCTGAGGTGCGCGACTTCCTGCCTGACCCGCGACGTGCCGAGCTCATCACCCGGTGGGACATGATCTCGAACCCGCCGGACATCCTCGTCACCAACTACTCGATGCTGAACGTGATGCTGATGCGTCGCCTCGAGGAGCCGATCTTCGACCAGACGCGCGAGTGGCTCGCGTCCGATCCGTCGAACGTCTTCACGTTGGTCGTCGATGAGCTACACCTCTACCGCGGCACGCAGGGCTCAGAAGTCGCACTCATCGTGCGCAACCTCCTGATGAGGCTCGGGCTCGCACCGGACTCACCACAGCTCCGGGTGATCGGGACCAGCGCTTCGCTGGACGGGGACCGGTCGGACTACCTCGAGAGATTCTTCGGAGTTCCGCGGTCGACGTTCCAGCAGATCACCGGGGAGACGCGCACAGTCACGGCGGACTTGCCGGTGGAGGCTTCCCTCGTCGGCTCGATGGGCGCCGAGCTGCTCACCCACGTCCTCGCGGAGGGGTGCCGCGACGAGAACGGGGTTGTCCGCGCAACTGACGTGCCCACGATCGCCACCCGAGCCTTCGGCCGCGACGGGTCGGTCGCTGACGTCGAGAGGGCGCTGGACATCATTGCGAGCGCGCCCGACGGAACCGGGATCCCGTTCCGGGCGCACTACTTCATGCGCACCATGCGCGGGATGTGGGCGTGCGCCAATCCCGGGTGCACAGAGATCGCGCCGAGCGAGGCGCGAGAGCGTCCCGGCATCGGACGTCTGTTCGCCCGACCAGCACACCAGTGCAGGTGTGGCGGGCGCGTGCTCGAGCTCGTCTACTGCGGCAAGTGTGGTGATGCGAGCCTCGGGGGCCACATCGTCGCCACCGGCAGCGACGGTGAGTTCCTCGGCATCGACTCGTCCGACAGCGAGCTGGACCGGTCGAGGCTCCTCTTCGAGCGCCGCCGTCACGAGTACCGCTGGTACTCACCGTTCATCGAAGGCGTCGGCGTATCGTGGGATCACGGTGGTCCCAACAAGGACGTCAACTTCCAGTTCTCCCGCGCGGTCCTCGACCCGGTCACAGGTTTTATCCAGCCGGCGCCCGGTGGCGATGCGACCGGCACCCTCGTTGCGGCAAAGAACCCGGACGATGAGTTCCGCCCGCCCGCGTTGCCGTCTCGCTGTCCGCGGTGCCTGCACACTCGACGACAGACGGATTTCAAGTCCGGACGCGTCGCGTCGGCCCTCCGCGCTCACACCCAGGGCGCCACCCAAGCAGCTCAGCTCCTGGTGTCGGAGATCTTCCGACGACTCGGTGACGAGCAGGGCAACAGCCGCACGATCGTGTTCACGGACTCTCGGGACGACGCTGCGCGCATGGCGGTCGGTCTGTCGATGAACCACTACGACGATCTAGTGCGTCAAGAGGTCGATCAGGCCCTCGTCGCGCCGGTCGAGGACGTCGGACTGATCCTCCGCGAGGGCTTCGCCGGACACCTGAACCCGGACCAGACTGCGCGGTTCGGTGAACTGACCCAGAAGCACGGGCACATGATCGGCGCGTACGCAGCGATCAGTACCGGCTCCGGCACCACCGAACAGCTTGCGGCGGTGGAGGAGTTCGAGAGATCGATCGCAACCGATCGCTCCCGACCCTGGACCGGCCTTGTTCGCCACCTGAGCGGGCGGCTCGTGTCGCTCGGGGTTCCACCTGGAGGACCTCGTGCCTCCCGCCTCGTGCTCGGTGACTCCCGGACGCCGTGGTTCCAAGCGTTCGAGCCGCCGACTCCCGGCTTGTGGACCCCGCTCTCCGACCCGAGTGAGCGGCAGGCGTACCAGAATCAGTTCCGTGCCTACATGGCGACGTCCGTCGCGGAAGTGCTCATCGGTGCGTCCCGGTCGGCGCGTGACGCCGAGGACAACCTGGTCGCATCAGTCGTTCCCCGGGTACTCGTCGATTCGCTAAATGACCCCCGCACGACGGCTTTGCGTTCTGCCCTGCGCATCTACCTGTCGAGCGGCCGCTGGGCGCCGCAGGAGTCGGACAACGGGTCGCAGACGTTGGCACTGCCTCGCGACGTGACCAACTACCTAGGCCGGTCGGCCGGGACGACCGGGAGGACCGGGCGGGAGCTCGAGGCCGATTTCCTGCAGGTGCTCGAACCGATGCTGGCGGGATTCGTGGTTGATCTCGCTGCCGCAGACGTGCCGCTGCTCGTCGTGCCGGGGGGTGATGCGGTCTGGGTCTGCGCCACGTGCGGCCAGCGTCACCTCCACGAGTCAGCCGGAACCTGTATCCGCAACGGCTGCGCCGGAGTGCTGGAGGAGCGCGCCCGTACCGAGATCGTTGAAGAGGACTACTACGCGTGGCTCTCCAAGCAGAAGCCACAGCGGCTGGCAGTCGCGGAGCTCACGGGACAGACGCGCCCGCCAGAGGAGCAACGCCGCCGTCAGCGCGTCTTCCGTGGCGCCTTGAAGCCTGCACCCGCGGAGAACCCGCTGACCTCACCACTCGACGTCCTCTCCGTGACGACGACGATGGAGGTCGGTGTCGACATCGGTTCCCTGCGTTCAACGGTCATGGGCAACATGCCCCCAAAGCGCTTCAACTACCAGCAGCGCGTTGGGCGCGCAGGTCGCCAGGGCCAGGCATTCTCCTTCGCCGCGACGCTGTGCCGCGACCGCTCCCACGACGACTTCTACTTCGCGAACCCGGGACGGATCACGGGGGATCCTCCGCCGCAGCCGTTCCTCGACACCAACCGCAAGAAGATCCTGAAGCGTGTGGTCGCGGCGGAGCTCCTTCGTCGTGCCTGCCGCGCGCTTCCGACTCCGCCGAAGATGCTCCGCGAGAGCGTCCACGGCGCGTTCGGTCGTGCCGATGAGTGGAATGAGAGCCCGCAAGAGGACGCCGCGCCGCTGCGCTCGGTCGTGGGGGCGTGGCTGAAGCGCTCCTCCGACGTCGAGACTGTCGTCCGGCGACTCGCGAGTCACACCGGTATCTCGGCACGAGCGGTCGACGAGATCATCGAGTGGGCGCGCCACGCCCTGGTGCGGGAAATCGACGAGGTCGCCGGGTCCCCCATCTTCACGCAGGCGGCGCTCAGCGAGCGTCTTGCTAACGCCGGCGTGCTGCCGATGTTCGGGTTCCCCACCCGGGTGAGGAACCTCTACCGGACCGGCGTCGACAACCGGATCACGCTCGACCAGATCAGCGACCGGCCACTCGATCAAGCGGTGTCGCTCTTCGCGCCAGGTGCCGAGGTCGTGAGTGACGGATGGGTGTACACGGTCAACGGCTTCGCATCTGCGTACCGCGACGGACGCGGGAACGTCCGTACGAACGACCCGATCCGCTCCTCGTTCGCGCTCGAACGTTGTGCGATATGTGGCTCGTCCACGATCAAAGCCGGCACCGCGCCGGGGTCGGACCCGACCATCGGCGAGCAGGCGGCGTGCCCAGTGTGCGCTGGACCCGTCGTGCCGATGACGGTGTACCAGCCGGAGGGCTTCCGGACCCACCCCAAGGCAAAGGACGGGGAACTGAGCGACACACAGGTCGCGACGGCTTCGCGTCCTGTCCTGGAGTGGACAGACCTCGGTGGACTCCAGCCTGAGCGCTCCGGTGCGATGGACATCTGGCGGCTCGAAGACGCGAACCTGGTGACTGTCAACGACAACCGCCGCGCGCAGTTCGATCTCTACCGTCACAGCGATCGGTCCGTGATCGTCCCGACAGTGGAAACGGACAATATCTCGATGCCGAAGATCGGCAAGGGTGCGATCGGCGACGTGCGCATGACCGACGCAGCGCTGCTCCTGGTGCGGTCTGAACGCCTGCCCAGCGCGGTGATCCCGACGGACACGACGGACTGTCCCGCTGGCCTTGCCGCGATGCTCTCGTTCGCGGAAGCCCTCCGGCGCGGGGCGCAGGCTGAGCTGGACATTGATCCAGACGAGCTCACCGTGGGGCTGCAGCCTCGTCGTCACGGCGATGGCACGCGGACGTCAGCGGTCTACGTTGCGGACACGCTCGAGAACGGCGCCGGCTACGCCCTGGAGCTCGCTGGTCCACGGATGGACGACGTCGTGCGGCAGATCGCGGTGGGAGCCGGTGCGCGCTGGGCGACGCAACCGCACGTCGAGTGTGACTCGTCGTGCCCGGATTGCCTCCGCTCCTGGGACAACCGGCACCTTCACCCGGTCCTCGACTGGCGCCTCGCGCTCGACGTCGCCGACCTCGCGCTGGGGCGGGATCTGAACCTGGCTCGGTGGTTCGACCTGGTGCCCGATGCGGTTCGCGCGTTCGACGCCGGATTCCAGGGGATGTTCGAGCAGCCCTACGCGGTCGACAACGTGGACGACGTCCACGTGCTCGTCCACGGCAACCGAGCCGCCGTGATCGGTCACCCACTCTGGAGCCGTACCGTCGAGCACCAGACGGACCACCAACGCTCGATCGCGGAGAACCTCAAGACGCGTGGTTTGAGCGTCACGTGGACGGACGCGCGGACTCTGCGCAACCGAGGGGTCCTCGTGGCGAAAGCGCTCGCAGACGGGTACATCGACTGATGCCCGGCAGGGCAGACCGGGCTCCCGGGTTCGTCTCGGCCTGCGTATAGCCGCTGCGTCACGCGTGCAGTTCCTTGGCCTCACCTTCGAGGTGGTGCACCTGCGGCGACGAGCACTTGCTCGACCACGTCGGCGGCGCGCACGGAGTCGACGTGCTCCCAGACACGTACCACCGTCCAGCCGAGTGCGTGGAGACGCGAGTCCGTATCCGCATCCCGCTCGCGGTTGTGCTCCAGCTTCCACACCCACCAGTCACGATTCGAACGCGGCAGGGTGCCGTGTTCCGGGCACGAGTGCCAGAAGCAGCCGTCCACGAGGACGATCACCCGCCAGCGGGTGAAGGCGATGTCGACCAGACGACGAGGGAGGCCGTCGATCCGCGTGTGGACGCGGAAGCGTCGGCCACGACGATGGAGTTCCTGACGCAGGAGCAGCTCGGGAGCGGTACCAGTCCGACGCAGCGTCGCGAACCGGGCCGATACCTCGCTCGTCGGCCGAACGCGCGTCGGCTCACCCGCGACCGTCGCTGGTAGCATCCGTTCGCCGTTCTCCCGCTCGTCGGCGCTCAGGCCTGCTCCTAGACGGTGATGCCCATCAGGGCGTCGTCGGGCAGGCGCACACGGCGGGCCTCGATCACCTCGCGCACGCGCTCACCGGGATGCGCCGGAGCACGGGACACGGTCTCGTAGATGGCCTTGCCACGGGTCGTGGCGAGCAGAAGGTCCTTGTCGCGCTCGACATGAGCCTTGAGGACGTTCCACACGACACCGACGTTGACACCGTTGCCGAGCTGCTTGTACGTCAGCGCGTCCCGCTGGGTGCCGAAGTCGAACTCGTCCGGCAGGCCCTGCAACCGTGCTGCCTCCGTGGGGGAGAGCCGGCGGCGGAGCGGGCCGAGGATCGGAGTCTGGGTGATGGCGACCAGTGCAGGAAGGTGCGTCATCCGCTTCGCTCGGATCCCCGACGGCCGGAGGGAGAGGACGCAGTTCCAGAGTGACGTCTCGTCCTGCGCCTGCCACTCGAGCTTCTGGCGGCTCTCAGGGAAGGTGCGGGTCTTCTCGAGCCACCGCGTCAGCCACTGAGCGTCGGTTGCGTCGCGGAGTCGGTCGTAGAGGTCCCAGTTCTTGCGGAGGAAGTTCGCCTTCCACGCAGGGACCATGACGCCGTCCGGCGCCATGAGCGCCTTCCGCTCCGCGGCGGAGCTCACCCAGACGTTGGCCCAGATGGGGAACCCGGGAAGCCGACGTGCCGGCTCGCCGGCAGCATCGGCGTCGGACGCGCGAAGCGCGAGCATGACCTGGACCCACTGCTCCCAGTGGTCGATCCAGCGTGTCTCGTCGTCGCTGATCTCCGTGCCGGTGATCCGGCGATCGGGATCGAGTGGGAGATCTTCGGCGAGGTCCCACTCACGTTGCATGCGGACCTGCGGGAGGAGAGAGACCGGCTCGATGTAGGGGTCGGCGACGTGGCCCTGCGGAACCAGGGTCGCGGTGATGAAGACGCGCTCGCGGACCTGCGGCGATCCGCCGAAAGCTGGGTCGATCTGGTGCGGCGAGAAGACTGCCGACGTCTCCGACACCTGGTAGCCCTCAGCGCGAAGCCGCTCGATGATCACCACCCACTCGTGAGCGTGGCGCGGCCCGGCGAGGTTGCGCACGTTCTCTAGGACGACCAGTGTCGGTCGCCGCTGCTGCACGACCTCCATGATGTTGAAGAACAGAGTCCCGCGGATCTCGTCCATGCCCTTCTGGGCGCCGCTCTTCGAGAACGGCTGGCACGGGAAGCCGCCGGCGAGGATGTCGTGCTCGCCCACGTTCATCACGAGGTCGTTCGCGTCCGCGGTGATGTCGCCTAGCGGGTCGTGGCCCCAGTTGCGGGCGTAGACAGCGGCAGCCGCCTTGTCGATCTCCACCGCGTACGTGTGCTCGGCGCCGAGAGCGTTAAGCACGGCAGCGAAGCCACCGATCCCCGCGAACAGGTCCGCGAAGCGCAGGGGCGTCGGCTGGGTCACGGGAGCTCCGTCCGGGGGGGTATCGAACATGTGTTGCAGCTTCGCACGTTCCGCGCTGCTGCACAAGGGTGACGCGCGCGGGGCGGTGGAGACGGCCCCCAGAGTCTTTCACGGTGCCGCTCCGACTCCGTCCGGGCGCGTGCCGCCGGGCGATCGTCAGCCGCCACAGAGCGTGGGACGGCGAGAGCGGGGCGGGTTGGTCTGTTACGCCGGACGGGCGAGATGGTCACGGTGAGCGACGAACGGTCCCCTCCACCGCGGATCCGCTGGTAGAAACTCTGCCGTGGGCAGCGTCGTGGTGGATCAGATCGGGTTCGACGGCAGGTTGCTGAGTGACGTGGACACCACGTTGACGATGCGACAGCGGGACGACCTGCTGCTCTCCGCCCTGCCGGGGTCCAGGGTGGAGAAGTACGCGGGCCAACGCGTGGTGCTCTACGAGGACCAGGTGATCCTCCGTGCGCAGGTCACGCACCTGGGCAGGCCGTGGCCACGGTTCAAGAAGCGCATCCAGATCCCACCGGCGTGGAAAGTCGCCTACCGCAACGCGCTCGCGGACGGCCTCACGCCTCGGTTCGTGGGCGTCTACCACTACGGCGACGTCACGATCTTCGTCGACTTCGATCCGAGTACCTACGTGCTGCGTCAGGCCAACAACTCGGCCGCCCACGTGGCGACGAACGACCTGTTCCAGGCTCAGACGCTCGGGGTGTTCAGCCGGACGGACCGAGGCGACAACCACCTCACCAGCGTCCGGGCTGACCTGTTTGCGGAGTACCTGCACGAACAGGTGCGCGACCGTCCCCGGTACCTCGACGTGTTCGACGACTTCAACGCCGAGTTCCTCTCCGAGAAGAGAGTTGACGCGCTGGACGCGGTGAGGGAGATGCACGAGGCCAGGTGGCCGGACACCATGCAGGGCGAGTGGGCCGGCTTCTACCTGGAGTACAGGCTCGACGAGTTCCTGCGGCGTTCGGGTGCTCACCGTCTGGTGGGCTTCCAGAAGGAGAAGCGTCGCGGCGAGCTCGACTATGACCTGGCGTTCACCGACCAGGGGCGGATCGCCTATTTCGGAGACCTGAAGGCGTCGAACATCGCGGGGCACGAGTCGCCAGGTAACGATGCCGAGGACATCAGGCGGTGCGTGGCTCAGTACGGCCGGTTCTGGTACGTCATCTACGAGCACGAGACTTGGCACAGCCGCGACGAGGGCGATGCCCCGGTCGTCGCCTGGAACGAGTGGCGGCGCTCCGTCGGATACATCGGGCGGAACGACTACGACCCGCTGTCCTACGCCCGCCGGTTCAAGTCAGCTGTGCAGTTCTCGCGGATGCTCGTGCTGGAGGTGAACGCGGCCAACTTCGACATCGTGCTCGGGGACTTCAACCAGGGTCGTCAGCCCGGCGGAGCTGCGAGGGCGATCAAGGTGATGATCAACAAGCGCAACATCGACAACTTCCTGGTGCACTCGGCGCGCGTCGACTAGTGGTGCTCGACCCGCGCGTCACCGCGCTAGCAGCATGGTCGACCTGGCGGGCTTTCGTGCCAGAGGCGGTCCGTGCGTCGCCGTCGGTTCCGGGCGTGTACCTCTTCCGGCAACGTGGTGCTCTCGTCTACGTCGGTATGGCCGGGGAGCGCAGCGGCCGAGGCCTGCGAGGGCGGTTGACCATCTACGTGTCCGGGCGTGCTCCGCACAGCGGTCTCGGCAACCTCGCGCTGGAGCGAGCGCTCGCCGATTCTGAGTGGTTACGCGAGCGGCTCGCGGAGGTTGAGAGGGGCGAACCTCGGGGCGTGCAGGACTGGGCTCGCGCGGCGGTACAGCACGCGGACCTGCAGGTGGCCTGGGCGACGACAGTGACTCGAGCGGATGCGGCGGCATTGGAGCGCTCTGTGCTTGATGCCTCACGCGACCAGCCGCTGTGGAACCGGCTCCGGTAGAAAACCAGGACGACCGCACCGGCGCGAGCCGGTCAGTCAGATCGGCCCGAGGGGCCCGCCCGCGTCAGTCGCGCCACATGCAACGCCAGATGCACCTCCTCCTCCCCACCCACCCCCCCCACCCGAACCGCCCCCGCAGCAGCCCCGCGATAGCCACGGCAGAAGCGAACGCCCGCGGATGCTCCCCCCGCACCGCCTCCCGCAGCGCCAACGCCCCACCCCCGTCCGCCACCGCCACCTCCGCGCCTGCCGCACAAACAGGTACCGCAGGTGCGTCACGAACCGCGCCACCTCCAGCGACTCCTCGTCCAGCACGCACCCGTGCAGGTGCCCGCCCGCCCGCGCGCGCCGCCGCGAACGCCTCGGTCATCTCGACCGTCCGCGCCATCTCCCCGCCGCCGCCGCCTTCGCCGCCGAGCTCCGCGTTCACGAAGTGCAGCGCCAGCGGAACCGCCTCCAGGGCGCCCCGGACGAGAACACCGCGTCCGGCACGTCGCCGAGCGCGAGCACCCGCCCCGCGCCCGGCGCCAGCACCGCCCGCGTCCGCAGCGCCGTCGCGACCCCCCACCTGCGCCCGGCCCCACAGGCGCGCCAGCAGGGTTCGGGGTATCCGTGAACCCGAGCGTCATCGTCAGCACGAACGCGATGAGCACCGCGAGCCCGCTCCCGATCAGCTGTATCGCGAAGTCGCCGACGCCCATCGTCGCGGTCAGTGTGATCGCACCCGGCAGGATGAACCCCTCCGCCGCCGAGCCTCCCGCCGCGGCGATCGCGCCGCCCACCGCGCCGCCGATGCAGGCGTAGATGAACGGCTTCTTCAGCGGCAGCGTGACGCCGTGGATCGCGGGCTCGGTGATGCTGGTTCTATTCGTGACCAGTGAGAACACAAAGGCATCGTGGGGCACCATTAGCGAGGTCGGGGCCTCATGGATCACTCAGATCGACCACAAGATATGCAACATTGCGCCCTTTTGTCCCGAGCATCCGCTCAATTACGAAGCACAATGGCAGAGCACCGGGGCTATCTGGATGGACCAAATCAATGCCGACGCGCTCTGTCAGAAGATCGAGGCGGCGTGCGACGTGCTCCACTACCCGAAGAAACGGCGGGCGGAAAACGGTCGGTATCTAGAGTCGCTGGTTGACGTCCGCCTGTCCTGAAGTCGGCCGGATGTAACCTGGAATGGTCCCGAGTTGCTCGGTGGCGTGGCGGGCGATTGGCCCTTGTCTACGTCACTTCGGTGGGATCTCTTCGTCGTGGGCACCCGGTAATCGAGATGGCGGCCTGAGAGTACTGCCGCGCACACTCGTGCTTTCGGCGCGTGTGCGTCTACTTCTGGGTCCACCGCGGGCTTGGTTGTCGTTCAGTACACGACTCTCCCCGACGCGTCCGGAACCCCCGACTTCCGCCAGAAGTAGCTCCGCACCTGGTCCCGCCACTCCACCGCCGACCGCCGCTGCGCACCGAGCCGCTCCCGCACCCGCGCGTCGAGCTCCACAGGCACGGCCCCGCCCACGAGGTCGGCCAGCGAGTTCCACGCCGCCTCCACCCCGTCGAGCCCGGCGACGGCATCGGCCCGGGAGTCGTAGATGTGCTGGATCACCGTCTTCCCCGACCGCAGTGCGTGCGAGTACGGCACGTGGTGGAAGAACAGCAGCAGCTCGTCAGGGCAGGTGTCCACCGACTCGTACACCTCCCGCCACGGCGAGGCGTACTGCCCGGCGTAGCCGGTCCCCGTGGCCACGGTCCGGTCCACCCCGATGCCGTCCCGGTCGGCGAAGTGGTACGTCCCCCACGGCGAGTACTCGTACCCGTCGACGGACGGCCCGCCGTGCGTCCCGGGCGTGACCATGAACCCGACACCGAGCGGTGCGGTGTACCCCTCGTACCGCAGCCACGACCCGTCCATCATCGTGTGCAGCACGTCCCGGATCCGCCCCGTGGCCGACGACGACGCCCCGGCGAACGTCAGCGCGATCCACTCGTCCAGCACGGCTTCGGCCCGGAGGCTCGAGTCCCACGCGAGCCGGCCGAAGGCGTAGAGATTGGCCTGCGCCAGCGGGTGCCCGGTCCAGAAGGGGTCGTCGCCGACGTTCGACACCCCGGCGACGCCACCGCCCCGGGTGGCGACGGTGGCGGCCACCGATCGCGAGCCGTCGAGCCGGATGCCCAGGTGCTCCCGCCACGCCGGCGCCAGGTAGCAGACGTGCCGCTGCTGCCCCGTGTACTCCTGCGTGACCTGCAGCTCGAGCGCGAGGCGGGTGCGCGGCATGGCGGCGAGCACGGGGGACACCGGCTCCCGCGCCTGGAAATCCATCGGCCCGTGCTTCACCTGCAGCACGACCTCGTCGGCGAACTCCCCGTCGAGCGGCGCGAAGTGGTCGTACGCGGCGCGGGCTCGGTCGGTCCGACGGTCGCGCCAGTCCTGCGTGTGGTTGTAGACAAACGCCCGCCACAGCACGGTGCCGCCGTGGGGGCGCAGCGCCGCGGCGAGCATGTTCGCGCCGTCGGCGTGGCTGCGGCCGTAGGCGAACGGTCCGGGCTGGCCCTCGGAGTCGGCCTTGACCAGGAACCCGCCGAAGTCCGGGACCGCGGCGTACACGCGGTCCGCCGCTGCGGCCCACCACGCCGCCACGTCCGGGTCCAGGGGGTCCGCGGAGACCAGCCCGCCCAGCAGCGTCGGCGACGCGAACGACACCGACAGGAAGATCCGGATCCCGTACGACCGAAAGACGTCCGCGATCCGCGCGACGTCGCCGAGCCCGTCGGTGAGCAGCCGCGCCTCGCGGGCGTGCACGTTGACGTTGTTGATCCCCACGGCCTCGACCCCGGTGGCGGCGAGCAGCCGGGCGTAGTCGCCGACCCGGCTCAGGTCGGCCCGGACCTCGCCGTCCTCGTAGAAGATCGAGCCGCCCGAGTACCCGCGCTCGACCTGGCCCATGATCGGGTGCACCGCGACGTTGTCCCAGTGGTCGAGCATCCGCAGCGGCTGCTCCGGCGCGCTCGCCGTAGTGCCGACCAGCGGCTCGGCGCCGAGCAGACGGTCGACGGCCTCCTCGCGTGCCAGCGCGTACAGGCCGCGCAGGGCGGCCGGCCCGTCGGCGCCGAGCACGACGGTGCGGTCCCCGGTTCGGACGATCGCGTGGCCCCCGGCCGGGACGTCGGGCAGCGCGGGCAGACCCACGTCCGACGGGGACCCCACATCTCCAGCGGTCCCCACGACCAGCGCGGCCGTGGACGGCGAGGCCGACGTCCCCAGCTCGGCCCGCGCCGTGTCGAGGCACGGCCCCGACCCGAGCACGGCGGCGGGCAGGTCGCGCAGCGGGGCCAGGGCCGCGTCGGGCAGCCAGGCGGGGTGGACGGTGACGGCGACGGCGTTGTCGTGGGTCATGGCTCCGGTGGTGGGGTCGGTGGGTCAGGAAGGCCCGCGCGCCGGTGCGGCGACCAGCGGCGGGACGAGCAGGGTGGCGAGCGTCGGCTGCCACAGCGGTGCGGTGTGCCACCGGGCGGACAGCCCGCCGTCGACGGCCCGGGTGAGCAGCAGGCGGTGCGGGGACGCCGTGGCGACGAGGTGGGCACGCACGGTGCCGCCGGGCAGCCGCTCGGCGCGCGCGGCGACCGGGACGACGCCGTCCGGGACGGGGTCGCTCGGGGCGCCCGACGCCGCGTCGCCGGCACGGAGGGCCAGCGACCCGGCCGTCCACGCGCCGGGGCGCAGGTCGACGACGCCACCGGGCCGGCCGTCCCCGGTGGGCAGCGTCAGCCGCCAGCCGGCGTCCCCGAGGTCGGCGAGCGCCCAGCCCCGGACGTCGAGCTCCGGGCCGTCCTGGGGGAGGTACCGGTCCCGCACGTCCCACGAGTCCCGCGCGACGACCCGCGCGGCCTGGCCCGACGGTCCCGACCCGTCACCCGCAGCAACCACCAGCCGCCACAGCGCGTCCAGCACCCGCTGCGTGTCCGTCGCCGCGCCCTGGTATGCCACGACCACCCCGGTCTCGGGGACGACGAGCGTGAACTGCCCGTACGCGCCGTCCATCCGGAAGCCGTGCCGGCTGCGCCAGACGCCGTACCCGTACCCGAGCGACCAGTCGTCCGGAGCGCTGTCGGTCTCGGCGCTGGGCACGAACGTCGACGCCATGGCCTCGACCACCGACGCCGGCAGCACCCGCCGGCCGTCGGGCGCCAGCCCGCCGGCCGCCAGGGCCGCGCCGAGCCGGGCCTGGTCGTCGACGGTCAGGTGCAGCCCGGAGAAGCCCTGCTCCACGCCGGCGAGCGGCCGCCACCAGCGGGGCCCGACGCCGAGGGGGTCGAGCAGCCGGGGCCGCAGGTACGCGGACGGCTGGGTCCCGGAGACGGCGGCGACGACGCGCGCCAGGGTGCCGGTGGCGGGGGAGGAGTACGCGAACCGCGACCCCACCGGGAACGCGGGTGGCGTCGTCAGCAGGACCGCGGGGTCGACGGGCATCCCGGCGGTCTGCTCACGGCTGTGCCCGGTGGACATGGTGAGCAGGTGCCGCACGGTGAACCCGTGCGGGTTCGGCAGGTCCAGGTGGCGGTCGACGGGGTCGTCCAGCGTCAGCCGGCCCTCGGACTCGAGCAGCAGCACAGAGAGTGCGGTGACGGACTTGGACACGGAGTAGACGAGCGCGGCGTGCCCGGCGTCGTACGGGGCCCAGGTCGCACGGGCCAGGACGGTCCCGTGGCGGGCGACGACGAGGGCGTGCGGGTCGAGCCCGTCCAGGGCGTCGAGCAGGTCGGCCACCAGGCTCTCGTCCACCGCCCCCTTCACGACCCCGCCCCGCCCGACGGCGGCGCCGTCGACGACCGGACCACCAGCTCGGTGACGAGCTCGATCCGCATGGACGGCGGCTCCCCGCCGGCGGCCAGGGTGAGCAGCATCCGGGTGGCCAGCGAGGCCATCTCGCGCAGCGGCTGGTGCACCGTCGTCAGCCCGGGGTTGAGCCACTGGCTGATCGGCAGGTCGTCGTAGCCGACGACGGACAGGTCCTCGGGGACGCGCAGCCCCAGCTCGCTGGCCGCGCGCAGCACACCGAGCGCCTGGTAGTCGGAGCCCGCGAACACGGCGGTGGGCCGGTCGGGCCCGCGGAGCAGGTCGATCCCGTGCCGGTAGCCGCTCTCGGCGTCGAAGCCGCCCCAGCGGATCAGCGCCGGGTCGCACGGCACCCCGAGCTCGTCGTGCGCGCTGCGGAAGCCGTCGACCCGGGCCCGCGAGCAGAGCATGTCGTCCGGTCCCGAGATCGCGGCGATCCGGCGGTGGCCGAGCGCGAGCAGGTGCCGGGTGCCGGACAGGCCGCCGTTCCAGTTGTTGGAGCCGACCGTCGGCACGCCGGCCGGCGGCTCGCCCTGGGTGTCGACGACGGCGAACGGGATGGTGCGGGACTCCAGCTGGTGCCGCTGCTTGGCGTCCAGGCCCGACAGCACGAGCAGGACCCCGAGCGGGCGGCGCGCCATGACGTCGTCGATCCACTCCTGGGGCGGGCGGTGCGAGCCGCCGAGCTCGGAGAGCACGACGCCGACGCGCTCGGGGCCGCAGACCTGCTCGACGCCCTTGATGATCTCCTGCGCCCAGAGGTTGTCGGCCTCGTGGAACACCAGGTCGAGCAGCCGGGGGCCGGTCCCGGTGCCGCGGGTGGCGACGGGCTTGCGGTAGTCGTGCCGCTCGAGGGCGGCCTCGACGCGGGCGCGCGTCGCCTCGGCGACGTCCGTGCGGCCGTTCAGCACCTTGGACACGGTCGGGATCGAGACGCCGACCTCGGTGGCGATGTCGGCGATCGTCGTGCGGCCTCTCGGCATGGCTCCCCTTCGAAACTGTCGCTGTCGCGCAGCGGATCTCGACTGTAGCGCACGGCCCGCCCGAGCACGTCAGTCACGGAGCGCTTGACTCGCCCCGCAGATCGCCCCTACGGTTCCCACAAACGTATCGGTGCCGCTTTCGCAACTTTCGAGATGCGAGCGAGGTCCGGACCCACGACGAAGTGGATGTGAGATGAGCGACGCAGCACCTCCTGTCTGGCGCGACGTGCGCCGGCCGGCGCCGGAGCGGGTCGCGGCCCTCGTGGCCGCGATGACCCTCCGCGAGAAGACCGGCCAGCTGGCCGGTCTCTGGGTCGGCGCGGACGCCGCCGGCGGCGACGTGGCCCCGCACCAGGGCGACATGGCGCAGCACGCGACCTCGTTCGGCGAGGTGATCGAGGACGGGCTGGGGCAGCTCACCCGGCCGTTCGGCACCGCGCCCGTGGACCCCGTGCAGGGCGCGCGGTCCCTGGCTCGGGCGCAGCGCGCGGTGATGGCCGCCAACCGGTTCGGCATCCCCGCGCAGGTGCACGAGGAGTGCCTGGCGGGCTTCGCCGCCTGGGGTGCGACCGCGTACCCGGTCCCGCTGTCCTGGGGCGCGACCTTCGACCCGGAGCTCGTGCAGGAGATGGCGGCCCAGATCGGCGCGTCGATGCGGTCGGTCGGCGTGCACCAGGGGCTGGCGCCGGTCCTGGACGTCGTGCGCGACTACCGCTGGGGCCGCGTCGAGGAGACCATCGGCGAGGACCCGTACCTGGTCGGCACGGTCGGCGCCGCGTACGTGCGCGGCCTGGAGGGCACCGGCACGGTCGCCACGCTCAAGCACTTCGCCGGGTACTCCGGGTCGCGCGCCGGGCGGAACCACGCCCCGGTCTCCGCGGGGCCGCGCGAGATGGCGGACGTGTTCTACCCGCCGTTCCAGATGGCGCTCCGCGAGGGCGGCGCCCGGTCGGTGATGAACTCCTACGCGGAGGTGGACGGTGTGCCCGCCGCCGCGGACCCGCGCCTGCTCACCGGGCTGCTCCGCGAGGAGTGGGGCTTCGAGGGCGTGGTGGTCGCCGACTACTTCGCGGTCGCGTTCCTGCGGACGCTGCACCGGGTGGCGGCCACCGACGGCGAGGCCGCGAGCCGTGCCCTCGCCGCCGGCGTCGACGTGGAGCTGCCGTCGGTGCACACCTACGGCGATCCGCTGGTGGCGGCGGTCGAGGGCGGACAGGTCCCCGAGGAGCTGGTGGACCGGGCGCTGCGCCGGGTGCTCACCCAGAAGATCGAGCTCGGCATGCTCGACCCGGGCTGGACGCCGGACGTCCCGGGGGAGCCGACGCTGGACACCCCCGAGCAGCGCCGCACCGCGCTGCGGCTGGCGCAGGAGGCGGTCGTCCTGCTGGAGAACGCGAGCGGCGTGCTGCCGCTGCGGCCGGCGGCGCGCGTCGCGGTGGTCGGCCCGCTCGCCGACGACCCGTTCGCCATGCTCGGCTGCTACTCGTTCCCGTCGCACGTCGGTGTGCGGCACCCGGAGCACCCGGTGGGGATCGAGATCCCCACCGTGCTCGAGGCGCTGCGGGCGGCGCACGGCGGCGAGGTCACCCACGCCCGCGGCTGCGACGTGCAGTCGGCCGGGCGCGACGGGTTCGCGGAGGCGGTGGCGCTCGCGGCCGCCGCCGAGGTCGCCGTCGTCGTGGTCGGCGACCGGGCGGGCATGTTCGGCCGCGGCACCTCGGGAGAGGGGTGCGACGCGCCGGACCTGCGGCTGCCGGGGGAGCAGCACGCGCTGGTCGAGGCGGTGCTCGCCACCGGCACCCCGGCCGTGGTGCTGGTGCTCTCGGGCCGGCCGTACGCGCTCGGCGCGTTCGCCGGTCGCGCGGGGGCGCTGGTGCAGACGTTCTTCCCCGGGCAGCAGGGCGGGCCCGCGGTGGCCGGCGTGCTGACCGGGGCGGTGGACCCGTCCGGGCACCTGCCGGTCGGCATCCCGCGCGAACCCGGGTCGCAGCCGTCGACGTACCTCGCGCCGCCGCTCGGCCGGCGCACGCAGGTGTCGAACCTGGACCCGACGCCGCTGTTCCCGTTCGGCCACGGCACCTCCTACGCCGAGCCGGTGTGGGGCGACGTGACCTGCGACGCGGGGGCGTGGCCCGTGGACGGCGAGGTCCGGCTCGACGTCGTGCTGCGCAACCCGGAGGACCGGGTGCTCGCCGACGTCGTGCAGGTCTACCTGCACGACCCGGTCGCCGAGGTCACCCGGCCCGACTCCCGCCTGATCGGCTACCGCCGGGTGGAGCTGGATCCTGGCGCCGAGGTCACGGTGACCTTCGCGCTGCACGCCGACCTGACCGCGTTCGCCGGGTCGGACGGCGGGCTCGTCGTCGAGCCCGGCGACGTGGAGCTGCGGGTCGCCCGGTCCAGCGCGGACGTGCACGCGGCCGTGCCTCTGGTTCTGACGGGGGAGCGGCGCCCGGTCGGGGCGGATCGCAAGCTGGTCGCGGCGTCGGACGTCCGGGTCGGCGAGGTGGTGGGCGGATGAGCGCCCTCGGGTCGCCGACGGTCGCGCCCCCGGCGGCCGAGGCCGGGGTGCCGGCGCCGCGGCGCCGTGGTCGCCCGCCCCGGCCGCGCGGCCGCGCGGCGGGCAAGGTCCCCTGGCGGACCGTCCTGCGCCGGGACTGGCAGCTCTACTCGCTCGCCGTCCTCCCGCTGCTGTTCTTCGCGGTCTTCCGGTACCTGCCGATGGCCGGCAACGCCATCGCGTTCCGGCGGTTCCGTGCCGGCGGCTCGATGTTCGGCGACGAGTTCGTGGGACTGCGCTACTTCGAGATGTTCATCAACGACCCGCAGTTCTGGCAGGTCTTCCGCAACACCTTCGTGCTCGGTGGGTTGACGTTCCTCGTCTGCTTCCCGCTGCCGATCGTCCTCGCCCTGATGCTCAACGAGGTGCGGCTGCGGGCGTTCAAGCGGGTGCTGCAGTCGATCTCGTACCTGCCGCACTTCATGTCGGTCGTCATCGTCGCGGGCATGGTGCTGCAGCTGGTGTCGCTGAACGGCACGGTGAACCACATCGTGACGGCGTTGGGCAGCGACCCCGTGGCGTTCATCCAGGAGCCGGGCTGGTTCCGCACCATCTACGTGACCTCCGAGGTCTGGCAGACGGTCGGCTGGGGCACGATCCTCTACCTCGCCGCGCTGTCCGGGATCGACGGCAACCTCTACGAGGCGGCCCGCATCGACGGTGCCAACCGCGGGCAGCAGACCTGGCACGTCACCCTGCCGGGCATCCGCCCGACGATGGTCACGCTGCTCATCCTCAACATCGGCACCTTCATGGCGGTCGGGTTCGAGAAGGTCCTGCTGCTGTACAACCCGCTGACCTACCCGACGGCCGACGTGATCTCCACGTACCTGTACCGGCTCGGCATCCTGTCGGGCAACTTCTCCTACGCCGCCGCGATCGGGCTGTTCGAGTCCGTGATCGGCCTGACGTTGATCCTGTCAGCCAACGCGATATCGCGCCGAGCAGTAGGGACGAGCCTGTGGTGACCCCGACGTCGACACCGGGGGCGGCACGCCCCACCGTGGTCAAGGACAGCCGCGGCTACCGCGTGTTCCGGGCCGCGAACGCGACCGTGCTGATCCTGCTGTGCCTGGTCATGCTGTACCCGTTCGCCAACGTCATCGCGCAGTCGTTCAGCTCCGAGGCGTACATCACCCGCGGCGAGGTGTCGTTCCTCCCGCGGGGCTTCAACACCGAGACGTACGGCCGCGTCATGTCCGACCGGCTGTTCTGGCTGAACTACCGCAACACCGTCGTCTACACCGTCGTCGCGACCACCATCGCGATCGTGCTCACCACGACCTACGCGTACGTGCTGTCGAAGCGCGGGCTGCGCGGGCGGACGTTCCTGATCGGCGCGGCGATGCTGACCATGTTCTTCAACGGCGGCCTGATCCCGAACTACATCCTGATCAACCAGCTGGGCTTCAAGAACACGCTCTGGGCGATCGTGCTCCCCAACGCGATCAGCGTGTTCAACCTGCTGGTGATGAAGTCCTTCTTCGAGAACCAGCCGGAGGAGCTCGAGGAGGCGGCCGCGATCGACGGCCTGGACACGTACGGCCGGCTGTGGCGCATCGTGCTCCCGCTCAGCAAGGCGGTGGTCGCCACCATGCTGCTGTTCTACGCGGTGTCGTTCTGGAACTCCTGGTTCGCCGCGTTCCTGTACATGGACGACAAGGAGCTGTACCCGGTCACCGTGTACCTGCGGAACCTCCTCGCGTCCGCGAGCACCGCGGCGTCGGTCGGCGGGGGGTCGACCGACAACATCACGCAGGTCGCGTCCAACATCAAGGCCGTCACGATGACGCTGACCGTGCTGCCCATCCTCGCCGTCTACCCGTTCGTGCAGAGGTATTTCGTCTCCGGCGTGATGCTCGGGGCCGTCAAGGGGTGAGTCCACACCGCGCGGTTCCCCGCGCGGTTCGCAGATCGATGACGATCCAAGGAGGACGTGTGCTGACACGACGAGGACGGGCCACCGCGGTGCTGGTCGCCGGGGCGCTGGCGCTCGGGACGAGCGCGTGCGGCTCGGGCAGTGACGACGGGGACGCGGAGGTGACCGACGACCAGCGGGTCGGCGCGATGGACGACTTCGCGGTGGGCGACCAGTTCACCGCGACCGAGCCCATCGAGCTGTCCATGCTCTACCGGGACCACCCCGACTACCCGTACCAGGAGGACTGGCTGCTGGTCACCGAGCTCGGGGAGCGCACGAACGTCACGCTGGACATGACGTTCGCGCCGCTGGACGGGTTCGAGCAGCGGCGCAGTCTGCTGATCTCCGGTGGCGACGCCCCGGACATCATGCCGGTGGCGTACGGCGGCCAGGAGACCCCGTTCGTCGCCTCCGGAGCGCTGCTGCCGGTGAGCGACTACTTCGACCTGATGCCGAACTTCTCGGCGAAGGTCGCGGAGTACGGGCTGGACGAGTGGCTCGACACGCAGCGGCAGGAGGACGGCAAGATCTACCTCCTGCCGGGGCTGATGGAGTTCGTCCGGCCCGACTACACCGTCGCGCTGCGCACCGACATCCTCGACGAGCTCGGTCTCGACCTGCCGACGTCCTGGGACGGGCTGCGTGACGTGCTCGCCGCGATGAAGGAGGCCTACCCGGACGTCACGCCGATGACCGACCGGTTCGAGGGCAAGCTGCTGCTGAACAACACCGCCGCGGCGACGTTCGGGTTCCCGGGAGCCCCGAGCGGCTACTCCGGCAACGCCGCCACCTGGGACGAGGAGGCCGGCGAGTACGTCTACACGGCGGCGCGTCCGGAGTTCAAGGAGATGCTCGAGTACTTCCACGGGCTGGTCGCGGACGGCCTGCTCGACCCGGAGACCTTCACCCAGGACGACGACCAGGCGGTCAACAAGTTCGTCTCGGGCCAGGCGTTCGCCATCACGGGCAACTCGCAGTTCATGACGCAGTACCGCACGTCCATGGACGAGACGCTGGGCGCCGGCGCCTACTCGGTCGCGAAGATGCCGATCCCGACCGGCCCGGCCGGCGACGTGATGGGCGGTCGGCCGATCGAGAGCGGCATGATGCTCTCCGCGGACGCCGCCGACAGCGACACCTTCGTCGCGATGATGCAGTTCATCGACTGGCTGTACTACTCCGACGAGGGCCTGGAGCTCACGACCTGGGGCGTCGAGGGCACGACGTTCGAGAAGGACGCCGACGGCGTGCGCTCGTTCACCGAGGACGTCGACTTCCTCAGCCTCAACCCGAGCGCGTCCACCAACCTGCGCACGGACTACGGGTTCTTCAACGGCGTGTTCATGCTCACGCAGGGCACCACCGAGGACCTGATGAACTCGATGCTGCCGGATGACGAGCGGTCGTGGCGCGAGGAGATGGTGCAGACCAAGGAGGTCCTGCCGCCCCCGCCGCCGGCACCCCTCGGCGAGCTCGACCTGGAGCAGGTGGCGCTGTGGCAGTCGGCGCTCGGCGACTACGCCGACCAGAACACGCTGCAGTTCATCCTCGGCACCCGCGACCTCGCGGAGTTCGACGACTTCGTCGCCGAGCTCGAGGGCAAGGGGATGACCCAGTACATCGACAAGGTCAACGAGGCGCAGCGCGCGTTCGCCGAATCGAGCAACTGACCCCGTGGTCCGCCGGCCGGCGACGACCGGCCGGCCGGTGGACCACACCGGATCCGCCACCACTCGGAGGACGCCCACCGTGCGTACCGTCGTGCCCACCACCCCGATCGGCGCCCTGCCGGACGCCTGGCGCGCCTGCGTCGGCACCGGCCGGCTCAACCTCGCCCTGCGCTCCGACTACCGCGACTCCCTGGCCCGGGTCCAGCAGGACATCGGCTTCCGGTACATCCGCGGGCACGGGCTGTTCAGCGACGACCTCGGCATCCACCGGGCCTACCGCAGCGGCGGGCGACGGCAGGTGCTGCACGCCTTCGGCTACCTGGACCAGGTCGTCGACGGGTGGCTCGCGGCCGGCGTGCGCCCGTTCCTCGAGACCGGGTTCATGCCGTCCGGCCTGGCCTCCGGGGACCAGACCGTGTTCTGGTGGCGGGGGAACGTCACCCCGCCCGCGGACCACGACGAGTGGGCGGACCTGGTGCGGGCGACTCTGCGGCACCTGGTCGACAGGTACGGGCTCGACGAGGTGCGCACCTGGCCGGTCGAGGTCTGGAACGAGCCGAACCTGCCGCACTTCTGGAGCGGCGACCAGGAGGCGTACCTGCACCTCTACCGCGTGACGGCCGAGGCCGTGAAGTCCGTCGACGCGGACCTCCAGGTCGGTGGCCCGGCGATCTCGCCGGGGTCGGACGACTGGTGGGAGCCGTTCGCGCAGTACGTGACCGCGCACGACGTGCCCGTGGACTTCGTCAGCCGGCACGCCTACTCCTCCGGGCCGGCGCAGCACGTCCCGTTCGGGGTCCACCAGACGCTGGCGCCGCCGCAGCGGCTGCTCGAGCAGTTCGGCGCGCCGCGCGCGCACCTGGCGGGTACGCCGCTCGAGGCGCTGCCCGTGCACATCACGGAGTTCAACACCTCCTACCGGCCGGACAACCCCGTCCACGACACCGCCTACAACGCCGCGTACCTCGCGCCGGTGCTGGCGGGCGGCGGCGACCTCGCGGACTCCTTCTCGTACTGGACCTTCTGCGACGTGTTCGAGGAGGAGGGCCCGCCCGCGGCGCTGTTCCACGGCGGCTTCGGCATGCTGACGCACCGGCAGGTGCCCAAACCGACTTACCACCTCTACGCGTTCCTGGCCCGCATGGGCGAGCAGGTGCTGGCGCGCGGGGACGACCACCTCGTGTGCCGGACGTCGGACGGCCGGGTGAGCGTGCTGGCCTGGCAGCCCGTGCACGGCACCGGCGACGACCTGACGGCGCACCCGCGGCACACGGTGCGGCTCTCGCTCCCGAGCGGGGGCACCCGCGTGGTCGCGCTGCGGTCGTCCGTCACCGAGGACGAGGGCAACGCCTGGGCGGCCTGGCGCGACCTGGGCCGGCCGCGCTCCCCGCACCCGCGCGTGCTGGACCGGCTTCGCGAGGCCGCCGAGCCCGTCCGCAGCCGGATCGTGCTCCCGGTCGTGGCAGGGCGTACGGACCTCGACCTCGTGCTGGGCAGGCACGAGGTCTGCCTGGTCGAGCTCGAGCCGGTCGACGACGAGACGCCGCCGTGGCTCGACGACACCCGGCTGCTCGGGGACGCCGTCCCCGGTGCGCAGGACGCGCCCCGGTGAGCGCGCAGCTCGCAGAGGTCGGCTCCGGGCCGCTGGCCCGAGGCGCGTCCGCGGTCCACTGGTACCTGGTGGTGGACGTGCTCATGGTGCTCGTCGCCGCGCCGGGCCTGGTCGTCACGGCGCTGCTCGCGCCGACGGGGTCGAACGCGCCGCTCGTGGTCCTCGCCGCGCTGCCCGTCGGCCCGGCCCTGGCGGCGGGGCTGCACGCCTGGCAGGTCGCCGGCACCGACCGGGACCTGACCCCGGCACGGCACTTCGTGCGCGGACTGCGCCGGAACACCGTCGACGTGCTGCGGCTGTGGGTCCCTGCCCTCGCCGTGCTCGCGGTGGTCGCGACCAACCTCGCCCTGAACCGGGACGGGGGCCTGTCGCGCGCCCTGGTCGGGATCTCCTTGGTGCTCGCGCTGGTCCTCGCGCTCTGGCTGGCGAACGCCACCGTGATCGTCGCCCGGTTCTCGTTCCGGAGCCGCGACACCGCGCGGCTCGCGGCGTACTACCTGTTCCGCTGCCCCGGGAGCGCGTTCGCGGCCGCGAGCCTGCTGGTCGTCGCGACCGGGCTGCTCGTCCTGCTCGGCGAGTGGGCGCTGCTGCCGACCGCGGCGGCGTTCGCCTGGTGGCTCCACCGTCACTCCCGGGCCCTGCGCTCGGACATCGAGGAGAGGTTCACCCGCCATGACTGACGCCCGCCGCCCGCCCGCGCCCGTGCCGACCCCGGCGCGGCTGCCGACCACGCCGACGATCGCGTTCGGCGGGGACTACAACCCCGAGCAGTGGGGCAAGGACGTCTGGGACGCCGACTACGCCGCGTTCGACGCCGCCCGGATCACCACGGTGACGCTCGGGGTGTTCAGCTGGTCGCTCACCCAGCCCGCCGAGGACACGGTCGACTTCACGGTCCTCGACGCGATCGTGCAGCGCGCGGTCGACGAGGGCCGGCAGATCTGCCTGGCGACCGGGACCGGGGCGCTCTCGCCGTGGATCGCCCGGGCGTACCCCGAGGTGACGCGGGTGGACTTCGAGGGCCGGAAGCACCGCTACGGCCAGCGGCACAACGCGTGCTGGAGCTCGCCGGCGTTCCGGCGGCTGACGGCCGGGATCGCCGGGCGGATCGCGGAGCGGTACGCGGACCACCCCGCCGTGGTCGCCTGGCACATCGGCAACGAGTACGGCGGCGACGGCGGGGCCTGCTACTGCGACCTGTGCGCCGCCGAGTTCCGGGTCTGGCTGCGCGCCCGGTACGGGACGCTCGACGCGCTGAACGAGGCGTGGAACGCCACGTTCTGGTCGCACCGGTTCACCGACTGGGACCAGATCGAGCCGCCCAGCGCGCTGACGGAGCACTGGAAGGGCCGCGGGTACACCGCTTTCCAGGGGATCACGCTGGACTACTACCGGTTCAGCACCGACAACGCGATCCGGCAGTTCTGCGAGGAGAAGGACGCGATCCGCGCGCACTCCGACCTGCCCGTGACGACCAACTTCATGGGGTTCTTCCAGCCGCTCGACTACCACCGCTGGTCCGCGCACCTGGACTTCGCGTCGTGGGACAACTACCCGCCGCGCAGCGACGAGCCGTGGCGCACCGCGCTGACCCACGACCTGATGCGGGGCCTGAAGGACGGCGCCCCGTTCTGGCTGATGGAGCAGACGCCGACCGTCACGGCCTCCCGGGACGTCAACCCGGTGCGCCGGCCCGGCATCATGCGGCTGTGGTCCTGGCAGGCCGTCGCGCACGGCGCCGACTCCGTCCTGTTCTTCCAGCTGCGGGCCTCCCGCGGCGCGTGCGAGATGACCCACGGAGCGGTGCTCGACCACTCCGGCCGGCTGGACACCCGGGCCTTCCGGGAGGTCGCCGGGCTGGGCGCCGAGCTGGAGCGGGTGGGGGACACGCTGCTGGGCGCGCGCACCCCGGCGCGCACCGCGCTGCTGGTCGACTGGGACTCGTGGTGGGCGGTCGAGATGGCCGACGGGCCGAACCGCCTGGTCCGCTACCTGCCCACCCTGCTCGAGTGGGGCCGGGCGTTCTGGGACGCCGGTGCCCAGGTGGACGTCGTCCCGGTGACCGCGGACCTGTCCGCCTACGACGTGGTCGCGGCGCCGCTGCTGCACATGGTCAAGGGCGACCTGGCCGACCGGCTCGCGGCCGTGGCCGCCCGCGGAGGGACCGTGCTGACCGGGTACCTGTCGGGCCGGGTCGACGAGGACGACCGGCGGTTCCTGTCCGACGTGCCGGGGCCGCTCGCCGGGCTCGCCGGAGTGCGGGTCGCCGAGACCGACGCCGCCGAACCCGACGTGGCCAACCCGGTGACGTTCACCGGACCGGGGCCGCTGGCGGTCGACGGCCGGATGGTCTTCGAGGTGCTCGTGCCCGAGGGTGCCGAGGTGATGGCCCGGTACGGCGCGGACTTCTACGCCGGCGAGCCGGCCGTCACCCGGAACCGGGTGCCGGCCGGTGCGGACCGCGAGGGGCACGTCTGGTACGTCGGCACCGAGCTCGCCCAGGCGGGGCTCGCGCACGTGGCCCGCGCGGCGCTCGACCGGCACGGGCTGCTCGGCCCGTACGCCGACGTCGCGGGCCTCGAGCTGGCCACGCGCGTGACGACCGGGGGCGACCAGGTCGACCTGGTGCTGCACCACGGCACCGCGCCGGTCACCGTCCCGGCGCACGCGGACGGCACCGACCTGCTCACGGACCGGCGGTGGACCCGCGGCGAGCCGGTCACGTTCGCGCCCGCGGACGTGGTGGTGCTCCGGCGGTGACGGCGGCTCAGGACGCGAGCGCCTCCAGCGCCCGGACCTGGTCGAGCACCGCGCCCACCAGCGGGTCGTGACCGCGCAGCCCCGGCACCAGGTGGTCCAGGACCGCGCGCACCGCGTCGTCGAGGCTGCCGTCGACGAGGCGCGCGACCCGGTCGGGGCGTGCCTCCACCACGGGCGCGCCGCGGCCGCGCAGGTGCAGCACCCACGCGGCGACCAGGGTGGTCGCACCGCGAGGGAGCCGGCCCGCCGCGCACTCGGCGCGCAGCACCGGGGCCACCCGCACCGGCAGCTTCTCGGAGCCGTCCGCGGCGATCTGGGCGAGCAGGTGCTCGATCCGCGGGTTGCCGAACCGTTCCAGCAGGGCCCGGCGGTACGTGGCCAGCTCGTCCGCCGGCAGCGCCAGGTGCCGGCTCGCCTCGTCCCACCAGGTCTGGACCCAGCCCCGCACGCGGCCGTCGGCGATCGCGTCGGCCACCGTCCGGTGCCCGAGCACGCTGCCGGCGTAGGCCAGCAGGGAGTGCGCGCCGTTGAGCAGCCAGAGCTTGCGCCGGGCGAACGGCAGGACGTCGTCGGCCAGCTGGGCACCCGCCTCCTCCCACGCCGGGCGGCCGCCGGGGAACTCCCCGGCGACCACCCACTCGGAGAACGGCTCGGTCCCGACGGGGGCGGTGTCGGCCAACCCCGTCGTCGCACGGACGGCGTCGCGCTCGGCGTCCGTGGTGGCCGGGGTGATCCGGTCCACCACCGAGGTCGCGAACTCCACGTGCGTGCCGATCCAGTCCCCGAGCGCGGGGTCGACGAGGTCGGCGAGCTCCAGCACCACCCGCTCCAGGGCGCGCCCGTTCTCGGGCAGGTTGTCGCACGGGAGCAGGGTCATCGGGCCGGCGCCGGTGGCCCGGCGCAGGCGCAGGCCGGCGACCACCCGTGCGGGCGCGGTGCGGACCGGCGCGTGCCGGTCCGCGCGCAGCGCGGCGACGTCGGCGCGCACGTCGGCGCTGCCGGTGTCGAGGCCGCCGTCCGCGCCGCGGACGTAGCCCGCCTCGGTGACCGTGAACGTGGCCACCGTGACGGCGCGGTCCGCCCAGTAGCCGAGCCAGGCGTCGTGCTCGTCGCCGCCGTGCACGGCGGACACGCTGGAGACGACGCGCAGCCGCTCTCCGTCCGGGGCGTGCGTGACCAGGGTGTACAGGCCGTCCTGCGGGGCCAGCGCCTCCGCCAGGGCGCGGGACCGCCCCGTGAACGCGGCGATGCCCCAGTCCGCGGCGTCCGGGGCGTTGTCGGTGTACCAGGCCTGGTGGGCGCGGAAGAAGCTCCCCAGGCCCAGGTGGACGACCCGGACGGGAGCGGCGGGGCGGCCGTGCCCGGCCGCGCGGGACAGCCGCAGCGTGGGCGGCGCGGCCTGGCGGTGCTGGAGGTCGGTGGTCACAGCCGGAACGCCTCTCGTGGGGTGGTGGTGACGAGCTCGCGGGCGGTCTCGTGGGCCTCGTCGAGGGTGAGCCGGTGGTCTGTCACCAGCCGCGCGAGGTATGCGGCGTCCGCGCGCCGGCTCGCGTCGTGCCGGGCCGGGATCGACAGGTAGGCGCGGGTGTCGTCGACGAACCCGGAGGTCTTGGTGAACCCGGCGGTCTCCGTCACGGCGGCGCGGTACCGCTCCATCGCGTCGGGCGCGTCGAGGAACCACCACGGCGCGCCGACGTACAGGGACGGGTAGAAGCCGGCCAGCGGCGCGAGCTCGCGGGAGAACGTCGTCTCGTCCACGGTGAACACGACCAGCCGGAACCGCGGGTGCGTGCCGAACGCCTGCAGCACCAGGCGCAGCGCCTCGGTGAACTCGACGGGCCCGGGGATGTCCGCGCCGATGTCGGTGCCGTACCGGGTGCGGGACGGGGTGTGGTGGTCGCGGCTGACGCCCGGGTGCAGCGTCATCACGAGGCCGTCCTCGCTGGACATCCGGGCCATCTCGAACAGCAGGCCCTGACGTAGGCGCTCCGCCTCTGCGGGGGTGGCCCCGCCTGCCCGGGCCAGCGCGTACAGCCGCTCGCCCTCGGCCGGGTCCAGCGGCGCCATCCGGGCGTCCCGGTGCCCGTGGTCGGCGGACACGGCGCCGTGGGCCGCGAAGGTGGCCCGTCGGCGCTCCATCGCGTCCAGCCAGCCGGCGAGGGTGCCGGTGTCCACGCCCGCCACCTCGCCCAGGGCGTCGACCCGGCCGGACCACTCCGGCCGGCCCGCCTCGAGGTACCTGTCCGGGCGGAACGTCGGCACCACGCGGCCGTGCCAGGCCGGGTCGTCGCGCAGCGCCGCGTGGTGCCGCAGGTCGTCGCAGGGGTCGTCGGTCGTCGCGAGCACGTCGATGCGGAACCGGTCGTACAGCGCCCGGGGCCGGAACCCGGGGTCGGCCACGCGGTCCGCGACCGCGTCGTAGAGGTCGTCCGCGGTGGCCGGCGACGGCACCAGGTCGACCCCGAGCACCTCGACCAGCACCTGCTCCAGCCACAGCTTGACCGGTGTCCCGCGGAACGCCGGCCAGTGCGCGCACAGCAGCCGGAACGCGGCGCGGGACTGCGCGGGCGTCGCGACCCCGACCCCGACCCCGAGGTCCGCGAGCGGCACGCCCCGGGCGTGCAGCAGGCGGGTCACGTAGTGGTCGGGCGTGATGAGCAGGGCCGTCGGGTCGGGGAACGGGACGTCCTCCGCCAGCCAGCGGGCGGGGACGTGGCCGTGCGGGGAGATGATCGGCAGGTCGCGCACCGCGGCGTACAGCTCGCGCGCCACCGACCGCGTCCCCGGGTCCGGGGGCAGGAGCCGGTCGGGGTGCAGCGTCAGGCGAGGTGGTGCGACCGGAGTCGGCAGGGGGGCCATGCGGCCATGGTTCGAGCCGCCGTCGCGCTGCTGCAAGCGGTTGCCACCTGTTGCCCGCTAGCTGCTCGGGGCGGCGACCAGACCCGTCGAGTCGCGGACGACGAGCCGGGCGGGGACGACCACCGGCTCGCCGCGGGAGCGTGCGCCGTGCACCACCGCGAGCAGGTTCCGCAGCCCCGTCGCGCCCATCGCCTGCAGCGGGGTGGACACCGTGGTCAGCGCGGGGGAGACGATCTGGCCGATCAGCACGTCGTCGAACCCCACGACGCTCACGTCCTCCGGGACCCGCAGACCGGCCTGCTGCAGGCCGCGGATCACGCCGACCGCCATCAGCGCGTTGAAGACCAGCACGCCCGACGCGCGCGCCCCGCCGAGCGCCAGCGCCGCCTCGAACCCGCCGGCGAACGTCGGCTCGAACGGGCCGATGCGGCGGCCCGCCAGGCTGAGCTCGTGGCAGGCGTCGCTGAACGCGCGCCACCGGGCGCCGTTCGGCCAGGAGGCGTCCGGCCCCGCCACGTAGACCAGCTCCCGGTGCCCGGCCTCGCCGAGGTGCTCCACGGCGCGGCGCGTGCCGCGCTGCTCGTCCGCCACCACGCACGGCACGTCGGGGAGCCCCCGGTTCACCACCACCACCGGGCGCTGCTTCGCGATGCTCCGGATGGCCGCGTCCGACATCCGCGACGACGTGAGCAGCACCCCCTCGACCAGCGGCAGGATGCGCTCCGCGGTCTCCCGCTCGGTCGTGGCGTCCTCCCGGGTGTCCTCCACGAGCACGCCGTAGCCCGCCGCCGACGCCGCGACCTGGGCGCCGCGCAGCAGCTCGGCGTAGATCGGGTTGGCCAGGTCCGAGACCAGGACGGCGATCATCCGCGTGCGCGCCGTCGACAGGGCCTGCGCCACCGGGTTGGCGCGGTACCCGATCGACGCCGCCGCCGCCCGCACCCGCTCGGCGGTCTCGGAGTTGACGCGGCCCGGCCGGGCGAACGTCCGGGACACCGTCGAGGAGGCCACGCCCGCCACCTGCGCGACGTCGTAGATGGTGGGCGCGCGGGTCGCCCTCGCCCCGCTGCCGTCCTCGGCGTCCATCCCGCGATCGTAGGGTGCGGGTCAGGGCACCGGGACCAGCCGGCGGACCGCCTGCTCCACCCCGCGCAGCTCCGCCAACCCCTTCAGCCGCCCGATGAGCGAGTAGCCGGGGTAGGTCTCGCGGAGCTGGTCGTCGAGCATCCGCTGGCCGTGGTCCGGCCGCATCGGCAGCCGGGGACCGCCCTCGCGCTCGCGGCGGCGCTCCTCCGCGACCAGCGCCGCGATCACCGCCACCATGTCCGCGTCGCCCGCGATGTGCGGCGCCTCGTAGAAGCTCCGGCCGCCGTCCTGCAGCCGCACCGAGCGCAGGTGCGCGAAGTAGATCCGCTCCGCGAACCGGCGGGTCATCGCGACGACGTCGTTGTCCGCGCGCGAGCCGTAGGAGCCGACGCACATCGTCAGCCCGTTCGCCGGCGACGGGGCCGCGTCCAGCAGGTGCTGCGCGTCCTCGGCGGTCGACACCACCCGCGGCAGCCCGAAGAGCGGGCGCGGAGGGTCATCGGGGTGGATCGCCAGCCGGAGGCCGACCTCCTCCGCGACCGGCACCACGTCGCGGAGGAACGAGGTGAGGTGGGCGCGCAGGGCGTCGGCGTCGACGTCGTCGTAGGTGGTGAGGGCCTCGCGGAACTCGTCGAGGGTGTACCGCTCCTCGGACCCCGGCAGGCCGAGCAGGATCGTGTCGACCAGCCGCTCGCGGCCGGCCTCGTCCAGCGCCTCCAGGACCGCGCGCGCCCGCGCGGTCTGCTCCTCGTCGTACTCACCGGCCGCGTGGGGTCGGCGCAGCAGGAACAGGTCGAAGGCGGCCAGCTGGTCCGCGTCGAACCGCAGCGCCCACGTGCCGTCCTCCAGCGGGTACCCGAGGTCGGTGCGCGACCAGTCCAGGACGGGCATGAAGTTGTAGCAGACCAGGTCGATGCCGCAGGCGGCGAGGTTGCGGATGGTCTGCTGGTAGGCGGCCACGGCGTGGTCCCGGAGCGGGCCGCCACGCTTGATGTCCTCGTGCACCGGCACGCTCTCCACCACCGACCACACCAGGCCCGCGGCCTCGATCTGCGCGCGGCGCGCCTCGATCGCCTCGACCGGCCACACGTCGCCGTTGGGGACGTCGTGCAGGGCGGTGACGACGCCGGTCGCGCCGGTCTGGCGCACCTGCGTCAGGGTGATGGGGTCGCGGTCGCCGAACCAGCGCCAGGTGTGCTCCATCGCCGTCCTTCCCGGGGGTGGGCGGCCTCGTGCCGCGCCGTCGGGTGCAGCCTGCGGGTGGTGGATCGGGGTGGGCAACCGGTTGCCAGAAGTTGCTCGGCGACGCGGGTCCTCGGCATGGAGGCCGTGATCAAACGCGGCATGGGCGGCGAGCCGATCGACGTGGTCGCCGCGATGCTGCGGATCATGCTCATCGTCCTCCCGGGCACGACGTGGGCGTCGAGCTCCTGCCCGTGGCGGTGGCATCCGTCGCCGAGCGGGCACGCGGAGACGACTGATGGCAGGTCGAGGTCGAGGTCGAGGGCGAGACGGCACCGGCGAGCGTGCGCTCGCCGGTGCCGTCGTCGTCTCACGCTGCGGGGGTCACACCGCCACCCGCCACCGCTGCGCCGCAGCCCCGGTGCAGTCGTAGATCTGCAGGTCCGTCCCCGCGGTGCTCACCCCGTTCGGCGCGTCGAGGCACCGCCCCGACTGCGGGTTCCGCAGCGCCCCGTCGGCCTGCGGCACCCACACCTGCGCGCCGCCGCCGGTGCAGTCCCAGAGCTGCACCTTGGTGAAGTTCGCGGTGCCGTTCCCGACGACGTCGAGGCACTTCCCGAAGGCCCGCACGGTGCTGTCGGCGTGCATCGACCACTGCTGCCCGGGCACGCCCGAGCAGGTCCAGAGCTGCACGACGTTGCCGCTGGTGGCGGTGTTCGTGTCGACGTCGACGCACATGCCTGCGGCCGCCGGCCCGACGATCGGTCCGGTGGGGGCGCCGGGCAGCGTCCACACCTGGGTCGCCAGCCCGTTGCAGTCGTAGATCTGCAGGTCGGTGCCGTCCGCGGTGTTGCCCTGCGGGACGTCGAGGCACCGGCCGGACTGCGGGTTGACCAGCGAGCCGTTGGCCTGCGCGCGCCACTGCTGGGCGCCGGAGCCGTTGCAGTCCCAGAGCTGCACCTTGGTGAAGTTCGCCGTGCCGTTGGCGTCGACGTCGAGGCACCGGCCGAACGCGCGGAGCGTGCCGTCGGCGCTGACCGACCAGTCCTGGCCCGTGGCGGTGCCGCAGGTCCAGAGCTGGGCAGCACGGCCGTCGACCGCGGTGTTCGTGTCGACGTCCAGGCACTTGCCGCCGAGACCGACGACGGCGCCGGTCGGGCCGGGCAGCGACCCGATGCCGAACCGCACCTCGCACTGGTTGCCGGTGCCGAGCCAGGTCGCCGCCAGGTACAGGTAGGAGGTGCCGTCCTCGCGCGGGATCGCCGGCGTGGAGTAGCCGGGGCACGACGGGACGCCGGTGCCGTACCCGCCGGTCGGGTTCACCGTGACGGGGGTGGCCGCCTCGGTCCACGCGCCGACGCCCAGGTTGGTGTTGGCGAACAGGACGGTGCCGGACTCGGCGAGCACGGCCTTGTTGCCCGTCGGACCGGCGACGACGCGCTGCCCGGAGAGCAGCACGGTGCCGTTCGGCCCGCCGCCCGGCACCCACGAGACGTACGGGGTGTGCAGCAGCTCGCGGCCGTCGGTCGTCTGGACGAGGGTGCCGGCGTCACCGGCCGCGCCCCAGGAGGCGCCGTCGGCGCTGCGCTTCACGTAGACCTCGCAGGCGTGGTCGGCGTTGGTCGCGTCCCGGCACATCTCGTAGGACATGAGGAAGTCGCCGTTCGGCAGGGCCGCGAACGTCTGCATCCCGGGCCGGCGCAGGTTGTCCGCCGGGAAGGAGACGTCGACGGTCATCGTCGAGCTCCACGACTGGCCGCCGTTGGTCGACGTGTAGTGCCCGATGATCTGGTTGTTCGTCGGGCTGTTCGCCGGCCGCTCGTCGGAGATGAAGCAGGCGAGCGCGTCGGAGTCGGTGACCAGGAACGTCGGCTCCCAGATGCCGTGGCCCCACCCGTTGGGCTGGCCGGAGGTCTGCGTGCAGTTCGAGAGGTACTGCCAGGTGCTCCCGCGGTCGGTGCTGCGGAACACCTCGACCTTCTGCGTCGTGTAGTTGCCGACGTCCCAGGCGGTGCCCGCGGCGAGGATGTCGCCGGCGTTCAGGCCCGGGATGCTCCGCGGCACCTCGTAGAGGGTGGGTGCCTCGAGGTCCCATCCCGGGGTGTTCGAGCTGAGCGTCGACACCTGGGTCCAGCTGGTGCCGCCGTCGGTGCTCCGGTACATCGGCAGCACGGTGGCCGCGCCGACCCCGCCCCGCGCGAAGGTGGCGAGCATGGTCTGGGCGGTCGAGCCGTCGTGGTCGAGCCGGACGGCCCGCGGGTAGCCAGCGGTGCCGGCGGGGTTCTGGCTGAGGTCGGGCGAGTACAGCACCTGGCCGGCGGGCGCCGCGGCCGCTGGGGCGGCGGTCGTGGCCAGCTGCGCGAGGCCGCCGACGACGGTCAGCGCGGCGGCGCAGAGCAGGGACAGGACGGTGTGCCGGGATCGTCGTTGCGTGGATCTGAGCACGTGCGCTCTCCTTCGACATCGCGTGCACCGCGCACCGGGGCGCGCGGCGTCTGCCTCTTTGCAGACGTTGCAAGAGCGACTCTGGCGCAGGTTTGCACACGTTGGCAAGAGGCGGCGTCGACGAGCCGGCGGGGCGTCCGCCGTCCGTGGCCGTCCGTGGAGACTGCGTACTCGCCGGCAGCCGAGAGCGAGCCGGCCAGTCGGACCGATCGGTTCCGGACGCGTGGGCTGCGGGCGCCGACGCCCGGCGCGACCGTCGTGACGCTGAGCGGCGGGTGAGAGACGACCGGAGGGCAGGTGATGCTCAGCGCTTCCGCGCCCGCCCCGCCCCGAACGGCCCGCCGAACACGATCGAGATCCCCAGCACGAACCCCACGTCGTACCAGTTCCCGTTGTTGAACACCTCGTACGGCGTCACGGTGTCGGTGAACAGCGACACGATCCACGTGATCGGCAGGATCACCCCGTGCCACAGTCCCAACCAGAACCCGGCGGGGTCGGCCTCACCGGGTGGTGCCGTGCCGACGCCCGGGTTGACGCCGGCCGCGCACGCGGCGAGGAGCACCAGCGTGGCAGCCGACAGGCAGATGACGGCGAGCGTGCGGGTGCGGCGGCGCGGCTCCATGCAGGCCATCGTGGCACCGGCGCCTCGCGGTGCACGAGCCCGAGACGCCACCCGGGGGGTGATCAGCGCCTACGCCGTCGCCCCGGTGCTCTCCCGCACCCGCACCACGTGCGGCGCCGTCACCTCCACGGCCGGCGCCTCCGGCTCTGCGATCCGCGCCGCGATCCGTCCCACCGCGGACCGCGCGATGAACGGCGTGTCCAGCGAGACGGTGGACAGCGTGGGCCGCGAGTACCGCCCCTCCTCGATGTCGTCGATCCCGATCACCGCGACGTCCTCGGGCACCCGCAGCCCGGCGTCGAACACCGCACGCATCGCGCCCATCGCCAGCAGGTCGGAGTAGCAGAAGATCGCGTCGGGCCGGTCGGCGAGGCCCAGCAGCGACGACGCGGCCGAGTACCCGTCGGCCCGCCGGTAGTGCGCGGCGGCGCGCAGCAGCGCGGGTTCCACCGGCAGGCCCGCGGCCCGGAGCGCCCGCTCGTACCCGGTGGTCCGCTGCTGCGGCGTCGCGTACGACTCCTCGGGCTGCGCCCCGATCGCGGCGATCCGCCGCCGGCCCAGCGACACCAGGTGCGACACGGCGTCGACGGCGGCCTGCACGTTGTCGATGGCGACGTGGTCGTACCGGCCGTCGAACTCGTGCTCGCCGAGCAGCACCAGCGGCATGGTCGACGACCCCTGCATCTCGAGCAGCTCGGCGCGGGTGACCAGCGGGCTGAACAGCACGCCGTCGAACAGCATGGTCCGGTCGGCGCCGGTGAGCAGCTGGCGCTCGCGCTCGTGGTCGTGGCCGGTCTGGTCGACCATCACGCGGTAGCCGAGGTCGGCGGCGGCGTTGATGATCTCGCGCGCCAGCTCGGCGAAGTACGGCAGGTCGATCTCCGGGACCACCAGCGCGAGCACGCCGGTGCGGCCGGTGCGCAGGGTGCGGGCGACGGGGTTGGGCCGGTAGTCGAGCTCCTCGATGGCGGTGAGCACGCGGCTGCGCATGCGCTCGCTGACGTGGGCGTAGCCGCTGACCACGTTGGACACCGTCCGCACGGAGACCTGGGCGTGCTCGGCGACGTCGCGCAGGGTCGCGGCCATGCCACCTCCTCCTCGGGTGCGACTCAGCGTAGGGGTCTTGCCAACGTGTGCAAAGCAGGTCTAGTTTGCACACGTTGGCAAAGCCGGTGCGACCCCCCGCCCCGGACCGACCGCACACGCACGAGGGAGTGCCGATGCACCCGACCCACCGCACCACGCGGCGCACCGCCCGGCCGCGCCTGCTCGCCCTCGCGGCGGGCACGCTCGCGGCCGCGACCGTCCTGGCCGCCTGCGGCCCGTCCATCTCCGGCGGCTCCGAGGACGGGAGCACCACGGCGGCCGGCACCGACCGCCTCCAGGCCCCCGCCGGCGACAGCCCCAGCGGCGAGATCACCATCTGGGACCGCTCCGGCGACCTGTTCGAGGTGTTCGACGCCGTGATCGACGACTTCAACGAGGTGTACCCCGACATCGTCGTGCACCACGAGGCGGTCGACATCGACGCGAAGCTGCAGAACACGCTGATCACCGAGACCGACGTCCCCGACGGCGTCTTCCTGGACGACGCCAAGGTCGCCGGGTTCGCCGACTACCTGTGGGACCTGTCCGACGTGCTCGACCCGTACGTGGCCGACATCGCGCCGCAGAAGATCGACGTGAACTCGCTCGACGGCGGCCTCTACGGCGTCCCGTTCGACCTGGACCCGGGCCTGCTGTTCTACAACGCGACGGCGCTCGAGGCCGCGGGCGTGGACGCGACGCAGATCGAGACCTACGACGACCTCCTGGAGGCGGCGCGGCAGTACCAGGCCGCGGTGCCGGGCGCGCAGCCGATCCACCTGGAGCAGAGCGCGTTCCTCGGCCAGCTGCAGCTGGAGATGTACGCGAGCCAGCTGGGCACGAGCATCGCCGACGAGGACGGCGAGCTGCGGATCGACTCCGACGAGTACCGGCAGATCCTCGGCTGGCTGGACACCGTGCAGAAGGAGGGCCTCGGCACCCGCGCGGAGTACCTGTCGCCCAGCGACGTCGGCCCGCTCGAGGACGGCCGCCAGGTGTTCTACCCGTGGGCGATCTGGTTCAGCTTCGCCCCGGAGCAGCAGCTCACGCAGACCTCCGGCGACTGGCGGGCGATGGAGCTGCCGGCCTGGGAGGAGGGCGGCGCCCGGTCCGGCGCGATGGGCGGCTCGTCGTTCGTGCTGCCGAAGGCGGGGGAGAACGCCGACCTCGCGTGGCTGTTCTACGAGTTCCTCATGTACGACGAGGCCGGCTACTCCGCGGTCTGGGGCCCGAACGACGTCTACCCGAACGGGCTGGCCACCTCGATCCCGGCGTACGCACCGGCCGCCGACCCCGCGAAGCCGCTGTTCGGCCCGGTCGCCGGGCTCGGTGACCAGGACCTGTGGACCACGGCCGTCGAGGCGGGCGCGCAGATCCCCGGCGGCGCCCCGACGCCGTCCTGGTGGGCGGGCGCGGTCGACTACCTGGGCGCCGACGTGCAGCGGATGCTCGACGGCGAGCTCACGCCGGACCAGGTGATCGAGCAGTCGACGGCCGAGATCCAGACCAACCTCGTGGACCGGCAGTGACCGCTGCCGCCACGACCGTCGCGACCCGGGGCCGGCGCCGTCCGCACCTGCCCCGGGCCGTGGCCCCGTACGCCTTCGTGCTGCCGTTCGTCGCGATCTTCGTGGCGTTCAGCGTCTACCCGATGATCTTCACGCTGCGGCTGTCCTTCACGGACTGGCGCGGGTCGGGCGCGGCGCAGTGGGTCGGGCTGGACAACTACACCTACCTGCTCGGCAACGAGGCGTTCTGGTCCTCGCTCGGCAACTCCGGCGTGCTGTGGCTGCTGATCGTCCCGGTGCAGATGGCGCTGGCGCTGGTCGTGGCCGTGCTGCTGGACAACGCGAGGACCCGGATGCGGGGGTTCTACCGGATCGCGTTCCTGGTGCCGTTCGTGACGCCGCTGGTCGCCGTCGCGCAGATCTGGGTCGTGGTGTTCGACCGGGACTACGGCGCGGTGAACGGGCTGCTGAACCTGGTCGGGCTGCCCGACGTCGGGTGGCTGACGACGACGCAGTGGGCCAAGCCGACGCTCGCGCTGCTGTTCCTGTGGAAGACCACCGGGTTCATCGTGATCATCCTGCTGTCCGGGCTGCAGTCCATCGACGGCGCGGTCTACGAGGCCGCCTCCATCGACGGGGCGTCGCCGCTGCGGCGGTTCTGGAGCATCACCGTCCCGCTGGTCCGCCGCACGCTGATGTTCTCGGTGGTGCTGCAGACGCTGGCGGTGTTCCAGATGTTCGCCGAGCCGTTCGTCGTCACCGACGGCGGGCCCTACGGCTCGACGACCACCGCCGGCCTGCACCTGTACGACCACATCAACCGCGCCGACCTCGGCACGGGTGCGGCCAACTCGTTCCTGCTCGTGATCGTCGTCATGGCGTTGTCGCTCGGGTTCGTGCGGCTGCTCCGGTCGGAGGACTGATGACCGCCACCCAGACCCGCGCCCTGACGCCCCCGGCCCCGCAGGCCCCGGCGGCCGCACCTCCGCGGGGACCCCGTCGCCGCTGGGTCGCCGGCCCGCTCGGCACCCAGGCGTTCCTGCTGCTGCTCGCGCTCGCGTTCCTCGCCCCGGTCGTCTGGGCCCTGGTGTCGGCGTTCAAGCCGGCGACCCAGATCATCAGCGACCCGCTCGGGATCGACCCGTCGGCGCTGACGCTGGAGAACTTCCGGCGGATGTTCGCCGACGTGCCGATCGGGCAGGGGTTCCTCAACACCGGCGTCGTGCTGCTGGTGAAGGGCTCGCTGACGCTGTTCTTCGCGCCGCTGGCGGCCTTCGCGTTCGCCAAGTACACGTTCCGCGGCCGGGACCTGCTGTTCGGCACCGTGCTGATCACGCTGATGCTGCCGACGATCGTGCTGATCATCCCGCTGCTGCTGGAGATGAAGGAGCTCGGCTGGGTCAACACCTACCAGGCGCTGATCCTCCCGGGCGCGGTCGACGCGTTCGCCATCTTCTGGATGCGCCAGGTGATCGCCGCCGTCCCCGACGAGCTGCTGGACGCCGCCCGCGTCGACGGCTGCACCGAGTTCGGCATCTTCTGGCGGATCGTGCTGCCGGTGATCCGGCCGGCGCTGGCAGGCCTCGCGGTGCTGACCGTGATGAACATCTACAACGACTTCGTCTGGCCCGTGATCGCGGCGTCCTCCGAGCGGATGGCGACGCTGCAGGTGGTGCTGTCCACCCTCGCGCAGAACATCTCCGGCAACCGGATCGGCGCCGACTACGCCACCGTCACCGGCGAGCTGCTGGCCGCCGCGTCGATCGCGCTCGTGCCGCTCCTCCTCGTCTTCATCGCCCTCCAGAAGCACTTCATCAACGGCATCCTCGCCGGAAGCGTCAAGGGCTGACCCCCGTCTCGTCCCGAAAGGCCCTCGCACTCATGACCGTTCCCCGTCCCGAGTACCCGCGCCCCGACCTCGACCGCTCCGACCGCTGGCTGCCGCTCAACGGCACCTGGGACCTCGACCTGCCCGAGGGCACGGTCCCGGTCGTCGTCCCGTTCGCGTGGGAGACCGCGGCGTCCGGCGTGGCCCGCACCTGGCTCGAGCACGCGACGTACCGGCGGTCGCTGACCGTCCCCGCCGGCTGGGACGGCGCGCGCGTGCTGCTCTGCTTCGGCGCGGTGCACCACCGGGCGGTGGTCCGCGTCGACGGGGTGCCGGTCGCCGAGCACGTCGGCGGCTCGACCCCGTTCGAGGTCGACCTCACCGACGTCCTGGCCCCGGGGTCGACCGGCGTCCTCGAGGTCGAGGTGCACGCCCCCGCCGACAAGCGGGCGATCCCGCACGGCAAGCAGCGGTCCATCCCGCGCGACGACTACGACGGGGTGTCGTTCACCCCGACCTCGGGCATCTGGCAGAGCGTCTGGCTCGAGGCCCGCGGCCGCACCTACGCCGCCGAGGTCGCCGTGCGCGGGGAGTCGCTGACCGGGTTCGACGTGACGGTGCAGGTCGCCGGGTCGGCCCCGGCCGGCGCCTCGGTGACGGTGGCCGTCGACGGCGGGGCGACGGTCCGGCTGGTCGCGGACGCCGACGGCGTGGCGCGCGGCCGGGTCGAGCTCGCGGACCCGCGGCTGTGGAGCCCGGCCGATCCGCACCTCTACGTCCTGGCCGTCACCACGGCGGGCGACGACGTGGTCCGGGTGACCAGCGGCCTGCGCCGGGTCGAGACCCGCGGTGAGCAGCTGCTGCTCAACGGCGAGCGCCTCTACGTCACCGGCGTCCTCGACCAGGGCTACTGGCCGACGACGGGCCCGACCGCCCCCGACGAGGCCGCGCTGCTCGCCGACCTCGAGCTCGCCCGCGACCTCGGGTACACGCTGGTGCGCAAGCACATCAAGCTCGAGGACCCGCGGTGGCTGCACGCCGCCGACCGGATGGGCATGCTCGTCTGGGCCGAGCCGCCGGCGCCCAGCCGGTTCAGCGAGGCGGCGGCCGCCGCGTTCGAGGCGCAGCTCGCGCCGATGGTCGCCCGCGACGGCAACCACCCGTCGATCGTCATCTGGGGCCTCTACAACGAGGAGTGGGGCCTCGACTGGGACATCCCCGGCAGCCGGTCCCGCGCCGCGGCGGCCGCGCGTGCGTACGACCTGCTCCGCGCGCTCGACGACACCCGGCCCGTCGTGGAGAACTCCGGCTGGTCGCACGTGCGGACCGACCTGGTCGACTGGCACTACTACGACGAGGACCCCGCGGCGTGGGCGGCGAACCTCGCGGCGCTCGCGGCCGGCACCCGGGAGGACTGGCCCGTGCGGCTCGGCCCCGACTTCGTCGTCGACAAGTCGCTGTACGGGTCGGCCGCGTTCCCCCGTGCGGGCGTGCCGGTGCTCAACAGCGAGTACGGCGCCGGGTTCACCAGCCTGGAGCGCGGGTGGCACCTGCGCTGGCAGACCCAGGAGCTGCGCCGGCACGACCGGTTCGCCGGCTACGTCTACACCGAGCTCACCGACGTCGAGCACGAGATGGCCGGGCTGCGGGACGCCGACCGGCGGGCGAAGGACCTCGGCGGCGTCGACCCGCGGGACGTGAACGCGGAGACGACGCTGGTGCTGGACCTGGTGCCGGCGCACGCCGGGGCCGACATCCCGGTGCCGGCCGAGGCGCTGGGGCTGGACGTGCACGTGTCGCACCACGGCGCCGGGCCGCTGCTCGGGCGGGTCCGGGCGGCGTGGGTGCCGGCCGGGACGCCGTTCGGGGCGGCCGCGGTCGCCGGGGCTGCCGAGTCGGAGCCGGTCAAGGCGGAGCCGTACCTGCTGAGCGGGGCGGTGCGGGTGACGGTGCCGGCGCCCGGCACGGTCACCGCGGCGCGGCTGCACGTGTGGCTCGTGGACGAGGACGACCAGGTACGCGCGCGGGCGTACGTGGACGCGGGCCCGATCGAGCCGCCGAACCGCCGCGGGGCGCGGGTCGCGGGCTGAGCCCGCGCGGGGGAGCGGCACCCCACCGGCCCGGGTACGACGACTCCCGCCATGCCTGGGCGCCTGACCTCCCGGCGTCCCGCGCGGGACTCACCCGAACGGGTGCCCGGTGGCCCCGCCACCGGGCACTCCGCCGGGGCCCGCCGCTACCCTCGCGTGAGGTTCCGACTCGTCCGGGGGGATGGATGGCGACACGGCAGATGTGGCACGAGCGCGTCGAGGCGCAGCTCGCCGCCGCACGGGAGGCGTCCGCGCGGGCGCAGGAGGCCGCGGCGCAGCTCGGCGCGCTCACCGGGACGGCGACGACGCCGGACGGCAGCGTCCGGGTCCGCGTCGACCACCACGGGTTCGTCCTGGACGTGCAGGTGACCGAGCGGGCGAAGGAGCTCGGCGCCGACGGGCTCGCCGCCGCGGTCCTCCGGGTGGCGCAGGACGCCCTCGCGGACCTGCACCGGCGCGCCGCCCCGCTCCAGGCGCAGGTCGCCGGCCCGCCGGTGGACCTGCAGGACACGACGATGCTGGACGATCTCGACGCCGCCCTGCGCGGCCGGCCGACCGGGGGTGACCGATGAGCGACCAGCTGGTCGTCGACACCGAGGCGATGCGCGCGCACGCCCGCGCGCTCGAGCCGATCGCGGCGGGGCTCGCGGAGGCCCGGAGCGCGGCAGCCAGCACGGCGCTGCCGGACACGAGCTTCGGCCTGCTGTGCTCGTTCCTGGTCCCGCCGGCCCTCGTGCTGCAGGGCAGCGCGGCCGCCGGGGTGGTCGCCGGGTCGTCCGCCGTGTCCGGGACGGGCGCCGCGGTGAGCGCCTCCGCGGACGCGTACGACGCGATCGACGAGGCCGTCAGCACCGCGCTCGACACCTTCCGGGAGCTGCTGCCGTGACCACGCTGATCGCCACCGCCGAGGGCGGGCCCGCCCTGTCCGAGTGCTACCAGAGCCTGAAGATCATCGGCCCCGCCTCCCACGCGTTCGCGCCCGAGGCGGACGGCGGGTGGGCGGTCGCCGAGGGCCTGTCGGGCGGCGTCGGCGCGGTCGCGGACATCGCCGAGTTCGTCGTCGACCCGATCGCCTCGATGGCGGCCAGCGTCGCGGGCTTCCTGCTGGACTACATGCCGCCGCTGCCGGACATGCTCGACTCGATCGCCGGCGACCCGGCCGCGGTCGCCGCGAAGGCCGAGACGTGGGGGAACATCTCCACCCGCGTCACCGACTCCGCCGACGACCTGGAGGCCCAGGTGCGCACGGCGCTGTCCGGGTGGTCCGGCCCCGCCGCGGAGGCCTACGGCGTCTTCGGCGACGTGCTCGGGGACTCGCTGCGGGCGCTCTCGACGATGTGCGCGAGCGTGGGCGGTGCGATGCAGGGCGCGAGCGCGGTCGTCGGCTTCGTGCGGGCCATCGTCCGCGACGTCATCGCCGACCTGGTCGGCAAGCTCATCTCGTGGGCCTCGCAGGTCGCGGCCACGGTCGGCGTCGGCGCGACGTGGGTGGTGCCGCAGGCGGTCACCGCCATCGCGATCCGCGTCGAGCGCGTCCGGGACTGGCTGACCCGCCTGACCCGCGCGATCCGGTCGCTCGCGACCGCCACCGAGCGGGCGAACGAGGCGCTCACCCGCGGCGTGCCGGCACTCCGCCGGGCGGCGACCGCGCTCGAGTCGATGCCGGTCGTCCCGGGCCCCGGCGCGCCGGCGCTCGACGCGGTGCTCAAGACCGCGACGAGCGTCTCCGGCACGCTCGACAAGACGTTCAACGCGGCCGTGCAGGCCACCGGAGGGCAGTCGTGAGCTCGACCGACGAGGGGTACGCCGCGGCCGCGGCCCAGATCGAGGCCTGGGCGGAGCAGGGCCGCGCCCAGCTGCGCCGCGCCCAGGCGCTGGAGCAGGTCACGCGCACCACGACCGCCAGCGCCTGGTCCCCGGCGCACGACGTCCGGGCGACCGTCGACGGCGCCGGCCTGCTGCGCGACCTGGAGCTCACCGACAAGGCGCTCGACGCGAGCGCGCTGCAGCTGTCCGCGACCATCACGGCCACGGTGCGGACCGCGCTCGGCCGGCTGCCGGACCGGCTGGAGGCCGCCGCGGAGGAGGCGACCGGGGCCGACCCGATGGCGCGGTCGATGGTGGCGCACTCGCGGGCGACGGTCGCCGAGGCCCTGCTCGCGCAGCCCCCGGTCTGAACCGGCCTGCCTGAGCGCGCCTCAGACAGGTCCGGGGGTGCCGCCGCCCGCCCGCGGGTCCTCGGCCAGCCGCGCCTGCATGCCGACCTGGTCGCTCGACACCGCCAGCACCGCCGCGTCGGGGTCCGCGGGCCGGAACCAGATCCGCACGGGGTCGCCCGTCCGGGGCTGGAGGTGGCGGGAGGCGACCTCCTCGACGGTCCACGACCGGCCGGGGACGTCGGGGCTGGTCGCGGTGAGCAGGTAGCGGTGCGGGAAGCCGGACCCGGCGACGCCCCGGACCTCCAGCACCCCGTCGGCGGGCCGGTGCTCCGTCAGCAGGGCCTCGAGCCGGGGCCACCACTGCCGGCGCGCCGCGTAGCCGAGCCGGGCGAACCACGCGAGCACGAGCAGCACGACCGCGGCGACGACGGCCACGACCACGGAGCCGCCGGGCAGCAGCGCCGCCACGGCGCCGAGCACGGCCCCGATCACGTACGCCACCGGGTGCCCGCGCAGGTAGACGGCCAGCGCGACGACCGCCGCACCGGCGCCGGCGATCGCGGGCACCGCACCCGGACCCGCGTGCGCGACGACCGCGACCAGCGCCGCGAGGACGAGCCCGAGGACCACGCCGACCCCCACCCGGCCGGCCGGCGGCCGCAGGGCCTCGACCTGGTCGGCGGGGAAGGTGCCGAGGTCGGCGGCCGTCGGGTGGACCACGAGGAGCACGGGCGACTGCCGCCACGCGCCGATGATCGGGGAGCGCTGATCGGTCACCCGGACATCATGGCCGATCGGGAGCCGCGGCCTCCACGGCGACGGTGACGACCGCGATGTCGTCCCGCGCGTCCCCGGACTGGTACGCCATCACGTCCGCGAGGATCGCGTCGGTGACGTCGGCGGCGGACCCGCGGTGCTCGTCCACGACGGTTACCAGGCGGTCGATCCCGTAGAAGCCGGCGCCGCGCCGGCCCTCGGTGACGCCGTCGGTGAAGAGGACGAGCGCGTCGCCCGGCACCAGGACGACCTCGGCGTCGTGGAACTCGGCGTCCGCCAGGATGCCGACGAGGTGCCCGTGCGCGCCCACCGGCACCGGCCGCTGCCCGGGCCGGCGCAGCAGCGGGAGCGGGTGCCCGCCGCAGGCGACCGTCGCCCGCCACGCCCCGGCGACCCGGCGCAGCCGCATCAGCACCACCGTGCAGTAGCGGTCGGTGTCGGCGTCGTGCAGCACCCGGTCGAGCGTGTGCAGGACGGCGGCGGGGGAGTCGTGGTCGACCGACGCGGCGCGCACCGTGTACCGGGCGAGCGCGGTGACGACCGCCGCCTCGGCGCCCTTGCCCTGGACGTCGCCGAGCACGACCACCCAGTCGTCGGGCGACACCTGGAACACGTCGTAGAAGTCGCCGCCCACGTGCCGGCCGTCGCCCGCGGGCCGGTACGCGGCGGCCACGTCGAGCCCCGGGACGTGCGGCGGCGTCGGCGGGATCAGGGTCTGCTGGAGCGTCTGCGCGAGCTGGAGGGCCCGCGCCTCGGACTCCTCGGCGCGGCGCTTGGCCGCCAGCACCTCCTGCTCGTACCGGCGTCGCTCGGTCGCGTCGAACGCCGCGGTCCGGATGGCGAGCGGGCGGCCGTCCGCGTCCCGGTCGAGGACCGAGTTGACCAGCACGGGCAACCGGCGGCCGTCGGCGCAGACGACCTCGAGCGCGATCTCCCGCGCGGAGCCCTGCATCTGCAGCGTCGGCGCGTAGTGGGTCTCGTGGTAGATCCGGTCGCCGACGGGCAGCAGGTCGACGAACCGCCGCCGGCCGACCAGGTCCTCGCGCCGGAAGCCGGTCCAGGCGAGGAACGTCTGGTTGACCCGCACGATGACGCCGTCCGGGGTGGTCGTGAGGTAGCCGCAGGGCGCCCGGTCGTAGAGCAGCGCCGGGTCGTCCTGGAGCGGGGCCTCGTGGAAGGCGGCGTCGGTGCCGTCGGTCGCCATGCGCGCGGCCGTCAGCCGCGGACGAACTCGGCGATGGCCGCCGTCGTCGCCTCGGGCGCGCTGAGGTGCGGGCAGTGCCCGGTCGCCTCGAGCATGACCAGCCGGGCGCCGGGGATGGCGTCGCGCACGTACTCGCCGACGGAGACCGGGGCGATGATGTCGTCCGTGCACTGCAGCACGAGCGTCGGCACGGTGACGGCGGGCAGGTCGGCCCGGTTGTCGGACAGGAACGTCACGCGGGCGAACTGCCGGGCGATCTCCGGGTCGGTGCGGCAGAAGCTCTCGGTCAGCTCGGCGCCCAGGGCCGGGCGGTCGGCGTTGCCCATGATCGCGGGGGCCATCGCCCGGGACCAGCCGAGGTAGTTGCTGTCCAGGGAGTCGAGCAGCTCGGTGATGTCGGCCTCGGAGAAGCCGCCGGTGTAGCCGTCGTCGTCGATGTACCGCGGCGACGGCCCGACCAGCACCAGCTTCGCGAACCGGTCCGGCTCGGCCGCGGCGGCGAGCACCGCGATCGTCGCGGAGACCGAGTGGCCGACGAGGACCACGTCGTGCAGGTCGAGCTCGCGGACGATCGCCAGCACGTCCTCGGCGTACCCCTCGAGGGAGCCGTGCCGCTCGGGGTCGTACGCCGAGGTGTCCGAGCCGCCCGCGCCGACGTGGTCGAACGTGATCACGGTGAACGCGTCCTCGAAGTGCGGGGCCACCAGCCGCCACATGTGCTGGTCGCAGCCGAACCCGTGCGCGAACACGATCGGCTGCGCGCCCGGCACACCCGAGACCCGGATGTGGTGCCGTTCCGTCGCGTTCACCCGACGAGACTAGCGACCCGCACCGCCAGGAGCCCTCGCGCCACCTCGCGCGCCACCTCGAACGGCCGCGGGAACGTCTCCATCCCCACGGTGACGATGGCGCCCTCGTACAGCAGCATCAGCGCCTGCGCCGTCGCGTCGGGCCGCTCGACCCCGGCCTCCCGGCACAGCTCCGCGAACAGGTCCAGCAGCCAGGTCTTCTGCCGCGCGACCTCGGGGAACACCGGGTGCCCGTCGTGGCCGTCGCCGATCTCCGCGCGGGCGTTGATCGCGCTGCAGCCCTTGGGGCTGTTCGCGTCGGACCAGCTGATCGCGGCGTCGAAGACGGCCAGCACCCGGTCGGCCCCCGGCTCCGGCACCTGCGCCAGCCGGGCGGCGAGGTGGTCCCGCCAGCGGGCGTCGCGGTGCTGGAGGTAGGCGACGACGAGCGCCTCCTTCGACCCGAACCGGTCGTAGAGCGTCTTCTTGGTGACGCCGGCCTCCTCGGCGATGGTGTCGACGCCGACGGCGTGGATGCCGCGCTCGTAGAACAGGCGGGAGGCGGCGTCGAGCACCCGGCGGGCGCCGGGGGTGAGGGCAGCGGGCTCCGGGACGGGCGTGGGCACGACAGCGAGTATACCGCTCTGTATAGTCGCCACCATGGGTACACAGATCGGTTTACCTCGGGCGGTGACCACGGTCGCGGCGTCGGCGGGCTTCGTCGTCAGCTGGAGCTCGGGGTTCGTGATCGCCAAGGTCGCCACCGTGGACGTCCCGCCCGTGACGCTGCTGGTGTGGCGGTTCGTCCCGGTCGCGCTCGTGCTGCTGGTCGTGGCCCTGGCGACCGGCTCGGCCCGCCGGGTGACGTGGACGCAGCTGCGCCAGCAGGCGGTCGTCGGGCTGTTCGCGCAGCTCGGCTACTGCGTGCTCGTGTACGCGGCGATCGCCGCGGGCGTGACGACCGGCAGCACGGCGCTGATCGACGCGGTCCAGCCACTGGTGGTCGCGACGCTGGTCGGCCCGCTGCTCGGGCTGCGGGTGCGGGGGTCGCAGTGGGCCGGGCTGCTGGTCGGGGCCGCCGGCGTGGCGCTGGTCGTGCGCTCGCAGGTCGGCGGCGCGGACGCCGCTCCCGTCGCCTACGTGCTGCCCGCGCTCGCGATGGCCTGCCTGGTCGCCGGCACGTTCGTCGAGCGCCGGGCGGAGTCGCGGCCGCCGGTCCTCGTGACGCTGACGATCCACCTGGTCGTCACGGCGGCGGCGCTCGTCGTGCTGGCGGCCGCGACCGGCACCCTGGTGCCGCCGCGGGAGCCGTCGTTCTGGCTGGTCACCGCGCTGGCCGCGGTGCTCCCGACGCTGGTCGCGTACGGCCTGTACTGGGGGCTGCTGCGCCGGATCGGCGTGACGGCGCTGAACGCGCTGCTGTTCCTCGTCGCGCCCGCGACCGCGGTGGCCGGCGCGGTGGGCTTCGGCGAGCCGCTGACCGTCGTGACGGCGGCCGGGTTCGCGCTCTGCGCCGTGGGGGTGGCGGTGGTCCTGGTGGTCGAGGCGCGCACCCGGCCGGCGCCCGCGCCGGCGCCCGTGCCCGACCCGGCGCCGGTGCCCGCGCGCTGACGTTCCCGGCGCTCAGACCGGGTCCGGCGCGGCCCCGTCCTCGGCCAGCCCGGCCCACACCGGCCCGTACCCGAGCCGCGCCTGCTCCATCGCCACGACCTCGCGCGCGAGCCCGGCCTCGGTGACGTCGACGGCGGCGACGGCCGCGGCCGCCACCGACGACTCGCGCACGTAGGCGTCGAACACCCGGCGCTTGCCGGCGAGCAGCTCGACGATCCGCTCGTCCACGCCGTCCTCGGCGAGCAGCCGGTGCGCCACGACGGTCCGCACCTGGCCCATCCGGTGCAGGCGGGCGACGGCCTGCGCCTCGGCGGACGGGACCAGCTGCGGCTCGCACAGCACGACCACGGACGCGGCCTGCAGGTTGAGGCCCACCCCGCCGACGCCGATCTGCGCGACCAGCACGCCGTCCCGCGGCCCGGCCGAGAACGCGTCGACGACCGCCTGCCGCTCGTCGGCCGGGACGTCGCCGGTGAGCGCGCCGAACACCGGCCCGGGGCCGGCCCCCAGCACGGCGACGACCCGGTCCAGCACGTCGCGGAAGTACGAGAACACCACGGTCCGGTGCCCGTTCTCCCCGGCCTCGCCGACGATCTCCACCAGCCGCGCGAGCTTGGTCGAGTCGGCGGGGTCCTCCGTGAGGTACGCGGCGCGCCGCATCGCCATGAAGTTCCCGGTGGCGACGGCGGACCGGTACCCGCGCTCGCCGGCGGGGGACAGGTCCTCCCAGTCGTCGACGACCACGAGCTCCGGCAGCTCCACGAGCACGTCCGCCTGGTTCCGCCGCAGGTAGACCGGCGCGACCGCCCGCCGGAACGTGTCCGCGCCGACCAGGCCGAGGTGCCGGGGCAGCCCGTCGGCCAGGTCCCGGTCGAGCAGCCGCACCAGCGCCACGAAGTCCTCGACCCGGTTGTCCATCGGCGTGCCGGTCATCAGCAGCACCCGCCAGACCCGCGCGGCCCACGCCGCGACCTCCTGCGACCGCCGGGCCGCCGGGTTCTTGACGTAGTGCGCCTCGTCGACGACGAGCACCGCGACCTCCGGCCCGTCGGCGGGGACGTGCGGCAGCCCCTCGAAGGTCGTGATCCCGATCCCGCCCTCCGCCTGCCACCGGGCGATCGCCTCCGCGCGCCGCTCCCCGTGCAGCCGGTGCCCGGTCAGCGTGGTCCGGGCGTCGACCTCCCGCAGCCAGCTCACCAGCACGCCGGCCGGGCAGACGACCAGGAAGTGCCGGTCCCCGGCCGCCGCCCGGTCGGCGATCACCGCGAGCGCCTGGATCGTCTTGCCGAGGCCCATCTCGTCCCCGAGCAGGGCCCGGCCCTGGTTCAGCGCGAACCGGGCGCCGAACTCCTGGTACCCGCGCAGCGGCACCCGCATCAGCGACAGGTCGAGGGGCCGCGCGGCGACCCGCTCGGCGAGCTCGGCGGTGAGCATGCCGCGTGCCGCGAGCACGTCGTCCGCCAGGGGCACGATGCTGCCGAGCACGGTGTAGAGCTCGGCGCTGCGCTGCTCGAAGACGTCCCACAGCGCCGTCGCGTCCGGTTCCGGCGCGGCGCACGCGGCCGCCAGCCGGTCCACCGTCGCCCCGAGCCCGTCGTCGACGACCGCCGACCAGCCGTCGAGCGCCGCCAGCGCACGCCGGGCACGGTCCTTGGCCGCGCGCCGGGACAGGGCGAACCGCAGCCGGCTCCCGGCGGGCGCGGCGGTCACGAGGTGGGCGGCGACCGACGACGCGTAGTCCGCGAGCGCCGTGCGGTGCGGCTCGACGACGGGTCGCAGGCGCAGGAGCCGGTCGAGCAGCCGCAGCAGCTCGACGGTGGTCGCGGTGTCGGGCCGCCCCGAGCGGTCGACCTCGAGCCGCACCGGGACGCCGGCGCGGACCGCGCCCGCGAGCTGCTCGACCGCGGCGACGACGCTGCGCGCGGTCTGCGTCCCGACCCCCGGCACCGCGTCCAGGGTGCCCGCGTCGACGCCGAGCAGGTCCGCGGCGGTGGCGTACCCGGCGTCGGCCAGGGCCCGCAGGCGCAGGTTGCGGTCGGTCATCGCGCCGAGCTGCTCGACCGGGACGATCCCGAGCTCCGCGCGGACGCGTGCCTCCCGGTCCTGCTCCACGAGCGCGGCGACCCGCACCGTGGCGCCGTCGAGGTGGTCCAGCACGGCCCGCGCCGTGCCGGCCAGGGCCCGGTGCCGCTCGAGCAGGGCGCGCGCGGCTGCGCCGGGCTCGGTGGCAGGGGCGCTGGTCATCGACGCGATGCTACGGCGGACCGCGAGCCCGTCGAGCCCGTCGGGCCCGGCGGTCAGCCCCGGACCCGGACCGTCCCGACGTCGCACTGCACCGGGGACGACTCGGCGCACGCCCCGCCCGCCAGCCACACCTCGACCTCGTCGCCGTCGGCGAGGTCGTCCAGCGTGATCGCGCCGGCGCCGGACACCACCTGCGGGTCCGCCCGGTCCAGCGCCATGCCCTCGTAGTAGCCGTCGGACGCCCCGGTGAGCACCGGCACCCCGTCCCGCAGCTCGACGACGCCGGACACGTCGGGCGTCGACTGCCCCGTCACGTGCGCGGTCGCGGGCGGCGGGGCCGGTGACGCACCGGGGGTCGGCGTCGCGGTCCCGGTGCAGCCGGAGGCGAGCGCGGCGAGCAGGACGGTGCCGAGGACGGCGGCGGCGGGGCGGGTCGGCATGCCTCGATGGTGGCACCCGGCGCCTCCAGATGCGGGACGCGCCGGGGGTGCGCAGGCTGGGACGAACGTCAGCACGCCACGAGGGAGCCACCATGCGAGCGATGGTCTACCGCGGGCCCTACAAGGTCCGCGTGGAGGAGAAGGACGTCCCGGCGATCGAGCATCCCAACGACGCGATCGTGAAGGTCGTCCGGGCCGCCATCTGCGGCTCCGACCTGCACCTCTACCACGGGATGATGCCGGACACCCGGATCGGGCACACGTTCGGGCACGAGTTCATCGGCGTGGTCCACGAGGTCGGGTCGTCGGTGCAGAACCTGCAGGTGGGCGACCGCGTGATGGTGCCGTTCACCATCTACTGCGGCAGCTGCTTCTTCTGCGCGCGCGGCCTGTACTCGAACTGCCACAACGTGAACCCGAACGCCACGGCGATCGGGGGCATCTACGGGTACTCGCACAGCACCGGCGGCTACGACGGCGGCCAGGCGCAGTACGTGCGGGTGCCGTTCGCGGACGTGGGCCCGCAGAAGATCCCGGAGTGGCTGGACGACGAGGACGCCCTGCTGATGACCGACGCGCTCGGCACCGGGTACTTCGGGGCGCAGCTCGCGGACATCCACGAGGGCGACACCGTCGCGGTGCTCGGCGCCGGGCCGGTGGGCCTGTTCGCGGCGCGTTCCGCGTGGCTGATGGGCGCGGGGCGGGTCGTCGTCGTCGACCAGCTGGGCTACCGGCTGCAGAAGGCGCAGGACTTCGCCTACGCCGAGACCCGCAACTACACCGAGTACGACGACATCGTCGTCGAGATGAAGAAGACCACCGACGGTCTGGGGTTCGACCGCGTGATCGAGGCGGTCGGCGCGGAGGCGGACGGCAACCTCATCCAGCACGTCACCGCCGCGAAGCTGAAGCTGCAGGGCGGGTCGCCCGTCGCGCTGAACTGGGCCATCGACGGCGTGCGCAAGGGCGGCACGGTGTCGGTGATGGGCGCGTACGGCCCGATCTTCTCGGCCGTGAAGTTCGGCGACGCGATGAACAAGGGCCTGACGCTGCGGATGAACCAGGCGCCGGTGAGCCGGCAGTGGCCGCGGCTGCTCGAGCACATCCGCAACGGCTACCTCAAGCCGTCCGAGATCATCACGCACCGGATCCCGCTGGAGCACATCGCGGAGGGCTACCACATGATGTCGTCGAAGCTCGACGGCATGATCAAGCCGGCCATCATCCCGGACGCGGACTGAGAGGAGCACGACCATGCCGTACCGCGCAGAGAAGCCGGCGCTGCCGGAGACCTCCGAGCAGCTCCGTGCCCGGATCCCCGGCTGGGGTGCCGACCTGGACCCCGCCGACCGCCCGTCCTACCCGCGTGAGCGCCGCGACCTGCCGACCGGCGCGCACTGGGAGTTCCCCGACCGCCAGCCCGAGACGTACCCGCGCGAGCGGTCGATCGAGCACACGATGCTGCCGCCGGTGTTCGGCACCGCGCAGCCGCTGCACGGGCCGGCGGGCGCGATCCGGCGCTACGCGTACGACCGGTTCAGCGAGGGGCGCGCGGCGCACTGGCTGCTGCTGATCGCCGCCGACCGGGTCGAGTCGACGACGGAGCACCTGAAGTCGTTCGCCACGACCCGCCCCGACAACCCGATCACGGAGACGGGCGTCCTGTCCGAGCCCCGCCGGCACCCCATCGCCTCGCGCCGGGGTCGCGTCGACGTCCGGCACCAGCCCCTGGACGTGGTGCTGGTCGCGGGCCCGTGGATCCTCGGCGGGGCGGTGGCGGTCGCGGCGATCCGCACGGCCCTCCGCCGCTAGCGCGGAGGTCCGGCCCTACGCTCGGGGCATGACCAACCTCGAGGCCGTGGCGACCGAGCGGGTCTGCACCCCGGCGGACCCGCGCGCCGGCGACCTGCTGGAGCCGCGGGACGTGCCGCTCGGCGGGATCCGCGCCATGGCGGTCCGCCGCACGCTGCCGCAGCGCGCCCGGTCGTTCATCGGCGCCTGGTGCTTCCTCGACCACTACGGCCCCGACGACGTCGCGGCGACCGGCGGCATGCGCGTCCCGCCGCACCCGCACACCGGGCTGCAGACCGTGTCGTGGCTGTTCTCGGGGGAGATCGAGCACCGGGACAGCCTCGGCACGCACTGCCTGGTGCGGCCTGGGGAGCTCAACCTGATGACCGCGGGGCACGGCATCAGCCACTCCGAGGACTCGACCGACGCCACGACCGTGCTGCACGGCGTCCAGCTGTGGACGGTGCTGCCGGAGCGGGACCGCGGGGTCGACCCGGCGTTCGACCACTACGTGCCGCCGGTGGTGGCCCTCGACGGCGGCGAGGCGCGGGTGTTCCTCGGCGCGCTGGCCGGGTCGACGTCGCCGGTCCCGTCGTTCTCGCCGCTGGTCGGCGCCGAGCTGCGCCTGGCTCCCGGGTCCACCCACGCGTTCGCGGTGGACCCGGCGTTCGAGCACGGCGTGCTGGTCGACGCCGGCGCCGTCGAGGTCGACGGGACCCCGGCGCCCGTCCACCACCTGCTCTACCGGGCGCCGGGCGCGACGACGCTGACCCTGCGGGCCACGGGCGACACCGAGGTGCGCCTGCTGCTGATCGGCGGGCTGCCGCTGGGGGAGCGGATCGTCATGTGGTGGAACTTCATCGGCCGCGACCACGAGGAGGTCCTGGCCGCCCGCGAGCAGTGGCAGGCCGAGATCGCGTCGCCCGAGGGCGGCGGACCGCGGTTCGGGCGCGTCGAGGGGCACGCGCACGCGCCGCTGCCCGCGCCGGTGATCCCCGGGCAGCGGCTCAAGCCCCGGGCCTGACCCCTACTTGGACGACTGCGGGTCCTCGTCGCCGATGTGCCCGGAGGCGTTCGCGTCGAGCACCCGCTGCACGAACGCGCAGTACTCGTCCATGTAGTGCCCCAGGAACTTCGCGGTGCCCTCGTCGTGCACCGCGCCGCCGGGCCCGAACACCTCGGGCCGGAAGTGGATGTACGCCTCGGGGGAGTTCAGCTGCGGGGCGTCGAGGAAGCTCAGGACGCTGCGCATCGACGACTGCATGACTGCCGTGCCGATGCCCCCGATGGACGCCCCGACGATGCCGGTGGGCTTCCGGGCGAACGAGTTGGTGCCCCACGGCCGCGAGCCCCAGTCGATGGCGTTCTTCAGCGCCCCCGGGATGGACCGGTTGTACTCGGGCGACACGAACAGGATGCCGTCGGACGCGGCCACGGCGTCCTTCAGCGCCCGGGCCTCCGGCGGGTAGTCGGTGTCGTAGTCGGGGCTGTAGAGGGGCAGGTCCCGGATGGGGATCTCCCGGAACTCGAGCTGGTCCGGCGCCAGGGCGATGAGCGCCTCGGCCAGCGTGCGGTTGATCGACGTGCTCGACAGGCTGCCGACGAAGTAGCCGATGGAGTGCGACATCGCGGGTCCTCCGGTCGCGGGCGCGGGGACCCGGCCGGCCCCCGCTGGCGCTCTCCAGCGTGGCACCGGGACCGAGGTGCCGCGCGGTGGGCCGACCCACGGACCGGGACCCGCTGGGTAGGTACGGCGCCGGCCGTGCGCCCGCCGCCGCTGCGTAGGTGGTCGCGGACCGTCCGCTGAGTGGTGCGGCACCCAGCAGAGTCCCTGCGCGGAGGTCGACGTCCGGGTCGGCCGGCAGGGGCGTCCAGCAGCGGGCGCAGGACGGGAGACGCGCCGTGGAGGCAGAGGGATTCGGGCTGACCGTGGCGGCGGTGCAGCGGTGGTTGCCGCTCGGACGCGACGTGCTGGTCCGGGGCGACCGCGGCGCCGGCAAGTCGACCGTGCTGGAGCGCCTGCTGGCCGACGCGTCCCGGCGCGGCGTCACGGGCCTGCTGCTGCGGGCCTGCGGGCCGGGCGACCTGTCCGCGCTGGTCGAGCACGCGTCGGCCTCGGTGCGGGTGCCGGACGAGACGGCGCTGACCGACTGGCTCGCCGACGAGCTCCGGCCGCGGCGCAGCGTGCTGCTGGTCGACGACGTCGACCGGGTGGACGCCGCGAGCCTGCGCGTGGTCCGCCGCGTGCTGGGCCGCACGCCGGCCATCCTCGTGGCGTCCTGCACCGTCGACGCGCTGCTCGCGCCCACCGCGGGCATGCGCGAGCTGCTGGTGGACCGCGCCCCGGCCGAGCTGCGCCTGCACCCCTTCGGCTTCCGCGCGGTGTCCGCGCTCCTGGCGTCGGTGCTCGGCGCCCCGGCCGACGCGGGGCTCACCGCCACGGTGACCGCCCAGACCGGGGGCAACCCGCGGGCCGTCGTGGCGCTCGCGGACGCGGCCCGCGCCGCCGGCGCGCTGCGGCGGCAGGACAGCGTCTGGGTCGAGGACGGGGGCCTCTCGGACGTGCCGGTCGACGCGGTGGCGTACGTGTTCCTCTCGGGGATGCCGCGGCAGGGCGTCGAGGCGCTGGAGGCGCTGGCGAGCGCCGGCCCGGTGCCGGCCGACGTCGCCGCGCGGCTGGTGGCGCCCGACGTGCTCGCGGAGCTCGAGGAGGCCGGGCGCGTGGTGGGCCACGACCCCGGCGCCTCGGGCGAGGTGCTGGCCGTCGCGCCTCCGCTGCTGGCCCGGGCCCTGCGCGAGCGCGTGGTCCCGACCCGGCGCCGGCAGCTCGCCGGGCGGGTCTCGGCCGAGGGCGGTCCGGCGGCGGCGGTCGCGCCGACGGACCACGTGAGCGTGGCCCTGCTCGCCGCGCCGTCCGGGGAAGGCGGCACGTCGGCGTGGGCGGCGCAGCTCGCGGGGCTCGTGCACGAGCACGCGACGGCGGAGGAGGCGGCGCGCCGCGGCGTGTGGCTGCAGGAGCCGACGCTGCGCACCGCGAACGCCTACCTGGCCCTGCTGCTGCGCCGCCCCGCCGCCGAGCCGCTCGCGGAGGTGTTCGCCCAGGCGGCCCCGGGACCGTGCGACGACCCGGCCGACCGGGCGGCGTTCGCGTTCTTCCGGTCGCGCTGGGCGGCGTGGACGGCGGCCTCGGCGGACCCCGAGGCGGAGCCGGACGCGCCGGCGGAGGACGCGGCCCGGGCCGACGCGGGCCCGCGCGAGGACCGCGAGGACCCCGAGGACCCGGACCTCGCGCCGGTGCGGGTGCTGCGGGAGCGCAAGCGCCGGCTGGTCCGGGAGATCGCGGACGGCCGGTGCGCCGACGACGTCGCGGCCGAGTCCGACCCGCCGGAGGCCGCGACGTTCTTCCGCGGCTGGCCGGTGGTGCTGCGCGCCGCGGCCCTGCTGGAGTCCGGCTGGCCCGGCGCCGCGCTGCAGGTCTGCACCGAGGCGGACCTCTCGGACGCCGAGCCCGAGGCGCGGCACTACCTCGCCGCGCTGCGCGGGCAGTGCCTGCTCCAGTCGGGCCTCACCGCCGAGGCCGAGCAGTGGCAGCGCCGGATGCTCGACGCGGCGTACGACGACCTGGACGCGCTCGGGATCCGCGTGCACGCCTGCATGCTCGCGGAGGTGCTGTTCGCCGCCGGGCAGAGCGGCGCGGCGTGGCGCGCGCTCAGCACGTCGCTGCGGCTCGGGGCCCCGGGCCCGGTCGGGACGACGTTCCACCGGCGAGGGCTGACCATCGGCGCGATCCTCCAGGCGAACGCGGGCAACCAGCCGCTGGCCGAGGTGCTGGTGCGCGAGCTGGACGCGACGCCGCCGGAGCACGAGCCGCTGCTGCACTCGCTGCGGCCGCTCGCGCACGTGGCGCTGGCCTCGGCGACCGGCGACGGGACGGCCGCGGCCGCGACGGCGTGGGCGGTCGCCGAGGGCTACGCGGACCAGGGGCTGCTGCAGCCGGCGCTGACCTGCTGGGTGCTCGGCGGGGCGCACCTCGACCCGGCGTCGGCCCGCACCGTCCGAGCCGTCGCGGACCGGGCCCGGCTGCCGCTGCTCGAGCCGTACGTGCAGGTCCTGGTCGGGCTGGCCGACGGCGACCGGGCGGCCGTCGCGGCGGCCCTGCCCGGCACCAGCCCGCTGTGCGCGCCGGCCCTGTCCCGCGCGGCCGAGCAGTACCTCGGCGTGGCGGCCCGCAGCGCCGACGGCCCGGTCGGCCGGGGCCCGCTGCCGGGTGCCCGCGCGGAGGCGCTGTCGGGCCGGGAGCAGGAGGTCGCGGTGCTGGCGCGCGAGGGCCTGAGCAACCGGCAGATCGCCGACCAGCTCTACCTGAGCGTCCGCACCGTCGAGAACCACATGAGCCGCGCGCTGCGGAAGCTCGGGATGCTCGGCCGGGCCGACCTCACGCAGTGGCGCGACTGACCGGCGCGCCCTGGCGCACCGCCCGGGGGATCTCGGCCACCTCGTCGACCACGGCGAGCAGCAGGTCGACCTCGTGCTCGGTGGCGGTCGTGTCCACGCGCACGGCGTAGGTGATCCCGGTCGACGCCCAGGTGCCCGGCGCGAACCCGCCGCGGGCGACCACCTCGACCCCGGCCAGCGGGATGCCGCGGGCGGCGGCCTCGCGGTGCAGGTCGTTGAGCACGCACCCCGCGACCGCCAGGTGCAGCAGGTGCGCGCCGGTCGGGGCGGGCGTCGCCCGCATCCCGGCGGCCGTCCACCGGTGCGGCAGCGCGAGCGCGTCCGGGTCGTCCGGCGCGAGCGTGCCCGCGCCGACGGTCACCGCGAAGTCCTCGGACATCGGCGTCCTCCCTCGTCGGCGGCAGCCTAGCCACGGGGCCGTGGCCGGTCACCGGGGGAGGCGACCCTCATCTCCCTGGTCCACCCCTCACCGACGCCGGCGGGACCACTCAATCCGCCGCCCGCAGCACCTACAGCGGGCTGAGGGGCGGCCCGCGGCCGTCAGGATCGAGGACGTCGGTGGGGCCCGCAGCGGCTGACGGGTCCCGCCGGCGCCTCGTCTCCGGTGCCCGGCACCGCCCCCGTCGGGCACCGGACCCCCTCCGCCCGCCGGCCGCCGCCGCGTGACGTCCGTCACCGGGGGTGGGAGCCGACCTGCGACGATGCCCCGGGTCTGTGACCTGGCTGTGTGAGCGTTCACCCGAGGAGACGCCAGGTTGTTGACCGCTGCACCATCCCAGGGCCATAGTTCATTCCCGACGGTGCGCATCGCCTGCCCCCTGCGCGGTGCGCACCGTTGATCAACTCCCGGCCACCGTCGAGCACCCGCTCCGGTGGCCGTGCTCGTCCCCGGGGCGGCCGGAAGCGGCGAGTTCCGCGTCATCACCCCGCTCGGCGGCGCGTCACGCGGCGCCGGAGGGCCCCTGGCGGTTAGCGTGCTGCGGGTGAAGGTCCCCGCGCGCCGCTCCGTCTCCGGGCAGCCGGCCGCCGCCGAGGCGGTGCCGGCGTCGTCGCCCACCCCGTCGGCCCCCGGCACCCCCGCCACCGGCACCGAGGGCCCCGCGCCCGACCGCTCCACGACGCACGACGGCGAGACCCCCATGCCCGACACCCCCGAGGTGACCGGCCCCGTGCTGGTCGAGCCCCCGTCGCCCGCCGAGCTCGTCGCCGGGGCCACCAGCACCTGGCGCGCCGCGCTCGTCGAGGCGGCCGGCGGCTCCACGCTGGCCGACGTCGAGCTGCTCGGCGACGCCGCCCTGGACCTGTCCGCCGCGCACCCGTCCGGCATCGCCCAGCTGTTCGCCGGCCGGGAGACCCGCCTGTCCAACCTCGTGCGGGAGGGCGCCGCGCTCGGCACCGCCCGCCGCCGCGCCCGCGCCGTCGCCGCCCGCGCCGGGACCTACGCGCAGCAGTACGGCATCGCCCCGACCTACCTGGCCATCGGCGTCGCGTCCTGGACCGAGCACAGCACCCCCGACGTCGCCACGGACGACGTCGCCGCGATCGCCACCGCCACCCGGGAGTCGACGCCGCACGCCGCCGGCGCGGACGACGCCGGCACCGACGCGCCCCAGCCGACCAGCCGCAAGGTGCGCGCCCCGGTGCTGCTGCGCCCGGTGTCCCTGCGCGCCCGCGGCACCGCCGAGAGCGACTACGAGCTCACGCTGGAGCCCTCGCTCGAGGTCAACCCCGTCCTGGCGCGCGCGCTGCGGTCCCGCGGTGCGCTGCTCGACCCCGGCGCGGTCGCCCGCAGCGCCTTCACCGGCTCGGGCTTCGACCCGCGCGACGCGATCACCCGGCTGACCTCCCTCGGCTCGGCCGTGCTCGACGACTTCCAGCTGGTCGACCGGATCGTCGTCGGCACCTTCGTGCACCCGGGGCAGGTGCTCGTCGACGACCTGGACCGCCTCGCGTCCGGGCTCGACCGGCACGAGGTCGTCGCGGCGCTCGCCGGCGTCACCGAGGCCGCGGAGCAGCTCGCGGTCACGCTGCCCGAGCCCGTGCGCGGCGACCGCGACCCGGCCCTCGAGCGCGGCGTCGGCGACCTCGACCCCGCGCAGCAGCACGTCCTGGACGTCGTGGCCCGCGGGTCGCACGTGTTCGTCGACGCACCCGCCGACAGCGACGTCACCGGCACGCTCGCCGCGCTGGTCGCGGACGCCGCCGCCGACGGCCGCACCGTCCTCTACGTCCCCGGGCACCGCCGGGCCGCCGTCGCGCTGCGCGAGCGCCTGGAGCAGCTCGGCGTCGGGGAGATCCTGCTCGACGTCGCCCCGGACGCCGCCTGGCGCGCCGCGTCGGCCCGCCGCCTGATGGGCGCGATGACCCTCGACGTCGACCCGGGCGACCTCGGAGCCGCCGCCGAGCTGCGCCGGTCGCTCGTCGACCACCGCGAGAAGCTGCGCGGCTACGTCGACGGCCTGCACCTGGTGCGGCAGCCCTGGGGCGCCTCCGCCTACGACGCCTTCCAGGCGCTGGCCCGGCTCACCGCCGAGCGTCCCGCGCCGCGCACGACCGTCCGCCTGCCCGTCGACGTCGCCCGGTCGCTCGACGCCGAGCGGCGCGCCGCCGTCGGCGCGGAGCTGAGCGAGGCCGCCGCCGCCGGGGCGTTCACGCTGCGCCCCGTCGACACCCCCTGGTACGGCGCCGCGCTGCTGTCGGACGCCGAGGCCGCGGACGCCCTGCGCCGCGCCGAGCGGCTCGTCGGCGACACCGGCCTGCCCGCCGTGGAGCGGCGCATCGCCGAGGTCGCCGAGGTCACCGGCTTCACGCCCGCCACCACGCTGGCCACCTGGGCCGAGCAGCTCGAGGTCCTGGCCGGCGTCCGCGGCGTGCTGGACGTCTTCCAGCCGCTGGTCTTCGAGCGCAGCCCGGCCGACATGGTCGCCGCCACGGCGTCCACGGCCTGGCGCGCGGAGCACGGCACCCCGATGGGGTACTCGCTGCGCCGGCGGCTGCGCAAGCAGGCCAAGGACCTGCTGCGTCCCGGCCGTCCCGTCGCCGACCTGCACGCCGCGCTGCTCGACGTCCAGCAGCAGCGCGCGATCTGGCAGGAGCACTGCCCCGCGGGCGGGTGGCCCCGGCTGCCCGAGCACCTGGGCGACATCGAGGCCGAGCACCGCGAGGTGCGGGCCGACGTCGAGGCGCTGACCGTGGTCCTCGCCGGCACGCCCGAGGGCGCCGACCTGCTGACCCGCCCGATCGGCGACGTGCTGGAGCGCGTCCGCCGCCTCGTCGCCGCGCGGGACACCCTCGAGGCGCTGCCCGAGCGCACGCGCCTGGTCCGCTCCCTGCTGGCCGCCGGCCTGGGGGACCTGCTCGACGACCTCGCCGACCGCCGCGTGCCCGCGGGCCTGGTCGCCGCCGAGCTCGAGCTCGCCTGGTGGACCACCGTCTTCGAGCAGGTCCTCGCCGCCGACCCCGCGCTCGCCGGGTACGACGGGCGCACGCTCGGCCGGCTCGCGGCCGAGTACCGCGAGCTCGACGTCGCGCACACCGCCGCGCTGGGCGGGCCGGTCCGCGCCCGCGCGATCACCCACGTCCGCAACGCGATGGCTGCGCACACCGAGCAGACCGAGGCGCTGTTCGCCGAGCTCGTCGAGGACCGGCTCACCAGCCTGCCCGAGACCTTCGAGCGGTACCCCGACGTCGCCCGGCGGCTGCGTCCCGTGCTCGCCGCCGCGCCGATGCTCGTGCCGCAGGTGCTGCCCGCCGCGCGCACGGTCGACCTGGTCGTGCTCGACGCCGCCGCGCACCTGCCGCTCGAGGTCGCGCTGCCCGCGCTGGCCCGTGGCCGGCAGGTCGTCGTCGTCGGCGACCCCCGCTGCGCCTCCGGCACCGCCGTGCGCGAGCTCGCCGACGTGCTGCCGACGGTCCCGCTGCGCGCCGACGCCTCCCGGCGCGACCCGTACCTGACCGCCTTCCTCGCCGCGCACGGCTACGGCGACGTGCTGTCCCCGACGCCGCTGCCCACCAGCGTCGCCACCGTCGGCCACCACCTCGTCGACGGCACCGGCATGCCCGACGGCACCGGCGCCGTGCAGAGCACGCGGGCCGACGTGGACCGCGTCGTCGAGCTGGTCATCGAGCACGCCCTCACGCACCCCGAGGAGTCGCTCGCGGTCGTCACCGCCTCCGCGCTGCACACCGCGCAGGTCCGCGAGGCCGTGCTCGCCCAGGTCCGGGACTCGCCGTCGCTCGCCGCCTGCCTCGACGGGTCGCGGCCCGAGCCGTTCGTCGTCACCGACCTCACCAACGTCGCCGGCCTGCGCCGCGACGCGCTGATCCTGTCGCTCGGGTTCGGCCGCACCCCGCACGGGCGCGTGCTGCACCGGTTCGGCCCGATCAGCGGCCCCGGCGGCGACGCGCTGCTGCTCGCGGTCCTCGGCGTCACCCGGCACCGGCTGGACGTCGTGTCCTGCTTCGCGTTCGCCGACGTCGACCCCGAGCGCCTGCGCGGTCCCGGCCCGCGCCTGCTCGGTGACCTGCTGCGGTTCGCCGAGCGGCGCGCCGCGGGCGAGACCGACCTCGCCATCGCCGAGCCGCCCGCCGAGGACGACGGCGCGCCCGTGGCCGAGGAGGTCAAGGCGCCCGCGGTCGCCGAGGCGGACCAGCCGACCGCCGAGCGCGAGCCCGTCCCCGCGGACGTCGTCGTCGCGACGGAGCAGGCGCCCGACCGCCTGGTCGTGGACCTGGCCGAGCGGCTCTGGCGGCACGGCCTCGTCGTGGAGCTCGACCACGGCCTGCCCGGCGGCCTGCACCTGCCGCTCGCCGTCGGCCACCCCGACCTGCCCGGCGAGCTGCTCGTCGCCGTCCTCACCGACGACGACGCGTACCTCGAGGAGCCGAGCGTCCGCGTCCGCGACCGGCAGGTCGCCGAGCGCCTCGAGCGCCTCGGGTGGAGCGTGCTGCGCGTCTGGTCCGCGGCCGCGTTCCTCGACCCCGAGGCCGAGGTCGACCGGATCCGCCGCGCCCTGCACGCCGTCGCCGACCAGCGCATCGCCCAGGCGCGCGCCGACCGGCAGCGCGGGATGCTCCTGGTGCCCGCGCCGCTGCTCGACGACGACGGCACGGGTCCCGCCCCGACGCTCACCGGGCTCGGCGTGCTGCCCGGGGCCGACGTGCCCGCCGGGGGCGGCACCTGGGCCGACGAGCCGCGGCCGGCGACCGGGGTGCTCGACGTCGTCGCGGCACCCGTGACCGATCCGGCGCCCGAGCCTCGCCCCGCCACCGGCGCCGCACCGGCCATCGCCGCCGACATCCCCGGCGTGATGGAGGCGGCCGCGCCGATGACCGGCGCCGTGCGCATCGTCCAGCCGACGCTCGCCGTCCCCGGCGGTCCGCGGCCCGACGTGCGCCCCGGCCTGCCGATCAGCGCCTACTCCGACGACCAGCTCGACGACCTCGTGGCGTGGCTCGTGTCCGACGGCACCGAGCGCACGCCCGACGAGCTCGCCGCCGCCGTCCGCGCCGAGCTGGGGCTGACCCGCCGCGGCTCGCGGGTCGACGCGGTCGTCGGCGCAGCGGTCCACCGCGCCACCGGCACCCACCCGGCCTGACGGCCGCTCCCGCCGGCGCGGGCCGACGCGGGCCGACGCGGGCCGACGCGGGCCGACGCGGGCCGGATCACCGCGCGTCGGGGAGACGGGGCAGCGCGCAGGGGCCGCACGCCGCTCGCCAGGGTGGCGTGGCGGGGTGGGTCACCAGTGCGGCGGGACGTCCCGGAGCAGGCGGTCGTCGTTCGAGTCGCCGCGGTCGTCGCCCCAGCCGGCGTCGGAGTCGTCGGCGCTGCGCCCGGGGATCAGCGGGGTGTCGTCGACCGGGCGTCGCGGACGGTCCGCGTCCTCGGGACGGGGCTCGGCGGGGGAGGTGCTCACGCCTCCCAGTGTCCCACCGTCCCGCGGGCGCCGACGGGTCAGGCGGTGGGCGTGCGGCTCGCGCCCGGTGCGTCGGGCTCGCCGGGGGCCTGGTGCGCGCCGGGGGCCTGGTGAGCGCCGGGGTGCGCGGGGGCGCTGGTGTCCTGGCGGAGGGCGGGCGTCGACTGCGCGGCGAGCAGGTCGCGGATCTCCTGCAGCAGCAGGATGTCCTCGGACGGCCGGGTGGGCTCCGCCTCGAGGCCGCGCTTGCGCCGCTCCGCGAGCTTGTTCAGCGGGAGCACGATGATGAAGTAGATCGCGGCGGCGGTCAGCAGGAACTGGATGATCGCGTTGATGATCAGGCCGAGGTCCAGCGTGGACCCGTTGATGGGCCCGACCACCCAGGCGATCTCCGGCTTGCCGAACAGCATGCCGATCAGCGGGCTGATGAAGCCCTCCTGCAGCGCTCCCACGACGGTGGTGAACGCCGCGCCGATGACGACGCCCACGGCGAGCTCGATCGCGTTCCCGCGGGAGATGAAGTCCTTGAACCCCTGGAAGACGCCGGCGAGCCCGCGGGCCCGCTCGGTGACGCCGCGCAGGCCCTTGTCGAGTACGTCGCTCATGCCGAGATGTCCTCCGAGGTACAGCGGCGGTGTGTGCCGGCATCATCCCACGATGACCGCACCGAGCACCCGGGAGCCGGTGGCGCCGCCGAGCTCCACGGACTCCTCGGGCGTCACCGCCAGCAGCACCGGCGCGGACTCGGAGGCCCCGGCCGAGCCACCGCCCAGCAGCGATCCGCCGCCGGTGTCGGACCCGTCGTCCGGTGCCTCCGCGGCGCCGGACTGCGCCAGCACGACGGCGCCGCTCGCGAGCCGCACCGGTTCGCCGCCGTCGAGCAGGGGTGCCGCGACCACGTCCACCCGCATCCCGGGCCGGAGCACGGCGGCGACGCCGGTGTCGGCGAACCGGACGGGGACGACCACCGTGCCGGGCGGGCCGGTCGTGGCGTCGTCCACGAGCAGCTCCGGCACCAGCGGCAGCCCCGCGGGCACGGCCACCGCCAGCCGCCGGCCGGTCAGGTCCTCGTCGGCACCCAGGCCCGGGGGCAGCAGCGCGACCGGCACGGCGTCGAGCGTCAGGTCGTCCTCGGTGAGCCGGGCACCGACGTCCAGGTCCCGCGCGGCGACGAGCACCTGCGCCGTCGGCGCGTCGGCGGGTCGCGCCAGGTCGACGGCGACCAGGGCGGCGAGGCCGGCGCAGAGCGCGGCGAGCGGCCGGCGGGCACGCCACGCGAGCACGCGGAGGCGTCGTCGGGCGTCGGGGACGAGGTCGGGCGGCATGCCGGCGACGCTAGGCGGCACCTCCGTCAGGGCTGCGCCGCCCACCCCTCACCCTGGGGACGACGCGCGCCTCCACCGCCTGTGGTCGACCCCGACCCGCGAGAGCACGCGGCCGGGTGGACCCCGGTCAGCTCGCGGCGGGCTTCGCGGCGGTGCTGGTGCTGCCGGCCGAGCTCGACGACGCGGCCGGGGCCGACGAGGTCGTGCTCGGGGTCGAGGTCGTCGTGGACGAGCTCGAGGTCGACGACGACGTCGAGCTGCTGCCCGTGGACGAGGTCGTGGTCGAGCGGGAGTCGTTGCGGTAGAAGCCCGAGCCCTTGAACACGACCCCGACGGAGGAGAACACCTTGCGCAGCTTGCCGCCGCAGCTCGGGCACTCCGTGAGCGCCGCGTCGCTGAAGGACTGGTGGATGTCGAAGGCGTGGCCGCACTCGGTGCAGGTGTAGGCGTAGGTGGGCACTGCTGTCTCCCGCGAATGACGTGACTCGGTGGGTGGGGGGCCGTTGGCACTCCCCGTGTCCGAGTGCCAATGATACGCGGCCCCGCGGTATTCCCGGCTCAGGCGCCCAGGGTGGCCCAGCGCTCGGGCGTGGCGACCATGTCGACGGTGCGGTCGTGCGGCTGGCGGGGGAGCGGCCGGACGGTGGCGTCGTAGAGCTCCTCCGCGAACACCAGCGCCACGACGGGCGTGCCGGGCCGGGCGTGCGCGAGGGCGCGGTCGTACCAGCCGCCGCCCTGCCCGAGCCGGGTGCCGGAGGTGTCGACGGCGAGCGCGGGGGCGACGACCACGTCGGCCCGGGCCAGCGCGTCGGCGCCGAGCGAGGGGGTGGACGGCTCCGGCGGGCGGCCGGGCGCGCGCTGCAGCAGGTCGTGCCGGCCGTCGTACCGGGCCCACTCGCGCTGCAGGCCCGCGCCCAGCACGGGCAGCAGCACCTCGACGCCGCGCGCGGCGAGCGAGTCGAGCAGCGGCCCGGTGTCGGGCTCGGTCGGCCGCGCGGCGTAGACGGCGACGCACCCGGCGTCGGCGAGGGCGGGGATCGTCTCCACCACGTCGACCAGCGCGTCCGCGGCCTCGGCCCGGAGCCGCGGCGACCGCGCCGCGCGAGCCGCCCGGATGAGCGCCCGGAACTGGTCCTTCACCTCGGTGATGGTGCTGCCGTCGGACGCGTGCGGGTACGGCTGGGCAGCGGTGCTCATGCCCCCAGTCTCCCAAACCCGGGGACGGGCGGGTAGGACCATCGGCGTGACGTGCGCCCGCACGCCCGGCGTCGGCGCTCCGTGCGCGGCTGCGGCGGTCCGGCGGGCAGAATGCCGCCATGAGATCCGTGCAGGACCAGCTCGCGGCCGTGCTGGCCGCGGTCGGGCCCGTCGCCCCCCTCGACGTCGTGCTCTCCGACGCCGCCGGCTGCATCCTCGCGGAGGACGTCGTCGCCCCGGCGGACGTCCCGGCGCGGGCGGTCGCGGCCCGCGACGGGTACGCGGTGGCCACCGGTGACCTGCGGGGTGCTGCTCCCGGCGCGCCCGTCGTGCTGCCCGTCGCCCACGACGTGCTCGCCGGCGACCCCGCCGCGCTGCGGCTCGCGCCCGGCCAGGCCGTGCGGATCGCGTCGGGCGGGCCGGTGCCCGCGGGGGCGGACGCGGTCGTCGCGGCGGAGGACACCGACCGCGGAGCGGTCCGCGTCACGCTGCACCGGGTGCCGGAGCCGGGCGAGCACGTGCGCGCCGCCGGCACCGACACCCCGCGCGGCGCGGTGGTCATCGCGGCGGGCACCCGCCTCGGGGCGCGGCAGCTCGCCGTCGCGGCGGCGACCGGCCGCGGTCGCCTGCGGGTGCACCCGGCCCCGCGGGTCGTCATCCTGTCGATCGGCTCCGAGCTGGCCGAGCCCGGGACGCCGGCCCGCGACGGCGGGGTCTACGAGGCCGCGGGCCACGCGCTGGAGGCGGCCGTCCGCGACACGGGAGCCACGCCGCGGCGGGTCGGGGTCGTCACCGACGACCGCGCGGTCCTGAGCGAGGCCCTCGAGGACCAGCTGGTCCGCGCCGACGTCGTCGTGACGACCGGTGGCCTGTCGGAGTCGCAGCACGACACCCTGGCCGACGTGCTGGCGCCGCTCGGCACGGTGCGGTTCGACCAGGTGGCCATGGCGCCGGGCTTCCGGCACGGGTTCGGCACGGTCGGCGAGGGCGACAGCGCGGTGCCGCTGTTCGCGCTCCCCGGGCACCCCGTCGCGTCGCAGGTGGCGTTCGAGGTGTTCGTCCGCCCGGCGCTGCGCGCGATGGCCGGGCACACCGACCTGTTCCGCCCGTCGGTGACGGCGCGCGCCGACGTGGGCTGGTCGTCGCCGGCCGGGGTGCGGCAGTTCGTGCCCGCCGCGGTCGTCGGCACGCCCGGCGAGGGCTACCGCGTGACCCCGGTCGGCGACCCGGCGACGTCGTCGATCACCGGGCTGGCGCACGCGAACGCGCTCGCGGTGGTGGGGGAGCAGGACGACGCCGTGGTGGCCGGGCAGGTCGTGCACTGCCTGGTGCTGGAGGGCTGATGCCGCGCGGCTGGCCCGTCACCCTGACCGACGGCGACGTCCGGCTGCGCCCGCTGCGGCGCGGCGACGAGGCCGACTGGATGCGGCTGCGCGCCGTGAACCACGCCTGGCTCGAGCCCTGGGACGCCACGTCGCCCGAGCCGGTCACCGGCCGACGACCGACGTTCGGGCAGTTCGTCCGCACGCTCGACCGGCAGGCGCGGTCCGGGACGTCGCTGCCGTTCGCCGTCGAGCACGGCGGGGAGCTGGTCGGGCAGCTGACCGTCTCGGGGATCACCTACGGGTCGCTCTACTCGGCGTCGATCGGCTACTGGGTGGCGCGGCACGCGGCCGGGCGGGGCATCACGCCGACGGCGGTGGCGCTCGCGACGGACCACTGCTTCACCGCGCTGGGTCTGCACCGGGTCGAGATCAACATCCGACCGGAGAACCGGCCGTCGCTGCGGGTCGTCGAGAAGCTCGGCTTCCGGGACGAGGGCGTGCGCGAGCGGTACCTGCACATCCAGGGCGAGTGGTGCGACCACCGCACGTTCGCCCTGACGGCCGAGGAGGTCCCGCGCGGCCTCCTGGCGCGCTGGCACGCCGCCGGGACCGCCGGGCGCTGAGCGGGGACCACCTACCGGCCTCCACGCATCGGGGTCCGGCGGCACCTACCGGGCGCCGGGTGTGGGAGGGTAGCCCCGGTCCCGCGGAACTACACCGGTGTGATTTTCCCCCGCGCGGCCCGTCGACACGCCGTGAGGGGTCCGGGAGCACCGGGCCGCCCGCCCCTACCGTCGTGGAGTGTACGAATTCGCCGGACCGGCCGCCCTCGTGGTGGTCGGCCTGTGGATCGCCTACCTGGTGCCGCACAAGCTGCGGCACCGGCAGCAGTTGCTCGAGTCGCGGACCGACGACCGGTTCTCCGACGCGCTGCGCGTGCTCGCCGTGACCGGCCCGGAGGGGTCGGACCGGCGACGGCGTGCGGACGTGGCCCGGAGCGTCCGGTGGGACTGCGGCCCGGTGGACAAGCGAGTCGGGTTGCTCACCCCCGGGACGGGGAACCGGATCGCCGGAACGGACAGGGGAGCCACGGACGTGGACCGACCGCACGGGACCCAGGACAGGATCGGCGCCGACGCCGCCCGCCGCGTCGCGCAGCTGCACGCCGCCCACGCCGCCGCGACCGCCCGGCGCGGTGCCGCCGCGCGCCGCCGTGGTGCGCTCGCGGGCGCGCTGCTCGCCGCGACGGTCGCCGGCTGGGTCGTCGTCGGCGTCACGGCCCTCGGCGTGCTCGCGGGCGTGGTGCCCACGGTGCTGCTCGCCGGTGTGCTCGGCCTCGGCCGCCGCGCCGTCGTGCAGGGCCGCGCCGCCGAGGACGAGTGGGAGCGCCGCATCACCGAGGCGTCGCGGCCGCTGGTCGAGCGCGCCGCCCGGCCGGGCCGGCAGGGTGCCCGCGGCCACGCCGTGAAGCCGTCGCTCACCGACACCCAGGCCATCACCCGCGTCCGGGCCGACCTGCCGGTTCGCACCTCCACCCGCGTGCAGGACGGCGGTCGCGAGGGCGACAGCTGGTCGCCCGTGGCCGTGCCCGCACCGACCTACACGATGAAGGCGCCCGCGCCGCGCCGCGAGCCCGTGCCGCTGGGCGACGTCGAGGGCTCCACGCTGGCGGCGCCCGCGCGGCGCTCGGCCGCGGCTCCCGACGAGGTCGCGACGACGGCGCCCGCGGTGCCGGTCGTGCCGGAGGAGGCCGTGCCCGCCTCCGCCGCCGTCCCGGACGGCCCGGAGACGGCGGCGGCCACGGCCGAGGCCCCCGGGACGACGGCTCCCGCGACCGACGCGCCCACCGGGTCCATCGACCTCAACGCCGTGCTGGCGCGCCGCCGGGCGGTCGGTCAGTAGGCCGGCGAGGCCGTGTCGTGAGCAGCCCGTCAGGGATGTTAGGCTGTTCACCGCTCAAGGGGCTGTGGCGCAGTTGGTAGCGCGTCTCGTTCGCAATGAGAAGGTCAGGGGTTCGAATCCCCTCAGCTCCACCGGTACGCGAGGCCCGGGATCCACGGATCCCGGGCCTTCGTCGTTCCCGGACGTCGACGTCCGACGTGTCGGACCCCCTCGCTACGGTCGACGGCATGAGAGTGATCTACAACACAGCGACGACCATCAGCGGGTACATCGCGGACGAGGACGACTCGCTCGCGTGGCTGTTCGCCGTCGAGTCCGACGCCCAGCCCGACCACGACGCGTTCCTCGAGCCCATCACCGTGCTGGTGTCCGGCTCGACCACCTACGAGTGGGTGCTCCGCGAGGAGGACCTGGTCGCGCACCCCGACAAGTGGCCCGCGTACTTCGGCGACCGGCCGCAGTTCGTGTTCACCACCCGGGACCTGCCGGTGCCGGACGGCGCCGACGTGCGGTTCGTGCGCGGGTCCGTCGCCGACGCGTTGCCGGCGATCCGCGAGGCGGCCGGTGACGGCGACGTGTGGGTGGTCGGCGGCGGGGACCTCGCAGGGCAGTTCCTGGACGCCGGCGTGCTCGACGAGGTGCAGGTCAGCGTGGCCCCGGCGGCGCTGACCGGCGGTGCCCCGGTGCTGCCGCGGCGCGTCGGCCCGGACCGGCTGCACCTGCGGTCGGTCGAGCGGTACGGGCAGTTCGCGCACCTCGTCTACGACGTGCGCCCGCCCGCCTGACGCCCGGCTCAGGGGCGGACGCCGCACGAGCCGGCCCGGGCCGCGGTGGCATGATGTCCGGGTGCCTGACGCGACCCCGACCCGACCGGGCCGGTGGTCCCGCACCTGGAAGACGTTCAAGACCTGGGTCGACCCGCTGGTCGTGATGATCGTCGCGGTGTTCGTGCTGGGCCTGCTGGCCCCGGCCTCCGGGGGCTTCGCGTCCGTCCTGGACCACGTGACCACCGGCGCCGTCGTCCTGCTGTTCTTCCTCTACGGCGCCCGCATGGCCACCAGCGAGGTCTGGGACGGCCTGCGGAACTGGCGGCTGCAGGGCGGGATGCTCGCCTCGACGTACCTGCTGTTCCCGGTGCTCGGCCTGGCGGTGCAGCTGCTGCCCGGCTCGGTGCTCCCGGAGGACCTGCAGACCGGCCTGCTGTACCTGTCGCTGCTGCCGTCGACGATCCAGTCGTCCGTGGTGTTCACCTCGATCGCGCGCGGCAACGTCGCGGGGGCGATCACGGGCGCCACCGTCTCCAACGTGCTGGGCATCGTGCTGACGCCGCTGCTCGTCGGGGTGCTCATGTCCCGTGCGGGCGGCCCGGTCGGCGGCTCGGCCGGGGCGACCCTGCTGCAGCTGCTCCTGCCGTTCGTCGTCGGCCAGCTGCTGCAGCCGAAGATCGGCGCCTGGGTGCGGGCCCACAAGCCGCTGACCCTCGTCACGGACCGCGGCACGATCCTGCTGGTCGCCTACGGCTCGGTCTCCGAGGCCGAGAGCTCCGGCGCCTGGGACCACCTCACCGTCGGCGTGCTGGTCGCCCTGGTGGTCGTGTGCGCGGTGCTGCTGACGGTGATGCTGCTGATCACGTGGAACGGCGGACGGCTGCTGCGGCTGAGCCGCGCCGACCGGATCGCCCTGCTGATGTGCGGGTCCAAGAAGAGCCTCGCGACCGGTCTGCCGATGGCCAGCGTGCTGTTCGGGCCGGTCGCGGCCGCCGGGGTCGCGCTGCCGGTGATCGTGTTCCACCAGCTGCAGCTCGCCACCTGCGCCGTGCTGGCCCGCCGCCTGGCGGCGACCGAGCCGGAGCCGCGACCCGCCACCACGGCGGCCTGAACCGACCGGCCGGGGTGTCGCGTCCCGGCCGTCCCGCGCGTCGCTGCCGCGCCGCCCCCCGAGCGTGCACACTGTGCAGCGGGGGCCGGGCACGGACGTGCCCGTCGTCGACCCGTCGTCCGGAAGGACCCCCGTGCCCGCTCCGACCACACCCCTGCGCCTCGTCCCGGCCCCGCGCCTGGTCCGGGCCGGCGAGGGTGCGCCGTTCGTCGTGTCGGCGTCGACCACCGTGACCGTCAGCACCGGGCCGGCCGAGGTCGCGCTGGGCGTCCTGGCCGCGGAGTCGCTCAGCCGGATCTCGGGCAGCACGGTCGAGGTGCGCTACCGCGACGTGGCGGAGCCGACGCAGCCCGGGGACGTGGCGTTCGTGCTGGACCCGGACCACCTCGCCGGCGAGCAGTACCGGCTGGACGTCGCGTCCGACCGCGTCGAGGTCGCCGCGGGCACCGCCGAGGGGCTGATGCGCGGCCTGGCGACCCTGCACCAGGTGCTCCGGCCGCACCAGGGCTCGATGGCTGCGTGGCCGCTGCACGTCGAGGACGAGCCGGTGCACGCCTGGCGCGGGCTGTCGGTCGACGTGGCGCGGCACTTCTTCGGCACGGACGACCTGCGGGTGGTCGTCGACCTGATGGCCGCGTACAAGCTCAACGTGCTGCACCTGCACCTGTCGGACGACCAGGGCTGGCGGCTCGACCTGCCGTCGCGGCCGGAGCTCGCGGCGCGCTCGGGCGGCACGGCCGTCGACGGGGACCCCGGCGGGTTCTTCACCATGGAGGAGTTCGAGGCGCTCGTCGCCTACGCCGACGCGCGGGGCGTGCGGGTGGTGCCGGAGATCGACGTCCCGGGCCACGTGAACGCCGCGCTGCACGCGTACGGCGCGCTCACGCCGTCGGGGGAGCCGACCGAGGCGTACACGGGCATCGAGGTGGGCTTCAGCCGCCTGCACGCGGACCTGCCGGCGACCGAGCCGTTCCTGCGGGACGTGTTCGGGGACGTCGCGTCGGTGACCCCCGGCGACTACGTGCACATCGGGGGCGACGAGGTCCTGACGATGGAGCACGACGAGTACGCGCGGCTGGTCCGGATGGCGAGCGACGCGGTGCGCGCGGCGGGCAAGCAGGTGGTGGGCTGGCAGGAGATCGCCACGACGCCGCTCGAGCCGGGCACGGTGGTCCAGTACTGGGACACCCGCATGGACCCGGCGCCGTTCGTCGCGGCGGCGCGGGCGGGCGCGCGGCTGCTGATGTCGCCGGGGTCGCGGGCGTACCTGGACATGAAGTACGACGCGGACACCGAGCTGGGCCTGGAGTGGGCGGGGCACATCGAGCTGCGCGACGCCTACGAGTGGGAGCCGACCGCGCTGGTGCCGGGGCTGCCCGAGGGCTCGGTCATCGGCGTGGAGGCGGCCGTGTGGACCGAGACGCTGCGCAGCCTGGACGACCTCATGACGATGCTGCTGCCGCGGCTCGCGGCGGTCGCCGAGGTCGCGTGGACGCCGGCGGCGCAGCGCGACTGGGACGACTTCGTGGTGCGCGTCGCGGGCCACGGCCCGTACTGGGACGCCGACGGGCTGGCCTGGTACCCGAGCCCCCAGGTCGACTGGCACCTGAAGCGGTCCTGACGCCGGTCCTGGTCCGGCGACGACGTCAGATCCAGGACCGCAGCCACATGTGCAGGTGCCAGAACTCGTACGGCACCACCCACGCCGTCCACACGGGGTAGAAGAACGCGCTGACGGCCAGCACGACCGTCAGCACGGCCGACGTCACGACGACGCCCCGGCGGCGCTGGCGGGCGTCGTCGGTCTGCACCAGCAGGGCCAGCACGAGCACCACGGCGAGCACCACCCACGGCGTGAACGCGATCGAGTAGAACGTGAAGATCGTCCGGTGCGCGTAGGCGAACCACGGCAGCCACCCGGCGGCGACGCCCGCCAGCACGGCGCCGGCCCGCCAGTCGCGCCGCACGACCAGCCAGTACAGCGCGACCAGCAGCGCGAGCGCGCCCAGCCACCAGAGCACCGGGTTGCCCAGCGAGGTGATCGCCTGCGAGCACGCGTCCGCGCCGCAGGCGGCCCGCGCCTCCTCGCCGGTGAGCCCCGACACGCCGGTCGGGTAGTAGAACGAGGTGGGCCGCCACTGGACGATCCAGCCGAGCGGGTGGGCGGCGTACGCGTGCTCGGCGGTGAGGCCGTTGTGGAAGTCCCACATCTCCGTGTGGAAGTGCCAGAGCGAGCGCAGCGCCGGGGGCAGCCAGCCGACGCCCTCGCCGGGGTGCTCGACGGCCCACTGCCGCAGGTACGACCCGGGGTGCGCGAACCAGGACCACCAGCTCGCCACGTAGGTCACCGCCGCGGTGAGCACCATGACCAGGCCGGCGGGGACGGCGTCCCGCCAGAGCGTCGCCGGGACCCAGTGCCGGACCCCCGCCGAGCGGCGCGCCGTGGCGTCCCAGGCCACCGTGAGCAGCCCGAGGACGGCGAGGAAGTACAGGCCGGACCACTTGGTCCCGATGCACAGGCCGAGCAGCACCGCGGCGGCGAACCGCCACCACCGCCAGCCCAGGCGCGGCCCGAGCCCGAGCGCCGCGCCCGAGTCCAGCACGGCCGCCGTCCGGGCGGCGAGCCGGCGCCGTGCCTGGTCGCGGTCCAGCAGCAGCGCCCCGAACGCGGCCAGCGCGAAGAGCATCACGAAGTTGTCGAGCAGGCCGGTCCGGGAGTGCACGATCGCCTCGCCGTCGACCGCCATCAGCAGGCCGGCGACGGTCCCCAGCGCGGTCGAGGCGAACAGCCGGCGGCCGATCCGCGCGACCAGCAGGACCGCCAGCGTGCCGGCGACGGCGGACGCGAGCCGCCAGGCGGCCGGTGACTCGATCCCGCCGCCCAGCTGAATGCCGAGCGCGATCAGCCACTTGCCGACCGGCGGGTGCACCACGTACTCCGCGCCGGTGCCCAGCGCGGAGCCGTCGCCGGCCGCGAACAGCTCGTTCGCGTCCTCGCCCCAGCGCCCCTCGTAGCCGAGCCGCAGCAGCGAGTAGGCCTGCTTGACGTAGTAGGTCTCGTCGAACACCAGCTCCCGCGGCCGGCCGAGGTCCCAGAACCGCAGCACGCCGCCGAGCAGCGTGACCGCGAGCGGCCACAGCCAGCCGAGGACGCGGGCACGACGGGTGGCGCCGAGCAGCAGGGTGCGGGCGCCCAGCAGCTGCACCAGCAGGCGGTCGTGGGTGGACAGCGCGGGGTCGTCGGCGCGGTCCGGGTCGGCGCTGCGCGGCACCGTCAGCGTGCTCGTGGCGCCGTCGTGGTGGTGGTGGTGCGCGTCCTCGGGGTCCCGGGCGGACGTCGCCTCCGGGTCCGGCGGGACGACCGGCGGGAACCGGCGCTCGGGCTCGTCCGGGACGGCGGGCCGCGCCTCGGTCGGGTCGTCGGGCTGGGGCACGGTCGTCATCGTAGGGGCGCGGTCTGAGCGGCACCTGCGCGGACGCGGCGCGCCGACGGCCACGGACACGCCGCGTGTGGTCCCCAGGTCCGTCCCCAGGCCCGACCCGGACCCGGCGCGAGGGGGCGCGGGACTGGCACGGTGAGGGCTCGGCGGACGGAGGAGGTCGGGTGGGACGCGAGGTGCAGGTCGGGGCGCGGGTGCTGGCGGTGCTGGCGGCGCTGCTCGTGCTCGGTGCGGGGGTGGCGATCGGCCTCGCCCTCGGCGGCGCGGCGTCCGTCGGCAGCGGCAGGTGGCTGTCGGAGTGGTCGCGCAGCGCGGGGTTCGGGGGCACGGCGGCGATCGTCGCCGCGGCCATCGCGTACGGGGCGGCGAGCGCGAACGCGCGGCGGCAGCAGTGGGTCGACCGCAAGGTCCAGTGGTGGGCCCGGGCGCAGTGGGCGCTCGACCGGGTGCTGAGCGACGACCGCCACGGGCAGACGGCGGGCCTCGACGTGCTGGCGGCGCTCGCGAGCAGCGAGTGGGCGGGCGAGCACGAGAGCGACGTGGTGGACGCCGCCCTGGCGGGCGCACTGGGGCTTCGGACCGCACCGAGCGGGTCGAGCGGCACCGGGTGTCCGGGAAGTGGGGATCGACGGGGGACTCCCGGACGATCAGACTCCGACGAGGAGGTGTCACGATGATGCGGAGCCGGAGAAGCAGGCGGGTGTCGCGCGAGGCGGAGGCAGATCGGCCGGCGATCGGCGGCGGAGTCGCCCGAGCGCCGTTGCCGCACGAGTTCGAGCGTGACCTCCACCCGAGCGTGCGTGCCGCGGCGGCACGCGCCAAGGTCGTCGTGGACAGGAAGCGCGGGGTCGAGACCCCGCAGTGGATCGTGGACCTCGCCGGCACCTACCGTCGCTTCTGACACGTCACGGTGCCGCCGCCCCGGACGCCGCGAGCCCGGCCGGCCGGGGTCGCGTGGCCGCATACCACCCGGCGAGCAGCAGCACGACGAGCGTCACGTCCACCGCGTCCCCGCCGTAGTACATGAGCTGCGCGCCGACGCGGGCGTCCGCCTGGTCGGCGCCCGCCGGCGGGTGCGCGTAGAGCCACTTCGCGAGGACCGCGTGCGCCGCGATGAAGACGATCAGCGCCGCCGACCGCAGCTGGACGGACGCCCGGTGCGGGTCCGGGTCGCGCCCGACCACCGACGCCGTGAACAGGTACCCCGCGACCAGCACGTGCAGGTGCACCAGGCCGTGCAGCGCGGGCGACGCGTGCATCCGGGCGAACAGGTCGGTGCCGTAGAGCAGCCACAGCCCGCCGGCGTCGAGCGTGCCGGCGACCACCGGGTGCGTGACGACCCGCACCGGCGGGGCGCGGAGCAGCCGGACCAGGGACCGCGCGCCGGTGACCGGCAGGGCGCGCAGGGCCAGGGTGACAGGAGCGCCCAGGACCAGCAGCAGCGGCCCCAGCATGCCCAGCAGCAGGTGGCCCGCCGCGTGCGCGGTGAAGCTGGTGCGCGCGGCGGTCGCCAGCGGCCCGAGCAGCGCGGCGCCGACGCAGGCGAGCCCGAGCAGCCAGAGCACCGTGCGCCGCACCGGCCACGGCGTGCGGGAGCGGGCCAGGACCAGGGCGGCGACGTAGCCGGCGGCCGCGCCGACCAGCGCGAGGGCGACGGCGACGTCCAGCAGCTCCCAGCCCGTCAGCCGGCTGGTCCCCGCGCCGTGCCCGGGATGGCCGGCATGCGCCGGGAGCACGGGGTGCACGGGGTGCACGGCCCTCAGCCCGGCCCGGCCGCTGCGCCCCCGGTCGGCCGCGCGCGGGTGCGCCGCAGCACGACCAGCCCGGCCAGCAGCACCAGGACCGCCGACCCGATCCAGGTGACGTCGTACAGCAGCAGGTCGACGCCGTAGCGGATCTGGTGGATGCCCAGCAGCTTGTGGTCGACGACGCCGTCGAGCAGCTGGAAGGCCCCGACGCCGGTGAGCACGGCGCCCACCCACCGGGCGCGGACGACGCCGGTCCGCCGTCGCACGTCCGCCAGCAGGAACAGCCCGGCGACGGTGACGAACCAGCCGAAGGCGTGGAACACGCCGTCGGTGGTCAGCGCCACCTCGGTCGTCGACAGGTCGTAGAAGTGGTGCCACTGCAGGCCCAGGTGGAACACGAGCAGGTCGATGACGGACGCCGCGATGCCGCAGCCGAACAGGAACCCGGACAGCACGGTGCGGTCGGTCGACATCGGATCCTCCGGTGGTGCGGCTCCGGCGATCCTCGCCAGCGTGCGGCCGGTCGGCAACCGGGGCACCGCGGAGGTGGCAGGCTGGCCCGCGTGACCTCCTCCCTCTCCGGCGCCGGCCGGCTCGTGCTCGCGGCGACTCCCATCGGCGACGTCGAGGACGCCTCGCCCCGGCTGCGGCGCCTGCTCGAGGAGGCCGACGTCGTCGCCGCCGAGGACACCCGCCGGCTGCGGGCGCTCGCGGCCCGGATGGGTGTCACTGTCGGCGGGCGGGTCATGAGCCACCACGAGCACAACGAGGCCGCGAGCACCCCGGAGCTCCTCGCCGTCGTGGCGGGCGGCGGCACGGTGCTCGTCGTGACCGACGCGGGCATGCCCGCCGTCTCCGACCCGGGGTTCCGGGTGGTGGCCGCGGCGGTCGAGGCGGGCCTGACGGTCACCGCCGCGCCGGGGCCGAGCGCCGTGCTGACGGCTCTCGCGCTGTCGGGGCTGCCGACGGACCGGTTCTGCTTCGAGGGCTTCCCGCCGCGCAAGGCGGGGGAGCGGCTCCGGTCGTTCACCGCCCTGGAGCGGGAGCCGCGCACGATGGTGTTCTTCGAGGCGCCGCACCGGCTCGCCGCGACGCTGGCGGACATGGCGACGGCGTTCGGCGCCGACCGGCCGGCGGCGGTGTGCCGGGAGCTGACGAAGACGTACGAGGAGGTCGTGCGCGACGGCCTCGGGGCGCTGGCGGCGTGGGCCGGGGCGGGCGAGGTGCGCGGCGAGATCGCCGTCGTCGTCGCCGGTGCGCCGGCGCGGGAGGTGGCGTCCACCGCGGAGCTGGTCGCCGAGGTGCTGTCGCGGGTCGACGCGGGGGAGCGGCTCAAGGAGGCCGTGGCCGAGGTCGCGCAGGTGGCCGGCGTGCCGAAGCGCGAGCTGTACGCGGCGGCGCTCACGGCCCGCGGTCGCTGATCCGACCAGCACCTCCGCAGGTCCTCCACGCCGCGCGGGGCCGACGGCGCTAGCGTCGGCCCATGGAGTTCCGTCGCATCCCCGGCCTGCCGCCGTACGTGTTCACGATCATCGACACGCTCAAGGTCGAGGCGCGTCGCGCCGGCCGCGACGTGGTGGACCTCGGGTTCGGCAACCCGGACCTGCCGAGCCCGCAGATCGCCGTCGACAAGCTGGCCGAGGCCGCGCAGAACACCCGCAACCACCGGTACTCGGCCTCTCGCGGCATCCCCAAGCTCCGGCAGGCGGTGGCCGACCACTACCTGCGCCGGTTCGGCGTGACGCTGGACCCGGACACGGAGGTCATCTCGACCATCGGCGCCAAGGAGGGGTTCAGCCACCTCATGTGGGTGCTGCTGCAGCCGGGCGACGCGGCGCTGGTGCCGACGCCGTCGTACCCCATCCACATCTGGGGCCCGTACTTCGCCGGCGCGGACGCCCGGCAGGTGCCGATCGGCGACGGCACGGACGGCGCCGGGTACGTGGACCGCGTGATGGAGGCGTGGGACCTCGGCTGGCCGAAGCCGCGGGTGGTCGTGCTGTCGTTCCCGCACAACCCGACGACGACCACCGTCGAGCTGCACGACCTGCAGCGGCTGGTCGACTGGGCACGCGAGCGGGACGTCGTCCTGGTGCACGACCTGGCGTACGCGGACATGTGCTTCGACGGGTGGACCCCGCCCTCGATCATGCAGTGCGTCGGCGCGACCGAGGTCGCCGTCGAGCTCTACTCGATGACCAAGTCGTACTCGATGGCCGGCTGGCGGGTGGCGTTCCTGGTGGGCCGGCCGGACGTCGTCGGCGCGCTGGCCAAGCTCAAGTCGTACCTGGACTACGGGACGTTCCAGCCGATCCAGATCGCCGCGACGGTCACGCTCAACGAGGCGCTCGACTACCCGGCGGAGCTCAGCTCGGTGTACGAGAGCCGGCGGAACGCCCTGGTCGACGGGCTCGGGCGGATCGGCTGGGACATCCTGCGGCCGCGCGGGACGATGTTCGCCTGGGCGCGGATCCCCGAGCCGTACCGGGACATGGGGTCCATCGAGTTCGCCGAGATGCTGGTCCGGGACTGCGACGTGGCGGTCTCGCCGGGCGTCGGGTTCGGCCCGGGCGGCGACGGGCACGTGCGGTTCGCCCTCATCGAGAACGAGCAGCGGATCGCCCAGGCCGTCCGCGGGCTGCGCAAGGGGCTGACCCGGCTGGAGGGCTGACCCCGCCCGCACGGCCCGCACGATCGCGGGGCGGTTCGGGTCCTCCTCAGGGTGCGTTCAGGGGTCTCCCGGATGTCGTCCCTGCGCGCGGGCCTGCGAGGCTCGGACCGCGACGCGGGGGACGTCCCCGCGCCCGGCACGAGGAGCGACCATGGCACGGCGGACGACGGCAGCGGCAGCAGGGGCGGTCGGTGCGGGCCTGGTGCTCGGGCTCACGGGCTGCGTGGGCGGCGGCGGCCCGATGGTCACCCGCGAGGTCGAGGTCGAGGACGTGCAGTCCGTCGACCTGGCGTCGTCCGGGGACCTGACGGTGCGCCGCGGCGACACCCCGTCCCTGACGGTGCGGGCGCCGGAGGGCACGCAGGACCGGCTGGTCTCCGAGGTCCGGGACGGCGTGCTCGTGCTCGACGCCCGGAGCTCGTTCGGCTTCCAGGACCTCGGCGACGTGCAGTACGAGCTGGTGGTCTCCGACCTCCAGCAGGTCGTGGTGTCGGGCTCCGGCGACGTGACGGCGTCCGAGGTCGTCGGGGAGCGCCTCCGGGTGAGCATCTCCGGCTCGGGCGGCGTCGAGGTCTCCGGGGTGGACGTCGAGGAGGTGCAGGCCGCGGTCGACGGCTCGGGCGACATCGAGCTGTCCGGGCGGACGACGACGGCCGCCTTCGGCATCGACGGCTCGGGCGACATCGACGCCGAGGACCTGCGCGCCGAGGAGGTGGACGCCTCGATCGGCGGCTCGGGCGAGATCGCCGTGCACGCCGAACGCCGGCTGGACGTGCGGATCGGCGGCTCCGGCTCCGTGACCTACGCCGGCGACCCCGAGGTGACGAGCGAGGTCAGCGGCTCGGGCGACGTGGTCCGGGAGGACTAGAGCACGTCGGATCCGGCGACCACCCGCGCCCCGGGCACGGGCCCGGAGGCGGTGAGCACCGAGTCCGCGACGCCGGCGGCCGTCATGGCGGCGGCGATGACCAGGGCGTGCTGCCGGCTGCGGGCCAGGGCCGCGACGGTCGGCCCGGAGCCGGACACCACGACGCCGAGCGCGCCGGCGTCCTCGGCCACGGCCAGCGTCTCCACGAGGCCGGGGGCGAGCTCGACGGCGGCGTCCTGCAGGTCGTTGTGCAGCAGCGCGCCGACCGCGGGGGCGTCGCCGGCGCGCAGCGCCTGGAGCAGCGCCACGTCGCCGTCGGTGTCCAGGGCCTCGTGCCCGTGGGCGAGGGTGTCGAACTCCTCGTAGACCCGCGGGGTCGACAGGCCGGCCTCCCGCACGCCGAACGCCCAGTGGTACTCGCCGCGCGACAGCGCGGCGGTGAGCAGGTCGCCGCGTCCGGAGCCCACGGCGGTCTGGCCCATCAGCAGGAACGGCACGTCCGAGCCGAGCTCCGCGGCGACCTCGTGCAGCTCCTCGCGGCTGAGCGCGGTGCCCCAGAACGCGTCGCAGGCCAGCAGCGCGGCGGCGGCGTCGGCGGAGCCGCCCGCCATCCCGCCGGCGACCGGGACGCCCTTGTGCAGGTGCAGGTGGACGCCGTCGTCGACGCCGGTGCGCTCGGCCAGCGCGCGCGCGGCGCGCAGCGCGAGGTTCGAGCCGTCGGTCGGCACCAGCTCGGACTGCGGGCCCGAGACGGTGATCCGCAGGTCCTCGGCCGCGGTCGCCACGACGTCCTCGTAGACGGACACGGCCTGGAACACGGTCGCCAGCGGGTGGTACCCGTCCGGGCGGCGCGGGCCGACGCGCAGCGAGAGGTTGACCTTGCCGGGAGCCCGGACCCGCACCTCACGTCCGGTGCGGGGGGCGAGGCGCAGGTCGGTCACGGGTCCCACTGTGCCAGGTCCGGGCGTGGGCGGCGCGAGGTCTCAGGCCCCGGCGTGCAGCGCCTCGGCGACCCGGGCCAGCGCGGCGACGTCGAGCGCCTCGCCGCGGGCCTGCGGGTCGACCCCCGCCGCCTCGATCGCCCGGACGGCGTTCTCGGCGCCGCAAGATGCTCCGGTCCGCGCTGGCGTCCTTCGCGGGCGGCTCCCGCCGGTCCATCCGCACCAGCGCGGAGTCGACGTTCGGCGCCGGCCAGAAGACGGAGCGCCCGACGGTCGCGGTCCGGCGGGCGGACGCGTACCAGGCGACCTTGGCCGACGGGACGCCGTACGTCCGGCTGCCGGGCGGCGCCGCCAGGCGGTCGGCGACCTCGGCCTGCACCATGACGAGCACGCGCTCGAGCGTCGGGAACCGCTCGAGGAACGTCAGCAGCACGGGGACCGAGACGTTGTACGGGAGGTTCGCGACCAGCGCGGTCGGGGCGCGGCCCGGCAGCACCCGCACGTCGAGCGCGTCGCCGCGCACGACCGTCAGCGACGGCGCGGCAGGTGCACCCGCGTCCGGCTCGCCCGCGGGAGCGGCGACCACGTCGGGCAGGTCCACGGAGTCGACCACGACCCCGGGGACGTGCCGGCGGACCGTGTCGGGCAGCAGCGCGCCGAGCACGGGGTCGATCTCGACCGCGACGACGTCGGCCCCGGCCTCGAGCAGGCCCAGCGTCAGCGAGCCCAGGCCGGGACCGACCTCGACGACCCGCTCGCCGGCGACGACGTCGGCCTGGCGGACGATCTTGCGCACGGTGCCGCCGTCGAGCACGAAGTTCTGCCCGAGGGTCTTGGTCGGCCGTATGCCGGCGCGCTCGGCGAGGGCGCGGATCTCGGCCGGACCGAGCAACGGCCCCGCCGCAGGTGCGACGGGGCCGGTGCTCGAGGACATGCGGGCGAGCCTAGCTGAACAGCCGCGGCCCGCAGTGCGGCCACTGGCCGGCGCCGGAGCGGTTGTAGAGCATCTGCGCGCGGGCCGTCTGCTCCTCGGCCGAGGCCTGCGAGGGGACGCCCGAGCCGCCGACCGCGGCCCAGGTGGCCACGGAGAACTGGTAGAGCCCGTGGTACTTGCCGCTCGCCGACACCGCGTTCACGCGGCCGCCGGACTCGCACGCCGCCAGGGCGGCCCAGTTGAGGCCCGCCGCGTCGCCGCCGCCCACGGCGGGGGTGCCGCCGGAGGCCGGTGCGCTCGGCGCGGCCTGCACGACCGGCTTCTTCTTGGTGCCGACGTTGGTGACCTGGTCGACCGGCGCCTGCGTGACCGCGTCGGAGACGGGCTCGCGGCCGGTCTCGACGCCGTCGACGGTCGTGATGCGCTCGACGACGGTGCGCACGCCGGGCACGCCCGCCGTGGTCACCTTCGACGTGCCGACGTAGATGCCGGCATCCTCCTGCTCGACGGCGTTGAACGGCACCTCCGACGTGGTGGTGACGTCCTGCACGACGACGCGGTTCACGACGACCGTCACGCGGTCACCGGTGTGCTGCACGCTGACGCGGTCCAGCGCGGTCAGCTGGACGCCCAGGGCGTCCAGCGCCTCGGCGACGGTGGTGCTGCCGTCCGGCACGGTGAGCGTCTGGCCGTCGACCTGCACGGCGGCGGCGCCGTCGAGCGTGAGGTCGAGCGACAGGTCGGGGCGGCCGCCGGCGGCGGACCGGGACGCGACCAGGCGCACGTCGTCGCCGCGGGTCGCGAGCATCTCCAGCGCCTCGTCGGCGGTGAGCGCGGTCGTCCAGACCGTCTGCTCGGCGCCGTCGGCCTGGATCGTCACCTGGTGCGCGTGCCGCACGACGACGTCGACGCCGTCGCGCAGGGCGCCGGACGGGCTGACGGTGTCCCGCTCGCCCAGCTCGAGCTGGTGCTCGTCGAGCAGGCCCTCGACGCTGCCGGAGAACGTCGACACGGTCGTGGCGACGCCGTCCACGTCGAGGGTGACGGTCTTGTGGGCGTCCGCGACGGCGACGCCGCCGGTGGCGAGCACGACCACGGCGGTCGCGGCACCGATCAGGCGCACGCGACCCCGGCGCGACCGGCGCTCGTCGGCGGGCTGGGCGCCGGCCGCGTCCCCGGGGTCCGTGGTGTTCCGGACGATGCGGGTGCGCAGGGCGGCGGGCATGGCGGCGAGGCGCGCTCGGGCGCGACGGGTGAAGGAGGTCACGTGGTTCCAGACGACGGCGGTCCCGGGCACGGGGGGCGGGTCGCGCTGCGCGAGGCGGCGCCCGGCGGTGCCCCGGGCCGTTCGGCCCCGCGGCTGCGGCGGCACCTGGAGGGAGGTGCCGCACCCGACGGTCCCGGATCCCCGATCCGGCGGTGGTCCTGCTGCCGCGCTCTGCTGCGCGGGCTGCGTGCCCGCGGACCGGGATCACCGATCTGTCACGAGCGACACGCGACCGTAACCTATTCGTGATCCTCTGCCAAGTGGTGGCGGCGGCTCAGCAGGTCAGGCGGGGACGCGACGGGGTGCGTCTCAGTACCAGCCCTTGGCCTGCGACGCCGACCAGGCCCCGCACGGGTTGCCGTAGCGGCCGCCGATGTAGTTGAGGCCCCACGTGATCTGGGTCGCCGGGTTGGTGCGCCAGTCGGCGCCGACGCTGGCCATCTTCGAGCCCGGCAGGGACTGGGGGATGCCGTACGCCCCGGAGGACGTGTTCTCGGCGTTCACGCGCCAGCCGCTCTCCTTGTTCCACAGCTGCAGCAGGCAGGCGAACTGGTCGTCGCCCCAGCCGCGCGCCGCGGCGAGCTGCCGCCCGATGTCCTGCGCGCTGCCCGGGGACACCGTGATGTCGACCCCGGCGGCGACCTCCTTGGTGCCGACCTTGATCACCTGCGTCACCGGCTCGACCGTCACGGCGGAGGCGATCACCTGGCGGTCGACCACGGCCCCGCCGACGGTCGCGGTGCTGTAGGTGGTCGTGCGGACGCCGGCGCGGCCGGCCGTGGCCACCTTGCGGGTGCCGGTGACGAGCGTCGGGTCCTCGACCTCCTGCTCCTCGAACGGCACGGCCTCGGTGACCGTCTCGCCCGCGGTGGCGGCCCGGGTGACGAGCACGACCAGGCCGTCGGTGGCGGTCGCGTCGAGCGGCACCGACACGCGGTCGCCCTCGTTCAGCACCAGGCCGATCTCCCGCAGCGCGTCGCGGACCGTCCCGGCGCTGGTCACGCCGTCGATGACCTGGCCGTCGACCGCGAGGTGCAGGGTCTTCTGGGTGGAGACGCGCAGCACGTCCTCGCGGGCCAGGGACGCGGACCGGGACGCCGACAGCAGCGTCTGGTCGTCACGCAGACCCAGGCCCTCGACGGCCTCGCCGACCGTGAGCGCGGTGGTCCAGACGGTGCGCTCCTCGCCGTCGACCTCGACGTCGATCTCCCGGCCGTGCCGGACGACGATCTGCGCGCCGTCGCCCACGGTCTCGCCGAGGCCGGGCGCCACGAGGTCCTGGTCGCCGACGGTGATGTCGCCCGCCGCGAGCACCTGCCCGACCGTGCGGCCGAACGCGGTCACCTCCACGGTGGCGCCGTCGACCTCGACGGTCACGGTCTTGTGCAGGCCCGCGAACGCGGTGGTCGCGCCGGCCACGAGGACGAGCGCGAGGCCCTGGGCGCCGAGGCGGAGCCTGCGGGAGCGCTTGCGCACGCGGTCCCGGGCGGGGTGACCGGAGGGGTCACCGCTCGACGGCACGGCGGGCACGGACGTCTCGGGCGCAGGCACGCGGAGGGCTCCAGCAGGGTCGGTTCGGCGCGGGGAGGGGGCGCACGCCGGGACAACCCGACGACCGTAACCGATTCGTGACCCGGACGGGAACCCGGAGCCCGCGGATCCACCCGGTCGGGGGTCGCGACGCCGGCCGGCGGCGGGGGGGTCGGGGGCCGCGCGGGGCTACCAGTCGCCGTAGACGCGGCGGGCCGTCGCGTCGAGGGCCGCGCAGACCCCCGCCAGGTCCGTGTCCCGCTCCGCGGCCAGGCGGCGGACCGTGTGCGGGACGAGGTACGGCGCGTTGGGGCGCCCGCGCAGCGGGTGCGCGGTGAGGTACGGCGCGTCGGTCTCGACCAGCAGCAGGTCCAGCGGGAGCAGCCGCACGGCAGCCCGGAGGTCGTCGTTGGCGCCGTAGGTCACCGGCCCCGCGACCGAGGCGAACCAGCCTTCGCGCGCGCAGAGCTCGGCGAGCGCCTCCCCGCCGGAGAAGCAGTGGAACACCGTGCGCTCGGGGGCGCCGTCCCGCAGCAGCACGTCCACGACGTCGTCGTGCGCGTCCCGGTCGTGGATCTGCAGCGCCAGGCCGAGCTCCTTGGCCAGCGCGACGTGCGACCGGAACGCCTCGCGCTGCACCTGGCGGCCGCGCGGGCCGGCGCGGAAGAAGTCCAGCCCCGTCTCGCCGACCGCGCGGACCCGGTCGTTGCCGCGCGCGACCTCGGCGACCCGTGCCAGCGCCTCGTCCAGGGGCACGTCGTGGCGGGGCTGCGGGTCCGGCTCGAGGCCGTCGGGCGCGACCTCGTGCACGCCGGCGTGCAGCACGGCCTCGTTGGGGTGGATCGCCACGGCCCCGAGCAGCGCGCGGCGGCCCGCCCGCAGCGGGACCGGTGCCGCGGCGCCGGAGCCGCCGGCGTCCACCCGCAGGACCGCGTCCGTCCACGCCACCGCGTCCAGGTCGCAGCCCACCTGGACCATCCGCGGCACGCCGACGGCCGCGGCCCGGTCCAGGTGGTCGTCCAGCGTGGCCGGGGCGGGCTCGCCGTCGGCGTCCGCGCCGGCCTCGGCCCGGACGTCCAGCACCGACTCGAGGTGCGTGTGGTCGTCGACCACCGCGACCGGCAGCGGCTCGGGCGACGGTGCCCAGCCCGTCGGCCGGTTGCGCGACCGCCCCACTCAGCCCTGCCGGAGGCGGTCGAGCTCGGCCTCGACCATGTCGTCGTCCAGCTTGGTGAACACCGGCTCCGGCTTGGCGACGGGCGTGCCCGGCACCAGGGCCTTCGGCTGCCACGCGGGCAGCGTCACGCCGCGGCGGTAGTCGCCGGTGATGACCGGGTACTGCCGCGACGGGTCGTCCAGGTCGGTGACCTCGTCGATGCGGGGGAGCGGCGAGAACTGGCCCGTGCCGCCCAGCGCCTCGTGCACCTGCTGGGCGGAGTGCGGCAGGAAGGGCGCCAGCATGGTGTTGCAGTCGCTCACGGCCTGCGCCGCGGTGTGCAGCACGGTGCCGAGCCGCTCCGGGTCCGTCTTCAGCTTCCACGGCTCGGTCTCGGAGATGTACCGGTTGGCCTCCTGCACCACCCGCATCGCCTCGCCGATCGCCGCGCGGTGCCGGTGCGTGCCGATCAGCTCGCCGACCCGGCCGAACGCCGTCGTCGTCGTCGCGAGCAGCGCCTCGTCCACGCCCAGGCGCGGCCCCGGCGTCGGGATCGCGCCGACGTTCTTGTGGATCATGCTGGCCGTGCGGTTGACCAGGTTGCCCCAGCCCGCGACCAGCTCGTCGTTGGTGCGGCGCTTGAAGTCGGCCCAGGTGAAGTCGGCGTCCTGCGCCTCCGGCCCCGCGGTCGAGATGTAGTACCGCAGCGCGTCCGGCTGGTACCGGCTCAGCATGTCGCGGACGTAGATGACGACGCCGCGCGAGGACGAGAACTGCTTGCCCTCCATCGTGAGGAACTCGGACGACACGACCTCGGTCGGGAGGTTCAGCTTCCCGAAGACGCCCGGCTCGCCGCCCTTGGACCCGCCACCGGCGTAGCCGAGCAGCTCGGCCGGCCAGATCTGCGAGTGGAAGGTGATGTTGTCCTTGCCCATGAAGTAGTAGGACAGCGACTCGGGATCGGTCCAGAACTGCCGCCACGCCTCGGGGTCACCCGACCGCCGTGCCCACTCGATGGACGCGGACAGGTAGCCGATCACGGCGTCGAACCACACGTAGAGCCGCTTGTGGGAGTCCTCCTCCCAGCCCGGCAGCGGGATCGGGATGCCCCAGTCGATGTCCCGGGACATCGCCCGCGGGCGGACGTCGTCCAGGAGGTTGAGCGAGAACTTCAGGACGTTCGGCCGCCACTCGGTGCGGGTGCGCAGCCAGTCGCCCAGCGCGTCGACGAACGCCGGCAGGTCCAGGAAGAAGTGGTTGGACTCGACGAACTTCGGGGTCTCGCCGTTGATCCGGCTGCGCGGGTTCTTCAGCTCGATCGCGTCCAGCTGGTTGCCGCAGTTGTCGCACTGGTCGCCGCGGGCGCCGTCGTAGCCGCAGATCGGGCAGGTGCCCTCGATGTAGCGGTCCGGCAGCGTGCGGCCCGTCGACGGGCTGATCGCGTTCATGGTCGTCTGCTCGACCATGTACCCGTTCTTGTGCACCGTGTGGAACATCTCCTGCACCACCGCGTAGTGGTTGCGGGTCGTGGTGCGGGTGAACAGGTCGTAGCTCAGCCCGAGCTGCGTGAGGTCCTCGACGATGACGCGGTTGTACCGGTCCGCGAGCTCCTGGGGGGTGACGCCCTCCTGCTCGGCCTGCACGAGGATCGGCGTCCCGTGCTCGTCGGTGCCGGACACCATGAGGACGTCGTGGCCCGCCATCCGCATGTAGCGGCTGAAGACGTCGGAGGGGACGCCGAAGCCGGCGACGTGACCGATGTGGCGCGGGCCGTTGGCGTAGGGCCAGGCGACAGCGCTGAGGATGCGGGACATGGCGTCGATCCTAGTGAGGCGTGCGCGGGGGTGCGGGACCGTCCCGGCGGTCAGCGGCGGCGAGGGACGAGCGGCTTCTCGGCGAGGTCGCGGATCCACTGCGGGGTCTCGCGCCCGACGCCCTCGTCCGCCGCCACCCGGAACTGGGCCATGGACTTCCGCACGGCGGGGTTGCGGCGGATCGCGGCGTCGCGGCGTTCCTCGCGCTCGACCTCTTCCTCAGGCGTCAGCATGTCGGGTGCTCCTCGTCGTCGGGTCGGCTCTCGGGCGCGTCGGTATCAGGGTCCTCGGCGTCGTCGGCGCCGATCAACCCCCGTTCGGTCAGGTCGTGGCACGCACCGCCCGGCGCTCCCCGGTCAGGTCGCCGGCGTCGTCCCCGCCCTCCGCGTCCCCGCCCGGGGGCCGTCGCCGCCGCAGCACCGCCCAGGCGATCCCGAGCAGCGCGAACCACACCGGCGTCACGACCAGGGCCTTGCGGGTGTCGGGCTCCAGCGCCAGCACCACGACCATCGAGGCGAAGAACGTCAGCACCACCGCGCACATCGCCCGCCCGCCGGGCATCCGGAACCGCGACGCCGCGTGCCGCTCCGGGTAGCGGCGCCGGTACGCCAGGTAGGAGAGCAGGATCATCGTCCACACCACCAGGTACAGCAGAGTGGCCACGCTGGTGACCAGCGTGAAGGCCTGCATCACGGACGAGCCGGCGTAGAGCAGGGCGATGGCGGGCACGAGGCACGCGCAGGAGAACAGCAGCCCGCGCGCCGGCACGTGGCGCCGGGACAGCAGCCGGAACGACCGGGGTGCCACGCCGTCGTGCGCCAGGCCGTACAGCATCCGGGAGGTGGAGAAGATGCCGCTGTTCGCGGACGACGCCGCCGACGTCAGGACGACCAGGTTGATCACCCCGGCGGCCGCGGGCAGCCCGACGAGGGCGAACATCTCGACGAACGGGCTGACCTCGGGGCTGATCTGCCGCCACGGCGTGACGGCCATGATGACGACCAGCGCGCCGATGTAGAACAGCCCGACCCGGACGGGGATCGCGTTGATGGCCCGCGGCAGCGTCCTCTCAGGGTCGTGGGTCTCGGCGGCGGCGGTGCCGACCAGCTCCATCCCCGCGAACCCGAAGATCGCGATCTGGAAGCCGGCCAGGAACCCGGTGAAGCCGTGCGGGAACAGGCCGCCGTCGGCGTGCAGGTTGCTCAGCGACGCCTGCACCCCGCCGGCGCCCTGGAACGCCGTGGCCACCAGGACGACGCCCGTGACGATCAGCGCGACGATGGCGACGATCTTGATGATCGCGAACCAGAACTCGAGCTCGCCGAACAGCCGCACCGCCACCAGGTTCAGCGTGAGCAGCAGGACGACCAGCCCCAGGGCGGGCACCCACCGCGGCAGGGCGGGCGCGAAGTAGTCGACGTACCCGGCGACGGCCACGACGTCGGCGATCCCCGTGACGATCCACGAGAACCAGTACGTCCACCCGGTGACGAAGCCGGCCCACGGGCCCAGGACGTCGGCCGCCATGTCCCGGAACGACTTGTAGTCGAGGTTCGACAGCAGCATCTCGCCCATGGCGCGCATGACGAAGAACAGCATGAAGCCGATGACGGCGTAGACGATCAGGACCGACGGGCCGGCCAGGGCGATGGTCCGGCCTGAGCCGAGGAACAGGCCGGTGCCGATGGCGCCGCCGATGGCGATGAGCTGGATGTGGCGGTTGGTCAGGCCGCGCTGGAGATGGTCGTCGGGCGCCGTCGTCATGGTTCCGGGCGGGAATTCGGGCACGGCTGTTCCTCGTCACTCAGGGCTGAGGATCGTGACCCTACAAGCCCCGGGCTGGGAGTTGTCCAGCCGCTCGAAAAATGCACAGGTGATATGTCGCGCATATGTCCCAAAAGGGGCAGGTGGGCCGTTCGGGTCATATGGGGACACCGCCGTAACGATCGGGTCACGGCCGTTGCGCCTGTGTGCGGTCCTGACAAGTATTGGTGGGACCTGGGCGGTTTCAGCCGCAGCGATGGTGGATTCTGGTCGCTTCGCCCGGGTGCGTGGGCCCGACGTGGGCCCAGGTCGTCAACATAGGAGTTGAGACGCACATGCGGCATGTCATGAGTCGGGTCGGGGTCCTCGCGATGACGGGGGTCTTCCTCGTCGGGTGCACGAACACCGGGACGGACGGCGTGGAGACGCAGGACGGGGCTGATGCGGCCCAGGAGGTGCAGACGCCTGACGCGGCGTCGGCCGGGACGGGTTGCACGGTCGCGGACTACGGCGTCGAGCCGATCGACCTGGAGGGCGCGGTCATCGGCTTCTCGCAGTCGGAGCCGGACGCGGCGTCGTGGCGGGCTGCGGAGACCCAGTCGTTGCGCGAGGAGGCGGCGGCCCGCGGGGCCGAGCTGGTGGTCACGAACGCGAACAACGAGCTGTCGAAGCAGATCTCCGACATCCAGGAGATGCTCGCGCAGGGCGTGGACGCGCTGATCGTCGCCCCGGTGAACTCGGACGGCCTGGACCCCGCCCTCACCGCGGCCCGGGACGCAGGCGTGGCGGTGCTGACGATCGACCGCAAGGTCAGCAACGACCACTGCGCCGACTACGTCGCCTACCTCGGGTCGGACTTCGAGGAGCAGGGCCGGCGAGCGGCCGATGCGCTCGCGGAGGCGACCGGTGGGACCGCGCAGGTGGCGGTGCTGCTCGGGTCGTCCGGCAACAACGTGACCGACGGGCGCCGTGACGGGTTCGCCGAGCAGGTCGCGGCCGAGTACCCGGACATCACGATCGTCGCCGAGCAGACCGCGAACGCCTCGCGGACCGAGGGCCAGGCGGTCACCGAGCAGCTGCTGCAGGCGCACCCGGAGATCGACGCGGTCTACGCGTACAACGACGAGGAGGGGCTCGGCGCGATGGCCGCGGTCGAGGCCGCAGGTCTGCTGCCGGGGGAGGACGTGAAGATCGTCTCCGTCGACGGCACCCGCACCGCCGTCCAGGCGATCGTCGACGGCACGTACACCGCGGTGATCGAGTCCAACCCCCGGTTCGGCCCGCTGGCGTTCGACACCCTCGCGAGCTTCTTCGCCGGCGAGGAGATCCCCGAGGACATCATCATCGCCGACGGGGTCTACGACGCGGGCAACGCCGCCGACGGCCTTGCTCGGGCGTTCTGAGCGACGTGGCAGACCACGTTGCGGCCCGCGAGGCCGCTCGACCGGGCGACCCCGGTCCCGTTCTCGAGGTGCGCGGGGTGCACAAGCACTTCGGCGGCGTGCGAGCGCTGCGCGGCGTCGACCTGGCGCTGCGTCCCGGCGAGGTCCGGGCCCTCGCAGGAGAGAACGGGGCCGGCAAGTCGACGCTGATCAAGGTCGTCACCGGCGCGTACCGGCCGGACTCCGGCGAGGTGCGCTACGAAGGCCGGACGGTCGAGTTCGACCGGCCGGCGGACGCCCAGCGTGCCGGGATCTCCACGATCTACCAGGAGATCAACCTCGTGCCGCTGCTGTCGGTGGCGCGGAACGTCTTCCTGGGACGTGAACCCCGGCGGTTCGGGCTGATCGACCTCCCGGAGATGCACCGGCAGGCGCAGCGCGCCGTGCGCCGTCTCGGACTCGACGTGGACGTCCGGGCGGACCTCGGGACGCTCGGGCTCGGCGCTCAGCAGATGGTGGCGCTGGCCCGGGCGGTCGCCGTGGACGCCCGCGTGGTGATCATGGACGAGCCGACGTCCTCTCTCGAAGCGGCCGAGGTCGCCATGCTGTTCGAGGTCACGCGCAGCCTGCGCGACGCCGGCGTCGCGGTCGTCTACGTGTCGCACCGGCTCGACGAGCTGTGGGAACTGTGCAGCTCCGTCACGGTGCTGCGGGACGGCCGCGACGTGCTGACCGCCCCGATGGCCGACGTCAGCCGGCGGGACCTGGTCGGGCAGATGCTCGGCCGGCACATCGCGGACGCCCCGCCCCGGGAACGCTTGTCCGACGTCGGAGCGGAGCAGACCAGCGAGCCCGCGCTGGCCGTGCGGGGGCTGTCGGTCCGGCACCGGCCGCAGGACGTGTCGTTCACGGTCCGGCCGGGGGAGACGCTCGGCCTTGGCGGTCTGCTCGGGGCGGGGCGTACGGAGACGGTCAAGGCCGTGTACGGAGCCCTGCGCACGGAGCAGGGCGCGGTGGAGGTCGCGGGGCAACGGCTGCGGCCGCACTCGGTCCGTGCGGCGCTGCGTGCGGGGGTCGCCCTGCTGTCCGAGGACCGCAAGGCAGAAGGGCTCGTGCCCGACCTCTCGATCCGCGACAACATCGTGCTCGCCGCTCTGCCCGCGGTCTCACGGTGGGGCGTCGTGGACGACCGGGCGGTGGACCGGCTGGTCGCCACGTTCATGCAACGGCTCCGGATCAAGGCGTCCGGGCCCGGCCAGCTGGTCGGCGAGCTGTCGGGCGGCAACCAGCAGAAGGTGCTGCTCGCCCGGTGGCTGTGCACGGAGCCGCGGGTGTTCCTGCTCGACGAGCCGACCCGCGGCATCGACGTCGGAGCGAAGGCCGAGGTGCGCGATCTCGTGGACGAGCTCGCCGCGCAGGGTCTCGCTGTCGTGCTGATCTCGTCCGAGACCGACGAGATGGTCGCCGCAGCCGACCGCGTGCTCGTGCTCCGGGACGGTGCAGTGGCCGGGGAGCTCGTGGGCGCCGAGGTCGATGCGTCGGCCCTGCTCGCGGCGCTGGTCGGCGAGGCGCCGACCGTCGCCCAGGAGGCATCATGACCACGCAGACCCAGGCACCACCCGGCACGCGTCCCCGGCTCCGGGTCGACGGAGCGTGGCTGCGCCGGTACGGGGTGTACCTGGCCGTCGCCGTCCTGGTCGCCGTGAACCTGGTCATCACCGACAACTACCTCTCGACCGCGAACCTGTGGACCCAGCTCCAGCAGGTCGCGCCCGTCGTGATCGTCGCGCTGGGGATGGCCCTGGTCATCGGCACCGGTGGCATCGACCTCTCGGTCGGCTCTGTCATGGCCTTGTCCGCTGCCGTCGTGCCGCTCTACCTCGGGTACGGCACGGTGCCGGCGGTGCTCGCCGGTGTGGCCGTCGGTGTCGGCGCCGGGGCCCTCGCCGGCGTCCTCGTCGCACGGGTGGGTCTGCAGCCGATCGTGGCGACGCTCGGCGTGATGGTCGCCGGGCGTGGGCTGGCGGCGGTGGTGTCCGGTCAGGTGAACTTCACCGACCCGGGCCTGCGGACTCTCGGCCGCGGGGCCGTGCTGGGTGTGCCGAACATCGTCGTCGCGGCCGCGCTCGTCGTCGTCGCGGTGGCGTTCCTGGTCCGGCGCACGGTGTCCGGCCGGGAGCTGCTCGCCGTCGGCGGAAACCGTCGCGCGGCCGTGCTCGCAGGACTCCGGGTCGGCCGGACCCTGGTCGGGGTGCACGTGCTGTGCGGGCTGCTCGCGGCCGTCGCGGGGATCCTCGTCGCCACCCGCAGCCAAGGCGTCGACCCGATGCGGCTCGGGCTGCTGATGGAGCTGCACGCCATCACGGCCGTGGTCATCGGCGGCGCGTCGCTGTCCGGCGGGCGGGTCCGGGTGCTCGGGACCGTCGCCGGGGCGCTGCTCGTGCAGCTGTTCCGGTCGACGCTCATCGCGCACAACATCTCCGACGCGGTCTCCCAGATGGCACTTGCCGTGATCGTCGTGCTCGGGGTCTACGTCCAGCAGATCGGCCGGAGGTCACGATGAGCATCACCACCACCAGCACAACCGCCGTCCCGGTCCCCGCCGCGGCGCGCGCCCGGACCGGTGCCGGACGGCTCGCGCGGATGGCGCAGCGGCAGGGCGCTCTCGTCGTGCTCGTCGGCATCGTGATCGTGATGTCGTCGATGTACCAGACGTTCGCGACCGCGGGGAACCTCGCCCAGATCGCGAACCAGTCGGCGTTCCTCGCGATCATCGCCCTGGGGATGACGTTCGTGATCTTCACCGGCGGCATCGACCTGTCCGTCGGCTCCGTCTACTGCTTGGGTGGGGTCCTCGCGGCCTGGGGCTCCCAGCACGGCGTCGTGGTCGCCGTCGTGCTGGCCGTGGGCGTGTGCGCGGGGATCGGCCTGGTGCAGGGGCTGGTGATCGCCCACGGTCGGCTGCCGGCGTTCATCGTCACGCTCGCCGGCCTGATGTTCGCCCGCGGACTGCTCCTGACGCTGACCGGCTCCGGCGCCGTGACGTACAAGGTGCCGCCGGGATCGCCGCTGCTGCACCTCGCGCAGGACCGGGTGCTCGGGCTCGGGCCGCACTGCTGGCTCGCGATCGCGCTGTTCGCGGTCGGCGGGCTCGTGCTCCGGCGCACCGCGTACGGCTCGACGCTGCTCGCGCTCGGCGGGCAGCCCGACGCGGCGGCGTTGATGGGACTGCCGGTGGCCCGGTCGACGGTGCTCGTCTACACGGTGTCCGGCGCGCTCGCCGGCCTGGCCGGGGTCTGCGTGGCGTCCTACACCGCGTCCGGGGTCACGACCCTGGGCAGCGGCCTCGAGCTGCAGGCGATCTCCGCCGTCGTCATCGGCGGCACCCTGCTCGCCGGCGGCTCCGGGACCGTGCTCGGGACGCTCGTCGGTGTGCTGCTGCTCCAGGTCATCGCGAACTGGATCAACCGGATCGGCCTGTCCAACACGAACTGGCAGGCGGTGGTGTCCGGCGCGGTGCTGCTGGTCGTCGCCACCGCGCAGGCCTGGCTGAGCCGCAGCCAGCGCCCACCAGCCTGACCGACAGCCCGCACCTGCACCACAGATCAGCCGCACGGAACGGCACGACGCGACCGGCGCCTCAGGGCGCCCGTCGCGCGGGGTCGCGCGCCTGCGCCGCCCCGGATTACCGAACTGGAGGGTGGTCCCTGCATGAGATCCCACACGAGGGCACGTGGACGCGTGCGTGCCCGCACCGCCGGGCTGGTCACGGCCGCTCTGGCGTTGAGCGGCTTGGTACTGACGGGTCCGGCCCTCGCGACACCGTCGGACGCCGGGCCCGAGGGCGCCGACTCCGCCGACGCCGCCGAACCTGCACCACCAGCCGACGGCCACGGCGTGCTCGGCGAGTACTTCACGATGTCGGCCCCGGGCGCCTGGGACCTCGACGCCCTCGGCGGCACGCAGGTCGAGTCGCGTCTGGAGATCGGGGACCTCGTCCCCACCTTCCAGGACCTCACGGGCCGGGGCACGCACACCAGCGCGCGCTGGACCGCAGACCTGGACGTCCCGGCGGACGACGCCTACACCTTCGCCGCAGTAGGGGACAACGGGTTCCGCCTGTGGATCGACGACGCGCCCGTGATCGACCACTGGGAACCCGACTGGGACAACGAGCAGACGTCGGAACCCGTCGCGCTCACCGCCGGCAAGCACGCCCTGCGGATGGAGCTCTTCCAGGAGGAAGGCGGCTCTCACCTCACGCTCCGGTGGTCCTCTGCTGCCATCGAGCGTGAGGTCGTCCCCGACACCGCGTTCTGGCTGCCGGACGGCGTCGAGGTGCCGGACGTCAGCGCGGTCGTCCCGTCGGCGGGCGATGTCCTGCGCCTGACCGGATCCGCACCGCTGTCGGGCGTGGACGGCGTCGAGGAGCACCTCACGGTGACGGTCGCGGGCGTGACCTGGCCGGTCACCGACGCGACACCGGACCCCGATGACCCGGCCACCGCCGACGTGACGCTCAGCGAGCCGGTGCCGGCCGGCAGCCGGGTGCGCGTCGCCTACGACGGGTCGGCCGAGCTGGCCGCAGGCGGCGTACCGCTGCCCGCGTTCAACCTGCCGGTGGCCAACGACTCGACCTATGCGATGGTCACGCCGTTCGCCGCCGACGTCGATCCCGAGCACCCGCTGCCCGAGTACCCGCGTCCGCAGCTGACCCGAGAGCGGTGGGTCAACCTCAACGGACCGTGGCAGCTGGGCACGGGCACCGCCCCGGTGTTCGGCGCGGACCTGCCCGAGACGGTGACGGTCCCGTTCCCGGTCGAGTCCGTGCTGTCGGGCATCAACCGGCACGAGGACCACATGCTCTACCGGCGCACCGTCGAGGTCCCGGCGGACTGGGACGTGGGCGGGACCGAGCGCCTCCTGCTGCAGTTCGGTGCCGTCGACCACGAGGCGTGGGTCTACGTGAACGGCGCCGAGGTCGCGCACCACATCGGGGGGTACGACGCGTTCAGCGCGGACATCACCGACGCACTGGTCGGGTCCGGGCCGCAGGAGATCGTCGTGCGCGTCACCGACACCACGGACCGCAGCTTTCCCACCGGCAAGCAGGTCCCGGACCCCGGGGGCATCTTCTACACCCCCTCGTCGGGCATCTGGCAGACCGTCTGGATGGAGCCGGTGCCGGTCGCCTCGGTGGCCCAGGTCGACGCGGCACCGGTCGCGACGCTGGACGCCGTGGACGTGACGGTCCGGTCCACCGGAGCGGGGACGGCGCCATCTGCCACGGTGACCGTGCTCGCCCCGGACGGTGCCGAGGTGGGCACGGTGTCCGGTCCGGCGGACGTGCCGCTGCGGGTCGAGGTGCCCGACGCCGAGCTCTGGGAGCCCGGCAACCCGGCGCTGTACGGGCTGCGGGTGACCCTGGGTGACGACGTCGTGGAGTCCTACGTCGGGATGCGGACGATCGAGGTCGCGCCCGTCGACGGCGTGAACCACGTCCTGCTCAACGGCGAGAAGACGTTCCTGCTGTCGACTCTCGACCAGGGGTACTGGCCGGACGGCATCTCCACCGCCCCCACCGACGAGGCACTGCTCTTCGACCTCGAGGAGCACCTCGCGATGGGCTTCAACACCGTGCGCAAGCACATCAAGGTGGAGCCCGCCCGCTGGTACCACCACGCCGACACCCTCGGGCTGCTCGTCTGGCAGGACATGCCGGCCGCGTGGACGAACGGGGACACCGCCAAGCAGGCGTCGTTCCAGGCCGAGCTGGCCACGATGGTCGACCAGCACCTGTCCGTCCCCTCCATCATCGGCTGGGTCCCGTTCAACGAGGGCTGGGGCGAGTGGGACCTTGCTGCAACCGGCCAGATCGCCGAGCAGGTGAAGGAGCAGGACCCGAGCCGCCTGGTGAACGCGCACTCCGGGCAGAACTGCTGCGACTCCCTCGGCGACGCCGGGCGCGGTGACGTCATCGACTGGCACGCCTACCCCGGTCCCGGTCTGCCCGACCCGGACGCCACCCGTGCGGCCGTGGACGGGGAGCACGGCGGCTACTCGCTCGCGATCCCGGGACACATGTGGCCCGGCGGGAACCTCAACCCCTACCAGGGGGTGCAGTCGGTGCAGGAGCTGACCGACGCCTACGTCCGCAACACCGCCACGCTCGCCCGGCCGGCGTACGCCAGCCTGTCTGGATCGTTGTACACCCAGATCACCGACGTCGAGAACGAGCTCAACGGCTTGTGGACCTACGACCGTGCCGTGCCCAAGGTGGACCGGGACGCGGTGCGGGCCGTCAACGAGGCCGTCATCGAGGTCGGCTCGCGCAGCTCGGCGACCACCTACCCGGCGGGGACGCCCGGGCTGGACGGCGCGGTGCGCTGGCCGTTCGACGAGGGCGAGGGCGACCAGGCCCAGGACGTCACCGGCGGCGGCCGCGAGGCGACGCTGCACGGTGGCAGCTGGACCGACGGCCACGACGGGACCGGCGTCCACCTCGACGGGACGGCCGACTGGGTCGACGGCACCGCGGACGTCGTCGACACGACCGGCTCGTACGCCGTGTCCGCCTGGGTCGCGCTCGACCGCCTGCCGGAGAACTACGCCACCGTGGTCGCGCACGACGGCGCCACCGGATCCAGCGCGTTCTTCCTGCAGTGGGGAGCGCAGGTCGGTGGGTTCGCCGTCAGCTTCCTCGACGGACCGCGCGCCGTCGCGGACCTCCCGACCGAGGTGGGGCAGTGGTACCACCTCGTCGCGGTGCGGGACGCGGCCGCTCAGGAGCTGCGGCTCTACGTCGACGGCGAGCTCGCTGCCACCGAGGTGGCGCGCGGCGCCGACCTGCCCGCCGGCGGGCTCACCATCGGGCGTGCGACCTGGCGGGACGACGCGGTCGACTTCTGGCCGGGGTCGGTGGACGACGTGCGGGTGTTCGACCGCGCAGTGGGTGCCGATGAGGTGACTGCGCTCTACGTCGACGAGCCGGAGCCGGGTCCTGACCCGGAGCCGGGTCCCGACCCGGAGCCGGGCCCCGAGCCGGAGCCGGGCCCCGAGCCGGGCCCGGATCCGGAACCGGACCCCGAGGCCGACACCGACGTCCCCCAGGACGGCGACCTCGCGCTCACCGGGACGCAGGTGACCTGGTTGGTGGCGCTGGCTGCGCTGCTCGTCGGCGCCGGCACCGTCCTGGTCCGAGCTCGCCGGGAAGCGCGTCAGGAGGTATCCCCGGAGGTCTGATCGAAACGAACGGGGTGCGTCGGGCCATGCCCGGCGCACCCCTCCTCGGCTCAGAGCGGCGCGCGCGCCAGGCGCGGACGGAGTCAGCGAGGCCCTGGAGCCCTCGCAGCGACGCGAGGAGTGATCGACTTGCGGGCGGAGTGATTTCTCAGCCCTCGACGGCCTCCGCCAGCGCCATCCACCGCTCCTCGACCTCGGCGATCTCCGCCTCGCGCGCGTGCTTCTCCTCGCCCAGGGCGGTCAGGCCGCCGTAGTCGGCAGGGTCGTGCTCGGCCATCTTCTTGTCGAGGGCCTCGATCTGCCCGGTGATCTTGGCGATCCGCCGCTCCAGCGCGCCGAGCTCCTTCTTGGCGGCGCGCAGCTCGGCGCCGTCCAGCCCGGTGGGTGCGCCGTCGGACGCGGCCGGCCCGGTGGCCTCCGTGGGCGACCCGGTCGACACGGGCCGGCCGGCCCGCTGGTGCTCCAGCAGCCGCAGGTACTCGTCGACGCCGCCCGGGACGTGCCGCAGGTGGCCGTCGAGGACCGCGCACTGCTGGTCGGTGACGCGCTCCAGCAGGTACCGGTCGTGGGACACCACCAGGAGCGTGCCGGGCCACGTGTCGAGCAGGTCCTCCATCGCGGCGAGCATGTCGGTGTCGAGGTCGTTGGACGGCTCGTCCAGCACCAGCACGTTGGGCTCGTCGAGCAGGATCAGCAGCAGCTGCAGGCGCCGGCGCTGGCCGCCGGACAGGTCCTTGACGGGGGTCTGGAGCTGCACGGCGGTGAAGCCGAGGCGCTCGAGCAGCTGGCCGGGGGTCATCTCCTTGCCGCCCGCGACGTACGACGTCCGGTAGCGGGCGATGACGTCGTTGACGCGCTCGTCGGCGATGTCGCGCAGCTCGGCGAGCTCCTGGGTGAGCGTCGCGACCTTGACCGTCTTGCCGTGCTTCACCCGGCCCGTGGTGGGGCGCACCTCGCGGGTGACGAGTCCCAGCAGCGTCGACTTGCCGGCGCCGTTCACGCCGAGCACGCCGGTGCGCTCGCCGGGCGCGATCAGCCAGGTGACGTGCTTCAGCACCTCGTGGTCGCCGTAGGACACGGAGACGTCCTCGATGTCGACGACGTCCTTGCCGAGCCGGGACGTGGCCATCCGGGACAGCTCGACGGAGTTGCGCACCGGCGGCTCGTCCTCGATCAGCTGGTTCGCGGCCTCGATGCGGAACTTCGGCTTGGCCGTGCGGGCGGGCGCGCCGCGGCGCAGCCAGGCGAGCTCCTTGCGCATGAGGTTCTGCCGCTTCGCCTCGGACGCGGCGGCCATCCGGTCGCGCTCGACGCGCTGCAGGACGTAGGCCGCGTACCCGCCCTCGAACGGCTCGACGACGCCGTCGTGCACCTCCCACGTCGCGGTGCACACCTCGTCGAGGAACCACCGGTCGTGGGTGACGACCAGCAGCCCGCCGGCGTTGGCCGACCAGCGGCGGTTCAGGTGCCGCGCGAGCCAGGTGACGGCCTCGACGTCGAGGTGGTTGGTGGGCTCGTCGAGCATGAGGACGTCGTCGTCGCCGGCCAGCAGCGCCGCCAGCGCGACGCGGCGCCGCTGCCCGCCGGAGAGGTCGCCGACCAGCTTGTCCCACGGGAGGTCGCCGACCAGCCCGGAGACGACGTCGCGGATCCGGGCGTCGCCGGCCCACTCGTGCTCGACGCGGTCGCCGACGACGGCCGCGCCGACCGTCAGCGCCGGGTCCAGGGTGTCGGTCTGGTCGAGCACGCCGATCCGCACGCCGCCGCGCACGGTGACGCGGCCGGAGTCCGGCTGCAGCCGCCCGGCCAGCAGGGCGAGCAGCGAGGACTTGCCGTCGCCGTTGCGGCCGACGACGCCCACCCGGTCGCCCTCGTTGAGGCCCACGGTCACCGAGTCGAAGACGTTCTTGGTGGGGAAGGACAGGTGCAGCGCTTCGCCGCCGAGCAGGTGGGCCATCCCGCAAGGGTAGGCGTCCAGGACGGTCGTCAAACCGGTTGTCCGATCCGTCAAACCGCTTTTACGGTCGAGGCAGGTCCATCACGAAGGGGTGAGGATGACCCGTCCGACCATCTCCGACGTGGCCCGCGCAGCCGGGGTCACCAAGGCCACGGTGTCGCACGCGTACAGCGGCAACCGGCCGATCAGCGGGGCGACCAAGGCACGCGTCTTCGCCGCGGCGCGCGAGCTGCACTGGGTCCCGAGCTCCAGCGCCCGGGCGCTCGCGATCCGGCGGGCGAACGCCATCGGGGTCGTGCTCCGGCGCGACCCCGCGATCCTCGCGTCCGACACCTTCTTCCCGGCGTTCATCGCGGGCGTCGAGCAGTCGCTCGCCGAGCGCGAGGTCGCCCTGGTGCTGCAGGTGGTGGGCAGCCGGGCCGCGGAGGAGCGGGCGTACCGCGCGATGGTCGCGGGCCGCGCCGACGGCGTGATCGTGCTGGACCTGCACCGCGAGGACTGGCGGGTGCCGTTCCTGCAGCAGCTCGCGCTCCCGGCGGTGCTGCTCGGGGCGTACGACGGGCCGAGCGCGCTGTCGTGCGTCCGGACCGACGACGACACCCCGGTGCGCCAGCTGGTGGAGCACCTGCGCAGCCGCGGCCACACCCGGATCGCGCACGTGGGCGGGCCCCTGGGCTACGTGCACTCGTTCGCGCGGGCCAAGGCGTACGTGCAGGCGGTCGGCTCGCGGGAGCTGCTCCGCGAGGGCGACTTCACCGCCGGCAGCGGCCGGGCGACGACGGCGGAGCTGCTGGCGCTGCCCGACCGGCCCACCGCGATCCTGTACGCGAACGACACCATGGCGATCGCCGGCGCCTCGTACGCGCAGAGCCGCGGGCTGGCCGTCCCGGCCGACCTCGCGGTGGCCGGCTTCGACGACGACCACCTGTCGGCGCACCTGAGCCCGCCGCTCACCAGCGTCTCCACCGACCCCGCCCGCCGCGGCCGGGTCGCCACCACCCGGCTCCTGGCGGACCTCGCCGGCGAGGAGCCCCGGTCCGTGACGGTCGACTGCACCGTCCTGCAGCTGCGCGCGAGCACCGACGCCCCCGCGCCGAGCGATCCCCGACCCGAGCTCGATGAGGAGTCCCGATGAGGCACACCCGCAAGTCAGCCGGCATCACCCTGGTCGCCGCCGTGGCGCTCGCCACGGCCGCGTGCTCGGGCGGTCAGGACGACGCCGGGGGCGGTGGCGACGGCGCCGCGGCCACCGGCCCGATCACGATCTGGCTGTCCAACAACGAGCAGGAGGTCGCCTGGGGCCAGGAGGTCGTGGACGCCTGGAACGCCGACCACCCCGACGAGCAGGTGACGGCCCAGGAGATCCCGGCCGGTGCGTCCTCGGAGGAGGCGATCACGGCCGCGATCACCGCGGGCACGGCGCCGTGCCTGGTCTACAACATCAGCAGCGCCGCGGTGCCGGGCTGGGTCCGGCAGGGCGGGCTGGTCGACCTGGCGACGATGGACGGCGGCACCGACTACCTGACCGAGCGCGGCGGCGACGGGATCTCCGTGTACGAGACGGACGGCGGCTACTACCAGCTGCCGTGGAAGTCGAACCCCGTCATGGTCATGTACAACAAGGCGCTGTTCGCCCAGGCGGGCCTGGACCCGGAGGACCCGGGCATGGCGACCTACGACGACTTCCTCGCCGGCGCGCAGCAGATCGTCGACTCGGGTGCCGCGCCCAGCGCCATCTGGCCGTCGCCGACCAACGACTTCTACCAGCCGTGGTTCGACTTCTACCCGACGTACCTGGCCGAGACCGACGGCACCCTGCTGGTCGAGGACGGCGAGTCCACGTTCGACGACGAGGCCGGCCACGCGGTCGCCGAGTTCTGGGCGTCGGTCTACGCCGACGGGCTCGCGCCGCAGGAGGAGTCGACCGACGACGCGATGATCACCGGGCAGACGGCGATGCAGATGGCCGGCCCGTGGGCGATCGCGTCCTACAAGGACAGCGTGGACGTCGGCTTCATGCCGGTGCCGACGTCGGACGGGCGCGAGGACGTGACGACGTTCGCGGACTCCAAGAACGTCTCGATGTTCACGTCCTGCGAGAACCAGGGCACGGCGTGGGAGTTCCTGCAGTACTCCACGAGCGAGGAGAACGACGGCGCGCTGCTCGAGGCGACCGGCCAGATGCCGCTGCGCCAGGACCTCGCGGCGACCTACCCGGACTACTTCGCGGCGAACCCGGAGTACGAGGTGTTCGCGGACCAGGCGGCCCGCACCGGCGACGTGCCGAGCATCCCGAACTCGATCGAGGCGTGGCAGACGTTCCGTGAGGCGTACTCGTCCGCGGTGATCTTCCGCAGCACGTCGGTCGACGAGTTCCTCAGCACCGCCGCGTCGGAGATCGACACCCTGGTGCAGGGCTGAGATGACCGCCCTGACGACGGGCGCGGGAGCGGGTGTCGGCCAGGCACCCGCCCCGCCCCCCGGGGGACGGGGCCGCCGCCGGTGGTGGGGCGGGCAGCCGATCGGGTCGCTGCTCGCTGCGCCCTACGTGGTGTTCGTGCTCGTCGTGTTCGCGTACCCGCTCGGGTTCGCGGGGTACATGTCGGTGCACGACTACTTCTTCACGGCGCCCGGCGTGGACGTGCCGAAGCCGTTCGTCGGGCTCGAGAACTTCCAGGCGGTGCTCACGGACCCGCAGGTGCTCCGGTCGTTCCGGAACACCGCGGTGTTCCTGGTGATCAACGTGCCGCTGACGGTGGTGCTCGCGCTGGTACTGGCGTCGGCGCTCAACGCGGGCGTGCGGTGGGCCGCGGCCTACCGGGTGGCGTACTACGTGCCGTACCTGACGGCGAGCGTGTCGCTGGTCGGCGTCTGGATGCTGCTGTTCTCGTCGACCGGCCTGGTCAACCAGGTGCTCGGGCCGCTCGCGCCGGACCCGTCGTGGCTGGTGAACAAGGCCCTGGCGATGCCCACCATCGCGCTGTACGTGACGTGGAAGCAGCTGGGGTTCTACGTGCTGCTCTACCTCGCCGCGCTGCAGAACGTGCCGCGCGAGCTGCACGAGTCCGCCGAGACCGACGGCGCCAACGGGTTCCAGCGGTTCCTCAACGTGACGGTGCCGGGCGTGCGGTCGGCGACGACGCTCGTGCTGGTCCTGGCGATCATCACCGGCACCAACCTGTTCACCGAGCCGTACCTGCTGACCGGCGGCGGCGGCCCCGACGGGGCGTCGGTCACCCCGGTGCTGCTCATCTACCAGCGCGGCATCCAGCAGCAGAACCCCGACGTCGCGGCCGCCATCGGCATGCTGCTGGTGGTCGTCGTCGGGCTGCTGTCCCTGGCCGCCCAGCGACTGAACCGGGAGCGATGACATGCGACGACGTCGTGCGGGGACCGTCTGGCGCCAGCTGCTGCTCGCGGTGGCGGCGCTGGTGTTCGCGTTCCCCTTCTACTTCATGGTGGTCGGGGCGTTCCAGGAGAACCCGACCAACACCCCGGACCGGCTGGTGCCGACCTCGGGCTGGACGACGCAGAACTTCGCGCAGATCGACGCGCGGATCGACCTGGCCGGGTCGCTGGTCAACTCGCTGATCATGACCGCCGGGGTGCTGCTCGGGACGATCGTGCTCGGGACGCTCGCGGGGTACGCGGTGGCCCGGCTGCGGTTCCCCGGGAGGCGGCTGACCTGGGTGCTGATGCTGCTGGTGCAGATGGTGCCGTTCCAGCTGCTGATGATCCCGCTGTACGTGCAGATCACCCGCGGCTTCGGCCTGGGCGACACGTACCTCGGGATGATCCTGCCGTTCGCGATCAACACCACGGCCGTGTTCATCTTCGCGCAGTTCTTCGGGGCCCTGCCGCGGGAGATGTTCGAGGCCGCGCGGATCGACGGCGCGGGGGAGCTGCGCATCCTGCGGTCCGTCGCGCTGCCGCTGGTGCGGCCGGCGCTCGCCACGGTGGTGCTGGTGACGTTCATCGGGCCGTGGAACGAGTTCCTCTGGCCGTTCCTCATCACGAAGGACGCGACGCTGCAGCCGCTCGCGGTGTCGCTGGCCAACTACATCTCCAACGTCGCGCAGACCGCGGCCAACCCGAACGGCGCGATCCTCGCCGGCGCCTGCGCGCTCGCGTTCCCGGTCGTCGTCCTGTTCTGCCTGTTCCAGCGGTACTTCCGCGCCACCGACCTCGGCTCCGCCGTGAAGGGCTGACCCATGACCGCGACCACCTGGTTCACCGGGGCGACGTTCCCGCTGGGACCGTTCGTGCCCTACGAGGGCAACCCCGTCCTGCGACCGCGCGGCGGCTCGTGGGAGTCCGCCAACCTCTACAACCCCGCGGCGCTGGTCGACGGGGACGAGGTGCTGCTGCTCTACCGGGCGCACGCCGAGGACATCGTGTCCCACATCGGGCTGGCCCGGAGCCGCGACGGGTACCACTTCGAGCGGGAGGACGAGCCGATCCTGTCCCCGCAGGAGGACTACGAGCGGTACGGGTGCGAGGACCCGCGGCTCGCGGTCGTCGACGGCACCTACTACCTGACGTACACCGGGTGGGACCGGACGGCCGCGCGCCTCTGCCTGGCGACCTCCACCGACCTGCGCACCTGGACCCGGCACGGGCCGCTGTTCCCGGGTTTCGACACGTTCGCCACCGTCGACCCGCGCGGGCACGACTGGTCCAAGGCCGGCGTGATCGTGCCGGTGCAGATGCAGGGCAGGTGGTGGATGTACTTCGGCGAGGGCGGCATCTACTGGGCCACCAGCGACGACCTGATCCACTGGACGCCGGGCACCCCGGACACCGAGCCGATGTACGCGCCGACCCCCGGGTCGTTCGACGCCGACCTGGTGGAGATCGGCACCTCGCCGGTGCTGACCGGCAACGGGCTGCTGGTGATGCTCACCAACGGCGCCACCCGCACCGTGCACGACGACGGCACGGTCGACGTCGACTACCGGTGCGGGCAGATCGCGATCGACCCCGACGACCCGACCCGCGTGCTCGCGCGCCTGCAGGACCCCTGGCTGCGGCCCCAGACCTTCGAGGACCGCAACGGCCTGGTGTCCAACGTGACGTTCGTCGAGGGCCTGGTGCAGTTCCGGGACCGGTGGTTCGCGTACTACGGGCAGTCGGACACGACCCTCGCGGTCGCGGTCCACGACCCGGCCCGACCCTGGGGCGCGTCGCTGCGCGCCTGACACCCCGACCGGCGAGAACCCAGGAGACGAGACGATGACGACTCGACGCACCTTCCTGGCCGCCTGCGTCACGGTGCCCGCCCTCGTGGCGACGGCACCCGGCGCGGCCGGCACGACGACCCCTCGGCCCGCGGGTGGCGGCACCCCGCCGGCCGCCCCGCTGACCAACGTCGCGCACCTGCGGTTCCTGCTCGACACGGTCCCGCTGGTCGCGTCCGGCACCCACACGACCTACCGGGTCGCCGAGGAGCCCACGGCGCTCGCACCCTGGACCTACGCGGACGCCGGCGACGGGGAGGGGTTCCGGCGGGTCGGCGGCGGCACCCTCGACCCCGCCACCGGCCACTGGTCGCAGGGCGCCTACAACGCCGACGACATCGCCCGCGCCGCGGTGGTGCTGCTCCGGCACTGGCAGGCCACCGGCGACGGCGACAGCCGGCAGCAGGCGTACCAGGTGCTCCGCGCGCTGGCGTACCTGCAGGACGAGGGCGGCGCGGACTCCGGGCGCGTCGTCCTCTGGCAGCAGCCCGACGGCACGCTCAACCCGAGCGCCGAGCCCGTCGAGCTGCCCGACCCGTCCGACTCCGCCGAGTCGTACTGGCTGGCCCGGACCGTGTGGGCGCTCGGGGAGGGGTACGCCGCGTTCGCCGCCGCCGACCCCGGCTTCGCGCAGTTCCTGCTGGCCCGGCTGCACCGGTGCCTCGACGCCCTCGAGCAGGAGTCGCTGTCGCGGTACGGGCAGCGGGTGCTCAGCGACGGCGTGCGCCTGCCGGCGTGGCTGATCGCGGGCGGGGCCGACGCCACCGCGGAGGCGGTGCTCGGCCTGGTCGCCGCCGTCCGCGCCCTGCCGGGGGACCGCCGGCTCGGGCAGGCGCTCGACCGGTACGCCGAGGGCGTCGCGGCGATGGCGTCCGCCGACGTGCGCGGGTGGCCGTTCGGCGCGGTGCTGCCGTGGACGGGGTCGCTGGGGTTCTGGCACGCGTGGGGCGCGGCCGCGCCCGAGGCGCTCGCCGCGGCCGGGGCGCTGCGGGGGCAGCGGCCCTGGCGGCGTGCGGCGCTCGCGGACGCGGGCACGTTCACGCCGCTCGTCCTGGCGACGGGCGGACCGTGGAACGCCTGGGCCCCCGCCCCGGCCGAGGCGCAGATCGCGTACGGGGCGCACGGACGGGTCGCCGCCGCGCTCGCGGCGGCCGACGCGGGCGGCGGGCCCGGGCTCCGCGTGCTGGGCGGGCTGGCGGCGGGCTGGTTCTTCGGCGCCAACCCGGCGGGCGTGCCCGTGTACGACCCCGCCACCGGCGTGACCTTCGACGGCGTGGAGGTGGACGGGCGGGTCAACCGCAACTCCGGCGCCGAGTCCACCATCCACGGGCTGCTGACCATGCTGCTGCTCGACGCCCGGCCCGACGTCGCCGAGATCGCCCGCGGCATCACCGGCCTCGCCGCGCACGACGGGCTGCGGGTGCTCGACGCCGAGAGCGGCCGGCTGAGCGACGGCTGCACCGTGGTCCGGCCCGCCGAGGGCGCGTGGACCGGCGAGGGCAACCTCGTCGGCGGCGGGTACGTCCGGGTGCCCGCGGGGCAGTGGGTCGAGCTCGACGTCGCCGGCGCACCCGGCGGGTGGGCGCTGCCGCTCGCCTGGCGCACGGCCGCCGAGGCGGGGCGGGCGCGCTGGGAGGTCGTCGGCGGCCGGCGGCCCGTGGGCCTGGGCCGGACGCAGAACGGCGGCACCGGACCGGCCGGGCTCACCGAGGCCGACGGCAGCCTGGTCCCGCAGCTGCTGGACCGGCCGCTGCCCGACGGCGCGGCGGTCACCGTGCGGTGCACCAACGAGGGCCCGGGCGACCTCCGGCTGGACGCGCTGCTGGTGCGGCCCGCGGTCGCCACCGCGCGGTGGACGACGACGGGCGGGGACGCGGTCCTGCACGCCGGCTCGACCGCGCGGCGGACGACCACCCCGGCGCTCGCGGCCGGCCGGGGTGCGGCCTACGACGCCGACGGCCGGACCGAGCGCCGGGTCACGGCCACGCCGGGCGGCACCGTCCCGGTCCCGCCGGGCGGGTTCACGATCACCCGCTGACGACGGCAGCCGCGGGCGGCTCGCGCGCGCGGCTACCGTGGGGCCGTGCTCCGCCCCGACAGCGACCCCGCTGCCCCCGACCCGACCGGTGCCGTCGTCGCCGACGACCCGGACGCCCCCGGCTGGCGCCGGCCGCCGATCACCGCGGACCAGCGCCGTGTCGACGTGCTGCTGGCCGCCGGCCTGCTGGTCGGCGGCGTCCTGAGCCTGGCGCTCGGCCGGACCGCCGGGATGTACGACGACCCGGCGGAGTCCTGGGTGGGGCTGGTCGTGCTGCTCGGGCTGGTCGGGCCGCTCGCCCTGCGCCGTCGCCGGCCGTCGGCTGTGGCGCTCGTGGTGGCCGCCGCGTTCGTCGTCCTGGGTCAGGCCCGCGTCCCGGAGACGCTGTTCGCCAACATCGCCCTGTTCATGGCGCTGTACTCGGTCGGCGCCTGGGAGACGAGCCGCGCCCGGGCGACCTGGGTGCGCGGCGCGATCGTCGTCGCGATGTTCGTGTGGCTGCTGATCACGATGTTCCAGGCGGTCACCGACCCGGAGGGCGTCGAGGGGTTCTCCAACGCCGGCGCGTTCTCGCCGCTCGTGGCGTTCCTGCTCATCCAGGTGCTGACCAACATCCTGTACTTCGCGGGCGCCTGGTGGTTCGGCGAGCACGCGTGGAACGCCGCCCGCGAGCGGGCCCGCACCGACTTCCGCGGCCGCCAGCTGGTCGGCGAGCGGCAGCGCGTCGAGGAGCAGGCCGTCGCCATCGAGCGCCTGCGGCTGGCGCGCGAGCTGCACGACGCCGTCGCGCACCACGTGTCGATGATGGGCGTGCAGGCGGCGGCGGCGCGGGTGGTGCTGACCCACGACCCGGAGCAGGCGGCGGCCGCGCTGGAGCAGGTGGAGGACTCGGCCCGCGAGGCGGTCGACGAGCTGCACGGGCTGCTCACCACGCTGCGGGACACGGGGCTGGACGCCGAGGGCGGCGCGGCCGTCGGCTCGCTGAGCGTGGAGCGGCTGCCCGGCCTGGTGCAGCAGGCGGCCGACACCGGGCTCGCGGCGCAGTTCCAGGTGGTCGGCGAGCCCGTGCGGGTGCCGCCGCTGACCTCGCTGAACCTCTACCGGATCTGCCAGGAGGCGCTGACCAACGTGCGCAAGCACGCGGGGGCCGGCGCCCGGGTCGACGTGCGGCTGCGGTACGAGGGCGACGCGGTGGAGCTCGAGATCGCCGACGACGGCCGCGGCGGCCGCCGGGTGCGGATGACGTCGGGCGGGCTCGGCCTGCTCGGGATGCAGGAGCGGGTGGCCGCCGACGGCGGCACGCTCGAGACGGGCGCCCGCGGGCGCGGGGGCTACCTGGTGCGGGCGCGGGTGCCGCTCGCAGCGGGCCACAGGACGGGAGGGGCGCGATGACCGGCGCCGAGAGCACGACGCAGGCCGACGACATGCAGGCGGGCACCGGCCCGGACCGACCGGTGCGGGTGCTGCTCGCCGACGACCAGGCGCTGCTGCGCGCCGGGCTCGCGACGATCCTCGGCGCGTCGCCCGGCATCGAGGTCGTCGGGCAGGCCGGCACGGGCCGCGAGGCCGTCGAGCTGGCGCGGGCGCTGCAGCCGGACGTCGTCTGCATGGACGTGCAGATGCCGGACATGGACGGTCTCGAGGCCACCCGCCGGATCGTGGCCGACCCCGCCGTCACCGCGGGCGTGCTGGTGCTCACCACGTTCAACCGGGACGACTACCTGCTGGAGTCGCTGCAGGCGGGGGCGGCGGGGTTCCTGCTGAAGAACTCCCGCCCCGAGCAGCTGGCCGACGCCGTGCGCGCCGTCGCCGCCGGGGACGCGCTCCTGTCGCCCGAGGTGACGCGTGCGGTGATCGCCCGCGCCATGACGGCGGGCTCCGCCCCGGGACGGAGCGGCGTGCCCGTGCCCGGCGCGCGTGCGGGTGCGGGCCTGACCGAGCGCGAGCTCGAGGTGCTGCGCCTGGTCGCGCGCGGGCTGAGCAACGACGAGATCGCCGCGGAGCTGGTGCTGGGCCGCGCGACCGTCAAGACCCACGTGTCCAACGTGCTGACCAAGCTCGGCCTGCGGGACCGGGTGCAGGCGGTCGTCTACGCCTACGAGCACGGCCTGACCGACTGAGGGCGGGCGGCCTCCGCCGCGAGGTGGAGCCGGCACGGCCCGCGAAGTTCCGCCCGGCGGCCGAGGCGCGCCGGCGCTCCTGCTCCTAGCGTTGACACCAGCGGACGCACCGGTCCGACCAGGTCAGCAACGGGAGACGACATGCTCCAGCTCGACGGCATCCAGCGGTCCTTCGGGGACCGCCTGGTGCTCGACGACGTCGGCTTCTCGGTGGAGCGCGGCAAGCTCACCGGGTTCGTCGGCGGGAACGGCGCCGGCAAGACGACGACCATGCGGATCATCCTCGGGGTGCTCACGCGGGACGCCGGCACCCTCACGCTCGACGGCCGGCCGCTCGGCGACGACCAGCGCCGCGGCTTCGGCTACATGCCGGAGGAGCGCGGGCTCTACCCCAAGATGAAGGTGCTCGAGCAGATCGCGTACCTCGCGCGGCTGCACGGCTACGACCGCCGCGTCGCGACCGAGCGGGCCCGGGAGCTGCTCGAGAAGCTCGGGCTCGGCGAGCGCCTGGACAGCCCGGTCGACGACCTGTCGCTCGGCAACCAGCAGCGCGCGCAGATCGCCGCCGCGCTGGTGCACGACCCCGAGGTGCTGATCCTCGACGAGCCGTTCTCGGGCCTCGACCCGATGGCCGTCGACGTCGTGCTCGGCGTGCTGCAGGAGCACGCCTCCCGCGGGGTGCCGGTGCTGTTCTCCTCGCACCAGCTCGACGTCGTCGAGCGGCTCTGCGACGACGTCGTCGTCATCGCCGGCGGGAAGATCCGTGCCGCGGGGGAGAAGGAGGCGCTGCGCCGGCGGTACGCCGAGCCTCGCTACGAGATCACCTCCGGCGGCGACATGGGCTGGCTGCGCACCGAGCCGGGCGTGCAGGTCGTCGAGTTCGACGGCGGCTACGCGCTGTTCGAGTCCGACGAGGCCACCGCGCAGCGGGTGCTGCGCGCGGCGCTCGACGCGGCGCCGGTCAGCCAGTTCGCCCCGGTGCGGCCGCGGCTCGCGGAGATCTTCCGCGACATCGTCCGCGACGAGGAGCGCCACGACGAGGAGACCGCCGCCGCCGGCGCGCGGGCGAAGGAGACGGTCCGATGAGCCCCCGCACGCCCATGGTGTCGAACACCCCCGAGCCGCGCCCCGCGGGTCCGGGCGCCGCTCGTACCCGCCCCGCGACGCCGAGCTCCGTGCAGAGCACGCTCATGATCGCCGAGCGCGAGATCATGACGCAGGTCCGCAGCAAGTCCTTCCTCATCTCGACGGCCGTGCTGCTGGTCCTGGTGCTCGGCGGCATCGTGCTGTCGTCGCTGCTGGGCGACCGGCTCGGCGGCGGCGACACCAAGGTGGCGGTCGTCCCGGCGACGGCCTCCGTGATCGCCGACGTCGACGGCCTCGAGGCGGTCGACGCCGCGGACGCCGACGAGGCCCGCGCGCTGGTCGAGTCCGAGGAGGTGTCGGCCGCGGTCCTGCCCGACGACGCCGCGGACAACCCGCTCGGCGTGGTCGTGGTGGGCCTGGACTCCGCGCCCGACGGCGTGCTCAGCGCCCTCGCGGTGACGCCGCCCGTCGAGCTGCTCGACGACTCCGGCACCTCCGACGGCCTGCGGTACCTCGTGTCGCTGGTGTTCGGCCTGGCGTTCTTCATGGCCGCCATGACGTTCGGCAGCACCATCGCGCAGAACACCGTGCAGGAGAAGCAGTCGCGCATCGTCGAGATCCTGCTGTCCACCGTCCCGCCGCGGGCGCTGCTCGGCGGCAAGATCCTCGGCAACACCGTGCTGGCCGTCGGGCAGATCGCGGCCATCGCGGCGGTCGCCGTCGTCGGGCTCGTGGTCACCGGGCAGGACGACCTGCTGGGGCTGGTCGGGGCGCCGGTCGCGTGGTTCGTGCTGTTCTTCCTGGTCGGGTTCGTGCTGCTCGCGGCGCTGTTCGCGTCCGCGGCGTCGCTCGTCTCCCGCGTCGAGGACACCGGCCCGGTGCTGACCCCGGTGATGATGCTCGTGATGATCCCGTACTTCGGCGTCATCCTGTTCAACGACAACGACCTGGTGCTGACGATCATGTCGTACGTGCCGTTCAGCGCCCCGGTCGGGATGCCGGTGCGGCTGTTCCTCGGCGAGGCGGCCTGGTGGGAGCCGATCCTGTCGCTCGTGATCCTCGCGGTCTCGGCGGTCGTCGTCACCGCCATCGGCGCGCGGATCTACTCCCGCTCCGTGCTCCGCACGGGCCGCCGCGTCAGGCTGTCGGAGGCGCTCACCCGGGCCGCCTGACGCCGGGACGGCACGTCCCGCCCGCGCGACGCCACGTCGGTGCAGGCGGGACGTGCCACGTCGGTGCGCGTCAGGGGGTGTCGAACGGGGAGACCAGCGCGCGCAGCAGGTCCGCGAGGCGGTCGCGGTCGTCCGGCGGCAGCGCGGCGAGCAGGCCGCGCTCGACCTCCAGCAGCGTCGACATCGCCGCGTCGACGCGCGTACGGCCCTCGTCGGTCAGGCTGACCAGCACGCCGCGGCGGTCGTCCGGCGACGGCAGCCGCTCGACCAGCGCCCGCGACGCCAGGCGGTCGATCCGGTTGGTCATGGTCCCGCTGGTCACCAGGGTCTGCGTGAGCAGCGCGCCCGGCGACAGCCGGTACGGCGCACCCGCGCGGCGCAGCGCGGACAGCACGTCGAACTCCCACGGCTCCAGCCCGTGCCGGGCGAACGCCTGCCGGCGCGCCAGGTCGAGGTGCCGGGACAGCCGCGTCACGCGGGACAGCACCGACAGCGGCGCCACGTCCAGGTCCGGGCGCTCGCGGGCCCAGGCCTCGACGATGCGGTCGACCTCGTCGCGGGGCTCCGGCGCGCCGGAGTGCGCGGAGGGAGCGGCTGCCGACATGCGGGCGAGGCTACTCGACCGGGGCGTCCGGCTCCGGGACGTCCCCGGAGGTGCGGGGCATGCGGCGGCGCGGCGCGGGCGGCGTCGAGAGCTGAGGACGGCGCTCCATGCCCGACAGGCCGTTCCACGCGAGGTTGACCAGCGCCGCCGCGACGTCGGCCTTCTTCGGGCTGCGGGCGTCCAGCCAGTGCTGGCCGGTGAGCGCCACCATGCCGACCAGCATCTGCGCGTAGATGGGCGCCGTGCGCGGGTCCAGGTGCTGCCGCTTGAACTGCTCCGCCAGCAGGTGCTCGACCTGCGTCGCCACGTCGCCGATCAGGCTCGAGAACGTCCCCGTCGCCTGCGCCACCGGGGAGTCCCGCACCAGGATCCGGAAGCCGTCCTCCGACTCCTCGATGTACCCGAGCAGCGCCAGCGCCGACCGCTCGACCATCACCTTCGGGTGGCCGCCCTCGTCGAGCGCCCCCGACAGGGCCGACGTCAGGGCCTGGATCTCCCGGTCGACGACGACCGCGTAGATGCCCTCCTTGCCCCCGAAGTGCTCGTAGACCACGGGCTTGGACACCTCGGCGCGGGCGGCGATCTCCTCGACGGACGTCTGCTCGAAGCCCTTCTCGGCGAACAGCCGGCGGCTGACGACCAGCAGCTGCTCCCGCCGCTGCGTCGCCGTCATGCGGGCGCGGGTGGTCCGCGGCGCACGCCGGGGCTCGGTGCTCATCGGGCCATCCTCGCAGGCGCGGCGCCGCAAGGGCGATCGGTCCCGGGCGCCGGGGCGTCCCGGCGGCTACGGCTCACCGCCTGGCAGACTGGCGTGCGACGCGGAGCCCGGCGCACGCCGGTCGTCCGCGGTCCGCCCTGGTGTAACGGCAGCACACAGGCCTTTGGTGCCTCGAGGTCCGGGTTCGAATCCTGGGGGCGGAGCCCGAGACGTCGGGTGACCGGGCACCGGTCCGGTCCCGGCTCTCTACGCTGGACCGGTGCCTGCCTCCCCGCCGTCCGCGGGCGACGGTGCCCGGATCCGGGTGCTCGTCGCCGACGACCAGCCGCTCGTCCGCACCGGCCTGTCGGCCCTGCTCGGGCTCGAGCCCGACATCGACGTGGTGGGCACGGCGGCCGACGGCGACGAGGCGGTCGCGCTCGCCCGGTCGCTGGCCCCCGACGTCGTGTGCCTGGACGTGCGGATGCCGGGGCGCGACGGCCTGAGCGCGGCGCGTGAGCTGTGCGGGCCGGGCGTCGAGCACCCCGTGCCGGTCCTGGTGCTGACCACGTTCGACCTCGACGAGTACGTGTTCGGGGCGCTGGAGGCGGGCGTGTCCGGCTTCCTGCTCAAGGACGCGGAGCCGGACGCGATCGTCGCGGCCGTGCGGCAGGTCGCCGCGGGCCGGGGCACCCTCGACCAGACCCTGACGCACCGCGTGCTGCGCGAGTTCGCCGCGCGCCGGCGGCTGCAGCCCGTCGCCCTGCACCGGGCCGCGGACCTGCTCACCGGCCGGGAGCGGGAGATCCTCCTGCTGCTGGCGCAGGGCATGTCGAACGACGAGATCGGGGCGGCGCTCGGCGTCGAGGTCGCCACGGTGAAGTCGCACCTGGCCCGGATGATGCCGAAGCTCGGCGTGCGCTCGCGGCTGCAGGTGGTCGTCTGGGCCTACCAGAACCGGGTCGTCGCGGTCCCGGACGGGGCCTGAGCGACGGCTCCGGGATCGTCCCCGAGGACCCCCGGTTGCACCGGAGGATGCAAGCCCGGAGTTCCGACCCGGGCCGCTGGAGGGGGACCTCCCGCCGTTCCTAGCGTGGCAGGCAGACGGATCGACGCCGTCTCCCCACCGACAGGAGCACCGCCATGACCTCCGCCCCGCCCGTCCAGCAGCGCACCGCACCGGCCGTGCAGCTCGCGGACGTCACCAAGACCTACCCGAACGGGCTGGGCACGGTCACCGCGCTGCGCTCGGTGTCGCTCGGCTTCGCACCGGGGTCGTTCACGGCGGTCATGGGGCCGTCGGGCTCCGGCAAGTCGACGCTGCTGCACTGCGCCGCCGGGCTCGACGTCCCCACCAGCGGCCGGGTCGTCGTCGGCGGGACGGACCTGACCGGTCTGGCGCCCGACGCGGTGACGCGGTTCCGCCGCGACCGGATCGGGTTCGTGTTCCAGGCCTACAACCTGGTCGGGCACCTCACGGTGGCGGAGAACGTCGCGCTGCCGCTCCTGCTCGGCGGCGCGCAGCCCGACGCGCACCTGCGGCGGTACCTCATGGCCTCGCTCGGGCTCGAGGGCATGGACGACCGGCTCCCGGCGGAGCTCTCCGGCGGGCAGGCGCAGCGCGTGGCGATCGCCCGCGCCCTGGTGACCCGGCCCGCGGTCGTGTTCGCCGACGAGCCGACCGGGGCGCTCGACTCGCACACCGGCGCGCAGGTGCTCGAGGTGCTGCGGTCGACGGCGTCGACGCTGGAGCAGACCGTCGTGCTGGTGACCCACGACGCCCAGGTCGCGGCGGCCGCGGACCGGGTGCTCTTCCTCGCCGACGGCGACCTGGCGGGCAGCATCGAGGACCCGACGACCGAGCAGGTCGCGGCGCGGATGACGGAGCTCGGCCGATGAGCGCCGTGTGGCCGATGGCGCGCTCGGCGGTCCGCGCGCACCGCGGGAGCCTGGCCGGCAGCGCGCTGGTGGTCGTCCTCGCGGCGGCGCTGCTCACCGCGACCGGCGTGTGGATCGAGGCGGGTGCGCGGGCCGGCGCGGGCCCGGCCGGCCCGCTGCTGCTGACGGTGGCGTCGTCGTTCGCCGGCACGGCGGTGCTGGTCGTGCTGCTCATCGCCGCCTCGACGTTCGCCGCCGCGCTGCGGCACCGCGCCCGGGAGCTCGCGCTGCTGCGCGCCGTCGGCGCGACCGGGCGGCAGGTGCGGCAGCTGGTCACCGCCGAGGTGCTGCTCGTGTTCGCCGTCGCCGCGCCGTTCGGGGTGGTGCCGGGACTGCTGCTGGCCCCCGGGCTGACGGGCGCGCTCACGGCCGCCGGCGTCGTGCCGGACGGCTTCGCCGTGGCCCTCTCGCCCTGGCCCGTGGTCGGCACCCTCGCGCTCCTGCTGCCGACCGCGGTGCTGGCCGCGCGGTCGGCCGGCCGGGCGAGCGCGCGGACCAGCCCGACGGCGGCGATGCAGCGCACGACGGTCGAGCCCGCCGCGCTCGGACGGGGCCGCACCACGACCGCGGCGGTGCTGACGGTCGCGGGGCTGCTGGCCGCCGGCGTGCCGTTCGTCGTGCCGGGCGCGCTGGGCAGCGCCACCGGCGCGGTGTCCGCCATCCTGCTGCTCGTCGCGGTGGCGCTCGCGGGCCCGGTGCTGGTCGCGGGCACGGCCCGGCGCGCCCTCGCGCTCCCCGTCCTGCGCCGCCGCCCCGTGGCGACCCTGGCGCTGCTCAACACCCGCGGGTTCTCCCGCCGCCTGACCAGCGCGGTCGTCCCGCTGGCGCTGCTGCTCGCGCTCGGGACGGTGCAGTCGGGGTTCGACGTCGCCCTCGGCTCGGCCGCGGAGCAGCAGGTGCGGGACGGGGTCGCGGCCGACGTCGTCGTCCGCGCGCCGGCCGGCCTGACCGGCGACGAGCTGCGGGCGGTCGAGGCGCTGCCCGGGGTGGCGGCCACGGCGACCACCGGAACGTTGCCGGTCGAGGTGCGGACGGACCAGGACGACGAGGAGCTGCCGTTCCTCGACGCGCTGAGCTGGGAGCCGGTCGCGCTGCGGACGCTGGCGGGCGACCCCGGGCTGCTGGACCCGGACGTGCGCTCGGGCACGCTCGACGACCTGGACGGCGACCGCACCGTGGCCGTCAGCACCGACACGGTGCTCGACGGCTCCGCCCGGGTGGGCGCGCCGGTCGAGGTGCGCCTCGCCGACGGGGACCCGGTGACCCTCACGGTCGTCGCCGTCTACGAGCGGGGGCTCGGGTTCGGCGACTACCTGGTGGGCGACGGTTCGGCCGGCCTGGCGGGCACGGCGCCGGCGGCGGACACCGCGTTCCTCGCGGTCGACGGGCCGGCCGCCGACGTCCGCGCCGCAGTCGCCGCACTGGGGTCGCCGGGCCTCACCGCCACCGACGTCCCCGGGTACGCCGCGGCGGTCCGGGACGGCGCCGCGGCCGAGCAGACGCTGTCGGGGATGCTGCTCGCCGTCCTGCTGGCGTTCGTCGCGCTCGCCGCGGCCAACACCCTCGGCATGCTCGTCAGCACACGCCGGGCGGAGCTCGCGCTGCTGCGCCGGACGGGCGCGACGCGCCGGCAGGTGCTCGCGACGGTGGCGGCGGAGTCCGTCCTCACGACGGTCACCGCGGTCGTCGTCGGGACGGCGTGCGTGCTCCCCGCGCTCGTGGGGGCCGGGTACGGCCTGCTCGGGCGGGCGCTCCCGGCGCTCGACGCCGCCGTGTACGGCGCGCTGGTGCTCGTCGTGGTCCTGGTGGGCGTGGCCGTGCCCGTGCTCGCGGCGGTGCGGGTCACGTCCGCGACGTGACCCGGAACTCAGCCCACGAAGATGCAGAAGGGGTGCCCCGACGGGTCGGCGTACACGCGCAACGGCTCGTCGGGGTCGTCCCTCCGGTCGAACAGCAGCGTCGCCCCCAGGGACAGCACCCGCTCGTGCCACGCGTCGAGGGTGTCGCCGTCCGGCACGGTCATGTCCAGGTGCAGCTGCTGCGGCACCGCGGGGTCGGGCCAGGTGGGCGGCGTGATCTCGGGCACCTTCTGGAACGCCAGCGGCCACCGGCCCTCGCCCTGCAGGACCAGCCAGTCCTCGCCGTTGGGATCGGGCTCGCCCGCCGCCGGCGGCTCGTCGCCCGGTCGGTAGTCGAGGCCCAGCAGCTCCCGGTAGAACTCGGCCAGGCCTCGGGGGTCGGTGGTGTCCAGGACCGTCTGCACGACCCGGGGACGGGCCGGGCCGGTCGCGCTCGCCGCTGCCATCGCGGTCGCCTCCTCGCGGGACGGGCGGGTACCTGGTCGGCGCCCGCGCCGTCACCCATGATGGTCCGCACGCGCTCCGGACGCGACGGCGGGTGCCGCGCGCGGCGGTAGAGTGCGTGAGCGCACGACGTCCCCGCCCGGTTCGCCCCATGGGTGCCCGGGCAGACCTCTCTCAGGGAGCACCCACAGGTGACCACCCCCCGCCCCGCCGCGGTCATCGTCCTCGCCGCAGGCGAGGGCACGCGGATGCGATCCGCCACCCCCAAGGTCCTGCACACCCTCGCGGGCCGCTCCATGCTCGGGCACGCGCTCGCGGCCGCGCAGGCGCTCGAGCCGCGCCGGACCGCCGTTGTCGTCCGGCACGAGCGCGAGGCCGTCGCGGCCCACGCCCGGGAGCTGCTGCCGCAGGTGCTCGTCGCGGACCAGGACGACGTCCCCGGCACCGGCCGCGCCGTGCAGTGCGCGCTGAGCGTGCTGGACGCGGCCGCCCAGGCCGAGGCCGCCTCGGCGGGCGACGGACCGGGGGAGGCCGGCGCCGCCGCGGGCGTGCTCGTCGAGGGCGCCGTCGTGGTGCTGGCCGGCGACATCCCGCTGCTCGACGGCGAGACGCTCGGCGAGCTGCTCGCCGCGCACGCCGCCGACGGGAACGCCGTCACCGTGCTCACCACCGAGGTCGCGGACCCGACCGGCTACGGCCGCATCCTGCGGGCGACCGACGGCGCGGACGCGGGCGACGTGCTCGGCATCGTCGAGGAGAAGGACGCGACCGACGCCCAGCGCGCGGTCACCGAGATCAACTCCTCGGTCTACGTGTTCGACGCCGCCGTGCTGCGCGGGGCGTTCGGCCGGCTGGGCCGCGACAACGCGCAGGGCGAGGTCTACCTGACCGACGTGCTGGCGATCGCCCGCGGCGACGGCGGCCGGGTGCGCGCCCTGCGCACCGACGACCCGGTGCTCGTCGAGGGCGTCAACGACCGGGCGCAGCTCGCGGTCCTCCGCGCCGAGCTGAACCGCCGCCTGCTCGACGACTGGATGCGCGCGGGCGTGACGGTCGTGGACCCGGCGACGACGTGGGTGGACGTGGACGTCGACCTCGCGCCGGACGTGACGCTGCTGCCCGGCACCCAGCTGCTCGGCGCCACCTCGGTGGCCTCGGGTGCGACGGTCGGCCCGGACACCACGCTGCAGGACGTCGAGGTGCACGCCCGCGCGACGGTGGTCCGCACCCACGGCTCGCTGGCCGTCATCGGCGAGGACGCGACCGTCGGCCCGTTCGCCTACCTGCGCCCGGGCACCGTGCTCGGCGAGCGCGGCAAGATCGGCACCTTCGTCGAGACCAAGAACGCCGAGATCGGCGCCGGCTCCAAGGTGCCGCACCTGTCCTACGTCGGCGACGCGACCATCGGCGTCGAGACGAACATCGGCGCGGCGAGCGTCTTCGTCAACTACGACGGCGTCCGCAAGCACCGCACCACCATCGGCTCCTACGCCCGCACCGGCTCGGACAACATGTTCGTCGCGCCGGTCGAGGTCGGCGACGGCGCGTACACCGGCGCCGGCAGCGTGATCCGGCACGACGTGCCCCCGGGCGCCCTCGCCGTCAGCGCCGGCGCCCAGCGGAACATCGAGGGCTGGGTGCAGCGCTCGCGCGCCGGGACCCCCGCCGCCGAGGCCGCGGCCCGCGCCCGCGACGAGCACGACGGCCTCTCCCCGCAGGCCCGCGCCGAGCGCGAGCGCGCCGGCCAGAGCGGGACCGACGCGGGGGTCTTCTCCACCCCGCCACCGACCCTGCCGGACCACCCGGTCCCGCTGCCCGACGCCCAGCCCAGCACGGAGGACACCGCACGATGACCGGGATCGTCTCGAACGACGGGGAGAAGCGGCTCGTCCTGGTCTCCGGGCGCGCGCACCCCGAGCTGGCGGCCGCCGTCGCCAAGAGCCTCGACATCGACCTCCTGCCGACCACGGCCTACGACTTCGCCAACGGCGAGATCTACGTGCGGTTCGCGGAGTCCGTGCGCGGCGCCGACGTGTTCGTCCTGCAGAGCCACGCCGCGCCCATCAACCAGTGGCTGATGGAGCAGTTCCTCATGGTCGACGCGCTCAAGCGCGCCTCGGCCAAGACGATCACGGTGATTGCGCCGTTCTACGGGTACGCCCGCCAGGACAAGAAGCACCGCGGCCGCGAGCCGATCTCCGCCCGCCTGATGGCCGACCTGTTCAAGACGGCCGGCGCCGACCGCCTGATGAGCGTCGACCTGCACGCCGCGCAGATCCAGGGCTTCTTCGACGGCCCGGTCGACCACCTGTGGGCGATGCCGATCCTCACCGAGTACGTGCGGACCCGCGTCGACGTGCACAACGTCACCGTCGTGTCGCCCGACGCCGGCCGCATCCGCGTCGCCGAGCTGTGGGCGCAGAAGCTCGGCGGCGGCCCGCTGGCGTTCGTGCACAAGTCGCGCGACATCCGGCAGCCGAACAAGACGGTCGCCAACCGCGTCGTCGGCGACGTCGAGGGCCGCACCTGCGTGCTGGTCGACGACCTGATCGACACCGCGGGCACCATCACCGGCGCCGTGCGCGTCCTGATGGAGGCCGGCGCGAAGGACGTCATCGTCGCCGCGACCCACGGCGTGCTGTCCGACCCGGCGACCGACCGCCTGCAGCAGTGCGGGGCCCGCGAGGTCATCATCACGGACACGCTGCCGATCCCCGAGGAGCACCGGTTCGAGAACCTGACCGTGCTCTCGATCGCGCCGCTGATCGCGCGGGCGATCCGCGAGGTGTTCGACGACGGCTCCGTGACCAGCCTGTTCGACGGCCAGTCCTGACCCGCGCCGCCTGACCGACGAGGCCCGTCGCCCCCGCACCGGGGCGGCGCGCCTCGCGGTTTCGGGTCCGGGCCGGGCGCGGGTACCATGGGGCAGTTGCCTCGGCGAGGGATGTCGGACGGTCCGCGAGCACCACCTGGACCATCCGCTCCGTGATCGACAGGGTGGAACGCCTCCGCGTGCCCGTCCAGCGCCCCGCGTCGAGGCCACCGCCTTCGCCACCGTCTGCATGCCATTTGGGAGCCACCGTGTCCGAGATCAAGCTCGCCGCCACCGCCCGCACCGAGTTCGGCAAGGGCGCCGCGCGCCGCCTGCGCCGCGCCCACCAGATCCCCGCCGTCCTGTACGGGCACGGCACCGAGCCGGTCCACGTCGCCCTGCCGGGCCACGAGACCATGCTCGCCGTCAAGGGCGCCGCGAACGCGCTCTTCGAGATCCAGGTCGACGGCAAGCCCGTCCTGGCCCTGGCCAAGGACGTCCAGCGCGACCCGGTCAAGAACGTCATCGAGCACGTCGACCTGCTGATCGTCCGCCGCGGCGAGAAGGTCTCCGTCGAGGTGCCCGTCACCGTCGTCGGCGAGTCCGCCCCCGGCACCATCCACATCGTCGAGACCCAGACGCTGTCGCTCGAGGCCGAGGCCACGCACCTGCCGTCGCACGTCGAGATCTCCATCGAGGGCCTCGAGGCCGGCACCGCGCTGACCGCCGGCGAGCTCACGCTGCCGCAGGGCTCCGTGCTCGAGGGCGACGCGGACCAGGTCATCGTGACCGTCACGGTCCCGACCGTCTCCGCCGAGGACCGTGCCGCCGACGAGGCCGAGGCCGCCGAGGCCGCCGCCGCGGAGTGACCCGCCCGGCGCGCCACCCGCGCGCCGACCACGTCGAGACGCCCGGTACCGTGCGAACGGTGCCGGGCGTCCGGCATGTCGAGGAAGGGAGTGCGCCGCGATGAGCGAGGGGCGCTGGCTGGTCGTCGGGCTGGGGAACCCCGGCCCGCAGTACGCGGGGAACCGGCACAACGTCGGGCAGATGGTGCTCGACGAGCTGGCCCGACGCGCGGGCGCGTCCTTCTCGTCCAAGGGCGGCGTGCTGTCCCGCCGCCCCCAGGCGGCGACGGCCGAGGTGCGCCTCGGCACCATGCCCGGGGGTGCGCCCGGCCCGCGCGCCGTGCTGGCCAAGCCGTCGACGTACATGAACACGTCCGGCGGCCCCGTCGCGGCGCTCGCGCGGTACTACGACGTGCCGCCGGAGCGCGTCGTCATGGTGCACGACGAGCTCGACATCCCGTTCGGGGACATCCGGCTGAAGATCGGCGGCGGCGAGGGCGGGCACAACGGCCTGCGCGACACCACCAAGGCGCTCGGCACCAAGGACTACCTGCGGGTGCGCGTCGGCGTCGGCCGCCCGCCCGGCCGGATGGACGCGGCCGACTTCGTCCTGCGCGACTTCGCCAAGCCGGAGCAGAAGGACCTGCCCTGGCTGCTCGACGCCGCCGCGGACGCGGTCGAGGTGCTCGCCGTCGAGGGCCTGGAGCGCGCGCAGCTCCGCTTCCACACCCGCACCGCGTAGCCGCACCGCCCCCCGGCGGCCGCCGCCGCGCCCCGGCGGGGTGACCAGTGGATGGTTCGGACGGACACGCCGTCGGCGTGTCCGCCCGAACCATCCACCCTGCTGGCGACCCCGCACGAGGGCGACCCCGTGCGGTGCTGCACCACGTGGAGAGCTGTGCCGGACACGCCGCCGCGTGTCGGGCACAGGCTCTCCACTTGGCGTGCCCGGGGGCGTGCCCGGGGACGGGGCCGGGGGCGGTGGGGCGGAAGGGGGTTCCGGGTCGGGGGTGGGTATCGGTGCTGGTCAGAGGTGTAGGCGCTGGTGGGGGCGTCGGGGGCGGGGTCACCCGGACGGGGCCGTCCGCAGGTGTTCGTGCACGTCAGGAGGACGTCGCTCGTCCATATGGGTGTGAAAGGGGTGAAAACGGACAGATGGGGCGGACTGGGGCAAACCCGCTGATATAGCCTCAAGTCACACCAAGCCCGGGGGGACCCAAAATGAGCCTGCTCGACGATCACGACGTGTCGCGCTCCGCGGAGCGCACCGTCGGGACGCCGGGTACCGAGGCGCCGCCGGAGCACGACAGCGCCGAGCGCCGACGCACCGCCCGCGGCCCCCGGTTGTCCTGGGCTTCGGACCGTCCGTTCTACGAGCCCCGCGGCACCGCGGCGCCGTCCGGCTGGCGCACCCAGCACACGACCTACCAGGCCGCGACGCTGGCCCGGGACCTGGTCCTCGCGACGTTCATCCCCACGCTGCTGCTGTTCCTGATGCACGGCGTCACGCTGCTCCAGCTGTCCTGGGGCATGATGATCGGCCTGCTGTTCGTCGCCTTCATCGCGGTCGAGCGCGGCTACGAGACGCAGGTGATCGGCGACGGCCACGTCGAGTTCGAGGCCGTCCTGCGCGGCGCGGTCCTCACCGCCGCCTCGCTCGCGGTGTTCGCGGTCGGCGCGGACGTCGACGTGCCCCGGACCATCGTGTTCATCGCGCTGCCGGGCGTCGCGCTGGTGCTGATCACCGCGCGGCACGTCGCCCGGCGGGCGCTGCACCGCCGCCGGGCCGCGGGCGAGGCGATGCGCCGCACGCTGGTCGTGGGCGACGCCTCCTCCATCACGCACGTGGTCGACGACCTCAGCGGCCTGCCGCAGTTCGGGTACCAGATCGCGGGGGTGTGCGTGCCGTCGTTCGACGGGCCGCTCCCGCCGCTCGGCGTCCCGGTGCTCGGCACGGTCTCCGACGTGGTGCAGGTGGCCGTCGACGGCGAGTTCGACGTCGTCATCGTGACCGGCTCGGAGCTGTCGGGCCAGGCGCTGCGCCGGCTGTCGTGGGCGCTGCAGCGGACCAGCACGGAGCTCGTGGTCGCGCCCGGCATCGTCGAGGTGTTCGGCCCGCGGGTGACGCTGGAGCCGACCGCCGGCCTGTCGCTGATCCACGTCAACGCGGCGGAGTCCCGCCGGTCCCGCATCGTGACCAAGCGGGTGTTCGACACGGCGTTCGCGCTCGGCGCCCTGCTGCTGCTGTCCCCGCTGCTGGCCGTCATCGCGCTGGCCGTCCGCGTCACCAGCCCCGGCCCGATCCTGTTCCGGCAGACCCGGGTGGGCAAGGAGGGCCGCGAGTTCTCCATGCTGAAGTTCCGCAGCATGGTGGTGGACGCCGAGGAGCGGCTGGCCGCGCTGCGCGCCGCGAACCAGGCCGACGGCCCGCTGTTCAAGATGGACCGCGACCCGCGGATCACCCGCATCGGGCACTTCCTGCGCAAGCACTCGCTCGACGAGCTGCCGCAGCTCATCAACGTGGTGCGCGGCGAGATGGCGCTGGTCGGGCCGCGGCCGCCGCTGGCGCACGAGGTCGCCCAGTACCGCGAGTCCGCCCGCCGGCGCCTGCTGGTCAAGCCGGGCCTGACGGGGCTCTGGCAGATCAGCGGCCGCGCCGACCTCGCGTGGGAGGAGGCGGTCAAGCTGGACCTGCGCTACGTCGAGAACTGGTCGATCGCCTTCGACCTCATGATCATGTGGCGGACCGTGCGCGTCGTCGTGAGCGGTCATGGCGGTCGCTGACGGGGTGGCGCTGGCGCACGACTACGCCACGCAGCGGGGCGGCGCCGAGCGCGTGGCCCTGGTGATGGCGGACGCGTTCCCCGGCGCCCCCCTCTACACGACGCTCTACGAGCCCGGGAGCACCTTCCCGGAGTTCGGCCCGCTCGACGTGCGGACCAGCCCCATCGACCGCCTCGGCATGCTGCGCCGGCACCACCGGCTGGCCCTGCCGTTCCTCGCGACGGCGGTGCGGTCCACGCCGATCGAGGCCGACGTCGTGCTGGCCTCCTCCACGGGGTGGGCGCACGGCTTCCCGACGACCGGCCGGAAGGTGGTCTACTGCCACGCCCCGGCCCGCTGGCTCTACCAGTCGGACCGCTACCTGGGCCCGGCCCGTGGAGCAGGCTCCGACTCGGCCCCCGGTGGCGCGACGCGCTGGCTCGCGGCGCGGGCCCTCGGGCTGCTGGCCCCCGGCCTGCGCCGCTGGGACCGGCGTGCCGCGGCGACCGCGGACCGGTACCTGGCCAACTCCACCGTGACCGCGCGGGCGATCCGCGAGGTCTACGGCATCGAGGCGGAGATCCTGCCGCCGCCGCCGGCCATGCTGCCGGGCGGGCCGGAGACCGCGGTCGAGGGAGTCGAGCCGGGCTTCCTGCTCTGCGTCGCGCGGCTGCTGCCGTACAAGAACGTGGACGTCGTCGTCGAGGCGGTCCGGCGGATGCCCGGCACGCGCCTGGTCGTGGTCGGCGACGGCCCGGAGCGCGCCGCGCTCGAGCACCGGGTGCGCGACCTCCCGCGCGTCCGCCTGGTCGGCCGCGTCGACGACGCGCGCCTGCGCTGGCTCTACCGGAGCAGCGCCGCCCTGGTCGCGGCCTCGTACGAGGACTACGGCCTGTCCCCGCTGGAGGCGGCCGCGTTCGGCCGGCCGTCCGTCGTGCTCCGTGACGGCGGCTACCTCGACACCGTCCGCGACGGCATCACGGGGGAGTTCTTCGACGCCCCCGACCCCGACCTGGTGGCCGAGGCCGCCGGGCGCGCGCTGGCCCGCACGTGGGACCCCACGGTGCTGACCGCGCACGCCGACGACTTCGCCGCCGAGCGGTTCGTCGACCGGCTGCAGGAGATCGTGCGCGACGAGCGCGCCGTCCTGCGGTCCGGCAGCGTCCCCCGGCCTGAGCCCGTCCCGACCGAAAGGCGCCCCCGATGACTCTGCAGGACATGTTCCGGACCGTGTGGTTCGGCAAGTGGCTGGTCCTGGTGTCCGTCCTGGCCGCCCTGGGCGGTGCGTGGCTCTACGTCTCGCGCCAGGAGCCGCAGTACGCCAGCACCGCCACGGTGCAGCTGGTCGACGTCGAGACGCTGTCCGCCGCGGGCGTCCGCCTCGAGAGCGACCCCAGCCTCGCGACGAGCGACAGCGTGACCGCCGCGGCCGCCGAGGAGCTCGGCGACCCCGACCTCGCGGAGGGCCTGGCCGCCAGCACGACCGCCGAGTACGCGACCGACAGCCCGACCAACGTGGTCATCACCGAGACCGGCACGGACCCCGAGACGACCGTCGAGCGCGCCAACGCGATCGCGACCGCCTACGTCGCCGCGCTGCAGGCGCAGTTCGACGACGACCTCGCGACGATGCAGGAGCGGCTGAGCACCACCGCGGAGAGCATCGACCAGCAGCAGCAGGCGATCACGGCTGCCCGCCGTGCCGCCGCCGCGGCCACGGTCGCGACGAACCCCAACGCCGTCGTCGACCCGGTCGACGGCCTGCTCGAGGCGCAGTACTCCACCACGATGGACCAGTACCAGACGCTGTCGGGCCAGCTCACGCAGGCGCAGCTCCTGGCCTCGCCCGCGTCGATCCTGCAGAACGCGGTGCACGGCACGCTGGTCAGCATCCCCGCGACGCTGATCTACCTGATCGCCGCGCTCGCCGGCCTGCTCGTCGGCATCGGCCTGGCCGTGGTCCGCCGCGGCCTGGACACCAAGGTCCGCACCACGGGCCAGGCCCGCCGCGGCGCCGGCGCACCGGTCCTCGCGCGCCTGTCGGGTACCGCCGCCGCGCTGAAGTCCTCGGAGACCGAGGGCACGCTGCCGGTGGCCCGCCGCGAGGCGACCGCGTACACCCGGTCCATCCGCGAGCTGCGCACCGCCCTGCAGGCCGCGGTCGAGAACGACTCCGGCAGCGCCGTGATCGTCGTGACCGCCGCCGACGTCGAGACCCCCCGGTCGTTCGTCGCCGCCAACCTGGCCGCGTCCTGGGCGCTCTCGGGCCGCAGCGTCGTCGTGATGTCGGGCGACCTGCGCCAGCCGCGCCTCAACGCGCTGCTGCCGGCCACCGCCGAGGCGCCCGCCCGCACCGGCCGCACCGGCCGGCCGCGCACCGCCGCGGTGCCGACCGCCATCCCGCACCTGTCCGTGCACCCGGCGCTGCAGACCGAGCTGGACCCGGCCGACTTCCTGGCCAGCGCCGAGGTGCGGGCCCTGGTCGAGCAGCTGCGCAGCACGGCCGACGTCGTCATCATCGACGCCCCGCCGATGCTGGTCGCCGCCGACGCGACGATCCTCGGGTCGTACGCCGACGGCGTGCTGCTCACGGTGACGCTGGGCCACACCCCGATCGGTGCGGTCGAGGAGTCCGCGGAGCGCCTCCGTGCCGCGAACGCCGCGCTGCTGGGCCTGTCGCTCGACGGGGTGACCGAGCGCCGCGAGGCGACGTACGACGCGACCTACGCCTACGCCGGCGCCGACGCGTCCGGCGAGCAGGGTGCGGTCGAGGAGATCGCGGGCGAGCACGCCGCACCCGAGGAGGCGGCGACCGACGCCGCCGCGCGCGCGGACGAGGCGGCAGCCGAGGCCCCCGCGGCGAGCACCGAGCCCGACACGGAGCCGGCGGACCAGGCCGACGCCGGCACGGACGAGGACGACGACGCGGCCGACCGGTCCGCGAAGGACCGCACGCCGGTCGGCGCCGAGACCCCGTGACGCCGGGCGCGCGGCCGGTGCGGGTGGTCGTCCTCGACCACACCGCGCAGCTCGGCGGCGCGGAGCTGGCCCTGCTGCGGACGTGCGCCGCCCTCGACCCCGCGCGGGTCGAGGTGACGGTGGTGCTGTTCGCGGACGGGCCGCTCGCCGGGCGCCTGCGGGAGATCGGGGTCCCGGTGCGGGTGCTGCCGCTCGATCCCCGGGTCGCGTCGACGGACCGGGCGGCCGCGGGCCGGTCGGCGGCGGGTGCGGCGCGGTCGGTGGCGGCGACGCTGCCCTTCGTGGCCCGGCTCGCGGGTCTGCTGCGGTCGCTGCGGCCCGACGTCGTGCACACCACCTCGCTCAAGGCCGACCTGATCGGGCTGCCCGCCGCGGCGCTCGCCCGGCGGCCGCTGGTCTGGCACGTGCACGACCGGATCGCCGACGACTACCTGCCGGCGCCGGTCGCCCGGGTGCTGCGGGTCCTGGCGCGCCGGGGGCCCCGGCACGTCGTCGTGAACTCCCAGGCCACCGCCCGCACCCTGCTGCCGCTCCCGCGGGGCTGGACGCTCGCGTACCCGGGTGTGGCGCCGGAGCAGGTGGCCGCCGACCCGGCCGCGCGCCGGGCCCCGGCCACGCCCGTGGTCGGCCTGGTGGGCCGCGTCAGCCCGACCAAGGGCCAGCGCGAGTTCGTCGAGGCGTGCGCGCTGCTCGCCGACCGGTACCCGGCCGCGCGGTTCCGGGTGGTCGGTGCCGCGCTGTTCGCCGAGGCCGCCTACGAGGACGAGCTGCGGGCCCTCGTCGCCGAGCGCGGCCTCGCCGGGCGCGTCGAGCTGACCGGCTGGGTGGCCGACCCGGTGGCCGCGATCGACGGGCTGTCGGTGCTGGTGCACGCCTCGCCGGTGCCGGAACCGTTCGGCCAGGTGGTCGTCGAGGGCATGGCCCGGGGCGTGCCGGTGGTGGCGACGGCCGGCGGTGGGGTCGACGAGATCGCGGTGGCCGCCGACGGCACCCCGCGCTGCCTGCTCGTGCCCCCGCGCGACGTGCCGGCCCTGGCCGCGGCGGTTGCCGAGGGGCCGGGCCGCCCCCTGGCGGACGCCGCCCGCGGCGCCCCCGCGCGGAAGGGCGGCCCGACCGACGTCGGCATCGCCCCTCGCTCCTATACACCGAGGTCTGGCACCGCACGGCCCGCCCCCGCCAGCCCCGCCAGCCCCGCTAGCCCCGCTAGCCCGGGGCCTAGCCCCGCTGGCCCCGCTGGCCCCGCTGGCCCCGCCGAGACTGCAGCACCTGCGGGGTTCGCGACCCGAGAACCCCGCAGATGCTGCAGTCTCGGCGACCCGGGTGCGCGGGTGCGCGGGATGCGCGGGGTGCGCGCGGGGTGCGCGGGATGTGCGGGGGGTGCGGGGGGTGCGGGGGGTGCGGAGGATGCGCGGGGTGCGCGCGGGGTGCGCGCGGGGTGCGCGGGGTGCGCGGAGTGTGCGCGGGGCGCGCGGGCCGCGCGGAGGCTCAGCGCTGGGTGGGGGCGGGGCGGCTGGCGCGGACGCGGTCCAGGACCGCGGCCATCTCCCGGACGCGGTCGCTCCAGCGCGGGACGTCGGCCGGTGCCGGACCGAGCCCGGGGGCGCGGTGCTCGGCGAGCACGCGCACGACGGCGTCCGCCAGGTTCTGCGGGGAGGCGGTGGTGACGCGGTCGGCGGGCTGGTCGCGGAACCCGGCGACGGGCGTCGCGACGACGGGGCGGCCGACGGCGAGGTACTCGTAGAGCTTGATCGGGTCGAGCGAGTCGGTGAACCCGTCCACCACGTGCGGCACGACCAGGACGCCGGCGTGCTGCAGGTAGGCGGGCACGAGGGACGCCGGCCGGGCGCCGAGGACGACCGCCCCGGCCGCGTCGAGCCGGGTGAGGTCCAGCGGGTCGAGCAGCGGCGGACCGACCAGCACCAGCCGGGCGCCGGTCGCGCGCAGGTGCGTGGCCAGCCGCAGGCACGCATCGACGTCCAGGCGGTCCGGGTGCAGCGTGCCGACGTAGAGGGCGTAGTCGCCGTCCGGCAGGTCCGCGGGTCGCTCCGCGGGGGTCCGGTAGCCGTCGACGTCCACCGCGTTGGTCAGCAGGGTCACCGGCCGGGACGCCCCCTTGGCCCGGGCGAGGGCGGGGGAGCACACGACGACCTCCGCGCACCGCTCGACCAGCACCTGCTCGGCGGCCCGGATCCGGTCCAGCTCGGCGGGCTCGCGCACGGCGCGCAGCCAGTCGTCGGTGACGTCGTAGAGCGCGCGCCAGCCGGTGGTGCGCAGCACGGCCGCGCCGTCGGGGTCGTTGACCCAGAGCAGCGGGTCCGTCATGCCCAGCCGGTGCGCCATCCGTCCCACGCCGCGGGCCCGGCGGTCGTCGCCGGCCGGGTCCAGACGCCGCGGCAGCCACTTGGTGGGCCGGTACGCCCACGCGCGGCCCGCAGGGGCGCCGTCGTGCGGGCCGAGCCGGCGCAGCCGCCGGCCGACCGTGGGCGACGCGCCGCGGCGCAGGTCGTGCAGGTGGTCGACCGCAGGCTCGACGAAGAGCACGTGCAGGCCGGGGTCCGCGGCCAGCAGCCCGGCCACCAGGTGCTGGTTGCGGCGCCACACCTCGTCCCAGGGCTCGAGCGACAGGACGACCAGGTCCCGCCGGCCCGGTGCGGCGCCGGCCGCCTCGGGCACGGCGCGCGCGGGCGCGTCCGAGGGGCGGCCCGTCACCGCACCGCCCCGGGCGTCAGCGGCGTGCCGAGCACGGCGCCGTAGACGGCCGCGATGCCGTCGGCGTGCGTCTCCGGGTCGAACCGGCGCTGCTGGAGGGCGCGCAGCTCCTCGCCGTAGGCGGCGCGCCGCTCGGGGTCGCGGGCGAGCCGGGCGAGAGCGGCCCCGGCAGCGGCGACGTCCTCCTCGGGCACCAGCACGGCGCCGTCGGCCGCCCCGACGGTCTCGGAGTGCCCGCCGCCGCGCCCGGCGACGACGGGGGTGCCGTGCGCCATGGCCTCGACGACGGAGAGCCCGTACGGCTCGTCGCCGCGCGGCGCCAGGAAGATCGAGGCGGTCGACAGCAGCGCGTCCATGTCGGACCGGGCCCCGAGGAACCGCACGGACCCGGCGACGCCGAGCTCCGCGGCCAGGGCCTCGAGCTCGGGCCGCAGCGCGCCGGTGCCGGCGACGAGCAGCTCCCAGCCGGCCTCGGCGAGCCCGGACGCGGCCCAGACCCGCAGCCCGACGTCGGTGCGCTTCTCCGCCTCGAGCCGCTGCGCCATCAGGACGACGGGGCGGCGGGCCGCGGCGGGCTCGTGCGCGGCGCGGGGAATCGTGGGGACGCCGGGGTGCACGACGGTCGACGGACCCTCGACGCGGTCGGCGACGAAGGCGCTGATGGCGACCTGCGCCGCGAGCCGCGGGCCGACGAACCGGCCGACGGCGCGGCCCAGGCCGGACGACCCGCGGGTGGCGGCGAAGTGCCGGGTGGCGACGACGGGGGCCCGGGCCGCGACGGTGGCCGCGAGCTCGGCCGCGGTCATGTGGGCGTGCACCAGCCGGGCGTCGACCCGCCGGAGGGCGGCCGCGGCGCGCAGCGGGGTGGGGGCCGGCGCCCAGCGCACGCCGGAGCCGGCGAGCTCGGCGGGCATCCGCCCGGCGCTCCCGCCGAGCACCTGGACGCGCAGACCGCGCGCGTCCTGGGTGCGCGCGAGGGTGGTCACGTAGCGCTCGACGCCGGCGAACGCGTCGGTGCACACCACGTGGACGACGTCGGTGGTCACGAGGTCTCCCGGTGGCCGACGGACGCGGGGACGCGGCGGCGGCGCGGCCGGCTCGGCAGCAGGTGCCGCGCGCGGCGGCCGGCGGGGCCGTCGGCGGGCCCGGGCTGGCGTCGCGGGGGCCGCGGGGGGGCCGTGGCCCCGACGGGCAGGCCGTCGTCGCCCGCCCCGGACCGGTCCGCGTGCGCCTGGGCGCCGAGGCAGATGCCCGCGATGACGAACGGGATCGACACCTGGGCGGCGACCCAGAACAGGTCGAACTGCCCCTGCACGAACCGCATGGCGACCATGACGAACGCGAGGGTGCCGTAGCGCGGGTCGACCCGCCACAGGATGACCAGGATCACCGCGAACATCAGCAGGAAGCCGATCAGCCCGACGACGCCGCCGGAGGACAGCACCTCGAACTCGGCGTTCGGCGGCTGGAACGACTCGTCGAACCGGTCGGTGTACCACCAGCGCAGGCCCGCGCCGAACCAGGGGTACTCCTGCCAGATCAGCAGCGACTGCCGGAACCAGACCAGCCGCTGGTAGGCGGAGTTGTACTGGTCGCCGGACTCCAGCTGGTCCTGGACCAGCGACCCGATCACCAGCGCGGCACCCGCGACGGCCAGGAGCACGACCTTGGAGCGGTGCCGGTGCGGGTCCGGCCGCAGCGCCACGACGGCGATCGCGATGGCCAGGCCGATCAGCGCCTGCCGGGACTGCGCCACCAGCGTGCCGGCCAGGAACAGCCCGAACAGCGCGAGGCACACCAGGTCGTTCCACCGCAGCCACCGGGGCCGGGCGTAGACGATCATCGCGGCGAACGCGAGCACGCAGCCGATGTAGTTCTTGTGCATCAGCAGCGGCTCGTTGAGGTACACCGCGCCGGTGTTCCCCTGGCTGAGGTTGACGGCGAACTGGCCGAGCGCCGCGATCGCGACGACGGTCGAGCCGCCGACGTACAGGCCGAGCGCGAGCCGCGCGTACCCCGCGGCGCCGATGGCCCAGCCGACCAGCAGCGCGCCGCCGACGAGCAGCCAGGAGTGGAACCACTCGACGACGTTGGCCACGTAGGGGTTCGCGATGACGGTGAACAGCACGGTCGCCTGGTAGAACGCCGACGCCCACAGCACCCCGCGCATCGGCCGGGACAGGGGCCGGCGGCAGAACAGCAGGGCGGGCCAGAACCCGATGAACAGCACGAAGTCGGAGACCGACAGCGCGCCGCCCACGCGGTTGACCAGCAGCAGGGCAGGCATCCCGAGGATCGGCAGCGCCAGCGGCTCGCGCAGCGTGAGCCCGACGACCAGCACCGCGGCGCCGACGCCGACGGTCAGCCACGGCTCGACCGAGGTCAGCAGCGCCAGCACCACGCCGAGCGCGACGAGGCCGGCGGCCAGCAGCACCCGGCGCCAGGGCGACGTGGACGGGACGCGCTCGAGCACGCCGGGGGCGAGCGTCGTGCGGTGCGGGGCGACGCCCGGCGCGAGGCCGGCCGGCGGGGCGCCCGACGGGGCGGGGACGACGGCGGGCGTGGTGGTGGTCGTCATGCGGCGGCCTCCCGGTCGACGGGGTCGGAGGCGGTGGTGACGGGTCGCGGCGCGCGCGGGTCGCCCAGCGCGGCCTCGGCCCGCAGCGGCCCGCGCAGGTACAGGCGCAGCCGGCGGCGGGCGGACGCGCCGCGCTCGCCGGGCAGGGCCGCGCGGGGGACGGCGCCGAGGGCGACCGCCGCGCGGACCGAGGCCCAGCCGGCCGGCCCGTGGTGGCGGCGGAAGTAGCGCTCCTGCGAGGCGTGGAAGTGCGTCTCGCGGCGCGTGGGGTCCGAGCTGGTGCCGCCGCCGACGTGCTCGGCGAGGACGTCCTGCGCGACGACCGACCGCCAGCCCGCGTCGTGCGCGCGCCGCTGCCAGTCGGTCTCCTCGGAGTAGAGGAAGTAGGCCTCGTCGAACCCGCCGACCTGGGCGAGCGCGGCGGCGCGCAGCAGCAGGACGGAGCCGATGACGAAGCCGTCGACGTGCGCGGCGGGCTCGGGCAGGCCGAGGCCGGCGGCCTGCCGCCACGCCCCGGCGGGGGTCGGGAACGGCCAGCGCACCCGCGCGGGCACGCCGTCCTCGTCGACCTGCGCGGGGCCGACCGCGGCGGCGTCGCCCTCGGCGCGGAGCCGGCGGTGCAGGGCGCGCACGCCGTCGACGTCCACGCGGGCGTCGGGGTTGAGCAGCAGCACGTCGGCGCCGGGGTGGTCGGCGTGGGCGGTGCGGACGCCGAGGTTCACGGCCGCGCCGAACCCGAGGTTGGCGCCGGGATCCAGGTACCGGGCGCCCGCGGCGAGGGCGACGCGGCGCACGGCCTCGTCGCCGGAGTTGTCGACGACGACCACGGGCAGCGTGCCGGCGACCGGCGCGAGCGCCCGCTCCAGCAGCCCGGCGGCGCCGTAGGCGACGACGACCACGACGGGGTCGCCGCCGGCGTCCACGCCGGCGGCCGGGGCGGGTCCCGGCCCGACGACCTCGCGGTACATCGCCTCGTACCGCTCCGCGATCGCGGGCCAGGTGTACTCGGCTGCGCGGGCCAGGCCCGCGGCCCGCAGACCCGCCGCGCGGTCCGGGTCGAGGGCGACGGACGCCAGGGCGGCGGCGAGCGCCGGGGCGTCGCCCGGCGGCACCAGCACCCCGGCGCCCCCGACGACGTCGCGCAGGGCGCCGCTGTCGGAGGCCACGACGGGGACGCCGGAGGCCATCGCCTCGACCGCGACGCGGCCGAACTGCTCGAGCCAGCCCGGCGCGGCCACGGAGGGCACGGCGAGCACGTCCAGCTCGCGGTAGAAGGCGGCGAGCGCGTCGCCCGCCAGGTGACCGTGGAACGCGACCCGCCCGGCCAGCGCCGGGGTCGCGGCGCGGCGGCGGAGCCCGCCCTCGTACGGCCCGGCGCCGGCGATCGCGACGTGCAGCCGCGGGTCGGCCTCGGCGGCGTCGAGCAGCACGTCCAGGCCCTTGTGCGGGTGGAGCAGGCGGCCGACGTAGCCGGTGCGTGCGGGGGCTGCCGCACCGACTACGCCGGCGTCCGTGGGGGCGCCCTCGTCCTGAGCGCCCGGCCCTGCGTGCGCCGCCTGCTGCTCGACGGCCGTGGCAGGGAGGCCGGCCGAGGGAGCCTCGACCCCGAGCCCGATGACGTGCGCCGGGGCGGTGAGCCCCTTGCCGCGCAGGACGTCGCCGGCCTCGGCGTTGCACACGCTCACCGCGCCCGCGCCGCGCAGGGCACGGCGCTCCCACCACCGGAACGGCGGCGGGTAGCGCTTGGCGAGGTTCTGCGCGGAGTAGAGCACGTACGGGGTGCGCACCCGGTGCAGCGCCCGGAGCAGCAGGACCTCGGCCGTCGCCAGCGCCGCGGGCTCCTCGTGCAGGTCGAGCACGTCCCACGGCTCGCCCAGCGCGCGCCAGATCGGGCGCGGGTCGTAGAGGAACACGTTCGGGTGGCGGCCGAACGTGCGCACCCCGACCACGTCCTCGCCCGGCTGCGGCTCCAGGTCGACGTCCCGGCCGCCCTCCTCCCACGTGCGGGCGCTGAGCGTCCGCACGGTGAGGCCGCGGTCGCGCAGGGCGGTCTCCCGCCCCCGCCACGCCGTGACGACGGCGCTGTGGGAGATCCGCAGGACGCGCATGGGGACCATCGTGCCGGTAACCATCACAATTCGGACAACTGGTGCAAAAGGTTCACCCGACCGGCGTGGGTGAAACGCCGGCGACCTCCGCCAGCACGGCGTCGAGCCGGCTGCGGGACCAGGACCAGTCGTGCGTGAGGGCCCACGCGCGGCACGCGGAGCCGATCCGCCGGCGCAGCGGCTCGTCGTCCGCGAGGGCCTCGAGCGCGGCGGCCAGCTCGCCGGCGTCGTCCGGGCGCACCAGCACGCTCGCGTCGCCCATCACCTCGGGGATGCCGCCCACCGCGGAGGCGACGACCGGCACGCCGCTGGCCATGCCCTCCATCACGGTGAGCGCGAACGGCTCCGCCCAGCGGGACGGCACCACCACGACGTCGGCCTGCCGGTAGACCTCCGCCACCTCGGCGCGCGGGGTGAACGGCAGCAGCCGGACCCGGTCGCCGAGCGCCGCCGCCCGGGTGCGCAGGTCCCGCTCGAACGGGGACGGCGTCGCGCCGGCGTCGAAGTTCTGCGAGCCGACCAGCGTCAGCTCGACGTCGTCCCGGTCCAGGCGGGCGACGGCGTCCAGCACCACGTCCGCGCCCTTGTCCGGGATCATCCGGCCGACGAACACCACGCGCAGCCGGTCGCCGCGCGCGGGGTCGGCGCGCGGCGCGAACCGCACGGTGTCGACGCCGTTGGGCACGACCCGCAGCCGGTCCCGCAGGGAGGGCGGCAGGTGGGACGCGGTCTGCTCGGCCAGCGCGCCGCTCACGCAGACGACCGCGGCGGCCGGGCCCAGCACCCGTTCCGCCTCGCGGGCGGAGTAGGTGCGCAGCAGCAGGTTGTGGGCGTAGAGCACGGCGGCGTGCTGCGCATGCACCAGCGGGACCAGCTGGGGGGCGTTGTGCGCCAGGACGACGCCCGGCGCCCAGTCGTCCTGCGCGGACAGCGTCGGGCGCAGCGTGCGCCGCACCCCGGGGCGCGGCAGCCCCAGCCGGCCGGCCAGCGCGTCGACGTACCGGTCGGCGGGCCGCGCCGTCGCCAGGGGGTAGCCGACCGGGTCGGCGGAGGGGTAGCGGTCGGGGTACGTGCCGTCGGCGACCACCACGCGCGGCCGCGGGACGGTGCCCGCCGGGAGCGCCGCGCACAGGCCGTCGACGACCGTCGGGATGGCCGAGCCGGTGCGCGGGGAGAAGTGGTCGCCCGGCGTCAGCACGTGCACCTCGGGCACGCGCGGCGCCGGGGCCGGTCCTGCCCCGGGTCCGGCGGTCACGACCGCTGGCTCCGCGGCCGCAGCCCGAGCGCCGCCCACACGTCCGCCGCAGGACCGCGCCACCGGGGGAAGGTCCACGCCGCGGGGATCGTGGCCAGGGTGCGGGCGGATTCCGCCGGGGGCAGCCCGGAGGACAGCACGCCGCGCACCAGCTCGACGCTCACCTTGGTGTGCGGGAACGCGAACCGGACCGACGCCGACGGCGCGTGCCACTGGATCTGCGCCTGGCCCTGCGCCGAGAACTGCTCGGCGTGCCGGCGCTGCAGGAACAGCTGCTCGGGCACCAGCTGGAACGGCCCGCGGCACGCGAGCTCCGCGAGGAGCACGAGGTCGTTGCCGACGGTCGGCCGGATGCCGCGGGTGCTGCGCAGCGCCTCGGTCCGGTGCAGCCCGTAGAACAGGTGCGCCGCCTGGGCGCGCAGGAAGTGCCCGATGCGCTCGTGCGGGGTGGGCTCGTCGCACGCGAGGTCGGCGTCGTTCAGGTCCTCGGTGATGACGCCGCCCGAGTCGATGATCTGCGTGCGCGGGTAGACCAGCACCGTCGCGGGGTCGGAGTCGGCGAACGTCTCGAGGCAGCGCCGGACGAACGCGGGCCGCCGCACGTCGTCGGCCGCGGCCCACGTGAAGTACGGCGCGCGGGCCTGGTCCAGCACCTGCATGAAGTTCCACCGGCCGCCGCGGTTCTGCTCGTGCCGGAGGTAGCGGATGCGCGGGTCCTCCGCGGCCGCCGCCCGGCAGATCTCCTCGGTGGCGTCGGTGGACCCGTTGTCCGAGATGACGATCTCGATGTCCGCCTCGTCCTGCTCGCGCACGGAGTCGAGGGCGGCCGGCAGGTACTTCTCGCCGTTGTAGACGGGCATGCCCACGGTGGCCCTGGGTGTCATCGTCCGTCCGTCCTTTCCGATCGGGAGGGGGGTCATCCGGCGGTGGCCGGGCCGTAGGCGGCGAGCCGCACCAGCGACAGCGGCCAGGTGGGCTCGGGCGTGACGGGCTCCCACGCGGGGAGCAGGCCGCCGTTCTGCCCGGAGTACACGAGGTCGGGGATGGTCACGCCGCGGCTGACGGTGGTCGGCACCTGGACCCGCACGGCGGTCGCCGTCATCGGCTCGAAGGCGACCGAGGACGTCCGCGCGAGGAACAGGTCGGACTGGCTGCCGACGTCGTGCCAGGTGCCGTCCTCGTCCTGCACGCTCACCGCGTACGCCCGCACCCCGGAGGTGCAGCACCGGACGCCCGCGCTCTCGACCAGCACGCGGTCCAGCACGGCGGGCCGCGCCAGCTCGACCTCGACCCACGGCGACGTGTCCGGGCCGTCGGCCGTGCGCGCGCCGGCGCGCCAGGGGTTCCCGCCCGCTCCGGCGGCCTCGACGAGCAGCTGCGGGTCGGTGCCGTCCGTGGTCGAACTCGCGGTGACGGTGCCGCCCTCGAGCAGGTTCTCCCCCGTGGGGGCCGCGGCCGTGACCGCCAGCCCGGCGGCGGGCGGCGCGGTGACGAACACCGGCGCGCCGGAGACGGCCAGCTCCACGGGCGCGCCCGCGGTCACGGGCAGCTCGCGGGTGCCGCCGTACAGGTCGGTCACCGTGACGGTGGCGTCCTGCTCGACGGTCACCTCGGCGCTGGTGACCTCGTCCTGCGTCCACACGGCGACCAGGGCGGCGTCCGCCACGGCCGTGCCGATGCCGCTGGAGGCGTCGCCGCCCGTCGCGGGACCGAACGCGGTGGCGTGCACCGCGGCGTCCCCGGTGTCGAGCACCGTGGGGTCGTCGCGGCCGTGCAGCAGGCCGGAGGCGGTGGCCATGGCGAGGGCGCCCGGCTTCACGAACGAGCCGACCTGCACGAGCGACCAGGTGAAGCCGCCCTCGCCCCAGCCGCCCTCGCTGAAGAAGTACATCCACTCGTCGACGCCCAGCTCGGACAGCCGCACCAGGGTGCGCCCGACGTCGTACGCCTGCGCCCACTCGTTGGCGGGGCCGTCGGACCACCAGCCCGACTCGGTGTCCCAGACGGCCGGGCGGTCCGCGCCGCACGCGTCGAGGACGGCGTCCAGCGCGGTGATCTGGCCGATCGGGCCGTCGGCGCCCTCCTCGTCCCACGACCGGTTGAAGCCGCTGTACGGGTGGATGCCGACGACGTCCACCGAGGCGCAGCCGCCCGCGTCCACCATCTGCTGGTACCAGGGCACGACGACGTTGAGCGCGTTGCCGCCGATCACCACGGCCTCCGGGTCCACGCCGCGCACCGCCGCCGCGAACGGCGCCAGCACCCGCGTCGCGTAGTCGCCGCCGTCGCCGAACCCGGTGTTGTTCGGCTCGTTCCACGGCGCCCACTGGTGCAGGTCGGGCGCGCCGGTCCGCAGCGCCTCCGCGATGACCGCGACCCACGCGCCCCAGGTGCCGTCGTCGACCGCCTGGAGCTCGGCCTCGCCGCCCTGGCCCACCTGCACGTAGAGCTGCACGTCGGAGTCGGCTGCGAGTTCGGCCGCGGCGGCGACGCCCGCGAACGGGTCGCCGTCCTCCGCGCCGGGCAGGCTGGACAGGTCCAGGCCGGCGGCCGACGGCGTCGCGGTGACGTCCGGGACCAGGCGGCCGAAGTCGAGCTGGACGCGGTGGCTGCCGACGCCGAGCTGGGCCGCGAGCTGGACGCCGCGCAGCGGGCCGGCGCCGCCCCAGTCCGAGCCCTCGGCCAGCGAGGCCGGGTCGTAGGTGGAGCCCGGCGCGCCGACCGCGTACCGGAGGCAGGTCGCGGTGCGCACCGCGCCGGTGTCCTTCTCGACCAGCTCGGCGTGCACCTGGTACGGGCCGGGCCGGGTCGCGGGCAGGTCGAACGGGACCTCGCCCCCGCCGGCCGGGATCGCGACCGTGCCCGACACCGGCTCGACGGGCGGGTCGAGCCACGGGTCGCCGGTCACCTCGTAGCGCAGCTCGTAGGTCTCGCCGAGGGCGCCGAACCACGGCGCGAACTCGGCGTGCACCGCCGGGGTGTCGCCGGGGCCGAAGTAGTCGGTCTCGGCGTCCGTCGCGAGGCCGGCGCCGTAGCCGAGCAGGTCCAGCGTCGAGCCGTGGTTCACGTCCCAGATGACCGGGGCGTCGAGCAGCAGGTCCAGGTCCGCGTCGCCGACGCGGGAGAGCTGCACGCCGTCGCCGTCCTCGCGCGGGGAGAAGAAGTACACCGCGTCGCCCTGCCGGACGAACGGCGTCAGGTCGGCGAACCGGAAGGTCGAGCCCTGGCCCTCGCCGGACAGCGCCATGCGCTCCCAGACCCCGTCCGGGCCGACCTCGACCAGCCGCCACGTCGGGCCGGCGAGCAGCAGGCCGCCGTCGGCCGTGGTGGCGACGCCGGTCGGGTGGTCCAGCGAGGACGCCCGGCCGTTCGCGGCGCCGGACAGCGGGCCCTCGATGCTGAGCCCGGGCGTGCCGTCCGCGGCGTACCGCGTGATCGTGATGGTCGGCTCCTGCTCGTCGGAGTCGCTCATCACCACGAGGCTGCCGTCGTCCTGCGGGTAGAACCGGGGGTAGAGGCCCCAGGTCAGCTCCGGCCCGTCGGGGTCGACCTGCCCGTCCGCGCGCAGGAGCGCCAGCTGCTCGGAGTCCGACATCACGACGGCGGCCAGGACGTCGTCCTGCCCCGCCGACCAGCCGAGCACCGCCGCGACGCGGCCGCGGTCGAGGTCGCCGAGGTCCCAGGTGGCCGACGGCTCCCCGCCGTCGGCCCACAGCGCGACCGTGGTCCCGCCGGCCGAGCCGTCGGGGGCGAGCACGCCGCCGTCCGCCGTCAGCGCGAAGCTGCCCGCCGCGGCGGCGTCGGAGTCCGCCTCGACGGTGACGGGGTCCTCCTCGCGGCCGTCCGCGGTCCACCGGGAGATCGTCGTGGTGCTGCCGTCCTGGCGGAGCGCGGCGACGTGCCCCTCGACGGCCGCCAGCTGCGTCGGCACGCCGGCGCCCGCGTCGGGGACCAGGGCCTCGACCTCGGCGACCGGCGCGTCCACGGCCAGGGCCGAGTACCGGTCCGGGTCCGCCACGCCGCACACGCGCGCGGCGGGGGTCCCGGCGGCGGGCACGGCGGCGGCCGCACCGGCGCCGGGGTCGTCGTCGGCCGTCGTGAGCTGCCAGACGCCCACGCCGCCGGAGACGGCGAGGACGGCGGCCAGGCCGAGGACGACACCGCGGCGCGCGGGCAGGCGGCGCGGGCGGGGGGCGGGCGTCGGCGCGCTCATGTCAGATCACGTCCGCGAAGCCGCGTTCCATCTTCGAGAAGATCAGGGCGCCCCCGACGAACACCACGACGCTGACGCCCGCCGTGGCAGCCATCTGCCAGGCAGCGGGCTGGGCCAGGTCGAGCAGCGCCCAGCGGAAGCCCTCGAGAATCCACGTGAGCGGGTTGATGTCGAACAGCCAGCGCACGTTGCTGCCCACCTCGGAGAGCGAGTACGCGAGCGGGGAGGCGTACAGCAGGGTCTGCAGCGCGAACGGCACCACGTAGGCCACGTCGCGGAACTTCACCATCAGCGCCGAGCAGGCCATGCCGAGCCCGGAGGCGAGCAGGATCACCGCGAGGATCCACAGCGGCAGCGTGAGGATCGCCCAGCCCGGGGTGATGCCGTAGACGACCAGCAGCACCACCATGAGCGCCGACGCCACCAGGAAGTCGACGAGCACGGACAGCACCGACGACAGCGGCACCAGCAGGCGCGGGAAGAACACCTTGGACACCAGCGCCTGGTTGTTCACCAGGGACGGGGCGGCGCGGCTGACGATGCCGTTGAACAGCGTCCACGCCAGCATCCCGGCGAACGAGAACACGAAGTACGGGACGCCGTCGCTCCCGAGGTTCGCGATCTCGCCGAACACGACGGAGAAGATGCCCGCGCTCAGCAGCGGCTGCAGGACCACCCAGATGACGCCGAGGGCCGTCTGGCGGTAGCGGAGCTTGAGGTCGCGGATGCCGAACCGGGTGAAGACCTCGCGGGCCTCCCACATCTCGCGCCACGCCGGCAGCGGCAGGCGGCCGGGCGGGTTGATGACAGTCGTGCGCGTGGCGGCCACGGGTCAGCGCCTCTCGTAGTCGAAGTCGGCGAGCACGAGCCCCGCGTCGAGGCCCTCGTCGGAGACGGCCTGCGGGTAGGGCAGCACCGGGTGGATCTCGAACCGGCCGGCGCCCTCGAACGAGTCGAGCACCCCGGAGGAGCAGACGAACAGGTCGACCGTGTACTCGCCGGGCTTGAGCCACGGCTCCTTGATCGTCAGCGCGATCTTCTGCTCCTGCGCGGGGTCCAGCCAGAGGCCGGTCACCCGGGAGTCGCACTGCAGGATCGTGCTGCCGTGCCGGTCGTTGATGTGGCAGGACACGAAGTACTTGCCGATGTAGTCCGGGTTCGCCGACACGAGGAACTCGATCGTCTTCGGCTCGGTCGTCTTGTACAGCGGGCTGGTGACGGTCGCGGAGGTGATCCGGACCTCGCCCGTGCCGGGCCGGCGCTCGATGTCGGTCTCGCTGATGGCGACCCGGTCGCGGCTGGTCTGGTAGAGCTCGATCGCGTCGTCGACGCCGCCGTGCATGACGAGCCGGCCGTGCTCCAGGAAGATCGCCGACGTGCAGAGCGACTTCACGGTCTGCACCTGGTGCGACACGTACAGCACCGTGCGGCCCTCGGCGGCGACCGAGCGCATCCGGTCGAGGCACTTGGCCTGGAACTCGGCGTCGCCGACCGCCAGCACCTCGTCGACCGCGAGGATCTCGGTGTCGAGGTGCGCCGCGACGGCGAACGCGAGCCGGACGTACATGCCGGACGAGTAGCGCTTCACGGGGGTGTCGAGGAACTTCTCGACGCCGGAGAACGCCACGATCTCGTCGAACCGCTGCTTGATCTCGCTCTTGCGCATCCCGAGCAGCGTCCCGTTGAGGAACACGTTCTCGCGTCCGGTGAGCTCGGGGTGGAACCCGGTGCCGACCTCGAGCAGCGAGCCGACGCGGCCGGCCAGCTCGATGCGGCCGCGGGTGGGCGCGGCGACGCGGGTCAGCAGCTTGAGCAGGGTCGACTTGCCGGCGCCGTTGCGGCCCAGGATGCCGACGGCCTCGCCGCGGGGGATCTCGAAGCTCACCTCGTCGAGCGCCCGGAACTCCTCGAACTGCGGGCGCTGCAGCGGGTGCCGCACGCGCTGCAGCAGCGCCTCGGCGGCGGTCGACGGCGAGTCGTCCGAGGTGGCGATCTTGTAGGACTTGCCGACCCCGGCGGCGCGGATGGCGACATCGGTCATGACTGGACTCCGTGCTGCTGGACGGCGGAGGGACGGCGGTACAGGCGCTCGTAGGCGTCGGCGACCGCGGTGAGCGAGAAGCTGCGGGACCGGTCGAGACCGGCGGCGGACAGGGCGGCCCGGCGCGGGGCGTCCCGCAGCAGGCCGGCCAGGGCGGGGCCGAGGTCGTCCAGCTCGGCGAGCACCGCGGCGCGGCCCTCGTCGCTGACGTACCGGGCGCCGACGTTCGGGGTGGCGACCACCGGCAGGCCGCTGGCCATCGCCTCGGCGTACGGGATGCCGAAGCCCTCGTAGGACGACGGCAGGCAGAACACCCAGGCCCGGCGGTAGGCGTCCGCGAGGTCCTCGTCGGACAGCCGCCCGAGCACGCGGATGCCGGGGCCGGGGTCGACGGGTGCGTCGCGGGTGACCATCCACAGCTCGGCGTCGGGGACGTGCGGCCGGACGTCGCGCAGGAACGCCGCCGCGAGGTCGGCGCCGCGCTTGCGGCCGTGCCAGGTCCCGACGAACAGGATCACGGGGTGGTCCGCCCGCCCGGCGTCGTCGCCCGGCGTGAACCGGGACGTGTCGACGCCGTTCGGGATCACGTCGTGCGAGCGCGGCACCCAGCGCCGGGTCTGCGGCGAGACCACGACGACCCGGTCGGCGACGACGGACGCCAGCACCTCGGTCATCCCGAGCAGCAGCATCCGCAGCTTCTCCTTGGCGCCGCGGATGTGCCGCGCCTCCTCGAAGCACGAGCCGTGCACGGTGCGCAGGTGCAGCGGCGCCCGGCGGCGCCACATCCAGTAGTCGTCGCCGTGCGCGTGCACGACGTCGTAGCCGGTGTAGTCCTGGCGGCGCAGCGCGCTCGCGAACCGGAAGGTCCGCAGCGAGCCGGACATCGCCACGTGCCGGTGGCCGTACGTGGCGCCGGTCACGGGCGGGCAGTCGCTGAACATGTCGACGTGGTGCCCGCGGCGGGACAGCTCGGTCGCCAGCTCGTGCGCCTGGAAGCCGACGCCGATCTTGCTGCCCGAGGGCAGGTAGTACGACAGCATGGCGATCCGGAGCGGCCCGGCCGTCGTGGTGCCGTCAGCCATGCGCGACGCCGTCCGTGCGGGCGAGCCCGGCCGTCGGCGTGAGGACCCGGGCGGGCTCGGTGGCGAGCCGGCTCGCGGGGGTCAGGCCGTCGCGCAGGGCCTCGAGCCAGCCGTGGCCGTGCGCCAGGTCGGGCTCCAGGTAGTTGCCCTCGGCCCACTCGTTCCACGACTTGACCCACAGCAGCCGCTCCGCCGGGCGGCGGTCCTGCAGCGTCTCGACGGCCTGCCGCACGTGCCGGCCGAAGACCTCCGGCGACGAGCCGGTGATCGCCAGCCCGCGGGCGCCGGACCGGGGCGTGTTGTCCCAGCTCGGGTACACGCACGGCTGCAGGTTCTCCGAGATGCCCGCGGGCGCGGGCTGGAAGTCGGCGGCGTGCGGGTAGATCTCGGGGCGGCCGAGCTTGCGCCCGACCCGCATCCGCAGCACGTCCGCGCGGGTCTGCCGGGCGGGGATCCGCATGTACACGCCGGAGTCGAACCCGGCGGCGTCCACGTCCGTGTACTTGGGCCCGCGGCCGAGCAGGTCCGACACCTCGGCGACCAGGTACAGCCCGGGCAGGCCGGCCGCGCGGGCCATCGCCTGCCAGCGGTCGACGAACGCCGCGGCGTCCGGCAGGTCCTCGGGGCGGAACACGTAGAACACGGGCCGGTCGTCGACGCGCAGGTAGCGCTCGTCGCGGAACGCCGGCAGCAGCGAGTCGAAGTGCGCCTGCTCGTCCTCGGGCCCGGGGTAGGTCTGCTCCATCAGGACGCGGTCGCTGGCGCCGTGCCAGATGCCGCTCCAGGTCTGGTTGGCCCACGCGAGGCAGAACTTCACCGACGGGGCACCCGTGGCGAGCACCTCCTGGAAGGGCCGCTCGAGGATGGTCCGGCCGCCGCCGAACCAGTAGTGCCAGTACACGAACGCCTCGACGCCGTAGCGCTGGGCGAGGTCGCTCTGCGCCTCGCGGGCCTCGGGCATCCGCAGGTCGTAGAAGCCGAGGTCGGCGGGGATGTGCGGCTGGACGTGCCCGCGGAACAGGGGCCGGGCCTTAGCGGCGTTCGTCCACTCCGTGAAGCCCGGGCCCCACCACGCGTCGTTCTCCGGCACGGGGTGGAACTGCGGCAGGTAGAACGAGACGGCGCGGGCGCTCAGGTCCGTGCGTGCGTCGGTCGGCGGCACGGGTCCCCCTCTCCAAGGTCGTGGGTGCGGCCCGGGGGGACGGGTGATCCACCCCAGGCCCGTTCCTGCTTTCGAGTCTATGAGCCCATTTGTCCGGTTTGTCCGGCATCCCCGGGTGAACTGGCGGGCATCCGGGTGATGCTCCCGACGGGCTCGCGCCCGGCCCTCGTCGCCCCCGTTCCGCCCAGCGCGCGCCCGGTCCCGGCCGTTCCTCGCCGGACCAGCCGGAAGATCGGCTGGTCCCGCGAGAATCGGCTGGGGGTGCGCGAGGCTGCGCGGGGTGCGGCGCGCGGGCGCGGCGGTCAGGCCAGGGCGGACTGGGCCTCGCGGAGCTGGTCGACCAGGCGGCCCTCGGGGAGCACCACGTCGTCGTAGGTCAGCGTGGTGTCCTTCGGGACGTCGCGGACCAGGGTGCAGCCCTCGGCGACGCCGACCGGGAGCAGGCGCTCGGTGCGGGTGACCGCGGCCTTCTCGGCCTGGCCGTAGTAGTGGTACCCGCCGAGCGCGTCGAGCACGGTGCCGGCCGCGAGGTCGGTCTTCGCCGTGGTGACGACCTCGACGCGGGGCGCCCCGAGCGGCCGGATCGTCGCGTCGCCGAGCAGCGCGGCCCGGGCGATCGTCGTCGGCACCTCGAAGTGGCACAGGTGGTACGGCTGGTAGAACGAGTAGAGCGGCCCGGTCCCGAGCTTGTAGAGCTCGAGGTAGTGCCGCTGCTTCGGGTCGTCGTGCGTCGCGAGGATGTACACGCCCGGCCCGGGGCGCGCCCCGACCACGTAGTCCACCGCGCCGCCGAGGGCGCGCAGCTCGTCCACGTCGTAGCGCGTGGTCAGCTCGTCGACGTGCCCGTCGTGGTCCATGCCGAGCATGCCGCGCCGGTGCACGGACATCCCGGTGGCGTTGGCGACCAGCGCCTGCTCGACGGACACCTTGGTGCCGTCGGCGAACGACGTCACCATGTGCGGGTCCTGGCCCCAGCGCTCCGCGAACGCCTTCTGGGTGGTGGGGGTGCGGTACTCGTCCTGCAGGCCCTTGATGTTGCCCGCGACGAGCGGGGTGAGGCCCAGGCCGGTGACGAACCGGTGCAGGTTCATCTGCACGCCGGGCTGGTCGCCGTCGCAGCCGGTGTAGACGACGCCGGCCTTGTCGGCCAGGCGGGCGAGCTCGGGGCCGACGGTGGCGTCGACCTCGGCGTTCATCAGCACCAGGTGCTTGCCGTGCTCGAAGCAGGCGAGCGCCACGTGCGCGCCGAGCTCGACCGCGCCGGTCACGTCGACCACCACGTCCACCGCGTCCGACTCGACCGCCACGCGGTAGTCGGGGGTGACGGCCGGGGTGCCGGCGGCGACGGCCCGGGTCAGCGCGGCGGGGGAGTCCACCTCGACCACGCCCGTGAGCCCCGCCTCGGTGTACGCGCGCACACCCTGCTCGGGCCGGCGGGCGGCGATCGCGACGACGTCCATGCCGGGCACGGAGTTGACGATCTGGTTCACCAGGCCGCGGCCCATGAACCCGGCGCCGACCAGGGCCACCCGGATCGGCTTGCCGTCGGCCTGGCGCGCCTTCAGCAGCGAGTCGACGACGATCACCGGGCGACCTCCGTGGGGACCAGCGGCCACGCCGCGTCCTTGTCCGAGATCACCGTCACGGGCACCGGCCAGGTGATGCCGAAGGCGGCGTCGTCGTACCGGAAGCCCTGCTCGCCCTCGGGGGCGTACGGCCCGCTGACCTGGTAGGTCACCTCGGTGTCGTCGGCCAGCGTCTGGTAGCCGTGCGCCACGTACGGCGGGATGAACAGCGCCCGCCGGTTCGCGGCCGTCAGCTCGACCATGACGTGCTGCCCGTAGGTCGGCGAGTCCGGGCGGACGTCCACGGCCACGTCCACGATGGCGCCCGCGGTGCAGCGCACCAGCTTGCCCTCGGCGTACGGCGGCACCTGGCGGTGCAGGCCGCGCAGGGTGCCCGCCCGGTGGTTGAACGAGAGGTTGCACTGCGCGACGGCGACGTCCAGGCCGTGGGCCTCGAACTCGGTGGTGTCGAAGGTGCGCGCGAAGAAGCCGCGGTCGTCGCCGCGCAGCTCCAGGTCGACGATCATCACGCCGTCGACGGCGGTCGGGGTGTACTTCACGGGGCCACCGTCCAGAAGAGCTGCGGGTCCACCTGGTTGGTCTTCAGCAGGTGCTCGATCTGCGCCAGGCGGGTGTGCCCGCGCCCGGTGAAGGTCTCGGTGTCGAGCTGGATCTGCTCGAACACGCGGTGCAGCTGGGCGGCGCCGGCGGCGGCGTCCCAGTCGGTGTCGAAGCCGGGGAGCACCTCGCGGATCTTCGCGAACGACACCCGGTAGGACCGGTTGTCGGCGCTCGGCTCGCCGAACGACACCTCGCAGCCCGGGAACTCCGCGCCCACGGTCTCCGCGATCTCGCGGACCGTGTAGTTGTTGGAGTCGGCGCCGACGTTCAGCACCTGGGCGTGCACGCGCTCGCGGTCGGCGTCGAGCACCGCGCGGATCGCCTTGGCGATGTCCAGGCCGTGCACCAGCGGGCGCCAGGGCGTGCCGTCCGACGTCATCGCGATCCGGTGCGTCGTCCAGGCCAGGCCGGCCAGGTTGTTCAGCACGATGTCGAACCGCTGCCGCGGCGAGGCGCCGAACGCCGTCGCGTTGCGCAGGAACGTGGGGGAGAAGTCGTCGTCGGCCAGCGCCGTGACGTCCCGCTCCACCAGGGCCTTGCACCGTGCGTACGCCGTCTGCGGGTCGGTGGGGCTGGTCTCGTCGACCGTGCCGTCGGCCACGCCGTAGACGGAGCAGGACGACATGTAGACGAACCGGCTCACCCCGGCGCGCTTGGCCGCGGACGCCAGGGCCACCGAGCCGTGGTGGTTGATGTCGTAGGTGACGTCGCCGATCCGGTCCCCGATGGGGTCGTTGGACAGCTCGGCCATGTGCACCACCGCGTCGTACCCGGTCAGGTCGTCCGGCGTGACGTGCCGGATGTCCTTGACGAGCGTGTGCGGGGTCTCGTGGACGCCGTTGTAGAGCCAGCCGTTCTTGTAGTAGCCGGTGTCGAGGCCGGTGACCTCGTCGCCGCGGCCGAGCAGCGTCGGTGCGAGCAGGCTGCCGAGGTAGCCCTCGGTGCCGGTGACCAGGATGCGCACGCGCTCAGTCCTCCCAGATCTTCCAGGGGGCGCGACCTGCGTCCCACAGTCCGTTCAGCTCCGTCCAGTCACGGAACGTGTCCATGCCCATCCAGAAGCCCTCGTGCTCGTAGACCGACAGCTGCCGGTCCCGGGCGAGCTGCTGCAGCGGTGCGCTCTCGAGCATCACCGACGGGTCGTCGTCGAGGTACTTGTCGACGAACTCCCGCTCGAACACGAAGAAGCCGCCGTTCACCCAGCCGTCGGCCAGGGTCGGCTTCTCGTTGAACTCGACGACCGTGTCGCCCTCGACCCGCATCTCGCCGTACCGGCTGGAGGGGTGCACGCCGGTGAGCGTGCCGAGCAGCCCCTGGTCGACGTGGTGCCGCAGGGCGCCGGTGATGTCGACGTCGCCGATGCCGTCGCCGTAGGTGAGCGCGAACCGGTCGGCGTCCAGGTGGTCCGCGACCCGGCGGATGCGCGCGGCGGTCGCGGTGGTCAGCCCCGTCTCGACGAACGTGATCTCCCAGTCCTCCGTGGCCGCGGTGCCGTGGAAGACGGGCTCCGACCCGGCGCCGTCTGCGCCGAGGTGCAGCGTGAAGTCCGACGTCAGGTGGCGGTAGTCCAGGAAGTACTGCTTGATCAGGTCGCTCTTGTACCCGAGGGCCAGCACGAACTTGCGGAAGCCGTGCTCGCTGTAGGTCTTCATGATGTGCCAGAGGATCGGCCGGCCGCCGATGTCCACCAGCGGCTTCGGGAGCTTCTCGCTGGCCTCGCGGAGGCGCGTCCCCATGCCGCCGCAGAGGATCACCACCGGGATGTCGGCCGGCGTCAGGTCGCCTGCGGTCATGGCTCCTCCTCGGGAGGGGGTGGGTGGGGGCTCCGCGATCCGCGGCTCTGGTCCGAGGCTAGTCGGGGCATTTCAGGCCAGACAGGTATGAACGGGTGAAAACCGGACATACCGCCCGAACGCGCAGGAGTCGGGCTGGGCGGGCCACCCGGTCGGTGGCTCCCGTTCGCCCGGACGGGTGGCGGCCTCGCCTGTCGCGGATGAGTCCTGCGCCGTTCGGGTGACGCCGCCCGAGGTGCCCGGCCGGGCTGCGCGGACGGCGTCGGGCCGTGCGCGCGCTGGTCCGGGGCCCGCGCCCCGGTGGCGCTCGCGGCGGTCGTCGCAGCGCCCTGTCGGTCAATCGGGTGAAAACCGGCAAAACGGACATCCCTGCAGGACAGGGGGCGGCACACTTCTGAGCGCAGGTCGCCTCCAGCGGCCGCACGGAGCAGCGAGGGGGAGCGGATGGCCGCCCAGCAGACGTCGACCGAGACGGGCGACGCGCGGCCCTCCCGCCGAAGCCGCCCGCCCCGCGAGGTCCACGTCCTGCGCCGTGACCTCGGCGACTTCGGCGCCCCCGCCGAGCGCCCCGTGCGGCACCGTGCCGTCCTCTCCCTCGCCGCACCGCTGCTGCGCCCGTTCAGCTGCACCGTGTGCGTCGAGACCGCCGACCCCGTCGTGGCGCTCACCTACGACGACGGCCCGGACCCCGCGCACACGCCCGGCCTGCTCGACCTGCTCGCGGCACGCGGGGTGCGCGCCACGTTCTTCGTGCTGGCCGACGCGGCCGACGCGCACCCCGGCCTGGTGCGGCGGATCGTCGCCGAGGGGCACGAGCTCGCCCTGCACGGCGCCGACCACACCCGGCTCAGCACGCTGCCCGACCGGGAGGTGGTCGCCGTCGTCGCGGACGCCCGCCGCCGCGTCGAGGCCGTCGCCGGCGTCCCGGTCCACCTGTTCCGCCCGGCCTACGGCGCGCACACGCCCGGCGCGCTGCGCGGCTGGCGCGCCCTCGGGCTCGACGTCGTCATCTGGTCCGGCTGGGCCGCCGACTGGGTCGACGACACCGCCGAGGCCGTCACCGCCCGCGCCCGGCGCTCGGTGCACCCCGGCGGGATCCTGCTGCTGCACGACACCCGCGCCGACCCGGAGGCCCTCGGCCCCGGGGAGGAGCTGCCGCGCTTCGACCGGGCCGCCGTCTCGGCCGGCCTCATCGACCCCCTCACCGCCGAGGGCTGGACGTTCGACACCGTGGGCGGCCTGCTGGCCCGGTACCCGCGCGTGCGGACCGTGATCCGGGAGCTGATGTCGTGAGCGCACTGCGGGACGCGGTCGGCCGCCCCGGCACCGACCTGGAGCTCAGCGTCGTCATCGCCGCCTACGACGCCGAGACGACCCTGGGCGAGCAGCTGGACGCACTCGTCGCGCAGCGCGTGCCGTTCGCGTGGGAGGTCGTGGTCGCCGACAACGGCTCGTCCGACGGCACGGCCGACCTCGCGCGGTCCTACGCCGGGCGGCTGCGGATCCGCGTGGTCGACGCCTCCGCGACCCCCGGCGCCGGCGCGGCCCGCAACGTCGGGGTGTCCGTGGCCCGCGCGCCCCTGATCGCGTTCTGCGACGCCGACGACGTCGTCGGCGACGGCTGGCTCGCCGCGATGCGCGCCGCACTGGGCCGGCACGCGTTCGTCGCCGGCCGGTTCGACGGCACCCGCCTCAACTCCCCGGCGGTGCTCCGCAGCCGCACGGTGCCGCAGCAGCACGGCCTGCAGGAGTCGGCCCGGCTGCCGGGGCTGCACGCCGCCGGCGCCGGGAACATGGGCATCCGCGCCGACGTCTTCCGGGCCGTCGGCGGCTTCGACCCGCGCTGCCTCTACCTGGAGGACGCGGACCTGTGCTGGCGCGTGCAGCTGGCCGGGGTGCCGCTCGTCTGGGCCCCCGACGCGCTGCTGCACGTCCGGCTGCGCGGCAGCCTCTGGTCGACCGCCCGGCAGGGCTACCACTACGGCACGGGCGAGCGCTGGCTGGCCCTGCGCTACCGCGAGCAGGACGAGCGGCTGCGGGAGATCGTCGCAACGCGGGTCGCGGCCGTCGGAGTGCCTGCCGCGGCGGGCGCACCGGGCGCGCCGCAGCGGGCCGGCGGGGGTCTCGCGGGCGCCGCCTTCACGGGCGCCGCGCTCGGGCTGGTGCTGACGGACGCGGCGCTCGCGGGCGCGGTGGTGGCCGGGGACCTCGCGGCGAGCGCCGCGCTGACCAGCGCGGGCCTGGCCGGCGCCCGGGGACGCAGCGCCGTGGGCCGCACGCTCCGGCGGGTGACGGGGACCGCGGCCGACCTGGCCCGGGTCCGCTCCACGGGCGACCTCGGCCGCTGGTGCTGGGACGTCGGCTGGGGGCTCGGCTACGCGTTCGGCCGGGTCGACGTGCCGGAGCCCGTCGTCGTCCGCGCCGGCGCCCTGGACCCGGCGCTGCTGGACCCGGCGGCGTTCGACCCGGCCGCGGCGACGTCGGCGGCCACCCCCGTGCCCGCCCCCGCACCCCCTCGGCCTGAAGCCCGCGCGCGCCCCCCGGGGAGGGGCGCGGTCAGGCGGCGCGGGGGTGGGGAGCGCCGCGTCGAGCTCGTCGACCAGGTGCCGCGCGATCTCCAGCGACGCGGTGGCCGCGGGCGACGGCGCGTTGAGCACGTGCACCTGGCGGCCCGAGGCCTGCACCAGGAAGTCGTCGACCAGCCCGCCGTCGCGGCGCAGCGCCTGCGCGCGCACCCCGGCCGGCGCCGGCACCAGGTCGCCGGCGGTGATGCCGGGCACGAGCCGCGCCAGGCTGCGGGCGAACGCGTGCCGGGACAGCGAGCGCCCGACCTCGGCGGCGCCGGGCACCAGGTTCTTCGCGGCGAGCCGCCACAGGCCCGGCCAGGCGAGGCTGTCCGCGACGTCGCGCACCGACACGTCCGTCCAGGTGTAGCCCTCGCGCGCCAGGGCGAGCACGGCGTTCGGGCCCGCGTGCACGTGGCCCTCGACCCCGCGGGTCAGGTGCACGCCGAGGAACGGGAACCGCGGGTCCGGCACGGGGTAGATGAGGCCGCGCACCAGCTCGCCGGCCTCCGGCGTGAGCTCGAAGTACTCGCCGCGGAACGGCACGATCCGGGCCTCGGGCTCGAGCCCGCAGGCGCGCGCGACCCGGTCGGCGTGCAGGCCGGCGCACACGATCAGCGCGTCGGCCTCGCGGTCGGCGCGGGTGGTGCGGATCTCGACGCGGCCGGGGGTGCCCGGCGCGTCCGGCACGGTGCGCGCGGCGAGCACCTCCTCGCCGAACAGGATCCGCCCGCCCGCCGCCTCGACGTCCGCGGCCAGCGCCCGGCAGACGCCGGGGTAGTCGACGATCCCGGTGCTCTCCACGCGCAGGGCCGCGACCGCGCGGACGTGCGGCTCGTGCTCGCGGGCCTCCTCCGGGGAGATCCGCCGGGCGGGGACGCCGTTGGCCACCGCGCGGTCGGCGAGCTTCTCCAGGCCGGGCACCTCGGCGGCGGTGGTGGCGACGACGAGCTTGCCGCAGATGTCGACCGCGACGCCCTTCGCCCGGGCGTACTCCGCCATCGACCGGGCGCCGGCGGCGGCCATCGTCGCCTTGAGGCTGCCCGGGGGGTAGTACAGGCCGGAGTGGATGACGCCGGAGTTGCGGCCGGTCTGGTGCAGGGCCAGGCCGTCCTCCTTCTCCAGCACCGTGACCTCGTCGCCCCGGGCGGCCAGGCGCGCGGCGACGGCCAGCCCGACGATCCCGGACCCGACGACGACGACGTGGCTCATGGCGGGCTCCTGGAGGGGCGGGGAGGACCGGCCCGGAGCCGGGCGGGCACGGCGCCCGCGGCTCGAACGCTAGCCGCTTGACCTGCCCCGTATGTCCGATTTCACCCCAATTCACCCGTCGGGCGGTGCCCCGCTGGGCGACCCCCGATCTACGCTCGACCGCATGACCCCCCCGAGCACGGTGAGTGCCGTCGTGTACTCCCGGAACGAGGCGGACCTGCTCCGCGACTGCCTGCCGCGGCTGGCCGGCTTCGACGAGGTGCTGGTCTGCGACATGGGGTCGGTCGACGACACGGTCGCGGTCGCGGAGGCGCACGGCGCCCGGGTCGTCGCGGTCCCGGACGCCCCGGTCGTCGAGCAGGTGCGGCAGCGCGGGCTCGACGCCGCGACCACCGACTGGGTGCTGTTCGTCGACGCGGACGAGCACGTGCCGGCCGGGTTCCGTGCGGCGCTGCAGCCGGTGCTCGACGGCCCCGACGACGTCGCCGGCGTCCGGATCCGGTTCGACAACGTCGCCTTCGGCCGGATGCTGGAGCACTCGCTCCAGGGCAGCGCCAAGTTCGCGCTGCTGCGCCGGGGTCGCGCGCACTACGCCGAGCCGGCGCTGGCGCACGTCCCGCCGGTGCTGGACGGCCGCGGCGTGGACGCGCCGGCCTCGGTGCCCGCGGTCGCCCACCTGAACTTCCGGTCGGTGGCGCAGACGACGGAGAAGATCGTCCGGTACGCCGACAACAACCCGGCCCGGTTCACCCGGCTGGACGACCCGGTGCTGCTGGTCCGCGAGCTCCTGCGCTCGACGGTGTTCAGCGGCGCGTGGCGGGACGGTCGCGCCGGGTTCGCGGTCGCCGCCCTGCACACCTTCGGGCACCTGTACGGCTCGCTGCTCGAGGCGGAGCGGGCCGGCACGCTGACCCGCGACCTCCCCCCGCGCACCACCCGGCTGGCCGGTGCCGCGTCCGGCGCCCAGCGCGCGGCGGTCGCGGCGCGGGACGGGCTGCGGCGCCTGGTGCGGGGCGGGCGGTGAGCGCGTCCGCCTCGACGCGCCTGCGGCTGCTGCACGTCACCCGCCTCCCGCCCAGCCCCAGCGGCGTCGCCGCGTACGCGCTGGCGTTCCGGGCGGTGCTCGCCGAGCTCGGGGAGGTGCAGACCGAGCAGCTGCCGCCGGAGGCCGCGGCCTCGCAGTCGGCCCGGCTCGCCGTGCGGCTGACCCGCCGGCTGCTCGACCGCACCCGCCCGGGCACCCCGCGCAGCACCCGCGACGTCGTCGTCGTCGAGCAGGCCGGTCGCGGCCTCGCCGAGTTCTGGGCGTCGTGGTGGCTCGCGCGCCGCGGCCGCCGGGTGTGGCTGATGGTGCACGACGTGCCCGAGCTGTCCGGCGGCGCGTTCTTCACGACCGCGCTGGACCGGCGCGGCGGACGGCGCGTGGCGGCGGCCCTGTCCGCCACGCTCGGCCGCCGGGCCGAGCGCGACCTCCTGCAGCGGGCGGAGCGGGTGCTCTGCCTGTCGCCGGCCGGTGCGCGTGCGCTGGAGCGGGCGCACCACCTGGACCGCGCCGTCGAGCACGTCCCGCACGTGGGGGTCGCGACGAGCGCGCCCCTGGAGGGCCGGTACGACGTGCTCGTGCCCGGGTACGTCGCGTCCGCCGAGGACGTCCTGCCGCTCGTCCGCGCCGCCGGAGACCTGCCGGTGGGCTGGACGCTCGTCGTGGGCGCGTGCGGCGACGAGACCGAGGAGCGGATCCGGCGTGCGGCGGCCGAGCACGGCACCGCGGACCGGGTGCGGACGCTCGGGTTCCTCGCGGAGGTCGACGTCCGCGCCGCCTTCGCCCGCGCGGCCGTGGTCGTCCGCTGGCGCCACGACGGCTGGGTCGGCGGCGGCGCGTACGCCGTCAGCGGGCCGCTGGTCGCCGCGCTCGGCCAGGGCTGCGCCGTCATCACCAACGACTCCCGCGGCGCCACCCACCTGTTCGAGCCGGGCGGGGTGGTCGTGGTCGGGGAGGGCGCCGCGGGGCAGGCCGAGCTGCTCGCCGCCGTGCGGGCGCTCGTGACCGACGGCGCGGACCGCCGACGGCGCGGCGAGGCGGGCCGGGCCCTGGTCCGGCGCGAGCACAGCCCGGCGGCGATCGCCGCGCGGCTGCGAGGCGCCGCGGCGCCCGAGCACGCGGGCGCGGCCCGCGGAGAGGACGGCTGACGTGGGACGACGGGGCGAGCTCCTGTTCAACCGGGCCCTGACGCACGTGCCGAGCAACAGCCTGCGGATCGCCGCGCTGCGCCGGCTCGGCGCGGAGCTGGGCGAGCACGTGTACCTGTTCGGCGGCTCCGAGGTCCTCGAGCCGGGCAACCTGCGGATCGCGGGCCGCTGCCACGTGGGCCGGTTCTGCCAGGTCGACGCGCGCGGCGGGATCGACATCGGCTACGACGTCGTGATCGCGAGCCACGTGCTGCTGGTGACGGCGGACCACGACCTGCGCGACCCCGGGTTCGCCGGGCGGCTCGGCCCGATCACGATCGGGGACCGCGCCTGGCTGGCCAGCCGGTCGACCGTGGTCCGGGGGGTGTCCATCGGCGAGGGCGCCGTGGTCGCGGCCGGGGCCGTCGTCACGCAGGACGTCCCGCCGTGGACGATCGTCGGGGGCGTGCCCGCCAAGCCCGTGGGGGAGCGCCCGCGCGAGCAGACCTACCGCATCGACTACGGGCCCGAGCGCTACTGACGAGCCCTGACCCGCACCACCCGCGCGCGGGCACCCGGTCGGGTGACGGTCCGCGCCGCCGGGCCCGGCCGTCCCGCTCGACGACGGGCAGCCGGGTGACGCGGCTCGACGCCTCCTGTCCGGTTTGCGACCATATGTGAACTCTTCCCGGGCGACCGGGCCATCACGCCGGAGGTGCCCGTGCACGACCCCGCGGCCCGCGCCGACGTCTCCGTGGTCGTCGTGGCGCACGGTGGCGAGCACGGCCTGCCCGCCACGGTCCGCAGCGTCCTGGCCGCGCTGGACCACGCGGTGCGCGGTGGTGGCCGGCGGGTCGCGGGCACCACGTGGCTGCGCGGCGAGCGGCTGCACGGCGAGGTCCTCCTGGTGGTGCGCGACGTCGCGCTGCTCGGTCCGGACGTCCCGACCGCGGACGAGCGCGTGCGGGTCGTCGCCGCACCCGGGGTCGGCGAGGGCCGGGGCCGCAACCTCGCGGTGGCCGCGGCCCGGGGTCGCTACCTGCTCTTCACCGACCCCGAGGTGCGGGTGCCGGCCGGCTGGGTCCTCGCGATGACGGAGCCGCTGCGCACGGGCCAGGCCGACCTGGTCGGCGGTGCCGTCCGCCTCGCCGACGCGCACGCGCGGGCCTGGCTCACGCCGGCGGTCGCCGCGGCGTACCTCGACGTCGTCCCGGACCCGCCGGAGCCGGCGCGGGCGTTCTCCGGCGTCAGCATGGGTGCGACCCGGTCGGTGCTCGAGGCCGTCGGCTTCGACGAGGCCCTCGGCACCGAGCGGCTGCCGTACGGGGGCGACGTGGTGTTCCGCCGCGACGTCGTGGGCGCCGGCTTCCGCGAGCACCTCGTCGGCGGCGCCGCCGTCGAGCGGCGGTTCGGCCGGGCCGAGCTGACCCGGCGCGCGCTGCTCGCCCGCGCCCGCGCGCACGGCCGCGGTGCCGCCTACGTCGACCGGCACCTGCGCGACGTCCGGCCCGCGCTCGGCGCCGAGCTGCTGCGGCTGACCGGCCGCGCCCTGCAGGTCGCCCTGCTGGGTGGTGGCCGCGGCCGCGCGGAGCGCCGGCTGGACGCGCAGGCCGCGCTCGCCTACCACCGCGCGATGCTCGGGCTGCTGCGCGCCCCGTACCGGGAGCGCCCGCGGTCCGCCGCGGGCGACGTCCCGGGCGGTGCCGGCGCGCCGCGGGCGGTCGAGCCGGTCTCGCTGGTGTCCCGCAGCGACGTGGTGCCCACGGACCTGCCGCCGGTCGGGGAGCCGGAGGCCGCCGACGCGCCCCGGGCGGACGCCGGTGACGGTCCCCGCGGGTCGGTGTACCAGTTCTGGGCCCGGGGCGGCTCGCGCGCCGCCGTCGCCCGCCTGCACCCGGCCGCCACGCCCGTGGCCGACCGGCTGCACGGGTCCACCGCGTCCTGACGCGCGGCCCCGGCCTCAGCGGCGGGGCAGCGCCGCCGGCGGGCGCGGCGGCGTCCACCCGTCCGTGCGCGGGCTCCCCGCGGCGGTCACCGACGTGCTCGTGCCGACCTGCTCGGGCGGCGCCCACGCGTCGGCGACCTCGGTCGCGGACGCCTGGAACGTGGCGACGTAGGCGCTGACGGCCTCGGGGGCCGGCTCGTAGCCGGCGACGGCGGCGCCCACGGCCAGGTCCTGGGCCGGCACAGCGGGCGCAGCGGGCGCAGCGGGCGACGAGCCGGCCGCGACCGCCCCGACCCCGGTGGCCGGCGTCGGCACCGGGAACGACCAGACCACCGACAGCGGCCGGCTGTGCCGCGGCCGGCGCGAGCCGGCGGTCCGTGCCGCACCGAGCAGGCGCGGGCCCGGCTGACGGGCGGCCGCGAGGATGCGGGCCCGTGCCGGGAGCTCGACCCCGCGCCACATCCCGAGGGCGAGCAGCGCGGACACCACCAGCACCAGGGGCACGGTCACCCAGCCGCGCAGCGGCGTCGCCACCACGACCTTGATGACCAGCTCGTGCAGCAGGTAGAAGGAGAACGACAGCGCGCCGCCGAGCATCACGGCCGGGTGCCGCGCCCACCGGTTGCGCCCGTCGACGTCGCCCCGGGCGCAGCGTGCGGCGAGCGGCGCGAAGATCAGCGCGAGCACCGCGGTGAGCGCCGTGGGGTGCACGTCGACGGCCGCCGCGCCGAGGATCGCCGCCGCCAGCACGCCGAGCAGCACCGGTGCCGGGACCCGCGGGCGCCAGCCGTCCTGGACGGCCATGGCGGTCACCATGCCGAGCACGAACTCCGGCAGCCGGCTCGGCGGGAGGTGGAACAGCAGCGGGATCAGCGCCGGCCAGACCACGCCCAGGACCGGCGGCACCAGCAGCGCCCCGACGGCGACCGTCGTGCGCGTCCGGGCGCGGAGCCGGCGCAGGCCCCACAGCAGCGCGGGGAAGGCGGCGTAGAACGCGACCTCGCAGGACAGCGACCAGGCGACCCCGTTGACGGCGAACACCGTCGAGGCGTCCGGGGACCACGCCTGCAGCAGGAACGTCCCGAGGAGCACGGCGTCGGGGTCCGTCGGCGTGCGGAGGACGAGGGCCGTGACGGCGACGCCGACGGCGAGCGCCACGAGGTGGTTGGGGAAGATGCGCGCCAGCCGGCGGGTGGCGAACGCGCCGATCGTCGTGCCGGGCCGCGCGGTCCAGGTCAGCACGAAGCCGGAGAGCACGAAGAACAGCCCGACGCCCGTGTAGAAGGCGCTCGACCCCCGCAGCACCTGCAGGTTCCACGAGTTGACGTGGTAGAGCATCACCAGCACGGCGCCGACGGCGCGCAGGCCGTTCAGGCTCCACAGCACGGGGATCGCGGGCGCGGGCGCGATCGGCTCGGTTCGCGTCACGGGGCCCCCTGGTCAGGTCGGCGGTCGTCGGCCGGTGGTGGTCGCGATCGGCCGGGGACCCGGCGAACGTCCAGGCAAATTAGGACAAACGGTGCAGATCGTGTCAAGGAGGTTCCCCCGGATGAGCGTGTCGGTGCCCCCTCGTAGAGTGGAGCCCGCACCCCGGATCTCCTCGATCCGGGGTTCTCGTGCTGCCACTGCTGCCCCCCGTGGCGGAAGGAACCCATGAACGTCGCCGGACTGCTCCCCGTCCTCGCCACCGACCCCGCCGTCGCGCGCGCCGTCAGCCTCGTCACCGCCCGCGGGGAGGTCGACGTCGTCGGCCCCGCCGGCATCCGCCCGCCGCTGCTCGCCGCGCTCACGGGTGCGCCGGCGCCGGTCGGTGCCAGGCGCGCCGGCCGCCCGCTCGTGGTCGTGACGGCCACCGGCCGCGACGCCGACGAGACCGCCGCCGCCCTGCGCTGCTACCTGCCCGACGACGACGTCGCCGTGCTGCCGTCCTGGGAGACGCTCCCGCACGAGCGGCTGTCCCCCCGCAGCGACACCGTCGCCCGCCGGCTCGCCGTGTTCCGCCGGCTCGCGCACCCCGACCCCGAGCCCGGGCACAGCGGGCCGATCCGGGTGCTGGTGCTGCCCGTGCGCGCCCTGCTGCAGCCGGTGGTCGACGGCCTGGGCGAGCTCGTGCCCGTCGCCCTGTCCGTCGGGGACCGCGCCGACCTGACCGACGTCGCCGAGCGCCTGGTGGGCGCCGCGTACAGCCGGGTCGACATGGTCGAGCGCCGGGGCGAGTTCGCGGTCCGCGGCGGCATCCTCGACGTGTTCCCGCCGACGGAGGACCACCCGCTGCGCATCGAGTTCTGGGGCGAGGACGTCGAGGAGATCCGCTGGTTCTCCGTCGCCGACCAGCGCAGCCTCGAGGTCGCCACGCACGGCCTGTGGGCGCCGCCGTGCCGCGAGATCCTCCTGACCGACGCGGTCAAGGAGCGCGCCGCCTCGCTGGTCGAGCGGCTGCCCGGTGCGGTCGACATGCTCGACCGGCTGGCCCAGGGCATCGCCGTCGAGGGCATGGAGTCGCTCGCGCCGGTGCTGGTCGAGCGCATGGTGCCGGTCCTGGACCTGGTGCCGGACGACGCGCTGCTGGTGGTGTCCGACCCCGAGCGGGTCCGCCGCCGCGCGCACGACCTCGTCGCGACGACCGAGGAGTTCCTGCAGGCCGCCTGGACCTCGGCCGCCGCGGGCGCCGCCACCCCGCTGGACCTGTCCGCGGCGTCCTTCGCGTCGTTCGCCGAGGTGCGCGGCCTCGCCGCCGTCCGCGGCCTCGGCTGGTGGACGCTCAGCCCGTTCACCCTCGACGCCGACGCCACCGAGAACGAGACCGCCGCCCCCGACGACCTGGGGCACTCCGACGGCGTCGAGACGCTCGTGGTCGCCGCCCGGGACGTCGAGCGCTACCGCGGCGAGGTCGACCGCGCCGTCGCGGACGTCCGCCGCCTGCAGCAGGACGGCTGGCGCCTGGTGCTGGCCACCGAGGGGCACGGCCCGGCGCAGCGCATGACCGAGCAGCTGCGCGCCGCCGACGTGCCGGCCCGCCTCGTCGCCGCCCTGGAGGGCGAGCCCGAGGGCGGCGTCGTGCTGGTCACGCCCGCCCAGGTCGGCCCCGGATTCGTCGCCGAGGGTCTGCGGCTCGCGGTGTTCTCCGAGTCCGACCTCACCGGCCGTCCGGGCTCGTCGACCCGCGACATGCGCAAGATGCCCAGCCGGCGGCGCAACGTCGTCGACCCGCTGCAGCTGCGGCCCGGCGACTTCGTGGTGCACGAGCAGCACGGCGTCGGCCGGTTCGTCGAGCTGATCTCGCGGACCATCGGGTCGGGCGCGGCGGCGGCCACCCGCGAGTACATGGTGATCGAGTACGCGTCGTCCAAGCGCGGCCAGCCCGGCGACCGGCTGTTCGTGCCGACCGACCAGCTGGACCAGGTGACCAAGTACGTCGGCGGCGAGGCGCCCAGCCTGAACAAGATGGGCGGCTCCGACTGGGCCAAGACCAAGGGCCGCGCGCGCAAGGCGGTCAAGGAGATCGCCGGCGAGCTCATCCGCCTCTACAGCGCGCGGATGGCCACCAGCGGCCACGCGTTCGGCCCCGACACCCCGTGGCAGCGCGAGCTCGAGGACGCCTTCGCCTACGTGGAGACGCCCGACCAGCTGGCCACCATCGACGAGGTCAAGCGGGACATGGAGAAGCCGATCCCGATGGACCGGCTCATCTGCGGCGACGTCGGCTACGGCAAGACCGAGATCGCGGTGCGGGCGGCGTTCAAGGCCGTGCAGGACGGCAAGCAGGTCGCCGTCCTCGTGCCCACCACGCTGCTGGTGCAGCAGCACCTGGACACGTTCGCCGAGCGCTACGCGGGCTTCCCCGTCGTGGTCAAGGCGCTGTCCCGGTTCCAGACCAGGGCCGAGTCCGAGGCCGTCGTCGACGGGCTCAAGGACGGCAGCGTCGACGTCGTCATCGGCACGCACCGGCTCATCACCGGGGAGATCCGGTTCAAGGACCTGGGCCTGGTGATCATCGACGAGGAGCAGCGGTTCGGCGTCGAGCACAAGGAGACGCTCAAGGCGCTGCGGACCAACGTCGACGTCCTGGCGATGAGCGCGACCCCGATCCCGCGCACGCTCGAGATGGCCGTGACCGGCATCCGGGAGATGTCCACGCTCGCGACGCCGCCCGAGGAGCGGCACCCGGTGCTCACCTTCGTCGGCGCCTGGGAGGAGAAGCAGATCTCCGCCGCGATCCGGCGCGAGCTGCTGCGCGAGGGCCAGGTGTTCTACGTGCACAACAAGGTCGAGTCGATCGAGCGCACCGCCGCCCGGCTGAACGAGCTGGTCCCCGAGGCCCGCGTCGCCGTCGCCCACGGCAAGATGAACGAGCACCAGCTCGAGCAGGTGATCGTCGACTTCTGGGAGAAGCGGTTCGACGTCCTGGTCTGCACGACGATCGTCGAGACCGGCCTGGACATCTCCAACGCCAACACCCTGATCCTCGAGCGCGCCGACCGGCTCGGCCTGTCCCAGCTGCACCAGCTGCGCGGCCGCGTCGGGCGCGGCCGCGAGCGCGCCTACGCGTACTTCCTGTACCCGCCGGAGAAGCCGCTGACGGAGACCGCGCACGACCGGCTCGCCACCATCGCCGCGCACACCGACCTCGGCGCGGGCATGGCCGTCGCGATGAAGGACCTCGAGATCCGCGGCGCCGGCAACATGCTCGGCGGCGAGCAGTCCGGGCACATCGAGGGCGTCGGGTTCGACCTGTACATCCGCATGGTCGGCGAGGCCGTGGCGTCCTACCGGGGCGACCAGCCCGAGGAGCTGCCCGACGTCACGGTCGAGCTGCCCGTCGACGCCCACATCCCGCCCGACTACATCGCGCACGAGCGGCTGCGCCTCGAGGCGTACCGCAAGCTCGCCGCCGCGGCGGACGAGGCGACGCTGGCGGAGATCTCCGCCGAGCTGGTGGACCGGTACGGGGCGATCCCCGAGCCGGTGACCAACCTGTTCGCCGTCGCGCGGTTCCGGCTGCACGCCCGCGCCGCCGGGCTCACGGACGTCACGGCCCAGGGCAAGTTCGTCCGGTTCGCGCCGGTCGAGCTGCCCGAGTCGGCGCAGCTCCGGCTCAAGCGGCTCTACCCGGGGTCGGTGCTCAAGCCGGCGCTGCGCACGGTCCTGGTGCCGTTCCCGACGACCGCGCGGATCGGCGGGAAGCCGCTGCACGGCGAGGCGGTCCTGTCCTGGGCCCGCGAGCTGATCGACGCCGTCGTCCGCGGCGACGTCTCCGCGGCGGCGGGGGTGGGCACCGCGGCGCGCTGACGCCCCTACGATGGCCCGGTCGGGCGAGTGCGACGAGCAGAAGGCCAGGTGACGCAGGGTGACGCGGAAGTCGATCCGGCGGGTGGTTCCCGTCGTCGGGGCACTGGTGGTGGTGAGCGCGCTCGCTGCGTGCAGCGGTGGCCGGCCCGGCGCGGCGGCGGTGGTCGACGGGCGGACCATCCCGACGTCCGACGTCGAGACCGCCACGAGCGAGCTCGCCGACGTGCTGCAGGGCGTCACCCAGGCGACCGTCCTCGGCGTGCTGGTCCAGGAGCCGACCATCGCCGCGCACGCGCCCGAGGCCGGCGTCGGCGTCTCCGACCAGCAGGCGCGCGACGCCCTCGACCAGCAGGCCGAGGCGAGCGGCGGTGCGGCCGGCCAGGAGTTCTCCGAGCCGTCCGTCGCCGTCATGCGGTACGTGCTGCAGATCGACGCGCTGCAGCAGGCGGGCGACGCGCAGCAGGTCGTCGCGGACCTCCAGGAGGACCTCGCGGACCTCGACGTCACCGTCAACCCGCGGTTCGGCACGGCGGGGGAGAACGGCACGGTCGGGGAGACGACCTACCCGTGGCTCGTCGCCGCCCCGGAGACCGCCCCGGCCCCCGCGCCGTGACCGACGCGCCGCCGGACCCGCTCGCGGTCGCGGACCCGCTGCGCCGCCTGGTCGCCGTGATGGACCGGCTGCGGTCGCCCGGCGGCTGCCCGTGGGACGCCGAGCAGACGCACGCGAGCCTGGTGCCGTACGTGCTGGAGGAGGCGTACGAGGTCGCCGAGGCGGTCGAGAGCGGGGACCGGGACCACCTGCGCGAGGAGCTCGGCGACCTGCTGCTGCAGGTGGTCTTCCACGCGCGCGTCGCCCAGGAGGACCCGGCGGAGCCGTTCGACGTGGACGACGTCGCCGACGGCCTCGTCGCCAAGCTGGTCCGCCGGCACCCGCACGTGTTCGCGGACGCGGCCGGGGTCACCGACGCCGACGCCGTCAACCGGCAGTGGGACCGGATCAAGAGCGAGGAGAAGCAGCGCGACTCCGTGCTGGACGGGGTGCCGCTCGCGCTCGGGGCGCTCGCCCGGACGCAGAAGATCGCCGCCCGCGCCGCCCGCTCGGGCCTGCGGGACGCCGTCCCCGCTCCGGAGGGCGCGGACCTCGGCGCCCGGCTGCTCGCCCTGGTGCTCGAGGCCCAGACGGCCGGCCTCGACGCCGAGGGCGAGCTGCGCCGCGCCACCGCCGCGTGGGAGACCCGGCTGCGCGCCGCGGAGCGCACCCCCGACGCGACGCCCTGACCGCCGGGCAGCCACCGGTCGGGCGAGGTCGTCACTCCTGCACGAGGTCGTCCTTCCTGCGGGACGACCTCGTGCGCGCGAGACGACCTCACGCGCGACCGTCCGGCTGCCGGGTCGAAAGTCCGGCACGTCTCGGGGCGGATGCGGGCACGATGGTCACGGCCGCGGTCTGCCCGCGGCTCGACGCGCCCCCGCGCGTCCCCGCGCACAGGAGGAGGGGTCGATGCGGATCGGCGTCCCGAAGGAGAGCCGGCCCGGCGAGCGCCTCGTCGCCGCGACGCCCACGACCGTCGCCCAGCTCGCGAAGCTGGGCTACGAGGTCGTGGTCGAGCGCGGTGCCGGGACGGCGGCGAGCTTCCCCGACGCGGCCTACGCCGAGGCGGGTGCCGCGCTCGGCGAGGCCGCCGAGGTCTGGGCGAGCGACGTCGTCACCGTGGTGAACCCGCCCGCCGACGCCGACGTGGCCGCGCTCACGCCCGGGGCCACGGTGGTCGCGATGCTGGCGCCCGCCGCGGCGCCGGAGCGGGTCGCCGCCCTCGCGGAGCGCGGGGTCACGGCGCTGGCGCTGGACGCCGTGCCGCGCATCTCCCGGGCCCAGGCGCTCGACGTGCTCAGCACGATGTCGAACGTCGCCGGCTACCGCGCGGTCATCGAGGCCGCCGAGGAGTTCGGCGGCATGTTCACCGGCCAGGTGACCGCGGCGGGCAAGACCCCGCCGGCGAGCGTGTTCGTCATCGGCGCCGGCGTCGCGGGCCTCGCGGCCATCGGCGCGGCCGGCAGCCTCGGCGCCCAGGTCCGCGCCTACGACGTCCGGCCCGAGGTCGGCGAGCAGATCGAGTCGATGGGCGCGACGTTCGTGCAGGCGCGCGCGGCCCAGCAGGAGGTGAGCGCCGACGGCTACGCCCGGGAGCTCACCGCCGAGCAGGAGCGGCTCACGGCCGAGATGTACGCCGCCGAGACCGCCCAGGCCGACATCGTCGTCACGACCGCCCTGGTCCGGGGCCGCGCGCCGCGCACGATCAGCGCCGAGATGGTCGCCGGGATGCGCCCCGGCAGCGTGGTCGTCGACCTGGCCGCGTCCGGCGGCGGCAACTGCGAGCTCACCGTCCCGGGGGAGAAGGTCGTGACCGCGAACGGCGTCACGATCCTCGGTTACACCGACCTGACCAGCCGGATGGCCCGGCACACGTCGCAGCTGTTCGGCACGAACGTCGTCAACCTGATGAAGCTGCTCACGCCGGGCAAGGACGGGGCGCTGGTCCTGGACCTGGACGACCCGGTGCAGCGCGGCATGACCGTGACGCGGACGGGGGAGGTGCTGTGGCCGCCGCCGCCCGTCGCGGTGTCCTCGGCGGCGCCGGTCGCCGAGGTCGCGCCCGTGCCCGAGGTCGACCCGGCCGCCCGCGCGCGCGCCGCCCGGGAGGCCGCGCGGCTGAAGGGCCGGCGCCAGCTCGTCGGGCTCGCGCTCGGCGCCGTGCTGCTCGCGCTGGCGATCACGTTCTCGCCGCCCGCGTTCCTCGGGCACATCACGGTGTTCGTGCTCGCCGTGTTCGTCGGGTACTACGTGATCTCGAACGTCAGCCACGCGCTCCACACGCCGCTGATGGCCCAGACCAACGCCATCTCCGGGATCATCCTGGTCGGCGCCCTGCTGCAGATCGGCAGCGACAGCTGGCCCGTGACCGTGCTCGCCGTCGTCGCCGCCGCCCTGGCGAGCATCAACATCTTCGGTGGGTTCCTCGTCGCGTTCCGCATGATCGGGATGTTCCGGAAGGAGGAGGCCTGAGATGCTCACCTCCCTCGTGCAGGCCGTGTACCTCGTCGCGGCCGTCCTGTTCGTCCTGAGCCTCGCCGGGCTGTCCCGGCAGGAGACCGCCCGCCGCGGCAGCGCGCTGGGCATGGCCGGCATGGGCCTCGCGCTGGTCGCGACCGTCGTGCTCTCCCTGCAGGAGAGCGAGCGCGACCCGCTGGTCACGCTGCTGCTCATCGCCCTCGTCCTGGTCGTCGGCATCACCGTCGGCACCTGGCGGGCCCGCAGCGTCGAGATGACGCAGATGCCCGAGATGATCGCGATGCTGCACAGCTTCGTCGGCGTCGCCGCGGTGCTGGTCGGCTTCAACTCGTACCTCACCGACACGGGCGCCGACGCGGTGCACCAGGTGGAGGTGTTCCTGGGCGTGCTGATCGGCGCGGTGACGGCCACCGGGTCCGTCGTCGCCTACCTCAAGCTGTCGGCGCGGATCCGCTCGGCGCCGCTGACGCTCCCCGGCCGCAACTGGCTGAACCTGGGTGCGCTCGTGCTGTCGGGGGGGCTGATGGGCTGGTTCCTCGCCGCGCCGTCGGTGGTCCCGCTGGTGCTGATGACCGTCGTCGCGCTGGCCCTCGGGTGGCACCTGGTCGCGGCCATCGGCGGCGGCGACATGCCGGTCGTCGTGTCGATGCTCAACTCGTACTCCGGCTGGGCCGCCGCAGCCGCCGGCTTCATGCTCGGCAACGACCTGCTGATCGTCACCGGCGCCCTCGTCGGGTCCTCCGGTGCGATCCTGTCGTACCTGATGTGCCGGGCGATGAACCGGTCGTTCGTCAGCGTGATCCTCGGCGGCTTCGGCACCGAGGGCGGGACGGTGGCCGCCGCCGCGGTGACGGGGGAGCACCGCGAGGTGGACGCCGCCGAGGTCGCCGAGCTGCTCAAGACGGCCGGCTCCGTCGTCATCACGCCGGGCTACGGCATGGCGGTCGCCAAGGCGCAGTACCCGGTCGCGGAGCTCGTGTCCCGGCTGCGGGCCGCCGGGGTCGACGTGCGGTTCGGCGTGCACCCCGTCGCCGGGCGGCTGCCGGGGCACATGAACGTGCTCCTCGCCGAGGCCAAGGTGCCGTACGACATCGTCCTGGAGATGGACGAGATCAACGACGACCTGCCCGGCACCGACGTCGTCCTGGTCATCGGCGCCAACGACACCGTCAACCCCGCCGCGCTGGACGACCCGGGCTCGCCGATCGCCGGCATGCCCGTCCTCGAGGTGTGGCGGGCGAAGCAGGTCGTCGTCTTCAAGCGGTCCATGGCCACCGGGTACGCCGGTGTGCAGAACCCGCTGTTCTTCCGCGAGAACACCGCGATGCTGTTCGGCGACGCGAAGGACCAGGTCGAGCGCATCGTCGCCGCGCTCTGAACCCTGTTCACCGTCCGGTCGCCGAAGGTCCCACCGACCCACGCGGCCGACGGCACTAGGCTGAGGTCGCATACCCACCCGAACTGTCGAAGGAGCACGCATGGCCAGCATCGAGGCCGTCGGCGCCCGCGAGATCCTTGATTCGCGCGGCAACCCCACTGTCGAGGTCGAGGTCGCTCTCGACGACGGCACGATCGCCCGGGCGGGCGTGCCCTCGGGTGCCTCCACCGGCGCCTTCGAGGCCGTCGAGCGTCGTGACGGCGACAAGGGCCGTTACCTGGGCAAGGGCGTCGAGGACGCGGTCAACGCCGTCATCGACGAGATCGCCCCCGAGCTCATCGGCTTCGAGGCCACCGAGCAGCGCCTGGTCGACCAGGCCCTCATCGAGCTCGACGGCACCCCGAACAAGGGCAAGCTCGGCGCCAACGCGATCCTCGGCGTCTCGCTCGCCGTCGCGAAGGCCGCGGCCGACTCGGCCGACCTGCCGCTGTTCCGCTACGTGGGCGGCCCGAACGCCCACGTCCTGCCGGTCCCGATGATGAACATCCTCAACGGTGGCTCGCACGCGGACTCCAACGTGGACATCCAGGAGTTCATGGTCGCCCCGATCGGCGCCCCGACCTTCCGCGAGGCGCTGCGCACCGGCGCCGAGGTCTACCACTCCCTCAAGTCCGTGCTGAAGAGCAAGGGCCTGTCGACCGGTCTCGGCGACGAGGGCGGCTTCGCGCCGAACCTCGAGTCGAACCGCGCCGCGCTGGACCTGATCCTCGTCGCGATCGAGAAGGCCGGCTTCGTCCCGGGCAAGGACGTGGGTCTCGCGCTCGACGTCGCCGCCACCGAGTTCTTCAAGGACGGCGCCTACCAGTTCGAGGGCAAGGCCCTCGCACCGGCCGAGATGATCGCGTTCTACGAGCAGCTCGTCGCGGACTACCCGCTGGTCTCCATCGAGGACCCGCTGTCCGAGGACGAGTGGGGCACCTGGTCCGAGCTCATGGTCAAGGTCGGCGACAAGGTCCAGATCGTCGGCGACGACCTGTTCGTCACCAACCCGGAGCGCCTGGCCAAGGGCATCGAGCTCAAGGCCGCGAACTCCCTGCTGGTCAAGCTGAACCAGATCGGCACCCTGACCGAGACGCTCGACGCCGTCACCCTGGCGCAGCGCAACGGCTTCACCACGATGACCTCGCACCGCTCCGGCGAGACCGAGGACGTCACCATCGCCGACCTGTCCGTCGCGACCAACGCCGGCCAGATCAAGACCGGTGCGCCGGCCCGTGGCGAGCGCATCAACAAGTACAACCAGCTGCTCCGGATCGAGGAGGAGCTGGACGACGCCGGTCGCTACGCCGGCGCCTCGGCGTTCCCGCGCTGGAAGGCCTGAGCACCGGCTCCTCGTCGCGAGGACCGCTCCACCGGAGGCCGGTGACCCCCTGCGGGTCGCCGGCCTCCGGCGCGTCCGGCACCGTGTGCGGATCGTGTGCGATCGGCTGACACGGCCGGGGCACCTGCCGGTCCGGGCGGCCGCGGCGGGGCACAATCGGGGCCATGCCCGCCCCTCGTCGCCCCGCCGCGCCCCGGTCCGGTGCGCCCGACGACGACCGGGCCCGCACGCCGGCCCCGCGCACGCCGGCCCCGCGGACGTCGGCCGTCCCGCGCTCGCCGTCGCCGTCGCCGGGGACCGTCGGCGCCCCCGCCACTCCGCGCACCGGCGTCCCCGCGACCCCGCGCACGGGTGCCCCGCAGCAGTCGGTCCCGCGTCCCGCGACGCCGCGCCCCGCCGGTTCCCGCGCGCGGTCCGGGCCGGCCGCGGCCCCGCGACCCTCGGCCACCCGGCCCAGCAGCTCCCGCCCGGGCGGCTCCCGGTCGTCCGGCGACCGTCGTCCGGGGCGCGCGGAGACCGTGCAGCAGCGGCTGCCGCGCCTGTTCACCGTGCGCGCGCTGGTCATGTTCGTCGTGCTGTCGATCGCGTTCGTGCTGGTGTTCCCGACGCTGCGGCAGTACCTGGACCAGCAGGTGCAGCTCGAGCAGCTCCGGGCCGAGGTCGCGCGTGCCGAGCAGGACAACGAGGACCTGCAGGCCGAGCTCGACCGGTGGTCCGACCCGGCGTACGTCGAGGCCCAGGCGCGCGAGCGGCTGGCGTTCGTCATGCCGGGGGAGCGGGCCCTGCGGGTCGCGGACCCGGAGGTCGTCCCGGAGCAGCCGGCCGACGACGCCGCCACCACGCCCACCCCGGTCGAGCCCGACGACCCCACCCGACCCTGGTACGCGCAGATCTGGGACTCGGTGCAGGTGGCCGGCGTCGCGGGCACGGGGAGCGAGGGCACGTCCACCGGCACGGGCGCGGCAGGGGACAATGGGGTCGTGCCGGACGACGGCACCGACGGGTCCGGGCCCGCGGGCACCGAGCCCGGGCCGGAGCCGTCGACGGCGCCCTGACGTCGCCCCGCCGCCCGAGCCGAACCCCCGAGGGACCACCGTGACCGACCTGCCCGCCAGCCCGCTGCCCGGCGACGTCGACGCCGTCGTGCCCCGCGCGCGCCACGACGCCCCCGAGGTCACCGAGGCCGACCTGGCGGTGCTCCACGAGCAGCTCGGGCGACCGGCGCGCGGCGTCGTCGGCATCGCGGCCCGGTGCGCGTGCGGTCGCCCGCTGGTGGTCCGCACCGCGCCTCGGCTCGACGACGGCACGCCGTTCCCGACGACGTACTACCTCACCTCGCCGCAGGCGGTGGGCGCGGTCAGCACGCTGGAGGCAACGGGGCTGATGAAGGAGCTCACCGCCCGCGTCCAGGCGGAGCCGGACCTCGCGGCCGCCTACCAGCGCGCGCACGAGGCCTACCTCGCCGACCGCGCCGAGCTGGGCGACGTCCCCGAGATCGCCGGGATCTCCGCCGGCGGCATGCCGACCCGCGTGAAGTGCCTGCACGTCGTCGTCGGGCACGCGCTGGCAGCCGGCCCGGGCGTGAACCCGGTCGGCGACGACGTGCTGCTCCGGCTGCGCGACGCCTGGCGCCCGGACCGCTGCACCTGCTGACGCGGCGCGCGCCGTCGGCGCGGGATGGGAAGATGGTGCGCGTGACGCGTGTGGCTGCCATCGACTGCGGGACCAACTCGATCCGGCTCCTGGTGGCCGACGTCGACGAGGCCGCGGGGACCCTGACCGACCTCGACCGGCGGATGGAGGTCGTGCGGCTCGGCCAGGGCGTCGACCGCACCGGCCGGATCGCCCCCGAGGCGCTGGCCCGCACGCTGGACGCCACCCGCCGGTACGCGCAGGTCTGCGCGGACCTGGGCGTCGAGGCCGTCCGGTTCGTCGCCACGAGCGCCTCCCGGGACGCGGAGAACCGCGACGAGTTCGTCGCCGGCGTCCGCGAGGCGCTGGGCGTCGAGCCCGAGGTGATCGGCGGGGTCGAGGAGGCCGCGCTGTCGTTCCGCGGCGCGACCGGCGTCCTCGGCACGGCGCACCCCGGCCCGTACCTCGTCGTCGACCTGGGCGGTGGCTCGACCGAGGTGGTCCTCGGCGAGCGCACCCCCGAGGCGGCGTACTCGATGGACGTCGGCTGCGTCCGGATCACCGAGCGGCACCTGCTGTCCGACCCGCCGACCGCCGACCAGGTCGCCGCCGCCGAGGCCGACGTCGCCGCCGCGCTCGACGTCGCCGCGCAGCACGTCCCGCTCGGGCGCACGGCCACGCTGGTCGGGCTGGCCGGCTCCGTCACGACGATCACCGCGCACGCCCTGGCGCTGCCCGCCTACGACCGGGACGCCATCGACGGCGCCGTGCTGGACGTCGGCACGGTCCTCGCCGCGTGCGACGACCTGCTGGCCCGCGACCACGACGACCGCAGCGCGCTCGGCTTCATGCACCCGGGCCGCGTCGACGTGATCGGCGCCGGCGCCCTCGTGTGGCGCGCGGTCGTCCGCCGCGTGCAGGCCGAGGTCGAGGCCGCCGGCGGCAGCCTCACCCAGGTGGTGACCTCCGAGCACGACATCCTCGACGGCATCGCCTGGAGCATCGCCGAGCGCCGCACCCCCGCCTGACCGCGACCCGGCCGCGGCGCGGCCCAGCCCCCCGCGCCGCGACGGCGCCGGGGCAGCGAGGTCGTCACTCGTGCACGAGGTCGTCCCGCGGGAGTGACGACCTCGTGCGGGGATGACGACCTCGCGCGCTCCCGGCCGGACGCCGCGGCCGCCGGGGCCGACACGCCACAGGATCGGTAGCGAGTTCCGCCCGGTACTGCGCAATCTGTACTACCGTGTGTCCTGCGGGAGCCGAGGAGGGTCGGCTCCCGCGCCAGACAGCGGGGCCGCGGCCGACAGGGGGCCGGCCGCGGCCGCGAGACGCACCGCCACGTGCGGTCATCGGCCAGGAGGCCCCGGGTGGACACGACCCAGCTGCTCAAGGGAGTCCTCGACGTCGCGGTGCTCGCGGTCGTCGCGGACGAGGACGGGTACGGCTACGACGTGGTCCGGCGGCTGCGCGCCGCGGGGCTGACCGAGGTCGGTGACGCGTCGGTGTACGGGACGCTGCGCCGGCTGTACTCCCAGGGCGCGCTGACGTCCTACGTGGTGCCGAGCGACGAGGGCCCCCACCGCAAGTACTACGGGATCAACGCGCAGGGCCGGGCCATGCTCGCCGCCCAGCGCAAGGACTGGCGCGACTTCGCCGGGACGATGACGCGCCTGCTCGAGGGGGAGGCAGCGTGAACGGGACCGCACCCGCGCAGGACGGAGCGGTGCGCGTGGCCGTCGAGCGGTACGCCGCCGACGTCCGCCGGCACCTGGGCGACCTGCCGCCGGACCAGGTCGACGACCTGACCGACGGGCTGGAGGCCGACCTGGCCGACGCGCTGACGGACGGCCCGGCGGTCGCGGCCGCGGAGGGTGCGGCGGTGGACCTGACGGTCCGGTTCGGCGACCCGCACGCGTACGCGCAGGAGCTCCGCGCCGCCGCGGGCCTGCCGGACGAGGGTGCGGCGCACGCCCGGCCGTGGCCCGACCGGGTCGGTCGCGCCGGGGGTGCGGTGGCCGCGGCCGCGCGCCGGACCTCGGCGGTGGTGCGGCGGCAGCCGTGGGCAGCACCGATCGCCCGCGCGGCGACGGACCTGCGCGCGATCTGGTGGGTGCTGCGAGGGTGGATCGCCTACCAGGCGCTGATGTGGCTGGTCAGCGAGACCAGCTGGCTGTGGCGGCTCCGCCCGGAGCGCGACGGGGTACCCGGCCGCGCCCTGCACTGGGCGGTGCTGCTCGTGCTCGTCGTCCTGTCGGTGCAGTGGGGCCGCGGCCGGTGGGGCGCCGCGCAGCTGCCGCGGCTGTCCCGCGCGCTGACCGTCGGGGCCGTGCTGCTGGCGCTCCCGGTGGCCGTGTTCACCTCGGAGGCGCGGTACTACGGCGCGGCCGTGAGCGACGTCCGGTACGTGGAGGTGCCCGGCGCGACGATCCAGCCCGACGACGGCGTGTGGGTCGACGGCATGCAGGTGAGCAACCTGTTCGTCTACGACGCCGACGGCGACCCGCTGCAGGACGTGCAGGTCTACGACGACCGCGGCCGCCCGGTGCGGGCGACCGCCGACGAGGGCCTCGGGTCCTGGTCGCTGCCGGGGGTCGACGAGCCGTGGACGTTCGTGCCGTCGCACGACGAGGACGGTCGCGAGCGGTGGAACGTCTACCCGCTGGCGGGTGCCCCGTCGTCGACGTTCGCGTTCGCCGGGGACGGCTCCGACCCGGAGCCGGGGGAGGACCCGCGGACCCCGCCGCGACCGTTCGCGAAGGCGCCGGCACTGGTCGACGTCGCGGACGATGGTCCTGGCTCCGACGCCGCCCGGACGCCCGCGGCGGAGCCGACGCCCTCGCCGTGAGCCCGAACCCGGGACTTTGTGCCCAGAATCACGTGCCCTCGGGTCGCCACCACTAATTCGTGGGACGTAAAATCGGAACCATGTCTGAGTCCACCGTCACGACCCACGCGCCGAACACCGAGGCCAAGGCCCGGAAGGTCCCGCGCATCGTCATCCTCGGCGGCGGGTCCGTGGGGCTGTACTCGGCCCGCCGGCTGCGCCGTCGCCTGGGCAACCGCGAGGCGGCCATCGTGGTCGTCGACCCGCGGCCCTACATGACCTACGCGCCGTTCCTCCCCGAGGCCGCCGCCGGCTCCATCGACGCCCGCTACGTCGTCGCGCCGCACCACCGCGCGCTCAAGGGCATCGACTCGCTGCAGGGCAAGGTCTCCGAGATCCGGCACGCCGAGCGCAAGGTCCAGATCACACCCGAGGAGGGCGAGCCGTACTGGATCACGTACGACCACCTCATCGTCGGCCTCGGCTCGGTCGCCCGCACGCTGCCCATCCCGGGCCTCGCGGAGCAGGCCATCGGCTTCAAGAACGTCGAGGAGGCCATCGCGGTCCGCAACCACGTCCTCGGCCGGATCGACCGCGCGTCGTCCACCTGGGACCCGGAGCTGCGCCGGCGCATGCTGACGTTCACGTTCGTCGGCGGCGGGTTCGCCGGCGTCGAGGCGATCGCCGAGGTCGAGGACATGGCGCGCGACGCGGTCAAGCAGTACCCGTCGCTGTCCGCCGCCGACCTGCGCTTCGTGCTGGTCGAGGGCTCGCGCCGCATCCTCCCCGAGGTCTCCGAGGAGCTCGGCGGCTACACCCTGGAGCAGCTGCGCAAGCGCGGCATCGAGGTGTACCTGTCCACCTTCCTGAACTCGTGCGTCGACGGCCACGTCGTGCTCTCGGACAAGACCGAGTTCGACTCCGAGACCATCGTCTGGACCGCGGGCGTCAAGGCGAACCCGGTCCTGCAGAACTCGGACCTGCCGCTGGACAAGATGGGCCGCGTCATCACGCTCGCGACCCTGCAGATCGCCGACGCCGACGGCAACGTGGTCCCGGACGCGTACGCCGCGGGTGACTGCGCCGCCGTGCCGGACCTGTACAACCCGGGCTCGTTCTGCCCGCCGAACGCCCAGCACGCGATCCGCGAGGGCGCGCACCTGGCCGACAACCTGGCCCGGGTCCTGCGCAGCGCCGAGCCGACGGACTACAAGCACAAGAACATCGGCGCCGTCGCGTCGCTCGGCATGTACAAGGGCGTCGCGCAGTTCCTCGGCAAGATCAAGGTCCGCGGCGTGTTCGCGTGGGTCCTGCACCGCTCGTACCACGTCATGGCGATGCCGACGCTGAACCGCAAGGTCGCCATCATGGCGGGCTGGACCTCGAGCCTGCTGTGGCGCCGCGAGACGGTCGCGCTCGGCTCGATCCACGACCCGCGTGCGGAGTTCCGCGCCGCGTCCGTGCCGCCGAAGCCGAAGCCCGAGGCCGCCGCGGCCCCGGCCGCCGCCGAGGACCACTCCCCGGTCCCGAGCTCCGAGGCGAAGCCGTCCGGCGCGAGCACGGCGCCCGACACCTCCGCGGCCGACAGCGCGTCGGCGAAGGCGAAGGCCTGATCCCACCCGCTCCACGACGACGCCCCGTCCACCTGTCTCAGGTGGGCGGGGCGTCGTCGTCACGCCGGGGCGGGCGCGGCGGGCAGGGAGGGCGGGGAGCGCGCGGCGGGCGCGGCGGGGAAGGCCCTGCGCCGGTGGCAGGATGGGCGCCGGCCCCCGTAGCCCAACCGGCAGAGGCAGCCGGCTTAAACCCGGCGCAGTGCGGGTTCGAATCCCGCCGGGGGCACGGCGTGCGCGGTGCGGCGATTTCGTCGCCGCGCCTCGCGACGGTAGACTCGACACCCGCATCCCGGCCACGGCCGCGGGTGCAGGCCCGGTCGTCCGGGCCGTGCGGACGTGGCTCAGTGGTAGAGCATCACCTTGCCAAGGTGAGGGTCGCGGGTTCGAATCCCGTCGTCCGCTCGCATCGTGCGGGACCTCCGGGTCCGGCGCACCGTCCCCCGCGACCCGCCGTGAGACGGTGGGAGCCAGCGGCCTCGCGCCGTCCGGCCAGCCCTCTGGGGGCACGAGCATGACCTACCTGCAGCGTCATGCCGACTCCGCGGCCGCCGGCATGGGCGACGGCGCGCACGTGAGCATCACCTTCCGGCACTTCGGTGCGACGGTCCGTGCTGCCAGCAGCAGCGCGCGCGCGGCCCGGTGCGACGACGAGGAGGAGGACTCCCAGGACGGCCCGTGCGTCGTCGCGATGCGGGAGCTGCACACCGTCGTGCTGCCGGACCTGCTGGCCGACGCGGGGCTTTGGCCGTCGTGGCGGGAGCGGGCGCGCCAGGAGCGGTTCGCCTCGTTCGTCGCGGCGCCGGCGCCGGTCGGCCTGCGCAGCGCCATCGCGGTCAACTGCTACGCGGCCGGCCTGCGGGACTGGGGCCCGGACGACCTGACGACCGCCGAGGTGCTCGCCGAGGCCGTGGCCGTCGACGTCCGGGACCGGCTGGTCCTGGCCGAGCTGGAGGGCGGGAGCCTGCGCCCGGAGGACGACGACCGGGTGCGGACCGCACACGCCGTGGGCGTCCTCATGGAGGCCCGGGGCCTCGGCGCGGCGGCGGCGGAGACGTTCCTGCGGGCGCTGGCCGGACGCACCGGCGCCAGCACGGCCGAGGTGGGCGACTGGGTGGTCGCGGCCGTGGCCCCGCCGGGCGGGGGCGACCGCCGCTCCTGACGCCCGGCCGTCACCAGCGCCGGAGCCAGTCGAGACGCTCGCCGGCGGCCGCCGCCGTCACGACCTCGCCCGCGACGGCCGTGATGGGCGTGGCGGTGAGGTGCGCGCGGCGCTGCAGGAGCGCGAACGCCTCGCCCTCGTCGAGGTCCATCAGGTAGCGCACCGCGCCCTTGGCCTGCTCGACCAGGGCCCGGTGGGAAGCGGTGGCGCTGATGGCCCGCGCGATGGCGTCGAGGTCGGGGCTGTCGTCGGCGTGCACGATCGTGACCGCGGCGATGTCCGCGAAGCCGCGCGCCGTGGTGCGCTCCTCGCCCGTGAGGGGGTGCGGCGTGCTGAGGAACAGGTTGAGGGCGCCGAACGGCCGCCCGCGCCACCGCATCGGCAGCGCGTGCGCCGCGTGGTAGCCCGACCGCAGCAGCGCGGGCTGCAGCCGCGGCCACCGGGCGCCCATCGCGGCGTCGCCGACGACCGAGACGTCCGCGTCCATCGCGACGGAGTCGAGGCACGGCCCGCTGCCGACCTGGAGCTGGTAGAGCTCGAGCGAGCCGGCGGTGTGCGAGGACGCGGCGAGCAGGTCGAACCGCTCGGGCTCGGTGGCGTGCAGGTCCTCGGAGACGACGATGCCGACGTCGGCGGTGAGGGCGCTCGCACACGCGCCGACCAGCGTGGTGAGGACGCTCAGGGCGTCCTGCTCGGCGGCGAGGGCGGACAGCGTCGTCGCCAGCGCCGACATGGGAGTCGAGCGGCTCATGATGCCCTCCTGGCTGTGCGGGTGGTGACGGTGTCGGGGCGGCGGGGGAGGCGGCTGCTCACGGTTCCTCCTCCGGCCGGAAGCGCAGGTCGCGGTCGAGGACCTGGCGCGCCACGGCGGGCAGCGTGAGGTCCAGGGCGAACGCGTGGGCACGCAGCAGCGCGAGCGCGTCGTCGGCGGTGACGGCCAGCTGGGCCATCACCATGCCGACCGCCTGGTGGGTGAGGGACCGCTCGTCCCAGGACGCGGCGGCGGGCGACGTGCCGGGCTGCGTGTCGTCGAGCACCGCGACGGCGATGACGTCGGCGACGAACGCGAGGTCGTCCAGGCTCCGGGCCAGGGTGCCGGGCCGGGAGCGGTACAGGGTGAGGACGCCGAGCACCCCGGGTCCCGCGTGCAGGGGCACGGCCGTGAGGGACAGCGCCGTGGTCTGCCGGGCGGCCATCTCGGCGAACTCCGGCCAGCGCGTCGCCGGGTCCGCCAGCGACGCGCTCACGGGGGCGTCGGACTTGAGGACCTCGGCGGACGGGCCGTGCCCGACGACGTCCTGGATCTGCTCGATGCGGGCGGCCGTGTCGTCCGTGGCCCAGAGCACCGACCGGGTGGCGAAGCTCAGGTGGTCCGGGGTCAGCGCGAGCGAGGCGCCGTCCGCGTCGGAGACCGAGCGCGCCGCCTCGCACAGGCGCCCGACCAGGGGCGCGTCCCCCGGGAGGGAGGCGGCCGCCGAGGTCAGCGTCGCGAGCAGCGTCGAGCGGTCCACCATGGTTCCCACCTTCGCTGTCCGGCGACTTCACCCGTGCCGCCCCCTCGCACTTTACCGACCGGCGGCGCGTCGCGCGGGTCGGCGGGAATCAAACCGCAGGCCGGGGTGGTTCTGCCTCTCGCGCGCCTCCCTGGGGGCTGCCAACCCCGCGCGCACCACGGCGACCACCCGACCCGCGAGGGAGACCCATGAGCACGAACGACGACACCGCCCTGCGTGAGAGGACGCCGCAGAGCGCCGCCGTCGAGCCCGGCCCGGCTGCGGCCGACCGGCTGTCCTCCGGCGACAAGACCCTGATCGGCCTGCTGCTCGTGGCCGGCTTCACCGTGATCCTGAACGAGACCGTCATGGGCGTCGCCCTGCCGGTGCTCATGGCGGACCTCGGCGTCTCCGCGGCCACGGGCCAGTGGCTGACGACCGGCTTCATGCTGACGATGGCCGTGGTCATCCCGGCGACCGGCTTCATCATGGGCCGGTTCCGGCTGCGCCCGATCTTCATCACGGCGATGTCCCTGTTCACGCTGGGCACCGCGATCGCCGCCGCGGCACCGGGCTTCGGCGTGCTGCTGGTGGGCCGCGTGGTGCAGGCGAGCGGCACCGCCGTCATGCTGCCGCTGCTCATGACGACCGCGCTGACCCTCGTGCCGCCGAGCATCCGCGGCCGCACGATGGGCACGATCTCGATCGTCATCTCGGTGGCCCCGGCCATCGGCCCGACCATCTCCGGCCTGGTGCTGTCGCAGCTGTCGTGGCGGTGGATCTTCATCGTCATGCTGCCCGTCGCGCTGATCGCCCTCGGGCTCGGCGCCTGGAAGGTCCGCGACGTGACGGAGCCGCGGCCCTCCCGCCTCGACGCCGTGTCGCTGCTGCTGTCGGCCGTCGGGTTCGGCGCGCTGATCTTCGGGCTGTCCAGCATCGGCGAGTCGGCCGGCGGGCACGTGCTCGTCGCGCCGTGGATCCCGATCGTGGTGGGCGTGCTCGCGCTGGCGGTGTTCGCGCTGCGGCAGATCCGTCTGCAGGAGTCGTCCGACGGCCCGCTGATGGACCTGCGCGTCTTCACGCACCGCTCGTACACGGTCTCGGCGCTCGTCCTGATCATCGGGTTCATGGCCATGTTCGGCGCCCTGATCGTGCTGCCGATCTTCCTGCAGCAGGTGCTCGAGCTCGGCACGCTGGAGACGGGGCTGCTGCTGCTGCCGGGCGGCCTGGTGATGGGCGCGCTGTCCCCGGTGGTCGGGCGGCTGTTCGACCGGGTGGGGCCGCGGCCGCTCGTCACCCCGGGCGTCCTGGCGCTGAGCGCCGCGCTCTGGCTGCTGTCCACGCTGCACCCGGGCACCCCGACGGTCGCGGTCGTCGGCGTGCACGTGCTGCTGAGCGTCGGCCTGGCGTTCATGATCACGCCGCTGTTCACGTCGGCGCTGGGCTCGCTGCCGCGCGAGCTCTACGGCCACGGCAGCGCCATCGTCAACACGCTGCAGCAGCTCGCGGGTGCCGCCGGCACCGCGCTGTTCATCACGGTGCTGTCCACGACCACGGCGTCCCGCGTGGCCGACGGCGCCGACGTGCTGACCGCCACGGCCGACGGCGTGCAGGGCGCGTTCATGTGGGGCGGGATCGTCTCGCTGGTCGCCCTGGCGGCGTCGCTGCTGGTGCGGCGCCCGGCGGCCGCGCCCGCCGAGGGCGTCGTGCTGCACTGACGTCCCCGTCCGCCGACGGCCGGTTCCCCGCACGGGGTGCCGGCCGTCGTGCGTCCGGGCTAGCGGTACCCGTCCCAGGTGGGCGAGGGGAAGAGCATCCGCTCGAACCGGTCCCACTCGTCGCGCAGGTCGACGGCGGGGCGGCGGAACGACCGGACCTGCACCCCGTCCATCGCCTCGATGCTCATCTCGACCAGGTCGCGCAGCCCGTCGAAGGGCCCGACCTCCGGCGGCAGCCGCCACGCGGTCTGCCGGTACAGCCCCCAGGTGAGGTCCGGGCGGTCGGCGAAGTAGTCGTGCGCCGGGTGCTCGGGGGAGGCGGCCTCGGCGCCGAGCACCATGTAGAGCTTCATCAGCTGCGGCCGCGCGGCGTTGAAGGCCACGAGGTACCGGAAGTACCCCGGCAGGGACGGCCCGTCCGGGTGCGTCGCGCCGGGGTCGCCGCTCGCGAGGTAGTCCGCCGGCGTGCCGCGCGGGTCGTAGGCCTGCTCGACGAGCAGCCGCAGCAGGCCCTCCTTGCTGCCCACGTGGTGCAGCAGGCCGGCCTGCGTGATGCCGACCGCCTGCGCCACGTCCTGCAGCGAGACCCCGTAGAACCCGTGCCGCGCCACCAGCACCGTCGCGGCCTCGATGATCTGCTCCCGGCGCTCCTCCGGGGACAGCCGCACCCGCTTGCGGGTGGCCGGGCTCCCGCCCTGCGTCGTGCTCACGTGCCCTGCTTCCGTCGCTCGTCCTCGGGCGACCCTAGCCTCCCGGCGCGCCCGCGGGTGGCGCGCCGGGGCAGGCCGGTCAGGACTCCAGGACCACCAGGTCCCACGGGCCGACGGTCAGCTCCGTGCCGGCGGCGACGTCGCGGTCGTCGAGCACCGAGCGGCCCGCCACGGGCGCCGGCACCGTGACCGGCGCGGCCGAGTAGTTCAGCAGGTACGTCACGGCGTGGCCCCGGGCGTTCGTGCCGCGGCGGACGCTGACCGTGCCGGCCAGGTCCTGCGGCCAGCCGGCCAGCCCGGCGTCGCGCACGGCGACGGCGAGCACGGCCCGGACCAGCTCGGACGATGTCATCGTGCCGATGTGCAGCACCGAGCCGTCGCCCGTGCGGTGCCGGGTGATCGCGGCGTACCGCCCCCACGCGGGGTGGTCGTACCCGGCCAGCACCTCGGCGCCGTCCGGGGTGAGCAGCTCCATGAACCGGAGCGCGCCGGCCTCGGCACCGGCAGCCGCCCCGGGGGCGTCGGCGAGGTCGCCGTGCAGGGTCAGGCCGACGCCGTCCGGGACGGTGAACTGGTTGTACGACGCGCCGGTGACCTCGACCAGACCGTGCGGTGCGGTGTCGTGCCAGACCTGCACGTGCTCGTCGGCGACCGCCGTGCGGAACGTCGTCACCAGGTGCCCGCCTGCCCGCACGAACGCGTCGAGCCGGTCGACCGTGGCCTGCGGCGCGGCGTACAGCGCGGGGACGACCAGCAGGTCGTACCGGCCCAGGCCGGTGTCCTCGGCGGAGACGAAGTCGACCTCGACGTTCAGCTCGAACAGGGCGTCGTAGACCCAGCGCAGCACGTCGTTGTAGCCGATGGAGCTGCCGAACACGCCGTCGACGAACCCGGTCTCGAGGGTGAACCACTGCAGCGCCGTCAGGGCCTCGTTGCTCACCATGACCGCGACGCGGTTCTGCTTGCGCAGGTGGATCAGCGACGAGCCGACCCGCGCGATCTCCCCGCCGAAGACGCCGGCCTCCTCGTAGGTGGGGTTGCTCTGCAGGTCGTGGCTGAGCAGGCCCTTCCAGTACGTCTCGAAGGAGTGGTGGATCGAGTGCCAGTGCCAGTACATGACGCCGTCGGCGCCGCTGGCCAGGTGGCTGTACGCCTGCAGGCGCAGCTGGCCGGGGTAGGGGAGCCAGGCCAGCTGGCCCTGCGCCTGGGTCTCGAGCACCAGGTAGTTGGCACCGCCCTTGATCGAGCGGGTCATGTCGCCGCCGAAGGCGATCTCCTTGCCCGTCAGGCGGGACTGGGTCGGGTGGTAGATGTCCACGCCGGCGACGTCGACGGTCGCGGCGGCGCGGAAGTGGTCGACCGACGGCTGCAGGCCGTAGGACCACCCGGGCGTCCAGTCGAAGTCGAAGTTCTGCGTGACGAACTGGTCCTCGCGGGCGTACTCGCGCACGATGCCCGCCTGCCAGCCGAGGAACTCCTCGACCAGCCGGCGGCGGAACGTGTCGAACGCCGCGCCGAGCGAGCCGTTGATCGTGCCGCGGACGTCGGGGAAGTCCTCCCAGGCGTCCACGCGGTTGGACCAGTAGTCCAGCCCGAACGCGCGGTTCATCGCGTCGAGGTCGTCGTGGAACTCGGCGCGCAGGTACTTCACGAACGCGCGCTGCACGTCGCGCGAGGCAGCGTCGTAGTACTTGGTCTCGTTGTCGACCTGGAAGCCGATGACGCCCGGGCGGTGCGCGGTGCGCTCCATCAGCCGCCGGATCACGCGCTCGCCGTAGAACCGGTACGCCGGGTTGGCGATGTCCATGATCTGCCGCGCGCCGTAGCGCCCCTCGCCCGCGCGCGTCGTCGCGAGCACGTCGGGGTGCGAGGCCACCAGCCACGCGGGCACCGCGTACGTCGGGGTGCCGACGATGACGTGGATGCCCGCCGCCTCGAAGGCGTCGAGCGCGCGGTCCACGTGCGTGAAGTCGAAGACGCCGGGCTGCGGCTCCAGCGTGCTCCAGGTCGACTCGGCGATGCGGACGACGGTGATGTGCGCCGCCTTCATCATCTCGACGTCGGTCTCGATGCGGTCGGTCGGCATGTACTCGTCGTAGTACGCCGCACCGAACAGCAGCTCGTCCACCGGTTCACCCTTCGTCGCGCGAAGCCGGGCGGCGCCGCGCGGCGCGGGTCCGGCCGGTCCGCCGTCGGACCGGCCGCCACTCTACCTACCGTCCGGTAGGTAGCGGAACCGGGGTCAGGGCTTGAGCGGGTCGTGCCCCACCGACATCAGCCGGTGGCGCCACGCCGCGTCGCCCGCGGTCGGCTCCGGCTCCTCGCCGCGCAGCGAGCGGACGGTGTCGACGACGGACCGCATCACCTGCGCGTCGTCCGGCGTCAGGTCCGTCCGCCGCTTGCCCAGGATCGCCAGCACGCCCTGCGACCGGTCCGGGCCGGCCTCGTCGGGCAGCGGCTCGGTGTCGGTGCCCGCGTCGCGGGTCATCAGCCAGTCCTGCAGCTCGCGGGACGTCATGTTCACGACGTCGTGGAACTCCTGCCACAGCTCGTCGTCGATCTCGGCGTGTGCCACGGTGCCTCCTCGGGGATCGCGTCCCGGCGCCGGGTGCCGACGCCGGACCTCCACGCTAGGACGGGCCCGGCGCGGCGGCACCCCCAGCCGGCCCGAGATGCCGGGGACCCGGGCCCGGCGGAGGATCGCAGCACCTGCCGTGCACCCAGCCCGCGGCGTCGGAGGCGGCCACCCGCGCCGCCGGAGGAGGGTCACCATGCGTGCTGTCGTCTACCGCGGACCGAACCAGGTCGAGGTCACCGAGGTCCCGGACGCGCGGATCGAGGAGCCGACCGACGTCCTCGTCCGCATCACGACGACCAACATCTGCGGCTCGGACCTGCACATGTACGAGGGCCGCACCAGCGTCGAGGAGGGCAAGGTCCTCGGCCACGAGAACATGGGCGTCGTCGAGGAGGTCGGCCCCGCCGTCACCCGGATCCGGGTGGGCGACCGGGTCAGCGTGCCGTTCAACATCGCCTGCGGCACCTGCCGGAACTGCCTGCAGGGGTGGACGTCGTTCTGCCTGCGGACCAACCCGGTCGAGGGCATGGTCGGCGCCGCGTACGGCTACGCGAACATGGGCCCGTACGACGGCGGCCAGGCCGAGCACCTGCGGGTCCCGTACGGCGACGTGAACCTGCTGAAGCTCCCCGAGGGCACCGAGCACGAGAACGACTTCACGATGCTCAGCGACATCTTCCCGACCGGCTGGCACGGCACCGAGCTGGCGGGCCTGCAGCCCGGGGACGACGTCGCGGTCTTCGGCGCCGGCCCCGTGGGCCTGATGGCCGCGCACAGCGCCCTGATCCGGGGCGCCTCGCGCGTGTTCGTCGTCGACAAGGAGCCCGACCGGCTGCGGCTCGCCGAGAGCATCGGCGCCGTCGGCGTCGACTTCTCCGCCGGCGACCCCGTCGAGCAGATCATGGACGCCACGGACGGGCGCGGCACCGACTGCGGCGTCGAGGCCGTCGGCTACCAGGCGCACGACCCGTCCGGTCAGGAGCACCCGGAGCTCGTGCTCGACAACCTGGTCGCCGTGGTCCGGGCGACCGGGGGCATCGGCGTCGTCGGCGTCTACATGCCCGAGGACCCCGGCGCGGCGGACGAGGGCGCGAAGAAGGGCCGGATCGGGTTCGACTACGGCACGTTCTTCACCAAGGGCCAGCGCATGGGCACCGGCCAGGCACCGGTGATGCGCTACAACCGCCAGCTGCGCGACCTCATCGTCGCGGGCCGGGCGACGCCGTCGTTCATCGTGTCGCACGAGCTGCCCCTGGAGCAGGCCGCCGAGGGCTACGAGCGGTTCGACAACCGCGAGGACGGCTGGACCAAGGTGCTGCTGCGCCCCGGCTCGGCCGCCGCCTGAGACACGACGTCTCGGCACACGGTCGGGGTCCGGCCCGCGCGGGCCGGACCCGGCCGCGTGGCCTGCGGCTGCGCGCGCGGCGTCCGGGGCGTCGCCCCGCACCCCTGGCGCACGTGCCGGGAGCGGGGGACGATGCCTGCCTGTGCAGGGCCGCGCAGCGCCGCACGACGTCAGGACCACCCATGCACGTGCCGGCCGGCGACGAGACCGTCCGCATCGACGCGGACGCCTCCCTCGACGCGCTGATCCACACCCTCACCACGCACGCCGGTCGCACGCTCGGCGTCCAGGCCCAGGCGTGCGCGACCGCCACGGTCCGCGGCGTCGACCGCTGGCTGTCCGCCGGCTCCGTCGCGGTCGCGCGCTGCGACGGCACCCAGGACCGGCACCGCCAGGGGCCGCGCTACCTGGTGCGCGAGGCCGGGGCCCCGGTCGTCGTGCCGGACACGACGGCCGAGCGCCGGTGGCCCGTCTGGACGCACTCCTGCGCCGTCCAGGGCTTCCGCTCCGCCGGGTTCGTCGCCGGCACGCACCGGGACGTCACCGTCTACCTGGCCCTGTACGCCGCGGCGACGCAGCCCTGGGACGAGGTCGTCGTGCGGGCCACCGGGCTCGCCGAGGGGCTGGCCTCCGTGGTCGCCGCCCGCGACGAGGTGATCGCGCTGGCGCAGACCATGGACGACCTGCTGGCGTGCAGCCGCACGCAGCCGCTGATCGACCGGGCCATCGGCGTCGTCATGGCGCAGCGCGGGTGCGACGCGTCGGAGGCGATCGCGTACGTCAAGCACGCCTCGCTCGACCGGGACGCGCGGGAGGTCGCCTCCGGGCTGATCGCCGGCGCGATGCTGGAGAGCCCGACGGGTCCCGGGCTGCCCTCGGCGCGCGAGGGGCTCACCGGCGTCGTCTGACCGGGCGCGCCGGGCCCGTTCGCCGGGTGCGGGCACGGGCTACTGTCGGCTCGTGCCGAACCCGCATCCGTCGCCCGTGGTGCGCGTCGACGGCGGCGACCTGGGGTGCGCGCGGCTGCTGGTGCTGCTGCGCGCCCGGGCGCGCGACCTCCCGGCGGGCACCGTCGTGCACCTGACGACCTCCGACCCCGTGGCGCCGATCGACCTGCCCGCGTGGTGCCGGATGACCGGCCACCGCTACCTCGGCGCGGTGCCCGACGGCCCGCCACCGGCCACCTACGCGATCGAGGTCACGGCGGACCCCCGCCCCACGGACCCCGACCGCCCCTGGCACGTCGCGGGCTGAGCCCGCCGCGCACCCGGCGCCGCCGGGCGAGGTCGTCATCACCGCACGAGGTCGTCCCGCAGGACTGACGACATGGTGCACGGATGACGACCTCGGGGCCGGGGCGCCGCCGGCCGCGGGTCAGTCCAGGCCGGCGGCGGCCTCGGCGTCCTCGATGCCGCGGAGCCAGTCGCGCTTGCCCGCGCGCCAGCCCTCGTCGTCGGCGCCGAGCCGCCAGTAGCCGGAGATCGACAGGTCCGCCGTGGGCAGCCCCCGCTCGATGCGGAGGTAGCGGCGCAGCTCGCGGACGGACCCGGCCTCGCCGTGGACGAACGCGTGCACGCGGCCGGCGGGCCACGCCCAGGCGCGGACGGCCTCGACCAGCCGGGCGCCGGGCGCGGCGTCGCCGGCGTGCACCCAGCGCAGCGCGACGCCGTCGGGCACGTGCAGCGCGACCTCCTCGGCGCGGTCGTGCACCTCGAGGACCGCGTACCCGGAGGCCGCGTCGCCGAGCCGCTCGAGCGACGCGGCGACGGCGGGCAGGGCGGACGCGTCGCCGACGAGCAGGTGGTGGTCGGCGGTGAGGTCGGGGGAGTACCCGCCGCCGGGGCCGACGACGACCACCTCGTCACCGGGCCGCGCAGCGGCCGCCCACGGCCCGGCGATGCCGGCCGCGCCGTGCACGACCACGTCGACGGTCAGGGTGAGCTCGAGGTCGTCGAACGCCCGCACGGTGTAGGTGCGCATCCGCGGCTGGGCGTCGGCGGGCAGGGCGGCGCGCGCGGCCTCGAGGTCGACCCGGCCGTCGGGCGTGGTCCAGCCGGCGAGCACGTCGGCGCCGGACGCGGTGGCGCCGGCCCCGGGCAGGAGCACGAGCTTGACGTAGGAGTCGGCGTGCGGCGACGGGACGTAGCCGGCGACGCCGGGCCCGCCGAGGGTGAGGCGCACCATCGCCGGGGTCAGGCGCTCCGTGCGCAGCACGGTGGCGAGCAGACCGGTCGCGCGCGGGCGGCGCGGTGCCGGGGTGGTGGGGAGCGAGTTCACGCGGGAAGCACCTTCCGATGGAGACGAGGTGCCGGGCGGAGCGGCGTGGAGCGGCGACCGGCCCTGGGGGCGTGGCCGGTGGCGCCGGGGTCGAGCGTAGGTGGTCGCGGCGGGACGCGTCACGCGGTTCGTGACCGTCCTCACACGCCGGGTCAGCGGCCGGTGGTGGCCCGGCCCCAGGTGTCGACGTCGGCGTTGAGCCGGGTCAGCAGGCGGGCGAGCTGCCGCAGGTCCTCGCGGGGCCACGCGTCGAGGATCTCGCCGTACAGCCGCGCGCGGACCTCCCGGGTCTCGGCGAGCGCGGCGATCCCGGCCTCGGTCGGCTCCACCAGGGTGACCCGGCCGTCGCCCGGGTGGGTGCTGCGCAGGACGTGCCCGGCCTGCTCCATCGCGAGCACCTGGCGGGTGACCGTCGAGGGGTCGAGCCGCAGCGCGTCGGCGATGGCGTTGACGCTGGTGGCCCCCTCCTCCGCGAGCACCCCCAGCACCAGGTAGGCGGAGCGCTCGAGCTCGCCGCGCGCGCGGCTCGCGGAGCGGCGGGTCCGGTCGGACAGGCGCAGGAGCATCGCCACCTGGGCCTCGATCGTCCGCACGGCGTCGTCCTGCTGCATGCCTCACCTCGTCCTCGTCCGGGTTGCGCAGTCTGCCACGACCGGCTGGAGATATGCGTGTATGATACAGATAAACCATCACGAACCCGGGAAGGACCCGAATGGCCAGCCGGCACCCCGAACCGCACCGCACCGCCATCTACGCCACGGCGCTCACCGCGTTCTTCGCGATCGCGGGCATCGCCGTCGTCGACCCGATCCTGCCCGTGATCGGCGCGGAGATCGGCGCCTCCACCTGGCAGATCGAGCTGCTCTTCACGGCCTACCTGATCGTCATGGCGGTCGGGATGATCCCCGCCGTCCTCGCCACCGGCCGGTTCGGCTACCGGAAGGTGCTCGCCACGGGCGTCACGACGGTGGCGGTCGCCGCGGTGCTCGCCGCGCTGTCCGGCACCATCCTCGAGCTCGCCGTGCTCCGCGGGCTGTGGGGCCTCGGCAACGCGATGTTCTTCGCCACCGCGATGGTGCTGCTGGTCGCGCTGGCCTCCGACCGCGAGTGGGTCGTCGAGCTGTTCGAGACCTGCGTCGGCCTCGGGTTCGCCGTCGGACCGCTGATCGGCGGCCTGCTCGGCCAGATCTCGTGGCGCGTCCCGTTCGCCGCCTGCGGCGTCTTCATGCTCGTCGCGCTGGCGATGTCGATCACCCGGCTCCGCGACCCCGAGGTCCCGCCGACCCCGCTCACGCTGCGCGACGTGTGGCAGCCGTACCGCCGCCCGGCGTTCCGCACGCTGTGCGTCGTCACCGGCGCGTACAACTTCGTGTTCTTCGTCATCCTCGGCTACACCCCGGTGTTCCTGGGCCTGGACGTCGTCCCGCTCGGCCTGGTGTTCACCGCGTGGGGCATCGGGCTGGCCGTGGGCATCCTCGTGGTCGGCCACCGGCTGGCGCACCGCGTCGGCGCCGTCGCCACCGTCGGCATCGCGATCGCCGGCCTGCTCGTGACCCTGGTGCTGCTCGCCACCAGCGCGGGTACGGCGGAGGCCGTGGTCGTGCTGGTCGTCGCCGGTGTCTGCATGGGCATCGCGAACGCGAACCTGACCGATCTCGCCCTCGGCATCGGCGGCGCCGAGCGCCGCACCACCACCGCGGCGTTCAACCTGGTCCGCTGGGGCTTCGCGGCCCCCGCCCCGGTCATCGCCGGGCTGCTGCACCCCGTGAGCGCGACCGCCCCGTACTGGGTCGGCGCCGGCGTGCTGGTGATCGGCGTGGTGGCCTTCGCCTGGAAGGGCCAGGGCATGGCGCACGCCGTCGGCGAGCGGCTGACCTGGCGGCAGTGGGACCGCGCCGCACGCGCCGTCGAGGGCACCCCGGAGGAGGCCGTCGGCGAGGTGTGAGCCCGCTGGGAACCGTGCGGGTGCACCGCCCGTTGGACCCGACGACCGCGCTCCAGGCCACGACGGCCGGGTGGCGCGGTCGTCCTGTGCCTGACCGCCCGGAGCCGTCCCGGGCACGACCGTGGAGCGCGCATGTCCCGTCTGACCCGGCTGTCGCTGGCCAACCGCGCCGTCATCGCGCTCGTCACCGCGGCCATCGCCGTGTTCGGCGTCGTGAGCCTCGGCTCCCTCAAGCAGGAGCTCATCCCGTCGCTGCAGATCCCCACGGTCGCGGTGGTCGCGGCGTCGCCGGGGTCCTCGCCGGACCTGGTCGAGCAGCAGGTGACCGAGCCGCTCGAGGCCGCGCTGTCCGGCGTCGCCGGCGTCGAGGAGGTCGAGTCGACCGCCTCGTCCGGCCTGTCGACGACCACGGTGATGCTCACGTACGGCACGGACACCGGCGACGCGGCGCAGGACGTGCAGCGCGCGCTCGACCGCGCGGCGTCGACCCTCCCGGCCGACGTCGAGCCGATGGTCGTGACCGGGTCGATCGACGACCTGCCCGTGGTGCAGCTGGCCGTGACCGGGGGAGACGGGGCGACGGTCGACCCCGCGTTCGTCGCCACCCTGAACGACCAGGTGCTGCCGCGCCTGCAGGAGATCGAGGGCGTCCGCGACGTCACCCTCACCGGCACGACCGAGGACCTCGTCACCGTCGACCTGGACCTGGCGGCCGCGACCGCCGCGGGCGTGTCCCCGGCGGCGGTCACCACGCTGCTGCAGGACTACGGCGTGGCGCTGCCCGCCGGCACCGTCGACGACGGGGACCGCACGCTGTCCGTCCAGGTCGGCGCCGCGCTGACCTCGGTCGACGACCTGCGCGCGCTGCCGCTGGCCTCCGCGACCGGTGCCGCGGTCGCGCTCGGCGACGTCGCCACGGTGACCGAGGGCGCCGCCGAGCCCACGTCCTACTCCCGCCTGGACGGCGACGCGGCCCTCGGCATCGCGATCACCAAGACGCCGGACGGCAACACGGTCGACGTCTCGCACGGGGTGACCGAGGCGCTGGACGAGCTGGAGCCCGTGCTCGGCGACGGCCAGGTGGCCGTGGTGTTCGACCAGGCGCCGTTCATCGAGGAGTCGATCGAGGGCCTGGCGACCGAGGGCGGGCTCGGCCTGCTGTTCGCCGTGGTCGTGATCCTCGTCTTCCTCGCCTCGATCGCCTCGACCCTGGTGTCGGCGATCTCGATCCCGCTGTCGCTGCTGGTGACGTTCATCGGCCTGCAGGTCAGCGGCTACTCGCTCAACATCCTCACGCTCGGCGCGATGACCGTCGCCATCGGGCGTGTGGTCGACGACTCGATCGTCGTCATCGAGAACATCAAGCGGCACCTGTCGTACGGCGAGGACAAGCTGACGGCCGTCCTCACCGCCGTCCGCGAGGTGGCCGGCGCGATCACCGCGTCGACGGTCACGACCGTGGCGGTGTTCCTGCCGATCGGCCTGGTCGGCGGGATGGTGGGCGAGCTCTTCCGGCCGTTCGCGCTGACCGTGGCCATCGCGATGACCGCCTCGCTGCTGGTCGCCCTCACGATCGTCCCGGTGCTGGCGTACTGGTTCCTGCGCGCGCCGAAGGGCGGCGCCGACCGGGCCCGCGCGGAGGAGGCCGAGCGCAGCAACCGGATGCAGCGCGGCTACCTGGCCACCCTGCGCACGGCGCTGGCGCACCCGGTGTGGACCCTCGGCATCGCGGTCGCCGTGCTCGGCGGGACCCTGGCCCTCGCGCCGCGCCTCGAGACCAACTTCCTCGACTCGACGGGGCAGGACACCGTCACCGTCACGCAGACGTTCCCCGCGGGCACCTCGCTGGCGGCGCAGGACGAGGCCGCGCGGGGCGTCGAGCAGCAGCTCGCCGACCTCGGCGGCGTCGCCACCGTGCAGACCACGGTCGGGTCCGCGGGCGGCGCGGCCGCGTTCTTCGGCGGCGGCGGCGCCCCCTCGGCGACGTACGCGCTCACGCTCGACGCCGACGCGGACGCCGCGGACCTCCAGGACGCGATCCGCTCCGACGTCACCGCCGGCGACGACAGCACGCTCAGCGTGTCCGGCGGCGACGCCGCGTACGGCAGCTCGACGGTCGACGTGGTCGTGCAGGCCGCCGACAGCGACACGCTCGCCGACCTCGCCACGCAGGTGGAGGAGGCCGTGCGCGGCGTCGACGGCACGACCGACGTCACCAACGACCTCGCGGCGGAGCAGCCGACCGTGCGCGTCGCGGTCGACCGGGACGCCGTCGCCGCGGCGGGCCTGACCGAGACCCAGGTCGCCGGCACCCTGGCCGGGCTCCTGAGCCCGCGGGCCGCGGGGCAGCTCGACCTCGGCGACGGCCCGGTCGACGTCGTCGTCCGCACCGGCGAGGCGCCCGCGACCGTCGACGAGCTGCGCGCCGTCGTGCTGCCCACCGCCGCCGGGGTGGTGCCGCTGACCGCCGTGGCGTCGGTCGACGTGGTGGACGTGCCGACGTCGGTCACCCGGATCGACGGGCAGCGCGCCGCCACCGTGTCCGCCACGCCGGCGGGCCAGGACCTCGGCACGCTGACGGCGGACCTGCAGGCCGTGGTGGACGGGATCGACGTCCCGGCCGGCGCCTCGGTGACGATCGGCGGCGTGTCCTCCGACCAGCAGGACGCGTTCGCCGACCTCGGGCTCGCGCTGCTGATCGCCATCGCCATCGTGTACGTGGTGATGGTGGCGACGTTCCGGTCGCTGCGGCAGCCGGTCGTGCTGCTGGTGTCGGTGCCGTTCGCCGCGACCGGCGCGCTGCTGGGGCTGCTCGTCACGTCGACCGCGCTGGGCGTCCCGGCCCTGATCGGCGTGCTGATGCTGATCGGCATCGTCGTCACCAACGCGATCGTGCTGATCGACCTGGTCAACCAGTACCGGCGCGACGGCCGGCCGCTGGACGTGGCGGTCGTCGAGGGTGCCCGCCAGCGCCTGCGGCCGATCGTCATGACCGCCGCCGCCACCATCTGCGCGCTGCTGCCGATGGCGTTCGGCCTGACCGGCGGCGGGGTGTTCATCTCCCGGCCGCTGGCGATCGTCGTGATCGGCGGCCTGCTCAGCTCGACGCTGCTGACCCTGGTGCTGGTGCCCGTGCTCTACACGCTGACCGAGCGCCGCGGGGAGCGGCGGGCGGTGGCGCGCGCGGAGGCCGGGCGCACGGGCGCCCGTTCCGGCGCCGCGCAGGACGGTCTGCCCGAGCAGGGCCGGCACGCCGCGAGCACCGCCGGGGCGTCAGCGACCGACGAGGCCTGACTCGTAGGCCAGCACGACGGCCTGCACCCGGTCGCGCACGCCGAGCTTCGCGAGGATCCGCCCCACGTGGGTCTTCACGGTGGCCTCCGACAGGAACAGCCGCTCGGCGACCTCCGCGTTCGACAGCCCCTCGGCCACCGCGAGCAGCACCTCGCGCTCGCGGTGGGTGAGGTCGTCGATCCGGGCGTCCGTCTGCGGCGCGGGGCGCGCGTCCGCCGTGGGCAGCGCCTCGGAGAACAGCTCGAGCATCCGGCGGGTCACCCGCGGGGACACGACGGCGTCGCCGGTGGCGACCGCGCGGATCGCGGCCGTCAGCTCGGCCGGGCGGGCGTCCTTGAGCAGGAAGCCGCTGGCACCCGCCCGCAGCGCGGCGAACGCGTACTCGTCCAGGTCGAACGTCGTGAGGATCAGCACGCGGGACCGCGACCCCGACGCGACGATCCGCTCGGTGGCCTCGATGCCGTTGGTCCCGGGCATGCGCACGTCCATCAGCACGACGTCGGGGTCCAGCGCCGCCACCTGCCGCAGCGCCTCGGCGCCGTCGCCGGCCTCGCCGACCACCGTGAGGTCGTCCTCGACGTCCAGCACCAGGCGGAAGCCCATGCGGAGCAGCGGCTGGTCGTCGACCAGCAGCACCCGGACCGGGCCCGTGCGCGCCGCCGGCGGCTCAGCGCCGCCGGCGCTGCCGGTGCTGCGTGCGGGATCGTGCGGGGCGGAGGTCACGCGTGCTCCTGGAGGTCGGTCGGGGTGGTGCCGGGGTCGTCGTCGGTGCGCAGCTCCACGTGCACCCGCCAGCCGGACCGCGAGGGGCCGGCGGCGACGGAGCCACGGTAGACCGCCGCGCGCTCGCGCATCCCCACCAGGCCCCGGCCGGTGCGGGCGGGCGGCGCGACGACGTGCGCGTCCCCGGCGGCGTCGGTCCGGGCCTCCAGCGGGTCGTCGCGCCGCTCCGTCAGCCGCTCGCCGATCCGGCCCAGCCGGCCGGGCTCGCCCTCGGCGTCGGGCACCGGGCGCGCGCCGCCGCCGTCGTCGACGACCTCGACGCCCACCCGGCCGGTGCCGTGCCGCACCAGGACGTCCACCCGGGCGCCGGCACCCGCGTGCCGCAGGGCGTTGGTCAGCGACTCCTGCACCACCCGGTAGACGGTCAGGGCCAGCGCGGCGTCGTCGGGCAGCGGCGGGCCGGTCGTGGTCAGGTGGACCGTGAGCCCCGCGGCGCGGAACTGCTGCACCAGCGCCTCGAGGTCCTGGCTGCCGGGCTGCGGCTCGAGGGGGACGTCGGCGCCGCGCAGCACGCCGAGCATCCGGCGCATGTCGGCGAGCGCGGACCGCCCGGTCTCGGACAGCAGGTCCAGCGCGTGCTCGGCGTCGTCGGGGGACCGGCGTACCGCGACCCGGGCACCGTCGGACAGCGCGATCATCACGGTGAGGCCGTGCGCGACCACGTCGTGCATCTCGCGGGCGATCCGCGCCTGCTCGGCGGCCGCCGCGAGCTTCGCGTGCTGCTCGCCGGCGTCCATCAGCTGCTGGTGCCGCTCGACGAGCGCGCGGGTGTGCAGGCGCCGGCCGCGGACGTTGGCGCCGACGGCCAGGGCCACGAGGCCGGCGAGCAGGAAGGACGGGGTGTCCGTGCTCGCCGCGGTCGCCGACCCCGGCTGGATCACCCGGCCGTCGGCACCGGTGACCGTCACCCCGTCACCCGGCGTGGGCGGTCCCTCGACGCCGCCCCACAGGAGCAGCGCGCCGAGCACGGCGGCCGTCGCCGACCCCAGGACCAGCCAGCCGAGGCGCTGCGGCCGGGCGGCGGCGACGACGTACAGCGCCAGCGCGAACCCGATGACGAACGCGCCGACCCAGCCGGTGACGAGCACGTGCACGACGGCGAGCCCGGCCAGCGTGATCGCGACGCGGACCGGCCACCGGCGGCGGAACACCAGGGCGACCAGACCGAGCACCGTCAGCGCGATCGACAGCACCTCCCGGGTCTGCGCGGACCACGCACCGGCGCCCGACATCGCCGACAGGTCCGGGCCGACGCCCGTCACGGCGGCCAGCACGTACAGGACGCACACCAGCACGTCCGACGCCACCGGACGGCGGGCGAAGAACCGCCGGACGCGGCCGAGCCGCCGGGCCTCCAGCTCGGTGAACGTCGGCGGGGTCGGGTCCTGGGTCAGCGGGTCCGGGGTCAGCGGGTCCTCCGGGGGCGTGGCGGGCGGGGTCGTGCCGGGGACGGCGCGGGGAGCCGCAGCGGAGCGGCCCCGCCCCCGGACGGGGACGGGGCCACCCTGCCACGGCGTGACGGGCACCGGACCGGAGGTCAGGCGTCCCGGCGGCGCACCAGCACCAGCGCACCGACCAGCGCGACGACGCCCCAGGCCACGAGGACGGCGTAGCCCTCCCACGGCGAGAGCACCGCGTCCGGGCCGCCGGTCTGCACCAGCTGGGAGCCCGCCGACATCGGCAGGTACGGGCTGACCTTCTCGAAGAACGTCCACGGGATCGAGGCGAACACGCCCTCGACGACCAGCAGCAGGCCGAGCACCGTGGCCAGCGCACCGGCCGAGTGGCGCAGCAGGGCGCCGATCGCGAACGCCAGCAGGGCGATGGCCGCCAGGTACAGCGGGGCACCGACGAGGATGCGCTGGTTGACGCCGTCCGCGAGGTCGACGCGGTACGTCTCGCCGAGCACCGGGTAGGTGACCGCCCACGACACCACGGTGCCGACGATGCCGGTGACGAACGCGACGACGACCACCACGAGACCCTTGGCCAGCATCGCCGGCGTCCGCGTCGGCGCTGCCGTGAGGGTGCTGCGGATCATCCCGGTCGAGTACTCGCCGGTGATGGTGAGGACTGCCAGCACGCAGATCGCCAGCTGGGCGAACTGGATGCCGCCCACCAGGTCGCCGGCCGAGAACGGTCCGAGGTCGGCGCCGCTCTGCTCCATCTGCTGGGTGCCGAAGTAGGCGATCATCCAGGCGATGCCCGCCTGGGCGACGACCGTGATCGGCACGACCCACCAGGTGGAGCGGACGGTCCAGAGCTTGATCCACTCGGACCGCACCAGGCGGCCGAAGGTGACGTGGACGTCGCCGGCGGGACGGGCCGCCGCACGCGTGGCGGGGACGGTGGCGGTGGCGCTCATCGCCGGGCCTCCTCAGGGGTCTGCGCGACGGCGGCGGCCGTCGGGGTGGTGGAGTGGTACTCGACGTCGTCGGCGGTCAGCGACATGTAGGCCGCCTCCAGCGACTGGTGCACCGGGGTCAGCTCGTGCAGCACGACGGCGCTGCGCGCGGCGAGCTCGCCGATGGTCTCGGCGCTGCTGCCGACGACCTCCAGCAGACCGGACTCGACGGAGGTGACGGTGATGTCGGGACCGCGCAGCAGCTCGGCCAGCTGACCGGCCTGCGGGCTGCGGACCCGCACCGTGCTGGCGGACGCGCCGTCGACGATCGCCTGCACGGGCGCGTCGGCGATGATCCGGCCGCGGCCGATCACGAGGATGTGGTCGGCGGTGAGCGCCATCTCGCTCATCAGGTGCGACGACAGGAACACCGTGCGCCCCTCGGACGCGAGGTGCTTGACCAGGTTGCGCACCCAGAGCACGCCCTCCGGGTCCAGGCCGTTGACCGGCTCGTCCAGGATCAGCGTGCGCGGGTCGCCGAGCAGGGCGGCGGCGATGCCCAGCCGCTGGCCCATGCCGAGCGAGAACCCGCCCACCCGCTTCTTGGCGACGCCCTGCAGGCCGGTCATCTCGATGACCTCGTCGACCCGCTTCCCGCTGATGCCGTGCGTGGCCGCGACGGCGCGCAGGTGGTTCGCCGCCGAACGGCCGGAGTGCACGGCCTTGGCGTCCAGCAGCGCGCCGACCTCGGTCAGCGGCGAGCGGTGCTGCGCGTACGGCTTCCCGTTCACGGTGACGGTGCCGGACGTGGGCCGGTCGAGGCCCATGATCATCCGCATCGTGGTGGACTTCCCGGCCCCGTTCGGGCCGAGGAAGCCGGTGACCTTGCCGGGCTGCACGGTGAAGTCGATGCCGGCGACGGCCGTCTTCTTCCCGTATCTCTTGGTCAGTCCCACTGCCTCGATCATGACGTCCTCACAGGTCGGTCTCCAGGTACGTCGTCGAACCTACGGAACGTGGTCGCGCGGCGGAACGGCCACGAGGCCTAACCTCGCGGCACCCCGCCTCGGCATCACGGACGACCTCCTCCTCCCTGGGGATGACCCCGGTCCGGCTGCGAGCCCGCCGGTGTCGGCCCGCGGGCTGGTGCCGCCGGGCGGGAACTACGCGGAGGGTTGCGGCGTTACAGGCTGGAGAACCACTGCCGGCTCGATCTCGAACCGACCTCGGAGGACACGATGGCCAACCCGGTCTTCAACAACAGCGCCGTCTTCGGCGACCCGCGCGCCCGCGGCAACCGGGCCGGCGCGCGTCCGTCGCAGCAGCCGCCCGTCAGCCCGTACGGCACCGCCACCACCGGCGGCGCCGTGATGGACGCGCCCTCGCTGGAGCAGATGTACGGCGCCCCGACGGCGACCACCCGCGACACGGGCCGCCTCACCTACGACGACGTCATCGTCAAGACCGGCGGGCTGCTCGCGCTCCTGGTCGTGGTCGCTGCGGCGACCTGGAACTTCGCGCCCGGCCTCTGGCCGGTCGGCGCGCTCGTCGGCCTGGTCCTCGGCCTGGTCAACGCGTTCAAGAAGAACCCGAGCCCGGCGCTGATCATCGCCTACACGGCCGCGCAGGGCGTGTTCCTCGGCGGCATCAGCCTGGCGTTCCAGAACATGACGTTCAACGGGACCAGCGTGCAGCCGATCGTGCTGCAGGCGGTCGTCGCGACGATGGCGACGTTCGGCGCCGCGCTGTTCCTCTTCAGGTCCGGCCGGGTCCGGGTCACCCCGAAGTTCACGCGCTGGCTCATCATCTCGATGGTCGGCTACCTGGCCTTCTCCGTGGTCAACCTGGTGATGTCGTTCTTCGTGTCCAGCGACGGCTTCGGCCCGCTGCGCAACGGCGGGCTCGGCGTGGTCGTCGGCCTGTTCGCCGTGGGCCTGGCCGCGGCCAGCCTGATCATGGACTTCGACTCCATCAAGCGCGGTGTCGAGCAGGGCGTCCCGGCCAAGTTCGCCTGGTCCGCGGCGTTCGGCCTCATCGTCACGCTCGTCTGGCTGTACCTGGAGATCCTGCGGATCCTCGCGATCCTCCGCGGCAGCGACTGACGACTCCCGCCACGCAGACGGCCCGCACCTCCCTCGGGGGGTGCGGGCCGTCCGCGTCACCGGGCCCGGTGACGCCGTGCGGGCCGGTTCATCCCCTGGCACATCGGCACCGTCACGTGAGACCTAGGCTGGGTCCTGGGTCGTCCGACGGCCCCCTCCACCCGCACACCGTCCTGGGAGACCCGTGAAGTACGCGCAGCACATCTCCGAGCTGGTCGGCGGCACCCCGCTGGTCCGGCTCAACGCCGTGACCGAGGGGCTGTCGGCGACGATCCTCGCCAAGGTCGAGTACTTCAACCCCGGCGGCTCGGCCAAGGACCGCATCGCGCTGAAGATGATCGAGGCGGCCGAGGCCTCCGGCGAGCTGCGGCCCGGCGGCACGATCGTCGAGCCGACCAGCGGCAACACCGGTGTCGGGCTGGCGCTGGTCGCCCAGCGCCGGGGCTACCGCTGCGTGTTCGTCTGCCCGGACAAGGTGTCCGAGGACAAGCGCGACGTGCTGCGCGCGTACGGCGCCGAGGTCGTCGTCACCCCGACCGCGGTGCCGCCCGACCACCCGGACTCCTACTACTCCGTCTCGGACCGCCTGGTGACCGAGATCGAGGGCGCCTGGAAGCCGAACCAGTACGCGAACGTGAACGGACCCGCCAGCCACTACGCGTCGACCGGCCCGGAGATCTGGGACGACACCGACGGCCGCGTCACGCACTTCGTCACCGGTGTCGGCACCGGCGGCACGATCACGGGGACCGGCCGGTACCTGCACGACGCCTCCGCCGACCGCGCCGAGGCCGACGGCGGTCGCGTCCAGGTCGTCGGGATCGACCCGCTGGGTTCGGTGTACTCGGGTGGCGACGGACGGCCGTACCTGGTCGAGGGCGTCGGCGAGGACTTCTGGCCGACGGCGTACGACCCGAGCGTGCCGGACGAGATCATCGCCGTGTCGGACGCGGACTCGTTCGCCATGACGCGGCGGCTGGCCCGCGAGGAGGCCCTGCTGGTCGGCGGGTCGTGCGGCATGGCCGTCGAGGGGGCGCTCCGCCTCGCCCGCCGGCTGCAGGACGAGGACCCCGAGGCGGCCGCCCGCGCGGTGATCGTCGTGCTGCTGCCGGACAGCGGCAAGGGCTACCTGTCCAAGATCTTCAACGACCGCTGGATGCGGTCCTACGGCTTCCTGGACTCCGAGTCGGGCCAGACCGTCACCGACGTGCTCCGCACCAAGGACGGCAGCCTGCCCGCGCTGGTGCACACGCACCCGAACGAGACGGTGCGGGACGCCATCGAGATCCTCAAGGAGTACGGCGTCTCCCAGATGCCCGTCGTCGGCGCCGAGCCGCCGGTCAAGATCGGCGAGGTGGCCGGGGCCGTCTCCGAGCGGGAGCTGCTCGACGCGGTGTTCGCCGGGTCGGCGTCGCTCTCGGACCGGGTGGACCGGCACATGTCCGCCGCCCTGCCGCTGATCGGCAGCGGGGAGTCGGTCGAGTCGGCGCGCGAGGCGCTGCAGAAGCACGACGCGCTGATGGTGGTGGACGACGGCCAGCCGGTCGGCGTCCTGACCCGGCACGACCTGCTGGCGTTCCTCACGCGCTGAGCCGCCGGCGGGATCGCACCGCCAGCGGATTCTCGCCCCGCCCACCGAGATCTCGGTCTGCGGGGCGAGAATGCGTGGGCGATGCGCTCGGGCTAGCGGGCGCCCAGCACGTGCCGGTCGACGAACGGGTTCCGGAACGTGCCCTCCGGGTCGAGCCGCGCCACCAGGGCGCGGAAGTCGTCCAGCCGGGGGTAGAGGTCGCGAGGGTCGGAGCCGGGCGCGCCGACGGACGCGAACAGCTTGCCCCAGTGCGGGCGCGCACCGAACGGCGCCAGCGCGGCCTCGATCCGGGGCAGCACGGCCTCGACCTCGGGCTGGCGCGGGAGCCAGGTGAAGTGCAGGCCGACCCGGTCGCCGCCCTGGGCACCGCTGAGCCAGAGGTCGTCGCCGGCCATCGTGCGGATCTCGGCGACCTGCAGGAGCGGCGCGACCACGGGTGCGAGCGCGCGCAGCGCTTCGACGGCCTCCACCGCGTGCGCCCGCGGGACCAGGTACTCGGTCTGCAGCTCGTCGCCGTTGCTCGGCGTGAACTCCAGCTTGAAGTGCGGCAGCCGCTCGTGCCACGGGCCGGGCACGCCCAGCTGCGGCGTGCAGTTCACGGGGTCGATCCCGGGCAGCGGGTGCAGGGGTCCGGGAGCCGGCCGGGCGCCGAACAGGTCGGTGCGCCGCTCGTAGGTGCCGCCCGGCGCGACCCGGGTCTTGCGCCACACCTGGCGGACGCCCGGGCCGGCCCAGTCGGTGAACAGGCTGACGGAGTCCGCGGAGGAGGTGATCGCGTCGAAGTGCTCGAGCACCGCGTCCCAGGGCAGGTCGGTGTGCACCTCCTGCGCGACGTCGTACGTGGGCTCGACGTCGAGCGTCACGCGCACGACCACGCCGAGCGCGCCGAGCGCGACCACCGCGCCGTCGAAGTCCGCGTCGCCGCGGACCAGGTGCCGCAGGGAGCCGTCGGCGGTGACCAGGTCGAGGCCCGCCACCGCGGACGCGAGGTTCCGCGAGCGGTCGCCGGAGCCGTGGGTCGCCGTCGCCACCGCGCCGGCCACCGAGATGTGCGGCAGGGAGGCGAGGTTGTGCAGCGCCCAGCCCCGGGGGTGGATCGCCTGGCCGAGCGTGCCGTAGCGGGTGCCCGCGGACACCGTGACCGTCCGGGCGTCGGGGTCCACCTGCACGTCGGGGTCGAGGCCGTCCAGGCGGACCAGGTCGTGCGGGGTGTCGGCGAGGTCGTTGAAGCAGTGCCGGGTGCCGAGCGCCCGGACGTGCCGCGCCGCCGCGACCACCTCCTGCACCTGCTCGACCGTGCGCGGCTCGTGCACGCGCGCGGCGGCGTAGGTGCGGTTCCCGGCCCAGGTGGTCAGCGACATCGGTGCTCCCGTCCGGCGGACGCCCCTCGTCCGCCGCCTGCGACCGTATCCCGATGCGCATTCGCGGGCTCGGCCGTCCGCCGGGCAGGATGGGGGAGTACCGCTCACACCTGAGGAGACGTCATGTCCGCCACCCTGCCCGAGGCCACCGGTTCGTTCGGTGAGAAGCCGACCCTGACGTTCCCCGAGGGCGCCGCCCCGGCCGAGCTCGAGGTCCTCGTCCTGTCGCCCGGCGACGGTGCGCTGGTCGAGGCCGGTGACGACCTCGAGGTGCACTACCTGGGCCAGTCCTGGAACGGCCACGTGTTCGACAACTCGTACGACCGCGGGTCGTCGATCAACTTCCCGATCGGCGTCGGCGCCGTCATCGGCGGCTGGGACGAGGGCCTCGTCGGCCAGCCCGTCGGCTCCCGCGTCCTGCTGTCCATCCCGCCGCACCTGGGCTACGGCGACCGCGGCGTGCCGCAGGCCGGCATCAAGGGCGGCGACACGCTGGTGTTCGTCGTGGACATCGTCGGCACCCGCTGACCGCACCCGCAGCACCCGGCACGCCGCCGCCTGCGCCCGCAGCATCTGCGCGGGCCGGGCGGCGGCGTGGCGTCCGCACCGTCTCGCCCGCACCCGACAGGAGCCCGTCATGCCCACCCCGCACATCTCCGCCCAGCCCGGTGACCTCGCGCCCGACGTGCTCATGCCGGGCGACCCCCGCCGTGCCACCCGCATCGCGGAGACGGTGCTGGAGGACGCGCGCCTGGTCACCGAGGTGCGGGGCATCCTCGGCTACACCGGCACGTGGCAGGGCCGGCCGGTGTCGGTGATGGCGTCCGGCATGGGCGTCCCGTCGATCTCGATCTACGCGACCGAGCTGTTCCGGTTCTACGACGTGCGGCGGATCATCCGGATCGGCACCGCCGGCGGCATGTCGCGCGACCTCGAGCTCGGCGACGTCGTCGTCGCCACGGCCGCGCACACCGACTCCGCCGTGAGCGCGAACCGCATCCCCGGCGGCGTCCACTACTCGCACGCCCCCGACTTCGGTCTGGCGTCGGCCGCGTTCGCCGCCGCCCGTGAGGTGCCGGGCGCCCGGGTGAAGGCCGGGCCGGTGCTGACCTCCGACGTGTTCTACGCCGACCGCCCGCACGTCACGCAGGCGCTGGTGGACCACGGCACGCTCGCCGTCGAGATGGAGGCGGCCGGCCTCTACGCCGTCGCCGACCGCGAGCAGCGGCAGGCGCTCGCGCTGCTGTCGATCTCGGACTTCACCTTCCAGGCGGCCGAGCTGACCTCGGACGAGCGCGAGCAGCTGTTCGACCACGCGGTGCAGCTGGCGCTGCGCGCGTTCGCCACCGCGGGCTGACCCGGGCGCTGCCCCGGGTCGCCAGCCGATTCTCCCGTCGCCGGCCGACACCTCGGCTTGCGGCGCGAGAATCGGCTGGCGATGCGGTCGACCCAGCGGATCGTCAGGTGACCGCGCCGCGGGTGGCGCGCGCCGCGGGTCATGCCGCGGGCAGCGTGCGGGTCGCGCGGCCGGCCTCCGCCAGGTCCTGGAGGCCGTCGGTCACGCCGTCCAGCAGGAACCCGCACTCGTCCGCCGGCCACTGCACCCGGACCGCGCGGCCGACCGCGTCCACCAGGTAGACCTGGGGCTGGAACTCCATCATCGCGGGGCACGCCTGGTCGGGTCCGGGGGTGCGACTGGCCCGTGCGAGGTCGGCCAGCAGCGGGTCCAGGTCGCCGCGGAGCTCGACCTCGGTGACGGTGACGGCGCGCGGGGCGTCCGGGGTCGCGGGGCTCCCGGGCCCGCCGGGCTGGGGGCCGGTGACGTCGGACAGGTCGACGTGCTCCGGGCGCCCGGCGAGGTCGGCGGGTGGTGGCGGGGCGGGGAGCAGCGTGGCCTCCTGGCCGGGCTCGACCGGCCCCGGCACGGTCATGGGGGCGCCGAGGCCGATCTCCGACAGCGGCCCGCGGCACTCGACGACCGCCACGGGGTCGAACCCGACCGGCACCGACCCCGCACGCGGCGCGTCCCGGTCGTGGCCGTGCGGCGGCTCGACGGAGAGGCCCCGCAGCACCTCGGTGGCCAGGCAGTCCGGGCCGTCGGCGACGACCTCGGCCGCGCCGGGGTGCACGGTGCCGGCGGCGCACCCGGCGAGCAGCAGGAGCAGCGCGGTGGCCGGGAGCGGGCGGCGGGTCACGGGTGCTGCTCCTCGAGCAGGCGGCGCAGGCGTGCCTTCGTCCGGTTCGCGCGGACGACCCACTGCGTGTCGGGGTCGGCCGACGTCGTCAGCGCGGCGAACGCGGGCAGCCCCGCGGCGGGGTCGCCCGCGACCGCGACGCTCCAGCAGTAGCCGAGGGCCTGCCGCAGCGTGCGGACGTCGGGGTCGCGGCGCGCGGCGGCAGGCAGCGCCTCGATGCTCGCGGTGCCGGCGGCGCAGGCGCGCAGGGCAGCGGCGGCGGTGGCCGGGTCGCGGAGCAGGCGAGGTTCGCAGACGCCGGCGACGGCGGCTCGCCGGACCAGCGGGTCCGGGTCCCCGCCCCAGTCGGCCACCAGGTCCCGGAGCATCGCGGGGTCCGCGTCGCCGACGCGCTGCAGCGCCATGGCCACCGCCTCCCGGACCCGCCAGGACGGGTCGGCGGCGCGGGCGCGCAGGGCAGCGGGCCCGACGACGGACTCGACCAGCAGCCGCCCGAGGCCGACGGTCCCGCAGCAGCGCAGGTACTCGTCGGGCTCGTCGGCGAGGTCCAGCAGGAGCTCCGGCGGGGCGACGTCCGCGCACGCCGCCATCAGCTCGAGGTTCGCGCGCGGCCCCGGCAGGCCGGAACCCGCGGTCAGGTACGCGCGCACGGCGTCGGCGTCGAGCGCCCGCAGCGCGGCCCGGTGCTCGTCCCGTCGGCTCATGCCTCGAGACGCTAGCGGCACCGGAGCGCCCCGGGGGCCGGTTCTGCGTGCTGGTGCTGGCCAGGAACGGCACGACGGCCCGACCCCACGGGGGGCCGGGCCGTCGTCAGGTCGTCAGGCGTCGAGCGGACGCGGGCAGGACACGCCGGTCCCGCCGATCCCGCAGTACCCGTCGGGGTTCTTGTCGAGGTACTGCTGGTGGTAGTCCTCGGCGTAGTAGTACGGGCCCGCCTCGGCGGCGGTGCGCACCTCGGTGGTGATCTCGCCGAACCCGGCGCGGGTCAGCCGCTCCTGGTAGACGGCGCGGGTCTCCTCGGCGGCGGCCGCCTGCTCCGGCGTCGTCGTGTAGATCGTCGACCGGTACTGCGTGCCGCGGTCGTTGCCCTGGCGGAAGCCCTGCGTCGGGTCGTGCGACTCCCAGAACGTCCGGAGGACGTCCGCGTCCGAGACGATCGTCGGGTCGTAGGCGACCTGGACCACCTCGGCGTGCCCGGTCAGCGCCGTGCACGTCTCCTCGTAGGTCGGGTAGGGGGTGTACCCGCCCTGGTAGCCGACCGACGTGCTGACGACGCCCGGCAGCTGCCAGAAGATGCGCTCGGCGCCCCAGAAGCAGCCCATGCCGAGCACGATCGTCCGGGTGCCCTCGGGCCAGGGTCCCTGCAGCGGGGTCCCGAGCACGGTGTGGGTCGCGGGCACGTGGTAGGCGTAGCCGTCGCGGCCCTTCAGCGCGCGCTCCGGCTCGACCATCGTCGACTTGAGGGCCGATCCGAACAGCCAGTTCATGGTGACTCCCTTCCTCGGGTCCGACGTCCACAACCGTGCCGCTGCCCCGGGTGTTCCCGCGGGCCGGAGCGCCTAGCCTGGGGGCGTGACCGACGAGCAGCAGACCCCGGACCTGGCCGCCTCGGGCGACCTCACCCAGCACACCGACCAGGACCACCAGCACGGCGACTGGGCAGGGGCGGGCTTCGCCACCCGCGCGATCCACGCGGGCCAGGAGCCCGACGGGGCGACCGGCGCGGTGGTGACGCCGATCTACCAGGTGTCGACCTACAAGCAGGACGGCGTCGGCGGCCTGCGCGGCGGCTACGAGTACTCGCGGTCCGGCAACCCGACGCGCGCCGCGCTCGAGGAGGCCCTGCGATCGGCCGAGGGCGGGGGCGCGGGCTTCGCGTTCAGCTCCGGCCTGGCCGCGGAGGACACGGTGCTGCGTGCGGTGCTGCGACCGGGCGACCACGTCGTGGTGCCGAACGACGCCTACGGCGGCACCTACCGGCTGATCGCCCGCGTGTTCGGCCCGTGGGGCGTCGAGCACACGCCGGTGGACCTGTCCGACGCGGACGCGGTGCTCGCCGCGATCCGGCCGGGGCAGACCAAGCTGGTGTGGGTCGAGACCCCGACCAACCCGCTGCTGGGCGTCTCGGACATCCCGGCGCTGTCGGCGCACGCGCGTGCGGCCGGGGCGGTGCTGGTCGTCGACAACACCTTCGCGACGCCGTACCTGCAGCAGCCGATCGCGCTGGGCGCGGACGTGGTGGTGCACTCGACGACCAAGTACATCGGCGGGCACTCCGACGTGGTCGGCGGCGCGCTGGTCGTCGCGGACGGCGCGCAGCTGCCGGTCGGGCTCGAGGGTCCGACGGGCGGCACGTCGCTCGCGGACGCCGTGCAGTTCCACCAGAACGCGTCCGGCGCGGTGGCCGGTCCGTTCGACTCCTGGCTCACGCTCCGCGGGCTGAAGACGCTCGCGGTGCGGATGGACCGGCACGGCGCGAACGCGGCGGCGGTGGCCCGGTTCCTCGAGGAGCGCGACGACGTCCCCGCGGTGATCTACCCGGGGCTCGACAGCCACCCCCACCACGAGGTCGCCGCCCGGCAGATGTCCGGGTTCGGCGGGATGGTGTCGTTCCGGGCGGGCAGCGCCGAGCGTGCCGCGCAGATCTGCGCCCGCACCCGGGTGTTCACGCTGGCCGAGTCGCTGGGTGGCGTCGAGTCGCTGATCGAGCTGCCGGCGCGGATGACGCACGGCTCGGTCGTCGGCACGGACCTCGAGGTCCCCGACGACCTGGTCCGCCTGTCGGTGGGCATCGAGGACGAGGCGGACCTGATCGCGGACCTGACGCAGGCGCTGGCATGACCACGCCGCGCTCGACCTGGCGCCGCGGCCGGGGGAGCGAGCCGGCGGCCCCGGTGCTGCACGAGGGCGACCTCGCGACCGGGTCCACGCCGGCGGGGTGGACGGCCGAGCAGTCGGTCGCGCCCTCGGTGCGGGCCGCCGCGGCGTGGTCCTGGCGGTTCCTGCTCATCGCCGCGGCCACGGCCGCGCTGCTGTGGGTCATCGGCTTCTTCCAGGTCATCGTGGTGTCGGTCGCCGTCGCCCTGCTGCTGACGGTGCTGCTCGCGCCCGTGGCGCGGTTCCTGCACCGGCGGGCGCGGTTCCCCCGGGGGCTCGCCGCGATCACGTCGGTGCTGCTGCTGCTCGCCGTGGTCACCGGACTGGTGGTCGTCGCCGGCCGGTCCATCGCCAGCGGGTTCGGCGACCTGTACGACCAGGCGTCGCAGGGCATCGACGAGGCGCTGGACTGGCTGTCGACCGGCCCGCTGAACCTCAGCACCGACCAGCTCGACGACCTGGTGCAGCAGGGCCGGGACCAGATCAGCTCGAACGCCGACTCGCTGGTGTCCGGGGCGCTGTCGGTCACGACCACGGTCGGGCACGTCGCCGCGGGCACGCTGATCGCCCTGTTCTGCACGTTCTTCTTCCTGCTCGACGGCCGCACCATCTGGGCGTGGCTCGTCGGGCTGCTGCCGGTCTCCGTGCGCGAGCGCGTGCACCAGGCGGGCCGCCGCGGCATCGTCACGCTGTCCGGCTACACGCGCACGCAGATCCTGGTGGCGTTCGTCGACGCCACGGGCATCGGGGTCGGTGCCGCGATCCTCGGCGTCCCGCTCGCGCTGCCGCTGGCGACGCTCGTGTTCGTCGGCTCGTTCATCCCGATCGTCGGGGCCGTGGCCACCGGCGCCGTGGCGGTGCTGGTGGCGCTGGTGTCCCAGGGCCCGGTCGTCGCGCTGATCATGCTGGGCGTCGTGCTGCTGGTCCAGCAGATCGAGGGCCACGTGCTCCAGCCGTTCCTCATGGGGCACGCGGTCTCGCTGCACCCGGTGGCGGTGCTGCTGGTCGTGGCCGCCGGGTCGCTCGCCGCGGGCATCGTCGGTGCGCTGTTCGCGGTGCCGATCGCCGCCGTCCTCAACACGGTCGTGCTGTACCTGCACGGGCACGACAAGTTCCCGCAGCTCGGCACCGAGGACCACGTCACGCTCCGGCCGCCCGGCATGTTCGGCCGGCGCCGGGGCGCGGGCCGCGGCAAGGAGCCCGCGGCGAGCAACGCCGGCGCCGAGGGCGTGGAGCCGGGCGGGTCGCGCGGGGCCGGCGGGGCACGGCGCGGCCCGGACGACGAGGGCGCCGGATCGTAGAAGATACGCGGGTGACCTTCCTCGACGACGCCCAGGCTGCCGCGCGCCTGCTCACCGGCGTGGCGACCCGCACCCCGGTGGAGTCCTCCCGCGCCCTGTCCCAGATCGCCGGGGCGCCCGTGCTGCTCAAGTGCGAGAACCTGCAGCGCGCGGGGTCCTTCAAGATCCGCGGGGCCTACGTCCGCATGGCCCGGCTCTCCCCGGAGGAGCAGGCACGCGGCGTCGTCGCGGCGAGCGCCGGGAACCACGCGCAGGGCGTCGCGCTCGCGGCGCAGCTGCTGGGGCTGGACGCGGTGGTCTACATGCCGCTCGACGCCGCGCTGCCGAAGATCGCCGCCACCAAGGAGTACGGCGCCGAGGTCCGGCTGCACGGCCACAGCGTCGACGAGGCGCTGGTCGAGGCCCGCGCCGAGGCCGACCGGACCGGGCGGGTGCTCATCCACCCCTTCGACCACGCCGACATCGTCGCCGGGCAGGGCACGCTCGCGCTGGAGATCCTCGAGCAGGTGCCGGACGTCCGCACGATCGTCGTGCCGCTCGGCGGCGGCGGCCTGGCCGCCGGCATCCAGGCGGTCGTCGCCGAGCTCGCGCCGCACGTGCGGGTGATCGGGGTGCAGGCCGCGCGCGCGGCCGCGTACCCGGCGTCGCTGGTCGCGGGCGTGCCGACCCGCGCGCCCGAGCTGCACACGATGGCCGACGGCATCGCCGTGGGCACCCCCGGCGCCGTGCCGTTCGCGCTGCTCCAGGAGCACGGCTGCGAGGTGCGGACGGTGTCCGAGGAGGACCTGTCCCGGGCGCTGCTGCTCGTCGCGGAGCGCGCGAAGCTGCTGGTCGAGCCGTCCGGCGCGGCGGGTGTGGCCGCGGTGATGGCCGCCGCTCCCGGCGAGCTCGACGGCCCGGTGGTCGTGCTCCTGTCGGGCGGCAACATCGACCCGCTCGTGCTGCTGCGCGTCGTGCGCCACGGTCTGGCCGTGTCCGGGCGGTACCTGCAGCTCCGGGTCCGGGTGCACGACGCCCCCGGCGCGCTGGCCGACCTGCTGCGCGAGCTCGCGTCGGCGGGCGCGAACGTCATGCACGTGTCGCACGTCCGCACCGGCGTGGACCTGGAGATCGACGAGGTCGAGATCGAGGTGCAGGTGGAGACCAAGGGCCCCGAGCACTGCGCCCGGCTGCTGCAGCGCCTGCGCGACGCGGGCTTCCGGCTCGCGGAGCGCTGAGCGCTGCCCTCCGGTCAGCGCGGGGCGTCCAGCCGGTCCAGCAGGTCGACGGCTTCTCCGCCCTGCTCCGCGGTCCCGCACGCACGAGGGCCCCGGCCGCAGCGGCGGTCGGGGCCCTCGTGGTGCGCGGCAGGTCGGCTCAGCCCGTGAAGGGCTTCGCGTCCTTCACCGTCACCGGGATCTCGCGGCCGTTCGGCGCGGTGTAGGACACCGTGTCGCCGACGGCGCGGCCGTTGATGGAGGCGCCCAGCGGCGACGTCGGGGAGAACACCTCGATGTCGGCGGAGCCGGCGATCTCGCGGGAACCGAGCAGGAAGACCATCTCGTCGCCGGCGACCTCGGCCGTGACGACCATGCCGGGCTCCACGACGCCGTCGTCCGGCGGGGTGCCGATCTGCACGTTGCGGAGCTTCTCCTTGAGCTCGCGGATGCGGGCCTCCTGCTTGGCCTGCTCCTCGCGGGCGGCGTGGTAGCCGCCGTTCTCCTTGAGGTCGCCCTCGTCACGCGCGGCGGCGATCCGCTCGGTGACCTCGGCGCGGCCGGGGCCCTCGAGGTGCTCGAGCTCCGCCTTGAGCCGGTCGTAGGCCTCCTGCGTCAGCCACGTGGCGGCCTGCGTCGTGTCGGTCACGTCCTTCTCCTTCCTGCGTGTCGCACTCCCGCGCTGGGCGTGCCCACATGTCGTCGTCCCCGGTCAGGCGTGCGCGACGTCGCGGTGGCGTGAACGGGCTGCGCCGTGTCCCTCGCGGTCGCGTCGACCTGCGGCGACGTCGGGCGACGTCGGACCGGGGGCGGCGTATGAATCGGCAAGCATAGCAACGCGGCGCGGTCCGGCGGGCTGCCGACCGCAGGATCACCCCGTCGGGGCAGGTGCGGGAGGCCCGTCAGGCCGGCTCGCAGCCGACGACGACCGCCGAGACCGCGAGCTCCGCCGTCGGGATGGTCGCCGTCACGCGCTGGGTCGCGGTGCCCGCGGGCCCGACCGTGACGGTCTGGACGCCCACCTCGGCGTACCGGTCGGAGAGGGCCTGCACCCGGCACGTCGCGGTCGCGTCGGCGTCCTTGGTCACGTCGAACGTCAGCTCGGTGCTGGTCGGGCCGTCCACGCGGAACCCGACCTCGTCCCAGCGGACCGGAGTCCCGGCCCGGCCCAGGCCGATCCACACGGTGAGCGCGACGCCGGCGACGGCCAGCGCGATGATCGACCAGCGGACCACGCGGCGACGGCGGGGGCTGTCGGGCCGTCCGTACCGCCCCGCCGGCGGGCTCGGTGCGGGGGTCGGGGTCGCCGTCACGCGCTGCTCCAGGAGGTCGGCCGCGCGCTCTGGCGCAGAGTTGTCGGTGGGGTGCGCGATCATTGTCTCGCGCCGGGGGCCGCACCGGCGACGAGGAGAGGACCACGAGGACACCGTGACCGAGCAGCTGCGCCTGATGGCGGTGCACGCCCATCCGGACGACGAGTCGAGCAAGGGGGCGGCCACGACCGCCCGGTACGCCGCCGAGGGCATCGACGTCCTGGTCGTCACCTGCACCGGCGGGGAGCGCGGCGACGTGCTGAACCCGCACTACCCGCCGTTCGAGGGCGGCATCGAGGAGATGCGGGCGCTGCGTCGCGTCGAGATGGCCGCCGCGGCGGAGGCGCTGGGCGTCCGGCAGCACTGGCTCGGGTTCGTCGACTCCGGCCTCCCCGAGGGCGACCCGCTGCCGCCGCTGCCCGACGGCTGCTTCGCGCTGCAGCCGCTGGAGGAGGCGTCCCGGCCGCTGGTCGAGCTGGTCCGGGAGTTCCGGCCGCACGTGATCACGACCTACGACCCGACCGGCGGCTACCCGCACCCGGACCACATCATGTGCCACCGGGTCGCCTTCGAGGCCTTCCACGCCGCCGGCGACCCCGAGCGGTACCGCGGCGCGGGCGAGCCCTGGACGCCGCTGAAGCTCTACTACAACCACGGCTTCTCGATGGCGCGGATCCGCGCGGCGCACGAGGCCATGGTCGAGCGCGGCCTGGAGTCCCCGTTCGGCGAGTGGGTCGAGTCGCGGGCCGCCCGCGAGATCCCGGAGCGCGAGGTCACGACGTTCGTCGACGTGCACGAGCACTTCGACGCCCGGGACGCCGCCCTGCGCGCCCACGCCACGCAGATCGACCCCGAGGGCTTCTTCTTCGCGATGCCGCGCGACCTCGAGCTCGAGGTCTGGTCGACCGAGGAGTACGAGCTCGCCGAGTCCCGCGTGCCCACGACGCTGCCCGAGGACGACCTGTTCGCCGGTGTGCGGGAGGTGCTCGCGTGAGCGCCGCCTCGCTGCTCGCGGTCGCGCACGGCACGCTGCTCCAGGCGGCCGGCGCGCTCTCCGCGGTCGACCCGTCGCCGTCGCCCAGCTCCATCGAGATCCCGCCGGAGGACCAGACCTCCCCGGGGCTGCTCGGCTTCCTCGTGACGTTCGCGGTGGCCGCCGCCGTCATCGGGCTCGGGTTCTCGCTGATCCGGCACCTGCGGGTGGTGGACCGGAACGCGCGCCGGCTGGCCGCGGCGGAGGAGGGCCGGGCGCCCGGTGCCGACGGGCCCACGACGGGCGGTACCGGCGCCGGCACGCCGGACGCGCCCGGCACGCCCGGCACGCCCGACGCGCCCGGCGCGCCCGACGCGCCCGGCGCGCCCGACGGCCCGGAGGCCGACGGCCCGGCACCCCGCGACCGCGGATGAGCAGCGTCCCGCCGCCCGAGCGGCCCGCCGTGCGGGTCACCGTCGGCCAGCTCCGGGTGAGCGACGACCACGCCGCCAACCGTGAGGTGGTCCGGCGGGCGTTCGACACCGCCGCGCGGGCGCGGGCCGACGTCCTGGTGCTGCCGGAGTACGCCTCGGGCTTCGACCCGCGGGGGACCGGTCCGGAGCACGCCGAGCCGATCGACGGCCCGTTCGTCCAGCTGCTGCGCGAGCGGGCGGCGGCGGACGGCGTCGCGGTCGTGGCGGGCACGACGCTGCCGGGCCGCGAGCCCGGTCGCGCGGTCAACGCGGTCGTGGCGGTCGGCGCGGACGGCGGGCTCGCGGGCGTCTACCGCAAGGTGCACCTGTACGACGCGTTCGGGCACCGCGAGTCGGACCGCCTGGAGCCCGGCCCCGCCGACGCCGCGCCGCTCGTCCTCGACGTCGCGGGCGCCCGGCTGGGCGTGCTCACCTGCTACGACCTGCGGTTCCCGGAGTCGGCCCGCCGCGTCGTCGACGCCGGGGCGGACGTGCTCGTGGTGCCGGCCGCCTGGGCGTCCGGACCGCTCAAGGAGCACCACTGGCGCACGCTGGCCACCGCCCGGGCCATCGAGAACACCGCCGTCGTCGTCGCGGTGGGCCAGGCGGGCAGGGGCGTCACCGGGCGCTCGCTCGTCGTCGGCCCCGACGGCGTCGTCGGCCTGGAGATGGGCGACGAGCCCGAGCTGCGGACCGTCGACCTGGACCCGGCGGCGCTGGCCGGCGTGCGGGAGTCGAACCCGTCCCTGGCGAACCGTCGCTACCGGGTGGTCCCCGCCGGCTGAGGCGCGGACAGGCGGCCGAGCAGGCCGGCCCGGGTCGTCGCGCGGACCACGGTCAGGTAGCCGAGCCCGAGCGTCCCGGCCAGCCGCGTCGCGCCGTCGAGGCTGGTCAAGGACCGAGTGTGCCGTGCGCGGCGCGAGGTCGTCGGTCGTTCACGAGGTCGTCCTGCAGGACGGACGACCTCGTGCCGTCCTGACGACCTCGCCGGCGCCGGCGTCCGGCCTCAGAGGATCGCGATGGCCACCGCGGCGTAGTGGCAGCCCCAGCCGACGACCGTCAGCAGGTGGAAGATCTCGTGGAAGCCGAACCAGCGCGGGCTCGGGTTCGGCCGCTTGAGGCCGTAGACCAGCGCGCCGAGCGTGTAGGCCAGCCCGCCGCCCGCGACGAGCCAGACGACCGCCGCGCCGCCGTTGTCGGCGCGGCCGAACGCGGGCAGGAACCAGACCGCGACCCAGCCGAGCGCGATGTAGACCGGCACGTAGACCCACCGCGGGGCGTTCAGCCAGAAGATCCGCGCGAGCATGCCGGCCACCGCGCCGGCCCAGACGATGATCAGCAGCGTCCGGGCGGTCGAGGCGGGCAGCAGGGCCACCGCGAGCGGCGTGTACGTGCCGGCGATGACCAGGAAGATGTTGGTGTGGTCCAGCCGGCGCAGGACGCCGGCGACGCGCGGGGACCAGGTGCCGCGGTGGTAGACGGCGCTGGTGCCGAACAGCAGCATCGCGGCGGCGCCGAACACGGCGGCCGCGACGGTGAGCGCCGTGGTGGGCGCCAGCACGACGAGCACGATCGACGCGACGGTGGCGACCGGGAACATCCCGGCGTGGATCCAGCCCCGCAGCCGCGGCTTGACGACGTCGGCGAGCTGATCGGCGGTCTCGGCGACCTTCACGACGGACCTCCTGGGCGGTACGGGACGACCGGACGAGCCTAACTTACGACCGCGTAGGTTACGGAACCGTAGGTACCACTGCCCGCCGCTGTCGTCCCTGCACAGATCCTCCTCGTGCCGCGCGCCGGACGCACGGGGTCGCCGGGCCGCCGGGCGGTAGCGTGAGCACCGCCCGCCGACCGTCCGAAGGAGTCCCGCACGTGCGCCTGCCCCATCCGCTGTACGGGCTGTACGAGCGCCGGCTCGCCGCGTCGCTCGACCGCGACCAGGCGCCGCGGCACGTCGGGGTCATCCTGGACGGGAACCGCCGCTGGGCCCGGCAGCTCGGGGAGTCGACCGCGACCGGCCACCGCCGCGGCGCCGAGCGGATCGCCGACCTGCTGGAGTGGAGCGAGGAGGTCGGCGTCGAGGTCGTCACGCTGTGGATGCTGTCGACGGACAACCTCACGCGCGAGGCCGCGGAGCTCGAGGCGCTGCTCGGGATCATCGAGGACGCGGTGCGCGAGCTCGCGGCCACCCGGCGCTGGCGGCTGCAGGCTGTGGGCTCGCTCGACCTGCTGCCCGACGCGACGGTCCGCGTGCTGCGCGACGCCGAGGCCGCCACCGCCGACGTGCGGGGCCTGCACGTCAACGTCGCGATCGGCTACGGCGGCCGCAAGGAGATCGCCGACGCCGTCCGCTCGTACCTGGCCGAGCGGGCCGCCGAGGGTGCCTCGCTCGACGACATCGCGGCGACGTTCGACGTCGAGCACATCGCCGACCACCTCTACACCAAGGGCCAGCCGGACCCCGACCTGGTCATCCGCACGTCGGGGGAGCAGCGCCTGGGCGGCTTCATGCTCTGGCAGTCGGTGCACTCCGAGTACTACTTCTGCGAGGCGTACTGGCCCGACTTCCGGCGGGTCGACTTCCTGCGCGCGGTGCGGGACTACGCCGCGCGCGAGCGGCGGCACGGGCGCTGAGGGCCCGCCGCACGACGGCGCGTGACCGCCGGGTGAACATCGTGTTGCAGATCACATCCGCGGCGTGTCGCGCGCGCTGCGCACCCGCGGGCCGGGCGTAGCGTCCCGAGCAACGGACGGCACCCGTCGTCCCCGGGAGGCCAGCCCTATGGAGCACGCGCTCCGGGGGGAGGGCCGGTCGTGGCCCTTCGTCCGGGCAGGCCGCCCTCGTCCCCTTCCCGAGTGCCGCACGAGCCCGTCGTGGCTCGGCACCCCGGGCCCGATGCGGCGCTAGCACCAGCGCCGGAGGGAGCCTGCCGTGGTCAGCAAGCTGGGAACCGCCACCGCCTCGACCGACCAGCCGGAGGGGCGCCGGACGCACGTCCTGGACACGTCCGTCCTGCTGTCCGACCCGAAGGCCATCACGCGGTTCGCCGAGCACGACGTGGTGCTGCCCGTCGTGGTCATCACCGAGCTGGAGGCGAAGCGGCACCACGCCGAGCTCGGGTACTTCGCGCGGACGGCGCTGCGGATGCTGGACGACCTGCGGATCCAGCACGGCGGCCTGGACGCGCCGCTGCCGATCGGCGACCAGGGCGGCACGCTCCGGGTCGAGCTCAACCACACGGACCCGACCGTGCTGCCCGCCGGGTTCCGCCTCGGTGACAACGACACCCGGATCCTCGCGTGCGCGGCGAACCTGGCCGCCGAGGGGTGCGACGTCACCGTCGTGTCCAAGGACCTGCCGATGCGGATCAAGGCGTCGGCCATCGGTCTGCGCGCGGAGGAGTACCGCCACGAGCTCGCGGTCGACTCGGGCTGGACCGGCATGGACACCCTCGACATGGCCGAGCAGCAGATGGCGCAGCTGTGGGAGCACGAGTCGCTCGCGCTCGCCGACCTCGAGGGCTCGCCGACGCTGCCCTGCCACACGGGCCTGGTGCTGCACAGCCCGCGCGGGTCGGCGCTGGGCCGGGTGACGGCCGACAAGCACGTGCAGCTCGTACGGGGCGACCAGGACGTGTTCGGCCTGCACGGCCGCAGCGCGGAGCAGCGGGTCGCGATCGACCTGCTGCTGGACGAGGCCGTCGGCATCGTGTCGCTCGGCGGCCGTGCCGGCACCGGCAAGTCGGCGCTCGCGCTGTGCGCCGGGCTCGAGGCCGTGCTGGAGCGGCGGCAGCACCGCAAGGTGATGGTGTTCCGCCCGCTGTACGCGGTCGGCGGCCAGGAGCTCGGCTACCTGCCGGGCAGCGAGTCCGAGAAGATGAACCCCTGGGCGCAGGCGGTCTTCGACACCCTCGGCGCCGTGGTCAGCCGCGAGGTCGTCGAGGAGATCATCGACCGCGACCTGCTCGAGGTGCTGCCGCTGACGCACATCCGCGGCCGCTCGCTGCACGACGCGTTCGTGATCGTGGACGAGGCCCAGTCGCTCGAGCGGAACGTGCTCCTCACGGTGCTGTCCCGGATCGGGCAGAGCTCACGCGTGGTGCTCACGCACGACGTCGCCCAGCGGGACAACCTGCGGGTCGGCCGGCACGACGGCGTCGCCGCGGTCATCGAGGCGCTCAAGGGCCACCCGCTCTTCGCGCACGTCACGCTGACCCGGTCCGAGCGGTCGCCCGTCGCGGCCCTGGTCACGGAGATGCTGGAGGGCATCGAGCTCTGACGGCCCCGCCGGCGCGGTCGGGGCCGAGGGCTCCGGCCGCGCCGCGGCGACCGCCACGACGAGCCCGACGACCGCCCCGACCGCGGTGTCGAGCGCCCGGTCCAGCGCGAGCGCGGCGGGATCCGCCGAGGCGCCGATCGAGGTCATCAGCAGCGCCATGGGCGTGATCGTGAGCATGGCGACGCCGTAGTGCCGGGCTACGACCAGCTCGGTGACCGTCTGCAGCACCACCACCAGGACGGCGACCGCGGCGAAGTCGAGGTCCGCGCCGAGCAGGGGCAGTGCGATCGCGACGCCGCAGGCCGTCCCCGCGGCGCGCTGCAGCGCCCGCACGCCCATGTGGCGGACGTGGGTGCCCTGCAGGACGGCGGCCGCGCCCATCACGGCCCAGGCGGGGTGGCCCCAGCCCGCGACGGCGGCGACGGTGGAGGCGATCGCGGCGGCGACCGCCACGGTGATGGCGGGGCCGAGCGCCGCGCCACCGGCCGTCCCGGCGCGCACGACGTCCCGCAGCGCGGGCGCGGCCTCGACGGCCCGGCCGCGCCACCGGTCGAGCAGGGCGCCGGCGTTGCACACGACGAGCGCCACGAGCACGCCCGCGAGGACGGTGCCGGTGCGGGCCACGACGTCGCCGGCGCCGCCCGCGGGGGCCGTGCCGGCGCCGGCGGCGAACACGAGGATGGTGGCCCCGGGCGGCCCGGTGCGCAGGGCCGCGGCGCCCGCCGTCGCGCCCGCGGCGAGCAGGGTCAGGGCGGCGAGCTCCGCGACCGTCGGCGCACCGGCGGCGACGAGCGCCGCCATCACCGCGACCGCCCCGGCCAGAGCCGCGCCGACCAGGGCCATCAGCCGCACGCGCCACGCGTAGCCGGAGGAGCGGCCGTAGAGCGAGGCGAGCGCGCCGAGGGCGGCGTAGCCCGCGAGCTCGTGCCGGCCGACCGCCGCCACCAGGACGAACGCGAGGGCGACGCTCGCGCCGCACCGCAGCGCGCCGCCGAGCGCCTGCCGGGTGCTCGGGCCGCCGGCGTGCGGGCGCAGGGCGGTCCGGAGCTGCTCGGGGTGCAGCAGGGCGGCGACGAGGGAGAGGCGGTGCACCCGTCCATCGTACGCGGGATGCTTCACGAGTAAATGATTCGTGAACGAACTCACGGTCGGTAGGGTGGCCGCCGTGGACAGCGTCGACCGCCTGCGGGCGGAGTGGGAGCGCGAGGCGCCGGAGCTGGACGTGACCCCGATCGCCGTCGCGGGGCGGATCACCCGGATCGCCGCGCTGCTGGCCGCGCGGGCCGAGGCCGACCTGGCAGCGGCGGACCTCAGCCGCGGCGAGTTCGACCTGCTGTGCGCGCTGCGCCGGGCAGGCCGGGCGCTGCGCGCGAGCGAGGTGTCCACCATCACCGCCGCCTCCGGCGCCGCGATCACCAAGCGCGCGGACGCCCTCGTGCGGGCGGGCCTGGTCGCCCGAGCCGTGCCGAGCCGGGACCGGCGCGGCGTGCTGCTGGAGCTGACCGACTCCGGTCGTGCGACGGTCGACCGGCTGATGCCGGAGCACCTCGCCCGCGAGGCGGAGGCGCTGGACGGGCTGAGCGCCGCCGACGCCGAGCGGCTCGCGGGGCTGCTGTCGCGCGTGCTGCTGCGGGTCGAGGGCGCCTGAGCGCACCGGCCGTCCCACCACCGGGTGAAGTCGTCCCGATTCGTCCCTTACGCACCCTGGGACCGCTCACATGGGACGAAAGTCCCCCGATGAGACCGGCATCCCGTCGTCGGTCACCCCGAGCCGACGCGTACCCTCTCGGCCCAGGAGACCCCCGTGCCTCTGCCACGACTGCGCACCAGCCTGCGCGCTCAGCTCGTCGCCACCGGAGCCGGTGCCGTCGCCGTGACCGCGGCCCTGCTCACCGCCGTCGGCGGCTGGCAGGTGACCGGGCTCGCGTCCGACGCCGGTGACGACGTGGACCGGCTGGTCAGCGACTCGATGACCCAGACGACGCAGCAGGCGGTGACGCTGGTGGAGACGCAGGTCGCCACCGTGACGGACCGGATGGCGTCCGACCTGCGCGTGGCCCAGCAGACGTTCGCCCAGGCGGGCGCGGTGTCGTTCGGCGCGCCCGAGCACTGGACGGTCACCGACCAGACCACGGGCACCAGCGAGGAGGTCGACCTCCCGCAGCTGCTGGTCGGCGGCACCTGGCTCGGCCACACGGTCGACCCGGCCGCCCCGGTGCCGGTCGTCGACGAGATCAGCTCGCTGCTCGGCGCGGCCGTGACGGTGTTCCAGCGGGTCGACGAGGACGGCGACATGCTGCGCGTCGCCACCAGCGTGCAGAACGCCGAGGGCAACCGCGCCATCGGCACCGCGATCGCCGCCACCGGCGCGGACGGCACGCCGAACGCCGTCGTCTCCTCCCTGCTCGCGGGCCAGTCCTACTACGGCACCGCGCAGGTCGTCGGCCAGCCCTACGTCACCGGGTACGCCCCGCTCGTCGTGGGCGACCAGGTCGTCGGGGCGCTGTTCGTCGGGGTCCCGCAGACGGAGGTCGACGAGCCGCTGCGCGCCGCGCTGGCCGAGGTGTCCGTCGGCGAGCAGGGCTACCTGACCGTCGCCGACGCGAACGGTGCCTGGGTCGTGCCGCCGCCGGGGGCGCAGGCGGGTGACTCCGCGGGCCAGGTCGACGCCGCGGGCGACGCGTACGCCACCCGCCTGGTCGAGGCTGCCGCCGAGCTGCCCGACGGCGAGACCGCGACCGAGCGGATCGACCTCGGCGACGCGGGCGCGGCGTCCGTGCAGGTCGCCCGGTACGCCCCGTGGGGCTGGACCATCGCCGCCTGGGGCTTCGACGCCGACATGCGCTCCGTGTCCGCCGAGCTCGAGGCCGGGTCCGGCACCCTCATGCTCACGCTGCTCGTCGTCGGGCTGGTCGTCGCGCTGCTGGCCGTCGCCCTGGTCGTGTGGATCTCCGGACGGGTCGTCGGCCGCGTGGGCCGGCTGACCACCGCGCTGCGCCGGGTCGCCGACCGCGACCTGTCCGTCGAGGTGCGCGGCGAGGGCCAGGACGAGATCGGCGTCATGGGGGCGGCGCTCGGCGAGGCGATCGACGCCATGCGCGCCGCGCTGACCCGGATGCAGCAGGGCGCGGAGGCGGTGCGCAGCACGGCGGGCCGCCTCGACGGGTCGTCCGGCACGCTCGAGGAGGCCGCGGGCCGCACGGTGTCCCGGGCCGAGGGCGCCGCCGGCTCCGCGTCGGTCGTGAGCACGGAGGTCCAGACCGTCACCGCCGCGATGACCGAGATGCGCTCGTCCATCGAGTCCGTCGCGCAGGACGTCACCGCCGCGTCGGGCGAGGCGGCGCAGGCCGTCGGCATCACCGCCGACGCCGCGTCCGCCGCCGACCGGCTCGCCGCGTCCACGTCGCAGATCGCCGCCGTCCTCGACACGGTCACCACCATCGCCAGCCAGACCCACCTGCTGGCGCTCAACGCGTCGATCGAGGCGGCCCGCGCGGGCGCCTCGGGCGCCGGGTTCGCGGTCGTGGCCGGCGAGGTCAAGGACCTCGCGCAGCAGACGTCCAACGCCATCGGCACCATCGCGCCGGTGCTCGAGGCCGTCACCCGGGACGCCGCCGACGTGCAGGCCTCGGTCAGCCGGATCTCGCAGGCGGTCACCACGGTCGACGGGCTGCAGGGCGCGGTCTCCGCGGTGGTGGAGCAGCAGAGCGCCACGACGTCGGAGATCGAGCGGAACCTGGTGGTCGCCGCGTCGAGCACCAGCGACATCGCGGGCAGCGCGGCCGACGTGGCCGAGGCCGCCGGCCAGGCGTTCGACGGCGCCGCCGAGGTCCGGCAGGCCGTCGTGTCGCTGACCGACGTCGCCGCCGAGCTCGCCCGCGGCGCCGACGAGTTCACGCTCGCGCGCTGACCCGCGGCCACCCGGCCGGCGTGCGCCCTGCGCGGGTGAGCACGAGACACGTCGAGGGAGCACCCACCGGGTGCTCCCTCGACGTGTCGGCTGCCCGCTCGCGCGCCAGGGGCCCGCGAACCCGGGCCCGTCAGCCCTTCGGGCGGGTCATGCTCAGCAGGTCCAGGGCCTCGTCGAGCTGGGCCTCGGTGACCTCGCCGCGCTCGACGTACCCGAGCGCGACCACGGCGTCGCGGACCGTGATGCCCTGCGCGACGGCGTGCTTGGCGATCTTCGCGGCGGCCTCGTAGCCGATCACGCGGTTGAGCGGCGTCACGATCGACGGCGAGGAGCCGGCATAGGCCCGGCCGCGCTCGACGTCGACCTCGATGCCGTCGACGGTGCGGTCGGCCAGCACCCGGCACGCGGCGGCGAGCAGGCGCTCGGACTCGAGCACGGCCTGCCCCATCACGGGGATCTGCACGTTGAGCTCGAACGAGCCCGACGCCCCGGCCCACGCCACCGTCGCGTCGTTGCCGACCACCCGCGCGGCGACCATCAGCACGGCCTCGGGGATCACCGGGTTGACCTTGCCCGGCATGATCGACGAGCCCGGCTGCAGGTCGGGGATGCGGATCTCGCCGAGGCCGGTGTTGGGCCCGGAGCCCATCCAGCGCAGGTCGTTGCAGATCTTGGTCAGGCTGACGGCGATGGTCTTCAGCGCGCCGGACAGCTCGACCAGCCCGTCGCGGGCGCCCTGCGCCTCGAAGTGGTCGCGGGCCTCGGTCAGCGGCAGCCCGGTCTCCTCGGCGAGCAGCGCGATCACCCGCTGCGGGAAGCCGGCGGGGGTGTTGATGCCGGTGCCGACCGCGGTGCCGCCCAGGGGCACCTCGGCGACGCGGGGGAGCGCCGCCTGCACGCGCTCGACGCCCCGGCGGACCGCCGCCGCGTACCCGCCGAACTCCTGGCCGAACGTCACCGGGGTGGCGTCCATCAGGTGCGTGCGGCCGGACTTCACGTCGCCCGCGTGCTTCGCCGCGAGCCGCTCCAGCGACGCGGCCAGGTGCTCCAGCGCGGGGACCAGGTCGTTGACCGCGCCGTCGGTCGCGGCGACGTGCACGGACGTGGGGAACACGTCGTTGGACGACTGGGAGGCGTTCACGTGGTCGTTCGGGTGCACGTCGCTGCCGAGCGACCGCGTCGCGAGCGTGGCGAGCACCTCGTTCATGTTCATGTTCGACGACGTGCCGGAGCCGGTCTGGTAGACGTCGACCGGGAAGTGCGCGTCGTGCCGGCCGTCCGCGACCTCGTCCGCCGCGGCGGCGATGGCGTCGGCGACCGCGCGGTCGAGGATGCCCAGCTCGGCGTTGGCCAGGGCGGCGGCCTTCTTGACCCGGGCGAGCGCGGCGACGTGGCCCCGCTCCAGGCCGGTCCCGCTGATCGGGAAGTTCTCGACGGCGCGCTGGGTCTGCGCGCGGTACAGGGCGGCCGCGGGCACCCGGACCTCGCCCATCGTGTCGTGCTCGGTGCGGTACTCGACGTCGTCGTCAGCATGCGTGCTCATGCGCGGCATCCTGCCATCGCGGGGCGCGCCCGTCCCCGTGGCCCCCGGCCCGGGCGGACCGGGGTGGCGGAGGTCACACCTCGCTGACGGGCTCCTCGCCGACGTCGCCGACGACCGTCGTCAGGCGGGCGCCGCCGTCCGCGAGCGTGTACTCCACGCCGACCACGGCGCACCGGCCCTCGTCGACCGCCTCGGCCAGCGTGACCGAGTACGACCGCAGCATGTCGACGGTGTGCCGCACGTGCTCGTGGCCGAGGTCGGCGGGGTCCATCGTCGACAGGTCGCGCGGGCGGCCCTCCCCGTCCTTGCCGTGCGCCATCCCCACGATGCTCGGGATCACGCGGTCGACCACGGCCCGGACGAAGCCGCGCTGCAGCTCGCCCGTGGTGAGCGCCGCCGTCGCCGCGGCCACCGCGCCGCACGAGTCGTGCCCGAGGACGACGACCAGCGACGCGCCCAGCACCTCGACGCCGTACTCGATGGAGCCGATCACCGTCGTGTCGAGCACGTGGCCCGCGGTGCGGACGACGAACACGTCGCCGAGGCCCTGGTCGAAGATGATCTCGGCCGCGACGCGGCTGTCCGAGCAGCCGAACACCACGGCGAACGGGTGCTGCGCGGAGCTCACCTCGGCGCGGCGCTCGAAGCCCTGGGACGGGTGCTCCATCGCGCCGCGGACGAACCGGTCGTTGCCCGCGCGCAGCGCGGACCAGGCCTCGGCGGGGGTCGTGGTCGGTGCCATGCCCCCATCGTCGCACCACGCGCCAGGTGCTCCGGCACGTGTCCGCAGGTGCGGGGCCCGCGCCCCCGGGTGCTCTCCGGTGGCAGAGGTGCGCGGACCGGTGCACCGTGGGGCCACGGACGTGCGGACATGTCGCGGATGCCCTGGTCGGGCGCCCGCGACCGGCGGAAGGGCGATGAGGGTGCGGAGACGGTCGAGGGCGATCGCCGGGGCCACGGTGCTCGCGCTGGGGGCAGGGCTGGCCGCGTGCTCGCCGGCCGACGACACCCCGGTGCTCACCTGGTACACCAACCCGGACGCCGGCGGGCAGGCCGCGCTGGCGCAGCAGTGCACGGAGGAGGCGGGCGGCGCGTACCGGATCGAGGTCTCGGTGCTGCCCCGGGAGGCGAGCTCGCAGCGGGAGCAGCTGGCCCGGCGCCTGGCGGCGAAGGACGCGTCGATCGACCTGATGAGCCTGGACCCGCCGTTCATCCCGGAGCTGGCGAACGCGGGGTTCCTCGCGCCGGTGCCGGACGACATCGCCGAGCAGGTCAGCGAGGACGTCGCCGAGGGCGCGCTGCAGGGCGCCTCCTGGGGCGACGAGCTGGTGACCGTGCCGTTCTGGGCCAACACGCAGCTGCTCTGGTACAAGAAGTCGGTCGCCGAGCAGGCCGGTCTGGACCCCGCGACGACCCCCGTGACCTGGGACCAGGTGATGGACGTCGCGCGCGACCAGGACCTGCAGCTCGGCGTCCAGGGCATCAAGGCCGAGGCGTACACGGTGTGGATCAACGCGCTGGTCGAGTCGGCCGGCGGGCAGATCGTCGAGACCCCGGAGGCGAGCGCCGAGGACGTGGAGCTCGGTCTGGACTCCGACGCCGGGCGCGAGGCCGCGCGCATCATCGGCGAGATCGGGTCCGAGCGGCTCGGCGGGCCCGGCCTGCCGACCCAGGACGAGAACGCGTCGCTGTCCCAGTTCCAGGGGGACTCGGGGTCGTTCATGGTCAACTGGCCGTTCGTCTGGCCGGCGATGCAGGGCGCCGTCGAGGACGGCACCCTCGACCAGTCGTTCCTGGACGACGTCGGCTGGGCGGTCTACCCGCAGGTGGTGGAGGGCGAGGACGCCGCGCCGCCGTACGGCGGGATCAACCTGGGCGTCGGGGCGTTCAGCCGGCACGTCGACGAGGCCTACGAGGCCGCCGCGTGCATCGTGGCGCCCGAGAACCAGGCGGCGTACTTCGTCTCCGACGGCAACCCGCCGTCCAGCACCGTGGCCTACGACGACCCCGAGGTGCAGGAGACGTTCCCGATGGCGGACGTCATCCGGCAGTCGCTGGAGCAGGCGGCGCCCCGCCCGCAGACGCCGTACTACAACGAGGTCTCCCAGGGCCTCCAGGAGACGTGGCACCCGCCGGTCTCCGTGAACCCGGACACGACGCCGCAGGAGTCGACCGACTTCATCACCGCCGTGCTGCGAGGGGAGCGACTGCTGTGAGTACCGAGGTCACGGGCGCCACGGCGGGCGTCGCGAGGAGCAGCACCCGGGGCGCCGGCCCGGACAAGGCGTCGAAGCCCCGGAAGAGCGACCGCGCGCGGGCCGAGGCCCGGCTCGGCTGGCTGCTCGCCGGCCCCGCGTTCGTGGTGATGCTGGCCGTCACCGCCTACCCGATCGCGCAGGCGGTCTACGAGTCCCTGTTCCGCAACCGGCTGACCGCGCCGGACGACCGCGCGTTCATCGGGCTCGGCAACTACGGCGTGATCCTGAGCGACCCGGTGTTCTGGCAGTCGCTGCTGGTCACGACGATCATCATGGTCATCACCGTCGCGATCGAGGTGGTGCTCGGCTTCGCGCTGGCGATGATCATGCACCGGGCGATCACCCGGCTCCGCGGGCTGCTCCGCACCGCGATCCTCGTGCCCTACGGCATCATCACCGTGGTCTCGGCGTTCGCGTGGTTCTACGCGTTCAGCATCGACTCCGGGTACGTGAACCAGTGGTTCGACTGGGTGCCGGGCATCAGCTCCGACCTCAACTGGTTCGCGGGCACCGGCACCAGCCTGTTCGTCATCATCGCCTCCGAGGTGTGGAAGACGACGCCGTTCATCTCGCTCCTGCTGCTGGCGGGTCTGGCGCAGGTGCCGGGCGACCTCGAGGAGGCGGCGCAGGTCGACGGCGCCACCTGGTGGCAGCGGATGCGGCGCGTGGTCCTGCCGAACATGAAGGCCGCCATCATGGTCGCCGTCCTGTTCCGGGCGCTCGACGCGTTCCGCATCTTCGACAACGTCTTCATCATGACCAACGGCGCGAACGGCACCACCGTGCTGTCGCTGCTGGCGTACCGCACGTCGATCGGGCGGCTGGAGATCGGGCTCGGCTCCGCGATCTCGGTGCTGCTGTTCATCTGCGTGATGATCATCTGCTTCGTCGCGATCAAGATCTTCAAGGTCGACCTCGCGGGTGCACGGGGGGAGAAGTGATGGGCGCGCTGTCCCGCAAGCAGAAGGTGGCCTGGGCGGCCATCACGGTGGCGGTGCTGCTGTACGCGCTGTTCCCGGTCGTGTCGATCATGGCGACGTCGTTCAAGCTGCCGAGCGACCTGACCACCGGGAAGTTCCTGCCGACCACGTGGACGTGGACCAACTACGAGCAGATCCTGGCCCCCGACGGCTCGGCGCAGGACCTGTTCCTGTCCTCGCTGCGCAACTCGATCGGCATCTCGCTGATCGCGACCGCGATCTCCTCGGTGCTGGCCACGCTGGCGGCCTACGCCATCGCCCGGCTGGAGTTCCCGGGGCGCAAGCTGATCCTCACCACCGCGCTCGGGGTGTCGATCTTCCCGGTCATCTCGATCGTCACGCCGCTGTTCAACCTGTGGCGGACCATCGGCCTCTACGACACCTGGGCCGGCCTGGTCATCCCGTACCTGTCGCTGACGCTGCCGATCTCCATCTGGACGCTCACCGCGTTCTTCCGGCAGATCCCGTGGGAGCTGGAGCAGGCCGCGCAGGTGGACGGCGCGACCACCTGGCAGGCGTTCCGGAAGGCCATCGTCCCGCTGGCCGCGCCGGGCGTGTTCACCACCGCGCTGATCGCGTTCTTCATCGCGTGGAACGACTTCGTGTACGGCATCTCGCTGACCTCCACGGAGGCCGCCCGGCCCGTGCCCGCCGCGCTGGCGTTCTTCTCCGGCGCGTCCCAGTTCGAGGACCCCACCGGCGCGATCTCCGCCGCCGCCGTGGTCGTCACCATCCCCGTGGTCGTCCTGGTGCTGCTGTTCCAGCGCCAGATCGTGTCCGGGCTGACCCAGGGCGCGGTCAAGGGCTGAGACCCGCGCGCTGAGAACTCCAGGAGGAGCTCATGGCATCCATCACCCTGACGGACATCGTCAAGAAGTACGGCGACGGCTACCCCGCCGTGAACGGCGTCAGCCTGGACATCAAGGACGGCGAGTTCGTCATCCTGGTCGGCCCGTCCGGCTGCGGGAAGTCCACGCTGCTCCGGATGATCGTCGGCCTCGAGGACATCACGTCCGGGGAGCTGAGGATCGGCGACCAGGTGGTCAACGACAAGGCGCCGCGCGACCGGCACCTGGCGATGGTGTTCCAGAACTACGCGCTCTACCCCCACCTCACCGTGTACGAGAACATCGCGTTCCCGCTGCGCCTGCAGAAGGGCAAGTACACCGAGGAGCAGATCAAGGACAACGTCGAGTACGCCGCGGACACCCTGGAGCTCCGGGAGCACCTCGACCGCAAGCCGGCCAACCTGTCGGGCGGCCAGCGGCAGCGCGTCGCGATGGGCCGCGCGATCGTCCGGGACGCGCAGGCGTTCCTGTTCGACGAGCCGCTGTCCAACCTCGACGCCAAGCTGCGCGGGCAGATGCGCACCGAGATCGCGCGCATGCAGCGCCGGCTCGGCACGACGACCGTCTACGTCACCCACGACCAGACCGAGGCGATGACCCTCGGCGACCGGGTGGCGGTGCTCCGCAAGGGCGAGCTGCAGCAGGTCGCCAGCCCCCGTGCGCTGTACGAGCAGCCGGTGAACCTGTTCGTCGCCGGCTTCATCGGGTCCCCGCCGATGAACTTCCTGCCGGGCGAGGTGCGCGGCGACACCCTGAAGCTGCCGTTCGGCGAGGTGCCGCTGCCCGACGGCCTGCGCGAGCGGCTCGGCGGCCGGGAGCTGGTCATCGTCGGCCTGCGGCCCGAGCACGTCGAGGACGCGCGGGTCCTGGACGACGACAAGCGCGCCACGGGCGCGTCGTTCGAGGCCGACGTCGACGTGGTCGAGTGGCTCGGGTCGGAGCTCTACGCGTACATCCCGTTCGAGACGCACGCCGACGTCGCCCAGAAGCTCGAGGAGCTCGACCGTGACCTGGACGGCGAGGGGATGCGGACGCAGATGATCGTCTCGCTCGGCTCCGAGAGCCGCGTCCGGGACGGCAGCCGCGCCGAGCTGTGGTTCGACCCGAAGCGGCTGCTGGTGTTCGACCCGGAGTCCGGCGAGAACCTCACCTACAGCGTCGAGGACGCGCAGCGGATCGACTCCGAGACGGAGGAGGACCGGCGGGCCGCGCTCGAGCGCGCGCACCGGGACGCCGACGGCGGCGGACGCCCGAGCGACCGGCAGGCCGCGGCCGAGGCGGCGGGCCGGCACCGCGCGGCCGGCTGACCGCGACGCCGGCGCCACCGCGACGCCGCACCCGGCGCACCGCGAGGTCGTCACTCGTGCACGAGGTCGCCCGTCCTGCGGGACGACCTCGTGCCGGAGTGACGACCTCGCGGCCGTCCGGGCTGCGGGTCAGGCCTCGCCGAGGTCGGCGGTGGTGGGCGGGTTGGCGCCGGCGCGGGAGACCGTGATGGCGGCGACGGCCGCGCAGCGGACGAGGACGCGCTCGACCGTGGCCCGGTCGACGGCGCGCAGGCGCTCGCGGGCGTCCGCGCCGAGCAGGCCGGCGGTCCAGAGGCCGTCGACCAGCGCGGCCATGAACGAGTCGCCGGCGCCGACCGTGTCCGCGACCTCGACGGGCGGGGCCGTCACCAGGACCTCGTCACCGCCCGCCGTCAGCGCGAGCGCGCCCTCGCCACCCAGCGTGACGACGACCAGCGACGGGCCCCGGCCCAGCCAGTCCTGCGCGACCTCGACCGGCGCGACGCCGGGGTGCAGCCAGGCCAGGTCCTCGTCGGAGACCTTGACGACGTCCGCCAGCGCGATCAGGCGCTCGACGACCGGCAGCGTCTCCTCGGGGCTGCCCATGAGCGCGGGCCGCAGGTTGGGGTCGTAGGTCAGCGTCGACGTCGCCCGGCGGTCGGCCAGCAGCTGCGCCACCGCGGCGGCGCCGGGCTCGATGACCGTGGCGATCGACCCGGTGTGCACGACCAGCGGGGCCTCGTCGCCCTCGTCCCAGCGCCCCGGGAGGTCCCAGGTGAGGTCGAACTCGTACGTCGCGGCGCCGTCGGCGTCCAGGTGCGCCCGCGCGACCGGCGTGCGGTCGGGGGCCCGGTCGCCGGTCAGCACGTGCACGTCCGACCCGGCGAGGTGCTCGCGGACCAGGTCGCCGTGCGCGTCGTCCGCCAGCCACGTCAGCAGGTCCACCCGGCGGCCGAGCCGGCCGAGCCCGATCGCCACGTTCGCGGGGCTGCCGCCGGGGTGCTCGACCGGGTCGGCGCCGCGACGGAGGACGACGTCCACCAGCGCCTCCCCGACGACGAGGGCGCGGGCGTGCTGCTCGGTCATGGGACTCCTTCGCGTCCGGCGTCGGTGCCGGCTCGGGGACAGTCGGGGGATCAGCGGGCCTCGCCGGTCAGGACGCGGGGTCGTCCTCGCCACGGGCGGCGTCGAGCTTGGCGCGCGCGCCGTCCAGCCACTCCTGGCAGCGGGCGGCCAGGGCCTCGCCGCGTTCCCAGAGGGCCAGCGACTCCTCGAGCGTCGCGCCGCCGGCCTCCAGGCGGGACACGACGGAGACGAGCTCGTCCCGGGCCTGCTCGTAGGACAGCTCGGTGACGCTCGCGGCGTCCGGTGCGGGGGTGGTGGCGCTCACGCCACCCATCTAACCAACGACCCCGGACGCCGTGTCCAGCGGAGTCGTCCGGGGTCGTGTCCGGCGGAGTCGTCCTGGGTGGGCGCGACGGGCGGCCGCGGGGCTGGTCCGGGCCCGCTCGTGGCCGTCGGCGTGCCGCCCGGGAGCGGCACCTGTCCTCCGGCGACGTGGACACCCTCCCGCGGTGCACGCCTCCCGCAGTGCACCCCTGCCGAGCACACCCCGGCCGGCGGGCATCCGTCCGGGGGAGGTCAGGCGTCGCCGTCGGTCTCGGCGTCCGAGGGCCGTCGCCGGGCGGGGGCCACCGCGAGCACGGTCGCCATGAGCTCGCCCCGGGACACCCGCACCCGCAGCGAGTCCTTGGCGGACACGCTCGTCGCGTCGCGGACCACGGTGCCGTCGGCGGTCTGCACCACGGCGTAGCCGCGGTCGAGGGTCGCCGCGGGGGAGAGCGCCCGGACCTGCGCGGCGAGCGCCCGTGTCGACGTGACCGCTCCCTGCAGGGCGTGGTCGAGCGAGCGCCGGGCGTGGTCCCGCAGCCGGTGCACGTCGGCCTCGCGGGTCTCGACCATGGTGTGCGGCCGCGCGAGGACGGGGCGGCTGCGGACCTGCTGCAGGCCGGCGGCCTCGCGGGCGACGCGGTGCTCGACGGCGGCCCGGATCCGGGCGCGGGCCTGCGTGACGCGGGCGCGCTCCTCGCCGACGTCGGGCACGATCCGCTTGGCCGCGTCGGTCGGGGTCGACGCGCGGTAGTCGGCGACCAGGTCGAGCAGCGGGGTGTCCGTCTCGTGGCCGATCGCGGACACCAGCGGCGTGCGGCAGGCTGCGGCCGCCCGGACCAGGCTCTCGTTGCTGAACGGCAGCAGGTCCTCGACGGAGCCGCCGCCGCGGGCGACGACGATCACCTCGACGCGCGGGTCCGCGTCCAGCTCGGCGATGGCGCGGCTCACCTGCGGCACGGCGCTGACGCCCTGCACGGCGACCTCGCGGATCACGAACTCGACCTGCGGCCAGCGGGCGCGGGCGTTGACGACCACGTCGTGCTCGGCCTTGGACTCGCGCCCGCAGACCAGCCCGACGACGGCGGGCAGGAACGGCAGCGGGACCCGGCGCTCGGCGTCGAAGAGCCCCTCGGCGGCGAGCACGCGCTTGAGGTGCTCGATGCGGGCGAGCAGCTCGCCGACGCCGACCGCCCGCACCGCGTCGGCGTTCAGCTGCAGGGTGCCGCGCTTGGTCCAGAAGGTCGGCCGTGCGTGCACGACGACGTGGGCGCCCTCGGCGAGCGGGGTCTCGGCGGCGGCGAGCACCTGCGCCGGCAGGGACACGGGCAGCGACATGTCGGTGTCGGTGTCGCGCAGGGTCAGGAACGCGATGTTCGCGCCCGGCCGCCGGTTGAGCTGCACGACCTGGCCCTCGACCCACAGCGCCGACATCTTCGCGACGTAGTCGGCGATCTTGGCGGACAGCAGCCGCACCGGCCAGGGACGCTCGGCGGTCGTGTCGGCGGCGCGCACCGGGAGCTCGGTGGGCGCGGCGGCGGCGGGGGCTGCGGAGGCTGCGGAGGCTGCGGAGGAGGCCGCGGCGGAGGACTGCTGCACCGGCCCAGCCTGTCATGCGGGCCCGACAACGGCCGCGCCCGGCAGCACCCCACCTAGACTGGCCGGGTGACCGTCGCCCCCGGTGCCGAGCCGAGCGCCGCCCCCGTCCGCGGGCGCGTGCTGCTGGCCGCCCCGCGCGGGTACTGCGCCGGCGTGGACCGCGCGGTGGTGGCGGTGGAGCAGGCGCTGGAGCACTACGGCGCCCCGGTGTACGTCCGCAAGGAGATCGTGCACAACCGGTACGTCGTCGACTCGCTCGCGGCGCGCGGCGCGGTGTTCGTCGAGGAGACCGACGAGGTGCCCGAGGGCGCCCGCGTGGTGTTCTCGGCGCACGGGGTGTCCCCGGCCGTGAAGGCGGCGGCCGAGGCCCGGTCGCTGCGCACGATCGACGCGACCTGCCCGCTGGTGACCAAGGTGCACCGGGAGGCCGTCCGGTTCGCGGCCGACGACCTGGACGTCCTCCTGATCGGCCACCCGGGCCACGAGGAGGTCGAGGGCACGCAGGGCGAGGCGCCCGAGCACGTGCAGGTCGTGGCCTCGCCCGAGGCGGTCGCCGACGTGGTGGTCCGGGACGAGTCCCGGGTGGTGTGGATCTCGCAGACCACGCTGTCCGTCGACGAGACGATGGAGACGGTGCGCCGGCTGCGCGAGCGGTTCCCGCTGCTGCAGGACCCGCCGAGCGACGACATCTGCTACGCCACGCAGAACCGGCAGGTCGCGGTGAAGAAGCTGGCGCCCGAGTGCGACGTGGTGATCACGGTCGGGTCGGCGAACTCGTCGAACTCGGTCCGGCTGGTCGAGGTCGCGCTGGAGGCGGGCGCGCGGACCTCGTACCGGGTCGACACCGCGGCGCAGGTGGACCCGGCCTGGCTGACCGGTGCCCGCACCGTCGGGGTGACGTCGGGGGCGTCCGTGCCGGAGCTCCTGGTGCGGGAGGTGCTGGAGCTGCTGGCCGTGCACGGGTTCGGCGACGTCGAGGAGGTGCGGACGGCGACCGAGGACCTGATGTTCTCGCTGCCGCGGGAGCTCCGCACCGACCTGCGCGCGGCCGGCACCGACGACCCGCGGCCGCGGCGGGGCGAGCGCCGCGACCTGTCGATCCACCCGGCCTGACCGGCCGTACCGCGTCAGGCGTCCGCGCGTGGCGTCACGCCTCCGCGCTGCGTCAGGCGTCCGGGCGCACGTCCCCCAGCACCGCGTCGTCCAGCGCCCCGAGGGCATCGGCGCGCCGTCGTCCGGTGCCGGGTGCCGCCGGGCCGTCGGCGTCGATGCCCACCACGCGCTCCGACTCCCAGGCCACGAGCTCGGGCGCGGTGACCACGGAGAGCCGCCGCTCGACGGACGGCGGCGTCTCCAGCCCGGCGTCGACGACGCGCAGGTCCTGGAACTTCCGGGCGCTGACCAGCACGCGCGACTCCAGCGACGCCACCGACTGGTTGTACGCGGTCGCGGCCGAGTCGAGCGCCCGCCCGACCTTCGACAGGTGCCCGCCGAGCGTCGCGATCCGTCCGTGCAGCTCCTTGCCGAGGTCCAGCACCGCCTGCGCGTTGCTGGCCAGCGCGTCCTGCCGCCAGGCGTAGGCGACGGTCCGGAGCAGCGCGAGCAGGGTCATCGGGGTGGCGATGACGACGTCCTTCTCGAACGCCCGCTCCACGATCCCGGGGTCGACGTCGAGCGCCGCGTGCAGGAACGCCTCGGCCGGGACGAACATCACGACGAACTCGGGGGACGGGCTGAACTGGTCCCAGTACCGCTTGGCGGCGAGCTGGTCGACGTGCGCGCGCAGGTGCCGGGCGTGCGCGGCGAGCCGGCGCTCCCGCTCGGCCGGGTCGGTCGCCTCGGCGGCCTCGAGGAACCCGAGGAACGCCACCTTCGCGTCCACGACCACGCGCTTGCCGCCCGCCAGGTGCACCACCATGTCGGGCCGCAGCAGGCCGTCGTCGGTGCGCACCTGGTCCTGCTCGGCGAAGTCCACGTGCGGCAGCATCCCGGCGGCCTCGACCACCCGGCGGAGCTGCACCTCGCCCCACCGGCCGCGCACCTGCGAGGAACGCAGCGACGTGACCAGCTGCGACGTCTGCTCCCGCAGCCGGCCGGCCTCCTCGCGCATCTGCCGGACCTGCTCCCCGAGCGCGGCGTCGCCCCGGGCGCGGCCCTGCTCGGCCGTGCGCAGCTCGGCCCGCACGGCGTCGAGCGTCCGCGCGAGCGGATCGACCAGCGCCCGCACCGCCTGCTCGCGCTGGGCGAGGTCGCCCGCCTGCTCCTGGTGCCGCGCGGCGAGGCTCTGGTGCGCGAGCGCGAGGAACTGCTCGCTGCTCTGCGCGAGCGCGTCGGCGGCGATGGACCGGAACCGGTCGGCCTGGCGGTCCTCGTCCGGCGCGCCGCCCAGCTCCGCCGCCGTCCGCCACCGGGCCGCGTCCACCTCGGCCGCGCGCAGCCGGTTGCCCGTCCGCGCGGACGCGCCCAGCCAGCCCAGCACGGCGCCCACGAGGAGTGCTCCGGCGAGTGCGACGACGAGTCCCGTGTCCATGACCTGCAGATTGCCAGGCACCACCGACACGCACGCACCTATGCTGGGGCGATGACGGCCCCGGTCGCACCACCCGCCCTGTCGATCCAGGGCGTCTGGAAGCGCTTCGGCCAGAAGATCGCGGTCGCGGGCGTCGACCTGGAGGTGCCGTCCGGGTCGTTCTACGGGCTGGTCGGGCCGAACGGCGCGGGCAAGACCACGACGCTGTCGATGGCGACCGGCCTGCTCCGCCCGGACTTCGGGCGCGTGCTCGTGCGCGGCCACGACCTGTGGGCCGACCCGCTCGCGGTCAAGACCCTGCTGGGCGTGCTCCCCGACGGCGTGCGGCTGTTCGACCGGCTCACCGGCGCGCAGCTGGTCACCTACGCCGGCCTCCTGCGCGGCCTGGACCGCGACGTCGTGCGGGACCGCACCGCGGACCTGCTGCGGACGTTCGACCTCGCCGCCGACGCGGACACCCTCGTCGTGGACTACTCGGCCGGCATGACCAAGAAGGTCGCCCTGGCCTGCGCGCTCGTGCACGCCCCGCGGGTGCTCGTGCTGGACGAGCCGTTCGAGGCCGTCGACCCGGTGTCCGCCGCGAACATCCGCGACATCCTCGCGTCCTACGTCGCGGGCGGCGGCACGGTGGTCGTCTCCTCGCACGTCATGGACCTGGTGCAGCGGATGTGCGACCACGTCGCCGTGATCGCCGGCGGGCACGTGCTCGCGCAGGGGCCGATCGCGGAGGTCCGCGCCGGGGCCACGCTCGAGGACCGCTTCGTGGAGCTGGTCGGGGGTCGCCGCACGGAGGGGGCGCTGGCGTGGCTGCGCACCTCGTCCGACTGAAGCTGGCCCTGCTGCGCAACGGTCTGCGGCGCAGCGTGTGGAAGCTGATCGGCCTGCTGCTGTCCGTCGCCTACGCGCTGTTCCTCGTCGGGCTCGCGACCGCCGGGCTGGTCGTGCTCGGCGCGCAGGACGACCCGGAGCTGGCCCGCACGGTCGTCGTCCTGGCGGGGACGCTGCTGGTCGCGGGGTGGTGGCTGCTGCCGCTGGTGGCGTTCGGCGTCGACAGCACGCTGGACCCGGAGCGGTTCCGCCTGTTCCCGCTGCGCCGCCGGCACCTGCTGACGGGGCTGACCCTCGCGGGCCTGGTCGGCGTGCCGGGGGCCGCCACGGTGCTGCTGGGCGCCGCGTCCGCGCTGGCCTGGTGGCAGCGGCCGGCCGCGCTCGCCGCGGGCCTGCTCGGCGGGGCGCTGGGGGTCGCGCTCTGCGTGGTCGGTTCCCGGACGGTGACGACGCTGCTCGCCCCGCTGGTCGGCGGCCGCCGGTTCCGGGAGGTCGCGGCCGTGCTGGCCATCGTCCCGCTGATGCTGGCCGGGCCCATCCTGCTCGGCGTCACCGCGGGCCTGTCGGCCGTCGCCGAGGCGCTCCCCGAGGCCGCGGTGGTCGCCGGCTGGACGCCGCTCGGAGCGCCGTGGGCGCTCGCCGCCGACGTCGCCGGCGGGGCGTGGCTCGCGGCGGTCGCCAAGCTCGCGCTCGCGCTCGGGACGCTCGGCGTGCTGGTGCTCGTCTGGGACCGGGCGCTCTCGGCGGCGCTGGTGCGGCCCGGCGGCAGCGGCCACGTGGCACGCAGCGCGGGCCTCGGGTTCTTCGGCCGCCTGCCCGCCACCCCGACGGGGGCCGTCGCCGCCCGCTGCCTCACCTACTGGCTGCGCGACTCCCGCTACGCGGCGGCGGTCGCGGTGGTGCCGGTCCTGGTGCTGCTCCTCTGGTTCCTCGGCCGGGGCGGCGACGCGCTGCTCGGCGCGGGGGTGCTCGTCGCCTTCGTCATGGGCTGGTCGCTCAGTGCGGACGTCGCGTACGACGACACGGCCTTCTGGACGCACCTCGCCGCGCCGATCGACGGCCGCGTCGACCGCGCGGGGCGGGCGCTCGCCGGCCTCCTGGTCGGCGGCGTGGTCGTGCTCGCCACCGACGTCCTGGTCCTCGGCGTCAGCGACCGCTGGGACGCGACGCTCCCGGTGCTCGGCATGTCCCTCGGGGTGCTGGCCGTGGGCATCGGGGCGTCGTCCGTGTACTCCGCCCGCGTCGTCTACCCGGTGCCCAAGCCGGGGGACAACCCGTTCTCCACGCCGCAGGGGTCGTCGTTCGCGGTGATGCTCTCGCAGACCGTCGGCATGCTCGTGCTGCTCGCGCTGTGCGTCCCGACGATCGCCCTCGGCGTCGTGGCGGTGCTCACCGACGTCCTCCTGCTCGACGTCCTGGCGCTGGTCGTGGGCCTCGGGGTGGGCGCCGCGGTGCTGCTGCTCGGGATCCGGGCCGGTGCGCGGGTGTACGACCAGCGGGCGCCCGAGCTGCTGCAGACCATCCGCTCCTTCGCCTGAGCCGGGCGCGCAGGCTCCACGCCGGGCCGCGGACCCCTAGGATGGTCGCCCGTGGCACTCACCATCGGCATCGTCGGCCTGCCCAACGTCGGCAAGAGCACGCTCTTCAACGCGCTCACCCGCGCCCAGGTCCTCGCGGCGAACTACCCGTTCGCGACGATCGAGCCCAACGTGGGGGTCGTGCCCCTGCCCGACCCGCGGCTCGAGAAGCTCGCGGAGATCTTCGGCAGCGAGAAGATCCTCCCCGCCACGGTGTCGTTCGTCGACATCGCCGGGATCGTCAAGGGCGCCAGCGAGGGCGAGGGGCTCGGCAACAAGTTCCTCGCGAACATCCGCGAGGCCGAGGCCATCTGCCAGGTGACCCGCGCGTTCGCCGACCCCGACGTCGTGCACGTCGACGGCCGCGTCTCGCCCAAGGACGACATCGAGACGATCAACACCGAGCTGGTCCTGGCCGACCTGCAGACGCTCGAGAAGGTCGTGCCGCGGCTCGAGAAGGAGGTCCGCATCAAGAAGGCGGACCCCGCCGAGCTCGCCGCGGCGCAGGCCGCGCAGGCCGTGCTCGAGTCCGGCCAGACGCTGTTCCAGGGCGCGAAGGCCGCCGGCATCGACCTGGCCGACCTCGCGTCGCTGCAGCTCATGACCGCGAAGCCGTTCATCTACGTCTTCAACACCGACGACGCCGGCCTGGCGGACACCGCGATGCAGGACGAGCTGCGCGCGTTCGTCGCCCCGGCCGACGCGATCTTCCTCGACGCGAAGTTCGAGTCCGACCTGGTCGAGCTCGAGCCCGACGAGGCCAAGGAGATGCTCGCGGACAACGGCCAGGACGAGGCCGGCCTCGACCAGCTCGCCCGGGTCGGCTTCCACACCCTCGGCCTGCAGACCTACCTGACGGCCGGTCCGAAGGAGTCCCGCGCCTGGACCATCCACCAGGGCTGGACCGCGCCGCAGGCGGCGGGTGTCATCCACACGGACTTCCAGAAGGGCTTCATCAAGGCCGAGGTCATCAGCTTCGACGACCTGGTCGAGGCCGGCTCCGTGGCGGCCGCTCGGTCCGCGGGCAAGGCGCGCATCGAGGGCAAGGACTACGTCATGGCCGACGGCGACGTCGTGGAGTTCCGCTTCAACGTCTGACCGCCGGGTCGGGGCCCTGGACGGGGCGCCGCCGCACGAGGACCATGACGGAGATGGCTCTCGACCCGGTCGTGACGAATCCCGACCACTACGCCGTCGTCTTCGAGAACGCGCTCGTCCGGGTCCTGCAGTACCAGGACGAGCCGGGCGACCGCACGACGCCGCACGTCCACCCGGACAGCGTCATGCTCACGCAGTCCGCGTTCCGGCGCCGGCTCAGCGGGTCGCAGGGCGAGCGCGACGTGGAGCTGCCGCAGGGCGCCGTGGTGTGGCTGCCCGCGCAGGAGCACACGGGGGAGAACACCGGGACGACGCCGACCCGGGTGGTGCTGGTCGAGCTGAAGGGCAGCACCGCGCCGCCCGCGGCGGGCCCGGTGCTCGGCCCGGGCTGAGCGCGTCGGCCCGAGCGACCCGCCGCCTCGGGGGCACGGCCGCCGGAGCCTCGCGACGCCGAGGTCTAGCGTGAGCACGAGCTCATCCGCGCACCCGGACCGGAGGCGGTGCGATGGCGAACCTGACGCACGTCGGGGGTGGCGCCTTCCTCGCGCCGGACGCCGCCGTGTCCTACCTGCACTGCCGCCGGGACGGGGCCCCCGAGGGCATCACGACGGCGTGGCGGTCCCGGGAGTTCCAGGCGCAGCTGTACGCCGCCTTCCTCGCCGGCACCGGCGCGCTCGCGTCGAAGCCGGGGACGTCGAAGCACGAGGTCGGGATGGGGCTCGACATCCCGGACGAGGGCGAGAACCCGCGCGACTGGTTCGAGCGGCGCGGGCACGCGTACGGGTGGGTCCGCACCAACCGCGAGGCGTGGCACTTCGAGTACCGGCCGCGCCTCGACGAGCACGTCTCCGACGCCCCGATCGCCCTACCCCTGGAGGCCGACGTGTCCCTCACCCCCGCCGAGGCCGAGAGCCTGAACGAGTGCCGCCGGATGCTCGGCGTGCTGCTGGGCTGGACCGCGCCCGCGCCGGGCAGCCCCGAGGTCGCCGCGCTCGCGCTGCTCCGCGGCGGCGACACGGCGCAGCAGGCCGCCGCCGCCGTCGTGAACCACGAGAACATCACCGAGCCGCGCCGCATGATCGGGGCGCTGCTCGGCTGGAACGACGGCACCGGCCCCGAGCCGGACCGGATCGCGAAGCTCACCGGCGCCTGAGCGGCCGCGCCTCAGGCGTCGCCCGCGGCCCGCGCCACGAGCACCCGGATCTGCTCCGCCTCGACGTCCGTGACGCGGGTCAGCGCGTACGCCGTCGGCCACATCGCGCCGTCGTCGAGCCGGGCGTCGTCGTTGAACCCGAGGGTCGCGTAGCGGGCCTTGAACTTGCTCGCGGGCTGGAAGAAGCACACGACCTTGCCGTCCCGGGCGTAGGCGGGCATCCCGTACCAGGTGCGCGGCTCGAGGCCGGGGGCGGCCTCGCGGACGAGGGCGTGCACCCGCTCCGCCATGACGCGGTCGTCCTCGGGCATCTCGGCGATCTTCGCGAGCAGCTCGGCCCCGGGGTCGGCCTTCGCCTTTCCGGGGCGCTTCGTCGCGCGGACCTCCTGGGCCCGCTCCTTCATGGCGGCGCGCTCCTCGGCGGTGAAGCCGCTGGTCGTCTCGGTGGTGGCCATCTCGGGTCTCCTCGTGCAGGAGGTCGTCATCCGTCCCGCCCAGGCTAGGGAGCCGGCACCCCGCGAGGCTTCTCCGATCCTGACGGGTCGCACCGGGTCACCCGCGGACGGGCACCCCGTAGACCCGCGCCCGGTGCGCGGCGAACGTCCGTCGCCCGACGACGTGCCACAGCAGGCGGGCCGGCGCGGGCAGGTTGGTGCGGAGCCAGCCCGCGCGCTCGGCCGGGGGGACGGCGTCGAGGATCCACCCGAGCTGGATGAGCATCCGGTCGCGGGGGATCGCCGCCATGCCGTGCTCGTGCAGCTGGTCCCACTCGCGCTGGGACATCACGCTCGAGGCCGTCGGCAGGATCCGCTCCTCCTCCTCGCCGAGGTGCTGGACGAGCAGCCGGTGCAGCGCGTCCAGCCGCCGTGCGACCTCGTCGCGCGCGTCCGCCGACGCGTCGGCCTCCCAGGCGGGCAGCGCGGCATCGATATCCGCCAGCAGGTCAGCGACCGCGCCGTGCTGGGCGCGCATCAGCCCGACGTGCAGGGCGCAGCCGGGGGAGCGCTCCTCGAGGGTGTCCCAGAGGAGGAGGTCCTCGCCCTCGTGGTGGTGGTGCAGGCCGCCGGCGACCTCGCGGACGTGCGCGGCGACGACGCGCACCCGGGCGGTGTCGCCCTCGGCGACGCCGCGGACGAGGACCGGGGCGTCGGTGAAGGCCCGGCGGAACAGCTGGTGGACGTGGATCAGCCCGGAGGTGTCGCAACCGGGGAGGTCCGCCGCGCGGCGGTCGGTGCTGGCGGTCATCGTCGAGCTCGCTCTCAGCAGGGGTGCCGTCGTGGCGACGTCACCGGTGTACTCGGTACGGTGGTGACGACTATCCTCACGGGCATGTCCGACGTCAAGGCTCCGAGCACGGTGGCGCTCAGCGCGCTCGACCGCTGGGTGCAGCGCGGCACGGAGCCCGGGGTGGCGCCGGACGGGACCGAGGCTCTGCGCGCGCTCCTCAACACCGACGACCGGTTCCACGGGGTCGACCGGCTCCGGGGCGCGGGGCCCGACACCCTCGTCGCGGTGCGGGACGCGCTGCGGGACTACCTGACCCGGGGGGACGGCACGACCCTCGCCGCCGTCGCCGCCGAGCACCCGCTGGTGCTCGATCCCGGCGGCGTCGGGGTCCGGCTCGTCCCCGCGCCCGGGACGACCGGCGACCGCGCGCTGGTGGCGGGGGTGCTCGCGGCGCTGCACCGGGCGGTGGCCACGGGGGAGTGGGCGCGGCTCAAGGCCTGCGCGAACCCCGACTGCCAGTGGGTCTACCACGACGCCTCCCGGAACCGGTCGGGCCGGTGGTGCTCGATGGGGGAGTGCGGGGACGTGATGAAGGCGCGGGCCTACCGGCGGCGCGGCCGGGCCGGCGCCGGCCCGGCCTGACGCGGGCGCCGGCGCTGCGAGGCACCGGACCTACGCTCGCGGGTGCCGGCCGGACGACGGTCGCCCGGCCCGCGATGGAGGCGTGATGCTCTCCGACCACCCCGCGATGCCCTGCCTCGCGGTGAGCGACGTGGCGCGGGCGCGCCAGTTCTACGAGCAGGTCCTGGGCTTCCGGCAGACGGAGATGCCCGGCCTCGACGACACGATGGGCGTCGTGTACGCGACGAAGCAGGGCGCGATGCTCGTCTACCCGTCCTCCTACGCCGGGACGAACAAGGCCACGAGCGTGTCCTTCCAGGTCGCCGACCAGGCCTTCGACGAGGAGGTCGCCGCCCTGCGCGCGCAGGGCATCACGTTCCAGACCTTCGAGCTGCCGTCCGGCACCTGGGAGGACGGCGTGCTCAGCGACAACGGGATGCGGTCCGTGTGGTTCGCCGACCCGGACGGCAACGTCCTCAACGTCGAGGCGGTCCGCGTCGCCGCGGCGGTCTGACGCGGCAGCCGCGGCGGTCTGACGCGGCAGGAGCGGCCGGTCCCTTACCACAGAACCCCTCGCCCGCGCTGAGCCGATGGCCCCAGGACGGGCTCCGTCGGCGGCGCGGACGGCCGGACGCGCATGTTTCCCGGAGGTTACGGGCATGTAGCGTCTTGAATGCTGGACACTACTGCTCAGTATCGATCCGGTAACGATCGGCCGATCAGGGGGGCTGTGTCCATTTTGTCCTGAGTGGGGCCTCTAGCGTTGCCCCATCCATGGCGGGACCGTGCGTCTGCCGTGCTCGGGACGACCCCTCGGGGGTGGCTCGGGACGGCGAGTGACGCTGGGCGCCACCTTCACAGGAGGAACATTGAAGATCAGGCGAACAAGCGCCGTCCTGGCCGTCGCGGCGTCGGGGGCCCTCGTGCTCACCGCGTGCTCGGCCCCGGCGACGGAGAGCGAGATCGACGAGACCACGTCGGTCAACGTCAGCTGGAACCAGCCGATGTTCTCGACGAACAACCTCACGTCGAACGGCAACGCCACGGCGAACGCGAACATCATTTATCTGATGACCTCGTTCTTCAACTACTACGACGGTGACCTGAACCTCGCGAAGAACGAGGACTTCGGCACCTACGAGGTGGAGTCCGAGGACCCGCTCGTCGTCAAGTACACGATCAACGAGGGCGTCACCTGGTCCGACGGCGAGCCGGTGGACGCCGCGGACATGATCCTGTGGTGGGGCGCGCAGAACGACATGTTCGACACCACCGAGGAGTCGGAGACCGCCGAGGACGGCACGGTCTCGACCGCCGAGGGCCAGGTGTACTTCGACTCCTCGTCCGAGGCGATGAACCTGATCACCGAGTTCCCGGAGATCAGCGACGACAACCGCTCGGTCACCTTCCACTACACGGAGCCCCGCTCCGACTGGGAGGTCTCGATGAGCCAGCCGTCGCCCATCGCGGCGCACGCGGTGGCCGAGATCGCCCTGGGCCTGGACGACCCGGCCGAGGCGAAGCAGGCGCTGATCGACGCGTTCAAGAACAACGACGCGGCCGCGCTCGCCCCGATCGCCGAGACGTGGAACAACGGCTTCAACTTCACGTCGCTGCCCGACGACGAGCGCCTCTACCTCTCCTACGGCGCGTACGTGATCTCCGACTTCGTCGAGAACCAGTACGTCACGCTGACGAAGAACGAGGACTACACCTGGGGCCCCGAGCCCAAGGTGGACGAGATCACCATCCGCTACACCGAGGACCCGCTGGCCGCGGTCACCGCGCTGCAGAACGGTGAGGTCGACCTCATCGCGCCGCAGTCGTCGGTGGACGTGCTGCAGACCCTCGAGGGCATCGACGGCATCACGTACGAGACGGCGCCCGAGGGCACCTACGAGCACGTCGACCTGACCTTCAACAACGGCGGCCCGTTCGACCCGGCCACCTACGGCGGCGACGCCGAGAAGGCCCGCAAGGTCCGCGAGGCGTTCCTCAAGGTCATCCCGCGCCAGGAGATCCTGGAGAAGCTGGTCCTCCCGCTGCAGGAGGACGCCACCACGCGTGACTCCTTCACCGTGGTCCCGGGCTCGCCGACGTACGACGAGGTCATCGCGGCCAACGGCTCCGAGGCGTTCGCGGACGTGGACGTCGCCGGTGCCCAGGCCCTGCTCGCCGAGGCCGGCGTCGCCACCCCGGTGGACGTGCGCTTCCTCTACGGCAAGTCCAACGTGCGTCGTGCCAACGAGTACCAGCTGATCGCGGCCTCGGCCGCGCAGGCCGGCTTCAACGTCATCGACAACGGTGACGACAACTGGAGCTCGCTGCTCGGTGGCGGCACGTACGACGCGTCGCTCTTCGGCTGGCAGTCGACCAACACGTTCGCCCTGAACTCCGAGGCGAACTACATCGAGGGTGGCGTCAACAACTTCGGCGGGTACGCCAACCCCGAGGTGGACGCGCTCTACGGCGAGATGTCGACCAACACGGACCCCGAGCGCGAGACCGAGCTGACGATCGAGATCGAGAAGCTGCTCAACGCGGACGCGTTCGGCGTCAACCTCTTCCAGTTCCCCGGTGTGGTCGCGCACCGCGACGTCCTCCAGGGCGTCTCGACCATCGCGCTCTCGCCGACGATCTTCTGGAACTACTGGGACTGGGAGATCACCGCGTCCGAGTGACGCCGTGATCTGACCGACCCAGGTCTCCACCCGACGGGGGCACTGCGGCCACACCGCCGCAGTGCCCCCGTCGGCGTGCCGATCCTGCTCAGCCCGCACCAGCCCGAGCTCGCTCCGCCCCACGAGGGCCGGCGATCAGCGTCCCCTATCCGGTACGCGTAGAATCGCCCATCGCGAGTCATCCCCTCCCGTGAGGTCAAGGACCCTATGGCCACCTCTGCCCCTACCCGTGCCACCGGCGTGCCCGCCGTGGCCGGGGCGCCGGAACCGGCACGTCGTCCCTGGTGGCGCACCAGCGCACCGACGCTGACGTTCCTCGGCCGGCGCCTGCTCTCCTCCGCGGTCGTGCTGCTCGGAGCGACGTTCATCGTCTACATGCTCCTGGCCTACTCGCTCGACCCCCTCGAGGAGCTGCGCACCAGCACCGCCCCCAACAAGGAGGCGCTGATCGCGGCGCGCATCGACGCGCTCGACCTCGACACCCCGCCCGTCATCCGCTACCTCAAGTGGCTGGCCGGCATCGGCGGCTGCGTCATCGGCCAGTGCGACTTCGGCACCAGCTGGCGGACCGGGCAGTCGGTCCCGTCGCTGCTGAGCGGCGCCATCCCGAGCACGCTGCAGCTCGTGGCCGCGTCCACGTTCCTCGCGATCGGCCTCGGCGTCCTCGTCGGCATCGTGTCGGCCCTGCGCCAGTACACGCGCTTCGACTACAGCGTCACGTTCATGTCGTTCGTGCTGTACTCGCTGCCGTCCTTCTGGGTCGCGGTGCTCCTCAAGCTCTGGGGCGCCATCGGCTTCAACGACTTCCTCGCGGACCCGCACGTGCCACCGCTGTGGATCGCGCTGCTGTCCGTGATCTCCGGCGTGATCTGGTCGTCGGTCATCGGCGGGAGCACGCGCACGCGCTGGATCGCGTTCGGCGCCAGCCTGCTGGCCACCGCCGGCATCCTGTTCTTCGTCTCGACCAGCGACTGGCTGACGGACCCGAGCCTGGGCCCGGTCGTGATCGGCGCGCTCGGCGTGGGCGTCGCGTTCGCGGTGACCGCCCTGTCGGCGGGCCTGCGCGACCGGCGGGCGCTGTACTCCTCGCTCACCGTCGTCGCCCTCGGGGTCGCGCTGTACTACCCGCTGCAGTACGCGTTCGTGAACGCCTCCTGGCTGCTGATCGGCGGCCTGGCCCTCGTCACGCTCGCGGTCGCCGGCGTCGTCGGCTACCTGTACGGCGGGATGGACCGCAAGGTCTCCATCCGCGGCGCCATGATCACGGGCCTCTTCGTCGGCGCGCTGATCTTCGTCGACCGCGTCATGCGGGTGTGGGAGCAGTACTCCGACGCGTCCAAGATCAACGGCCGCCCGATCGCGACGATCGGCTCCCAGACCCCGGGTCTGGGCGGCGACTTCTGGGTGCAGACGCTCGACAAGTACACGCACCTGGTGCTGCCGACGATCGCCCTGATCCTCGTCTCGTTCGCGAGCTACACGCGGTACTCCCGCGCCAGCCTGCTCGAGGTGATGAACCAGGACTACATCCGCACCGCGCGCGCCAAGGGCCTGCCCGAGCGCGTCGTGACGGTCCGGCACGCGTTCCGCAACGCGCTGATCCCGCTGGCCACCATCGTGCCGCTGGACATCGCCGCGCTGTTCGGCGGCGCCATCATCACCGAGCGGATCTTCGGCTGGAGCGGCATGGGCCAGCTGTTCATCAAGTCGTTGGCCGACAAGGACGCCGACCCGATCATGGGGTACTTCCTCGTGACGGGCACGCTCCTGGTCCTGGCCAACATCGTCGTGGACTTCGTGTACGCGGCGCTCGACCCCCGGATTCGAGTCAACGCATGAGCATCCAGCCCCCTCTCGAGCCCCGCGAGGGCATCGTCGACCCGGCGGAGAACGTCGAGAACGCCATCGAGCTCAAGGAGGTCGAGGGCCTCTCGCAGGGCCGCATCGTCCTGCGCCGGTTCCTGCGCCACCGCGGCGCGATGATCTCGGCGGTCGTGCTGGCCGCGATCGTCCTGCTGGTGACCACGTCCATCGGCTGGGGCCCGATCCCCGGCTGGTGGCAGTACAACTACCGCGAGACGAGCGACATCGTGAACGCCGGCGGCGCGCCCACCATGGGCTTCGACGGCGGGTTCCACATCGGCTCGCACCCGTTCGGCCAGGACAACATCGGCCACGACGGCTTCGCGATGGTCATGCGCGGCACGCAGCAGTCGCTGACCGTCATGGTCGTGATCGGCCTGCTCTCGACGACCATCGGTGTCGTCGTGGGCGCGCTGGCGGGCTACTTCCGCGGCCGCTGGGACAACCTGCTCATGCGGTTCACCGACATGATCATCACCGTCCCGGTCATCATGATCGGCGCGATCCTCGGCGTGCTGGTCGGCGGGGCGAACCCGTGGACCCTGGCGATCGCCCTCTCGCTCGTGACGTGGACCAACATGGCGCGCCTGGTGCGCGGGCAGTTCCTCACCCTGCGGGAGCGGGAGTTCGTGGACGCCGCGCGCGTGGCCGGGGCGTCGAGCTTCCGGATCATGTTCAAGCACATCCTGCCGAACGCCGTCGGCGTGATCATCGTCAACGCGACGCTGCTCATGGCCTCCGCGATCCTGCTGGAGACCGCGCTGTCCTACCTCGGGTTCGGCATCAGCAGCCCCGAGGTCAGCCTGGGCCAGCTCATCAACGAGTACCAGTCGGCCTTCGCCACCCGGCCCTGGTTGTTCTGGTGGCCCGGTCTGTTCATCGTGGCGATCGCCCTGTGCGTGAACTTCATCGGTGACGGCCTGCGCGACGCGTTCGACCCGCGGCAGCGCCGCATCCCGACCAAGCGGGCCCTGTCGAAGGCGGACGCCCGCCGGGCCGACGCCGGGGCCCGGACCACGGCGAGCGCCTGAGTGTCACAGCGCGACGGTCAGCGCGCTGGCCGCGATCAGCACGACGATCGCGGCCAGCGTGCCGACGTGCCAGCGGACCCGCGGCCGGGCGCGCTCGACGCGCGGGTCGTCCAGCAGGCCGGCGTCGCGCAGCTCCTCCCAGCGGGTGCGCACGATGATCGCCGCCTGACCCGAGGCGCTCGACGCGAGGTCGCCGGGGCGGATGCTGCCGCCGGCGCCGTAGCTCGACCCGGGCAGGTGCGCGGCGTCGTCCGCGCCGGACACCGTCACGCGGGTCCGGCTTGGCGCGGGTGCGGCCCACGCCGCGTAGTCGCCGTAGGCGGTGTGCAGCGTGAGGGCGTACTGGGTGTCCACGCGCTGGATCGTCGGCCAGGGCAGCTCGATCGTCCGGGTCACGTTGCGCAGCTCGACCCCCGCGGGGCTGATCAGCACGGCGGGACGCCAGTAGGCGGCCCAGACCAGCGCGACGCCCAGCAGCACCGGCGCCACGAAGGGCCACGTCGCACCCGGGTCGGCCACCAGGCCGGCCACGAGGCCACCGCCACCGAGCGTCGCCACGACCACCGCAAGAACCCGGCCGAAGGCCGGCCTGTACTCCACCACGTCCGCCGAGACCATGCGGACATCGTCCCAGACCAGGGGACTCCCGCCCGTCTCGACGTCGCGCGGCCCGCACCCCTCGGGCTCGCCCCACGGAAGGATCTCGTGAACCGTGACCACTGACACCGCCTCTGCCCCGGGTACGCCCCCGGTCGACGCCAAGGCCCCGATCCTCGAGGTCCGCGACCTCACGGTGGAGTTCTTCGTCGACGGCGAGTGGTTCCCGGCCGCCGTCGACGTCAACTACGACGTCCGCCCCGGCGAGGTGCTCGCGATCGTCGGCGAGTCCGGCTCCGGCAAGACCCAGTCGTCGATGTCGCTCATCGGCCTGCTGCCGCCGAACGGCCGGGCCGAGGGCTCCGCGCGGCTCGCCGGCCGCGAGCTGCTCGGGCTGAACCACAAGCAGCTCTCGGGCGTGCGCGGCAAGGACGTCGCGGTCATCTTCCAGGAGCCGATGACGGCCCTGAACCCCGTCTACACGATCGGGTTCCAGATCGTCGAGACGCTGCGCGTGCACTTCGAGATGAGCCCGAAGGAGGCCCGCGCACGCGCCGTCCAGCTGCTGCGCATGGTCGACCTGCCGAACCCGGACGAGGCCGTCGACAAGTACCCGCACCAGCTCTCCGGCGGCCAGCGCCAGCGCGCGATGATCGCCCAGGCGCTCGCCTGCGAGCCGAAGCTGCTGATCGCCGACGAGCCGACCACGGCCCTCGACGTGACGGTGCAGGCCGAGATCCTCAAGCTGATGCGCGACCTGCGGCACCGCGTCGACGCCGGCATCATCCTCATCACCCACGACATGGGCGTGGTCGCGGACCTGTCCGACCGCGTGATGGTGATGAAGAACGGCCGCGTGGTCGAGTCCGGCACCTCGGACGAGATCTTCAACCGGCCGCAGCACACGTACACCCGCCAGCTGCTGGACGCGGTCCCGCACCTGGGCTCCGAGACGTTCGCGGCCGCCGGGCTGAACGGCGACCACCCGGTCGCCGAGGCCGAGGGCACCGCCGCGCTGCACGTCTCCGAGCGGCCGCTCGGCCAGCCCCTGCAGCGGCCCGGCACCCTGGACACCACGCAGACCGGGTTCGCGTTCGAGGCCGAGGGCCTGGTCATCGAGTACCCGGGCCGCGGCCGCGTCCCGGCCTTCCGGGCGATCAACGGCATCGACCTGACCATCGGCAAGGGCGAGGTCGTCGGCCTGGTCGGCGAGTCGGGCTCCGGGAAGACGACCGTCGGCCGCGCCGCCGTGGGCCTGCTCCCGGTCGCGGGCGGCTCGCTCAAGGTCAACGGCGTCGAGCTGGCCGGCGTGAAGCCCAAGGACCTGCGCGCGGTCCGCCAGGACGTGTCGATCGTGTTCCAGGACCCGGGCTCCTCGCTGAACCCGCGCCTGCCGATCGGCGAGTCGATCGGGGAGCCGCTCAAGCTGCACAAGGTCGCGACCGGCGCGGACCTGGACCGCCGGGTCGAGAGCCTGCTGGACCGGGTGCACCTGCCCCGCGCCATGCGGAACCGCTACCCGCACGAGCTGTCCGGCGGCCAGCGCCAGCGCGTCGGCATCGCCCGCGCCCTGGCCCTGTCGCCCAAGCTGCTGATCGCGGACGAGCCGACCTCGGCGCTCGACGTGTCCGTGCAGGCCCGCGTGCTGGAGCTGTTCCAGGAGCTGCAGCGCGAGTACGGCTTCGCGTGCCTGTTCATCAGCCACGACCTCGCGGTGGTGGAGATCCTGTCCAACCGGATCGCCGTGATGAACAAGGGCGACCTGGTCGAGGTCGGCCCCCGCGCGCAGATCCTGCGCAGCCCGCAGCAGGACTACACGCGGCGCCTGCTCGCCGCCGTCCCGGTGCCGAACCCCGCGGAGCAGAAGCTGCGCCGCGAGGAGCGCGACCGGCTGCTGGCCGCGGCCGCCGGCACGCCCGCGCCGGGCGCCACCGCGCTGGCCGACGGGCTGCGGGTCCAGGCCTTCGAGGACGCCGAGGTCGAGAACAAGGGCAGCTACGAGGGCAACATCCGCCCCCGCGGCGGATCGGGCGTCTGACCAGCCCCCGCACCACCCCGCGCGCCCCGGCACGAGCACCCTCTCGTGCCGGGGCGCGCGTGCGCGTACACTTGATCGGCGCTCGACGTCGTCGCGCCCTCACACTTCACCCCTCGCGGAATGAGTCCTGACATGTCTGTGCCCGACGGCACCCGGGTGCGCGGCGATCTGCGCAACGTCGCGATCGTCGCCCACGTCGACCACGGCAAGACCACGCTCGTGGACGCCATGCTCCACCAGTCCGGCGCCTTCGGCGCGCACGCCCACGTGGACGAGCGCGCGATGGACTCCGGCGACCTGGAGCGCGAGAAGGGCATCACCATCCTCGCCAAGAACACCGCGGTCCGGTACGCCGGCCCCGCGGCGGCCTCGGTGGGCGAGCCCGGCGGCATCACCATCAACGTCATCGACACCCCGGGCCACGCCGACTTCGGCGGCGAGGTCGAGCGCGGCCTGTCGATGGTCGACGGCGTCGTGCTCCTGGTCGACGCGTCGGAGGGCCCGCTGCCCCAGACCCGCTTCGTGCTGCGCAAGGCGCTCGCCGCGAAGCTGCCGGTCATCCTCGTGGTGAACAAGGTCGACCGCCCCGACTCCCGCATCACGGACGTCGTCGCCGAGGCGACCGACCTCCTGCTGGGCCTGGCCTCCGACCTGCACGACGAGGTCGAGGACCTGGACCTCGACGCGATCCTCGACGTCCCGGTCGTCTACGCCGCCGCCAAGGCGGGCCGCGCGTCGCTGACCCAGCCGGCCGACGGCGGGCTGCCGGACTCCGAGGACCTCGAGCCGCTGTTCGCGACGATCCTCGAGAAGATCCCGGCCCCGACCTACACCGAGGGCGCGCCGCTGCAGGCGCACGTCACCAACCTCGACGCGTCGCCGTTCCTCGGCCGCCTCGCGCTGCTGCGCATCTTCAACGGCGAGCTGACCAAGGGCCAGACCGTCGCCTGGGCGCGCCACGACGGCACGATGCAGAACGTCCGCATCACCGAGCTGCTCGAGACGAAGGCGCTCGACCGCGTGCCGACGGACAAGGCCGGCCCCGGTGACATCGTCGCCGTCGCGGGCATCGCCGACATCACCATCGGCGAGACGCTGACCGACCCCGACGACCCGCGTCCGCTGCCGCTGATCACGGTCGACGACCCGGCGATCTCGATGACCATCGGCATCAACACGTCCCCGCTGGCCGGCAAGGGCGGCAAGGGCCACAAGGTCACCGCCCGCCAGGTCAAGGACCGCCTCGACTCGGAGCTGATCGGCAACGTCTCGCTCCGCGTCGTCCCGACCGACCGCCCCGACGCCTGGGAGGTCCAGGGCCGCGGCGAGCTGGCGCTGGCGATCCTCGTCGAGCAGATGCGGCGCGAGGGCTTCGAGCTCACCGTCGGCAAGCCGCAGGTCGTCACCAAGAAGATCGACGGCAAGGTGCACGAGCCGGTCGAGCGCATGACCATCGACGTCCCCGAGGAGTACCTCGGCGCGGTCACCCAGCTGCTCGCGCAGCGCAAGGGCCGCATGGAGACCATGTCGAACCACGGCACCGGCTGGGTCCGCATGGAGTTCCTGGTCCCGTCCCGCGGCCTCATCGGCTTCCGCACCCGGTTCCTCACGGACACCCGCGGCACCGGCATCGCGTCGTCGATCGCCGAGGGCTACGAGCCGTGGGCCGGGACGATCGAGACCCGGATCTCCGGCTCGCTCGTCGCCGACCGCGCGGGCGTCGTGACGCCGTTCGCCATGATCAACCTGCAGGAGCGCGGCTCGTTCTTCGTCGACCCCACGCAGGAGGTCTACGAGGGCATGATCGTCGGCGAGAACTCCCGCCAGGAGGACATGGACGTCAACATCACCAAGGAGAAGAAGCTCACCAACATGCGGTCGGCCACCGCGGACAACTTCGAGAACCTGGTGCCGCCGCGGCACCTGACCCTCGAGGAGTCGCTGGAGTTCGCGCGTGAGGACGAGTGCGTCGAGGTGACCCCCGAGGTCGTCCGCATCCGCAAGGTGATCCTCGACCAGACGGAGCGCGCCCGCGCCGTCGCGCGGACCAAGCGCGCCTGACGCCTCCGGCATGAGCGCCATCGCGAGCACGTCGCCCGTCACGGGTGGCGTGCTCGCGGTGCATGCGCACCCGGACGACGAGACCCTGTCGACCGGCGCGCTGCTCGCCACCTGGGCCGCCGCCGGGCTGCCCGCGACCGTCGTGACGTGCACCCGCGGGGAGCGCGGCGAGGTGATCGGCGCCCCGCTCGCGCACCTCGAGGGGGACGGCCCGGCCCTGGCCGCGCACCGCGAGCACGAGGTGGCCGCGGCCGTCCGCGCCCTCGGCGCGGACCACGCGTTCCTGGACGCCCTCCCGCTCGCCGGCTCGGCGCGCGCGGTGCGGTACGAGGACTCCGGGATGGCCTGGGTGGGGACCGGGCGGGCCGGTGCCGCGGCCGACCTGCCGCCGCGCGCGTTCGTGGGCGTACCGGTCGACGAGGCCGCTGCGCGCCTGGCGCAGCTGATCCGGGACCGCCGGCCGGACCTCGTGGTGACCTACGAGCCGGGCGGCGGCTACGGCCACCCCGACCACGTGCGCGCGCACGACGTCACGGCGCGCGCCGTCGAGCTGGCCGCGGACGTCGTGACGCCCGCGGTGGCGTGGGCCGTCGCCCCGGCGCCCGCGCTGCGCGCCGGGTACGCCGCGCTGGCCGCGGACCCGGGCGCCCGAGCGGTGCTAGCCGCGCACGCGGACGACCGCCGCACGACCCGCGCGGGGCCGCTCGTGCTGCCCGACCCCGCCGGCCCGCTGCCGTCCGTGGCGGTCGACGGCCCGGTGGACCTGCAGGTCGACGCCCGCGCGGTGCGGGACCGCGTGCTCGCCGCGCTGCGGGCGCACGCCACGCAGGTGCAGGCGGTCACGGCGCTCGACCACCCCGACGCCGTCGCCTGCTACGCGCTGTCCAACCTCGTGCTGGCCCCGGTGCTGCCGCAGGAGTCGTACCGGTGGGCCCCGGGTCGCGCACCGGCCGCACCGCTCCCGCTGCCCCGGGGCGCGTCCCGCCGCTGAGCGCGCTCGGTGCGCGCGGGCCCGCGCAGGGCCGCGCGGTAACCTGGCGCCCGTGCCGACCCTGACGCTCCCGATGGTCCTCCGCGCGCTGGGCGCCCTGCTGCTCGGCGTGCTCGTCGGTGCGGTCGGCACCGTGATGCACCGGTCGACGCGCCCGTGGGGCGTGGTCGTCTGCCTGCTGCTGGTCCTCGCCGCGGCCGTGGTCGTGCGCGCCTGGGGCGGCTGGGTGGCCTCGGTCGGGCTGCTGGTCGGCCTGTTCGCCACGGTGCAGGTGCTGTCGGGTCGCGGGCCGGGCGGCGACGTCCTGGTGCCGGCGGACGGCGCCGTCGGCTGGGTGTGGGCGATCGGCTCGCTCGGGCTGGCCCTCGCCGCGGCCCTCGCACCGCGCGCCTGGTTCGCCGACGTGCCGCTCCGCCGCCGGCCGAGCGCACCGTGACCGAGGTCGACCCGCTCTACGGCGACGGCGCGGCCGCCACCGGGGTCGCGGCGACGGACGCGTTCCGGGCGGCGATGGGCCGGCTGCCCGCCGGCGTGGTGGTGGTGTCGGTCCGCTGGCGCGGCATGGACCACGCGATGACCGCCAGCGCGGTGACGTCGGTGTCCCTGGAGCCGCCGATGCTGCTGCTCTGCGTGCACGAGGACGCCCGGCTGCGCGAGGCGCTCGACGACGTGGACACCTGGGCGGTCAGCGTGCTGGCCGACGACCAGGGGCCGGTGGCCGACTGGCTGGCGTCGCCGGGGCGGCCCGCCATCGGCCAGCTGGACCGGGTGCCGCACACCCCGGCGCCGCGCTCGGGCGCCGCGTGGGTGACGGGGGCCGCGGCGTGGTTCGAGTGCCGCACCGCGCAGGTGGTCCCGGCGGGCGACCACGAGGTGGTGGTCGCGCACGTGCTCGAGTCACGGGAGGGCGAGCCGGAGGCGGGCAGCCTGGTGCACCTCCGCCGGCGGGTGCGCGGCCTGCGCTGACGGCCCGTCGTTGCCAAGTCGTGACCTGGGGAACCGTCCCATACGGGACACCCGGGCGTCGTGACGGGGGGTCGGGACCGTAGAATCGGCCGTCGCGGCGCCCGGCATGCGCGCCGCTGCGCGCGAGGGGGAACCGGATGACGAAGGGCAGCGCGGAGGGCACCGAGCCCACCGTGGACGGCGACGGCCCGGACGGGTCGTGGTCGCCGCTCGACGAGTTCGAGCCGGACCAGCCCCGCCGCCGCTGGCTGCGCGCGACGCTGGTCGTCGCCGGCGTGGTCGTGGTGCTGGGTGGCGCGTACGTCGGTGCCGCCTACGCGCTGGCCGACCGGGTCCCGCGCGGCACCACCGTGGCCGGCGTCGACGTGGGCGGCATGACCGCGGCCCGTGCCGAGGACGCCCTGACCTCCGAGCTGGGCGACCTCGCCACCGAGCCGGTGCCGGTCCGCGCGGAGGAGATCACCGGCTCCGTCGACCCGACGACCGCCGGTCTGCGGCTCGACGTCGAGGCGACCGTCGACGGCCTGACCGGTGCGGACCTGCGCCCGCAGCGGCTGTGGCAGCACCTGGTCGGCGGCGGCGCCGAGGCGCCGGTGACGGTCGTCGACGACGCGCAGCTCGACGCGGCCCTCGAGGACCTGGCCGCGACGCTGACCCTCGCGCCGGTGGACGGGTCCATCGTCTTCGCCGACGGGGAGCCGCACGCCGTCGAGGCCGTCGACGGCTGGGCCCTGGACGACGACGCCGCGCGGGCCACGCTGGTCGACTCCTGGCTGACCGCCGCGCGGCCGCTGGAGCTGGCGACCGACGTGGTCGAGCCCGACATCACCCAGGACGAGACGGAGGCGGCGCTGCAGGAGGTCGCCTCCCGCGTCGCCGCCGGCCCGGTCGCGGTGCAGGTGGCGGACCAGCGCGTCGAGCTGCCCGCCGACGTGCTGACCACGGTCTCCTCGTTCGTGCCGCAGGACTCGGAGCTCGCGCTGCAGATGGACGGCGCGGCGCTGGTGGAGCAGGTGCTCGCGCGCTCGACGAACCTGCTCACCGTGTCCTCCGACGCCCGGTTCGAGTTCCAGAACGACGCCCCGGTGATCGTGCCGGGGACGCCGGGCACGACGCTGGACCCGGCGACGCTGGCCGCCGCCGTCTCCGCGGCCACGCAGGACGACGAGCGCGTGGCGACGGTGGAGCTGGTCCAGTCCGACCCCGCCCAGACGACGGCGGCGCTGGAGGCGCTCGGCGTCACGCAGGTCGTCGCCGAGTTCTCCACCCCGCTGACCAGCGAGACGCGCCGCACGCAGAACATCGCCGCGGGGGCCAACGCGATCAACGGCACCCTGGTCCGACCGGGGGAGACCTTCAGCCTGACCGACGCGATCGGCCCGATCGACGCCGCGCACGGGTTCACCACCGCGGGCGCCATCGTCAACGGCGAGCACACCGACGCCTGGGGCGGCGGGCTGTCGCAGCTGTCGACCACGACCTTCAACGCCGCCTACGAGGCCGGCATGGAGGACGTCGAGCACAAGCCGCACTCCGAGTGGTTCACCCGGTACCCGGCCGGCCGCGAGGCGACCCTGTTCACCGGCACGCTCGACATGCGGTGGAAGAACACGACGCCCTACGGCGCGCTCGTGCAGGCGTGGGTGGCCGACGGCAAGACCTGGGTGCGGCTGTGGGGCACCCCGTACTGGGAGGTCACCTCCGAGTCCGGGCCGAAGACCAACGTCGTCCAGCCGACCACCGTCTACTCGCAGTCCGCGACCTGCTCGCCGCAGTCGGCGGGCAACCCCGGCTTCCGGATCACCGTCACCCGGACGATCCGGCTCAACGGCGAGGTCGTCGCCACCGAGCCGTTCAGCTGGACCTACCGGGCGCAGAACCGCGTGGTCTGCGGGCCGGACCCGGCCGCGGCGCCGCCGGCGGGCTGACGCCTCAGGCGCCTCGGCGCCGTTCGCGGCGCGGGGGAGCGGGCGGGACCACCTTGCCGAGCGCGATCTCGGCGCCGGGCACCCGCACGTCACCGGCGCCGCGGGTGCGCACGGTCACCCCGGCGTCGTCGACCGCGACCAGGTCGCCCAGCACGTCGGTGTAGGGCTGCGGCTCGCCCGCGGGCAGGCGGCGCCGCACCACGACCCGCTGGCCGACGCGCCACGCGCGCCATGGCTGCGCGTCCGTGCCGCCCGGGCTCGCGCTCGGGCTCGGGGGAAAGGTCACACCGGTCTCCGTCTCCTGGCTGCGCCGTCGGTCCGCAGGTGAGCGATACTAGGAGCAGCCGACCGAACGAACCCGGACCGCGCCCGACCGACGAGGTCGCGGCGTGTGGAGGACGCACCGTGACCTATGTGATCGCCCAGCCCTGCGTGGACGTCAAGGACAAGGCGTGCATCGAGGAGTGCCCGGTCGACTGCATCTACGAAGGCAAGCGGTCGCTGTACATCCACCCCGACGAGTGCGTGGACTGCGGCGCCTGCGAGCCGGTCTGCCCGGTCGAGGCCATCTACTACGAGGACGACGTCCCCGAGCAGTGGAGCGAGTACTACAAGGCGAACGTCGAGTTCTTCGACGACCTCGGCTCCCCGGGCGGCGCGGCCAAGATGGGCGAGATCCCCAAGGACCACCCGATCATCGCGACGCTGCCCCTCCAGGTGCACGGCGACTGACGCGTGGGTCTGCTGACCGGCGCGCTGCCGGACTTCCCCTGGGACACGCTCACCCCGTACGGCGACCGCGCCCGGGCGCACCCCGGCGGCATCGTCGACCTGTCCGTCGGCACCCCGGTGGACCCGACGCCGGAGCTGGTGCGCCGCGCCCTCGCCGACGCCGCCGACGCGCCGGGCTACCCGCAGACCTGGGGGACGCCGGCGCTGCGCGAGGCCGTCGCCGCCTGGTTCGCCCGCCGCCGCGGCGTGCCCGGCCTGGACCCCGCGGGCGTGCTGCCGACCGTCGGCTCCAAGGAGCTGGTCGCGCTGCTGCCCGCCCTGCTCGGCCTGGGCGCGGGCGACCTGGTCGCGCACCCCGCCGCGGCGTACCCGACCTACGACGTCGGCGCCCGGCTGGCCGGTGCCGAGCCGGTCGCGACCGACGACCCCGTCGCCCTGCTGGCCGGGCCCGACGGCGACCGCGTGCGGCTGGTCTGGCTGAACTCCCCGGGCAACCCGGACGGTCGCGTGCTGGGCGTCGACGACCTGCGGGCCGTGGTCGAGGCAGCGCGCGCCGCGGCGGCCCGTACCGGCCGGCCGGTCCTGGTCGCGTCCGACGAGTGCTACGCGGAGCTCGCGTGGGACGAGCCGTGGGCGACCGCGGGCGTGCCCAGCGTGCTCGACCCGCGCGTCACCGGCGGCGACGTCACCGGCCTGCTCGCGCTCTACTCGCTGTCCAAGCAGTCCAACCTCGCCGGGTACCGCGCCGCGTTCGCCGCCGGCGACCCGGTCGTGGTGGCGGGCCTGCTGGCGACCCGCAAGCACGCCGGGATGATCGTGCCGATGCCGGTGCAGGCGGCGATGACCGCGGCGCTCGGCGACGACACGCACGTGGCCGAGCAGCGGGAGCGGTACCGGACCCGCCGGACGGCGCTGCGCGGTGCGCTCGAGGGCGCCGGTCTCGTGGTCGACCGCTCCGCCGCAGGCCTCTACCTCTGGGCGCGCCCGGCGGCCGGCGACGACGACTGCTGGACCACCGTGGGCCGGCTCGCGGACCGGGGCGTGCTGGTGGCGCCCGGGTCGTTCTACGGGGCACCGCGGCACGTCCGCGTCGCCCTCACCGCGACCGACGAGCGGATCGCCGCCGCGGTCGCCCGCCTGTCCGCCCTGTGACCCGAGTCACAGCCCGCTGGGCGCCGTCCGGGATGGTCCACCCCCGGCACGGGAAGTAGCGTCAGGGCAGGCCGCCGCCACCCCCGTGGCGCGCCCGCACCGCAGCGGGCCGAGAGCAGCCGAGAGCACGCACGACCTCGCGGGACCGGACCGAGGTCCGCACCCGCACACCGCCCGAGGAGGAGCGCCATGTCCGACGTCGCCACCGAGCCCGTCCAGCTGGTCGTCAACGGCAACCCGCACGACCTCCCCGTGGTCCGCGCCACCGAGGGCAACGACGGCGTCGTCGTCTCCTCGCTGCTGCGCGACACCGGGCTGGTCACCGTGGACCCCGGCTTCATGAACACCGCGTCCTGCGAGTCGCAGATCACCTACATCGACGGCGACGCGGGCATCCTGCGCTACCGCGGCTACTCGATCGACCAGCTGGCGGAGAAGTCCTCGTTCCTCGAGGTCGCCTACCTGCTGGTCAACGGCGAGCTGCCGACCGCGGACCAGCTCGACGCGTTCGTCGAGCGGATCAACCGGCACACCTTCGTGCACGAGAACTTCCGCACGTTCATGGGGACGTTCCCGTCCGGCGCGCACCCGATGGCCGTGATGTCCTCGGCCATCAACGCGCTCGCGACGTTCTACCCGGAGTCGCTCGACCCGTTCGACCCCGAGACCGTCGAGCTCGCCACGGTGCTGCTGCTGGCCAAGACGCGCACGATCACGTCGTACCTGCACCGCACGTCGCGCGGCGAGCCGCTGCTGTACCCGGACTACTCGCGCGGGTACATCGAGGACTTCCTGCGGATGACGTTCGCGGTGCCGTACCAGCAGTACGACGTCGACCCGACGGTGGTGCAGGCGCTGGACAAGCTGCTGATCCTGCACGCCGACCACGAGCAGAACTGCTCGACGTCGACCGTGCGCATCGTCGGCTCCAGCCACGCCAACCTCTACGCGTCGGTGGCGGCCGGCATCAACGCGCTGTCCGGGCCGCTGCACGGCGGCGCCAACGAGGCCGTGCTCAAGATGCTGGCCGAGATCCAGGCCAACGGCGGCGACGCCTCCGACTTCATGACCCGCGTGAAGAACAAGGAGCAGGGCGTCCGCCTGATGGGCTTCGGGCACCGGGTCTACAAGAACTACGACCCGCGGGCCGCCATCGTGAAGGAGAGCGCCGACGCGGTCCTCGCGGCGCTCGGCGGCAACAACGAGCTGCTGGACATCGCGCGCAGCCTCGAGGAGATCGCGCTGTCGGACGAGTACTTCATCTCCCGCAAGCTGTACCCGAACGTCGACTTCTACACGGGCCTGATCTACAAGGCGATGGGCTTCGACGAGCGCATGTTCACGCCGCTGTTCGCGCTCGGCCGGATGCCCGGCTGGATCGCGCAGTGGCGGGAGATGATGCGCGACCCGCAGACCAAGATCGGGCGCCCGCGCCAGGTGTACTCGGGCTCCGCGGAGCGCGACTACGTGGCGGTCACCGAGCGCTGACGCGACGGGCGAGCGCGTGCACTCGATCGGCCCGGACGAACCGGTCAGAACACCGCAGTCCGGGCCGATCAGGCAGGCATGTCGCCCACTGAGGCCGCGCGGACGCGCGGCAGCAGCCGGCGGCCCGGACCCGTGCGTGGGCGACGCGCGGCGGGGCCGACCGGCGTCGAACGAGCCTTCGGGCCCGAGGAGATCATCGTCTCCAAGACCGACCCCCGCGGGGTCGTCACCTACGCGAACGACGTGTTCGTGCGCGTCAGCGGCTACGCCGAGGACCAGATCCTCGGGCAGCCGCACAACCTGATCCGGCACCCGGACATGCCGCGCAGCGTCTTCCGGCTGATGTGGGACGTCATCCCCACCGGCCGGGAGCTGTTCGCGTACGTGGTCAACCTCGCGGCGGACGGCGGGCACTACTGGGTGCTCGCGCACGTCACCGCGACGCGCGGACGGGACGGGGCGGTGGTCGGGTACCACTCCAGCCGCCGCTGGGTGCCGCCGGGCACGCGCCGGACCGTGGCCGACCTCTACGCGCGCGTGCGCGCCGCCGAGGACGCGCAGACCGGCACGCAGGACGCGGTCGCCGCGGGGACGCGTGCCCTGGAGGCGGCGCTCGCCGACGCCGGCGCCACCTACGACGCGTGGGTGTGGTCGCTCGCCGGCCGCGACGACGCCGACGGTGCCGACGGTGCCGACGGTGCCGACGGTGCCGATGGTGCCCGTGGGGGTGCGCGGTGAGCGCGCTGCTGCGGCGCCGGTCCGGGACGTCCGGCGCCGACCCGCACGCGGACGACGCCACGCGCGACGCGCTCGACCGCATCGCCGCGTTCTGCGACCGGCTCGCCTCGGGCGATCTCGAGGACCGGCTGCCCGCGCTCGACGGCGACCCGGCGGTGCAGCGGGCGCGCACGGCCCTCAACCGCGTGGCCGATCTGGTCGACGGCTACGTGCGCGAGTCGCAGGCGTCGCTGGTCGCCGCCGGCGAGGGGCGGTTCCACCGGCGGTTCCTGCGCCGGGGGATGCCCGGCGCGTTCCGGGACGGTGCCGTGCGCATCGACGCGGCCCGCGGCGACCTCGAGACCGCCGCCGCCCGCACGGCGCGGGACCGGGCCGAGCGGGCCGACCTCGCCGAGCGGATGGTCGCCGTCGCCGCCCGGGTGGCGGACTCGGCGCAGGGCCTGGCCGGTGCGGCCGCGGCCCTCGCGACCGCGGCGGCGGAGGCCGCGGCGGCGGCGCGCGACTCGCGGGGGACCGTGCGGGAGCTCGCGGACTCGTCCGGGCAGATCGACGAGGCCGCCGGTCTGGTCAAGGCCATCGCGAGCCGCACCCGGCTGCTTGCGCTCAACGCGACGATCGAGGCGGCGCGCGCCGGGGACGCGGGCCGCGGCTTCTCCGTGGTCGCCGAGGAGGTGCGCACGCTCGCCGACGACTCCGCCGGACGGTCCGACGACATCGCCCGGCAGGTCGTCGCCGCGCAGGCCGCGGCGGACCAGGCGGTCCGGGCCATCGGGCGGATCGACGAGATCGTCGCGGGCATGTCCGGCCAGGTCGAGGCCGTGGCGGTCGCGGCGGCCGGCGGGGCGGACTCCGGCACGGAGGGCCTCGCAGCGCTGGCGGAGACCCTCCGCGCCGAGATCACCGCGTTCGCCGCCCTCCGCTGACCCGCCCCCGCCCCCCGGCTGACCCGCCCCCGCCCCCGGCTGACGCGCCCCCGCCCCCGGCTGACGCGCCCCCGCCCCCGGCCCCCGTCGCCCGCCTCACCTCCCCGTTCCGCGAGGTAGTGCGATCCCGCCGAGGTAGTGCGATCTCGCACTACCTCGGCGAGACCGCACTACTTCGGCGATCGGGCGACGAGGGCGGGGGCGAGGGCGGGGGCGGGGCGGAGGGCAGAGGGCGGGGCGGGGCGGGGGCGGTGGGGCTGGGTGGGTCAGGGGGCGAGGGTGAGGGCGACGGTGCCCGGGGGGAGCGGGGTCGGGGCGTCGGCGGTCCAGCCGTCGCCGCCGCGCACCCAGCGGCTCTCGGCGACGGCCACCTCCTGCACCTCCAGCGCCTCGGCGACGGCGACCGCCCACTGCGCGACGGCCCACCCCGAGCGGACGGGGTCGCCGCCGGTCGCTGCGGTGAGCGCCGCGGGGTCCAGCAGCACCACGGTGCCGGCGTCGTCGCCGGCCGGGGCGGACGCGTCGACCGTGGTCGAGACGCTGCCGGCGAAGTCGCGCTGGACGCGAGCCGCGACGAGGGCGGGGTCACCGGTCGCCCCGGCGGGGTCGAGGTCGCAGTGCAGCGTGGCGGGGGACCAGCCGGTGAGCGCCGAGGCGAACGCGCGCGAGCGGGTCTCGTGCTGGGCGTAGGCGTCGGGGAAGCCCGAGCGCTGGACGGCCTGCGCGGCCTCGGTGACCGGCAGCTCGGTGTACCCGGGCACCTGCACGAGGCCGTCGTAGAACTTCCCCGTGGAGTAGACGGGGTCCATGATCTGCTCGACGGTGCCCCAGCCCTGCGACGGCCGCTGCTGGAACAGGCCGATCGAGTCGCGGTCGCCGTAGTCGATGTTGATCAGCCGCGACTCCTGCAGCGCCGTCGCGAGCCCGATGGTCGCGGCGCGTGCGGGCAGCCCGCGGTGCGCGGCGGTGACGGCGATCAGCGCGGCGTTGTCGGCCTGGTCGGCGGACAGCGCCCACGCCGTGCCGTCGACGGACGCGGTGCACCGGCGGGACGCCGACGCCGCGTCGGTGCCGCCGAGGGTCCACACCACCGCGCCGACCGCCCCGGCCAGCAGGACGACGGCGGTCAGCGCCGCGCAGCCGACGCGGGACGCCGAGCGGCGGCGCGGCCGGGAGGGCACCGGCTCAGTTCGCGTGCAGGGCGGCGTTGAGCGTGATGCCGGTGCCGGTGCGGGCGACGGCCTCGACGGCGCCGGAGACGGAGTTGCGGCGGAACAGGATGCCGTCGGAGCCGGACAGCTCCCGGGCCTTGACCACCCGCGGGCCGCCGTCGGCGCCGGTCTCCCCGACGAGGACCACCTTGGTACCGGCGGTCACGTAGAGGCCGGACTCCACGATGCAGTCGTCGCCCAGCGAGACGCCGAGGCCGGCGTTGGCGCCGAGCAGGGACCGCTCGCCGATGGAGACGCGCTCGCGGCCGCCGCCGGACAGGGTGCCCATGATCGAGGCGCCGCCGCCGATGTCGCTGCCCTCGCCGACCACGACGCCCTGGGAGATCCGGCCCTCGACCATCGACACCCCGAGCGTGCCGGCGTTGAAGTTCACGAAGCCCTCGTGCATCACGGTGGTGCCGGCCGCGAGGTGCGCGCCGAGCCGGACGCGGTCGGCGTCGGCGATCCGCACGCCGTCGGGCAGGACGTAGTCGACCATCCGCGGGAACTTGTCGACGCCGTAGACGGTGACGGGGCGGCCGGTCGCGGCGCGGAGCCGAGCGCGGGTGAGCTCGAAGCCGTCGACGGCGCACGGGCCGTGGTCGGTCCACACGACGTTCGGCAGCACGCCGAACACGCCGTCCAGGTTGATCGTGTTGGGCGCGGCCAGCCGATGCGACAGCAGGTGCAGGCGCAGGTAGGCGTCGGCGGTGTCGACGGGCTCGGCCTCGAGGTCCACGACCGTCAGCACGGTCTCGGTGCGCACCCCGCGCGCGGGGTCCTCGGCCACCAGCAGCGCGAGCGTCTCCGGGCACGCCGCGCCGGCCGGCACGTCACCGAGGACGGGCTCCGGGTACCAGGTGTCCAGGACGGTCCCGTGGTCCGGCCCGGACGAGGTGACGGTGGCCAGGCCCCAGGCCCAGGCGGTGCGCTCGCTCATGGCGTCCAGCCTAGGGGGCGCTAGTAGGGTCGCGAGCGTGACGACGACCACCCCCCTGGACCTGACCGCCGACCTCACCACGCTCACCGCGCGCCTGTGCGACATCGCCTCCGTGAGCGGCGACGAGCGTGCGCTGGCGGACGCGGTGGAGGCGGCGCTGCGCGCGTACCCGCACCTGGAGGTGCTGCGCGACGGCGACGCGGTCGTGGCCCGCACGCACCTCGGCCGGCCGTCGCGCGTCGTCATCGCCGGCCACATCGACACCGTGCCCGTGACCGAGGACCCCGCCAACCTGCCCACCCGGCTGGAGGGCGCGGGCGACGACGCGGTGCTCTGGGGCCGCGGCACCGTCGACATGAAGGGTGGCGTCGCCGTCCAGCTGGCGCTCGCGGCCGCCCTGACCGAGCCGACCCGCGACGTCACCTGGGTGTTCTACGACCACGAGGAGGTCGACGCCGCGCTCAACGGGCTGGGCCGGATCGCGCGGGAGCACCCGGACTGGCTGGCGGCCGACTTCGCGGTGCTGTGCGAGCCGACCGACGCGGGGCTGGAGGGCGGCTGCAACGGCACGCTGCGCGCGGAGGTCCGGGTCGCGGGCGTCGCGGCGCACTCGGCCCGCGCCTGGACCGGCGTCAACGCGATCCACGGCGCCGCGCCGGTCCTGGCCCGGCTGGCCGCGTACGAGCCCGCGTCCGTCGAGGTCGAGGGGCTGGTCTACCGCGAGGGCCTGAACGCGGTGCTGATCAGCGGCGGCATCGCGACCAACGTCGTGCCGGACCGGTGCGTCGTCACCGTGAACTACCGGTTCGCCCCGTCGCGCAGCGTCGAGGAGGCCGCCGCGCACGTCACGGAGCTGTTCGGCGGGTTCGACGTGGTCGTGACGGATGCCGCGGCCGGCGCGCGGCCCGGCCTGGACGACCCCGCCGCGGCGCAGTTCGCGGACGCGGTGCTCGGGGTCACCGGCGGCGTGCCCGCGCCCAAGTACGGCTGGACGGACGTCGCCCGGTTCTCCGCGCTCGGCATCCCGGCCGTGAACTTCGGCCCGGGCGACCCGCTGCTCGCGCACAAGGACGACGAGCGGCTGCCGGTGGCGCAGCTGCAGGTCTGCCACGACGCGCTGCACGCCTGGCTGACCGCCTGACCACGTGCGGCGCCGGACCGTAGAGTCCCTCCCATGAGCGACGACGGCGTGCCCGCACCCGGATCCGGCTACCGCAAGGGGCCCGTGCTGCTGCGCCGGGGGCAGATCCCGGCGACCACGTCGGACCAGCGCCTGCTCTCGGGCGGCGACGGCGCGGACTGGCTGCACGGCGACCCGTGGCGCGTGATGCGCATCCAGAGCGAGTTCGTCGAGGGCTTCGGCGCGCTCGCGGAGCTCGGCCCCGCCGTCTCGGTGTTCGGCTCCGCGCGCACCCTGCCGGAGCACCCCGACTTCGCGCTCGGGGAGGCGGTCGGCCGCCGGCTCGCCGAGGCGGGCTACGCGGTGATCACCGGGGGCGGTCCCGGCATCATGTCGGCCGCCAACAAGGGCGCGTCGGAGGCCGGCGGGCTGTCGGTCGGCCTCGGGATCGAGCTGCCGTTCGAGCAGGGCATGAACCCGTGGGTCGACCTCGGCGTCAACTTCCGGTACTTCTTCGCCCGGAAGACGATGTTCGTGAAGTACGCCGAGGGGTTCATCGTCCTGCCCGGCGGGTTCGGGACCTTCGACGAGCTGTTCGAGGCGCTCACCCTGGTGCAGACGCACAAGGTCACCGAGTTCCCCATCGTGCTGGTCGGCTCGGACTACTGGCAGGGGATGCTCGACTGGCTGCGCGGCCCGGTGCTGGACCGCGGCATGATCCGCGAGGCCGACCTGGCGCTCCTCCAGCTGGTGGACGACCCCGACGACGCCGTCCGCATCGTCCTCGACCGGGGTGCGGAGCTGCGGGCCGCCGAGCGCGCCGCGGCCGAGGCGGCGGAGCGTGCCCAGGAGGACTCCGAGGCCGAGGTGGAGGACCAGGCCGAGGACCGCCCGGGTGAGCGCTGACGTCCCCGCGGGTGGCGCGCCGCTGCTGCTGCGCGACCGCTGGTTCGGTGCCGGCCACCCCGTCGTGATGGCGGTCGTCAACCGCACCCCCGACTCGTTCTACGCCGCCGCGCGGTACGACGACGCCGGGGCGGACGCGGCGGTGGCGCGGGCCGAGGAGGAGGGCGCGGACCTGGTCGACCTCGGTGGCGTGCGCGCCGGCCGCGGCCCGGCCGTGGACGTGGCGGAGGAGATCGCCCGCGTCGTCCCGCTCGTCGAGCGCGTGCGGCGCCGGCACCCGGACCTCCTGGTCAGCGTCGACACGTGGCGGGCCGAGGTCGCCCGTGCGGCGGCCGACGCCGGGGCCGACCTGCTGAACGACACGTGGGCCGGGCACGACCCCGGCCTGGTCGAGGTCGCCGCGGAGCGCGGGCTGGGCGTCGTCTGCTCGCACACCGGCGGGCTGCCGCCGCGCACGGACCCGCTGCGGGTGTCCTACCCGCTGCCCGACGACGCCGACGCCGGGGCCGACCCGCGGGACGGCGTGCTGCTCGACGTGCTCGCGACGCTGCGGGCGTCCGCGGCGCGGGCCGTCCGCCTCGGCGTGCACCCGTCGAGCGTCCTGGTCGACCCGACGCACGACTTCGGCAAGAGCACCTGGCACTCGCTGCACCTGGTCCGGCGGACCGCGGCGCTGACCGCGCTCGGGTACCCGGTGCTGGTCGCGCTGTCGCGCAAGGACTTCGTGGGGGAGACGCTCGACCTGCCGCCCGAGGACCGGCTCGAGGGCACGCTCGCCGCGACGTCGGTGGCGGCCTGGCTCGGCGCCCGGGTGTTCCGCGCGCACGACGTCCGGGCGACCCGCCGGGTCGTCGACATGGTCGCGGCGCTCCGGGGCGACGCGCCGCCCGCCCGCGCGGTGCGAGGGCTCGCGTGACCGACGCGCACGTCGTGCGGCCGTCGGCCGACCCGCGCACCTGGCCCTGGTGGCTGCAGACGCTCGCCGTCTACGCCGCGGCCCGCGGGTTCTCGGCCGTCGTCCTCGTCGTCGTCGCCGGCCGGCAGGCGGCGAACGGCTGGACCGGCGCCGCCCCCGGCTACGCCGACTACACGGGCCTGATGTGGGACGCGACCTGGTACCGCCGCATCGCCGAGGGCGGCTACCCGGCGACTCTGCCCGTCGGTGCCGACGGGCTGGTGCAGCAGAACGAGTGGGCGTTCTTCCCGCTCTACCCGTACCTGGTGCGCGCCGTCATGGCGGTGACCGGCGGGTCGTGGGCGGTCGTGGCGCCGACGGTGTCGCTGATCGCCGGCGCCGGGGCCGTGCTGCTGATCCACCGGACCGTGGTCCGGGGTGCGCCCCGCGCCGTCGCCGCGCGGCCGGGGCTGCCGCTGGCCACCGTCCTGCTGGTCAGCGTCTTCCCGACGTCGGTCGTGCTGCAGGTCGGCTACACCGAGGCCCTCGCGCTGCTGCTCGTCGCCGCGTCGCTGCTGGCCGTGGTGACCCGGCGGTACGGCTGGGCGTGCGCGGCGGTGCTCGCGCTCGGCTTCACCCGGGCGGTCGCGCTGCCGATGGCCGTCGTCGTGGTGGTGCACGCGCTGGTGCGCCTGCGGGAGTGGCGGTCGGCGGGGGAGCGCCCGCCGGGTCGCGACCTCGCGGGCATCGCGGCGCTCGCGGTCGCCGCCGTCGTGTCGGGATTCGCGTGGATCGTGCTGTGCGGGTGGGTGACCGGCGTGCCCGACGCCTACCTGCAGACGCAGGAGTCCTGGCGCGGGTCGCGCACCACCGCGCCGTTCGCGGGCTGGGCGTACGTGCCGGGGTTCTGGTTCGGCGACGCCGCGCCCTGGGTGGTGCTGGCCGCGGTGGCGTTCGTCGTGGCGTGCCTGGTGACGCCGTCGGCCTGGCGGCTCGGCCGGGAGCTGCACGCCTGGTCGGCCGCGTACCTGCTCTACCTGGCGGCCGCGGTCGAGCCGGGCAGCAGCCTCGCGCGGTTCCTGCTGCTGGCGTTCCCGCTCGCCGCGGCGACCGCCGGCGTGGTGCCGCGGCCGAGGTGGGCGCGGTGGGCGTGGACCGGGGCGGTCGTGGTGCTGATGCTGGTGCTGCAGGTGGTCTGGGTGTGGCGGATCTGGCGGCTCGTGCCGCCGTCCGGGTGGCCGCCGTGACGCGGCGGAGCCGGGGCGCAGCGGTCTGACGAGGGGCTTCCCGAGGTCGCCGCGCGGGACCGGGCCCGCCCTGTCGCCTCGGTGAACTAGACTGGCCAGCGGACATCCGCCGAGCCGGACGCCCGGTCGAGCCCGTCCTGCACCCCCGTGGGACCGGGCCGTCGGGCCCTGGTGACCCAGCGACGAAGGAGAGCCCCGCATGGCCGCGATGAAGCCGAGGACTGGTGACGGTCCGCTCGAGGTGACCAAGGAGGGCCGCGGCATCGTCATGCGTGTCCCGCTCGAGGGCGGTGGCCGACTCGTCGTCGAGCTCAACGCGACCGAGGCGCAGGAGCTGGGCGAGGCCCTGACCTCCGTCGTCTCCTGACGACGCCGGGCTCGCGCTGACGTGGCTCGTCCCCTGACCTCCACCTCACCGGTGCGGATCGGTCGTCCGGTCCCGGCGGTCGGCCTCGTGGCCGGCTCGCTGGCGTCGTCCGACCTGCTGCTCGCGCCCGACGTCGACGCCGTGGCCGTCCCGGTCGCGCCGTCGGCGCCGGACGAGCCCGACGACACCGACCTGCAGCCCCGCCGCGGCACCGCGGACGCGGCCGCCCGGTACGGGATCGACCTGGCCGAGCTGGCCGAGCGCGCCGGGCTGACCGGCGCGGCCGGCGAGGCGTGGACGCTGCTGCTGCCGCGCCCGGTCGGGAGCGCGGGCGCCGCGCTGCCGTGGGCCGGGCTGCCGCGCCGCCTGGTGCTGGTCGGGGTCGGCGACGGCACCCCGGACGAGCTCCGGCGCGCCGGCGCCGCCCTGGCGCGGGCCACCCGCGGGCTCGGCCGGGTGCTCACGACCGTCGCCACCGAGCCCGGGGCCGGCGGCCCTGCCGCGGTCCGCGCGTTCGCCGAGGGCTACCTGCTGGCCGCCTACCGCGTGCAGCGGATCGGCGCGCCGGCGAGCGCCACGGAGGCACCGGCGACCGAGCTCGTGGTCGTCGGCCGGGACGGCGCCGCCGCGCAGGCCGCGTTGGACGAGGCGGTGCGCGGCGCGACCGCGACCTGGCTGGTGCGGGACCTCGCGAACACGCCGTCGAGCACCAAGGACCCCGAGTGGGTCGCCGAGCGCGCCACCGACCTCGCCCGCGCCGCCGGCCTCCGGGTCGAGGTGCTGGGGCCGCGGGAGCTGGCAGACCAGGGCTTCGGCGGGATCCTCGCCGTCGGCTCCGGGTCCGCGTCGCCGCCCCGGCTCGTCACCGTGTCCTACGACCCCGCGGACGCTGCACCCGCTGCCCCCGGCGCGCGCCGGGCCAAGCACGTGGTGGTCGTCGGCAAGGGCATCACCTACGACACGGGCGGCATCTCCATCAAGCCGCGCGAGGCGATGGTCCCGATGAAGACCGACATGGCCGGCGCCGCCGTCGCGCTCGCCACCGTCCTCGGTGCGGCCGCCGCGCGGGTCCCGCACCGGGTCACCGCCGTGCTGCCGCTGGCCGAGAACCACTTCGGTGCCGCCTCGTTCCGGCCGGGCGACGTCCTCACGATGTGGGGCGGCCGGACCGTGGAGATCGCGAACACCGACGCCGAGGGCCGCCTCGTGCTCGGCGACGCGCTCGCCTGGGCGGACGCGACCCTCGACCCCGACGTGCTGCTCGACGTCGCCACCCTGACCGGGGCCGCGAGCCTCGGGCTCGGCAAGCAGCACGGCGCGCTCTACGCCACCGACCCCGCCCTGACCGCGGCGCTGGAGACGGCCGCCGCCGAGTCCGGGGAGCCGGTGTGGGCGATGCCGCTCGTCGCGGACTACGCCGACGCCGTGCGCTCGACCCTCGCCGACCTGCGGCACGTCCCGCAGGACCTGAAGTACGGCGGCGGCTCCATCACCGCGGCGCTGTTCCTGCGCGAGTTCGTGGGCTCACGGGCGTGGGCGCACCTCGACATCGCCGGGCCGGCGCGGTCGACCTCCGACCGGCACGAGGTCACCGAGGGCGCGACCGGCTACGGCGCCCGGCTGCTGCTGCGCTACCTGGCCGCGCTGCGCTGACCGACGACGTCGTCCCGTCCTGCGGGACGACGTCCGCGTCCGGCCGCCTCAGCGCCGGACTGCGACCAGGAGCCCGTCGCCGACCGGCAGCAGCGCCGGCATCAGCCGGTCGTCCTCGCGGACCAGGCGCCCGGTCTCCCGGACCAGGGTCGTCGCCTCGTCGCGGCGTGCGGGGTCGGCCACCCGGTCGTGCCAGAGCGCGTCGTCGACGGCGAGCACGCCGCCGGGCCGCAGCAGGCGCACGGCACGCTCCACGTAGGCGGGGTAGCTCTCGATGTCCGCGTCGACGAACACCAGGTCGTAGGCGCCGTCGGTCAGCCGGGGCAGCACGTCGAGCGCGCGACCGGAGATGGTGCGCGTCCGGGCGGGCCGCACGCCCTCCTCCGCGAACGCCTGCTTGGCCGCCCGCTGGTGCTCGACCTCGACGTCGATGGTGGTGAGGACGCCGTCGGCGGGCATGCCGCGCAGCAGGTGCAGCCCGCTGACGCCGGCGCCCGTGCCGACCTCGACGACCGCCCGCGCCCGGGCGGCGGCCGCCAGCACCGTCAGCGCGGCACCGGTGCCCGCGGCCACCGGCGCGCAGCCGAGCTGGCCGGCGCGGTCCCGCGCGCGCAGCAGCGTGTCGTCCTCGGGGGCGAAGCCCTCCGCGTAGACCCAGCTGGCTGCCTTGTCGGTGGCGATGGTGTCCTCCTGGACGGTGCGGGTTCGAGCGCGGCTCGGGAGCGGCTCTGAGGTGCGGTGCGGGCGCCGCCAGCCTAGTCGTCACCCGGGCGGCGGACGCCCCGCTGCCGCCCGACGCGCGGACGTCACCCGCACGCGCGGGAACCGTGCGCGCGGGGTGCGCGTTGTGAGGGGACTGGGAGACCGGTTCGCACCGGCGGCCCGGCCCTGGGACACTGGGACACGTGCCGCACCCGCGGCCCCCGACGAAGAAGGACGTGGATGGCGACCCCGTTGCCCGATCCGGACTGGCAGCCCCCGACCTGGGAGGCGATCGTCCGGGAGCACTCCGCGCGCGTCTACCGCCTGGCGTACCGCCTCACCGGCAACCGGCACGACGCCGAGGACCTCACGCAGGAGGTCTTCGTCCGCGTGTTCCGGTCGCTGTCGACGTACACGCCCGGCACCTTCGAGGGCTGGCTGCACCGCATCACCACCAACCTCTTCCTCGACCAGGCGCGCCGGCGCCAGCGCATCCGGATGGACGCGATGGGCGAGGACGGCGACCGCTACCCCGCGGTCGACGGCCGTGACGGCCCGGAGCGCGCCTTCGAGCACGAGAACCTCGACGTCGACGTGCAGCGCGCGCTCGACGAGCTGCCCCCGGAGTACCGCGCCGCCGTCGTGCTGTGCGACATCGAGGGCCTCTCCTACGAGGAGATCGCCGTCACCCTGGGCATCAAGCTCGGCACCGTGCGCTCGCGCATCCACCGCGCCCGCGCGCGGCTCCGGGTGGCGCTCGAGCACCGGGCACCTGCCGCCGTGCGCGCGGCCACCGACACGCCGGACGTGCCCGCGCACGGGGTGACGGCCGCGGCGGGTTCGCGGTGAGCGCGCACCTCGGGGACCGCGTCAGCGCGCTCGTCGACGGCCAGCTCGCACCGGCCGTGGCCGAGCGTGCGCTCGCGCACGTCGCCGGCTGCGCGCGGTGCGCCGCCGACCTCGCGGCCGCCCGTGCCGCCCGTCGGGTGCTCTGCGACGTGGACGACGTCCGCCCCGCGGGCGACCTGACGGCCCGGCTCCTCGCGCTCGGCGGCTGCGGGCCCGCCGACGGCCCGTCCGTGCCGGCTGACCGCCGACCGCGCACCGGCCGCCCGATGGACCCCTTCGTCCCGCCCTCCGGCGCGCACGCGGCGTTCACGAGCGCGTCCCAGTCCGGCATCGCGGGGCTGCTCGGCAGCGGCACCGTGCTGGGCGGCGGCTCGGTGCTCGGCAGCCGCGGGCTGCTCGGCGGCCGGGGCGTGCTCGGAGGCCGGCCCGTGGTCGCCGCGACCGCGCCCGCCGCGCCCGGCCACGGTCGCCGGGGCCTGCGTGCCGCCGTGGGCTCGATCACCGGCCTCGGCGTCGTCGCGGTCGGGCTGTTCCTGCTCGGCGACCGCCCGGCGGTCGCCCCGGAACCCGAGTCGACCGAGGCGCTGGCGCTGCTCGGCGACGCGAACGCCACCGCGGTCCCGGTGCTGGCCACCGGGTCAGGTCCGGGCTCCGGTCTCACGCCCGAGCCGGCGGACGGCGCGTCGACGCAGGAGTACCTGGACTGGATGCGCGCCCAGGGCTGGACCTGCCCCACGCAGGTGCCGGCGGGCTGGTCGGTGACGTCCGTCCGGCTGCGGGACGAGGGCAGCACCCTCCAGGTCGACCTCGCCGGGCCGTCCGGCGAGGTGGTCGTGACGGAGCAGCAGGGCCGGCTCGACCTGTCCGCGTTGCCCGCCGCCGAGCCCATCGAGGTCGAGGGTCACACCGTGTACCTGCTGTCGAACGCCCCGTGGCACGCCGCCTGGCAGTCCGGGGACACCGTGGTCGAGGTGGTCTCGGACCGCACCGGCCCGGACGCCGCGGCCGTCGTCGCGCAGTTCCCCGGGGGCGACTTCGACGCCGGGCTGCCGGCCCGGCTGAACCGCGGCTGGGACACGTTCGCCGCCGCGGTGCACCTGCCGTGACCGCGCCCGAGGAGGGGACGCCGGCCCCCGCGCCGAACCCGTTCGCCGCGCCCGGCCCCCGGGCCGCCGACCCGTTCGCGCCGCCGGCCGCCGCGCCCGCGGGGTGGGCACCGCCCGTCGGGTGGGGTGCCGGGCCGCCGTCGCCGTACGCCGCGCCCTCGCCGTACGCCGCCCCGCAGGCGTTCGCGTCCCCGGGCGCGCCCGTCGACGCCGCCGCGGCGATCGCCGCGCCCCCGGCCCCGCTGCCGTCGGACCCCGGCTCCGCGCCGGCGCCGGCGACGCTGCCCGCGGGCGCCGTGCCGCCCGGCGGCTACCCGGGGATGTTCGTGCCGGGCGGGCCCGGCGCACCGGGACGCCGGCGCACCCGTCGCCGGCGCGTCCCGCTCGGCGTGGTCGCCGCGCTGGTCGTCGCCGCGCTCGGCGCCGGCGTGATCGGCGGCGTCGTCGGCGCGCGCCTCGAGTCCGGCGACGCGCGCCTCGCCGACGCCGGGCTGCCGGCGGCGGTCGGCACGGGGGCGGGGGACCGCGCGCCCGACAGCGTCGCCGGCATCGCCGGGTCCGTGCTGCCGTCGGTCGTCTCGCTCGAGGTCACGTCGGCCTCCGGGTCGGCGACCGGCTCCGGGCTGGTGCTCCGCCAGGACGGTTACATCCTCACCAACCACCACGTCGTGGCGGGCAGCACCGAGGCCGGGGCCACGGTCGTCGTGCTCTTCGCGGACGGGTCGCAGCTCGCGGGCTCCGTCGTCGGCAGCACCGCCGACTACGACCTCGCCGTCGTCAAGGTGGACGCGGAGGGGCTGACGCCCCTCGTGCTGGGCGACTCCGACCAGGTCCAGGTGGGTGACCCGGTCGTGGCGATCGGCGCGCCCCTCGGGCTGGCCGGCACCGTCACGTCCGGCATCGTCAGCGCGCTGAACCGGCCCGTCGCGGCCGGGGACGGCACCGACTCCACCGCCTTCATCAACGCGATCCAGACCGACGCGGCGATCAACCCCGGCAACTCGGGCGGCCCGCTGGTCAACGCCGCCGGGGAGGTCGTCGGCATCAACTCCGCGATCGCCCAGCCCCCGGGTGCGTCGGCCACGAGCGGCGGCAGCATCGGGCTCGGGTTCGCGATCCCGTCCAACCAGGCGCGCCGCACGGCGGAGCAGCTCATCGAGACGGGCTCGGCCACGTACCCGGTCATCGGCGTCCTGCTCGACGGCAGCTACGCCGGTGAGGGCGTCCAGGTGTCGACCACGCCGCAGAACGGGCAGCAGCCCGTCACGCCCGACGGACCCGCCGACCGCGCCGGGATCCGGGCGGGCGACGTGATCCTCGCCATCGACGGCCGGCCGGTCACCGCGTCCGACGAGCTGGTGGTCGCCATCCGCGCCCGCACGCCGGGGGAGGCGGTGTCCCTGCGGGTGCGCGGGTCGGACGGCTCGGAGCGCGACGTGCAGGTCGTGCTGGACGAGTCGGCGGCCGGCTGAACCGAGGCTGGGAGCCGCGGGCCCCGGCGGGTAGCCTGGGCTCGTGTTCGACATCAACGGCGGCGAGTTCCTGGTGATCCTGCTCGTCGCCGTGATCGTGATCGGGCCCGCTCGGCTGCCGAGGTACGCCGAGCAGCTGGCCCGCCTCACCAAGCAGGCGCGGCGCTACATCGCCGACGCGAAGCGCCGGGTGGACGACGAGCTGGGCGACGAGGCCCGCGACATCGACTGGGAGGCGCTCGACCCCCGGCGGTACGACCCGCGGCGCATCGTCCGGGACGCGCTGCTGGACCCGGAGCCCTCCGCCGCCGGCGCGCGCGCGTCCGCGGTGGCCGCCGGCGCCGGTGCCGCGGGTCGGTCGTCCCGCGCGGCGCCCGCGGTCACGCCGCTCGAGCCGAACGCGCCCGCCCCGTTCGACGACGAGGCGACCTGACGCCAGCGGCACCCCCTCCACGCCCTCCGCACGGCCCCCGGCCCCGAACCGTCAGAATGGACCCATGGTCACCGGCTCCCCTCGCATCTTCTCCGGGATGCAGCCCACCTCCGACTCCCTCCACCTCGGCAACTACCTCGGCGCGCTGACCCAGTGGGTCGCGCTGCAGGACGCCTACGACGCGCTGTACTGCGTGGTGGACCTGCACGCCCTCACGGTCGCGCCCGACCCCGCCGCGCTGCGCGAGCGCACCCGGCGCACGGCCGCGCAGTACCTGGCGGCGGGCGTGGACCCGGAGCGCTCGATCCTGTTCGTGCAGTCGCACGTCGCCGAGCACGCCGAGCTGTCGTGGCTCCTGTCCTGCGTCACGGGGTTCGGCGAGGCCGGCCGGATGACCCAGTTCAAGGACAAGTCGTCGAAGCAGGGCGCCGAGGGCACCACGGTCGGGCTGTTCACCTACCCGATCCTCATGGCCGCCGACATCCTGCTGTACGACACGGCCCTGGTGCCGGTCGGGGAGGACCAGCGCCAGCACCTGGAGCTGACCCGCGACCTCGCGCAGCGGCTCAACGGCCGGTTCGGCGCCGACACGACCGTGGTGCCCGAGGCGCACATCGTGAAGGCGACCGCGAAGATCTACGACCTGCAGGACCCGACCGCGAAGATGAGCAAGTCCGCGGCGAGCCCCAACGGCATCATCGAGCTGCTGGACCCGCCGAAGACCGTGACCAAGCGGATCAAGTCGGCCGTCACGGACGCGGTCGGCGAGGTCCGGTACGACCGGGAGAACCAGCCCGGCGTCGCGAACCTGCTGACCATCTTCTCGGCGCTCACGGGCCGGGAGGTCGAGTCGATCGTCGCCGACTACGACGGCAAGGGCTACGGGCACCTCAAGGTGGACCTGGCCGAGGTGGTGACCGACTTCCTCACGCCCTTCCAGGAGCGGGTGAACGGCTACCTGTCCGAGCCGGACTCGCTCGACGCGGTGCTGGAGGACGGTGCCGAGCGCGCCCGGGCCATCGCGCGGGGCACCCTGGACCGGATCACGGACCGGTTCGGGCTGCTGCCGCGCCGCCGGACCGCATGAACCCCACCGGGCCGTTCGGCGAGGAGCTCCGGGTCGGCGTCGCCGTCACCGTCCCCGAGCCGTACGCCGCCGAGCTCGAGGCGGCGCGCGCCCGCGTCGGCGACCCCGCCGCCGCGCTGATCCGGCCGCACATCACGCTGCTCGGCCCCACCGTGGTCCCCGTCGCGGGGCTCGACGAGGTCGCCGACCACCTGCGCGCGGTCGCCGCCCGGCACGCGCCGTTCACCGTGCACCTGCGGGGGACCGCGACGTTCCGGCCGGTGTCGCCGGTCGTGTTCGTCGAGGTGGTCGAGGGCATCGCGTCGTGCGAGCTGCTCGAGGTCGACATCCGGTCCGGCGTGCTCGGCCAGGACCTGCGGTTCCACTACCACCCGCACGTCACCATCGCGCACGAGGTCCCCGACGAGGCCCTCGACCAGGCGTTCGCGGACATGGCGGGGTACGAGGCGCGGTTCGACGTGGCGGAGATCCACGTCTACGAGCACGGCGACGACGGCATGTGGCGCGCGATCGGGGCGTTCCCGCTCGGTGGGTGACGGGCCCCCGACCGGCCGCACCGGCCGCTGACCGGCCGCTGACCGGCACCGACGCCACGGCTGCGGATGCCGACCGGGCCCGCGGCTCCTAGGGTCGTCGGCATGGGAGTCCCGGCCGAACCGCAGGGCGCCGGGCGTGCGCACGCCGGCGCCGCCAGCACCGAGGACCTGGCGGCCGGCAACCGCCGCGACGTCGGGGCGCGGGTCTACCCGGGCGGCTTCGCCGGCCTGACGGCCCGGTTCAAGGACCTGCTGGCCTGGTGGCAGCACACCCGCGCGGCCCGGGCCAACGCCCGGTTCGGCGCGGCGGGCGGCGGCGTGCTGACCGGCGGCATCGCGTACGCGGCGATCTTCTCGCTGTTCGCCGGCCTCACCATCGGCTACACGGTGTTCATGGCGGTCCTCGGCAACAACGACGCGCTCCGGCAGACCGTCCTGGAGACCATCGACGCCAACCTGCCCGGCCTGGTCAAGACGAGCAGCGAGGACAACGGGGTGATCGACCCGGCGGACCTCGTCCTCAGCACGGGGCTCGGCATCGCCGGCGTCGTGGCGCTGGTCGTGCTGCTGGTCAGCGCGATCTCCGCGATGGCGGCGCTGCGCACGGCGGTCCGGGCGATGTTCGACGCGGACGGGGCCGGCGGCAACATCGTGACCGGCAAGCTCCGCGAGCTCGGCGGGTTCGCCGGCATCGGCCTCGCCATCCTGGTCTCCGCGGTGCTGAGCATCGCCACCACGACCGCCGCGGACTGGGCCCTCGACGCGCTCGGGCTCGACGGCTCGACGGTCGGCAGCCTCGTCCTGCGTGGCGCGGGCATCCTGGTGGCGTTCGTGGTGGACGCGGCCACGTTCTGCCTGATCGTCATCGTGCTCGCGGGGCAGCGGCCGGCCTGGCACGACCTGCGGCAGGGCATGCTCGTCGCCGGCGTCGGCCTCGGCGTCGTCCGGGTGCTCGGCACGTCCGTCGTCGCCGGCTCCGCCGACCGGAACGCGATCCTCGCCTCGTTCGCGGTCATCGTGACGCTGCTGATCTGGATCAACCTGATCGCGCGCATCGTCCTGCTCGCCGCAGCGTGGACCGCCGACCCGCCGGCCCCGGACGAGGCCGCCGACGACGCGGCGGAGCCGGAGCCGGCGACCGCCTGAGCCAGGCCCCTGCGCGACCCCCGCCACCCGGCCGCGAAGTGGAGAGTTCTGCCGGACACGCTTCGGCGTGTCCGGCAGAACTCTCCACCCGGCGAGCGCCCGGGGCGGGTGGACGATCGCGGGGAGGGGCGGGGCCCGGCGTGTCGGCGGGGCGACACGGCGGGTGTGGTCCCCAGGGGCGTGGGCGTCGCTGGCCGGGGGGCGGCGGTGTCGGCACGGTGGGGCGATGGATCCCGCTCCCGCGCCGCCCCGCCTTCCCGATGGTCGTGACCTGGCCGCCGTGGTCGCCACCTGCGAGGTGCGCGCCCGCGGGCGGCGGGCGGACGTGCGGGCGGGCTACGTCCGGGCGGCCCGTGGCGTGCACGCGGTCGCGGGCGCGGACCTCGAGGACCCGGACATCCGGATCGCGGTGGCGGCGACCGGGGCGCCGGCGGCGGTGACGCTCGGGGGCTGGGCGGCGGCCCGGCTGCACGAGAAGCACGTGCTCGCGCACCGGGCGCGCGAGCGACGCCGGCAGCACCCGGGCCGACGGGTCACCGAGGAGCTGCCGTCCTTCGACGGGGCGCCGGCCTCCGGGCGCGGGCCCGTGCTGCTCCCGGTGCTGCTGCTCGCACCGCCCGAGGTGCGGGTGACCGCGCGGCACGGGCAGCGCCTGCTGCGCAGCGCGGTCCTCCCGGGCGAGCGCACGCAGGTGGCCGGTCTCCCGGTCACGACGCCGTTGCGGACGGCGTTCGACCTGGCCCGGACCGTTGACGTCGAGGACGCGGTCGTCGGGCTGGACCGGCTCCGGGCGCTCGGGCTGCTGGACGCGTCGGAGCTGGACGAGCTGCTGCGGGAGCGTCGCGGTTGGAAGGGCGTCCGTGCAGCCCGCCGCGCGCTGGCCGTGTCCGCCGACGGGGTCGAGTCGCCGCAGGAGTCCCGCATGCGGCTGCTCTGGCTCGCCGCGGGTCTGCCCACGCCGCGGTGCAACGCGGTGGTGCTGGACGGGGACGGCCGGTTCGTCGCGCGTGTGGACCTGCTGGACGAGGGCAGCGGCCTGGTGGGCGAGTACGACGGCGCCGTGCACGCCGCAGCGGACCGGCGCAGCGCGGACGCCGACCGGCAGGAGCGGCTGCACGCACTGGGCCTGGAGGTGATCCGGGCGACGTCGGTCGACCTGGCCACGCCGACGTCCCGCGCACGCTGGCAGGCCCGCCTGCGCACCGCCCGCACCCGAGTCCTTCCTGGCGGACCCGGGTCCGGCTGGCAGCTGGCCGCACCTGTCTGACCCGCACACAAGTGGAGAGCCCTGCCCGACACGCCGAAGCGTGTCGGGCAGGGCTCTCCACTCGGTGACGGAAGGAGCGGCGGGAGGGTCAGAACGCGCGGGTGATCATCGCGCGCTTGACCTCCTGGATCGCCTTGGTGACCTCGATGCCACGCGGGCACGCCTCGGTGCAGTTGAAGGTGGTCCGGCAGCGCCAGACGCCCTCCTTGTCGTTGAGGATCTCGAGCCGCTGGGCCCCGCCCTCGTCGCGGCTGTCGAAGATGAACCGGTGCGCGTTGACGATCGCCGCGGGGCCGAAGTACTGCCCGTCGGTCCAGAACACCGGGCAGGACGAGGTGCACGCGGCGCAGAGGATGCACTTGGTGGTGTCGTCGAACCGGGCGCGCTGCTCGGGCGACTGGACCCGCTCGCGGGACGGCTCGGTGCCGGTGGTGATGAGGAACGGCATGATCTCGCGGTAGGAGGCGAAGAACGGCTCCATGTCGACCACGAGGTCCTTGATGACCGGCAGGCCCTTGATCGGCTCGACGGTGATCGGCTTGTCCGGGTTGAGGTCCTTGAGCAGGGCCTTGCACGCGAGCCGGTTGCGGCCGTTGATCCGCATCGCGTCGGAGCCGCAGACGCCGTGCGCGCAGGAGCGGCGGAACGTGAGCGAGCCGTCCATCTCCCACTTGATCTTGTGCAGGGCGTCGAGCAGGCGGTCGGTGCCGTGGGCGGTGACCGTGTGCTCCTCCCAGTACGCCTCGTCGCCGTGGGTCTCCGGCGTGTAGCGGCGGATCTTCAGGGTGACCTCGAACGAGGGGATCTCCCCGGCCTTCGGCTCGGCGGTGGCCGAGCGCTCAGCGACAGCAGTCATCAGTACTTCCGCTCCATCGGCTGGTACACGGTGGTCACGACGGGCTTGGTGCCCAGGACGACGGCCGGGCGGCCGGGCCCGGGCGCCGGGATCTCCTCGCCCTTCGGCGCGGAGCCGGCGGGGGAGTCGACCGGGACGCCGGGCACGCGGCGGTAGGCCATCGTGTGCTCCATGAAGCCGGCGTCGTCCCGCTGGGGGTAGTCCTCGCGGAAGTGCCCGCCGCGCGACTCGCGGCGGTTGAGCGCCCCGACGACGACGGTCTCGGCGATGTCGAGCAGGAACCCGAGCTCGAGCGCCTCGATCAGGTCGGTGTTGAACGCGCGGCCCTTGTCCTGGACGGAGACCCGGGAGTACCGCTCCTGCAGCACCTGGATGTCCTGGAACGCCTGGCGCAGCGACTCGGCGGTCCGGAACACCTGCGCGTTGGTGTCCATCGTCTGCTGCAGCTCGCGGCGGACGTCGGACACGCGCTCGCCCTGGGGGCGGCCACGCATGTTCTCGAGCTGCTCGACCACGGCGGCCTCGGGGGCCTCGGGCAGGTCGACCCAGGACGCCGTCGCGGCGTACTCGGCGGCCGAGATGCCGGCCCGCTTGCCGAACACGTTGATGTCGAGCAGCGAGTTGGTGCCGAGCCGGTTGGAGCCGTGCACGGACACGCAGGCGACCTCGCCGGCGGCGTAGAGGCCCTTGACGACGTGGTTCGTGTCGCGGAGCACCTCGGCCTCGACGTTGGTCGGCACGCCGCCCATCGCGTAGTGCGCGGTCGGGTAGACCGGCACGGGCTCGGTGTAGGGCTCGATGCCGAGGTAGGTCCGCGCGAACTCCGTGATGTCCGGGAGCTTCGCGTCGATGTGCGCGGGGTCGAGGTGGGTCAGGTCGAGCAGGACGTAGTCCTTGTTCGGCCCGGCGCCGCGGCCCTCGCGCACCTCGTTGGCCATCGACCGGGCGACGATGTCGCGCGGTGCGAGGTCCTTGATGGTGGGGGCGTACCGCTCCATGAACCGCTCGCCGTCGGCGTTGCGGAGGATGCCGCCCTCGCCGCGCGCGGCCTCGGAGAGGAGGATGCCGAGGCCCGCGAGGCCGGTCGGGTGGAACTGGAAGAACTCCATGTCCTCGAGCGGCAGGCCGCGGCGGTAGGCCAGGGCCATCCCGTCGCCGGTCAGCGTGTGCGCGTTGGAGGTCGTCTTGTAGATCTTGCCGGCGCCGCCGGTCGCGAGGACGACCGACTTGGCGCGGAAGATGTGGATCTCGCCGGTGGCGAGCTCGTAGGCCACGACGCCGGAGACGGCGACGTCCTCGCCCTCCGGGACCTCGCGCCCGGTGAGGTCGTGGGTGAGCAGCAGGTCCAGCACGTAGAACTCGTTGAAGAACGCGACCTCGTTCTTCACGCACTGCTGGTAGAGCGTCTGCAGGATCATGTGCCCGGTGCGGTCCGCGGCGTAGCAGGCGCGGCGCACGGCGGCCTCGCCGTGGTTGCGGGTGTGCCCGCCGAACCGGCGCTGGTCGATGCGGCCCTCGGGGGTGCGGTTGAACGGCAGGCCCATCCGCTCCAGGTCGAGCACCGCGTCGATGGCCTCGTTCGCCATGATCGTCGCGGCGTCCTGGTCGACCAGGTAGTCGCCGCCCTTGACGGTGTCGAACGTGTGCCACTCGGGGTTGTCGTCTTCGACGTTGCCGAGCGCCGCGCACATGCCGCCCTGCGCCGCGCCCGTGTGGGAGCGCGTCGGGTAGAGCTTCGAGATGACCGCCGTGCGGGTGCGCGCGGACGACTCGAGGGCCGCGCGCATGCCGGCGCCGCCGGCACCCACGATCACGACGTCGAACTGGTGGGTCTGCATCGGGGTCGATGCCTCCAAAGCTGTGCGGGGGGAGTCAGGCGGTGCAGAACGAGGGCAGCAGGTCCGCCGGGCTGTTCGGGGGGCACGGGTCGAACGTGAAGATCACCAGGGTGCCGAGCACGACGACGACCACGAACGACGTGTAGAGCGCGAGCTTCAGCACCAGCCGGGTGCCGTCCTTCTCCGCGTAGTCGTTGATGATCGTGCGGACGCCGTTGGTGCCGTGGATCATCGCGAGCCACAGCATCAGCAGGTCCCAGATCTGCCAGAACGGGGACGCCCACTTGCCGGCGACGAAGCCGAAGTCGATGGCGGTGATGCCGTCGCCGGCGACCAGGTTCACGAACAGGTGCCCGAAGATCAGCACGAGCAGGACGACGCCGGACGCCCGCATGAACACCCAGCCGTACAGCTCCCAGTTGCCGCGGGAGGTGCGGCGGCCGGGGCCGGCTGCGCGGGTGCGGGGGGCGGGGATCGTGGTCATCACTCGCCTCCGAAGACGTGCATGAGGTGGCGGGGGAGGAAGCCGGCCATCGTGACGACGAACAGGCCGAGGACGACCCAGAGCATCACGCGCTGGTACTTCGCGCCCTTGGACCAGAAGTCGACCAGCATGATCCGGATGCCGTTGAAGGCGTGGAACACGATGGCGGCGACCAGCCCGGCCTCGCCGAGCCCCATGATCGGGTTCTTGTAGGTGCCGATGACGGCGTCGTACGCCTCCGGCGACACCCGCACGAGCGAGGTGTCGAGGACGTGCACGAGCAGGAAGAAGAAGATGAGCACACCGGTGATGCGGTGGGCGACCCAGGACCACATGCCTTCGCGGCCGCGGTAGAGGGTGCCGCCGGGGATCCGCTTGGCCGTGGGGGCGGCGTCGTTGCGCGGTTCGGCTGGCGCAGTGGGCACGGAAGGCCTCCTGGCGAGTTCGGGCGGGACTGCTGTGTCCGGTCAGATCACTGTAGTGATGGTGCGCCGTGCCACCCGCCGGGGACGAACCGATCGGGGCTGATGTGATCAAGCGCACACGCGACCTGGGACTCTCGTCCCTGGTCTGCCTCGGGAACCGGCGACTTTCCCCGACCGGGTGACGGCGACGGGGCGGAGGCGCCCCGGGCGTCGGTACGCTGCCCGGCATGTCCGATTCTGCAGCCTCCGCGGCGGCCCTGCCCCTTCCCGGCTTCCACGCCGTCGTGCCCGCCGGCGGTGCCGGCACGCGGCTGTGGCCGCTGTCCCGCCAGGGAGCGCCCAAGTTCCTGCACGACCTGACCGGCACCGGCCGCACGCTGCTGCAGGCCACCGTCGACCGGCTGCTGCCGCTGACCGGCCGCGACGGCGTGCTCGTGGTCACCGGCGTCCGGCACGCGGAGGCCGTCGCCGGGCAGCTGCCGGAGCTGGGCCCGGACCAGGTGATCGCGGAGCCCTCGCCGCGCGACAGCATGGCCGCGATCGGCCTCGCCGCCGCGGTGCTCGCGGAGCGGCACGGCCCCGAGGTCGTGCTCGGCTCGTTCGCCGCGGACCACGTCATCGACGACCTGCCGCACTTCCACGCCGCCGTCACGGAGGGCGTCGCCGCGGCCCGCGAGGGCTATGTCGTGACCATCGGCATCGCCGCGACCGAGCCGTCGACGGCGTTCGGGTACGTGCGCGCCGCGGACGACCTCGGCGTGGCCGGGGCCCCGAGCGCGCGCCACGTCGCCGGGTTCACGGAGAAGCCGGACGCCGAGACCGCGGCCGCCTACCTCGCCACGGGCGACTACCGGTGGAACGCGGGCATGTTCCTGGTGCAGGCCGGCGTGCTCCTCGACCACCTCGCCGAGCAGCTGCCGCCGCTCGCCGCGGGCCTGCGCACCATCGCCGCCGCCTGGGACGACCCGGAGCGCCGGGACCAGGTGCTGGCCGAGGTGTGGCCGGGGCTGACCAAGATCGCGATCGACCACGCCATCGCCGAGCCGGTCGCGGCCGCGGGCGGCGTGGCCGTGGTGCCGGGCGACTTCACCTGGGACGACATCGGCGACTTCGCCTCGCTCGGCGCGCTGCTGCCCCCGGTCGACGTCGACGGCGCCAGCACGCTCGGCGACGAGGCCCTGGTGCAGCGGATCGACGCGCCGCGGGCCCTCGTGCTGCCGGGCGGCGGCCGCACGGTGACGGTCCTGGGCGTGCCGGACGCCGTCGTCGTGGACACCGCGGACGCGGTGCTCGTGACCACGCGCGCGCACGCGCAGGCCGTGAAGCAGGCGGTCGACGGCTGGCGCGGGCGCGGGCGCGACGACCTGCTGTGACGTGGGCGGGCGACTAGGGTCGGTCGGGTGATCGTCGAGGCCTCCCGCGTGACCCAGCTCGTCGCGACCCTGCAGCCGGAGCTGGTGGAGATCCGACGGGACATCCACGCGCACCCGGAGCTCGGCCGCACCGAGCAGCGCACCACGCGCCTCGTGGCCGACCGGCTGCGGCTGGCGGGGCTGACGCCGAAGCTGCTGCCCGGCACCGGCCTGACCTGCGACATCGGCCCGAGCACGGTCGAGACGGGCCGCCGGCGGATCGCCCTGCGGGCCGACATCGACGCGCTCCCGGTGCAGGAGACGACCGGGCTGCCGTTCGCGTCCACCGTGCACGGCGTCGCGCACGCGTGCGGCCACGACGTGCACACCACCGCGCTGCTCGGCGCGGGCCTGGTGCTCGCCGAGCTGCACGCGGCGGGGGAACTCCCGACCGGCGTCCGGCTGATCTTCCAGCCCGCGGAGGAGGTGCAGCCCGGCGGCGCGCTGGACGTGATGGCCGAGGGCGCGCTCGACGGCATCGGCCGGATCTTCGCGCTGCACTGCGACCCGAAGGTCGACGTCGGCCGGATCGGCTCGCGGATCGGCCCGATCACGTCCGCCTCCGACGAGATCACCGTGGTGCTCACCGGCCCCGGCGGGCACACGTCGCGGCCGCACCTCACCGCCGACCTCGTCTACGCGCTCGGCCAGGTGATCACCCAGGTGCCGGCCGTGCTCGGCCGGCGCCTCGACCCGCGGTCCGGCGTGAACCTCACGTGGGGCGCGGTGCAGGCCGGCTCGGCGCACAACGCCATCCCCGCGTCCGGCTCGGTGCGCGGCACGCTGCGCTGCCTGGACGTGCGGGCGTGGGAGCGGGCGTCGCAGGTGCTGCACGCGGCCGTCGACGAGGTGACGGCCCCCTACGGCGTCGAGGTCGAGGTCCGGCACCAGCGCGGCGTCCCCCCGGTGGAGAACGACGAGCGGGCGGTCGCGGTGCTCGAGGCCGCCGCCCGGGACGTGCTGGGAGAGGACGCGGTGCAGCTGACCGAGCAGTCCCTCGGCGGCGAGGACTTCGCCTGGTACCTGACCAAGGTGCCCGGCGCGATGGCCCGGCTCGGCACGCGCCGGCCCGGCGGCCGCACCTACGACATCCACCAGGGCGACCTGGTGGTGGACGAGTCCGCGATCGCGGCGGGTGCGGCGCTGCTGGCGCGGGCGGCGCTGCGGGTGGGCGCCACCGCCTGACCGTCCACCTGCCGCCGACCGGGTGACGGTCCTGAGCCGGTCGGGTGGGCCGGTCGGGTGAGCCGGGTCGGCCCGCGGGCCGGACCAATGTTCCAAGTCAGTAACGAAGGGGCCCCAGGGCGCCTGCGTAACACGGCCGACACCTGCGCGTGGCTAGTGTGCGAGCGAACACCGGACGGACCCGACCTGGCGGCCGCGCGCGACGGAGCGCGCGGCAGGGACGGGGCACCGGACCGGTCGACGACGAGAAGCAGGAGTGTCGCGTGAAGAAGATCATCCGTGTGGCCGCCCTCTCCGGGGCTGTCGCGCTCGCCCTCGCCGCCTGCGGCAGCGCGCCGGAGGAGTCGGACGACACCGCCGGCTCCGACACCGGGGCCTCCGACTTCAAGGCCTGCATGGTCTCCGACTCGGGCGGTTTCGAGGACAAGTCCTTCAACCAGTCCGGCGGCGAGGGCCTGGACCGCGCCGGCGAGGAGCTGGGTGTCGAGGTCGTCAAGGTCGAGTCGACCGCGGAGACCGACTTCACCCCGAACGTCGACTCGCTCGTCTCGCAGGACTGCAACCTGATCATCGGCGTCGGCTTCCTGCTCGCCGACGCGCTGACCACGGCGGCCGAGGCCAACCCGGACATCGAGTTCGCGCTCGTCGACTCCGGCTTCAACGCCGAGGGCCTGGAGAACGCCAAGCCGCTCCTGTTCAACACGCAGGAGGCCGCGTACCTCGCCGGCTACGTCGCCGCGGGCACCTCCGCCACGGGCACCGTCGCCACCTTCGGCGGCATCCAGCTCCCGTCGGTGTCGATCTTCATGGACGGCTTCGCCGACGGCGTCGCCAAGTTCAACGAGGACAACGGCGCCGCGGTCAAGGTCCTCGGCTGGGACAAGGAGGCCCAGACGGGCTCCTTCACCGGTGACTTCGAGAACCAGACCAACGGCCAGAACATCGCCAAGGGCTTCATCGACCAGGGCGCGGACGTCATCATGCCGGTCGCCGGCCCGGTCGGCCTGGGTGCCGCCGCCGCCGCGCAGGAGGCGGGCGACGTCTCCATCGTCGGCGTCGACGCGGACTGGTTCGAGACCTCGCCCGACTACTCCTCGATCGTCATGACCTCCGTCATGAAGGAGATCGGCCAGGCCGTGTTCGACACCGTGCAGGAGGCGTCCGAGGGCAACTTCACCTCGGAGCCCTACGTCGGCACCCTGGAGAACGAGGGCATCGGCATCGCGCCGTTCCACGACTTCGACTCGATCGTGACCGACGAGGTCAAGACGGCCGTCGAGGACCTCAAGGCGCAGATCATCGCGGGCGACCTCGTGGTGGAGTCCCCCAGCCAGAACTGACGCACCGCACCTCGGTGGCCCGGGCAGCTCGCCTGCCCGGGCCACCGGTGCGTTCTCACCCAGCGCCCGTGGGCGAGCGGCTGTCACCGGCCGCCCGATTTGCCTTAGTGTGCGCAGCGACGACCGATCGAAGGAGCAGGCCCACGTGAAGCTGGAGCTGCGCGGGATCACCAAGCGTTTCGGCGCCCTGGTGGCGAACGACCACATCGACCTCGTGGTCGAGCCCGGCGAGATCCACGCCCTGCTGGGCGAGAACGGCGCAGGCAAGAGCACGCTGATGAACGTGCTCTACGGGTTCTACGACCCGGACGACGGCGAAATCCTCGTCGACGACCGCCCCGTGACCTTCACCGGTCCGGGCGACGCGATGGCCGCGGGCATCGGCATGGTGCACCAGCACTTCATGCTCGTGCCGGTGTTCACCGTCGCCGAGAACGTCGTGCTGGGCTACGAGCCCGTCAAGGGCGGCGGCATGATCGACCTCGCGGCCGCGCGCCGCCGGGTCAAGGAGATCTCCGACCGGTTCGGGTTCGACGTCGACCCCGACGCCCTGGTCGAGGACCTCCCCGTGGGCGCCCAGCAGCGCGTCGAGATCATCAAGGCGCTGTCCCGCGACGCCAAGGTGCTGATCCTCGACGAGCCGACCGCGGTGCTCACCCCGCAGGAGACCGACGAGCTGATCGCGATCATGCGCCAGCTCAAGGCCGCGGGCACGTCCATCGTGTTCATCACCCACAAGCTCCGTGAGGTCCGCGCCGTCGCGGACCGGATCACGGTCATCCGCCGCGGCAAGGTCGTCGGCAGCGCGTGGCCCGACGCCGCCGAGACCGAGCTCGCCTCGCTCATGGTCGGCCGGTCCGTGTCGCTCGGCGTGGACCGCACCCCCGCGCAGGTGGGCGAGGTCGCCCTGCAGGTGCGGAACCTGTCGGTGCTGGACGAGGCCGGCGTGCGCCAGGTCGACGACGTGTCGTTCGACGTCGCGCGCGGCGAGATCGTCGCGGTCGCCGGCGTGCAGGGCAACGGCCAGACGGAGCTGACCGAGGTCATCCTCGGCCTGCAGCAGCCGGTGGCCGGGTCGGTCGTGCTCGACGGCACCGAGCTGGTCGGGCGCACGGTCAAGCAGGTGCTCGACGCGGGCGTCGGGTTCGTCCCGGAGGACCGCACGGAGGACGGCGTCGTCGCCGACTTCTCGGTCGCCGAGAACCTGATCCTCGACCTCTACGACCGCGAGCCGTTCTCCCGCGGCATCTCGCTCGACCCGCGCAAGGTCCAGGAGAACGCCGAGCGCCGGACGGTCGAGTTCGACGTCCGCACGCCCTCGGTCGACGCCCACGCGGGCACGCTCTCCGGCGGCAACCAGCAGAAGGTCGTCCTGGCCCGCGAGATGTCCCGCCCGCTGCGGCTGTTCATCGCGTCGCAGCCGACCCGCGGCCTGGACGTCGGCTCGATCGAGTTCGTGCACAAGCGGGTGGTGCAGGAGCGCGACTCCGGCACGCCCGTGATCATCGTGTCGACCGAGCTGGACGAGGTCCTCGCCCTGGCCGACCGGATCGTCGTCATGTACCGCGGCCGCATCGTCGGCACCGTGCCCGGCGGCACCGACCGCGACGTCCTCGGCCTGATGATGGCCGGCGTCCCGCAGGCCGAGGCCGTCCAGCAGGCCGCGACCCACCACACCGTGCTCGGCGAGGCCGACATCGAGGCCTCCGAGGAGGAGAGCAAGTGAGCCAGGCGACCCCCGCCCCCGAGCAGCCGCCGGCCGGGTCCACCGCGCCGGCGCGCCGCGACGACGGCATCGAGAGCCGCGCGCAGGGCGCGCTGCACGAGATGCTGACCAGCAACTGGTTGGTGACCCTCGCCGCGCTCGTGCTCGCGCTGGTCATCTCCGGGGTGCTGATCGCCGCGGCCGACGCCGCCGTCCAGGACGCCGCGGGGTACTTCTTCGCGCGGCCGATGGACTTCTTCTCCGCCGCGTGGGACGCCGTCTGGGGCGCGTACGTCGCGCTGTTCCAGGGTGCCGTGTTCGACCCGGGTGCCTCGACGTTCGCCCGCGCGGTCCGCCCGCTGACGGAGACCATGACCTGGTCAGTGCCGCTGATCCTGGCCGGGCTCGGCCTGGGCGTCGGCTTCCGCGCCGGCATGTTCAACATCGGTGCGCAGGGCCAGATCATCCTCGGCGCGGTGTTCGCCGGGTACATCGGCTTCGCGTGGAACCTCCCGCCGGTGCTGCACCTGCTGCTCGCGATCATCGGCGGCATCATCGGCGGCGGCCTGTGGGCCGGCATCGCGGGCTACCTCAAGGCCCGGACCGGCGCCAACGAGGTGATCGTGACGATCATGCTGAACAACATCGCGATCTACCTGGTCGGCTACCTGCTGACCACGTCGGCGTTCAAGCGGGAGGGCAGCAACAACCCGGTGTCCCCGCCCGTCACCGACAACGCGCTGTACCCGCTGCTGCTCGGCTCGCAGTTCCGGCTGCACCTCGGGTTCGTGGTGGCGGTGCTCGCCGCGGTGTTCGTGTGGTGGCTGATGAACCGGTCGACGATCGGCTTCGCGTTCCGCGCCGTCGGGTCCAACCCGAGCGCCGCGCGCACCGCCGGCATCAACGTCAACCGCATGTACCTGTGGGTCATGATCGTCGCCGGCGGCCTCGCCGGGATGGCGGGCACGGCCCAGGTGCTCGGCACGGAGAAGGTGCTGACGGCCGGCATCGCGGCCAGCTTCGGGTTCGACGCGATCACGGTCGCCCTGCTCGGCCGGTCCAAGCCGCTCGGGACGTTCTTCGCCGGCCTGCTGTTCGGCGCGCTGCGTGCCGGCGGCTTCGCGATGCAGGCCCGCACCGGCACGCCGATCGACATCGTGCTGGTCGTGCAGTCCCTCGTCGTGCTGTTCATCGCGGCGCCCCCGCTGGTGCGCGCGGTGTTCCGCCTCCCGTCCCCCCGCGGCCCCGGTGGTCAGCCCGCCGCTCGCCGCGCCCGTCGTCAAGGAGGCCGCCGCGTGAGCGCCGTCGCCGCCCCCGCCCCGGCCCGCCCCGCCGTGGGCAAGCCGCTGCCGCCGATCTCGTACAAGGCGCCGATCGCGTACGGCGCGGTCGCCGTCGTGGCGCTGCTGCTGTTCGGCATCCTGCCCGCGTCCGGCCGCCGGACGTCGTTCACGATGTTCGCGCCCGGGGAGAACATCGAGTTCTCGGTCCCGTCCAAGCTGACGGCGATCGTGCTCTGCCTCATCGCGCTCGGGCTCGCGGCCTGGTCGTTCCAGGCCGCCCGCACCCGCCGCAAGGTCGGGGTCTGGCTGCCCGCGGTGTACGCCGTGGCGCTGGTCTTCGCGCTGCTCACGTGGGCCGTCGCCGGCAAGGAGCAGCCGCTGCCGCTGACCAGCCTGCTGCAGGGCTCGCTGTTCCTCGCGGTGCCGCTGGTGTTCGGCGCCCTCGCCGGCCTGGTCAGCGAGCGGTCCGGCATCATCAACATCGCGATCGAGGGCCAGCTGCTCGCCGGCGCGTTCCTCGCCGCGGTGGTCGCCACGATCACCTCGAGCGCGTACGTCGGCCTGATCGCCGCGCCGATCGCGGGTGCGCTCGTCTCGGTGCTGCTGGTGCTGTTCGCGATCAAGTACGTCGTCGACCAGATCATCGTCGGCGTCGTGCTGAACGTGCTGGTCGTCGGGATCACGTCGTACCTGTTCTCCACCGTGCTGCGGGAGAACGCCGACACCCTCAACGCGCCCGAGCGCCTGCCCACGCTGCCGATCCCGCTGCTGTCCGAGATCCCGGTCATCGGCCCGGTGCTGTTCCGGCAGACGATCCTCGTGTACCTGATGTACGTCGTCGTGGTCGTGCTGCAGGTGCTCGTGTTCAAGAGCCGCTGGGGCCTGCGCCTGCGCGCGGTGGGCGAGCACCCGAAGGCCGCCGACACCGTCGGCATCAAGGTCAACCGCACCCGGGTGTGGAACACGATCCTCGGCGGTGCCATCGCCGGCCTCGGCGGTGCGTTCTTCACCGTCGCGAACGGCCTGGCGTTCGGCAAGGAGATGACCGGCGGGAAGGGCTTCATCGCGCTCGCCGCGATGATCCTCGGCCGGTGGAGCCCGAAGGGTGCGCTCGCCGCGGCCCTGCTGTTCGGGTTCGCCGACAACCTGCAGGTGGTGCTCGGCATCATCGGGACGCCGATCCCGAGCCAGATCATGCTGATGACCCCGTACATCGTGACGATCTTCGCCGTCGCGGGTCTCGTCGGGCGCGTGCGCGCACCCGCCGCGGAGGGCATCGCGTACGTCAAGTGACCGTCGACCGGCCGCCGACCCCGCGGGGTCGGCGGCCGTCGTGGTGGGTGGGGCCGGTCCGCGGCCCCGGAAGGAGCTGGACATGACGGAGACCCCGACGATCGACTGGGACGCCCTGCGGGCCGCCGCCACCGAGGTGATGCACCGCGCGTACGTCCCGTACTCGAAGTTCCCCGTCGGCGTCGCCGCGCTGGTGGACGACGGCCGCGTCGTGACCGGCTGCAACGTCGAGAACGCCTCGTACGGCCTGACCCTGTGCGCCGAGTGCGCGCTCGTGTCCGGCCTGCACGTGTCCGGCGGCGGACGCCTCGTGGCGTTCGCGTGCGTCGACGCCCACGGCAACGCCCTGATGCCGTGCGGCCGCTGCCGCCAGCTCCTGTGGGAGCACGGGGGCCCCGACCTGCTCGTCGACACGGTGAGCGGGATCAAGCCGATGACCGAGGTGCTGCCCGACGCGTTCGGGCCCGCCGACCTGGTCGAGAGGAAGTCATGAGCACCGAGCAGTTCGACGCCGTCGACGTCATCGTCGCCAAGCGCGACAAGCAGCGGCTGAGCGACGCCCAGATCGACTGGGTCGTCGACGCCTACACCCGCGGCGTCGTCGCCGAGGAGCAGATGAGCGCCCTGAACATGGCGATCCTGCTGAACGGGATGGACCGGGCGGAGATCTCCCGCTGGACCGCCGCGATGATCGCCTCCGGCGAGCGGATGGACTTCTCCGGCCTGCGCCGCCCGACCGCGGACAAGCACTCCACCGGCGGCGTCGGGGACAAGATCACGCTGCCGCTCGCGCCGCTGGTCGCCGTGTTCGACGTGGCGGTCCCGCAGCTGTCCGGCCGCGGCCTGGGCCACACGGGCGGCACGCTCGACAAGCTCGAGTCGATCCCCGGCTGGCGCGCCGCGCTGAGCAACGACGAGATGATGGCGCAGCTCGACGGCGTCGGCGCGGTCATCTGCCAGGCCGGCTCGGGCCTCGCGCCGGCCGACCGCAAGCTCTACGCACTGCGCGACGTCACCGGCACCGTCGAGGCGATCCCGCTGATCGCGTCCTCGATCATGAGCAAGAAGATCGCCGAGGGCACCGGCGCGCTGGTGCTCGACGTCAAGGTCGGCTCCGGCGCCTTCATGAAGGACCTGGACCGCGCCCGCGAGCTCGCCCGCACGATGGTCGACCTCGGCACCGACGCGGGTGTGAACACCGTCGCGCTGCTGACCGACATGTCGACGCCGCTCGGCCTGACCGCGGGCAACGCGCTCGAGGTCCGCGAGTCCGTCGAGGTGCTGGCCGGCGGCGGCCCGTCCGACGTCGTCGAGCTGACCGTCGCGCTGGCGGAGGAGATGCTGGCCGCGGCCGGCAAGCCGGGGCTGGACGTCCGCGCGGCGCTCCAGGACGGTCGGGCCATGGACGCCTGGCGCCGGATGATCCAGGCGCAGGGCGGCGACCCCGACGCGACGCTCCCGGTCGCCCGCCACACCGAGCAGGTGCTGGCCCCGGCCGACGGCGTGCTGACCCGGCTCGACGCGTACGCCGTCGGCATCGCGGCCTGGCGCCTCGGTGCGGGCCGCGCCCGCAAGGAGGACCCGGTGCAGGCCGGTGCCGGCGTCGAGATCCACGCGAAGCCGGGCGACACCGTGCGCGCGGGCCAGCCGCTGCTGACCCTGCACACGGACACCCCCGAGCGGTTCGGGCGCGCGCTCGAGGCGCTCGAGTACGGGTTCGGGGTCGCGAACCAGGCCGTCGAGCCGACCCCGCTGGTCCTGGACCGCATCGCCGCGCGCTGACCGCGCGGACGGCGCCGCGACGCGCGCGGGGATCATGGGGGTCGACGAGAGCGGGGCTGGCGTGGGCGGACAGCGGGGATGGCGGCGCGGGCAGCTGACGACGGTGCTGCGCGCCGTGCTGGGCAGGCAGGTGCCGCCGGCGCCCGAGCCGGCCCCGGCCCGGACCCGGCCGGCTCCGGCGACCGCGCGGTCGCTGCCGCCGGAGCTGCTCGACGGCCTGGACGCCCGGCGGCGCCACCAGGTGCTGGCGCCGCTCGACGTGGGCGTCGGCCGGACGCTGCGCTGGGGTTCCGCCGCGGCGAGGCAGGTCGACGGCACCACCTGCGGGGCGGCGGTCCTCGGGCTGCTCGCCGCCGCCGGCGACCCCCGGCTCGCGCTGTGGCTCGTGACGGGCCGGCTGCCGGACGGCCCGGTCCCGCCGGAGCTCGACGGGCTGGACCTGCCCGACCCGCCCGCGCCCGACCACCCCGACGCGCCCACGTGGTTCCGGACGCCGGACGGCCGCGCCGTGCACGCGTCCGCCACCGGCGAGCAGGCCGCGGCCGCCCGCTGGGGGCTGCTGCAGGCCGCGCTGCACCGGCAGAGCACCGCACGGGCGCTCGGCGGGCTGCTGCCGTGGCCGCGCGCGCTCGGGACGCCGCCGTGGGGTGCGGCCCGCCTGGCCCGGTTCCCCGGCGTGACGTACCGGTCGGTGCTCGTCGACGACACCCGGACCGCCGAGGTCGACGACCTGCTGGCGCGCGTGGACGCGGCCCTCGACCACGGCGTCCCCGTGCCGCTCTACTCGGGCGGCGACCTGGCCGGGGGCGTCGGCGCCGCGGTGCCGCGGCACGTCGTGCTGGCGGTCGGACGCACCGAGGACGGCTACCGCGTCTACGAGCCGGGCGCCGGCGCGGTGCTGCCCGTGCCGCGGTCGGCGCTGCGGTCGCCCTCCGGCCCGGTCCCGGGCCTCGGGAGCTGGACGCACCTGGCGTGGGCGCTGCTGCCCGTGGCGGCCCGCCGCTGACGTGGCGGCCCGCCGCTGACGTGGCGGCCCGCCGCTGACGTGGCGCGCGAGCGGGGACCGGGGGACGATGGACAGGTCCCACCGCCTGACAGGGAGCCGACCATGAGCACCGTGCCCGGAGACCGGACCTGGACCGACGCGGGCCTCGTCGAGCCCGCGCTGACCGACCTGCCCGAGGTCGCGCCGGACGACGAGCAGGACCCGCGCGACGACGCCTACACCCCCGACGAGCCGCGACCCGACCTGACCGGCGAGGCCGACCCGGTCGACGTGGCGGAGCAGGCGGCGCCCGTCCCCGACGACGACCGGGACGACTACCCCTGACCGTCCCGCGCCGCTCCGCGCCGTCACCGGGTGGACGGTCCGGACGGACACGCCGTCGGCGTGTCGGTCGCCACCGTCCACCCGGCGGGCGGCCGGGCGTCGCGCGATGCGGGGATCGCGGGGCCCGGCGATTACGGTGGGCCCATGACCGTGACCTTCGAGCAGATCGTCGCGCTGCCCAAGGTCCTGCTGCACGACCACCTGGACGGCGGCGTCCGCGCCGCCACGGTCGTCGACCTCGCCGCGCAGACCGGCCACGCGCTCCCCGCGACCGACCCCGAGGCGCTGGCCGCCTGGTTCCACGACCGGGCCGAGAGCGGCAGCCTCGAGGCCTACCTCGACACCTTCGTGCACACCACGGGCGTGCTGCAGTCCGCGGACGCCCTGCGCCGGGTGGCGCGCGAGGCCGTCGAGGACCTCGCCGCCGACGGCGTCGTGTACGCCGAGGAGCGGTTCGCCCCCGAGCTGCACCAGGCCGGCGGCCTGTCGCTGCAGCACGCCGTCGACGCCGTCCGCGAGGGGCTGGCCGAGGGCGAGGCGTCCGCCGCCGCGCAGGGCCGCACGATCCGCACCGGCCTGCTGCTGTGCGCGATGCGCCAGTCGGACCGCGCCGACGAGATCGCCGCCCTGGCACTGGCCAACCGCGACCGAGGCGTCGTCGGCTTCGACATCGCCGGGCCCGAGCACGGGTTCCCGGCGCACGCCCTCGGTGCCGCGTTCGCCCAGCTCCGCGCCGCCCGGTTCCCCGTGACGGTGCACGCCGGCGAGGCCGCGGGCCCGGAGTCCGTCGAGGGCGCCGTCGACGTCGGGGCGCTGCGCCTCGGCCACGGCATCCGGCTGATGGACGACGTCGCCGAGGTGCCCGATCCCGCCGCGGGCACCAGCTACCGGCTCGGCCGGCTCGCGCACTGGGTGCGGGACCGGCGGGTCGCGCTCGAGGTCTGCCCGACGTCCAACGTCCAGACCGGCGGCGCCGTCTCCGTCGCGAAGCACCCGGTGACGACCCTGCTGCGCCTCGGGTTCGCGGTGACCGTCAACACCGACAACCGCCTGCAGTCCCGCACCAGCCTGAGCCGCGAGCTGCACCAGCTCGTCACCGAGGCCGGCTGGACGCTCGACGACGTGCGCACGGTCACCGTGACCGCCGCCCGCCACGCGTTCGTCCACGAGGACGAGCGCCAGGACCTGATCGACCGGGTCATCCTGCCCGGCCACGCCCCGCACGGAACAGGAAGGCACCGCGCATGACCACGTCCCTGGACGCCGCCGGACTCGCGAAGTTCGTCGACCACACGCTGCTGAAGCCGGAGGCGACCGTCGCGGACGTCGAGGCGCTGATCGCGGAGGGCGTCGAGCTCGGCGTCTACTCGGTCTGCGTGTCCCCGTCGTTCCTGCCGCTGGACGCGAAGGGCCTCAAGGTCGCCACCGTGTGCGGCTTCCCCTCCGGCAAGCACCACAGCGACGTCAAGGCCGCCGAGGCCGCGCGCTCCGTCGCGGACGGCGCGGACGAGGTCGACATGGTCATCGACGTCGGTGCCGCCAAGGCCGGCCGGTTCGAGGCCGTGCAGGCCGACATCGCCGCCGTGCGCGCCGCCGCCCCGGCGCCGACCGTGCTCAAGGTCATCATCGAGTCGGCCGCGCTGACCGACCACGAGATCGTCGAGGTCTGCCGCGCCGCCGAGGCCGCGGGCGCCGACTTCGTGAAGACCTCCACGGGCTTCCACCCGGCCGGCGGCGCGTCCGTGCACGCCGTGGAGATCATGGCCGCGACCGTCGGCGGCCGGCTGGGCGTCAAGGCGTCCGGCGGCGTGCGCACGACCGCGGACGCGCTGGCGATGATCGAGGCCGGCGCGACCCGGCTCGGGCTGTCGGGCACCGCGGCGGTGCTCGGCGGGTTCGAGGCGGACGGCGGGTACTGAGCCGCCGGCACCCGGATCGGACCACGACGGCCCGGCACCCTCCTGCGAGGGTGCCGGGCCGTCGTCGTGCTCGGGCGTCCGGGGCAGTCAGAGCCCCAGCGCTGCCGCCACGTCCGCACGCACCCGGTCCAGCCGCTCCCGCGCCGCGGTCCGCGCCGCGCCGACGGTCTCCGCCGACGCGTGCTCCTCGACCGGCACGACGACCTCGAGGTAGCACTTCACCTTCGGCTCGGTGCCGGAGGGCCGCACGATGACCCGGGTGTCGTCCTGGGTGAGCAGCCGGATGCCGTCGGTGGGCGGCAGGCCGTCCCGGTCGGCGTCGGTGCCCGCGGCCAGGTCGACGACCTGCAGCACGGGGGAGCCGGCGAGCACGACGGGCGGGTGCTCGCGCAGCCGCTGCATCGTCTCCGGGATCTGCGACAGGTCGGTGAACCGGGCGGAGAGCTGGTCGGTCAGGTGCAGGCCGTGCTGCCGCGCGAGGTCGTCGAGGACGTCGACCGGGGTGCGGCCGGCGGCCTTGAGCCGGGCGGCGAGGCCGGCGAGCGTGAGGGCGGCGGAGATGCCGTCCTTGTCACGCACGAAACCGGGGTCGACGCAGTAGCCGAGCGCCTCCTCGTAGCCGAACACGAGGCCGTCGACGCGGGAGATCCACTTGAACCCGGTGAGGGTCTGCGCGTGCCGCAGCCCGGCGCCCGCGGCGATCCGGGACAGCAGGCGCGAGGACACGATCGAGTTGGCGAGCACCGGGGCGTCGTCGGCGACGCCGGCACCCGCGGTGCCGAACCGCTCCGCGACGACGCTGCCCAGCAGCGCGCCGGTCTCGTCGCCGTGCAGCATCCGCCAGCCCTCGGCGGCGGCCGACTCGGTGCCGCGGTAGGACCGGGCCCGGGCGTCGACGACGGCCGCGGCGCACCGGTCGGCGTCGGGGTCGAGGGCGATGACGAGGTCCGCCCGGACGGACCCGGCGAGTGCGACCGCCAGGTCGATCGCGCCGGGCTCCTCCGGGTTGGGGAACGCGACGGTCGGGAAGTCGGGGTCGGGCTCGGCCTGCTCCAGCACCAGGTGCACGTCGGTGAACCCGGCCTCGGCGAGCACGCGCTGCGCGGTCGCGCCGCCGACCCCGTGCATCGGGGTCAGCACGATGCGCAGGTCGCCGTGGGCGCGGCGGGTCTCCCAGTCCAGGACGGCGAGCTCGCCGACCTGGGCGACGTAGGCGTCGGCGATCTCCGGTCCGGCGCTGGTCCAGCCGGACGCGGCGCGGGGCACCGCGGCGACGGACGGCACGCGCGCGATCTCGGCGGCGATGGCGCCGTCCATCGGCGGGACGATCTGCGCGCCCTGGCCCGAGTCGGTGACGACGCGGCCGCCCAGGTAGACCTTGTAGCCGTTGTCCTGCGGCGGGTTGTGGCTGGCGGTGACCATGACGCCGGCGTCGGCGTCCAGGTGCCGCACCGCGAACGCGAGCACCGGCGTCGGCAGGTACGGCGGCAGCATGACCACGTCGATGCCGACGGCGGTCAGCACGGCGGCGGTGTCCCGCGCGAAGTCGAGCGAGCCGTGCCGGGCGTCGTGCCCGACGACGACGCGCGGCGCCGGGCTGACGCCCTCGAGCTCGCCGAGCAGGTACGCGCCGAGGCCGGAGGCGGCCCGGATGACGACGGCGCGGTTCATCCGGTGCGGGCCTCCGCCGACGGCGCCGCGCAGGCCGGCGGTGCCGAACTGCAGCAGGCCCTGGAACCGGTCGGCCAGGTCGTCGCGCGCCTCGCGCACCTGCGAGGCGGCGTACTGCTGCTCGAGCGAGGTCGTGTCCGGGTCGGCGGACGTCGGGCCCGACTCCGCGCGGTCCAGCAGCTCGGTGAGCTCGGCCGCGGTGCGCGGGTCGGGGTCGTCGGCGATCCAGGTGCGGACCTGCTCGGCCAGGGCCGGCCAGGCGTCCTCCGCGGTCCGGTCCGCCTGCTCCGTGCGCTCGCTCATCGACTCGTCCTCTTCCTCCGGGGCGTCCCGCCCCGACCTCGCTGCGTGGTGCTGGTGCGGCCCGGGGGCCGCCGGTGGTGCGTCAGATGCGCCCGACGATGTCGGCGAGCAGCCGGCTGATCCGCGGGCCGGCGGCGCGGCCGGCCTCGAGGACCTCCTCGTGGGACAGCGGCTCGTCGCCGACGCCCGCGGCGAGGTTGGTCACCAGCGAGATGCCGAGCACGTCCATGCCGACGTGCCGCGCCGCGATCGCCTCGATGGTGGTCGACATCCCGACCAGGTCGCCGCCGATGATCCCGGCCATCCTCACCTCGGCCGGGGTCTCGTAGTGCGGGCCGCGGAACTGCACGTACACGCCCTCGTCCAGGGAGCCGTCGACCTCGCGGGCGACGTCGCGCAGGCGCGAGGCGTACAGGTCGGTGAGGTCGACGAACGTCGCGCCCTCCAGCGGGGACACGGTCGTCAGGTTGATGTGGTCGCGGATCAGCACCGGGGTGCCGGGCGCCCACGCGGGGTTGAGGCCGCCGCAGCCGTTGGTGAGCACGACGGTCGAGCAGCCGGCCGCCGCGGCGGTGCGGACGCCGTGCACGACGCGGCGCACGCCCTTGCCCTCGTAGAGGTGGGTGCGCGAGCCGAGCACGAGCGCGTGCTTGCCGGTCGCCGCGATCCTGATCGAGCGGATGGTGCCGACGTGGCCGACGACGGCCGGGGCCGCGAAGCCCGGCACGTCGGGCGCCTCGATCTCGGCGACGGTCTCGCCCAGCAGGTCGGCGGCGCCGCCCCAGCCGGAGCCGAGCACCAGCGCGACGTCGTGCTGCTCGACCCCGGTCACCTCCGCGAGGTAGGCGGCGGCGTCGGCCGCGACGGCCAGCGGGTCGGTGGTCGGGTCGTCGAGTCGGGCGTCGTCGGCCATGCGGGATGCTCCTCCTGGGGGCGCGGCTGGTGCGGTGCTCGTGCGTGCTGGTGCGGTGCTGCGTCCGCACGCCGGGACGTGCGCGCCGCAGCAGTCGAGCGTACCGGCCGGGAGCCGCGCCGGTCCTCCCCGGAGGTCCCGCCCGACGCGGGCCCCTCCGGGCGCCCGGTCCGCCGCGATGACAGCTCCCGCCTGCGCGGGAACCCCCGGCGGCAGGCGGGACGTGCCATCTCGGCGACGACGGTCCGCGGCGCGCGGGGCGCGGCGGGGTCGCGGGAGCGGCCGGAGACGGGAAGATGGTCCCTGTGACGCAGCCGACCCCCACGCCCGCGCCCGCCGACCCCGCAGCGACCGACGCCTCGCCCGCGCCGGACGCCGCCGCCTCCGCGGCGCCCGGACCCGCAGCCCCGGCGCCCGCGACCGCCGCACCCCCGGCGGCCTGCCCGACCGCCCCGCGCCGCACGTCGTGGTCGTCGGCGGCGGTCCCGGCGGCTACGAGGCCGCGCTGGTGGCCCGCCGCCTCGGCGCCGACGTGACGGTGGTGGAGCGCGCGGGCCTCGGCGGCGCCGCGGTGCTCACCGACGTCGTCCCGTCCAAGACCCTGATCGCCACGGCCGAGTGGATGACGATCGCCGAGCGCGCGCCCGACCTCGGGATCCGCCTCGACGTGCCCGCCGGCCCGGCCGACACCGACGACCCGGGCACGGACACGGGCCGCCGCCGCCGGCACAGCATCGACATGGCCGTGGTCAACGAGCGGGTGCGGGAGCTCGCGCTCGCCCAGTCGCGCGACATCCACACCCGCCTGGAGCGCGAGGGCGTGCAGGTCCTGATCGGCCACGGCCGCCTGGACGGCCCGGACCGGGTCGTCGTGACGGGTGACGAGGGCGAGCAGACGCTGTCCGCCGACGTGGTCCTGCTCGCGACCGGCGCGACCCCCCGCACGCTGCCGGACGCCCAGCCGGACGGCGAGCGCATCCTCACGTGGACGCAGCTCTACCACCTGGCCGAGCTGCCGGAGCGGCTGATCGTCGTCGGCTCGGGCGTGACCGGCGCCGAGTTCGCGGGCGCGTACGTCTCGCTCGGCTCGCAGGTGGTGCTGGTCTCGAGCCGCGACCGGGTGCTGCCCGGCGAGGACGCCGACGCCGCCACGATGCTCGAGGAGGTGTTCCGGACCCGCGGCATGGAGGTGGTCGGGCGCTCGCGGGCGCAGTCGGCGCGCCGCACGGAGGACGGCGTCGTGGTGACGCTCGCCGACGGCCGCGAGATCCACGGCTCGCACGTGCTGCTGGCGGTCGGCTCCATCCCGAGCACCACGGACCTCGGCCTGGCCGAGTCGGGCGTGCGCACGACGCCGTCCGGGCACATCGAGGTGGACCGGGTGTCCCGGACCTCCGCGCGCGGCGTGTACGCGGCGGGCGACGTGACCGGCGTGCTCCCGCTGGCGTCGGTCGCGGCGATGCAGGGCCGGATCGCGATGTCGCACGCGCTCGGTGACGCGGTCGCGCCGCTGAAGCTGCGCGGCGTGGCGGCGAACATCTTCACGGCGCCGGAGATCGCCACGGTCGGCCTGAGCGAGCAGGCGCTCGAGGAGCGCAGCGCGCACTACGTCACGCACACGCTGCCGCTGGCCCGGAACCCGCGCGCCAAGATGCTCGGCGTCCGGGACGGGTTCGTGAAGCTGTTCGCCCACTCCACGGCGGGCACGGTGCTCGGCGGCGTGGTGGTGGCGCCGCGGGCGTCGGAGCTCATCTTCCCGATCACCCTGGCGGTCTCGCACAGCCTGACGGTCGACGACGTGGCCAGCGCGTTCACGGTGTACCCGTCGCTGTCCGGCTCGATCGCCGAGGTCGCGCGGGTCCTGCACCACACCGAGTAGGGCTCAGCCCCCGACGCGCACCGTGGTCACCACCGCGAGGTGGTCGGAGGAGTCGTCGGCGAGCACGCGCGCGTCCTCGAACGTCACCCCGCGCCCGAGCACCCAGTCGATCCGCACGGCCGGCTGGTTGCTCGGGTGCGTGAGCGCGCCCTCGGCGCCGGCGGTGTCCATCGCGCTGGTCCAGCCGGTCGCGCCCAGCGACTCGAGCTCGGGGGAGCCCGGCTCGGCGTTGAGGTCGCCCGCGAGCACCGACGGCCCGTCGGCGGGCAGCGCGGCGTCGAGCGCGGCGAGCTGGTCCAGCCGGGTCGCCGTGTTCGCGTCGCGGTGCTGCAGGTGCACGGACGTGACCCGCAGCGGCGTGCCGTCGGGGCCGTCGACGAGCGCGGTCAGCGCCGAGCGCGCCTGCGGGCCCGCGCCGTACGGCAGCGCAACGACCTCGACGTCGGTCAGCGGGGTGCGGGACAGCAGGACGTTGCCGAACTGCCGGTCCGCGGCCGGCGCGAACGCCACGTGCATGCCGAGCCGGTGCCCGAGCCAGGTCGCCATGTCGGCGCCGCCGCCCAGGACCCAGCCGCGGGACACCTCCTGCAGCGCGACGACGTCGGGGCCCTGCGCCTCGATCGTGCGGGCGATCTGCTCGAGGTCGACGGCGGTGTCCGCGGCGACGCCGTAGTGCAGGTTCCAGTCCACGACGACGAACGCGCCGGGGTCCCGGTCGACGGCGGCGGCCGGGGCGCCGAGCAGCCACGACGCCCAGCCGACGAGCAGCAGCGCCACCGACGGCAGGACCAGGAACCGCAGCGCGTTGGCCCGCAGCGGCGGCGCGGGCTCGCCGGTGGCCGACGCGGCGTCGTCCGCGGACGGCGCCGCGGGGCTGCGGCGCCGCAGCCCGCCGGTCGCGAGCAGCGCCGCCGCGAGCACCACCACCCAGGCGTTGTCGACGCCGAGCGGCACGTCGTAGTCGAGCAGGTAGAGCAGCAGCACGACGACGAGCCCGAGGCCGGCGCCGGCGGTGGCGACGGCCGTGCGGCGCACCCCGGGCGGCGCGGGCCGGCGGGTCTTCAGCGCGACGACGAGGACGATGCCCGTGGCCACCTCGGCCAGCACCAGCGCGACCAGCGCGACGACGCCCGAGGTCAGCAGCGCGACCGCCACCGTGACGGGCAGCAGCACCGCGGCGACCGCCCGCACCGGGCGCGACATCAGCCGGGGCACCAGCAGCAGCCACGCGGTGAGAGCGGCCGCGAGCACGACGGCCGTCCCCGCGACGAGCAGCGGGAGGCCGGACTGGGACGCGGCGAACGCCGGGTTCGCCAGCACCATGACCACCAGGGCCAGCGCGGGGCCGAGCACCCAGGTGCGGCGCGGGCGTCCGTCGGGGTCCTCGCGCCGCGCGACCACCGCGACCGCGACGGTGAGCAGCACGAGTGCCACCGCGACCGTGGCGCCGACGGCGCCGCCGTGCCACAGCGGGTCCCACGTGCCGAGCGCGAGCTGGAGGGCGGCCGACAGGCCGATGCCGAGCGTCAGCCCGAGGGCCGCCTGCCGTCCGCCGCCGGCCCGGCCGGCCACGAGCGTCGCGGTGAGCACGAGCGTCGCCACCGCGAGGGACGCGGTGACGAGCCCGGCGACGAACCGGGCCTCGTCGTGCACCAGCTGCGTGACCAGGCGGGCGGCGCCGAGCGCGACGACGGCGACCAGCACCGTGCGGCCGGAGGCGGTCCCCGCGGCACGGCGACCGGTGCCGAGCAGGGCGAGCGCGGCCAGGAGGCCCGCGCCGACGAACGTCACGAGCGCCGTGAGGGCCACCACCACCGTCCCGACCGCGAACGCCCGGTCCAGCACCGGCCCGGCGGCGCGCACGGCGTCCACCGTGAGCACCGTGACCAGCGCCAGCAGGGAGACGCGCGTGGCGACGCCGGCGTCCGGGGGGAGCGGCCCGGCGGCCGGTGCCGGCGCCGTCGGGACCGGGGCCTGGGGGACGCTCATCCGCACAACCTATTGCGGGGCGACCTGCGGGGGCGAACCCCGCACCGGCGTCAGGCCGACCGCTCCTCGACCTCGGGCGGCAGGGCGGCCCGCAGCGTCGGCCACGCGTCGGCGAACGCGGGCAGCAGCGGCAGCGTGGCGACGTCGTCGAAGGCGACCCACGCGATCGCGAGGCTCTCGTCGTCCGTGGGCCGCGGGTCGGTCGCGCCGTCGACGACGGCGAGCACCGTCGTGTACGACCAGTCCTCGTGGTCCAGGACGTGCTGGCCGACGACCCGGACCGACGCCGGGTCGATGCCGGCCTCCTCGGCGGACTCGCGCAGCGCGCCGTCGACGGCCGGCTCCCCGGTGTGCCGGGCGCCGCCGGGCAGACCCCAGGTGCCGCCCTGGTCGCTCCAGAGCGCGCGGTGCTGCAGGACCACCGCGGCGGGCCGTCCGGCCTCGGCGGGGCGCGCGAGCAGCAGCCCCGCGGCCCCGGCGGTGCCCCAGTGCCGCCGACCGCAGCGGCACTCCACCCAGCCGTCGCCCGGGTGGTGCGGCCGCCTGCCCGGCACGGCGGTCAGTCGACGATCTCGCAGATCGCGGAGCCGGCGGCGACCATGCCGCCGACCCCTGCCGACAGCGACGCGACCGTGCCCGCGCGGTGCGCGACCAGCGGCTGCTCCATCTTCATCGCCTCGAGGACGACGACCAGGTCGCCCTCGGCCACCTGGTCGCCCTCGCCGACGGCGACCTTGACGATCGTGCCCTGCATCGGGGACGTCAGGGTGTTCCCCGAGGCGGCGACCGCACCGGGCCGGCCGCCGGAGCGGCGCGGCGCCGCACGACGCGGGCCCGCCGCCGGACGGCCGCGGCCGGCCCGGAGCGCGAGGGCCGCGGGCAGCACGACCTCGAGCCGCTTGCCGCCGACCTCGACGACGACCCGCTCCAGCTGGGTCGGCTCGGCGTCCTCGTCGTCGCCGGCCCCGTTCGCGACGGCCCCGGCGGGGGTGCCGGTGAGCGTCGGCAGCGTGTCGGCGAACTCGGTCTCGATCCACCGCGTGTGCACCGTGAACGGCTGCGTCGGGTCGGCCGGGACGAACGCCGGCGCCTCGAGCACCGCGCGGTGGAACGGCACGACGGTCGGGATGCCGGCCACCTCGAGCTCGGCCAGCGCGCGGCGCGCGCGCTCGACGGCCTGGGTGCGGGTGGCGCCCGTGACGATCAGCTTCGCGATCATCGAGTCGAACGCACCGGACACCGTGTCGCCCTCGACGACGCCGGAGTCGACGCGCACGCCCGGGCCCGCCGGGAAGCGCAGCGTGGAGATGCGGCCCGGCGCGGGCAGGAACCCGGCCGCCGGGTCCTCGCCGTTGAGGCGGAACTCGATCGAGTGCCCGCGGGTCTCGACGCTGTCGTAGCCGAGCGGCTCGCCGGCGGCGATCCGCAGCTGCTCGCGCACCAGGTCGATGCCGCTGATCTCCTCGGAGACCGGGTGCTCCACCTGCAGGCGGGTGTTCACCTCGAGGAACGACACCGTGCCGTCCGCCGCGACCAGGAACTCGCAGGTGCCGGCGCCGACGTAGCCGGCCTCCTTGAGGATGGCGATCGACGAGTCGACCAGCTGCGAGCGCTGCGCGTCGGTGAGGAACGGTGCGGGCGCCTCCTCGACCAGCTTCTGGTGCCGGCGCTGCAGCGAGCAGTCGCGGGTCGACACCACGACGACGGTGCCGTGCTCGTCGGCCAGGCACTGGGTCTCGACGTGCCGCGGCTTGTCCAGGTAGCGCTCGACGAAGCACTCGCCCCGGCCGAACGCCGCCACGGCCTCGCGGACGGCGGAGTCGTACAGCTCGTCGATCTCGTCCTCGGTCCGGGCGACCTTGAGGCCGCGACCACCGCCGCCGAACGCCGCCTTGATGGCGACGGGCAGCCCGTGCTCGCGGACGAACGCGTGCACCTCGGCCGCGCCGGAGACGGGGTCGGGGGTGCCGGCGACGAGCGGGGCGCCGGCGCGCTGCGCGATGTGCCGGGCGCTGACCTTGTCGCCGAGGTCGCGGATCGCCGCGGGCGGCGGGCCGACCCAGACCAGGCCGGCGTCGATCACGGCCTGCGCGAACTCGGCGTTCTCGGAGAGGAACCCGTAGCCGGGGTGCACGGCGTCGGCGCCGGACCGGCGGGCCACGTCGAGCAGCTTGGCGATGTCCAGGTACGTCTCGGCGGCGCGGGCGCCGTCCAGGGCGTAGGCCTCGTCCGCGACGCGCACGTGCAGCGCCTCGCGGTCGGGGTCCGCGTAGACGGCGACGGAGGCGAGGCCGGCGTCGCGGCACGCGCGGGCGATGCGGACGGCGATCTCGCCGCGGTTCGCGACGAGGACCTTCGAGATGCGGGGCACGGCTCACCGTAACGCGGGGGGCCTCGGCGATCACGCCCGCGCCGGTCCGTGCCGCGAAGATTGCGGAACCGCCCACACCGGTGCGGCGCCCTTTGGAGGGTTCCACCATCCCGTTCCGGCGGACGCGGCGGCGAGCGGGGTGCACTTGTCCGGAGCGGACAAACCCGGGCACCCCGCCGGGCCCTGCGGCGTCGGGTGGAGAGCTTCGCCCGACACGCCCCGGCGTGTCCGGCAGGACGCTCCACCCGGTGCGACCCGGGGTCAGGCGGGGAGGCGGGTCCAGAGGTCGGTGATGGGGACGCCGCGGGCCGCGAGCAGCGTGCGCAGCAACGGGAGGCTCAGGCCGACGACGCCGTGGTGGTCGCCCTCGATGCCGGTGACGAAGGGGCCGCCGAGGCCGTCGATGGTGAAGGCACCGGCCACCCACAGCGGCTCGCCCGTCGCGACGTACGCGTCGATCTCGGCGTCGGTGACGTCGGCGAAGTGCACGACCGTGGTCGACGTGGCGCCGTCCTCTGTGGGCTCTGTGGGCTCAGCGGGCTCAGCGGGCTCCGCGCTCGGTCGCCGGTCGACCAGCCAGTGCCCGGAGTGCAGCCGGCCGCTGCGGCCGCGCATCGCGCGCCAGCGGTCCGCCGCGTCCGCCGCGTCGGCGGGCTTGCCCAGCACCCGGCCGTCGATCTCCAGCATCGAGTCGCACCCCAGCACCAGCGCGCCCGCGTGCCCGGGCGCCACGTCACGGGCCTTCGCCCGGGCGAGCAGCAGCACCGCCTCGGCGGGCGGGACGTCGCCGGCAGCCGCCAGGACCGCGGGCTCGTCGACCGCGGACACCGCGACGGTCGGCTCGATCCCGGCGGACCGGAGGGTCGCGAGCCGGGCGGGGGAGGCGGAGGCCAGGACCAGGGTCGTCACGCGCCGAGCCTACGGGCGGTCCGGGGACGTACGTCCCCTCCGCCCGGGCGTCGCCTGCGCCGATGATGTCCGGAGAACTCCCAGGAGGGGATGCGACGATGACCGGCGTGACCGAGGACAGCGCCCGGGCCGGCGTGCGCCCGCGCCCGCAGACGGCAGCCGACCCGATCGACCCCGTCGACGACGACCCGGACTCCCCGCCGCGCCGGGCCTGGCGCCGCCGGACGGCGATCGAGATGGTGGTGTCCGGCGTCATCGGGCTCTACACGTCGTTCGTGCTGTCGATCGAGGCGTGGCACCTGGCCGCCGACCCCGACGCGACGTTCCGGTGCGACATCAGCTCGGTCATCTCCTGCGGGACGGTGGCCCGCACCTGGCAGGCGCAGCTGCTCGGGTTCCCGAACGCGTTCCTGGGGATCGCGTTCGAGGTCGTGGTCATCACGATCTCCGTCGCGGCCATCGGCGGCGTGCGGTTCCCGCGCTGGTTCATGCTCGGCACGCAGGTGGTCTACACGATCGCCCTGCTGTTCGCGTACTGGCTGTTCCTGCAGTCGTACTTCGTGATCGGCGCGCTCTGCCCCTGGTGCCTCCTCATCACCGTGACCACCACGCTGGTGTGGGCGGGTCTGACCCGGTGGAACGTGCGCGACGGGCACCTGCGGCTGCCGGGCGGCGCCGGGCCGTGGGCGCGCGGGTTCGTCGCCGCCGGGTACGACTGGTACGTCACCGCGGCGTGGCTCGTGCTGTTCCTCGCGATGATCCTGCTCAAGTACGGGCCGTCGCTGCTGGCGGCCTGACCGCCCGCCCCTGGCACGACGACGGCCCCGGACCGCGTGGTCCGGGGCCGTCCTCGTCATCGGGTGCGGGTCAGCCGAGCGCGCCCTTGAGCACGTCGAGCGGCAGCGCGCCCATGCCGAGGGCGCGGGCGTGGAACTCGCGCAGGTCGAACGCCTCGCCGCGGCCGCGGGCGGCGGCGGCGGAGTCGTCGCGCACCTGCTCCCAGATGCGCTGGCCGATCTTGTACGACGGCGCCTGGCCCGGCCAGCCGAGGTAGCGGTTCAGCTCGAACCGGATGAACTGCTCCGGCATGTTGACGTTGGCGCGCAGGAACTCCCACGCCTTGTCGGCGTCCCACGTGCCGCCGCCCCAGCGCTCGGGCGCCGGCAGGCCCAGGTGCACGCCCAGGTCGAGCACCACGCGCGCCGCGCGCATGCGCTGGCCGTCGAGCATCCCGAGCCGGTCGCCCGGGTCGTCGAGGAAGCCGAGGTCGGCCATCAGCCGCTCCGCGTACAGCGCCCAGCCCTCGCCGTGGCCGGAGACCCAGCAGGCGAGCCGGCGCCACGAGTTCAGGGTCGCCCGCTGGTAGACCGCCTGGCCGACCTGCAGGTGGTGGCCCGGGACGCCCTCGTGGTAGACGGTCGTCTTCTCGCGCCAGGTGTTGAAGGTCGTGACGCCCGGCGGCACGGACCACCACATGCGGCCCGGGCGGCTGAAGTCGTCCGAGGGGCCGGTGTAGTAGATGCCGCCGTTCTGCGTCGGGGCGATCCGGCACTCGAGGGTGCGGATGGCGTCCGGGATGGAGAAGTGCACGCCGTCGAGCGCGGCCACGGCGGCGTCCGACGTGCTCTGCATCCACTCCTGCAGCGCCGCGGTGCCCTCGAGGCGGCGGCCCGGGTCCTGGTCGAGCGCGGCGACGGCCTGCTCCACGGTGGCGCCCGGACCGGCGATCTCGGCGGCGACGCGCTCCTGCTCGTCGACGACGCGCGCCAGCTCCTCGAGCCCCCACTGGTAGGTCTCGTCCAGGTCGACCGTGGCGCCGAGGAAGTACCGGGACCACAGCGCGTAGCGCTCGCGGCCCGCGGCGTCGGCCTCGGGCGCCTGCGGGGCGAGCTCGTCGCGCAGGAAGGTCACCAGGTCGGCGTACGTCTGCCGGGCGGCCTCGGCGCCGCGCTGCAGGTCGGCGCGCAGGGCGTCGCCGCCGCCGGCCGCGATGGCCGCCCGGGCCTCGGGGCCGTCGACGAACGACGTGAAGAACGAGGACGACGGGTCGGCGAGCTCCTCGGCCTGGGCCAGCGCCTCGCGGACCTGGCGGACGGCGGGGACGCGGCCGCGCGAGGCGGCGAGCCGCAGCGACTCGGCGTAGCCCGCGCCGGAGCGCGGCAGGCCGGAGAGGCGCTCGGCGATGGCGGCCCAGGCGTCGGGGCCGTCGCTGTCCTGGATGTCGAAGACGTCGCGCAGGCCCTGCACGGGCGAGGCGATCACGTTGAGGTCGGCCAGCGTCTCGCCCGCCTCGTGCAGCTCGACCTGCAGGCCGAGGCGCTCGCGCATCGCGGCGAGCGTGACCTCGTCGACGGCGTCGCTCGGGGCGTGGCCGTCGAGCGCGAGCAGCGTCGCGCGCGCCGCGTCGGTGCGGGCCTCGTGCCCCGCGGGGGACAGGTCGGTCACCTCGTGGTCGTGGCCCGCGATGCCGAGGGCGGTGGCCTCCATCGGGTCCAGCGCCGCCAGCGTGGTGACGTAGGAGTCGGCGATCGCGTCGATCGGGGTCGCGGGACGCTCGGGCGCCCCGCCGTCAGTGGTGGGTGCAGTGCTCACCGCCCCAACGTACCCGGCGTCCGCCGGTCGCCGAGAGCGCGCGTCAGCGGAGGCTGGCGCGCCAGGCGTCGGGGCCCGGGCGCCACGTCGCGCTCGCTCCGGGGACCGTGCGGGCGCGGTCGGACCAAGCCGCGCGCGGCTCCTCGTCGTCCGGCGCGTCGTCGTCGCCGGGTGCCGTCGCGGCGACCAGGCCGGCGACCAGGGCGGCCAGCTCGAGGTCGTCCGGGGTGCCGCGGACCACCTGGACGTGCGCGGCCCGCTCGACCCGCGCCGTGCCGGACGGGTCCGCGGTCACGCGCGGTCCCCGCCGTCGGCGTCGCCGCTGCCGTCGGCGTCGTCGTCGAACGCCACCGGCGCCCCGCGCGAGGCGCCCCAGCCCTCGACGGTGTAGCCGCCGTCGAGCAGCCGCTCGACGATCTCGGCGCCGCCGTTGTCGATGATGCCGAGCACGGCGTCGATCGACTGGTCGCTCGGCCCGGCGGGCACGCTGACGACGAAGCCGAGGTGGAACTCGTCGGTGTCCTCGTCGGCGACGGGCTGCTCGGCGGGCTGGCTCTCGTCCTCCCACGTCATGCCGGTCAGCTCGGAGTGCATGCCGAGGCTCTCGTGGAGCAGGTCGTACAGCCGGGCGTTCAGGCCGGAGACCCGGGCCTCCAGGGCCAGGACGCGCGGGTCCTCGTCGGCCTCGGCCGCGCCGAACTCGGCGCGCACGCCGGCCGCCGTCTCGACGTACTCGTGCAGCGCGGCCGCGAGCGCGTCGACCGTGCCGTGCATGGCGTCGGTGTCGACCCCGGGCAGCGGCTCGGGTCCGTGCGCGCCGCCGGCGTGGTCGTGGGCGTCGTGCCCCTCGTGGCCCGCGTGGTCGTCGGGGTCGTGGCTGCCGGGCAGCTGGGGGTCGCCGGTCACAGCGGGATGTTCCCGTGCTTCTTGGGCGGCAGCGAGGCGCGCTTGGTCCGCAGCACGCGCAGCGCGCGCACGATCTGGGACCGGGTCTCGGCGGGCGCGATGACGGCGTCCACGTAGCCGCGGTCCGCGGCGTCCCAGGGGTTCACGATGGCCTCCTCGTACTCGCGCGTCAGGCGGGCGCGTTCCGCGTCGACGTCGCCCCCCGCGTCGGCGACCTGCTTGAGGGCCCCGCGCTGCAGGATGTTGACCGCGCCCCCGGCGCCCATCACGGCGATCTGCGCCGTGGGCCACGCCAGGTTCACGTCGGCGCCCAGCTGCTTGGAGCCCATGACGATGTACGCGCCACCGTACGCCTTGCGGGTGATGACGGTGACGAGCGGCACGGTCGCCTCGGCGTACGCGTAGATGAGCTTCGCGCCGCGCCGGATGATGCCGTTCCACTCCTGGTCCGTGCCCGGCAGGAAGCCCGGGACGTCGACGAACGTGAGCACCGGCAGGTTGAAGGCGTCGCAGGTCCGCACGAACCGCGCGGCCTTCTCGGCGGCGTCGATGTCGAGCGTCCCGGCCATGGTGAGCGGCTGGTTCGCGACGATGCCGACGGGGCGGCCCTCGACCCGGCCGAACCCGACCAGGACGTTGCGCGCGAACAGCGGCTGCACCTCGAGCAGGTCGCCGTCGTCCAGCACGTGCTCGACGACCGTGCGCATGTCGTACGGCTGGTTGTCCGAGTCCGGGACGAGCGCGTCGAGCTCGAGGTCCTCGGCGGTGACCTCGAGGTCGGCCTCGTGCGGGTACGCCGGCGCGTCGGTGAGGTTGTTCTGCGGCAGGTACGACAGCAGCGACCGGACGTAGTCCAGCGCGTCGTCCTCGTCGGACGCCAGGTAGTGCGCGACGCCCGAGCGGGTGTTGTGCGTGGTCGCCCCGCCGAGCTCCTCGAAGCCGACGTCCTCGCCGGTGACGGCCCGGATCACGTCAGGGCCGGTGATGAACATGTTCGACGTGCCGTCGGCCATCACGATGAAGTCGGTCAGCGCGGGGGAGTACACCGCGCCGCCGGCCGACGGCCCGAGGATCAGGCTGATCTGCGGGATGACGCCCGACGCGGCGACGTTCCGGCGGAAGATCTCCGCGAACTGGGTCAGGCCCGCGACGCCCTCCTGGATCCGCGCGCCGCCGCCGTCGCTGATGCCGACCAACGGCATCCCGGTGCGCAGCGCCAGGTCCATCACCTTGGTGATCTTCTGACCGTGCACCTCCCCGAGGCTGCCGCCGAAGACCGTGAAGTCCTGGGAGTAGACCGCCACCGGCCGGCCGTCGACCGTGCCGTGCCCGACGACCACGCCGTCCCCGGGGACGCGCTTGCGGTCCAGCCCGAAGTTGGTCGAGCGGTGCCGGACGAAGGCGTCGAGCTCGGTGAACGAACCCGGGTCGAGGAGCTGCTCGATGCGCTCGCGGGCGGTGCGCTTGCCGCGCGCGTGCTGCTTCTCGGCGGCGGTCTTCTCGGGCTCCGTGACGGCGCGGCGGTGCCGGTCCGCCAGGTCGGCGACCTTGGCGGCGGTGCCGGCGGGCGGGGTCTCGGGCTGCGCTGGGGTGTCAGTCACCCGAGGAAGGCTAGTGCGCCGCTCCGCCGACCGGGGTGGGCGAGGCGCACGGAGCTGCGCGTGTCGGATGGTGCGGATGCGACAACGCGTCCCGTGCACCGGGAGCGCGTGCGCGACGATGGGACCGTGGTCGACCAGACGAGACCGGGCAGCCCCGGACGCGCGCCGCTGCGTGCCGGCGAGGTCCGCGCCGCCCTGCTCGCCCCGGCGGGCCCGCTGCAGCGCTGCGAGGTCCTGGACCGCGCGGGATCCACGAACACCGAGCTGCTGGCCCGGCTGCGCGCCGATCCCGGCTGGGCCGACGGCGGCCTGCTCACGGCGGAGCACCAGGACGCGGGTCGCGGGCGCGCCGGGCACGTCTGGACGACGCCGCCGGGCGCCGCCCTGACCCTGTCGCTCGCCGTCCGGCCCGGGGTGCCGCGGGACCGCTGGGGCTGGTTGCCGCTGCTCACCGGGCTCGGCGTGGCGCGGGCGCTGCGGGCGGCGACCGGGCTGGACGCGGGGGTGAAGTGGCCGAACGACGTGCTGGTGCCGGCGGCCGACGGCGCGGCGCTCGCGGGCTGGGGGACCGACCGCAAGGTCGCCGGGATCCTGGCCGAGGTCGCGCCGGGCGGGGACGTCGTGGTGCTGGGCATCGGGGTGAACGTCGCGCAGGACGCGGACGAGCTGCCGGTGCCGAGCGCGACGTCGCTCGTGGCCGCGGGCGCGACCGCGGTGGACCGGACCGCCGTGCTCGTCGCCGTCGTCCGCGAGGTCACCGGCCTGCTCGCCCGGTGGCGGGCGCACGACGGCGACGTCGCGGCGGACGGGCTCGACGGCGAGGTCGCGGCGGCGTGCCGCACGATCGGCGCCGGCGTCCGGGCGACGCTCCCGGACGGCGGCGAGGTGCGCGGCACCGCGGTGCGGCTGGACGCCGACGGGGCGCTGGTCCTGCGCGGGGCGGGGGGCACCGAGCGGGTCCTGCTGGCCGGTGACGTACGTCACGTGCGCCCCGTCGGTGAACTAGGGTCGCAGCTGTGACGGACGGAGCGCAGCACCGGGTGGACGGGGGGTCGTCCCCGGACGCACCCGGCACCACCGCCCCCGCCGCGGCGCTCGACGCCGCGCTGCTCGGCGGGCCGCGCACCCTGACGCTGCGGGACCTGGCGGAGCGGTCCGGCCTCGACCTCGAGACCGTCCGGCTGTACTGGCGGACGCTCGGCCTGCCGCACCCCGACGCGGACGACGTCGCGTTCACCCGCCGCGACTCCGAGGCCGTCGAGCGGGTCGCGGCGATGCTGCAGACCGACCACATCGGCCGTCGCGCGATGATCTCGCTGACCCGCGCGCTGGGGCACACCAGCGACCGGCTCGCGCTCTGGCAGGTCGAGGCGCTGGTGGAGGACATGGCGACCCGCCGGCAGCTGGACGACCCGGCGGCGCGCCGCGCGGTGCTCGACGAGCTGACCGAGCTGGCGCCGGTGCTCGAGGCGCAGCTGCTGCACTCCTACCGCCGGCACCTCGCGGCGATCACGGCGCGGTACTCCGTCGAGTTCGCCGCCGGGCAGGACGTCGCCGGCGACCCGGCCGCCCTGCCGCTGGCCCGGGCCGTCGGGTTCGCGGACATGGTGTCGTTCACCCGCCGCACCGCCGGGCTCGGGTCCACCGACCTGTCCGACTTCGTGCAGCGGTTCGAGACCGCCGCCCGCGACGTCGTCACCCAGTGCGGCGGCCGGGTCGTCAAGACCATCGGCGACGCCGTGCTGTTCGTCGCGGACGACGTGGGCACCGGGGCCGAGGTCGCGCTGGAGCTGGCGCGGGTGCTGGGCGGGGACCTGGACGTCGAGCGCGAGATGGCCGCCGGCGGGCTCGCCGAGGGCGCGCGCGGCGTCACGCCCGTGCGGGTCGGCGTGGTGTGGGGGCGCGTGCTGTCGCGGTTCGGGGACGTGTTCGGGCCGTCGGTGAACGTCGCCGCGCGGCTCACCGACATCGCCGACCCGAGCACCGTGCTGACCGACCCGGCCACGGCCCGGCTGCTGCTCGGCACGCCGGGGCTGGCGCTCGAGCCGCTCCCCGAGCGGGACCTCCAGGGCATCGGGTCGCTGGCGCCGGTGCGGGTCGCGCGCGCCGGCACCGCCTGACCTGCGGGCCTCCCGCCGTCGCGCGACGGCGCGGTCCCGGCGGGGTCGAATCGATTCGCCCCGCCTCGGCGCGCGTGGGACGATGCGGGCAACATGAGCGCCGGCGACACCTCCTCCCGTCCTGACTCGACCGCCACCGCACCGGTCGCGGCCGGCGGCCCCGTCGCCGCCACCGTCCTGCGCCCGAACGCCAAGTACGTCCTGCTGCTCGGCGTGATGACGGCGCTGCCGGCGATCACGACCGACATCTACCTGCCGTCGCTCCCGGACGTCGCGCGCGACCTCGACACCAGCGCCGCCGCCGCCCAGCTGACGATGACGATGATGCTGATCGGCGGCGCCGTCGGGCAGCTGGTGATCGGCCCGATGTCCGACCGGTTCGGGCGGCGCGCCCCGGTCCTGATCGGCGTGGCGCTGCACATCGTCACCTCGCTGCTCTGCGCGATCGCGCCGGCGATCCTGCCGCTGATCGGCCTGCGGATGCTGCAGGGCTTCTTCAACGCGTCGGCCTCGGTGGTGGCGATGGCGGTGATCCGGGACCGGTTCGTCGGCCCGGACGCGTCCCGGCTGCTGTCCCGGCTGATGCTCGTGATCGGCGTGGCCCCGCTGTTCGCCCCGAGCGTCGGCGGCCTGATCGCGGGCGAGTTCGGCTGGCGGGCGGTGTTCGTCGCGCTCGCGCTCTACGGCGCCGGGCTCTGGGTCGTCGTGCTCCTGAAGCTGCCGGAGACGCTGCCGGTCGAGCGTCGGCTGACGTCGTCGCGCGGCGCGTGGAGCGGGTACCGGGTGCTGCTGCGCGACCGGCACTTCGTCGCGCTCGCGCTGCTGCCCGGCCTCGGGCTGGCCGTCCTGATGAGCTACGTCGTGGGCTCGCCGTTCGTGCTGCGCGAGAGCTACGGGCTGACGGCGGGGCAGTTCGCGCTGGTGTTCGCGGTCAACGGCATCGGGCTGGTCGGCGGCGCGCAGGTGAACGCCGCCCTGGTCCGCCGGTACGCGCCGATCCAGATCATCCGGGTCGCGCTGCCCGTGTCGTTCCTGCTGGTCCTGGCGCTGCTGGTGCTCGCGATCACCGGCGCCGGCGGGCTGCCCGCCCTGCTGGTGGTGCTGTTCCTGACGATGTCGCTGGTCAACTTCACGCCGCCGAACGCGTCCGCGATCGCGCTGTCCCGGCACGGGGAGCGCGCGGGCACGGCTGCGGCGTTCATCGGCGCGCTGCAGGCGGGCGTGTCCGGCGTGGTGGCCCCGCTCGTGGGCGTGCTCGGCGAGTCCGCCTGGGCGATGGCGACGGTGATGCTCGGGGGTGCCGGCGGTGCGCTGTTGGTGCTCGCGCTGGCGACGCCGGCCTACCGCCGCGGCGGGTGGACGGAGAGCGACCGTCCCGCGGGCTGACGCGCCCGCCGGACGTGCTCAGACCGCCAGCGCCGCCAGCCGGTCCGCCGCCTCGCGCAGCACGGCCTCCTGCTTCACGTAGGTGAACCGCACCGCCGTGCGCAGGGCCCGGTCGGCCGCCGAGCCGTCGTGCGTGAACGCCCCGACGGGCACGCCGACGACCCCGGCGAGCTCGGGCAGCGCCCGGCAGAGGTCCGCGGCGTCGTGCAGGCCACGCCCGGCGAGCGGCCCGGCGAGCAGCGCCGCGGCGTCCGCGACGACGAAGTAGGTGCCCTGCGGCCGGACGACCTGGAACCCGGCGGCCGTCAGCCCCGCGCTCAGCAGGTCGCGCCGCGCCGACAGCGAGGCGGCGAGCCCGGCGACGTACCCCGCGTCGGGCCCGTCGGTCGTCTCGAGGTCCAGCGCGTGCGCGATCGCCGGCTGGAACGGCGCGCCCGACACGTAGGTGAGGAACTGCTTCACCGCCCGGACGGCGTCCACCAGCGGGGCCGGGCCGGTGACCCAGCCGATCTTCCAGCCGGTGAACGAGAACGTCTTGCCGGCGGAGGAGATGGTGAGCGTGCGCCCGGCCGCGCCGGGCAGCGTCGCGAACGGCACGTGCGCCACGCCGTCGTAGGTCAGGTGCTCGTACACCTCGTCGGTGACGACCAGGCAGTCGTGCCGCTCGGCCACCTCGGCGACGACGGCCAGCTCCTCGCGGCTCAGCACCGCGCCCGTCGGGTTGTGCGGGGTGTTGAGCAGGATCACGCGGGTCCGGTCGGAGACGGCGGCGCGCAGGGCGTCCGCGTCGAGCCGGAACCCGGCGGGCGTCGCGACCAGGGGTGCCGTCGTGTGCCGCGCGCCGGCCAGGCCGATCACCGCGGCGTAGGAGTCGTAGAACGGCTCGAGCGTGAGCACCTCGTCACCCGGCTCGGTCAGGGCGAGGAGCGCGGCGGCCAGCGCCTCCGTGGCGCCGGTCGTGATCAGGACCTCGGTGTCCGGGTCCGGGGCCAGGCCGTAGTGCCGCTGCTGGTGCGCGGCCACCGCGTGCCGCAGCTCCGGGGTGCCCGGCCCGGGCGGGTACTGGTTGACGCCCGCCGCGATGGCGTCGGCGGCCACGCGCTTGACCGACTCCGGCCCGTCGACGTCCGGGAAGCCCTGGCCGAGGTTGATCGCCCCGGTGCGCCCGGCGAGCGCGGACATCTCCGCGAAGATCGTGGGCCGCGGGACGCCGTCCGCGCCGAGCAGCCCCGCGGACCGGGCGACGTCGCGCCACCGGCCGGCGGGGGCGGTGCCCGTGGCGGGTCCGGAGGCGAGGGAAGAGGCAGGCGGGGTGGTCATCGCGGTCCTGTCGTGAGGGGACCCGAGGAGGGTAGACCCCCGTGCCGCGCCGCCGCCGGGCGCGACCGGAGTGCGGTCGTCCGTGCCCGCGAGGTCGTCACTCCGGCACGAGGTCGTCCGTCCTGCGGGACGACCTCGTGCACGGGTGACGACCTCGGCGTCGTCGGACGGACGACGGGCGACGGACGACGGACGACGGCTGGGGTGACCGGCGGGCCGGCAGGGGGGAGTCGGCCCGCCGGGGTCTAGAGGACGCCCGACGCCGCGGCGAGGCCCCCGAGCACCAGCAGCCCGAGCGAGCCCCACGCGGACACGACCCACCACGGCACGGAGTGCCGGGGCCGGGTGCGCGGGTGGTGCGTGGTCATACCCCTGTGATCGGCACCACGTGCGCCGGCTCAAGCGCTCCGGCCGACTTGTGCGGGTGACTTCACCGCGGCGTCACCCGGGTGGCAGCACCCGGTGGTGACGCGGGTGCCCGCCGGTCAGCCCTGCTCGGCCTGCCCGACCTGGTCGCTCAGCTCCTGGACCTGCTGCGCGAGCCGGTCGAGCGCCTCGGCCGTGGTGGCGTCGACCTGGCCGGAGGCCGAGTCGAGCGCGCCCTGCGCGGACTCCAGCGCCGTGCGGGCGGACGCGAGCTTCTCCTCCGCGGCGGCGGACCCGTCGGCCTGGGCCTCGTCGAGGGCGGAGGTGGCGTCGTCCATCGCGGTCGACGCCTGGTCCAGCGCGTCCTGCGTGGCGGTGCGGGCGTTCGCGTCGAGGTCGGACAGCCGGGCGGTGACGTCGTCGACGGTGGTGCGGGCCGCGTCGACGCGGTCCCGGGCCTGGTCGGCGAGCTCGCCGAGCCGGTCGGCAGCATCGCGGGCGCCGTCGACGGCGGACTGCGCCTGCGAGGTGACCTGGTCGACCTCGGAGCAGGCGCCGAGCAGCGCGGTGGCGCCGAGCAGGAGCGGGACGGCGAGCGCGACGCGGGCTGCGCGGGCGCTGCGGGGGAGCAGGGTGCGGCGGGGGAGCACGGTGCGGCGGGTGGTCATGGGGGCCTCCTCGTCGGGGACCGCCCAGTGTGCCAGCCGCACCTGGACGTCTGCTGCCGGGGGGGGAGGGCAGAGGAGCGCCCCGCCCCGCGGCACAGGGCCGCGGGGCGAGGCGCTCGGGCGAGCAGCCGACCCTCGGGTCAGGCGGACGCGACCGTGGCGTCGCCCGCCTCCGGGGCCCCCGCCCCGGCGGGCGCGCGGTCCGCGTCCTGCTGCTGCTCGCGGCGGCCCCGCACCTCGGACACCGAGGTGCCGTAGTAGGCCGCAGTCATGATGTCCTTCATGTCCGCCCGCATCGGCATGCGGGGGTTGGCGGGCGCGCACTGGTCCTCGTACGCACCCATGGCGACCTCGTCGAGCCGGGACAGGAAGTCCTGCTCGTCGACGCCCTGCGCCTGGAACGACGCCGGGATGCCGACCTTCGCCCGCAGCGCCTCGATGGCCAGCGCGTAGGACTCGACGCCCTGCTCCGGGGTCTCGGCCGGCAGGCCCAGCATCTGCGCGATCTGCTGGAACCGCTCGGGGGCGACGTAGTGCTCGTACTTGGGCCAGCTGGTGAGCTTGGTCGGGATCTGGCCGTTGTACCGGATGACGTGCGGCAGCAGCGTGGCGTTCGTCCGGCCGTGGACCAGGTGGAACGTCGAGCCGATGACGTGCGCCATGGCGTGCACGATGCCGAGGAACGCGTTGCCGAACGCCATGCCGGCGATGGTGCCGGCGTTGTGCATCTTCTCCCGGGCGTCCTTCGTGGCCGGGTCGGCGGGGTCGCCGTTCACGGACTGCGCCAGGTTGTCGAAGATCAGCCGGATGGCCTGCAGCGCCATGCCGTCGGTGAAGTCGTTCGCGTAGACGGCGACGAACGCCTCGGTGGCGTGGGTCAGGGCGTCGAACCCGGAGTCGGCGGCCAGCGAGCGCGGCATCTTCGAGGTCAGCACCGGGTCGATGATCGCGACGGTCGGCGTCAGGGCGTAGTCGGCCAGCGGGTACTTCTTGCCGGCGTCGGGGTCCGAGATGACCGCGAACGGCGTGACCTCCGCGCCGGTGCCCGAGGTGGTCGGGATGCAGACCAGCTTGGCCAGGTCGCCGAGCGTCGGGAACTTGAACGCGCGCTTGCGCACGTCGAAGAACTTCTGCTTGAGGTCGGAGAACACGATCTCGGGGTGCTCGTACAGCAGCCACATCACCTTGGCGGCGTCCATGGGCGACCCGCCGCCGAGCGCGATGATCGTGTCCGGGCGGAAGTGCCGCATCTGCGCCGCGCCGGCCTGCACGGTCTTCACCGAGGGCTCCGGCTCGACCTGGTCGATGATCTGCACCGACACCTTGTTCGGGCGGCGGTTCAGCACGTCCAGGACGCGGTCGACGAAGCCCAGGGTCGTCATGGTGGAGTCGGTGACGATGGTGACGCGCTCGACGTCGGCCATGTCGGACAGGTAGCGGATGGCGTTCGGCTCGAAGTACGTCTTGGCCGGGACCTTGAACCACTGCAAGTTGTTGTTCCTCCGGCCCACGCGCTTGATGTTGACGAGGTTGACCGCCGAGACGTTGTTCGACACCGAGTTGTGGCCGTAGGAGCCGCAGCCGAGGGTCAGCGACGGGATGAAGGCGTTGTAGATGTCGCCGATGCCGCCGAGCGACGAGGGCGCGTTGGCGATCACGCGGATGGCCTTGACCCGGGAGCCGAACTCCTCGGTGAGCGCCTCGTCCTGCGTGTGGATCGCGGCGGAGTGGCCCAGGCCGTCGAACTCCACCATCTGCTCGGCCAGCTGGATGCCCTGCTCGGTCGAGCCGGCGCGCAGGACGGCGAGGACGGGGCAGAGCTTCTCGCGGGTGAGCGGCTCGTGCGGGCCGACGCCGGAGACCTCCGCCAGGATGATCGAGGTGTCGGCGGGGACGGAGAACCCGGCCTGCTCGGCGATCCACTGCGGCGACTTGCCGACGACCGTCGGGTTCAGCTTGGCGTCGGCGCAGTTCTTGCCCTTGGCCTCGACGCCGAAGACGAACTTCTCCAGCAGGGCCTTCTCCTTCTTGCTCGCCCGGTAGGCGTGCAGGACGGCGAACTCGGCCAGCGCGGCGTCGTAGATCGCGTCGTCGAGGATGACGGCCTGCTCGGAGGCGCAGATCATGCCGTTGTCGAACGACTTGGACAGCACCACGTCGTTGACCGCGCGCTTGAGCTTGGCGGACTTCTCGATGTACGCCGGGACGTTGCCGGCGCCGACGCCGAGCGCGGGCTTGCCGCAGGAGTAGGCCGCACGGACCATCGCGTTGCCGCCGGTGGCGAGGATGGTGGACACGCCCGGGTGGTTCATCAGCAGGCCGGTGGCCTCCATCGAGGGGGTCTCGACCCACTGGATGCAGTGCTCCGGCGCGCCGGCGGCGACCGCGGCGTCGCGCACCACGCGGGCGGCGGCCACGGACGACCGCTGCGCGTTCGGGTGGAACGCGAAGATGATCGGGTTGCGGGTCTTGAGCGCGATGAGCGCCTTGAAGATCGCGGTGGAGGTCGGGTTGGTCACCGGGGTCATCGCGCAGATGACGCCGACCGGCTCGGCGATCTCGGTGATGCCGTTGATCTCGTCGCGGCTGATCACGCCGACCGTCTTGAGCGCCGCCATCGAGTTGGTGACGTGCTCGCAGGCGAAGATGTTCTTGACGGCCTTGTCCTCGAAGACGCCGCGGCCGGTCTCCTCGACGGCCAGCTCGGCGAGCTTGCCGTGCTGGTCGAGGGCGGCGACCGCGGCCTTCTTGACCAGGCGGTCGACGTCCTCCTGCGTGAAGCGGGCGTACTCGGCCAGCGCCTTGGTCGCGCCGGCGACCAGCTGGTCGATGGCGGACGCGGTGTCGGTGCTCGTCGTGGTGCTCACGGGGCTCTCCCGAGGGTGGTCGGATGGGGTGTGGAGGGCTCCGTCGACCTCGCACGACCGACGCTATCGAGAAACTTTTCACAAAGTCTGGGACCGGAGTCCCGTGGACCTAGGTCCCGCGCGCCGGCCGCCGCTCCGGGGTCGCCGGCCCGTGCGACCCGCGGGCGCACCGGGCACCCCGACCGAGGTGCCGGACCGGGAGCCCGACCGGCCCGAGGACCCCGACGGCCCCGAGGACCGCGGGCCGACCGTGCGGCGGTACGTCGTCTCCGTCCCGTCCTGAGCACGACGCAGGCCCCCGCCCCGGGTGGACCGGTGGGGCGAGGGCCTGCGTCAGGACGCGCGCGGCGTCAGTCGTGCGAGAGCGGCGGGGGCGTCAGCACCGTGGGGTGGTCCGGGACGCTCGCGGTCATCAGCGTGCCGTCGGCGCGCCGCGTGCCCTCGATGTCGCGCACCGTCGGGGTGCCGATCAGCCGGGGTGCCGGGGCCAGCGCCACGACCACCGGGTCGCCCGCGGTGACCTTGACGGGCTCGCCGCGCACGACCAGGTCGGCGGCGTCCCCGTCCTCGACGGTCAGGCGCAGCTCGGTGTGCCGGACGTCGACCCGGACCCGGGTGCCGCGCAGCGTGAGCCGGAACGTCAGCCCGTCCCACACCTCGGGGAGCCGCGGGTCGAGCGACACGACGCCCTCGTGGTCCCGCATGCCACCGAACCCGCAGGCCAGCGCGCTCCACACGCCGCCGGCCGACGCGACGTGCACGCCGTCCGCGGTGTTGTGGTGCAGGTCGGCCAGGTCCACGTACAGCGCGGACGTGAAGTAGCGCAGCGCGAGCTCCTGGTACCCGACCTCGGACGCCACGATCGACTGCACGACGCCGGACAGCGTCGAGTCGCCCGTGGTCAGCGGGTCGTAGTAGTCGAAGTCCGCCAGCTTCTCCTCGAGGGTGAACTGGTCGCCCTGCAGGAACAGCGCCAGCACGACGTCCGCCTGCTTGAGCACCTGGAACCGGTAGATCACCAGCGGGTGGTAGTAGAGGAGCAGCGGGCGCTTGGACGGGTCGGTGTTGGCCAGGTCCCACAGCTCCTTCTCGAGGAACTGCGCGTCCTGCGGGTGGATCCCCAGGCGCTCGTCGTAGGGGATGTGCATCCGCTCGGCGGCGTGCGCCCACTCGTCGAGCTCGGCCTGGGACAGCTGCAGCCGCGCCACCATGGCGGCGTGGTCGGCGGGGCGCTCGTGCGCGAGCCGGTCGACCGCCTCGACGGCGCCGCGCAGGTTGGCGCGCGCCATGACGTTGGTGAACAGGTTGTCGTTCACGACCGTCGTGTACTCGTCGGGGCCGGTGACGCCGTGGATGTGGAACGAGGAGTCGCCGTTGCTGCCGCGCCAGAAGCCCAGGTCGGCCCACATGCGGGCGGTCTCGACCAGGATGTCGATCGCCTCGCGCGCGAGGAACCCGTCGTCGCCGGTGGCGGCCACGTACTGGCGCACGGCGTGCGCGATGTCGGCGTCGATGTGGTACTGCGCGGTGCCGGCCGCGTAGTAGGCGGACGCCTCCTCGCCGTTGATCGTGCGCCACGGGAACAGGGCGCCGTTCTGGTTGAGCTCGGCGGCCCGGCGACGGGCGGCGTCGAGCATCGTGTACCGGAACCGCAGCGCGTTCCGGGCCACCCGCGGGGAGGTGTACGTGAGGAACGGCAGGACGTAGATCTCGGTGTCCCAGAAGTAGTGGCCGCTGTACCCGGAGCCGGTCAGGCCCTTGGCCGCGATGCCGTTGCCCTCGGCGCGCGCCGTCGCCTGCGCGATCTGGAACAGGTTCCACCGGATGGCCTGCTGCAGGTCCGGCTGGCCGGGGACCTCGACGTCGCTGCGCGCCCAGAAGTCGTCGAGCCAGGCCCGCTGGTCGGCGAACTGCTGCTCGACGCCCGTGGCCTGCACCCGGTCCAGGGTGCGGCGGCAGCGGTCGGCGAGCTCGCGCGCGGGCACGCCGCGGGAGGAGTGGTAGGTGACGACCTTGGTGATCCGGATCGTCCGGCCCTGCTTGGCGTCGACCCGGTAGACGTGCTTCGCCAGGTCCTCCTCGACCAGCGACAGCTCCTCGTAGTCGTTGTCCGTCTCGATGCTGTGGTCCGCCGCGACGGAGAGCGTCATGCCCGACGACGCCGCGCGGTAGGACAGCACGTAGCGGCCGCCCGCGCCCCAGTGGCTGCGCGGCTCGAGGACGCGCTCGGTCAGCGTCTCGGACTTGCGGGGGTCGAAGCCCTCGCCCATCGCGGCGGCGCGGACGTGGTACTCGTCCTGCCCGTCCTGCCGGTTGAGCAGCTGGCTGCTGACGACCACCGGGGCGTCGTCGTCGAGCATCGTGAGCTCGTAGGTGAGCACGGCGAGGTGCCGCTCGGCGAACGACACCATGCGCCGGGTGCGGACCTGCACGCGCTTGCCGGACGGCGTCTGCCAGATGAGGTCGCGGTAGAGCACGCCGTCGCGGAAGTCGAGGCTGCGCTCGTACTCGTGCAGGTCCGCGACGGTGAGCAGCAGCGGCTCGTCGTCGACGTACAGCCGCATGATCTTGGCGTCCGGGACGTTGACGATCGTCTGCCCGACGCGGGCGAACCCGTACGCCTCCTCGGCGTGCCGGATCGGCCAGGTCTCGTGGAACCCGTTGATGAAGGTGCCGTGGCTGTGGCTGTCCCGGCCCTCCTCGACGTTCCCGCGCATGCCGAGGTACCCGTTGCCGAGGGCGAACAGGGTCTCGGTGCGGCCCAGGTCGGCCGCGTCGTGCCGCGTCTCGCGGAGCCGCCACTCCTCGCGCGGGAACCGGTGCCGGTCGAGGGGGTCGGGGGTGAACAGGGAGGAGGGGTTCACAGCGGGGCGCTCTCGGGGTCGTCGGTGCGGTCACGGGGACGGTCGGGGGCGGCGACGAGCTCGACGAGGTCGTCCACCACGAGGTCGGCGCCCTGCTCGAGCAGGACGGCCGCGCCGGCGCCGCGGTCGACGCCGACGACCAGGCCGAAGTCGCCGGCCCGGCCGGAGGCGACGCCGGACTCGGCGTCCTCCACCACGACGGCGCGCTCCCGGGGCACGCCGAGCTGAGCGGCGGCGTCCAGGTAGGTGGCGGGGCTCGGCTTGCCGGCCAGGCCGCGGGCGGCGGCGACCAGGCCGTCGACGACGACCTCGAACCGGTCGCTCAGGCCGGCGGCGGCCAGCACGGGCACGGCGTTGCGGCTGCTCGACACGACGGCGACCTTGCGGCCGTCGGCGATCAGCGCGTCGACCAGGCGCACGGAACCGGGGTAGGGCGTGACTCCCTCGGTCTCGAGCACCTGGGTGAACACGGCGTTCTTCCGGTTGCCCAGGCCGCAGACGGTCTCCGTCTCGGGCGCGTCGGCGGGGTCGCCCCAGGGCAGCTCGATGCCGCGGGAGGCGAGCAGCGAGGCCACGCCGTCGTACCGGGGCTTGCCGTCGATGTGCGCGAAGTAGTCGGCGTCGGTGTACGGCGCCGCACCTCGCGCGTCGAGCAGCGGCGCGAACAGGCGGGCCCAGGCGTGCATGTGCACCACGGCCGTCGGGGTCAGGACGCCGTCGAGGTCGAACAGGACGGCGTCGAGGCCGTCGAGGACCGCGGCGGGCCGGTCGAGGGCGGGTGCCACGATGGAGCTCCTGGGGGCGTCGTCGGTAGGGGTCACGTGCAGGTCCCGGCCCGTGTGGACGCGGGTCCGCGCACCCAGTCTGGTCGGTGCCCACGGGGCCGTCCTGCGGGGCGGCTCACGGGCGCGGTCGTGCGCGCGACGTCGACGCTGTGCATGGGGCGGTCCTCGTGGCGTGCGGCTCGGCGAGACGGGGTTTCGCGGACCGACGGGAGCGACGCTGACCGAGCCTGATCCGCGGATCATCCTCGCGTCGCCCGGGGGCCGTGTCAAAGGGCCAGGACGACCCGGGACGAACCCGGCATCCGGGGCGCTGCCAGGGCGTTCGCGCCCCGATCCGCACCTGCTCGGGGCCCGGGGGTGTGACTAGGCTGACACCCATGACGTGGCTGACGACGCCCGCGCACGCCCGCTGGCTCGAGAACGAGACCGACCGCCTGCTCGCCTTCGGGCGCGCGTCCGCCGCACCGTCCGGCGGGTTCCTCCGCCTCGACGACGTCGGCCGACCGCTGCCCGGCCCGGTGGAGCTGTGGATCACCTGCCGGATGACGCACGTGTACGCCCTGGGGCAGCTGCTGGGCCGCCCGGGCAACGCCGCGCTGGTCGACCACGGCCTCGCCGCGCTCGACGGGCTGTTCCGGGACGCCGAGCACGGCGGCTGGTTCGCCGAGGTGAACGCCGACGGCACGCCGCGCGACACCGACAAGGCCGCGTACCCGCACGCGTTCGTCGTCCTCGCGACGTCCTCGGCGGCCGCCGCCGGCCGGCCGGGCGCCGACGCCCTGCTCCGCGAGGCCCTCGACGTCTCGGAGCGCCGGTTCTGGGACGACGAGGCCGGGATGGCCGTCGAGTCGTGGGACCGCACCTTCACGGAGCTCGACGGGTACCGCGGCGTCAACGCCAACATGCACACCGTCGAGGCCTACCTCGCCGCGCACGGCGTGACCGGCGAGCGGGTGTGGCTGGACCGCGCCGTGCGCATCCTCACCCGCGTCGTGCACGGGTTCGCCCGCGACAACGCGTGGCGGATCCCCGAGCACTTCGACGCGCAGTGGCAGGCGGATCTCGAGTACAACGCCGACGCCCCCGCCCACCCGTTCCGGCCCTACGGCGCGACGATCGGGCACTGGCTGGAGTGGGCGCGGCTCACCCTGCACGCGCGCGCCTCGCTCACCGCCGCCGGCGACGTCGCCCCCACGTGGATGGTCGACGACGCGGTCGCGCTGTTCGACGCGGCCGTCCGCGAGGGCTGGTCGGTCGACGGCGCGCCCGGCTTCGTCTACACGGTCGACTGGTCCGGGAAGCCCGTCGTGCGGGAGCGGATGCACTGGGTCGCCGCCGAGGGCATCGCGGCGGCCGCGGCCCTGCACGCCGCGACCGGCGAGCAGCGGTTCGACGACTGGTACGCCACCTGGTGGGAGTACGCGGAGACCTACCTGGTCGACCGCGAGGGCGGGTCCTGGTGGCACGAGCTCGGCACCGGCAACACCGTGTCGCGCACGGTCTGGGAGGGCAAGGCCGACCTCTACCACGCGGTGCAGGCGACGCTCGTGCCGCGGCTGCCGCTGGCACCGGTCATCGCGCCGGCGCTCGCGCAGGGGCTGCTGGACTGAGGACCCCGGCCCGACGTCGCGCCGGGGGAGGCGCCTGGCCCTAGCATCACCGCGTGTCCCGGCGTCGACGGTCCGTCCCGTGGTGGGCGGTCGCGATCGTGCCGGCCGCCCTGCTGCTGCTGACCGGCGCCCTGCCGCGTGCCGACGCGTCCGCGCTCGCGGAGCGGGTCGGCCCGGTCCTGGTCCTGGTCGCGGCGCTCACCGTGGTGGCCGAGCTCTGCGGGGCGGCCGGGCTGTTCGACGTCGCGACGGACGCCGCCGCCCGGGCGGCCCGTGGCCGGCGCTGGCTGCTGTGGCTGCTGCTCGTCGGGATCGCCGTGCTGTCGACGGTGCTCCTGTCGCTGGACACCACCGCGGTGCTGCTCACCCCGCTCGCGATCACGCTCGCGCGGCGGACCCGCACGTCGCCGCTGCTGCTGGTCCTCACCGTCGTCGCCCTCGCCAACACCGCGTCGCTGCTGCTGCCGGTGTCCAACCTGACCAACCTGCTTGCCGACCACCGGTTCGCCGAGCAGGGCGTCGGCTACCTCGGCGTGATGTGGGCGCCGGCGGTCGCGGCGGTCGTCGTGACCGTGGTGGTGCTGGCCGTGCGTGGCCGCCGCGAGCTGCGGGGGCGCTTCGAGCCCGGCGACCGGTACGTGCCGCCGGACCGCCCGCTGCTGGTGGCGACCGGGGTGACCACGGGGGTGATGGCGGCGGGGTTCGTCGCCGGGCTGCCGGTGTGGGCGGTCGCGCTGGCGGCGGCCGTCGTGCTGCTGGTGGTGTTCGCCGTGCGCCGCCGGCCCGTGCCCGGGCGCCGGCGCGACCTGGTGCCGTGGCGGATGCTGCTGGTCGTCGGCTCGCTCTTCGTCGTCGTCGAGACGCTGCAGGTGCGCGGGCTCGGCGACCTGGTGGCCGACGCCGCGCCCGGCGGGACGGGGACCGGGGCGCTGCTGGGCGTGGCCGGGCTGTCGGTGGCGGCGGCGAACCTGCTGAACAACCTGCCCGCCTACCTGCTGCTGGAGCCGGTGGCCGGGGAAGACGTGCACCGGCTCGCGGCCGTGCTGATCGGGACCGGGGTCGGTCCGCTGCTCACGCCGTGGGCCTCGCTGGCGACGGTGCTGTGGTGGCAGCGGTGCCGGCAGGCGATGGTGCACGTGCCGCTGCGGGCCTTCCTGGTGCAGGGCGCGTGGCTGACGCCGCTGTGCGTGGGTGCGGCGGTGCTGGCGCTCGCGGCGGCCGGCTGACGCTCAGCCGGCCCGGCGCCGGGCCGGCCGGGCACGCAGGTGCATCCGCTCGCCCTGCGGCCCCCAGAGCGACAGCACCTCGGCCGCGCCCGGACCGGGGTTGGTGAACCAGTGCGGCGTGCGGGTGTCGAACTCCACGGCCTCGCCCGCCTCGAGCATCAGGTCGTGCTCGCCGAGGATCAGCCGCATCCGGCCCTGGAGCACGTACATCCACTCGTACCCCTCGTGCGTGCGGGGGTCCGGCGGCCCGGGGTTGTGCCCGGCCGGGAACACCTGCTTGTACGCCTGGAGGCCGCCCTGCCGCCGGCTCAGCGGGACGTAGGTGACGCCGTCGCGGTCGACGGGGGACAGGTGCACGCGGGGGTCGCCGGTGGCGGGCGCGCCGACCAGCTCGTCCAGCGGCACCTGGTGCGCCCGTGCCAGCGGCAGCAGCAGCTCCAGCGTCGGGCGGCGCTGCCCGGACTCGAGGCGGGACAGGGTGCTCACCGAGATGCCCGTGGTGCGGGACAGGTCCGCCAGCGTCGCGCCGCGGCGCTGGCGCAGGTCGCGGAGCCGGGGGCCGACGCCCGCGAGGACGGGCTCGAGGTCGGGCGCGGACGGGGTCGCGGCGTCGTCGGACATGCGGTCAGTTTGCCGTCCCGGCAACAAGGTTTGTCAACCGGTCGTCCGGGCGAGCACGGTGGGACCCGACGACGACGGGCGGAGGACGAGATGGATCAGGACACCTACGACGTGCTGGTGGTCGGCGGCGGGGCGGCGGGGCTGAGCGGGGCGCTCACCCTGGCCCGGGCGCGGCGCCGGGTGCTGGTGGTGCACGACGACACGCCGCGCAACCGGCCGGCGGCGCACCTGCACGCCTACCTCGGGCTCGACGGGCTGCCGCCGCTCGAGCTGCTGGCGCGTGGCCGGGCCGAGGTCGAGGGCTACGGTGCCGAGACGGTGCAGGACCGGGTGCTCGACGTGCGCCGGGACGGGGACGTCTTCCGCGCGGAGCTCGCGGGCGGTCGCGTGGTGCGGGCCCGCCGCGTGCTGGTCGCCAGCGGCCTGGTCGACGCGCTGCCCGACGTCCCCGGGCTGGCGGCGCGCTGGGGCCGGGACGTCCTGCACTGCCCGTTCTGCCACGGGTGGGAGGTGCGGGACCGCGCGGTGACGATCATCGGCACGGGCCCGCTCGCGATGCACCAGGCGCAGCTCTGGCGCGGCTGGACCGCCGACCTCACCCTGGTGCTGCACGCCGGGGACGAGCCGTCCGACGCCGACTGGGAGCGGCTCGCCGCGCTCGGTGTGCGGGTGGTCGACGGGCGCGTGGCCGGGCTGGTCGTGTCCGGCGACGCGCTGACCGGCGTGCGGCTCGCGTCCGGGGTCGAGCTCGCCTGCGACGCGGTGGTCGTCGCGACCGGCATGACGGCGCGCCTCGACGGGCTCGCGGCCCTCGGCCTGCCGGTGGAGCCGCTGGTGATGGCCGGGCAGGTGATCGGATCGCGGGTCGTCACCGGACCCGACGGCGTCACCGACGTCCCCGGCGTGCGGGTCGCGGGCAACGCCACGGACCTGCGGGCGCAGGTCCAGGTCGCGGCGGCCGCGGGGCTCGTCGCCGGGGCCGGGCTGGTCGGCGAGCTCGCGGCGGAGGACGCCGACGCGGCGGTCGAGCGGTACCGGGCCGAGCAGACGGCGCCGTTCTCCGCCCGGGCCGAGCGGGAGCTGGCCGACCGGCTGACGAGCGCGGGCACGCTGGGGCGGCACGGGCTGTGACGAGGACGACGGCCCCCGGGTGGTCCGGGGCCGAGCGCGAGGAGGAGGAGCGGCAGATGGGCGACGGGCACCAGCACGGGCACGCGCACGGCGCGGGCGAGGTCCGGCACGACCGGGAGTTCTGGGAGGAGCGGTACCGGTCGGCGCCGCAGGTGTGGAGCGGGCGGCCGAACCCGCAGCTGGTGGACGAGGCCGGCGCGCTGCCCGCGGGGACCGCCCTCGACATCGCCTGCGGCGAGGGCGGCGACGCGCTGTGGCTCGCGGGCCGCGGGTGGCGGGTGACGGCGGTGGACCTCGCGCAGACGGCGCTCGACCGGGTCGACGCCGCGGCGGCGCAGGCCGGGCCCGAGGTCGCGGCGCGGGTGCGCACCGTGCGCGCCGACGTCGGGGAGTGGGTCCCCGGCGACGACCGCTACGACCTGGTGACGTCGCACTTCCTGCACCTGCCGCCGGCGGACCGCGCGGTGGCGTTCGGTCGGATGGCGGCCGCCGTCGCGCCGGGCGGCACCCTGCTGGTCGTCGCGCACCACGCCAGCGACCTCGCGACCACGATCGGCCGGCCCGACGTGCCGGAGCTGTTCTTCGCGCCGGAGGACGTGGTCGCGGCCCTCGACCCGGACGGCTGGGACGTGCTGGTCGCGGAGGCGCGGCCGCGCCGGGCGGTCGACCCGGACGGCCACGAGATCACGATCCGCGACACGGTGGTCCGCGCCCGCCGGCACCCCTGACCCCTGGCCCGCCCGCCCCCGGCCGGGTCACCAGGTGGAGGCTCTGCCCGACACGCCCCGGCGTGTCCGGCAGGGCTCTCCACTTGGCGCGGGCGGGGGCGGCGCGGGCGAGGGCGGGCGGCGCGGGGCGGGTCGGCGGTGGCAGGATCGCGGCATGAGCGACGACACCGAGGTGCGGGCCCTGATCGCCGACGTCGAGCGGCAGGAGCGGGACCTGCGGTTCGCCACCTTCACCAACGACGACGCGTGGGAGCTGGGCTCGCTGCTGGTCCGGCTGGCCACCGAGCGCGGCCTGGCCGTGACGATCGACATCCGCCGCGGCACCCAGCAGCTGTTCCACGCCGCGCGGCCGGGGACGACGGCGGACAACGACTCCTGGGTCGAGCGCAAGGTCCGGGTCGTCGAGCGGTTCGGGACCTCGTCGTTCCTGCAGGGCCTGCGGGCGCGCGCCAAGGGCACGACGTTCGCGGCGGTGCACGACCTGCCGCTGCAGCAGTACGCCGCGCACGGCGGGGCGTTCCCGGTGCACGTCGAGGGGGTCGGCATCGTCGGCGCGGTCACGGTGTCCGGGCTGCCGCAGGCCGAGGACCACGCGCTGGTGACCGAGGCAGTCCGCACGTTCCTGGACGGCTGACCGCCTCGGAGCCCGGCCGGCTCAGAGCGCGGGCAGGACCCCCGGAAGCCAGGCGGTCACCGCGGCCGTGACCGCGCGCACGTCCTTCTTGAGGGCGTGGTCGCCGGCCACCACCACCACGGTGCGCGCGTCGGCGTCCGGCGGGGTGCCGTAGGCGTCGGTCGCGCCCTGGACGACCAGCACCGGCACGTCGACCGCCTCGAGCTCCGGCAGCCGGCTCGGCAGGTCCGGCCGGCCGGGCGGCTGCGTCGGGAACGCCAGGCACAGCACGCCGGCGGCACCGGTGGCGCTCGCGGTCCGGCAGGCGGTGCGGGCGCCGGCGGACCGGCCGCCGGTGACCAGCGGCGCGTCGAGGACGTGCGCCCGCAGGTGCTCGACGACCGCGGTCCACGCGACGTCCAGGGCGGGGCCGCGCGGGCCGACCCGCTTCCCGGCGACGCGGTACGGCTGCTCGACCAGCGCCACGGCGAGCCCGAGGGCGATCGCGGCGGCGGTCACGGCGACCAGGTCGGGGGCGCCGATGCCGCCGCCCGCCCCGTGCCCCAGCACGAGCGCACCCGGGACGGCGACCCGGCCGTCGGCGCCGGGGGAGGACCCGGCGGGCAGGTGCAGGTGGGCGCGCGCGGTCCCCTGCGGGGTCTCGACGTCCACCACGCGCTCGGCTCCGGTCGTCACCCCGCGCACGCTACCGGCAGTCCCTCGCCCCGCCCGGCGGACGCCGCCGCGCCGCCCTCGCGCGCGCCGGGTGAGGTCGTCGGACGTGCACGAGGTCGTCAGTCCGGCGGGACGACGTCGTGCCGGAGTGACGACCTCGCGCGACGGACGGGCCAGCGGATGCGGGCGCGGCCGGTGCGGGGCATCGTCGGGAGGGTCCGCACCGTCGATGCGAGGAGGTCGCCATGCCGCGCCGTGACCCGGGTCCCAGCGTGAAGGACAAGGGGCTCTACGAGGAGCTCCGCGACGAGGGCAACAGCAAGGAGAAGTCGGCGCGCATCGCCAACGCCGCCGCGGCCCGCGGGCGGTCGTCCGTCGGCAAGAAGGGCGGCGAATCCGGCTCCTACGAGGACTGGACGGTGGACGACCTGCGCAAGCGCGCCGCCGAGATCGGCATCGAGGGCCGGTCGTCCATGAACAAGGCCGACCTGGTGGACGCGCTCCGGTCGCACTGACCCGCACGCCGCACGCCGCACGGCCCCCGCGGACGCTCCGCGGGGGCCGACGCGTCGCCGGTGCGTGGTCAGCCGCCGCAGACCAGGCCGGTCCGCAGCGCGTCGAGGTTGTCGCGCATGACGTCGAGGTAGTCCCGGTCGTCGTCGGCGGCCAGGCCCTCCAGCGGGTCGAGCACCGCGGTGCCCACGCCGAGGTCGTCCGCGAGGGTCCGGGTGACCTTCGGGCTCGCCAGGGTCTCGAAGAACAGCGTCTCGACGCCCTCGGCCTGCACGGTGGCCGCGACCTCGCGCAGCCGCGCGGGCGACGGCTCGACCTCCGGGTCGATGCCGCTGATGCCGACCTGGTGCAGGCCGTAGCGCTGCGCGAGGTAGCCGAACGCCTCGTGGGAGGCGACCAGCGTCGCGCCGCGGCAGGCCGCCAGCCCGTCGGCGAGCTCCGCGTCCAGGGCGTCGAGGTCCGCGGCGAGCGCGTCGGCGGCCGCGGTGAAGTCGTCGGCGTGCGCCGGGTCGACCGCGGCCAGGGCGTCGGCGACCTGGTGCCCGACGGACGCGAGCCGGGCCGGGTCGAGCCAGAGGTGCGGGTCGAGGTCTCCGGAGCCCGGGCCGGCGGTCCGGGTGCCGTCCGGGTGGGCCTCCAGGCCGGCGGCCTCCGCCGCGTCGACGACGTGCGCCGGCGCGGTGGACGCGACGGCGTCGTCGGTGGCCGCCTGGAAGCCGGACAGGTAGACGACGAGGTCGGCGTCGCCGAGCCCGGCCACGGCGCTGGGCGACAGCTCCAGGTCGTGGGGCTCGCCGCCGGGCGGCGTCAGGGACGCGACGGCGACGCGCTCGCCCCCGACGCGCTCGGCGACGAACTGCAGCGGGTAGAACGCGGCGACGACCGCGTGCCGGTCGTCGCCGTCGCCGGGGGAGCAGGCGGCCAGTGCGGCGGAGGCGGCGATCGCCAGTCCGAGGGCGCGGGTGGTGCGGGGGTGCAGCACGGGAGTCCTTCCGGGGGAGCGTGACGTGCCGGGTGGAACGTCCGGGCCGGCACGCCGTCGGCGTGTCCGTCCGGACGTTCCACCCGGGGACCGAGGAGCCGGGTCGGCGTCAGCCCTCGGCGCCCTCGCCCTCGTGCTCGTCGTCGGCGTGCTCGTGCTCGTCGTGCGCGCCGTGCTCGGAGGCCGCACCGGAGACGCCCGTGACCTCGTTCGGCACGACGTCGAGCTCACCGGTCAGCCAGACCTCGCCGGTCTCGACGTCGACCGCGTGCACGGTGCTCGTCGCCGGGTCGGTGATGTACGCGGAACCGTCCAGCACCGTGATCGCCGGGCGGGGGTCCTGCCAGGTCGTGGACTCCTCCCAGGCGTCGATCACGGGGATCGAGCGGACCAGGGTGCCGGACCCGGGGTCGATGACGTGCAACGCGCCGTCGGTGCCGAGCACGAGCGCCTCACCGGCGTCGCCGCGGGCCAGCGAGCGGAACGTGTAGGACGCCGGCAGGTCGACCAGGCGCAGCGACGCGTCGCGGGTGTCGATCAGGGAGACGCGGGTCGGGCGCTCGAGCTCGGCGTCCGGGTCGGACTTGTAGTCGCCGAGCACGATCGGCGACGCCTCGGTGCCCGCCTGGTTGCCGATCCGCCCGTAGGGGTCGGGGGCGGTGACCTTGGTGATCTGCCCGCCCGCGTAGACGACGGCGCCGTCCTCGCAGCCGATCACGACGGCCTCGTCGGCGGCCACGGCCTCGCCGTGCACGCCCGGGCAGGCGTCGGACGCGGCGATCTCGGTGCCGTCGGCGTCGAGGACGCGGATGCCGGTCCGGCCGTCCTCCGTGCCTTCGGAGACGACCAGGCGGCCGTCGGTCAGCTCGACGGCGACCCCGTGGTGAGCGGCGGGCAGCGTCACCGCGCGGGTGTCCGCGTCCGCCTCGGCCAGGTCGCCGGAGTCGACGACGGTGACGGTGCCGGTGCCGTCGTCGAACAGGGCGGTGCGGCCCTCGTGCGGCACCACGTGCCCGGGCTTCTCGGCGGGCCAGAGGACGTCGGTGAGCACCGGGTCGCTGGTGTACGCGTGGGTGTGGTCGCCGTGCGGCTCGGTCCACGTGCCGACGTCGAGGGTCTGGAAGCCACCGGTGGTGGAGACCATGACGTGCCGGTCGTCGCCGGCGCCGTTCAGCCGGTTGAAGCCCTCGAGCGGGAGGTCGGCCACGAGCTCGAGGGTGGCGGCGTCGAGCACCTGGATGCCGCCGTCGTAGGTGAGGACGAGGCGGGGCTTCGCGGTGGCGACCTCGGTCGCGACGGGTGCGGCAGCGGTGTCGTCGGGCGTGGCCGACGGGGCGGCGGTCCCGGACTCGCTCTGCGCGCAGGCGGCGAGCAGCGAGACGGACAGGCCGAGGCCGAGCGCCGCGACGAGGCGCGGCCGGGGGCGGGTCGATCGGGTCATGTGGGGGCAGGCGGACGCGGGGCCGGTGCGGACGCACGGGTGCCCTCGCCGCCGTCTCCTCTCCAGTTGCGTGGCGGTTGATCAGCGCGTTCACGCTAACACAACTGATACTCAGTCTCATTAAGCCTGCAGGGGTGCTCCGCACGCCGCCCGGCGAGCACGTAGCCTCGACCCCGCGAGCTGCCGCACCGGCCGGTGGCGCACGACCACGCGGAGGACGCGCCATGGACCTGCTCGTGATCGGGGTGATCGCCGCCGTCGCGGTCGTCACGGTGACGGCGCTCGCGCCCCGGGTGGGCGTGTCCGCGCCGCTGCTGCTCGTCGCGCTCGGTGTCCTGATCAGCCTGGTGCCGGCGGTCCCGGCGGTGGAGATCGAGCCGGAGTGGATCCTCGGCGTCGTGCTGCCGCCCCTGCTGTACGCGACGTCGGTGTCGATGCCGACGATGGACTTCCGGCGCGACCTCACGGCGATCAGCGGGCTGTCGGTGCTGCTCGTGGTGGCGACGTCCGTCGTGCTCGGTGTGATCTTCGCGGCGCTGATCCCGGGCGTCTCGCTGGCGACGGGGATCGCCCTCGGGGCCGTGCTGAGCCCCACCGACGCCGTGGCGACGTCCATCGTCCGCAAGTCCGGCGTGAGCCCGCGCATCGTCACGGTGCTCGAGGGCGAGAGCCTGCTCAACGACGCGTCGGCCCTGGTGCTGCTCCGCTCGGCCGTGGCGGCGACGGCCGCGTCCGTCTCGCTGTGGGAGGTCGCCACGGACTTCGCGTTCGCGGTCGTCGTCGCCGTCGCGATCGGCGCGGTGGTCGGCAAGGTCAGCCTCATGGTCCGCACCCGGGTCGCGGACCCGCACCTGACGACGGCGATCTCGTTCATCGTCCCGTTCGTCGCGTACATCCCGGCCGAGCACCTCGACGCCTCCGGGCTGGTCGCCACCGTCGCCGCCGGCCTGGTCGCCGGGTCGGGCAGCGTGCGGCTCAAGCCGCAGGACCGCATCGCCGAGGCCGCGAACTGGCGGACGCTCGAGCTGCTGCTCGAGGGCGCGGTGTTCCTGCTGATGGGGCTGGAGCTGTACGGCCTGGTCGCGGAGGTGCAGGACGACCACGGCAGCCTGTGGGTCGCGATCGGGCTCGGGGCGCTCGCGGCGGCGGTCGTCCTCGTGGTCCGCACGGGGTACGTGGCGTTCCTGCTCACGACGCTGTCCCGGCGGGCGCGCCGCGGCGTGACGGTGCGCGGCTACCTGGCGGCCATCAACGACAAGGCCGAGACGGTGGCCGCGCTGCGCCGGGAGGACCTGGCGGCGCTGCGCCTGCCCGGCCGGCCACCGGGGGAGGACGGGACGCGGGACGACACCCCGGGGCGTCCGCCGGAGGACGTGCGGCGCGTGCTGGGCCGTCGCCGGCTGGGACGGTCCGAGGCGGCCGAGACCCGTGGCGTGCGGCTGCGGACCCGGATCACCCGGCGGATCGCCGACATCGACTACCTGCAGGCGGAGCCGCTCGGCCCGCGCGAGGGCGCGGTGCTGGTCTGGGCGGGCATGCGCGGCGTCGTCACGCTGGCCGCCGCGCAGTCGCTGCCGCGCGAGACGCCGCACCGGGCGCTGCTGGTCCTGGTCGCGTTCGTGGTGGCGGCGGGCACCCTGCTGGTGCAGGGCGGCACGCTCGGCTGGCTGGTCCGCCGGCTGCACCTGGCGCGCGACGGGGAGGACGACCGCGCCGACCTCGACCGGCTGGTGGCGGAGATGGCCCGGGCCGCCGCCGACGTGCTCGGCAGCCCCGACCTGCGCCGGCAGGACGGCACGCCCTACGACCCGGTGGTGCTGGAGAAGGCACGGCGGGTCGCCGAGCGGCAGGGCGCGGAGGTCGACGACACCGCCGAGGCCGACACGGACCGCGCCTCCGCCGCCGCGCAGGTCCGGGAGCTGCGGCTCGCCGTGCTCGACGCGCAACGCGAGGCGCTGCTGCGGGTCCGCGACCTCGGCACCGCGAGCTCCGGCGCCCTGACCGAGGCCCTGAAGGTCCTCGACGCCGACCAGATCAGCCTCGAGCTCCGCGAGCGCGACTGACCCGTGCGCCCGCGCGCCCGGCGCCCGCGCGCCCGGCACCGGCGCGCGAGGTCGTCAGCACCGCACGAGGTCGTCCCGCAGGACTGACGACCTCGTGCAGGACCGACGACCTCGCCGGCCGCGCGGGGCGGGCGTCAGGTGAGGGGGCCGCCGCGGGCGTCGAGCATGGCGTGCAGGGCCGTCAGCTCCCGCTCCTGGGACCTCACGATGTTCTGCGCGAGGGCGACCACCTGCGGGCGCTGCGCGTGCTCGACGGCGTACTCGGCCATCTCCACCCCGCCCTCGTGGTGCGGGATCATCAGCTGGAGGAACAGCCGGTCGGCGTCCGCGCCGCCGGCGGCGGTCAGCCGGGCCAGGTCCTCCCGGGACACCCAGCCGGGCATCGCGGCGTAGCCGGACGTGCCGTCGGCGGTGGTGGTGGCGGTGGCGTGGCCGTGCTCGCCGGTCATCCAGGCCATGGGGGCGTCGGACGCGGCGGCGGGCAGCCCCCAGGTCGACAGCCAGCCCGCCATCTGGCCGAACTGGTTCTGCTGGGTCAGCAGGATGTCCAGGGCGACGGTCCGCACCTCCTCGTCCGTGCTGCGGTCGCGCAGCAGGACGGCGAGCTCGACGGCCTGCCCGTGGTGCGCCTGCATGTCGCGGGCGAACCCGGCGTCGACCGACCCCTCGGGCGCGGCGGTGAGCGCGGGCTGCCGGGCGAGCAGCGCGCCGACCAGCGCGCCGATCGCCAGGGCCGCCACGACGACGACCGCCAGCACCGCGCGCCCGCGCCCGCCCGACACCCCGTCCGGGGGGACGGGACCGGCGGACGCGGGCGCGTCGTGCGGGTCCGGGGACGTCACGCGGGCGTGCCCACGCCGCTCGAGCAGGGCGCACCGACCTCGGAGAGCTCCGGGTTCAGCAGGTACTTCTGGATGAAGACCGGCAGGCGCTCGTCGTCGGCGGAGTCGACCTTGAGCTGGTAGCCCCAGGCGCTGATCGCGACGTCCGTGTCCATGCCCTCGTACGGGGTGACCAGCACGTAGCTCTGGTTCTCCGCGAACGCCTCGAGCGTCGCGACCTGGTCGGCCGGCAGGGCCGGGTCGTAGGTGATCCAGACCGCGCCGTGCTCCAGGGAGTGCACCGCGTTCTCGTCCGGCACGGGCTCGGTGTAGACGCCGCAGTTCAGCCACGCGGCGTCGTGGTCCCCGCCCGCGGGCGGGGACTGCGGGTAGTCGACGGCGGTGGTGACGTGGTTGAACGTCAGGCCGTCGATCTGCTCGACGCCCTCGATGTCGGCCTCGGCCTGCGCCTCGACGGCCGCGTTCTGCCGGCCCGCGTCGATGATGACCCAGGCGCTGATGCCGACGAGCGCGAGCACGAGCACACCGGCCACGGAGCCGATCGTGATCGCGCGGCGACGCTCCTTCTTGCGCTGTTCGGCCTTGACGGCGGCCAGGCGGGCCTGGCGCTCGGCCGCGGTGGGACGGCGGTCGGGCATGAGGTGCTCCTGTCGGTGGTGCGGCACGGCGCGGGCGCCGGTCGGTCCACCGAGAATACTTGAAGGGTCTACTAATTGACAGGGAGCCGGTCGGCGCGGCCGCGCAGCCGCTCCTCGAGCGCCGCGGCGGGCCCGGGCCGTCCGAGCGCCCAGCCCTGGGCCGCGTCGCACCCGAGGTCGCGCAGCAGCGCCAGCGTGCGCAGGTCCTCGACGCCCTCGGCGACCACCCGCATGCCGAGCGCGTGCCCCAGGTCCACCGTCGACCGCAGGATCTCCGCGCACACCCGGTCCTCGACCGCGGGCGCGACGAAAGCGCGGTCCACCTTGAGCACCGAGAAGGGCAGCCGCCGGAGGTAGTCCAGGGAGCCGTACCCGACGCCGTAGTCGTCGACGGCCAGGTGCACGCCGAGCGCGGCGAGCGCCCGCAGCGTCCGCTCGGCCCGGACCCCGTCCCGCATCGCCATCGTCTCCGTGACCTCGAGCCCGAGCGCGTCGGCCGGCAGGTCGTGCCGGTCCAGCGCGTCGCGGACGTCGTCCACGAGGCGGGGGTCGTCGAGGTCGTGCGCGGACACGTTGACGGAGACGCTGAACGCGGGCGACCCGCCGGCACGCCAGCGCGCGCACTGCGCGAGCGCGACGTCCAGCACGTGCAGGGTCACGGGTCGGACCAGGCCGGTGCGCTCGGCGGCGGGGATGAAGTCCACGGGGCCGAGCAGGCCGTGCTCCGGGTGCTGCCAGCGCACGAGCGCCTCGGCGCCCGCCACGCGGTCCCCGGGCACCGTGACCACCGGCTGGTAGTGGACCACCAGCTCGCCGCGCTCCACGCCCGCCGCGAGCCCGCGCAGCAGGTCCGCACCCGGGAGCGCGGAACCGCTGCTGTCGCAGCCGCCCGTGCGGTCCAGGGCGACCCGGTCCGGGCGGCCGCGCGCGCCCGACAGCGCGGCGTCGGCGCGGGCGGTGAGGTCGTCCGCCGACCCCGGCCGGGCCGTGCCGACGGCGACCCCGACCAGGGCCCCGACCGCGAGGTCCATGCCGCGCACCCGGACGGGCGCCGACAGCCGCTCCAGCAGTCGCCGGGCCGCCGCCTCGGCCGCCTCGGGACCGGTGACGTCGGTCGCGACCGCGAAGACGTCCCGGCCCATCCGGCCGACGGTCGTCCCCGGCTCCGCGCCCGAGGAGACGACCTCGGCGACCGAGCGCAGCAGGTCGTCGGTCACGCGGTAGCCCAGGGTCTCGACGACGTCGCGGTAGCCGTCGAGGCCGACGAGCAGCACGGCGGGCAGCGTCCCGGCGGGTGCGGCGGTCGCGTCCCGCTCGAGGTGCCGGGCCAGGCCGGCCGCGTTCGCCAGCCCGGTCAGGGGGTCGGTGACCGCGAGGTGCTGCAGCTCGCCGTGCTGGCGGCGCATCTGCCGGACGAGCCCGCCGAACCGGGTGAAGAACACGGCGATCAGCAGGATGCCGACCGAGCAGACCTCGACCAGGTGCACCCCGGTGCCGCGCAGGGTCTCGACGATCAACGTCGTGGGGAGCACGCAGACGGACGCGACCAGGAACGTCAGGTGGACGCCGCTCAGGTCGCCGCCCGGCTGGGGCGGGGCGACGTGCGCCGCGGAGGGGTGCCGGGCGGCGGCGGCCAGGAGCAGGTAGCCGCAGAGCCAGAGCGTGTCGAGCAGGTACGCGTGCGCGTCCAGCAGCGGCCAGCTCGCGGTCAGCTGGAACAGGACGTCGGCCACCATGATCACCAGCACGGCCAGGGAGGTCCACTGGTGCGCGCGCGACCAGGCGCCGACGGCCGCGAACGACCGCGCGAGCACCAGCAGCAGCAGGGCGTCGCCGACCGGGTACAGGGCGCCCACCAGGGTGCCGAGCGGGGCGTCGGACCAGCCCGTGAGCGCGGGGTTGAGCACCAGCAGCCACAGCATCAGCAGCCCGCCGCTCGCCACCATCACCGCGTCGAGCAGCCAGACCGGTCGGCGGCCCCGCGGCGCGGGGAACGCACGCACCAGACCTGCGGCGAGCAGGGGGTACGAGGCGACGTAGAACACGTCGGCCAGCGAGGGGAACGGGTCGGTCCCGAGCACCCGCTCGAGGAACGTCCAGACCGTGTCGCCCACCGCCCACGCGGTCAGTCCGAGCGCGAGGAGCCACCACGCGCGGCGCAGGGGTCCGGTGACCCGCACGGCGGCGCGCACCGTCCCGGCGGCCGCAGCGACCGACACGGCCACGTACAGCGCGTCGCGCCCGCCGCCCGCCGGCAGCACGGCGTGCAGCAGCAGGAGCGCGGCGCCGACGACGAGGGTGGCGGCGCGCGGCGTGGGAACGGGCGCGGTCACAGGTGTTCGATCGGCAGACCGGGCCCGTCCTTGACCTGTCAGGCGGGTGAGGCGGCCGCCCCGCACGTCGCCGGGCGCCCGCCCGGTCCCGTCGGTAGGGTCACCGACCGGGGGGTGGGTATGCGGCAGCAGCTGGTGCTCCGGGTCGTCGTGACGATCACGCTGGTCCTGGGGCTGAACTACATCGTGTGGCGGTGGCTGGACTCGGTGAACTGGTCCGCCTGGTGGATCGCCGTCCCGCTGGTGGTCGCCGAGACGTACTCGCTGGTGGACGTCGGCCTGTTCGGCATGACGATGTGGCGGGCCAGGCGACGGCCGGAGCCGCCCGCGCCCGCCCCGGACCTGACCGTCGACGTGTTCGTCACGACGTACGACGAGCCCGTCGACCTGGTGATGGCCACCGCCGAGGCCGCGCGGGACATCCGCTACCCGCACCGGACCTGGGTGCTGGACGACGGCTCCCGGCCCGAGCTCGCCGCGGCCGCGCGCGCCGCCGGCGTCGGCTACGTCGAGCGATCCGCGGACTGGGTCGACCGCCCGCGGCACGCGAAGGCCGGCAACCTGAACAACGCGCTGTTCGTGACCGAGGGGGAGTTCCTGCTCGTCCTCGACGCCGACCAGATCCCGGACCCCGCGATCCTGGACCGGACGCTCGGGTACTTCGCCGACGACCGGGTCGCGCTGGTGCAGACGCCGCAGTTCTTCACCAACGTCACGGAGGCCGACCCGCTGGGCAGCCAGGCCCCGCTGTTCTACGGGCCGATCCAGCAGGGCAAGGACGGCTGGAACGCCGCCTTCTTCTGCGGCTCGAACGCGGTGCTGCGCCGCGACGCGCTCATGCAGCTCGGGCTCGTCGGGTACGTCCGCGAGACCGAGCGCTCGGTCCGCGAGGCGCTGCACGGCTCCCGGCGGCTGCTCGCGCGGGCGCAGCGCTCGGCGCCGGACGCCGCGCAGGCCGCGGCGCTGGGCGAGGTGCAGGCCGCAGCCGCGCAGGCCCTCGCGGCGCTCGACGCGGGGGAGCCGCTGTCCGACGTGACCTACGCCTTCCAGCGGCGGGTGGACGCGATCTCCGCCTCGGTGGTCGCGCGGGACCTGGCGGGCATCCGGGCCGACCTGGCGGCCATCGCCGCCCTGCCGATCGCCCGGGACGACCAGATCGGCGCCGTGGTGGTGGACGAGCCCGCCCTGGCGCGGCTCGCCGACCGCGAGTGGTCGCCGCTGGGTGCGATCGAGTCCGTGCAGGCCCTGCTGCGGGCGGTGGACGTGGACCGGTCGTCCGAGGCGCAGGCGGTCATGCCGGTCGCCACGCTGTCGGTGACGGAGGACATGGCCACGGCGATGCGGCTGCACTCGCTCGGCTGGCGGACGGTCTACCACCACGAGAGCCTCGCGCACGGTCTCGCGCCCGAGGACCTCGGCACGATGATGACCCAGCGGCTGCGCTGGGCGCAGGGCACGATGCAGGTGATGCTCAAGGAGAACCCGCTGGGGGTGCGCGGGCTCACGGTCGGTCAGCGGCTCATGTACGTCGCGACCATGTGGTCCTACCTGTCCGGCTTCGCCGCGCTGGTCTACCTCGCCGCGCCGATCGTCTTCCTGTGCTTCGGGGTGCTCCCGGTCACGGCCTGGACGGTGGACTTCTTCGCGCGGTTCATCCCGTTCTTCCTGGCGAGCCAGCTGCTGTTCCTCGTCGCCGCGCGGGGGGTGCGGACCTGGCGCGGCCAGCAGTACGCGCTCGCGCTGTTCCCGGTGTGGATCAAGGCGGTGTGGACGGCCGCGGCCGACGTGTGGTTCCGTCGGCCGCTCGGGTTCGCCGTGACGCCGAAGGTGCGGCCGGACGGGTCGTCGGACCAGTGGCGCCTGGTCTGGCCGCAGCTGCTCGCCATGCTGCTGCTGGTGGTGGCGGCGGTGATCGGTGTCGTCCGCACCGCGATGGGGCTGTCCTGGTGGGTCGGGACGGCTGTGAACCTCGTCTGGGTCGCCTACGACCTGGTCGTGCTCAGCGTGGTGGTGCAGGCTCTGCGCTACCGCGGGTACACGCCGGCCGCCGGGGACGCGGCCGCAGCGGGCGTCGGCGCAGTGCGCCGGGGTCCGACGGAGTGAGGAGGAACGTCCGATGGAGCTGGTGACCGATCAGGTCGGGGACGCCGGGGTGCTGCGCGTGCAGGGGCGGCTCACGATGGCCGCGGCCGGGGAGCTGAAGGCGGCGGTCGACCGGGAGGTCGCAGCGGGGCGCACCCTCGTGGTGGTCGACCTCGCGGGCACCACGTTCCTGGACTCGTCCGGGCTCGGGGCGCTCGTCGGCGGGCTCCGGTCCGCGCGCGCCGCAGGTGGTGACCTGCGGATCGCGGGGGTCGGCGCGCAGGTCCGCACCGTGCTGGAGCTGACCACGATGGACCGCGTGCTGCGGCCCTACGCGAGCGTCGAGGACGCGGTCGGTGACGGCGCCTGATCCGGCCGTCGAGGTCCGCGTCGACGGCGTCGCCGAGCCCGGCTGGCTCGACGAGGTGCACGACGGGCTCGCCCGGCTGTGGACGGCGGTGCCGGCGGTCCCCGAGGCAGACCGCCTCCGCTTCGAGACCGCGGTGATCGAGATCGCCGGCAACGTCGTCCGGCACACCGCGTCCGGCGGCGACGGGCCCGTGCGCGCCACGACGCTGCTCCGGGTGGACCCGCCACGGCTCGAGGCCGAGATCTGGGACGACGGCATCCTCGTGGAGGTCGACCTCGACCCCGCGCCCGTGGACGACCTGGCGGAGAGCGGCCGTGGCATCGCGCTCGTGCAGCGGGCCGTCGACACCCTGACGTACGTGCGCCGGCCCGGTCGCAACACCTGGCGCCTGGTCCGCGACTGGTCGGCCTGAGGGCGGATCAGGACGACCGCGTGCGGCCCGTGGGCGGCAGCTCGTGCCACCGCACGTCGGTCAGCGCGCCGTCCGCCACGTGCGCCGTGACGTACGTCCCCGCCGGCTGCCGGCGCCGGTCGGTCGGGGACCCCGGGTTGAGCAGCCGCAGCCCGCGGGGCGTGGTCGTGTCCCACGGGATGTGGCTGTGCCCGAACACCAGCACGTCCACGTCCGGGTAGGCCGCGTCGCAGCGCGCCTCGCGGCCCGTGCGGGGGCCGGTCTCGTGCACCACGGCGAACCGCAGCCCGCCGAGCGTCGCGCGGGCGACCTCCGGCAGCCGCGCGCGCAGCCCGGCGCCGTCGTTGTTGCCCCAGCAGCCGATCAGGCGCCGGGCGCGGGACCCGATCGCGTCGAGCAGCGCGACGTCCACCCAGTCGCCCGCGTGCAGCACCACGTCGGCCGCCTCGACGGCAGCCCACACCGGGGGCGGCAGGTCGCGGGCGCGACGCGGCACGTGCGTGTCGGCGAGCAGCAGCAGGTCCACGGCGGCGGGTCCGCGCGGGTCCGTCACGCGGCGCGGCGCAGCGTCAGCACGGTCAGGTCGTCGTCGGCCTTCCGGACGTCGTCCACGAGCGAGAGGACCGCGTCGGCCGCCTCCTCCGCGGAGCGGGTGCCCCGCACCACCCGGTGCACCTGGTCCAGGTCGCCCATCGACCCGCCGATCGCGTCCAGCACGCCGTCGCTGAACGTCACGAGCAGGTCGCCCGGCCCCAGCTGCGCCCGGGCGCTGACCCGGGCCGGGCCGGGGAGCATGCCCAGCGGCAGCCCGGTGGCGGACAGCCGCCGGCTGCTGCCGTCCGCGCCGACGATGAACGACAGCCCGTGGCCGGCGTCGGTGTACGAGACGCTGCCGTCGGACGCGTCCACGTACGCACGGAACATCGTGACGAAGGCCCCGGCGTTGACGAGGTCGGCGTCCATGGCGCGCTCGGCGGCGGCCAGCGTGCCGGCCACGTCGTGCAGGCCCACCTGGGCGTGCAGCACGGAGCGGGTGGTGGCCGCGAGGATCGCCGCAGCCGGGCCCTTGCCCATGACGTCGGCCATGGTCAGCACCAGGCCCTCCGGCAGCCGCTGCCAGTCGTAGAAGTCGCCTCCCACCGAGCCGGCCGGGACGAACCGGGCCGCGAGGTCGAACCCCGGGACGTCCAGCCCGCGCGCGGGCAGCAGGCTCGCCTGCACCTGCGCGGCGCGGCGCAGCTCGGTGCGTTCGGCGGTCACGTCCCGCAGCACGGTCACCACGCCGCCGCCGTTCTGCTGGGGGATCGGCGTGGAGGAGAAGGTGACGATGCGCGGCTCGGGCGTGCCGGGCAGCCGCACCAGCAGGTCGGCGTCCCGGACGTGCTCGCCTGCGAGCGCCCGCCGGAACGGCAGCTCCCGCTCGGGCAGCGGGGAGCCGTCCAGCCGCGCCAGCCCCGCGAGGTCCGTCGTGCTGTCGGCGGCGTCCAGGTGCGCCGTGCCCGCGAGCAGCCGGGTCGCCGTCGGGTTGCGGACGACGACCCGCCCGGCGGCGTCGACGACGCGCACGCCCTCGGACATCGTGTCGACCACGGTGCTCAGCAGCGCGGCCTGCTCCTGCGCGCGGTCGCGTGCGGCGGAGAGCTCGCCGACCAGCCGGCCGCGCTCCTCGCGCGCCAGCCCCAGCGCCATGCCGATGACAGCGACGAGGCCGACGTAGAGCTGCGCGACGGCGACCTGCGCGGTCGCGTCCGGCAGGCTCACGAACGGGCCGATGCCCAGGAGCGTCAGCTGGATCGCCACCACCCCGCACAGCGTGGTGTGCAGCACCACCGACCGGGTCGGCAACCGGGATCCCGCCCAGACGGTCAGGCCGATCAGCGGGAACACGACCGCGACGTCCGAGAGCCGGCCGAACCACACCAGGTACAGCAGCGGCGCCAGGAGCACCGCGGCCAGGTAGTCCCCGCCGTGACCCTCGGTCCACCACGCCACGCGCTCGTGCGGATCGCGCCGCGCACGCGCGTGCAACCACGACCCGAGCGTCCACCCGAGGGTCGCGATGCTCACCATGCTCACCGTGTTGCGCGCGGTCCAGAGCAGGGCCGTGTCCCACGAGGGCGACCGGCCGCCCACCACGACGGCGAGCTCGGCGACCGGTGCGGACAGCGCCGCCCCCAGCGCCGCCCCGAGCACCAGCGCCCAGAGGTCCGGCACCCGCCGCAGCTGCTGGTTGCCGCGAGCGGCCCACACGTGCGGTGCGCCGCGGGCGAGCACGGCGACGCACAGCAGCGCCTGCAGCGTCGCGGCGACCGCGCCCAGCAGCGCGCTCGCGGGCGCGGACCCGGTCAGCAGCACCACCACGGCGGTCGTGCCACCGAGCACCAGCGGGTCCAGCCAGGGCCAGGGGCGGCGCGCGCGGGCGACCAGCCACAGGACCGAGACGCCGGCCGCGGGCCACACCAGGCTCACGGGCGCGTCCTCCACCCGCGTGGTGCGCCCGAGCAGGCTCGCCCCGGTGTACAGCACGACGAAGGCGACCACGACCCGGACGTCGCGTGCGTTCGGCAGGCGGCGCCGGCGCGGCACGGGGGTCGTCGAGGCCGGTCGCTCTGCGGTCACCGCACCTCCTGGGTCGTCCGGACGTCGTCCCTGCAGGTTACGGCCCCGGGTGAGGTCGCGCGTCCGGGACGCACGCGGTCGTCACCCGGGGGCCTCGTCGCTCCTGCACGAGCCGGCGGCCCGGTGCCGTGACGCCCGCGAGCGACCCGGGTGATTGCTGCGCGCCGGGTCGCCCGGGCCCCGGTCCGGCCACGTGGATGCCGTAGCGTCGGCGCGGTGGACCCGGCCCCCGTGCAGCGCGCGCTCGTCGCGTGGCGCCTGCTCGCCGTCTCCACCACCGTCCTCGCGACGGGCTCCGGCGCGCACGTGCTCGCGGGCGGGCACGCGCCCGGCCCGGGGGTCGTGGCGCTGCTCGGCGCGCTCGTGCTGCTGGTCGCCGCCGCGCTGGCCCGTCGCCCGCTGACCGTCCCGGTGCTGCTGCCCGTCGCGGTGGCGGCGCAGGTGGGCGTGCACGTCGCGCTGACCTGGCTGGCCGGTGCGGACGCGACGAGCGCCGCGGTGGCGCACGGCACGCACGGCCTCCACGGGGCGGTCGTGCTGCCGGCCGGCACCTCCGCACCGGTCCTCGACGCGCACGCCGGCACGGCCGGCCTGCTGATGCCGGCCGCCCACGCCGCGGCGGCGGCCGCCACGGTGCTGCTGATCGTGGCCACGGAGCGCGCCGTGCTCGGCCTGGTGCGGCGCTGGTCGGCCCTGCTGCCCGCGCTCGGCGACGGCCTCCCCGGCCCGGTCGCCCCCCGGCCGCGCCCGGCGGCACCCCCGTCCGCCCGCGGCCGCGCCTGCGGGCGCTGGCCGGCAGCGTCCCCCGCCGCGGACCGCCGGCCGTGCCCGGCCCCTGCGCGACCGCCTGACCCTCCGCACGCCGGTGGGTGGCCGGGTCGCGCCGTCACCCCCCTCAGCCGCACCCCGGAGGTCAACCCGTGTCCGCAACCCCCCGTACCCTCGTCCGCGCCGCCTCGGGCGCCGGCCTCGCCGCCGCCCTGGTGCTCGGCACCGCCGCCGCCGCGTCCGCCCACGTGCACGTCGACCCCGCGACCACGGAGGCCGGCGCCTACGCCGTGCTGACGGTGCGCGTCCCCAACGAGTCGGCGACGGCCGCCACCACGCAGGTGTCCGTCGACCTGCCGACCGACCAGCCGCTGACCTACGTCGGCGTCGAGCCGGTTCCGGGCTGGACCGCGACCGTGGAGGAGGGCGACCTGCCCGAGCCCGTCGAGGTCGACGGTGCCACCCTCACCCGGGCCCCGGTCCGGGTGGTCTGGACGGCCGACGGCGCCGGCATCGGCGACGGCGAGTTCCAGCGGTTCACGATCTCGGCCGGCCCGCTGCCCGCGGCCGGCACCGACGTCGTGCTGCCCGCGCACCAGACGTACTCGGACGGTGAGGTGGTCGACTGGGACCAGCTCGCCGAGGGCGACGCCGAGCCCGAGCACCCGGCGCCGGTCTTCACCACCACCGCCGCGTCCGACGGGCCCGACGGGTCCGCCGCGCCCGACGGGTCCGACGCGCCCGGGGCGAGCGACGCGGCGACGCAGGAGGCGGCCCCGGCCGCCCCGACGGAGGACGACGGCAGCGCGGTCCCGGCCGTCCTCGGCGGCCTCGGCCTCGGCGCCGGGCTCGTCGCGCTGGTCGTCGCCGTGCTGGCCTGGCGCCGTTCCGGGACCGCCGCCCGCTGACCGGACGGCCCGCACCGACGACGCCCCCGCGACCGGCCGGTCGCGGGGGCGTCCTCGGTGCGGCCGGCGTCAGGCCTCGACGGTCCGCTCGACCAGGTACGCCGCACCGTCGGCGCCGACGACGCGCACGTACTCGGTGCGCAGGGCCCGGTCGCGCTCGCGGTCGGCCTCGCCGACCTCACGGTCGGGAGCGAGGGGGTCGCCGACCTGCGCCGGCCCGAAGACGCTGAGCAGCGCGGCCTCGCGCCTGTCGCCCGCCCTGCCGATGGTCGCCATGTCGCCGCCGCCCCGTTCCGTCGATGCTGAGGGCACACATCATACGTGCACTCACCGTCTGCGGGTAGCATCGACCGGGTGACCACCGTTGCGCCGGGCGCACCCGCCGACCCGCTCGCCGTCGAGGCCCAGGTCTGCCTGACGGTGTCCGCGGCGTCGCGCGCGCTGGTGGCGTTCTACCGCCCGCTGCTCGAGCCGCTCGGCCTCACGCACCCGCAGTACCTCGCCATGCTCGCGCTCTGGCAGCACGGCGACCTCACGCTCAAGGCGCTGGCCGAGCTGCTGCACCTCGAGCCCGCCACGACGTCCCCGCTGGTCCGGCGGCTCGAGGTCCTGGGCCTGGTGACCCGCACGCGCAGCGGCGCCGACGAGCGGGCCCTCGCGATCCGGGTCACCGACGCGGGCGCCGCGCTGCGTGCCCAGGCGGTGGGCATCCCGGCGTCGATGCTGGAGGGCCTGGCGCTGGACGCGGACCAGGTCGCGCAGATCCGCGCGGCGGCCGAGCTGCTGCTGTCGGCCTGCGACCGGGCGGCCCGTCCGGCCTGACGGCGGACGTCAGCGACCGAGCGCCCGCTCGACCACCGCGCACGGGTCCTCGGCGTCCGGGGCGCCGTCGTCGCGGTACTCGCACGCGGCCCGGCGCAGCAGCGAGCCGACGGCCCGCCGCTCGTCGGGGTCGAGCGCGCCGAAGACGGTGTCCTCCGCGACGGCGACCCGGTGCTCCAGCTCGGCGAGCAGCGTGGCGGCTCCCGGTGTCGGCAGGACGCGGCGCTGCCGGCGGTCGACCTCGGCCACGCGGCGCTCGACCAGCCCGGCGCGCTCCAGGTCGTCGAGCAGGTAGGTCATGACGGTGCGGTCGATGCCGAGGCTGGCGGCGAGGGCGGCCTGGCTCTCGTGCGCCCCGCGGACCACCTCGCGCAGCACGAGGTAGCCGCGGAACCCGTGCGGCACCGCGGCCTGGACCGCGCCGGCCAGGGCGCGCTCGTAGGCGCGCAGCAGCACGCCGAGCGACCAGCCCAGGTCGGAGGCGGGCTCGTCGGTGCGCGGCGCGGGGGCGGCGGTCATGCCCGGAATGCTACGCGCGAGCCCGCGGTTGAGCCAATCGTCTGAACCACATACTATCGGTCGACCCGACGGGTGTCGGTGGGGCGCCGAGGAGAGAAGCACGCGATGACGGACTACGGCCACGACCTGCTGTTCGGGTCGTTCATCACGCCCGGGAACGCCGACCCGGAGCGGGCGGTGGCGCTCGCGCAGGTGTCGGAGCGTGCGGGCCTCGACCTCGCCACCTTCCAGGACCACCCGTACCAGCCGTCGTTCCTCGACACCTGGACCCTGATGTCCTGGGTCGCCGCCCGCACCGAGCGCATCCGCCTGGCGCCGAACGTCGCCAACCTGCCGCTGCGACCGCCCGCGGTGCTGGCGCGCGCCGTGGCCAGCCTGGACCTGCTGTCGGGGGGCCGTGTCGAGCTGGGTCTCGGGTCGGGCGCGTTCTGGGACGCCATCGAGGCGATGGGCGGCCGGCGGCTCACGCCGGGCCAGGGCGTGGACGCGCTCCGCGAGGCGATCGACGTGATCCGGGCGCTCTGGGACACCGGCGACCGCAGCCGGGTCGACCTGCGCGGCGACCACTACGCCGTGGTCGGGGCCCGGCGCGGCCCGGCACCGGCGCACCCGGTGGGCATCTGGGTCGGTGCCTACAAGCCGCGGATGCTCCGGCTGACCGGCGAGCAGGCCGACGGCTGGCTGCCGTCGCTGTCCTACCTGAGCAGCCTGGCGGACCTCGACGACGGCAACGCCCGCATCGACGAGGCGGCCGAGGCCGCGGGCCGCCCGCCGGCCGCGGTGCGGCGGCTGCTCAACGTGAGCGGGCAGCTGACGGCCCGCGCGACCGGCAACCTGCTGGTCGGCCCGCCGGAGCAGTGGGTGGAGCAGCTGGCGGTGCTCGCGCTCGAGCACGGCACGAGCGCGTTCATCGTCGGCGGCGACGACCCCGCCCTGCTGGCGGCCGTCGGGCAGGAGATCGCGCCCGCGGTCCGCGAGCTGGTCGCCGCCGAGCGCGCTGCTCGCGGCACCGTGCCGCAGCCGGGGACGGGGGAGCAGGCGTGACCGACCTCGGCCAGCCGCTGCAGGTCGGCGTCGTCCTGCCCGTGGACCCCGCGGGCCCCGCCGCCGTGCGCGTCGCCGTCCTCGCGGAGGATCTCGGGCTCGACCTCGTCGTCGTGCCGTCCGACGGCCCGCCCGAGGCGCTCGACGCCTGGACCGTGCTCGCGCACGTCGCGGCGAGCACCCGCACCATCGGTGTCGCGACCCGCGGGCTGGTGCTCGACGACCGCCCGCCGGCCGTCCTGGCCCGTGCCGCGGCGAGCCTCGACCAGCTGGCGGGCGGCCGGGTCGCGCTCGGCCTCGCCCCGTCCGCGGACGTCGACGGCTGGGACGCGCTCGCGGAGGCCGTCGAGGTCGTCCGCGGGATGTGGGCCGTCGGCGAGCCCGGCCCCCTGACGTACGACGGCCGGCACCACCGCGTGCCGGGCACGCCCCGCGGTCCGGCGCCGGCGCACACCGTCGCCGTGTGGCTCGGCGGAGCGGGCGACGCGGACGGGCCGGCGCTCGCCGCCCGGGTCGCCGACGGCTGGTGGATCACTGCGACGGCCCCGGACGAGGTCCGCGCGGAGCAGGCGGTGCTCGACGCGGCGCTGACCGCCACGGGCCGGGACCCGCGCGAGGTCCGCCGCGCGCTGGTGCTCGACCTCGGGGCGGCCGTCGACGCCGCCGCGGCGCTCGTGCTCGACGCGGGCGCCGGCACCCTGGTGGTCGACGGCTCCGACGCGGCCGCGCTCACCCGGTTCGCCACCGAGGTGCTCCCCGCCCTGCGCGCCCGGGTGGCCGCCGTGCGCGCCGACCGGGGGACCGTCGTCGCGGCGGTGCCCAGCGCCGCCGTGCGCGCGGCGCGCCGCCCCGGCATCGACTACGCCGCGGTCCCCGCCTCGCTGGCGGCCGCCGCGGTCGAGCCGGGGGACGCCGGCTACGCCGCGGTCCGCTCGACCTACATGCGCGGCGGACGGCCCGGCCTGGTGCTGCGCCCGGCCGACACCGCGCAGGTGGTCGAGGCGCTGGCCTTCGCCCGGGCGCAGGACGTCCCGCTCGCGATCCGCAGCGGCGGCCACGGGATCAGCGGCCGGTCCACGAACGACGGCGGCGTGGTGCTGGACCTGTCGCGGATGCACGCGATCGAGGTGCTCGACGTCGCCACCCGGCGGGTCCGCATCGAGCCGGGCGCGCGCTGGGGCGAGGTCGCCGCGGCGCTGCACCCCTACGGCTGGGCGCTGACGTCGGGCGACGCCGGCGGCGTGGGCGTCGGCGGGCTGGCGACGGCGGGCGGCATCGGGTTCCTCGTCCGCGAGCACGGGCTGACGCTCGACCACCTGCGCGCCGCGGAGGTGGTGCTCGCCGACGGCTCCGTGGTTCGGGCGAGCGCCGAGGAGCACGCGGACCTGTTCTGGGGCGTGCGCGGCGCCGGCGCCAACCTCGGCATCGTCACGTCGTTCGAGTTCGAGGTGGACGAGGTCGGCGACGTCGGCTTCGCGCAGCTGGTCCTCGACGCCACCGACACCGAGCGGTTCCTCGTCGACTTCGGCGCCACCGCCGAGGCCGCACCGCGGGACACCACGGCGTTCCTCATCATGGGGCCGCCCCGCGGCGGGCAGGTCGTCGCGCAGATCATGGCGATGGTCGACTCGGACGACCCCGGCACGATCATCGAGCGGCTCGAGCCGTTCGCGCGGATCGCGCCGCTGCTCCAGCAGCAGGTGCAGGTCCTGCCGTACCCCGCGGTGGTGCAGACGCCCGCGACCCGGCACACGTCCGAGGGCGAGCCCGTCACCCGGTCCGGCATGGCCGCGCACCTCACCCCGGCGCTCGCGGCCGACGCGGCGCGCCTGGTGCGCAGCGGCGCCACGCCGTTCTTCCAGATCCGGTCCGCCGGGGGCGCCGTGCACGACGTGCCCGCCGACGCGACGGCCTACGCCCACCGCTCGGCGCACTTCAGCGTGCTGGCGATGGGGACGTCGCGCCGCCGGATCGACGCCGTGTGGGACGCGATGGCACACCACTTCGACGGGCTGTACCTGTCCTTCGAGACGGACCCGCGCCCGGAGCGGCTGGCGGAGATCTACCCGGACGCCACGCTGGCCCGTCTGCGCGACCTCAAGCGGAGGTACGACCCCGAGGACGTCTTCCGGCACAACTTCTCGGTGGCGCCGAGGGACGCGGCTGCGGTGCTCTGACCGTCCTGGTGTCCCCCGCAGGGTGGACCACGTCAGCCGCGAGGACGACGGGGTCCCCCCTGCGCGGTACGCGAAGATACGACGCCCGGCCGATCCGCCGCGGGCGTCCGCCCGAGCAGGATGGGACCTGTCAGCACGAGCGGGCCGGAGCAGCAGGAGCAGACATGTCGTCGCAGGTGTGGATCGTCGTCGCGGGCCTCACGGCCGTGATCGTCGTCGTCGGCCTGGGCGAGCTCGTGCAGCGCTTCCGGGAGACCCGGCAGCGCGTCACGCGCTGACCTGACGCCGGACGCACCGGTGCCCGCGCCGGGAGGGGGCGCGGGCACCGGTGCGTGCGGCTGCGGCTAGCTGCCGATCTTGTCGTCGGCCGCCTGCTCCGCCTTGTCCACCTTGTCCCCGTGGCCGCCGGCCTTCTTCTCCGCGGTGTCGCCGGCCTTCTCGATCCCGGTGTCGCTGGCCTTCTCCGTCACGTCGTCCAGACCCATGGTGCGGTCCTCTCTCCTCGGGAGTGCTGACGGGTCGCCCCGCCGGTCCCAGTCTCGGCTCGCTCGCACGGGGTCGCGACCGGAGGAGGCGCCGTCCGTCAGGCCCGGGCCATGTGCCGGGCCGCGCGCATCCCGAACACCGCGGCGGGTCCGATCGTCGACCCCGGCCCGGGGTACGTGCGGCCCATCACCGACGCCGAGCAGTTGCCCGCCGAGTACAGCCCGGCGATGACCGTGCCGTCCTCCCGCAGCGCCCGCCCGTCGACGTCCGTCAGCACGCCGCCCTTGGTGCCGAGGTCGCCGATGACCACCTGGAACGCCGTGAACGGTCCGCGCTCGATCGGCCCGAGGTTCGGGTTGGGGTGCACGGTCGGGTCGCCGTAGTACCGGTCGTACGCGGAGTTGCCGCGGCCGTGCTCGCCGTCGACGCCCGACCGCGCGTACCCGTTGAACCGCTCGACCGTGGACCGGAAGACGGTCGGGTCGACGCCGATCCGCCGGCCGAGCTCCGCCAGCGTCGGCGCCTTCACGTACGTGCCCGCGGCGGCCATCGCCTTCGTCGCACGCGGGTCCAGGGCGTAGTTGCGCAGGTAGCGACGCGCGTGCCGGGCGTCGGCCACCAGCCAGTACGGGCCGTCGGGGTCGTGCTCGAGCATGTGGTGCCCGAGGTCGACGTACGACTCCGACTCGTTCGCGAACCGCGCGCCCCGTGCGTCGACCAGGATGGAGTAGGGCAGCGACCGCTCGCCGACCAGGAACGCCGGCTGGCCGCCGGGCGGCGCGGCCACCGAGGCGCCCCACCAGGCGTCGTCCATGAGCTCGACCGCGGCGCCGACGGTCTGCGCGATCTCGATCGGCCGGCCCAGGTTCCCCGGGTTGCCGGACGGGTCGCCGTCGATGCCGTGGAACTTCTGCCGCCACTGCGTGTTGTGGTCGAACCCGCCGCCCGCGAGCATCACGCCGCGGGTCGCGCGGATCGTCACCGGCCGGCCCTCGCGGGTGACGCGGACGCCGACGACGCGGTCGCCCTCCAGCACCAGCGACTCCAACGGGCTGCTCAGCCACAGCGGGACGCCCTGCTGCTGCACCACGACGTCGAGGAACGAGGTGGCCAGCGCGGCTCCGATCCCGGCGAGGCGCTGCCCGCGGGCGACCGCGCCGAGCGCGCGGAACACGAACCGGGCGCCGCGCACGAACCCGCCCGGCGTGGACCACGCCCGCTCGAGCAGCCACATGTCGTCGGTCTTGATCGGCAGCGGCACCGCGGCGCGGCACGACTCCCACCAGTCGCCGATGACCTTGGTGTCGACCGGCCGGTGCTCGACGGAGCGGCCGATCTTCCCGCCCGGCAGCTCGGGGTAGTAGTCCGGGTAGTCGGTCGCGCGGGTGAAGCGCATGCCGTACCGCTCGGCCGTGGCGACGAAGTCCTCGACGCCGTCGACGAACGCCTCCTTGCGCGCGCGGGACGACGCGCGCCCGACCTCGCCGATGCAGGCGTCCATGTACGTCAGCGCCTCGTCCCGGGAGTCCCCGACGCCGTCGCGGCGCATCAGCGGGTTGTCCGGGAGCCAGAGGCCGCCGCCGGACATCGCGGTGCTCCCGCCCCACTTGTCGGTGCTCTCCAGGAGCAGCACGCTCAGCCCCGCGTCGACGGCGCCCAGGGCGGTCGCGAAGCCCGCGCCGCCCGAGCCGACCACGACGACGTCGTAGGTGTGATCGAAGACCTCGGGCATCTGCGTCCTCCAGGCGGCGATGCGGACATCGGTGTCCGCTTGTCGCCCAGCATGCGCGCGCCGACCGCGGAAGGCAATGCCCCGGCCGGAGGATCGAGCGGCGGGTCAGTCCGGGACGCGGCCGGCGACGACGAGGGTCGCCTCGGGCAGCGCGTCCGGGGCGTCGATCAGGATGCCGCGGAGCGACAGCACGAGCGCACGGCGGACGGCGGCGCGGACCCGGTCGGGCGACTCGGCGGCGAGCACCCCCTCCGTCATGGCGAACAGCAGCCGCACGTCCTCCACCGTGACGTCCGGCCGCGCACGCCCCCGCCGGCGGGCGTCGGCGAGCGCGTCCGCGAGCAGGGCCGTCGCGCGCCGCTCGACGTCGGCGAGCGCCGGGTCGTCCGCGTGCGCGGTGTGCACCGCCGCGAACAGCCCGGGCGCGTCGACCTGCTGCGCGCTGATCTCGGCGACCAGGTGCTCCAGCAGGTGCTCCGGCGGCAGCGACGCGACGTGCCGCTCGAGGGCGTCGACGCGCGCCGTGTACACGGCGGCGATCAGAGCGCCCCGGTCCGGGAAGTGCCGGTAGAGGGTGCCCCGCCCGACCCCGGCGCGCTGCGCGACCCGGTCCAGCGGGACCCCCGCGCCGGCCGCGCGGAACTCCACCTCGGCCGCGGCGACGATCCTCGCCCGGTTGCGCACCGCGTCCCGTCGCTCGCCCATCCCGCCGAGGGTAGGGGACCGTCGCCGGTCGCGGTCCGCGCGCCGCTCCGGCTGGTGCGGGCGGCCCTCCCGCGGCGGGTGGTCGGTGGTCTGACCGACCCGGGACCTGCGGTCCTGGCCGGCCCGGTCGGCGCGTGGGACGGTCCTGCGATGACCGTCCCGCCGCCCGTGCCCCGCACCACCACCCACGACTGGTCGACCACCGTCGACCCCGCGCACCTCGCCGACGTCCGCGCGCGGGCCGCCGGGCTGGCCCCCGGCGGGCTGCCGCACCTGCTGCTGGAGGCGCTGGCCTACCCGGCGGAGGAGGCGGCGGTCACGGGCCGCGGTCGGTGCGAGGTGACGCTGCTGCCGGACGGCTCCGTCCGGGTCGCGGACGACGGGCGCGGGACGGCGACCGTCGTGGACGGCGACGGGCGTGCGGTCCGCAAGCCGGTCATGGCGACGCGGGACGTCCGGTTCTTCGCCGAGCGGGACGCCCCGCTGCTGCCGGACGGGCACCCGCGGCGCGGCATGTCGGTGGTGGCGGCCCTCAGCACGTGGCTCGAGCACACCAACCGGCGCGCCGAGGGCGCGTGGACGCAGCGGTACGAGCACGGCGTACCCGTCACCGACCTGGAGCCCGTGCCCGCGGACGGGAGCACCGGGACCGCGGTGCGGTTCCTGCCCGACGCCGTGCTGCTCCCGGCGGGCGCGCCGGTCACCGCCGCAGCGGTCCTGGCGTGGGCGGCGGCCTGGCCCGCCCTCGACGTCCGGGTGGTCGACGCGCGCTGACCCGGGCGTCAGCCCGGCGCCGTGACGAAGACGTCGTGCAGCTCCGGGTGGTGCGCGTGCACCAGGACGCCGAACACCACCAGGTCGAACAGCAGGTGCACCGCGACCACGTACGGCAGGGACGTGCTGCGCGCGAAGATCCAGCCCTGCACGAGCGCGAACGGGATGGTGAGCAGCGGCCCCCACTCGCGGTACCCGAGCTCCCAGAGGAACGACACGAACACCGTCGCCTGCAGCACGTTCGCGGTCCACAGCCCGAGGTGCTGGCGGAGCAGCGCGAACACCGTGCACACGAAGAAGAGCTCGTCCCAGATGCCGACGGCGTTCACGCCGACGAACAGCCGCGCGATGTCCTGCCCGCCGTCCAGGTCGGGCCAGTTCCGGTAGGCGCCCGACCCGATGAAGTAGAAGGGCAGCAGCAGGTACCCGATGACGACCACGGCCGCCAGGTAGACCCACTGCCAGCGGTTCCAGCGCCGCCCGGTCGCCACGGGGAACCGGATCGAGCGCTGCCCGAAGACGTACCGGGACAGCGCCCACGGCACCAGCACCGCGAGCGAGAGCGCGACGGTGAACCGTGCCATGCCCGCGTCGGACAGGTCCGCCTCCAGCGAGATCGCCGAGATGATGGCCATGCCCGTGCCGATCAGCGCGAGGTCCCGGCCGAGGGCGCGGTCGACGGCCAGGCCCAGGACGATCCCGAGGACCAGCGGCACGTAGCCGAGCGGACGCACGTGCACGGCGAAGATCAGGACCGCGGACGCGCACACGAGCGTGGCGGCGAGCAGGTGGGCGGGGGAGCCGATCGCCCAGGGGGCGCGGGCCGCCGCCGGCGGGGCGGGGGTGGCCTGGGCAGGGGAGGTCACGGGGGCACAGTGCCACGGCTCGGCGGACGCGGCGAGGGGGACGGGGCTCACGCCGCGACCGGCTGCACCACCCGCGCCGCGCCGAACCGCGTCACCGTCACGCTGAACACCAGCGGGATCACCGCGCACAGCAGCAGCGCCGGCCGCAGACCGCTGCCGCCGTCGGCCGGCAGGAGATCGGCGAGCGGCGCCAGCGCGCCGTCGGCAGCGCCGGCCAGCACGCCCGCGAACCACGGCCCGAGCGTGCCGCCCGCGTCTCCGGCGAGCGCCAGCAGCGCGAACATCGCGGCGCCGCCCAGGGGGAACCGCGCCGCGGTCAGCGAGAAGGTGCCGGGCCACAGCAGGCTGACCGACAGGCCGCACAGCGCGCACGCGAGCAGGCTCACCGCCGGCGCGGCGACCGTCGCTGCGACGACGTAGCAGCCGGCCGCGGCGGCGCTGGACAGCACGAGCAGCCGGTGCAGCGACGCCCGGTGCCCCCAGAGCCCGTACGCGACCCGGCCGACGCCCATCAGCACCGCGAACAGACCCGCGCCGACCAGGTCGCCGACCTGCTTGCCGACGCCGGTGCCCTCCTCGGCGAAGAACGACGACCACTGGGCCATCGTGAGCTCGGCGGCGCCGCCCGTCATCATCAGCACGAGGGCGGCGAGGAACAGCGGCGTGCCCAGCATCGACCGGATCGGGGTGCGGTGCTCCTCGGGCACGGTCGCGGGCAGCGGGACCCGCAGGAAGGCCACCAGGTTGACCAGCGGCACCACCGCCCACAGCACCGGCAGCACGGGCCACGTCTGCTGGCCCAGCACCGCCAGCAGCGCGGTGCTCCCGACGACGACCGCCACCTGCCCCCAGCAGTAGAACGAGTGCAGCAGCGCCATGCCGGCGGCCTTCGACTCCGGCGGGGTGGGCAGGTGCTCCACGACCGGGCTGACCAGCACCTCGAGCAGGCCGCCGCCGACGGCATACACGACCACCGCGAGGCAGAGCCCGACGAAGGGGTCGGGGAGCACGAACGGCAGCACCGCGAGCAGCAGCAGGCCGAGCGCGGCGAGCGCGTGCGCCAGCACCAGCGGTGCTCGGTAGCCGATCCGGTCGACCACCCGCATCACCGCGAGGTCGGTGAGCAGCTGGACGCCGAAGTTCAGCGCGGCCAGGGCGCCGAGCTGGGCGACCGGGATGTCGAACCGGGTGTGGAACACGATGAACAGCAGGGGCGCCAGGTTGTTGACGATCGCCTGCACCACGTAGCCGGCGTAGCTGGCGCGCCGGGTCGACGCGTAGGCGGTGGTGGGAGCCGCAGGAGGTACGGGGGACACGGTCGTGAGGTTACGGGGCCGGCGCGGCGTGACGCGGATCTCCGTCGCCGACGGGTCATCACCGACCGGGACCGGTCGATCGGAGGGCGACTCGGCGCGCACCGGCGCGCCTGCCGTCCGGAGAGCGGGGCCCACGATGCGTGGTTGGCGGGAGCAGTCCATCGGGCGGCGGATGTCGGCGGTGTTCGGCCTCCTCACCGCGGTGCTCGTCGCGACGATCGTCCTGGGGGTCGTCACCGCGCAGACGCAGCGGACGTACGCCGATCGCGTCGCCGCCGCCGACCGCGTCCTGCGGCTCGCCGACGAGGCGCGGTTCCAGATCGCCGACGCGACCGGGTGGCAGGGCCTCGTGGTCGCGGACGTCGCGGCGTTCGGGCCGGAGGGCGGTCTCGCGGACGACTCGCAGAACCGGGCCGGTGTGCTCCAGTCGGAGCGCGACGTGCAGGCGTGGTTCGCCGACCTCGACCTCACCGGGACCACGGCGGCCGAGCGGGCGGCGTTCGAGGCGCTCGAGCCCGCCTGGCAGTCGTTCTTCGACGGTGACGACGAGGTCGTGGCGCTGCTGAGCACCGGCGCCCCGGCCGACCTCCAGGCGGCGCTCACCAGCATCAACGAGGGGAGCGCGGGCGAGTCGTACGCGCGGGTGCTCGATCTCGCGGAGCAGATCCAGGCCTCGGCCGGCGCCCGCGTCGCGGAGCTGCAGGCGCAGCAGGCAGCGGCGCAGGAGCGTGGTCGGCTGGTGCTGATCGTGGTCGGCCTGCTGGCGGCGGCGTTCGCGACCTTCGCGGCGCGCAAGGTCACGCGCGACATCGCCGGCCCGGCGGGCCGGATCCGCGAGGTCGCGACGGCGATGGCGGACGGCGACCTCACCCGGCGCACCGGCCTCGCGGGCGGGGGTGAGATCACCCGCGCCGGTGCGGCGCTGGATGCGGCGATCACGTCGATGGCGGCCGTCGTCGACGAGGTGGCACGGACGGCCGCCCGGACCAGCGGCACCGCGACCGCTCTCCGGGACGCGTCCCGCGAGGGCGCTCGCGCAGCAGGTGACACGTCCGCGCGGGCCGGGGCGGTCGCGGCCGGCGCCGAGCAGGTCTCGCGCACCGTCCAGACCGTGGCCGCCGGGACCGAGCAGATGGGGGCGAGCATCCGGGAGATCGCGCAGAACGCCGCGCAGGCGGCGAAGGTCGCGGGGCAGGCCACGGACGTGGCGGCCGCGACCAACGAGCAGGTGGCGCGGCTGGGTGCGTCGAGCCAGGAGATCGGCAACGTCGTCAAGGTGATCACGTCGATCGCGGAGCAGACCAACCTGCTGGCGCTGAACGCGACGATCGAGGCGGCACGGGCCGGGGAGGCCGGCAAGGGCTTCGCGGTCGTCGCCGGTGAGGTCAAGGAGCTCGCGCAGGAGACCGCCAAGGCCACCGAGGACATCGCCCGCCGGGTCGAGGCGATCCAGGGCGACACCGGCGCGGCCGTCGTCGCGATCGGGGAGATCGCCGACATCATCGCGAGCATCAACGACTACCAGCTGACGATCGCCAGCGCGGTGGAGGAGCAGACGGCCACCACCACCGAGATGTCCCGGGGCGTGGCCGAGGCGGCCCAGGGAGCCGCCGAGATCGCGGTGAACGTCACGGGCGTGGCGGAGAGCGCCGGGACGAGCTCGCGCGCCCTGACGCAGGTCGACGCGAGCATGGACGGGGTCGTCGGGCTGTCCGCGGAGCTGACCAGCCGGATCGCCGCGTTCCGGCTCTGACGGCCGCACCGACGACGAAGGCCCGGTCTCCCTCGCGGGGGACCGGGCCTCGGTGGTGCCCTCGATAGGATTCGAACCTACGACCTTCTGCTCCGGAGGCAGACGCTCTATCCACTGAGCTACGAGGGCCGGGCACTGCGCGCGCCAGCCGTACGACCGGCGCGAGGCACGAGACTACCAGCCCTTCAGTCCTCCCCGAGCAGCCCGGAGAGGTACGTGGTCGTCTCCTCGACCGCCCGGGAGTCGTCACCGGCGGCGATGGCGTCGACCAGGCCGTCGTGGTTGTCGCCGTCCTGCAGGATCTGCGCGAAGTTGAACCGGATGTTGTCCGTGATCGCGCCGATGAGGTTCTCGTACATCGACAGCAGCACCGGGTTGCGGGCCGCACGGGCGATGGCCAGGTGCAGGGCGAGGTCGGCGGAGACCATCCGGTCGAGCGCGCCGGCGCGGTAGGCGTCGGCGCGGTCGTCCCGGAGCCGGGTGATCGCGGCGACGTCGCTGGCGGTGCGCCGGCGGGCGGCGAGGCGGCCGGCCTCGACCTCCAGGCTGCGGCGGACCTCGATCACGTCGCGCTGGCGGGCGTCGGCGATCTGGCGCCCCATGCTCACCGCGAGCTCCGAGACCGAGAGCACGTAGGTCCCCGACCCCTGCCGGCGCTCGAGCAGCCCCGCGTGCACCAGGGACTGCACGGCCTCGCGGACGGTGTTGCGGCCGACGCCCAGCAGCTCGACCAGCGCGGGCTCCGGGGGGATGCGGGTGCCGACCGGCCAGTCGCCGGAGGTGATGCGTGCCCGGAGCCGGGCCACCGTCGCGTCGATGAGTCCGGTGCGTCGCGTCATGCGGAGTAGTCTCCCTGGTCAGTTGTGCCCGGCATTCAACACGAACCGAGCGCCCGTCCGCCAGCGCCCGCCGTCGCGCGCCCTCCGCCTTCGCCCGAACGAGGCCGCATGTCGACATCCGCCCAGCCCGCCGGCTCCGTCGCGCCCTGGCGGGGGCGCCGGGTCGTCCTGCTCGGCGTGGTCCTGGTGGCGCTCAACCTGCGGATCGCGGTCGCCTCGGTGTCGCCGATCCTCGACCTGGTGCGGGACGACGTGGCGCTGTCCGCCACGGAGGCGGGGCTGCTCGGCACGATCCCGGTGATCTCGTTCGCGGCGTTCGGCTCGCTGACGCCCGTGCTGGCCCGGCGGATCGGCCTCGAGCCGCTGCTGATCGCGGCGATGCTGCTGTCGGCGACCGGCGAGGTCGTCCGGTCGGGCACCTCGACCGCGGCGGGGTTCCTCGGCTGGTCGGTGATCGCGCTCGCCGGGATGGGCATGGGCAACGTGCTGCTCCCACCCGTGGTGAAGCGGTACTTCCCGGACCGGATCGGCGTCGTCACGTCCATCTACTCGGTGACGATGACGTTCAGCACCGCCCTGCCCGCGTTCCTGGCCGTCCCCGTCGCGGAGCGGCTGGGCTGGCGGACGTCCCTGTCGATCTGGTCGGTCGTGGGCGTGCTCGCCGCCGTGCCGTGGCTGGTCGTGGTGGTGCGGTCGGCCGCGGCGCGGTCGGCGCTGTCGGGGCTGCTGCGCCGCGGCCCGGCCACCACGCCGGCCCTGACCTCCCGGCACCGGTCGGGCGGTCGGGTGTGGCGCAGCCCGCTGGCCTGGGGCATGGCCGTGACGTTCGCGATGAACTCGCTGGACTCCTACGCCATGTTCGCGTGGCTGCCGCAGATCCTCATCGACGGCGGGACGTCGCCGCACGCGGCAGGGGTGTGGTTGTCGGTGTTCGCGATCCTCGGCCTGCCGCCGGCGCTGGTCGCCCCGATCGCGGCGTCCCGCATGCGGAACCCGATCGGGCTGGTCGTGTTCTTCGTGGCGTGCTTCGCGGCGTCCTACGTCGGGCTCCTCGTCGCACCGGGCGGGCCGGTGTGGCTGTGGATCCTGCTCGGCGGGTTCGGGCCGGGGGCGTTCCCGGTGCTCCTCGCGCTGATCAACCTGCGCACCCGCACGTCGGCGGGTGCCGCCTCGCTGTCCGGCTTCACGCAGGGCGTCGGGTACGCGATCGCCGGCACCGGGCCGCTGCTGATCGGCGTGCTCTACGACGCGACGGGGACGTGGACCGCCGCGCTGCTCTTCCTGCTCGCGACGCTCGTCGTCCTGCTCGTGGCGGCGACCGTGGCGTGCCGGCCCGCCATGCTGGAGGACACCTGGGGACCCCGGGGCGCGCGACCGGAGTGAGGTGGCCCGGGTCGGGGCAGTGCCGCCGCGTCGCTACCCTTGTCCGGTGACCCCCGCTGAGCTCTCCGAGTCCCTGCGCGCCGCCCTCGCGGGCGCCGTCGCCGACGGGACCTTCGCCCTGGACGCCGCCGACCTGCCCGCCACCGTGCACGTGGAGCGACCCCGGCAGCGCGAGCACGGCGACTGGGCCACCAACGTGGCGCTGCAGCTGGCCAAGAAGGCCGGCACCAACCCGCGGGCGTTCGCCGAGGAGCTCGCGCGCCGCCTCGCCGACGCCCCGGGCGTCGCGAAGGTCGACGTCGCCGGGCCCGGCTTCCTCAACATCACGCTCGACGCGGCGGCCGCGGGGGAGCTCGCGCGCTCCGTCGTCGAGGCGGGGCCCGCCTACGGCCGCAACGAGACGCTGGCCGGCGAGTCGATCAACCTCGAGTTCGTCTCCGCCAACCCCACCGGCCCGATCCACATCGGCGGCGTGCGCTGGGCCGCGGTCGGCGACAGCCTGGCGCGGGTGCTCGAGGCGTCCGGCGCGCGCGTGGGCCGCGAGTACTACTTCAACGACCACGGCGCCCAGATCGACCGGTTCGCGCGGTCGCTGCTCGCCCGCGCGAAGGGCGAGGAGGCGCCGGAGGACGGCTACGGCGGCCAGTACATCGCCGACATCGCCGACGCCGTGATCGCGCAGGCCGCCGCGGCCGGCGAGCCCGACCCCCGCACGCTGCCCGACGCCGAGGCGCAGGAGGCGTTCCGTGCGCGGGGCGTCGACCTCATGTTCGGGGAGATCAAGCAGGCCCTGCACGAGTTCGGGGTCGACTTCGACGTCTACTTCCACGAGGACACGCTGCACGAGACCGGCGCCGTCGAGCGCGCGGTCGCCCGGCTGCGGGAGCTCGGCCACATCTTCGAGGCAGACGGCGCCACCTGGCTGCGCACCACGGAGTTCGGGGACGACAAGGACCGCGTCATCATCAAGTCCGACGGCGAGGCCGCGTACATCGCGGGCGACCTGGCGTACTACCTGGACAAGCGCGAGCGCGGCTTCGACCGCGTGATCATCATGCTCGGCGCCGACCACCACGGGTACATCGGCCGGATGATGGCGATGTGCGCCGCGTTCGGCGACACCCCGGGCGTCAACCTCGAGATCCTCATCGGCCAGCTGGTCAACCTGGTCAGGGACGGCCAGCCGGTGCGGATGAGCAAGCGCGCCGGCACCGTCGTCACGCTCGAGGACCTGGTCGAGGCGGTCGGCGTCGACGCCGCGCGGTACTCGCTGGCGCGGTCCTCGGCGGACTCCTCGATCGACCTGGACCTGGACCTCCTGACCCGGGCCACCAACGAGAACCCCGTCTACTACGTGCAGTACGCGCACGCCCGCACCTGCTCCGTCGGCCGGAACGCCGCCGAGGCCGGCGTGCGGCGGGAGGACGGGTTCGACGCGTCGCTGCTGGACCACCCGAGCGAGTCGGTGCTGCTCGGCAAGATCGCCGAGATGCCGCGCATCGTGGCCCAGGCCGCCGAGCTGCGGGAGCCGCACCGCGTCGCCCGGTACCTGGAGGAGCTCGCCGGGGCGTACCACAAGTGGTACGACCAGCGCCGCGTCCTGCCGTTCGGCGACGAGCAGGTCGGCGACGTGCACCGCACGCGCCTGTGGCTGAACGACGCCACCCGCCAGGTGCTCGCCAACGGCCTCGGCCTGCTGGGCGTCGGCGCGCCGGAGCGGATGTGACGACGCCCGGGACGCAGCCGCTGGGGCTGCCCTGGCCCGGCTCGGCCGCGCGCGGCGACGACGGGGCCGTCCGCGTCGCGGGCGTGGACCTGCGCGAGCTCGCCGCCACGCAGGGGACGCCCGCCTACGTGCTGGACGAGGACGACTTCCGGGCGCGTGCCCGGGCCTGGCGGTCCGCCCTCGAGGGCGCGTTCGCCGGCATCGGCGCCGGGGTCGACGTCTACTACGCGGGCAAGGCGTTCCTGTCGGTCGCCGTCGCGCGCTGGGCGCACGAGGAGGGCCTGCGGGTCGACACCTCGACCGGCGGCGAGCTCGCCGTCGCGCTGCGCGCCGGCCTGCCCGGCGCCGACATCGGGCTGCACGGCAACAACAAGTCCGACACCGAGATCGCCCGTGCGCTCGAGGCCGGTGTCGGCCGGCTCATCGTCGACTCGCTCGGCGAGGTCGACCGGATCGTCGCGGCCGTCCGTGCCCGGGGCGCCGGTGCACCGCCCGCGCCGGTGATGGTCCGCGTCACGACCGGGGTGCACGCCGGCGGCCACGAGTACATCTCCACCGCGCACGAGGACCAGAAGTTCGGCCTCTCGGTCGCCACCCCCGGTACCGGCGGCGACAGCCCCGCGATGGTCGCGCTCGAGTCCGTCCTCGCGCACCCGGAGCTCCGGCTGCTCGGCATCCACTCGCACATCGGCTCGCAGATCCTCGACCCCGCCGGGTTCGCCGTCGCCGCCCGCAGCGTCCTCGGCCTGCGCGCCGACCTCGCGGCCCGCACCGGGTTCCTCGTCCCGGAGGTCGACCTCGGCGGCGGCTTCGGCATCGCCTACCTGCCCGGGGACGTCCCGCTGGACCCGGAGCGGGTCGCGAAGGACATCGCGGCCTCGGTCGACGCCACCTGCGCGTCGCTGGGGACCCCGGTGCCGCGGCTGTCGTTCGAGCCCGGGCGCGCGATCGTCGGGCCGACCACGCTGTCGCTGTACCGGGTGGGCACGGTCAAGCCCGTCAACCTCGACGACGGCCGGGTCCGGATGTACGTCGCCGTGGACGGCGGGATGAGCGACAACATCCGCCCCGCCCTCTACGGCGCGCACTACCACGCGGCCGTGGTGTCGCGGCCCGGTGCACCGGAGACCGTGCTGGCCCGCGTGGTGGGGAAGCACTGCGAGAGCGGCGACATCGTCGTGCACGAGGTCCAGCTCCCGGCCGACGTCGCGCCCGGGGACCTGCTGGCCGTCGCCGCCACCGGCGCGTACGGGCGGTCGATGGCGTCGAACTACAACCACGTGCCGCGCCCGCCCGTCGTCGCGGTGCGCGACGGCGAGGTGCGCGTGCTGGTCCGGCGGGAGACCGAGGACGACCTGCTGGCGCTCGACCTCGGCTGACCCGTCGTCCTGAACTCGACGGGCGCCCAGGGTGTGGATGGCCCGCTGCCGTCCTCGAGGTGCCCCCTATCCTGTGGACCGGCCGGGCCCAGCGCCCGGCCGGACCCCAGGGACCCGGCTGGACCGGGCGTGATCGAGAGGCGCACGCGGTGACCGAACGCGACCAGACCGGCCGACCCAGCACGCCCGCCCCGACCACGCGTCCCGCCGTGCGGGTCGCCCTGCTCGGCTGCGGCGTCGTCGGCACGGAGGTCGTCCGGCTGCTGACGACGCAGGCCGCGGACCTCGCCGCCCGCGTCGGGGCGCCGCTCGAGCTGGTCGGCGTCGCGGTGCGGGACGTCGACGCGCCGCGCGACCCGGTCGTCGACCGTGCCCTCCTGACCTCGGACGCCGAGGCGCTGGTGGCGAAGGCCGACGTGGTGGTCGAGGTCGTCGGCGGCATCGAGCCCGCCCGCGCCCTCCTGCTCCGCGCGATCGAGCACGGGGCCGCCGTGGTCACCGCGAACAAGGCGCTGCTCGCCGAGGACGGCCCGACGCTCTACCAGGCCGCGGACGCCGCCGGCGTGGACCTCTACTTCGAGGCCGCCGTCGCGGGTGCGATCCCGCTGGTCCGCCCGGTCCGCGAGTCGCTGACCGGCGACCGGGTCCACCGGGTGCTCGGCATCGTCAACGGCACGACCAACTACGTGCTCGACCGGATGGCCTCCGAGGGCATGGACCTGGCCGACGCGGTGGCCGAGGCGCAGGCGCTGGGCTACGCGGAGGCCGACCCGACCGCCGACGTCGAGGGCTACGACGCGGCGGCGAAGGCCGCGATCCTCGCCTCGCTGGCGTTCCACACCCGGGTGTCGATCGACGACGTCGACCGGCAGGGGATCATGTCGGTCACCGCGGACGACGTCGCCTGGGCCGCTCGCACCGGCCACGTCATCAAGCTGCTCGCCATCGCCGACCGCCGTGCCACGCAGGACGGCGGCGACGGCGTGCAGGTCCGCGTGCACCCGTCGCTGGTCCCGCTGAGCCACCCGCTCGCGGGCGTGCGCGGTGCGTTCAACGCGGTGTTCGTCGAGGCGGAGGCCGCCGGGGAGCTCATGTTCTACGGACGCGGCGCCGGCGGTGCGCCGACCGCGTCCGCGGTGCTCGGCGACGTCGTGTCGGCCGCGCGGCACCGCGTGCACGGCGGCCGCGGCCCCGCGGAGTCCTGGTACGCCGCGCTGCCGGTGCTGCCCGCCGAGTCGGCGCGCACGCGCTACCAGGTGCGCCTCGACGTCGACGACCGGCCCGGCGTGCTCGCGCACGTGTCCGCGGTGCTGGCGGAGCACGGGGTGTCCATCGAGGCCGTCCGGCAGTCGCCTGCCGACGCCGTCCAGGAGCCGGGCGTCGCCCGCCTGGTGATCACCACGCACGAGGCGCCGGAGTCCGCACTCGCGGCGACCGTCGCCGCGATCGCCGACCTCGGCTCCGTCCGCGAGGTCGTCTCCGTCCTGCGAGTCGAGGGAGCCTGATGGCCCACCAGTGGCGCGGCGTGATCCGCGAGTACGCCGACCGCCTGCCCGCGCACGTGCAGCAGCACGTGGTCACGCTCGGGGAGGGCGGCACCCCGCTCGTCGCGGCGCCCGCGCTGTCCGCGCTCACGGGTGCCGAGGTGTTCGTCAAGGTCGAGGGGATGAACCCGACCGGGTCCTTCAAGGACCGTGGCATGACGACGGCGATGTCCGCCGCCGCCGGCCGCGGGGCGAAGGCCGTCGTCTGCGCGTCCACCGGCAACACCTCCGCGTCGGCCGCGGCCTACGCGACCGCTGCCGGGATGATCTGCGCGGTGCTCGTGCCGGACGGCAAGATCGCGATGGGCAAGCTCAGCCAGGCGGTCGCGCACGGGGCCACGCTGCTGCAGGTCGACGGCAACTTCGACGACTGCCTGATCGCGGCCCGCAAGCTCGCGGAGGCCTACCCGGTCGAGCTGGTCAACTCCGTGAACCCCGACCGCATCGAGGGCCAGAAGACCGGCGCGTTCGAGATCGTCGACGCGCTCGGCGACGCCCCCGACATCCACGCGCTGCCCGTCGGGAACGCCGGCAACATCACGGCGTACTGGAAGGGCTTCCGCGAGTACGCGGGCCACGACGCCGGGGCGGACCTCGAGCCGGTCGCGACGCACACCCCGATCATGTGGGGCTTCCAGGCCGCGGGTGCCGCGCCCATCGTGCGCGGCTACCCGATCACCGACCCCGAGACGATCGCCACCGCGATCCGGATCGGCAACCCGGCGTCCTGGAACCAGGCGGAGGCCGCGCGCGACCGGTCCGGCGGCCTGATCGAGGCCGTCACCGACGACGAGATCCTCGCCGCGCACCGGATCCTGTCCTCGCAGGTCGGGGTGTTCGTCGAGCCGGCGTCCGCCGCGGGCGTCGCGGGCATCCTCCGGCTCGCCGAGGAGGGCCGCGTGCCTGCCGGTGCGCGGATCGTCGTGACGGTCACCGGGCACGGGCTGAAGGACCCGCAGTGGGCGCTGCGCACGGCTGACGGCACCGAGGTCGAGACCACCCGGGTGCGCCCCGACGTGGTCGAGATCGCGGCCGCGCTCGGCCTCGGCTGAGGCCGCCGTGCGACTGGGTGCCGACCGGGCGCGCGTCCGCGTCCCGGCGACGAGCGCGAACCTCGGCCCGGGCTTCGACGCGCTGGGCCTCGCGCTCGCGCTGCACGACGACGTCGAGGTGCGCGCGCTGGGGTCCGCCGAGGTCGTCGTCGACGTCGTGGGGGAGGGCGCCGAGGACGTGCCCTCCGGCGAGGACCACCTGGTCGTCCGCGCGCTGCGGCACGCGCTCGACCACGTCGGCGCGCCGCAGACCGGGCTGCACCTGACCTGCCGCAACCGCATCCCGCACGGCCGCGGCCTCGGGTCGTCCGCCGGCGCGGTGGTCGCGGGGCTGCTCGCCGCCCGCGCGCTGGTCGCGGAGCCCGGCTCGCTCGACGACGACGTGGTGCTGCGGCTGGCCACCGAGCTGGAGGGGCACCCGGACAACGCGGCGCCCGCGCTGCTCGGCGGTGCGACGGTCGCGTGGTCGGACGGCACCGGTCCCGACGCGGACGTGCACGCCGCGCGGCTCCCCGTGCACGCGACGCTCGCGCCGATCGCCGTCGTGCCCGCGACCCGGCTCGCCACCGCGCACGCCCGCGGGGTGCTGCCCGCGGAGGTGCCGCACCGCGACGCGGCGTTCCAGGCCGGGCGCGCGGCGCTGCTCGTCGAGGCCCTCGGCCGCCGGCCCGACCTGCTGCTGCCGGCGACCGAGGACCGCCTGCACCAGGGCTACCGGCGTCCGGTGATGGCGGAGAGCATGGCGCTGGTCGACGCCCTCCGCGCGCGCGGCGTCGCGGCGGTCGTGTCCGGCGCGGGCCCCACCGTGCTGGTGCTCGCCCGGTCCACGGGGGACGGTGCGGACCCGGTCGGGCCGACCGACGCCGACGACGCGCTGCTGCAGGTGTTCGGGGGTGCGATGGGCGGCTGGCGCATCGTCCGGCTCGGCATCGACACGGCCGGTGCGACCGCTCAGAGACTGCCCTGACGCGGATCCGCGGTGCTATGCTGGCGCTCGTTCCCCTGACTACTTCCTGATATCCGCCTAGCCTTTTTCCGGTGCAGGGCCGCCCAGGTGGCCGGCCGTGCGAAGGAGCCGGGCCGAGATCCGGACGGGGAACGCTCCAGCCCACGAGAGTCGACGCGATCGCGCGACACGTGCGGCTTCACCGATGCGCCGGCCCTCGACGAGGGGCCGGACGCGGACCGTGCCCCGACGGTGGGCGACGGTCCCCGACGAGGGGGAAGGGTCCTTCGTGACAGACACCATCGAGCCCGCCGTGAGCACGAGCTCCGGCGGCTCCGCTCGGGGCGGTGCCATCTCCGCGATGCGCATGCCCGAGCTCCAGGCCCTCGCCGCCCAGCTGGGCGTGACGGGGACGTCCCGGATGCGCAAGAGCGACCTGGTCGACGCGATCCAGGCCACGGGCTCCGGTGGCGCGACCGCCGGGCGCAGCCGTCGCGCCACGAGCCGCGACGCGCAGCAGCCGGTCGCCGCCGAGGCCCCCGCTGCCCAGCCCGCCGAGGACGCGGCGCGCGAGCCCCGCCGCCGTGCCGCGCGCGCCGCGAGCCGGCCGCCGGCCGCCGAGGAGTCCGCCGAGCCGCGCGGCAGCCGCACGGTCGACGTGCTCGCCGGCCTCGAGGCCGTGGAGCGCTCGCTCGACGGCCGTCAGAGCCAGGCAGAGCCGCGTGAGCCCCGTGAGCCCCGTGACGACCGTGCCGCGCGCGCCGCCGACGCCGTCGGCGCCGTCACCGGTGAGCGTCGCTCCCGCCGTGCCGGGCGCGGCGCCGGCGCGCCGACCGTCGAGGTGACGCTGCCCGAGGGCCCCACCTCCACCGGTGAGCGCGAGCCCCGGACCGAGCGCGGCGAGAACCGCGAGCAGGGCGGCCAGCGCCGCCAGCAGGAGCAGCCGCGTCAGCAGGACCGTGCGCAGCAGGACCGCGCCGCCCAGCAGGGCCAGCCCGCGCAGCAGAACCCGCAGCAGCGCGGCCAGCAGAACCAGCAGGACCTGGAGGACGACGAGCGCGGCGGTCGCCGCCGTCGCTCGCGCGACCGGTACCGCGACCGCGACGGCCGCAAGCGGGGCCGCAACCAGCGCGGCACGGGCGTCGGCGACGTCGGCGCCTACGAGGAGGTCGAGATCGACGAGGACGACGTCCTCGTCCCGGTCGCGGGCATCCTCGACGTGCTCGAGTCCTACGCGTTCGTCCGCACCAGCGGCTACCTGCCGGGGGCGAACGACGTCTACCTGCCGCTCGGCCAGGTCCGCAAGGCCGGGCTGCGCCGCGGTGACGCGATCACCGGCGCCGTGCGCGCGCCCCGCGAGGGCGAGGTGCAGCCGCAGCAGCAGGGCGGCAACCGGCCGAACAAGGCCAACGCGCTCGTCCGGCTCGACACGGTCAACGGGATGTCGCCGGACCAGGCGCGCCAGCGGCCCGAGTTCTCCAAGCTGACGCCGCTCTACCCGCAGGACCGCCTGCGGCTGGAGCACGAGTCGCACCAGCTCACCCCGCGGGTCATCGACATCGTCGCCCCGATCGGCAAGGGCCAGCGCGGTCTCATCGTCGCGCCCCCGAAGGCCGGCAAGACGATCATCATGCAGCAGATCGCCAACTCGATCACCGCGAACAACCCCGAGGTCCACCTCATGGTCGTGCTCGTCGACGAGCGCCCCGAGGAGGTCACGGACATGGAGCGGACCGTGAAGGGCGAGGTCATCGCCTCGACCTTCGACCGCCCCGCCGCGGACCACACCATGGTCGCGGAGCTGGCCATCGAGCGGGCCAAGCGCCTGGTCGAGCTCGGCCAGGACGTCGTGGTGCTGCTCGACTCGCTGACCCGCCTGTCCCGCGCGTACAACCTGGCGGCCCCGGCGTCCGGGCGCATCCTCTCCGGTGGTGTGGACGCCTCGGCGCTCTACCCGCCGAAGCGGTTCTTCGGCGCCGCCCGCAACATCGAGAACGGCGGCTCCCTGACGATCCTCGCGTCCGCGCTGGTCGAGACCGGATCCAAGATGGACGAGGTCATCTTCGAGGAGTTCAAGGGCACCGGGAACATGGAGCTCCGGCTCTCCCGCTCCCTCGCGGACAAGCGCATCTTCCCGGCGGTGGACGTCAACGCGTCCGGCACCCGGCGCGAGGAGATCCTCATCGCCCCGGACGAGCTCAAGATCATCTGGAAGCTCCGCCGCGTGATGGGCGCGCTGGACCAGCAGCAGGCGATCGAGCTGCTGCTCGGCAAGCTCCGGGACACCAAGAGCAACGTCGAGTTCCTGCTCCAGGTGCAGAAGACCACGCCGGGCATGCACGAGGAGACCCGCTCGGTCGTCTGAGACGCACGCCGCGCACGGACGGGGCGGCACCTCCCGCGGGAGGTGCCGCCCCGTCCGCGTCCGCGGGGTCCGCGATCAGCGGGCGCGACGCGCGGCCACGGCCTGCTCGTACCAGGCGAGGGTCTGCCGGGTGATCTCTCCGGCGTCGAACCGCCGGGCCGCGGCGCGCTGCGGTGCCGTCACCGCCGCCCGGGCTGCCGGGTCGTCGACCCACCGCGCGAGGGTGCGGGCGAACGCCGCCGTGTCCCGGGGGTCGACCAGCTGGTCCTCGAGCCCGGCCATGGGGGTCCGGTAGCCGGGGTTGTCGCCGGCCAGCACGACGCCGCCGGCGTCGGCGAGCGCCTCGACGACGCTCATGCCGAAGCTCTCGCCGCCGGTGGACGGCAGCGCCACGACGTCGGCGGCCGCGAGGAGCGCGGCCTTGTCCTCCTCGGCGACGAAGCCCGGGAAGTCCACCCGGTCGGCGACGCCGGCGGCCCGCGCCCGCTGCCGCAGGTCGGCCAGCAGGGGACCCCGGCCAGCGAGCGTCAGCGTCCAGTGGTGCTGCGTGCGGGGCATCGCGGCGACGGCGGCGAGCAGCTCGCGGGGGCCCTTGCGCTCGACCAGGCGGCCGAGGAAGACGATCCGGACCGGGGCGCCGGCGGGGCGCCCGGCGGGCGCCGCCGGGCCCGTGCCCAGCTCGACCGGTCCGCCGATCACCGGCACCTCGCGGCCGTACGCCTCGCGCACGGACTCCTGCGCGGCCTCCGACAGGGCGCTGATCGCGTCGAACCGCCGGAGCCGCCGCCGCTCCGCGAGCCCGAGCGCGCGGATGCCCCAGCGGGTCGCCGCGTCCTGCGGGTAGATGACGAACGACCCGACGACCGCGGTACGCGGGTGCGCCGCCGACACCACCCGGCCGGCCAGCACCGGGCTGTACGGCATCGTCACGTGCAGCACGTCGAACGGGACCTCGGCGAGCAGCCGGCGGACGGCGGTGCGGGAGGCGGGGAGCGGGGTGCCCAGCCGGTTGCCGTTGAACTTCACGGACAGGGTGCGGCCGAGGACGTGCACGTGCGGCAGGTCCGTGCGCGCGGTGCTGGACGTCAGGTAGTGCACCTCGTGCCCGAGCGCGGTGAGCCGGCGGCCGAGCGTGAGGACGATCTGCTGGACCCCGTCGGGCCGGTCCAGGCCGTCGTCGATCACCAGGCCGATACGGAGCATGCCGGACATCGTAGGTGGGCCGGGTCGGGCGTCCGGTCGGTGCGTCGGGAAGATTTCGCGCACCGCCGCTGTTCTGGCAGACTGTTCCGTCGGTCTGCGGTTCACGTGCACGGCTCGCGTGCACGACCCGGGGACCCAACACGAGGAGAACACCTGTGAAGACTGACATCCACCCCGAGTACGTGGTGACCCAGGTGACCTGCACCTGTGGCAACACGTTCACCACGCGCTCCACCTCGACCTCCGGTGAGATCCGGGCCGACGTGTGCAGCGCCTGCCACCCGTTCTACACGGGCAAGCAGAAGATCCTCGACACCGGTGGCCGCGTGGCCCGGTTCGAGGCGCGCTACGGCAAGAAGTCGGCCAACTAGCGACCTCGGCGCCGGTGACCGGCGGTCCCTCGTGGGCCGCGGTCACCGGCGCCTTCGCATGTCCGGGGCCGTGCTCGGTCCCGGTCCGACGCCGAGCACGCAGCGCTCGACCGCCCCGAGGAGACAGCGATGAGCGACCCGTTCGCCGCCGCACGGCCGTTGCTGGACGAGCACGCCCGGATCGAGCAGCAGCTCGCGGACCCGGCGGTGCACGCCGACCAGGCGCTGGCCCGGAACCTCGGCCGCCGGTACGCCGAGCTCGGCCGGGTCGCGCAGGCGCACGGGGCGTGGCGGGCCGCCGCGGAGGACCTCGCGGACGCCCGTGAGCTGGCGGCCGACGACGAGGCGTTCGCCGCCGAGCTGCCCGCCCTCGCGGCGACGGAGGAGCAGGCGGCCGAGAAGCTGCGCCGCGTGCTGGTCCCGCGCGACCCCGACGACGCCCGCGACGTGATCCTCGAGATCAAGGCCGGCGAGGGCGGCGAGGAGTCCGCGCTGTTCGCGGGCGACCTGCTGCGGATGTACCTGCGGTACGCCGAGCGCCGCGGCTGGCGGACCGAGACGCTCGAGTCCACGGACTCCGACCTGGGTGGCTACAAGGACGTGCAGGTCGCGGTGAAGGCGCGCGGCTCGGTGACCGACCCGGCCGAGGGCGTGTGGGCCAGCCTGAAGTACGAGGGCGGCGTGCACCGCGTGCAGCGCGTCCCGGTGACCGAGTCGCAGGGCCGCATCCACACCTCCGCCGCGGGCGTCCTGGTCTTCCCGGAGGTCGAGGACGAGGGCGAGGTCGAGATCGACCCCAACGACCTGCGGATCGACGTGTACCGGTCGTCCGGCCCCGGCGGCCAGTCCGTGAACACCACCGACTCGGCCGTGCGGATCACCCACGTGCCGACCGGCATCGTCGTCTCGATGCAGAATGAGAAGTCGCAGCTGCAGAACCGCGAGCAGGCCATGCGCGTGCTCCGCGCCCGGATCCTGGCGGCCCGCCAGGAGGAGGCCGCGGCGGCGGCGAGCGAGGCGCGTCGCTCCCAGGTGCGCACCGTCGACCGCTCCGAGCGGATCCGGACGTACAACTACCCGGAGAACCGGATCGCCGACCACCGCACGGGCTACAAGGCGTACAACCTGGACGCCGTGCTCGACGGCGACCTCGGACCGGTCGTGCAGTCCGCGATCGACGCGGACGAGGCCGCCCGGCTCGCCGCGGCGGGGGAGCAGGGCGCGTGACCGGCGCAGCCCCCGCGCCGGCCCCCACGATGCGCGCCCTCGTCGACGGCGCCGCCCGCGTGCTGGCCGACGCCGGCGTCGGCTCGCCCCGGCACGACGCGACCGCACTCGCCGCGTACGCGCTGGGCCTGCCCCGGCTCGACCTGGTGCTCGCCCCGCCCGTGCCGGACGGCTTCACCGAGGAGTTCGCCGGCCTGGTCGACCGGCGCCGCCGCCGGGAGCCGCTCCAGCACATCGTCGGCTCGACCGTGTTCCGGTACCTGACGCTGCGCGTCGAGCCCGGCGTCTTCGTGCCGCGGCCCGAGACCGAGACGGTCGCGCAGGTCGCCGTCGACGAGGCCGCGCGCCTGGCCACGGAGGGCCGCGAGCCGCTGGTGGTGGACCTGTGCTGCGGCGCGGGCGGCATCGCGCTGTCGGTCGACACCGAGGTCGCCGGGTCGCGCGTGGTCGCGGTCGACGCCTCCCCGGACGCCGTGGCGCTGACCCGGCACAACCACGGCGCGGTCGGCTCCGGCACGATGCGCGTGGAGCAGGGCGACGTCCGCGACCCCGCGCTGCTGGCCGACCTGGACGGCACCGTCGACGTGCTGGTGTCCAACCCGCCGTACATCCCGCCGGACGCCGTCCCGGTCGACCCCGAGGTCCGCGACCACGACCCCGACCTGGCCCTGTACGGCGGCGGCAGCGACGGCCTCGAGGTGCCGCGCGCGGTGCTGGCCGCCGCGGCGCGGCTGCTGGTCCCGGGCGGGCTGCTGGTCATGGAGCACGCCGAGGTGCAGGACGCCGCCGCCCGCGCGGACGCGGAGGCGACCGGTGCGTTCGAGGCGATCGAGAGCCGGCCGGACCTGACCGGGCGGCCGCGGATGCTCGTCGCGCGGCGCCGTACCACCGCGCCGGGCGAGCCGCGACCGGACGCCCAGCCGGGCGTGGGAGACTCGCAGCCGTGAGTGCCGACCCCGTGCTGGACGCCACCGACCCCGCCACCTGGGGCCCCGCCCTCGACGCCGCCGTCCACACCGTCTCGCGCGGTGGGCTCGTGGTGCTGCCGACCGACACGGTCTACGGCATCGGGGCGGACGCCTTCACCCCGGAGGCGGTGAACGCGCTGCTGGCGGCCAAGGGCCGCGGGCGGCAGATGCCGCCGCCGGTGCTGATGCCGGACGTGCGCACGCTCGACGGGCTCGCGATGGGCGTGCCCGCGGAGGTGCGCGACCTGGCCGAGGCGTTCTGGCCCGGCGGGCTCACCGTGATCGTGGTCGCCCAGCCGTCGCTGGCCTGGGACCTGGGCGAGACGCACGGCACCGTCGCCCTGCGGGTGCCCGACCACCCGGTGGCGCTCGCGCTGCTGACCCGCACCGGGCCGATGGCCGTGTCCAGCGCGAACCGCACCGGCCAGCCGTCGGCCCTCGAGGCCGCCGAGGCGTACGCCCAGCTCGGCGACAGCGTGCAGGTCTACCTGGACGGCGGCCGCACGCCGGGCCAGGTGGCCTCGACGATCGTCGACGCGACGGGCGACGAGCTGCGCGTCGTGCGGCAGGGCGCCATCAGCCTCGAGCGGCTCCGGGAGGTCGCTCCCGTCGTGGCGGGTGACCCCGGCCGGTGAGGGCGTACCTCCTGCTCCTGCTGATCGCGGCGGCGGCGACCTACCTGCTGACGCCGCTGGCGCGCTGGTGCGCGCTCCGCTGGAGGGCCATCACCGCGGTGCGGAGCCGGGACGTGCACTCCATCCCGACGCCGCGGCTCGGCGGCCTCGCCATGTGGGCGGGGATCATGGTCGGCCTGGTGATGGCCAGCCAGCTGCCGTTCCTGCAGGGCGTGTTCGAGAACCCCCGCCCGATCATCGGCATCGCGGCCGCGGCCACGATCGTGTGCGCGCTGGGCGTCGCGGACGACATCTGGGACCTCGACTGGATGACCAAGCTGGTCGGCCAGGTGCTGGCCGCCTTCGTGATGGCGTCGATGGGCGTGCAGCTCTACCAGCTGCCGATCGACGGGGTGGTGGTGGGCTCCGACCGGATCTGGCTGGGCCTCACCGTGCTGACGGTGGTCGTCGCCATGAACGCCGTGAACTTCGTCGACGGGCTGGACGGGCTCGCCGCCGGGCTGATCGCGATCGGCGGCGGCGGGTTCTTCCTCTACTCCTACCAGCTGACCCGCGAGGCCAGCCCGACCGACTTCTCCAACCTGGCGACCCTGGTGGTGGCCCTGCTGGTCGGCGTCTGCGTCGGGTTCCTCCCGCACAACTTCCACCCCGCGCGGATCTTCATGGGCGACTCCGGGTCGATGCTGATCGGCCTGATCATCGCGGCGGCGGGCATCCAGGTGACGGGGCAGATCGACCTCGCCGTCACCAACACCCGCGAGTCCTTCCCGGCCTTCCTGCCGATCCTGCTCCCGCTGGCCGTGCTGCTGCTGCCGCTGCTGGACATGGGGCTCGCCGTGATCCGGCGGGTCGGGTCGGGGAAGTCGCCGTTCCACCCCGACCGCATGCACCTGCACCACCGGATGCTGCAGCTGGGCCACTCGCACCGGCGCGCGGTGATCATCCTCTACGTCTGGACGTTCGTGTTCGCCGGCGCCGCGACGGCGCTCGTGTGGTTCTCCACGACCGCCGTGCTGGTCGGCCTGGCCGTCGGGGTGCTCGCGGCCCTCGCGCTGACCCTCGGCCCGCTGCGGGGCCGCAGCACCCCCGGCACCCCCGGCACCCCGGGCGCCCCCGGCACCCCCGGCGGCGACGCGGGTGCCCGCCCGCCCGCGGCACCGCCCGCACCCGCGGCGCCGCCCGCGCGGCACGCCGCCGACGCCCACCGCGGCGCCTGGCACGCCACCGCACCCCTGACCACCCCCGAGCCGAGGACGGACCGATGACCGACCCCACCCCCGAGCCGACCCCCGCACGACCACCGGCGACGCGCCCGAGGTGCGTGCCGTCTTCCGCCGAGGCCCTGCGGGACATGGTGGTGCTCGTCGCGGGCGTCACCGTGCTCGGCGTGGGCATCGGCTACCTGGTCGCCGGGCTGCCGGGCGTGTGGGGCGCGCTGATCGGCGCCGGCATCGCGCTGCTGTTCTCCGGGGCCACGACGCTGTCCATGCTCACGACGTCCGACACGGCGCCGGGCCGGATGATGGCGGTCATCATGGGCACCTGGCTGGGCAAGCTCGTCGTGGTGATCGTGCTGCTCGCGGTGCTGCGCGGCATGGACTTCTACGACCGCTACGTCCTCGCGATCGTGGTCGCCGTCGCGGTGATCGGGTCCGCACTGCTCGACTACCGGGCGGTCGCGCGGGGCAGGGTGCCCTACGTGTCGCCCGCCAGCACCGGGACGAACGTCCCGAATGCGGACGACCCGGACGGGACCGGTCGATCCGTAGGCTAGGCTTCCCACCGAACCACCCACGACGGCCGGGTCCCGGCGGAGTGACCCACACCCGGGATCGCCCCCCGTCGGAGCCTTCGACCTACAGGAGACTGCTCTGTCCAGCCTTGCGACGATCCTGCCGCTCGCTGCCGAAGGCGAGTCCGGGTTCCATACGCCGTCGATCGCCGAGTTCTTCCCGCCGGCCATCTGGTTCGAGGGCACCCTCTTCGAGATCAACCGCATCCAGGTCGTGCGCTTCGTCGCCGTCGCGGTGCTGCTCACGCTGATGGTCGTCGCCGCGCGCCGGGCGCGCCTCGTGCCGCGCCGCGGTCAGAACATGGCCGAGCTGCTGCTGGACTTCGTGCGGGTGAACGTCGCCGAGGACATCATCGGCAAGGAGAAGGCGCACAAGTACGTGGCCCTCCTGACGACGATCTTCTTCGCGATCTTCGCCTTCAACATCACCGGCGTCATCCCGTTCCTCAACATCGCGGGCACCTCGCTGATCGGCCTGCCGATCATGCTGGCCCTCTGGGTCTACGTGATGTACCTCGGGGCCGGCGTCCGGGCGCACGGCGTGGGCGGGTTCCTCAAGAACAGCCTGTTCCCCCCGGGCGTCCCGTGGCCGCTGTACATCCTGCTGGCCCCGGTGGAGTTCCTGCAGGTCTTCGTCCTGCGGCCCGTGACGCTCGCCATCCGACTGATGGCCAACATGGTCGCCGGGCACCTCATGCTCGTGCTGTGCTTCTCGGCCACGCAGTTCCTGCTCTTCGAGGCGAGCGGCGGCCTGAAGCCCTTCGGTGCGCTGACGCTCGCCGGCGGCTTCGCGATCACCCTGTTCGAGGTGTTCGTCGCCGCGCTGCAGGCCTACATCTTCGTCGTCCTGACGGCTGTCTACCTCAGCCAGTCGATCGAGGAAGAGCACTGACCCCAGCACCACCCGCGCGGGCCCTCCAGGCCCGCGCCCACTGAGACGACCGCCGACCGACCGGTCGGCGGCCAAACGGAAGGAACGAGCACAGCGTGTCTCTTCTCGCGGACCCCAGCGTCATCCTTGCGGCCGAGAACGCCATCTCGGGCAACATCGCGACCGTCGGCTACGGCCTCGCGGTGCTCGGCCCGGGCATCGGCCTCGGCATCCTGATCGGCAAGACCGTCGAGGGCATGGCGCGCCAGCCCGAGGTCGCCGGCCAGCTCCGGACCACCATGTTCATCGGTATCGGCTTCGTCGAGGTCCTCGGCCTCCTCGGCCTGATCACCGGCTTCCTCTTCACGTGATCACCGCCGCGCTCCCCGCGGCGAGCATCCTGGCCGCGGAGACCGAAGAGGTCGAGGGCTGGCGCCTGCTCGTCCCCGCGGGCTACGACATCCTGTGGTCGTCGGTCGTGCTGGTCGTCATCGCCGTCGTCTTCTACAAGCTCGTGCTGCCGAAGTTCCAGGCGGTGCTCGACGAGCGCACCGAGAAGATCGAGGGTGGTCTCGCCAAGGCCGCCAGCGCCCAGGAGGAGGCTGCTCGCGCCAAGGCGGAGAACGAGCAGCTGCTCCAGGACGCCCGCACCGAGGCCGCGCGCATCCGCGAGGACGCCCGGACCGAGGCGACGGCCATCGTCGGCGAGGCGCGCCAGAAGGCGACCGCCGAGCAGGCGCGCATCGCCGAGACCGCGCAGCGCCAGATCGAGGCGGAGCGCCAGCAGGCGGCCGTCCAGCTGCGGACGGACGTCGGCGCGCTCGCCACGGAGCTCGCCTCCAAGATCGTCGGCGAGTCGCTCGCGGACGAGGCGCGTCGCTCGCGCGTCGTGGAGCGCTTCCTCGACGAGCTCGACGCCCAGACCACGGCGACCGCAGGTAAGGGGAACTGATGCGAGGGACGAGCCGGGCGTCGCTGGCCGCCGCGGAGGGCCGGTTCGCGCCGGTGCTGCGTGAGGCCGGCGCGCAGGGGCGGCTGCTCGGCGAGCAGCTGTTCGCGCTGACCGACGCGCTGGACTCGTCCGGCTCGCTGCGGCGCACCCTGACCGACCCGTCGGCCGCCGGCGAGGCCAAGGCCGCGCTGGTGGCCCGGCTGCTCGCCGCCGCCGACCCCCGCGTGGTCGAGGCCGCGCAGGGGCTGGTGCGCGCGCGCTGGTCGGCCGAGCCCGACCTGGCCGACGCCGTCGAGCACCTGGCCTTCTCGGCCGTGCTCGCGTCGGCGGAGGCGGACGGCACCCTGGACCAGGTCCAGGAGGAGCTGTTCCGGCTCGGCCGGGCGCTCGTCGGGCAGCGCGAGGTGCGCCGCCTGCTGTACTCGGACACCGTCCACGCCGAGGCGCGCGGCCGGCTGGTCGACTCGCTGCTGAAGGGCACCGGGGCGCCGGCGACGCAGGCGCTCGCGCGCCGCGCCGCGGTCGCACCGCGCGGTCGTCGGTACGTGGCGACGCTCGGGCTGCTCGAGGACCTGATCGCGGATCGCCGCAGCCGGACGGTGGCCACGGTCACCTCGGCAGCGGAGATCGGCACCGCGCAGCGCCTGCGGCTCGCCGAGATCCTCGGCCGGGCCTACGGGCGCGAGATGCAGGTGCAGGTCCTCGTGGACCCGCACGTGCTGGGCGGCCTGCGCGTGCAGGTGGGCCCCGAGGTGATCGACGCGACCGTGCTGGCACGGCTGGCGGACGCCCGACGACGACTTGCCAGCTGACGGGCCGCACGGCCCGACCCGGACCCACGTGGGAGCGCACGCAGGACGCGTGCCGCACGACAGGAGACATGTTATGAGCGAGCTGCAGATCCGGCCGGAGGACATCCGCGCCGCGCTGGACAGCTTCGTCGCGACGTACGAGCCCACCGGTGCCGCTGCCGAGGAGGTCGGCCGCGTCACGCTGGCCGGCGACGGCATCGCGCGGGTCGAGGGCCTGCCCGGCGTCATGGCCAACGAGCTGCTCCGCTTCGAGGACGGCACGCTGGGCCTGGCCCAGAACCTCGACGTCCGCGAGATCGGCGTCATCGTCCTCGGCGAGTTCACCGGCATCGAGGAGGGCCAGGAGGTCCGTCGCACGGGCGAGGTCCTGTCCGTCGCCGTCGGTGACGCCTACCTCGGCCGCGTCGTGGACCCGCTGGGTCAGCCGATCGACGGCCTGGGCGAGATCACCTCCGAGGGCCGCCGCGCCCTCGAGCTGCAGGCCCCCGGCGTCATGGCCCGCAAGTCGGTCCACGAGCCGCTGCAGACCGGCATCAAGGCCATCGACTCGATGATCCCGATCGGCCGCGGCCAGCGGCAGCTCGTCATCGGCGACCGCCAGACCGGCAAGACGGCCATCGCGATCGACACGATCCTCAACCAGAAGGCCAACTGGGAGACCGGCGACCCGGACAAGCAGGTCCGCTGCATCTACGTCGCCATCGGCCAGAAGGGTTCCACGATCGCCGCCGTCCGCGGCGCGCTCGAGGAGGCCGGCGCCCTGGAGTACACGACCATCGTCGCGGCGCCCGCGTCCGACCCGGCCGGCTTCAAGTACCTCGCCCCCTACACCGGCTCGGCCATCGGCCAGCACTGGATGTACGGCGGCAAGCACGTCCTCATCGTGTTCGACGACCTGTCGAAGCAGGCCGAGGCGTACCGCGCCGTGTCCCTGCTGCTGCGCCGCCCGCCGGGCCGCGAGGCCTACCCGGGTGACGTCTTCTACCTGCACTCCCGCCTGCTGGAGCGTTGCGCGAAGCTGTCCGACGAGCTCGGTGGCGGCTCGATGACCGGTCTGCCGTTCATCGAGACCAAGGCCAACGACGTCTCGGCGTACATCCCGACCAACGTCATCTCGATCACGGACGGGCAGATCTTCCTGCAGTCCGACCTGTTCAACGCGGACCAGCGTCCCGCCGTCGACGTCGGCATCTCGGTGTCCCGCGTCGGTGGTGCCGCGCAGGTCAAGGCGATGAAGCAGGTCTCGGGCACGCTGAAGCTCGACCTCGCGCAGTACCGGTCGCTCGAGGCGTTCGCGATGTTCGCGTCCGACCTGGACGCCGCGTCCCGCGCGCAGCTGACCCGTGGCGCCCGCCTGATGGAGCTGCTCAAGCAGCCCCAGTACTCGCCGTTCCCGGTCGAGGACCAGGTCGCGTCCATCTGGGCCGGCACCAAGGGCAAGCTGGACGACGTGCCGGTCGAGGACGTCCGCCGGTTCGAGTCCGAGCTGCTGGACCACCTGCGCCGCAACACCGACGTGCTGTCGACGATCGCGGAGACCGGGAAGCTCGGCGACGAGCTCGAGGCCCAGCTGGCCGCCGCGGTCGACGAGTTCCGCTCGAACTTCCTCAAGGCCGACGGGTCGCCGCTCACCGGCGCCGACCACGGCGACGAGGAGACCGAGGTCGAGCAGGAGCAGATCGTCCGGCAGAAGAAGGCCTGACGGTGGCCGGACAGCAGCGCGTCTACCGGGCACGGATCAGGTCCACCCAGGCGCTGAAGAAGATGTTCCGCGCCCAGGAGCTGATCGCCGCCTCGCGGATCGGTCGCGCCCGGGACCGGATGGCGTCGGCGTCCCCGTACGCCCGCGCCATCACCCGGGCGGTCTCGGCCGTCGCGACGCACTCGGACGTGACGCACCCGCTCCTCGCGGAGCGCACGGACACGCAGCGCGTCGCGGTGCTCCTCATCGCGTCGGACCGCGGCATGGCGGGCGCCTACTCGGCGTCCGTCATCCGGGAGACCGAGCGCCTCGTCGAGCGGCTCGAGGGCGAGGGCAAGGAGGTCGCCCTCTACGTCAGCGGCCGCCGCGCCGAGTCGTACTACCGGTTCCGCAAGCGCGAGCTCGCGGCGTCGTGGACCGGCCAGTCCGACGCCCCGACGTCCGACCTGGCGGAGGAGATCGCGAGCACGCTGCTCGACGCCTTCGCCGCCCCGGCGGACGAGGGCGGCGTGGGGGAGCTGCACATCGTGTCGACGCAGTTCGTCAACATGGTGAGCCAGCGCCCGCAGGTCATCCGGATGCTCCCGCTCGAGGTCGTCGAGGGGGTGGCCGCGCCCGGCCAGAACGAGGCGCTGCCGCTCTACGAGTTCGAGCCGGACGCCGACCAGGTGCTCGACGCGCTGCTGCCGCGCTACGTGCGCAGCCGCATCTTCTCGTGCCTGCTGCAGGCCGCGGCGTCGGAGCTCGCCTCCCGCCAGCGCGCGATGCACACGGCCACGGAGAACGCCGAGGACCTCATCCGCATGTACACGCGGCTGGCGAACCAGGCCCGCCAGGCCGAGATCACCCAGGAGATCAGCGAGATCGTGTCGGGCGCCGACGCGCTCGCCTCCTGAGCACCGACCCGCACGACCGACCCCAGCCCGCCGGCTCCCCGGCGGACGACCGAAGGCAGGCAGACATGACCGCGACCACCGTCGACGCGAAGGACTCCACGGCCACGCCGGGCGTGGGCCGCGTCGCCCGTGTGATCGGGCCCGTCGTGGACATCGAGTTCCCCGCGGACCAGATCCCCGACATCTACAACGCGCTGACCGTCGACATCGACCTGTCCGGGCAGGGCGAGGGCGAGGCCGACGGCGGGTTCACGATGACCCTCGAGGTCGCGCAGCACCTCGGCGACTCGCTCGTGCGTGCGATCGCGCTGAAGCCGACCGACGGCCTCGTGCGCGGCGCCCAGGTCACCGACACCGGCGCGCCCATCAGCGTGCCCGTCGGCGACATCACCAAGGGCCACGTCTTCGACGTGACCGGCGAGGTGCTCAACCTGGCCCCGGGCGAGAAGTTCGAGGTCACTGAGCGCTGGCCGATCCACCGCAAGCCCCCGGCCTTCGACCAGCTCGAGTCGAAGACGCAGATGTTCGAGACCGGCATCAAGGTCATCGACCTGCTCACGCCGTACGTGCTCGGCGGGAAGATCGGCCTCTTCGGCGGTGCGGGCGTCGGCAAGACCGTCCTCATCCAGGAGATGATCCAGCGCGTCGCGCAGGACCACGGCGGCGTGTCGGTGTTCGCCGGCGTCGGCGAGCGCACCCGTGAGGGCAACGACCTCATCGTCGAGATGGAGGAGGCGGGCGTCTTCGACAAGACCGCCCTCGTCTTCGGCCAGATGGACGAGCCGCCGGGCACGCGTCTGCGCGTCGCCCTGTCCGCCCTGACGATGGCGGAGTACTTCCGCGACGTGCAGAAGCAGGACGTGCTGCTGTTCATCGACAACATCTTCCGGTTCACGCAGGCCGGCTCCGAGGTGTCGACCCTGCTCGGCCGCATGCCGTCCGCGGTCGGCTACCAGCCGAACCTCGCCGACGAGATGGGCCTCCTCCAGGAGCGCATCACCTCGACGCGCGGCCACTCGATCACCTCGCTGCAGGCGATCTACGTGCCCGCCGACGACTACACCGACCCGGCGCCGGCGACGACGTTCGCGCACCTCGACGCCACCACGGAGCTCTCCCGCGAGATCGCGTCGCGCGGTCTGTACCCCGCGGTGGACCCGCTGGCGTCGACGTCCCGCATCCTCGACCCGCGCTACGTGGGCCAGGAGCACTACGACGTCGCCACCCGCGTGAAGTCGATCCTGCAGCGGAACAAGGAGCTGCAGGACATCATCGCGATCCTCGGCGTGGACGAGCTGTCGGAGGAGGACAAGACGGTCGTCGGCCGTGCGCGTCGCATCCAGCAGTTCCTCTCGCAGAACACCTACATGGCCGAGAAGTTCACCGGCGTCGTGGGCTCCACGGTCCCGGTGTCCGAGACGGTCGAGGCGTTCCAGAAGATCGCGGACGGCGAGTTCGACCACATCGCCGAGCAGGCCTTCTTCAACATCGGCGGCCTCGAGGACCTCGAGCGCAACTGGGCCCGCATCCAGAAGGAGTACGGCGTCTGACCTGACGCCCCGCGCGTCGTCAGCCCGTCCCGATCGTCCCTGCAGGAGGTAGTGCGTCCATGGCCCAGCTCGAGGTCGACCTCGTCGACACCGACGGCACCATCTGGTCCGGCGAGGCCCGTCAGGTGAGCGCGCCCGCCTCGGACGGGGAGATCGGCATCCTGGCCGGCCACACCCCGGTCCTCTCCGTGCTCCGGCACGGGGAGGTCCGGGTCATCGAGGCCGGTGGCACCGTGCACCGGTGGTCCGTCGAGGGCGGCTTCCTGTCCGTCGACCACGACCAGGTGACGGTCGTGGTGGACGCCGCCGAGGCGGTGGCCGCCGGCACGTCCGCCCGCTGACCCGGCGACGGCAGCGGTGAGCGGGCACACGGTCGCACTGGTCGCGCTGCTGCTCGTCCTGGCCGTGCTCGTCGTGGCGGGCCTGGGCGTGTCCCGGTACCGGAGCCTGACGCACCGCGTCGGGTCGTTCCGGTGCTCCGTGCGGGTGCGCGGGCGCTGGCGGCGCGGCATCGCGCACTACGGCGCCCGCCACCTGTACTGGTGGCGGCTGCGGTCGCTCGCGCCACGGCCGCTGCACGTCTGGCCCCGCGGGGGCCTCGAGGTCCTGGAGCGCACCGCGGTCGACGCCTCGGCGCCCCCCGGCGGGCCCTACCTGGTCCGCTGCCGGGTCGGCGTCGACGAGCAGGTGGACCTGATCATGTCGCCCGAGGCGTACGCGGGACTGACCTCCTGGCTGGAGGCGGCCCCGCCGGTCGCCCGCTCCGTCATCTGACGTCCCTCCGGAAGGTTCTGCGATGCGCCTGCTCGTCGCGCGCTGCTCGGCCCGCTACAGCGGCCGGCTGAACGCCCACCTGCCGCTCGCCACCCGCCTGGTGGTCGTCAAGGCGGACGGCTCGGTGCTGCTGCACTCCGACGGCGGGTCGTACAAGCCGCTCAACTGGATGAGCCCGCCCTGCTCGCTGCGCACCGAGGACGCCGACGGCGAGGCCGTGGAGCGCGGCGTGCAGCAGGTGTGGACCGTGCAGCACGCCAAGAGCGACGACCGCCTGGTCATCGAGGTGCACGAGGTGCTGCACGACTCGGCGCACGACCTGGGCGTCGACCCCGGTCTGGTCAAGGACGGCGTCGAGGCGCACCTGCAGGAGCTGATGGCCGCGCAGATCGACGTGCTCGGTGCCGGGCACACCCTCGTGCGCCGGGAGTTCCCGACGGCGATCGGGCCCGTCGACATCCTCGCGAGGGACGCCGCCGGCGCCACGGTCGCCATCGAGATCAAGCGCCGCGGCGACATCGACGGCGTCGAGCAGCTGACCCGGTACCTCGAGCTGCTGAACCGCGACCCGCTGCTCGCGCCGGTGCGGGGCGTGTTCGCCGCGCAGGAGATCAAGCCGCAGGCGCGGGTGCTGGCCACCGACCGGGGCATCGCCTGCCTGGTTCTGGACTACGACGCGATGCGCGGCGTCGACGACGTCGACTCCCGCCTGTTCTGACCCCGGTCGCGCCGCCGACGCGCGATGATGGGGCCGTGACCTCTGCTGACACCGCCCCCGCCGACGTCGTCCTGCGCGGGGAGGTGGTGACCCCGGCCGAGGTGCTGCCCGACGGCGCGGTCGTGCTCGCCGCCGGGCGGGTCGCGTGGGTCGGGCCCGCCGCGCAGCTGCCCGGGACCTGGGCCGACGACCTGCCGCCCGCCCCGGCGCCCGGCACGACGCTGCTCCCCGGCCTGGTCGACCTGCACGACCACGGCGGCGGCGGCTCGAGCTTCCCCGACGCGACGACCCGGGACGAGGCGCTCGTGGCGGTGCGGGAGCACCTGCGGCACGGCACCACCAGCCTCGTCGCGTCCCTGGTCACCGCGCCGCGGGACGTGCTGCTGGCCCGCGCCGCGCTGCTCGCGGACCTGGTCGAGTCCGGCGACCTCGCGGGGATCCACGCCGAGGGCCCGTTCCTGTCGGTCGACCGCTGCGGCGCCCAGAACCCCGCCGACATGCTGGCCGGCGACCCCGCGCTGGTGGCGGACCTGGTCGCGGCGGCGCGCGGGCACCTGGCGACGATGACGGTCGCGCCCGAGGTGCCGGGCGTCGCGGACGGCGGCGACGGCAGGGACGACGTGCTGGCCGCCCTGGTCCGGGGCGGCGCCGTGCCGTCCGTCGGGCACACCGACGCCGCCGCCGAGCAGGTCGACGCCGCGGTGCACCGCGCGCGCGGGCTGCTCGCGGGCGGCCGGCGCGGGACCGCCGCCGGCGGGGGAGCGGGCCGCGGCCGCTCGGCCCGGCCCACGGCGACGCACCTGTTCAACGGCATGCGGCCCCTGCACCACCGGGACCCGGGACCCGTCGCCGCGTGCCTCGCCGCCGCGGCCCGCGGCGACCTGGTGGTCGAGCTGGTCGCCGACGGCACGCACCTGGCCGACGGCACGGTGCGCGCGGTGTTCGACCTGGTCGGGCCCGGCGCGATCGCCCTGGTCACCGACGCGATGGCCGCGGCCGGGATGGCCGACGGCGACTACCGGCTCGGCCCGATGGCCGTGCGGGTCGGCGACGGAGTCGCGCGCATCCTCGAGGAGGACGGCTCGGCCGGCGCGATCGCCGGCGGCACCGCGCACCTGGTCGACGTCGTGCGGAGCGTGGTGCACGCGGGGATCCCCCTGGTCGCCGCGGTGCGTGCCGCCGCGACCACCCCGGCGGAGGTGCTCGGCCGCCCGGACCTCGGCGCGCTGACCGCGGGCCGGCGCGGCGACGTCGTGGTGACCGACGGCGACCTGGTCCCGGTGGCCGTCTACCGCGCGGGGCGGCTCGTCACGGCGTGAGCGTCGCGACGCTGCCGTGGTCGGTGTAGGCGGGGGCGACCAGCCGGGTCTCGGCGAGGTCCTCCCCGCCGAGGCGCGCCATCACCATCTCGACGGCGATCCGGCCGATCCGGCTGCCCGGGACCTCGATGATCGACACCGGGACGGGCAGCGCGGCGGCGACGTCCGCCGGGCTGACCGCGACGATCGACAGGTCCTCGGGGACGCGGAGCCCGCGCTCCGCGGCCCGGGCCAGCAGCCCGCCGAGCGCCGCCTCGTTGTGCACCACGAGGGCGGTCGTGCCCGGGTGGTCGGCCAGCACCTGGTCCAGCGCGAGCGCGCCGCCGGTGAACGTCGGTTCGGCCGGGACCACGGCGGTGCCGACGCCGCTGAGGCCCGACTGCTCCAGCACGCCGCCCCGCATGCGCACCGCGTAGTTGGCCCGGTGGTCGAGCCGGTCCTGCGAGGCGCCGACCAGCGCCAGGCGGGTGTGCCCGTGGCGGGCGAGCTCACGCACGGCGAGCCGGCCCGCGCCGGCGAAGTCGAGGTCGACGCAGCTCAGCCCGGTGGTGTCGTCGGGGACGCCGATGAGGATGCTGGGCAGCGCGAGGGACCGCAGCGCGGGGAGCCGGGCGTCGTCGGCCTCGATGTCCATCACGATCAGCGCGTCGGCGGTGGAGCTGGCGGCGACCCGGGACATGCCCTGGGGGTCGTCCTGGGTGAGGACGAGGACGTCGTGGTCGTGCTCCCGCGCGGTGGTGACCACCCCGGCGACGAACTGCATGATGATCTGCACGTTGATCCCCGGCCGGAACGGCACCATGAGGGCGATCACGTTGCTGCGGCTGGACGCGAGCGCCCGGGCGCCGGCGTGCGGCCGGTAGCCCAGGTCGGCGACCGCCTTCTGCACGCGGTCGCGGGTCGGCGCCGAGATCGTGCGCTTGCCGCTCAGCACGTAGCTGACGGTCGACACCGAGACGCCCGCCGCGCGGGCCACGTCGCCGATCGTCGCCATCCGCACAGGGTAGTGGGGACGCGACCCCCGGGGTGCGCGGACACCGCCTGACGTGCGTGGACGTGTGCAAGCGGTTCGACGTTCGACCGCACGCGGTGACGCGCCACCGCGTGCCCATGAGCCACGAGTCCCGGATCCACGCGGCTCGGGCCTGCATCGGGAGGCGCGGGCTATTATCGAATCGCTTCGACAAAAAGTTCGCCGTAGGGTCTGGACGTCGCCGTCCCGGCAAGCCTAGAGTGGCGACCGCGCGAAGCGCTTCGACACCTCACGGACGAGGTCGTCGTGACAGCCGTCGAGGAGGAGGGCTCGTGGGGGTGACCATGCTGGACGTCGCGCACCGCGCCGGCGTCGCGCTCTCCACCGTCTCCGCCACGCTCACCGGCGCCCGCCCCGTCTCGGTCGCGACCCGCGCCCGCGTCGAGGTCGCGATGGACCAGCTCGGGTACCGCCGCAACGCGCTCGCCCGGGGCCTGGCGAGCCGGCGCAGCCGCGTGCTGGCGCTGACCTACCCGGTGGGGACGTCCGGACTGAGCCGCACCTCGGCGGAGTTCGTGCTCAGCGCCGCCGCCGTCGCCCAGGAGCGCGGCTACCAGCTGGTGCTCTGGCCGTTCGCGGTCGACGACGCCGACGGCGTCCTCGAGGTCGCCCGGCAGGGCCTGGCCGACGGCGTGCTGGTGATGGAGGTGCACGCCGACGACGTCCGCGTCCGCACGCTGCGCGACGCCGGGGTGCCGGTCGCGCTGATCGGTCGCACGGCGGCCGAGGGCGCACCCGCGCTGCCGACGGTGGACGTGGACTTCGCCGCGACGCTGTCCGACGCGGTCGCGCACCTGGCCGGCCTCGGCCACCGCCGCATCGCCTTCGTCAACCACGCCGGGCACCGGCTCGCCGAGGGCCACGGGCCGACGGTGCGGGCCGCGGCGGCCTACGACGTCGCGATGCGTACCCGCGGGCTGACGCCGGCGCAGGTGTACGCCGACGAGTCCGTCGCCGGCGGCCGCCGTGCGCTGGCCGGGCTGCTCGACGGCCCGGGTGCCGCGCCGACGGCCGTCATCACGATGAACGAGGACGCGACGTTCGGCGTGGTCGCGGAGCTCGCCGCCCGGCGGGTCGCCGTCCCGGCAGGTCTGTCCGTCCTGGCCGTCGTGTCGTCCCCGGCCGTCGCCGGGCAGACCGTGCCCCCGCTGACCACGCTGCACGCCCCCGGCGCCCAGCTCGGCCGTGCGGGCGTCGACGCGCTGCTCGCCCTGCTGGACACCGGGACCGTCCCGCCGCCCGTCCTCGAGCCGTGCCGGCTCGTCGACCTGGGCAGCACCGGACCCGTGCCCGCCGGCACCCCCTAGACCCACCCAGTGCGGGCACCGGCAACCGGCCGGACCCGTGACCAGCACAGCAGGAACTCGACGAGGAGGAACGTGTGATGGCAGCTCAGCGGAAGCGGATCATGGCCGGCGCCCTGGTGCTCGCCCTGCCGCTCGCCCTGGCGGCGTGCGGCGGCGACAGCGGCGGCGGCGACGGGGGTGGCGGGGACGGTGACTCGCTGACGATCTGGCACTACGAGAACGACGACTCGGCGATGGGCCAGGCGTGGGCCAAGGCCATCGAGATCTTCGAGGAGGAGAACCCCGACGTCACCGTGAACGTCGAGAACCAGACCTTCGAGCAGATCCAGAAGAACGCCAAGATCTTCCTGACCGGCGACGACGTCCCCGACGTCATGGAGTACAACAAGGGCAACGCCACCGCCGGGCAGCTCGCGTCGCAGGGCCTGATCACCCCGCTGACCGAGGAGGCCGAGTCCCGTGGCTGGACCGACACCCTCCCGGCGTCGATCCAGACCACCGCGATGTACGACGAGCAGGGCCTGATGGGCTCGGGCGACTGGTTCGGGGTCCCGAACTACGGCGAGTTCGTCGGCGTCTACTACAACCAGGACATGCTCGACGCGCAGGGCATCGCGCAGCCGACCACGTTCGACGAGTTCGAGGACGCGCTCGCCACGTTCAAGGCCGCGGGTATCACGCCGCTCGCCGAGGCCGGTTCCGAGTACCCCCTCGGCCAGCTCTGGTACGAGCTGGTGCTGCACTACGGCGACCGCGACCTGATCGACGACTACCAGCTGTTCGCCGACGACGTGGACTTCCAGGACGAGGCGTTCACCCAGGCCACCGAGAAGCTCGACGAGTGGATCAAGGCCGGCTACATCGCGTCGGACTCCGCCGCGCTGACCGCCGAGGACATGGGCGTCTCGTTCATCAACGGCACCTACCCGATCATGGTCTCCGGCTCCTGGTGGTTCGGCCGCCTCGTCGAGGAGATCCCGTTCACCTGGACCCAGGCGCTGTTCCCGGAGAACACCATGCACCCCGGCTCGTCGGGCAACCTCTGGGTCGTCCCGGAGAACGCGGCCAACAAGGACCTGGCCTACGAGTTCATCGACATCACCCTGCGCCCGGAGGTGCAGGAGATCCTCGGCCAGAAGGGCGGCCTGCCCGTCGCCGGCGACTCCTCGACCATCACGGACGAGAAGACGAAGGAGATGACCGAGAACTTCGAGTCGATCCTCGGCGAGGACGGCCTGGCGTTCTACCCGGACTGGCCGGTGCCCGGCTACTACGACGTGATCGTCAGCGAGCTGCAGTCGCTCGTCAACCAGTCCAAGACGCCCGCCGAGGTGCTGGACGGCCTGTCGTCCGCGTACCAGGACGGCAAGACGGACCTGCTCGAGGGCTGACCGCCCGACCCCGCCCGGCCGGCGGCGCGCGTCGCCGGCCGGGCCCCTCCGGAACCCCCGAGGAGCCGCATGACCACCGTCGACCGCGTTGCGCCGCCCACGGGCCGCCGCAGCCGTCGCTCGCGCGACTGGGTCGGGTACCTGCCCTACCTGCTGCCCGGCCTGATCGCCTTCACCGTCGTCATCCTGATCCCGTTCGGGATGAACATCTGGTACAGCCTGCACAAGTGGAAGGGCGGCAACGCGCCGCTGCGCTGGTACGGGCTGGGCAACTACACCGACCTGCTCGCCGACGAGCAGTTCTGGACGTCGTTCCGGAACTCGATCGCGATGATCCTGGCGATGGTGGTGGTGCCGACGCTGATCGGCCTGCTGCTGGCGACCACGCTGTTCGACGTGCTCGGCAAGCGGTTCGGCCCGCGCGTGGCCTCCGTGCTGCGCGCGACCTACTACCTGCCGCAGATCCTGCCCGTGGCCGTCGCCGGCGTGCTGTGGAACTGGATCCTCAACTCCCAGACCGGCGCGGTGAACGTGCTGCTGCGCGAGATCGGCGTCGCGAACCCGCCCAACTGGCTCGGGTCGACCGACACCGCGCTGCCGACCGTGATGCTGGTGCTGATCTGGATCCAGATCGGCTACCCGGTCGTCATCTTCATGTCGGCGCTGCAGCGTGTCGACCCCGAGCTGTACGAGGCCGCCGAGCTCGACGGCGCCGGCTGGTGGCACCGGTTCCGGGCCATCACCATCCCGCAGATCAAGCCCGAGACCTTCGTCATCACGCTGACCTGCACCGTGGCCGCGCTCAAGGTGTTCGGCCCGATCTACGTGCTGACCCGCGGCGGCCCCGAGTCCTCGACCCTCGTGCCGAGCTACTACTCGTACCTCAACTTCTTCGACAAGTCGAAGGTCGGGTACGGCGCCGCGATCGCGAACGTCCTGACGGTCCTGATCATCCTCGTGGCCGTCGTCATCATGGTGCTGCAGGCCCGCAGCGCCCGCCGCGAGGAGGAGGGTCGCTGATGGCCGCCCCGATCGAGACCCTGCCGACGCCCGTCAGCACCGGGCGCCCGCCGAAGCCGCCGCGCGTGAAGGCCACCGAGGTGGACCGCCGGCACCGCCGCGGGCGAGCCCGCTGGTTCGTGCTCGCGGGCGCGGTGCTCGTCGCCGCCGTGATGCTCGTGCCGTTCCTCATCATGGTGCTCAACGCCTTCAAGGCGCCGGCCGACTACTCGCAGAACGGCCCGCTGAGCATCCCGAGCTCGTTCTACACCGACGGGCTCGTGAACTTCTGGGAGCGCGTGAACTTCCCGGAGAAGCTGGTCAACTCGATCTGGATCTCCGGCGCGGTCGCGGTGTTCGGCGTGACGCTGTCGCTGTTCAGCGCCTACGCGCTCGGCGTCGGCCGGGTGCGCGGCCGGATGTGGATCGTCACCCTGTTCCTGCTGGCGAACATGCTGCCGCAGGAGGTGCTGGTCTACCCGCTGTTCCAGATGGCGCAGGAGGTGGGCCTGTCCAACAACCAGTGGTCGGTCATCATCATCTTCACCGTCATCCAGGCGGCGTTCGGCACCTACCTGCTGTCCTCGGTGCTCGGCACGTTCCCGAAGGCGCTGCTCGAGGCGGCGTCCCTGGACGGCGCCGGCCGCTGGCGCACCCTGTGGGGCGTCGTGTTCCCGGTGGTCCGGCCGACGCTGTCGGTCCTGGTGATCTTCTTCTTCATCTGGACCTGGAACGAGTTCTTCATCCCGCTGGTCATGCTCACGACCAACGCCACCCAGACGATCCCCGTCGCGCTCGCCTCGCTGCAGGGCGACCGGATGATGGACGCCCCCACGACCAACGCGGGCGCCCTCGTCTCGATGATCCCGGCGATCGTCTTCTTCCTCATCTTCCAGCGCACGCTGACCCGCGGGATCACCGCGGGCGCGGTCAAGTAGGCAGGGCACCCCGCATGAAGTTCACCGACGGCTACTGGCAGAACCTCCCCGGCGTCACCGTCCTGCGCCCGCGCGCGGTCGACGAGGTCGTCCTGGGGGAGCGGTCGCTGACCGCGTACGCCGGCACCGGTCGCCTCGAGACGCGCGGCGACACCCTCAACCACCCGCTGATCACGATCACGCTCGACTCGCCGGCCGAGGGCGTGCTCGGCGTGACGATCGAGCACCACCAGGGCGGCGTGGACCCGGGCCCGGCGTTCGCGCTGGCCGGCGGCCACCCGGACGTGACCGTCACCGGTCCGTCGGCCGGCGACGCCCGCGCGACGCTGACCACCGGCAACCTGACCGCCCGCGTCGCCACGACGGGCGAGTGGGCGCTCGACGTCGAGGTCGACGGCCGCGTCGTCACCGGCGCCACGTCCCGCGGGGTCGGGTTCGTCACCGACGCCGAGGGCCGGCACTACGTCCGCGAGCAGCTCGCCCTCGGGGTCGCCGACCACGTCTACGGGCTCGGCGAGCGGTTCACGCCCTTCGTCAAGAACGGCCAGACCGTCGACGTCTGGAACGCCGACGGCGGCACCTCCTCGGAGCAGGCGTACAAGAACGTGCCGTTCTACCTGACCGACGCGGGCTACGGCGTGTTCGTCGACCACCCCGGGCACGTCTCGTTCGAGGTCGGCTCCGAGGTCGTCTCGCGCACCCAGTTCAGCGTCGGCGGGCAGCGCCTGCGCTACTACGTCATCGCGGGCCCGACGCCCAAGGACGTGCTGCGCCGGTACACCGCGCTCACCGGCCGGCCCGCGCGCGTGCCGGACTGGTCGTACGGCCTGTGGCTGTCCACGTCGTTCACCACGAGCTACGACGAGGACACGGTCATGTCGTTCATCGACGGGATGGCCGAGCGCGGCCTGCCGCTGTCGGTGTTCCACTTCGACTGCTTCTGGATGCGCCGGTTCCACTGGTGCGACTTCGTCTGGGACCCGGCGACGTTCCCGGACCCCAAGGGGATGCTGTCCCGGCTGCACGACCGCGACCTGCAGGTGTGCGTCTGGATCAACCCGTACATCGCGCAGCGGTCGCACCTGTTCGAGGAGGGTCGCGAGCTCGGCTACCTGGTGAAGCGGGCCGACGGCTCGGTCTGGCAGTGGGACCTGTGGCAGTCGGGCATGGCGCTGGTCGACTTCACCAACCCCGAGGCGACCGCCTGGTACCAGGGCAAGCTCCGCGGGCTGCTGGACATGGGCGTCGACGCCTTCAAGACCGACTTCGGCGAGCGGATCCCGACCGACGTCGTCTGGCACGACGGCTCCGACCCGGAGCGGATGCACAACTACTACACGCACCTCTACAACAAGGCCGTGTTCGAGCTGCTCGAGGACGTCCGCGGCGAGGGGGAGGCCGTGCTGTTCGCGCGGTCCGCGACCGCCGGCGGCCAGCAGTTCCCGGTGCACTGGGGCGGCGACTGCGAGTCCACGTTCGTGTCGATGGCCGAGTCGCTGCGCGGCGGGCTGTCCCTGGCGACGTCCGGGTTCGGCTACTGGTCGCACGACATCGGCGGGTTCGAGGGCACGCCCGACGCCGCGGTGTTCAAGCGCTGGCTGGCGTTCGGGCTGCTGTCGTCGCACTCGCGGCTGCACGGGTCGTCGTCGTACCGGGTGCCGTGGGCGTTCGACGAGGAGTCCGTCGACGTCACCCGCCGGTTCACCGAGCTCAAGCTGTCGCTGATGCCGTACCTGTCCGCGGTCGGCCGCGAGGCGCACACCGACGGGCTGCCCGCCATGCGGCCGATGGTCGTGGAGTTCCCCGACGAGCCCGCCGCGGCCTCCGTGGACACCCAGTACATGCTCGGTGACGCGCTGCTGGTGGCGCCGGTGTTCACCGCCGACGGCACCGTCGACGTCTACGTTCCCGAGGGGGAGTGGACGTCGCTGCTCGACGGGTCGACCGTGTCCGGTCCGCGCTGGCACCGGCAGCAGCACGGGTTCGACTCGGTGCCGCTGCTCGTCCGGCCCGGGACCGTGCTGCCCGTCGGTGCGCGCACCGACCGCCCGGACTACGACCACGCCGACGGCGTCACGCTGCGGGTGTTCGGCCTGGCGGACGGGGCGGAGACGGTGGTCACCGTCGCCGGCGCGGCGGGCGACGTGCACTTCCGGGTCACCCGCCGCGGCGCGACGCTCGTGGCCGAGGCCACGGGCGCCGTCCCCGCGACGTGGTCCCTGGCTGCGGCCCTGACCTCCCCGGTCCGCGCCGAGGGCCCCACCGCGGAGGTCACCCTCCCCGCGTGACCGGCTCCGCCGAGGCTGCAGCGGTCGCGGGGTTCCCCCTCGCGGAACCCCGCGACCGCTGCAGTCCCGGCGCCCGGGACGCTCGCGGAGACGCGTGCGGGAGCGCTTCCATGCATCCTGTATCGTATCGATTCGACAGTGCCGTCCGAACCACCGAGGGGCTCTCATGACCACCAGCCGTCCGTCCGGACGCCAGTTCCCCGCCGACTTCCTCTGGGGCTCGGCCACCGCGTCGTACCAGATCGAGGGGGCGGCCACCGAGGGCGGCCGCGGCCCGTCCATCTGGGACACGTTCTCCGCCACCCCGGGCAAGGTGCTGAACGGCGACACCGGCGCCGTCGCCGCCGACCACTACCACCGCGTGCCCGAGGACGTGGCGCTGATGCAGCAGCTCGGTCTGCAGGCGTACCGGCTGTCGATCGCGTGGCCGCGCGTGCAGCCGACCGGGTCCGGGAAGTTCAACGCCGAGGGCATCGCCTTCTACGTCGACCTGGTCGACCGCCTGGTCGAGGCCGGCATCGCGCCGGTCGTCACCCTGTACCACTGGGATCTGCCGCAGCCCCTCGAGGACGAGGGCGGCTGGGTCAACCGCGAGACCGCCTACCGGTTCGCGGACTACGCCCGCCGGATGGCCGAGGCGCTGGGGGACGAGGTCACCGTCTGGACCACGCTCAACGAGCCGTGGTGCTCGGCGTACCTGGGCTACGCCTCGGGCGTGCACGCGCCGGGCCGCACCGAGCAGGGCGCGTCGCTCGCCGCCGTGCACCACCTCAACCTCGCGCACGGCCTGGCCGCCCGCGCGATCCGCGAGGTGCTCGGGGACGCCGCGCAGGTCTCCATCACGCTCAACATGCACGTCACCCGCGCGGCGTCCGACGCCGCCGAGGACGTCGCGGCCAAGCGCCAGGTCGACACGGTCGCCAACGAGGTGTTCCTGCAGCCGCTCCTCGAGGGCCGCTACCCGGAGCACGTCCGCGCGCAGACGGCCGCCGTCAGCGACTGGTCGTTCGTCCAGGACGGCGACCTGGAGCTGATCCGGCAGCCGATCGACCTGCTCGGCGTGAACTACTACTCCACCGGCCGGGTCCAGCGCCTGCACGGGGAGCCGGTCGTCGGCGACGGGAGCCCCGGCGTCGACGGGCACAAGACGTCCGAGGTCAGCCCGTGGGTCGGCTGCGACGACGTCGAGTGGCTGCCCCAGCCCGGCCCGCACACCGCGATGGGCTGGAACATCGAGCCCGCCGGCCTCACCGAGCTGCTGGTCGAGCTGCACGAGCGCTACCCCTCCCTGCCGCTGGCCGTCACGGAGAACGGCGCCGCGTTCGCCGACGAGGTCGCGCCCGACGGCCGGGTGCACGACGCCCTGCGCGTCGACTACCTGCACGACCACATCGACGCCGTCGGCGCGGCCATGGACGCCGGCGCCGACGTGCGCGGGTACTTCGTGTGGTCGCTGATGGACAACTTCGAGTGGGCCTACGGCTACGACCGCCGCTTCGGGATCATCCGCGTCGACTACGACACCTGCGAGCGCACCCTGAAGGACTCGGCGCTCTGGTACCGCGACCTGATCGCCACCCGCACGATCGCCCCGGCGGAGACGGCGGCCACGCTGTCCTGACCCGCACCGGAGGGCGGCGGCCGGCGGTCGCCGCCCTCCGGCGTGCCGGGGCACAATCGGGTGGTGCCCTCGTCCCGCCGCTCCGGCAAGCGTCCCTACGCGGCCGAGCACGTCCCCCTCGACCACGACCGCGTCCGCGGCGGCCGGACCTCCGAGGAGGCGGCGGACGGGTCGTGGACGGTGCAGCGCGTCGGCGGGTCGGACCGCACGTTCCGCTGCCCGGGCTGCGACCAGGAGATCGCCGCGGGCACGGCGCACGTCGTCGCCTGGCGGTCGGACGGGCTGTTCGGCGCGGAGGCCGCGCTCGCCGACCGCCGGCACTGGCACACCGCGTGCTGGGCGGCCCGGCACCGGCGCGGGCCGACCCGGCGCTGACGGCCCCCGGCGGACTACGCTCGGCGGCGATGACCACCGCAGCCGCCGCCACGCCCATCCGCTCGCTCACCGTCCTGCCCGCGCACCGCGAGGACGTCGAGCTGCACACCGCCGACGGCCTCACCCTCGTCGGCGAGCTCGCGCTGCCCGTGCACCCCGACGGCACGCCGAAGACCCCCGCGGCGACGCTCGTCACGCTGCACCCGCTGCCGACCCACGGCGGCTACATGGACTCCCACGTGCTGCGCAAGGCGTCCTGGCGGCTGCCCGCGCTCGCCGACGTGGCGGTCCTGCGGTTCAACACGCGCGGCACCTCCAGCCCGCGCGGCACCAGCCAGGGGGCGTTCGACGAGGGCCGGTCCGAGAAGTTCGACGTGCACGCCGCCATCGAGCTCGCCGAGTTCCGCGACCTGCCGCACCCGTGGCTGGTCGGCTGGTCCTTCGGCACCGAGCTGGCGCTCATGCACGGCCTCGACCCGGTGGTCGAGGGCGCCGTCCTGCTGTCGCCGCCGCTGCACCGCGCCGGCGACCACCACCTCGACGCGTGGGACGCCGACGGCCGGCCGCTCGTCGTCCTCGTCCCCGAGCACGACGACTACCTGCGCCCCGACCAGGCACGCGAGCGGTTCGCCCGCGTGCACCAGGCCGAGGTGATCGGCGTCGACGGCGCCAAGCACCTGTGGGTCGGGGAACCGTACGTCCGGCGGGTGCTGGACGAGGTCGTCGCGCACGTCCGGCCCGGCTTCCCCGTGCCGCTGCCGACCACCTGGGACGGGCCCAGCGAGCAGGCCGACCCGCCCGCCGTCCCGCAGTCACCGGAGTCGACCGGGTTCGCCGGGTCGTCGGAGGAGGACGCATGACCAGCGCGACCGCCGTCCTGCACACCCTGCGACCGGGGACCGGCACGCCGCTGGTCCTGCTGCACGCCTTCCCGCTCGACTCCCGCATGTGGTCCGACGTCGCGGCGCTCGTGCCGGGCGACGGGCCGGTCGTGGCGGTCGACCTGCCCGGGCTCGGCTCCGCCCGGGGGCTGCCGCTGCCCGAGCCCTCGCTCGAGGCGTCCGCCGACGCGGTCGCCGCCGCGCTGGTCGCGGCCGGGCACGAGCACGGCGTCGTGGCGGGGCTGTCGATGGGCGGGTACGTCGCGCTCGCGCTCGCCGAGCGACGCCCGGCCCTGGTCGCCGGGATCGGCCTGCTCGACACCAAGTCCACCGCCGACCCCGCCGAGGCCCGGGCCAACCGCCTGCGCGTGGCGGACGTCGTGGAGCGGGCCGGCACCGTCGACGAGGTGCTGCCGATGGCGACGGCGCTGCTCGGCACCGCGTCGCGCGAGCACCTGGAGCTGGTCGCGCGCCTGGAGGCGTGGATCGGCGCCCAGCCCCCGGCGGGCGTGGCGTGGTCGCAGCGCGCGATGGCCGCCCGGCCCGACCGGACCGCGGTGCTCGAGGGCTACCGCGGCCCGGCGCTCGTGCTGGTGGGGGAGGAGGACCAGCCGACCCCCGTGGCCGCGGCCCGCACGATGGCCGACGCGCTCGGCGTGCCGCCGGTGGTCGTCCCCGGCGCCGGGCACCTGACGGCCGTCGAGGCGCCGTCGGTCGTGGCGCAGGCGCTCGGCGACCTCGTGCTCCGCACGCGGGGCTGAGCTCAGCCCGCGTCGTCCCCGAGCACCCGCGCCAGCGCGACCGGCAGGTCCAGGGACTCGCCGTCCTTGCCTCCCGCGCCCAGCACCAGCGGCGGGTCCTGCGGCTCCGGTCGCACGCCACGCCACCGCGCGACCAGCGACGGCGGCACCGTCAGCACGTAGAAGCCGCCGTCGGTGCCTACGGCCACGGTCTTGTCCCGGCGCAGGTACCAGCCCTGCAGGGGCGTGCGGTACCGGCCGCGGCCGCCGTAGCCCTGCGCGTGCAGCGGCGTCGGCGCGACGCCGCGACGGCCGGCGTCGGCGACGAACCGCGCGATGAGCTCGCGGGCCTGCGCGGACTCCGCCTGCCGCCGGGCGCGCAGGGCGGCCTCGTGCGCGTCCGCGGCCTCCCGGCGGCGGGACCGCCAGTCGGCCGCGGGGTCCGGCGCCGGGCGCTCGTCGCTCACTTGTCGGCCGGCGCGGCCGCGACCTCGTCCTCGGCTGCCGCGTCGGACGCGGGCTGGTCGGCCGCGGCCTGGTCGGACGCGGCCTGGTCGGACGCGGCCTGGTCGGACGCGGGCTGGTCGGATCCGGCGCCTGCCTGCGCGTCGGCCCCCGTGGCGGCGTCCGGCTGGGCGTCGCCGGGCTTCGCGTCGGCCGCGGTCGCCCGGTCGGCCTCGGTCGGCTCCTGCTCCGGCTCCGGCTTCGGCTGGCCGTCCGCGGGTGCGACCGCCGGCGTCGCCGCCGACACCGGGGCCGGCCGGCCCTTGCCGCGCGCGGGACGGGCCGCCGGGCGGGCACCCTGCTTGGCGGCGAACTGCGCCTGGGCGGCGTCGGCCTTCTCCAGCGTCGTGCGGTTCGGGACCGGATCGTGCCCGAGCAGGTTGCGCAGCTCGTCCAGGTAGGAGGTGATCGACTCGCGCTGCCGGTTCAGGTCCTCGACCTGGCGCTGGGCGGTCGTGCGCTCGCGCTCGGACTCCGCCATCGCCTCGGACAGCGTCTTCTCGGCGTGCTCGCGGGCCTCGGCGACCACGCGGTCCGCGTTCTGCCGCGCGTTGGAGAGCAGCTCCTTGCTGTGCTCCTGCGAGTCGACGCGGATCTTCTCCGCCTGCCCGAGGGCCTTGGCGACGCGCTGCTCCGCGTCGGCGGCGTGCGCCTCGGCGTCCCGCACGAGCTTCTCGGTCTCGGCGCGGGCGGTGGCGTGCCGCTCGGCGTCGGCGCGCTCGGCGGCCTCGCGCTGCGCCGCGATCGACAGCTCGGCGTCCGCGAGGGCCTGGCGGGCCTGGGCGAGCATCGCCTCGGACTCCGTGCGGGCCTGCCCGCGCAGCTCGTCCGCGGTCCGCGACGCGTCGGTCAGCTGGCGCTCGACGTCGAGGCGGGTGGTCTCCCGCAGCTCTGCGACCTCGCGCTCGGTGCGCTCCCGCAGCTCCGCGACGTCGCGGGCCGTGCCCTCGCGCAGCTCCGTGGTCTCACGCTCGGCGAGGGCGCGCAGGTGGTTCGCCTCGTGCACCGTGCGCTCGCGGAGCTCGGTGGTCTCGCGCTCCGCCGTGGCGCGCAGCTCCGCGACGTACTGCTCGGCCTCGCCGCGCTGGGTGGCGAGCGCCTGCTCCGCCTCCTGCCGGGCCGCGGCGATCTCGTCGGCCACGGCGGCGCGCAGCTCGCCGGTCTCCCGGTCGGCGCTGGCCCGCACGAAGCCCGAGTACTGCTCGGCCTCGGCGCGCAGGGCCGTGGTCTCGGCGACGGCCCGCTGCTGCAGCTCCGCGGCGGCGCGCTCGGCGGCGGACCGGACGGCGTCGGCGTGCGTCTGCGCCTCGGCACGCAGGGAGGTGATCTCCTCGCCGGACGCCTGACGCGCCTCGGCGATCTCCGTGGCCGCGAGCGACCGCTGCATCGCGGCCCAGCGCTCGGCCTCGGTGCGCAGCTCCGCGAGCTCGGCCGTGACGCGCTGCCGCAGCGCGGTCGTGTCGGCGTCCGCGCTCTGGCGCAGGTCCTGGTCGTACCGCTCCGCGTCGGCACGCAGCGCGGTCGTCTCGGTCTCGGTGCGCGTCCGCAGCTCCTCGGCGACGCGCTCGGTGCTCACGCGCAGCTCGGTCATCTCGCGCTCGACCGTGGCCCGCAGCGTGCCGAGCTCGCGCTCCAGGCTCGCCCGGCGCTCGCTCTCCTCGGTCTGGATGGCGGTCTGGATCCGCGCGGCCTCGCGCTCCGCCGACCCGACCAGCTCCTCCGCGCGGCGCTGGGCCCCCGTGAGGGTGCTCTCCGCCTCGGTGTGCGCGGTCGACCGCTCCTCGGTGGCCTCGCGGCGCGCGGTCCCGAGCATCTCGGCGACCTCGTTCTCCGCCCGCGCGCGCAGCTGGCCGGCCGCGAGCCGCGCCCGGGCCAGCGCGTCGGACGCCTGCGCGTTGGCCTGCTGGACGACGTCCGACGACTGCTCCTCGGCCGACCGGAGCAGCATCTCGATGCGCGAACCGAGCCCGGAGTACGTGGGCCGCTCGGCCTCGCGCAGCTGGCGGTGCGCCTCGGAGAGCTCGCCGGAGATCTGCAGCACCCGCTCGTCGAGCGACGCCACCTGGCTCCGCGCGTCCTGCAGGGACCGCTCGAGCTCGTCCATGCGGCTGTCGACCGGGGCGCGGTCGTAGCCACGGAAGTTGACCACCGGGAAGGGCGTACGGTCGTCTGCCACGAAGTTCCTCCTGCGGGAGCGCTCGAGCGCTTGTGGGGACGGCCCCCGGGCGGGAGGCTCAGGGCGTCGGTCGGCCCGCGTCCGTCGTCCAGCGTATCGGGACGGACCGGGCATCGGACACCGCTCGCCGAGCCGGTCCGCCGCCCGTCCGCCGCCCGTCGGCCGCCCGATTTGCCCGGACCCCGAGGTGGCCCCCCTATCCTGGGTCGTCACGTTCGAGAGGAAACTGCGTGCTCCAGCGACTGATCGCCGCCCTCCTGGGGGTGCTCGGCATCGCGGCCATCGGCCTCGGCGTCGCCTCGGCCACGGTGTGGCGGGCCGACGACCCCCTGGTCGCCACCGCCGCCCCCGGGGGCGACGTCCGGACCCTCGTCACCGACCCCGGCGTGCTCGAGCTCGCCGGGGACCCGGTCACGGTGACCGTCCGTGCCGAGGGCTCACCCGTGGTGCTCGCGGTCGGCCGCGACACCGACGTCACCGCCTGGGTCGGCGACGACCCGTACGAGCGCGTGACGGGCCTGTCGGACTGGCACACGCTGGCGACGACGGCCGTCGAGCCCGAGGCGGCGCCCACGGCGGCTCCGACCACCGAGGCTCCCGCCGACGCCGCGGCGACGCCGTCGCCCTCCGCGAGCGGCGAGCCCGAGGCGTCCGCGGTCCGGGCCGCCGACCCGACCGGGTCCGACATGTGGGTCCTGGAGGTCGGCGGGGACGGCTCCGCGACGCTCGACTGGCCCGCGCAGGACGGCCGCTGGTCGCTGATCGCGGTGAGCCTGGGCGACACCGCCCCGACGCTGGACCTGTCCTGGCCCCAGACGGTCACGACCCCGTGGCTCTGGCCGGGGGTGGCGCTCGGCGTCCTGCTCCTCGCCGTCGCCGCGATCCTGCTGGTCCGGATCCTGCGCGCGCGCCGTGAGGGACCCGACGCCGGCTGGCACCCGGTGACGACGGGGACGTTCGCCACGATCCCGGCACCGGCCGGCACGACGGCGCCGGTTCCGGCGGGCGCCGCTCCCGCGGGCGAGCCGCAGCCGACCTCGGGCCACCCCACCGGGGCCATCCCCGTCGGCACGGTCGGCGTGAGCCAGCCGACCCGGCGGCAGATCCGCGAGGCCGAGGCCGCTGCGGCGGCCGCCGCTGCCGCGGAGCGTCGCCGGGGCCGCCGCACCCCGACCGGGTCGGTCCCCGCCGTCACCGGGGCGACGCCGGTGGTCGAGCCGGCTGTCACCGGGGCGACGCCGGTGGTCGAGCCGGCCGCGCCGACACCCACGGCGCCGACGCCGGCCGCCCCGGTGTCGGGGCCCGAGCCCGCGCCCGAGCCCGACCAGCCGTCCCCGCCGCGCCGCGGCCTCGGTGCCCGCCTCCCGTGGCGCAAGGGCACGACCGAGCGGCCGGCGGACGGGACGACGCCGTCGACCGCGGACGCGCCCGCGGCACCGGCCGCGCCGACCCCGTCGGGCACGACGACCTCGTGGTCCCCGACGCCGGCGCCGGCCGCGCGCCCCGCTGCGCCGGCCGGACCGACGGCCCCTGCCGCACCGGCCCCCGTCGCACCGGCTCCTGTCGCCCGGCCCACCCCGGCCGCGTCGGCGCCCCCGGCCCCGACTCCCGCACGCCCGGGGTCCGAGGACGACCCGGCGGCCCGCGCGCAGCGCGCCGACGCCTGGCGCCGGATGTGGGGCTTCCCGTCCGACGAGGGCGGAGGCACCGGCCGGGAGGGCGATGCCGCACCGGAGGACGACACGCAGAGCAGGAAGGACGACCGATGAGCCCCCGCACCTCCGGAGCCCGCCGGCTCCGTCGCCCCGGGCTCGCGCGGACGGCCGTCGCGACGGTCGCCCTGCTCGGCCTCGCCGCCTGCGCGAACCCGGTCCCGCAGCCGACACCGGACGCCGCCCCCGCGGTCCCGCCCCCGGCGCTGACCGTGGCCCAGTCGACGAGCGTCCTGGACCAGGTGGGCGAGGTCCTCGCGACGGGCGACGCCGCGCTCGACGCCGCCGGGCTGCCGGCGCGGCTCAGCGGCCCCGCCCTGGACATCCGCACCGCGGAGTACGTGCGTGCCACGGCGACCAACGGCGAGCGGCCGCCCGTGTCGCTGCCGATGACGGCGCAGACGACGATCGTCCCGGACACCGACACCTGGCCCCGCACCCAGATGGTGGTCACCGAGCAGCCCGCGGACCTGCAGGCGCCGCTGCTCCTCGTGCTCCAGCAGGACGGCCCGCGCGAGCCGTACCGGCTGTGGAGCTGGGCACGGCTCGGTCCGTCGGTGCAGATGCCGGCGACGGCGGACCCGGCGATCGGCAGCGAGCCGGTGGCCCCCGACGACACCTCGCTGCTGCTCCCGCCGACCGAGGCGATCGCCCAGTACGCGGACGTGCTGACCAACGGCGACGCGTCCGCCGCCGCCGCGACCTTCCCGCCGGACTTCTTCCGGACCGCGATCACCGAGGCGCGGAACCAGACCGTGGCGAGCCTCCAGGCCGTGGCGACGGTCGCGGAGACGACCGCGCCGGTCGACGGCTCCGTGACGGCGCTGCGGACGGCGGACGGCGGCGCGATCGTCGTCGGCCGGCTGAGCACGGTGACCACCGTGACGCTCAGCCAGGGCAGCATCACCCTGAACGACCCGTTCGACGCGGCGCTGGCCGGCAAGGGCAGCGTGACGAGCAACCTGGTGCGGACGTGGACCGACGTGGTAGCGCTGTACGTGCCGCCCGCGGGTGGCGCGGAGCAGGTCAGCGTCCTGGCGGCCGAGCACGCGCGCACGTCGGTCACGGGTGAGTGAGATCGTGGGACGACACGAGAGCAGGAGCACAGCAGCATGAGCCAGAACCCGGCGCACCAGCCGCGCCTCGACGTGCGCGGCGCGGTCGACCTCTCCGGGCTCGGGCGCCCGGCCACCCCGGCGCCCGGCACCCCCGGCGGGCTGCCGGCCCCCGGGCCCTACACGGTCGACGTCGACACGGAGGGCTTCGCGGAGCTCGTGCAGTCGTCGACGCAGCACCCCGTCGTGGTGCTGCTGTGGGCGTCGTGGAGCGAGACGAGCATCAACCTCGCCCGGGACCTCGGCACGCTGGCCGACCAGTACGCGGGCCGGCTGCTCCTGGCCCGCATCGACTCGGAGGCCAACCCGCAGGTGGCCGCGGCGTTCCAGACGCAGTCGGTGCCGGCGGTCGTCGCCGTCCTGGCGGGCCAGCCGCTCCCGCTGTTCCAGGGAGCGCCCCCGGTGGACCAGGTCCGCGGCGTGCTGGAGCAGGTGCTCGAGGCGGCCGCGACCAACGGCATCACCGGGACGGTCGAACCGCGCGAGGACGGGGAGCCCGCCCCCGCGGAGCCGGAGGAGCCGCCGCTGCCCCCGCTGCACCAGGAGGCCTACGACGCCATCGAGCGCGACGACCTGCCCGCGGCCGCCGCGGCGTACGAGCAGGCGCTCAAGGAGAACCCGCGCGACGACATGGCCCGGGCCGGTCTCGCGCAGGTCGGTCTCCTCACCCGGACCCGGGACGTCGACCTCGCCGCGGTGCGCAAGGCCGCGGCGGACGACCCGCGGGACGTCGACGCCCAGCTGGCGGTCGCGGACGTCGATGTGCTCGGGGGTCAGGTCGAGGACGCGTTCGTGCGACTCGTCGACACCGTGCGGTCCGTCGCGGGGCCCGACCGCGAGCGGGTGCGCGTGCGCCTCGTGGAGCTGTTCGAGGTCGTCGGCACGGAGGACCCGCGGGTGGTCGCCGCCCGCCGGGCCCTCGCCAGCGCGCTGTACTGAGCGCGGGTCGCGCCCGCCGGCACCGTGCGCGGGGAAGGGGCCCGTCCGACCGTCGAGGTCGGGCGGGCCTTCCGCCGTCCAGGAGCGGCCGGAACCGGCGGAGATCCGCGTGATCATGCGGGTGACCGCCGTCACCCCCGCCGGAGTTGACGCTCCGCGAGCGTGCTGCGTAATGTTCCTCTCCGTCGCCCGGCAGGGAGGAACGGACACCAGGGATCGCACCCGGTGGCCAGTCCCGCGGGAGACCACCCCCTCGGTTCGGACATCACGGGACACATGCGCCCGTGGACGGTCGCGCCGAGGGCGGTCCAGAAGGTCGGGAGAGTCCACACGGACTTGACGGGCCGGGTCGGATCAGATAAGTTTGAACGGTTGCCTCCGGCCAGGAGCCCGCAAGGGTGAGTGGGGGATGCGCGTCTGTTCTTTGAGAACTCAACAGTGTGCCTAAGTAGTTGATGCCATATCGGTGCATCGGCTCGGGTCGTCGCCTCGTTCGGGGTGGTGGTTCGTAGTTGGTGTGCTTTGTTGGTGTCGTGGGTTCGGCCCTGCTCCGTCTGGGTCGGCCCGCACAGCCATTTTGAACTGATCATCCCTTCGTCAGCGTGGGGGTGGTCGTCTCGTGTGTCGGTGGATCGCCGCCTTCGGGTGGTGGTTGCCATGTAGACATTAACGGAGAGTTTGATTCTGGCTCAGGACGAACGCTGGCGGCGTGCTTAACACATGCAAGTCGAACGGTGAAGCCCAGCTTGCTGGGTGGATCAGTGGCGAACGGGTGAGTAACACGTGAGTAACCTGCCCCTGACTCTGGGATAAGCCTTGGAAACGAGGTCTAATACCGGATACGAGACGCTCGGGCATCTGAAGCGTCTGGAAAGATTTATCGGTCAGGGATGGACTCGCGGCCTATCAGCTTGTTGGTGGGGTAAAGGCCTACCAAGGCGACGACGGGTAGCCGGCCTGAGAGGGCGACCGGCCACACTGGGACTGAGACACGGCCCAGACTCCTACGGGAGGCAGCAGTGGGGAATATTGCACAATGGGCGCAAGCCTGATGCAGCGACGCCGCGTGAGGGATGAAGGCCTTCGGGTTGTAAACCTCTTTCAGCAGGGAAGAAGCGCAAGTGACGGTACCTGCAGAAGAAGCGCCGGCTAACTACGTGCCAGCAGCCGCGGTAATACGTAGGGCGCAAGCGTTGTCCGGAATTATTGGGCGTAAAGAGCTCGTAGGCGGTTTGTCGCGTCTGCTGTGAAAACTCGAGGCTCAACCTCGGGCTTGCAGTGGGTACGGGCAGACTAGAGTGCGGTAGGGGTGACTGGAATTCCTGGTGTAGCGGTGGAATGCGCAGATATCAGGAGGAACACCGATGGCGAAGGCAGGTCACTGGGCCGCAACTGACGCTGAGGAGCGAAAGCATGGGGAGCGAACAGGATTAGATACCCTGGTAGTCCATGCCGTAAACGTTGGGCACTAGGTGTGGGGCTCATTCCACGAGTTCCGTGCCGCAGCAAACGCATTAAGTGCCCCGCCTGGGGAGTACGGCCGCAAGGCTAAAACTCAAAGAAATTGACGGGGGCCCGCACAAGCGGCGGAGCATGCGGATTAATTCGATGCAACGCGAAGAACCTTACCAAGGCTTGACATACACCGGAAACTTCCAGAGATGGTTGCCCCGCAAGGTCGGTGTACAGGTGGTGCATGGTTGTCGTCAGCTCGTGTCGTGAGATGTTGGGTTAAGTCCCGCAACGAGCGCAACCCTCGTCCTATGTTGCCAGCGGGTCATGCCGGGGACTCATAGGAGACTGCCGGGGTCAACTCGGAGGAAGGTGGGGATGACGTCAAATCATCATGCCCCTTATGTCTTGGGCTTCACGCATGCTACAATGGCCGGTACAAAGGGCTGCGATACCGCGAGGTGGAGCGAATCCCAAAAAGCCGGTCTCAGTTCGGATTGGGGTCTGCAACTCGACCCCATGAAGTCGGAGTCGCTAGTAATCGCAGATCAGCAACGCTGCGGTGAATACGTTCCCGGGCCTTGTACACACCGCCCGTCAAGTCACGAAAGTCGGTAACACCCGAAGCCGGTGGCCCAACCCTTGTGGGGGGAGCCGTCGAAGGTGGGACTGGCGATTGGGACTAAGTCGTAACAAGGTAGCCGTACCGGAAGGTGCGGCTGGATCACCTCCTTTCTAAGGAGCTTCTGGCACCTGCGCTTCGTGTGTGGGTGTGCAGAGACCAGGCCCGGACCGTACGCGTTCGGGGTGGTGCTCACGGGTGGAACATCAACTACGGCGACTCCTCGTGGGGTCGGCATCGCGTCAGTACTCCGCCTTCGGGTGGTCGGAACCTCGCACCGCTGATCTCGCTGGGTCGCCTGGGCACGCTGTTGGGTCCTGAGGGAACAGCCCGCTTTGGGGGTGTTGCTTCATGACGGGCCCGGTCGGTCGGTCGAACCGCTCACTGCTGTGATGGTGGGTAGGCGCCGGCGCGAGACTCGGGGATCGTTCGTTGTTTGAGAACTGCACAGTGGACGCGAGCATCTTTTAAAGTAATGTCTTTGTGGTCAAGTTTTTAAGGGCACAGGGTGGATGCCTTGGCACTAGGAGCCGAAGAAGGACGTTGTAGCCTGCGATAAGCCTCGGGGAGTTGGCAAACGAACCGTGATCCGAGGATGTCCGAATGGGGAAACCCCGCACGAGTCATGTCGTGTGACCCGCACCTGAATATATAGGGTGTGTGGAGGGAACGCCGGGAAGTGAAACATCTCAGTACCGGCAGGAAGAGATATTCCGTGAGTAGTGGCGAGCGAAAGCGGATCAGGCCAAACCGTATGCGTGTCAAGCCGGCAGGCGTTGCGTGTACGGGGTTGTGGGACCTTTCAGATGATTCTGCCGAGTCGTCAGGGAGTCAGAAAGCCGCGTTATAGTCGAAGGGCATTGAAAGGCCCGGCACAGAGGGTGGTACCCCCGTAGACGAAATGACGTGGCCTCCCGAAGGGGATCCCAAGTAGCACGGGGCCCGAGAAATCCCGTGTGAATCTGGCAAGACCACTTGCTAAGCCTAAATACTACCTAGTGACCGATAGCGGACAAGTACCGTGAGGGAAAGGTGAAAAGTACCCCGGGAGGGGAGTGAAATAGTACCTGAAACCGTGTGCCTACAATCCGTCGGAGCCTCCCTAGCAGGGGTGACGGCGTGCCTTTTGAAGAATGAGCCTGCGAGTTAGTGGTACGTGGCGAGGTTAACCCGTGTGGGGAAGCCGTAGCGAAAGCGAGTCCGAATAGGGCGATACAGTCGCGTGCTCTAGACCCGAAGCGAAGTGATCTAGCCATGGGCAGGTTGAAGCGCGGGTAAGACCGCGTGGAGGACCGAACCCACCTGGGTTGAAAACCGGGGGGATGACCTGTGGTTAGGGGTGAAAGGCCAATCAAACTTCGTGATAGCTGGTTCTCCCCGAAATGCATTTAGGTGCAGCGTCACGTGTTTCTTGCCGGAGGTAGAGCTACTGGATAGCCGATGGGCCCCACCAGGTTACTGACGTTAGCCAAACTCCGAATGCCGGTAAGTGAGAGCGTGGCAGTGAGACTGCGGGGGATAAGCTCCGTAGTCGAGAGGGAAACAGCCCAGACCACCAGCTAAGGCCCCTAAGCGTATGCTAAGTGGGAAAGGATGTGGAGTTGCACAGACAACCAGGAGGTTGGCTTAGAAGCAGCCACCCTTGAAAGAGTGCGTAATAGCTCACTGGTCAAGTGATTCCGCGCCGACAATGTAGCGGGGCTCAAGTATACCGCCGAAGCTGTGGCATTCACATTTCAGGCAGGCCTTCGTGGTCCAGCCGTGTGGATGGGTAGGGGAGCGTCGTGTGGCGGGTGAAGCTGCGGGGTAACCCAGTGGTGGACGCCACACGAGTGAGAATGCAGGCATGAGTAGCGAATGACGGGTGAGAAACCCGTCCGCCGAATGACCAAGGGTTCCAGGGCCAGGCTAATCCGCCCTGGGTAAGTCGGGACCTAAGGCGAGGCCGACAGGCGTAGTCGATGGACAACGGGTTGATATTCCCGTACCGGCGAAGAACCGCCCATACCGAGCCCGGTGATGCTAAACGCCCGAGCCGCCGCACCGACTCCTTCGGGAGTCACCGCGGCGGGGAGCGCGTGACCCGATCCGGTAGTAGGTAAGCGTATTAACAGGAGTGACGCAGGAAGGTAGCCCAGCGTGGCGATGGTAGTCCACGTCCAAGGCCGTAGGGCGAGTGGTAGGCAAATCCGCCACTCACATAGCCTGAGAACCGATGGTGACAGCGTATGCTGGATGATTGGGTGATCCTATGCTGCCGAGAAAAGCTTCGACGCGAGGTTCTAGCCGCCCGTACCCTAAACCGACTCAGGTGGTCAGGTAGAGAATACCAAGGCGATCGAGAGAATCGTGGTTAAGGAACTCGGCAAAATGCCCCCGTAACTTCGGGAGAAGGGGGGCCTGAAGCGTGTACCGGCTTGCCCGGGAAGCGTGGAGGGCCGCAGAGACCAGGGAGAAGCGACTGTTTACTAAAAACACAGGTCCGTGCGAAGTCGCAAGACGATGTATACGGACTGACGCCTGCCCGGTGCTGGAAGGTTAAGAGGACGGGTCAGCCGCAAGGCGAAGCTCAGAATTTAAGCCCCAGTAAACGGCGGTGGTAACTATAACCATCCTAAGGTAGCGAAATTCCTTGTCGGGTAAGTTCCGACCTGCACGAATGGCGTAACGACTTCTCCGCTGTCTCAACCGCGAACTCGGCGAAATTGCACTACGAGTAAAGATGCTCGTTACGCGCAGCAGGACGGAAAGACCCCGGGACCTTTACTATAGTTTGGTATTGGTGTTCGGTGCGGCTTGTGTAGGATAGGTGGGAGACTGTGAAGCCGGCACGCCAGTGTCGGTGGAGTCAACGTTGAAATACCACTCTGGTCGCTCTGGATATCTAACCTCGGTCCGTGATCCGGATCAGGGACAGTGCCTGATGGGTAGTTTAACTGGGGCGGTTGCCTCCTAAAATGTAACGGAGGCGCTCAAAGGTTCCCTCAGCCTGGTTGGCAATCAGGTGGCGAGTGCAAGTGCACAAGGGAGCTTGACTGTGAGACTGACAGGTCGAGCAGGGACGAAAGTCGGAACTAGTGATCCGGCGGTGGCTTGTGGAAGCGCCGTCGCTCAACGGATAAAAGGTACCCCGGGGATAACAGGCTGATCTTGCCCAAGAGTCCATATCGACGGCATGGTTTGGCACCTCGATGTCGGCTCGTCGCATCCTGGGGCTGGAGTAGGTCCCAAGGGTTGGGCTGTTCGCCCATTAAAGCGGTACGCGAGCTGGGTTTAGAACGTCGTGAGACAGTTCGGTCCCTATCCGCTGCGCGCGCAGGAAACTTGAGAAGGGCTGTCCCTAGTACGAGAGGACCGGGACGGACGAACCTCTGGTGTGCCAGTTGTTCCGCCAGGAGCACGGCTGGTTGGCTACGTTCGGAAGGGATAACCGCTGAAAGCATCTAAGCGGGAAGCCTGCTTCAAGATGAGGTTTCCACGCCCCCTCGAGGGGTGAGAGGCTCCCGGCTAGACCACCGGGTAGATAGGCCGGATGTGGAAGGCAGGACGCAAGACTGCCGCAGCTGACCGGTACTAATAAGCCGACAACTTCACCACAACACTTTTTGTTGCTACGCGTCCACTGTGCGGTTCCCGAACCACGAGCACCCCTGCACCCACACCGGTGCAGGCCCGTGTGCTTGACAGTTCGACAGAGTTACGGCGGTCATAGCGAAGGGGAAACGCCCGGTCCCATTCCGAACCCGGAAGCTAAGCCCTTCAGCGCCGATGGTACTGCACTCGCCAGGGTGTGGGAGAGTAGGACGCCGCCGGAACATCATTCACGAAGAGCCACCCCGCGAGGGGTGGCTCTTCGTCGTTCCCGGACAATGCACGAGGCCGAGCCCGACCCGAACCCGTCCCGAGCCCCAGCGGGTTCGGACCCGCTCGAGCCCGGGCCCGGGGCCCGCCCGGCCACGGAAACCCGGCGTGCGAGCGGACGTGACGTACGACGACGACGTGGCACGCACCCACGCGTGCGACGGCCGTCCGGATCGGCGCTCCCCGGCGAGCCCGTCGCCCCACGACGGCTTCCTGAGGCCGGTGGTTCGCGTCGATATCGGCACGTGCAGCCAGCGATCTCGGCGCAGACCAGCGATCTCGACGCGCACCACCGGTGTCGGTGGATCTGCCAGCGGCGCAGACCGATGTCGGCGGCAGCCCCACGTGACGGGATGGCGTGAGCCGGAACGCGATGGCTCGGAGGCGTCCCCGCTGCCCGTAGCTGAGGGGGGCGCGGGCACGCGTCCGCGCTGTGCGCGGTGTCGCCGGTGTCCACGTCGGGAAGCGGTCACCTGGACCGGGAGCCGGCGCGCGGAAGGGGGTGGCGCCCGGGTGGGCGCCACCCCCTGGTGGCTCGCGGTGCAGCGGGCCGCTGCCGCCCGGGCCGCTGCCGCCCGGGCCGCGTCCGGCGTCAGGCCGGGACGAAGTACAGGACGCCGAGCGGGGGGACCCGCACGGTCGCGGAGAACGCGCGGCCGTGGTGGGGCTCGGGTCGCGCCTCGACCCGGCCGAGGTTGCCGACACCCGAGCCGCCGTACTCCTCGGCGTCGGTGTTGACGGCCTCGAGCCACGTGCCGCCCTGGGGGAGCGCGAGGCGGTAGTTCTCGTGCGGGACGCCGGAGAAGTTGACGACGACCGCGACGACGTTGCCGCGGTCGTCGCGCCGGAGGTAGGCGAGCACGTTGCGGTCGGCGTCGTTGGCGTCGATCCACTCGAAGCCCTGCGGGCTGTGGTCGAGCGCCCACATGGCGGAGTGCGACCGGTAGAACCGGTTGAGGTCGCGCACGGCGCGCTGGACGCCGCGGTGCGGCTCGTGGTCCAGCAGGTACCAGTCGAGCGACCGGGACTCGGCCCACTCGGTGCCCTGGGCGAACTCGGAGCCCATGAACAGCAGCTGCTTGCCGGGGTGCGACCACTGGTAGCCGAGCAGGGCCCGGACGCCGGCGCGCTGCTGCCAGTCGTCGCCGGGCATCTTGCGCATGAGCGAACCCTTGCCGTGCACGACCTCGTCGTGGCTGATCGGCAGCACGAACTGCTCGGAGAAGGCGTACACCAGCGAGAACGTCGCCTCGTGGTGGTGGTAGCGGCGGTTGATCGGCAGCTCCGCGAGGTAGCGGAGGGTGTCGTTCATCCAGCCCATGTTCCACTTGAGGCCGAAGCCGAGGCCGCCGCCGCTGGTCGGGGTGGTGACGCCGGGCCACGCGGTCGACTCCTCGGCGATCATCATGACGCCGGGAGTCCGGCGGTAGGCCGTGGCGTTGGCCTCCTGGAGGAACGAGATCGCCTCGAGGTTCTCCCGCCCTCCGTGCGCGTTGGGGCGCCACTGCCCGGGCTCGCGGGAGTAGTCGAGGTAGAGCATCGACGCGACGGCGTCGACCCGCAGGCCGTCGGCGTGGAACTCCTCGAGCCAGTAGGTGGCGTTCGCGACGAGGAAGTTGCGCACCTCGTTGCGGCCGAAGTCGAAGACGTAGGTGCCCCAGTCCATCTGCTCGCCGCGCATCGGGTCCGGGTGCTCGTAGAGCGGGGTGCCGTCGAACCGGGCGAGCGCCCACTCGTCCTTGGGGAAGTGCGCGGGCACCCAGTCGAGCAGCACGCCGATGCCGGCCCGGTGCAGGGTGTCGACCAGGTACCGGAAGTCGTCGGGGTGCCCGAACCGGGAGGTCGGCGCGAAGTACGAGGTCACCTGGTAGCCCCAGGAGCCGCCGAACGGGTGCTCGGCCACGGGCAGCAGCTCGACGTGGGTGAAGCCCATCTCCAGCACGTACTCGGTGAGCTGGGCGGCGAGGTCGCGGTAGGAGAGGCCCTGCCGCCACGAGCCGAGGTGCACCTCGTAGATGCTCATCGGGCCGGCGTGCGGGTCGTGCGACCGGCGCTGCTCGATCCACTCGTCGTCGCCCCACTGGAACACGGACTCGACGACGACGGAGGCCGTCGCCGGCGGGACCTCGGTGCCCTTGGCGAGCGGGTCGGCCTTCTGCCGCCAGCCGCCGTCGGGCCCGAGGATCTCGAACTTGTACCGGGCGCCGGCGACGACGCCGGGCACGAAGAGCTCCCAGACGCCCGACTCGCCGAGCGAGCGCATCGCGTGGGTCGCGCCCTGCCAGTGGTTGAAGTCGCCGACGACCCGGACGGCGCGCGCGTTCGGCGCCCAGACGGCGAACGCGGTGCCCTCGACCTGCCCGAGCGCGCCCGGGTAGCGGTGCACGTTCGCGCCGAGCACGCCCCACAGCTGCTCGTGCCGGCCCTCGCGGATGAGGTGCCGGTCCAGCTCCTGCACGGTCGGCAGGTAGCGGTACGGGTCGTCCAGGCGCGTCGTCTGGCCGGCGTAGGTGACGTCGAGGCGGTAGTCGACGACCTGCGTCTCGGGCAGCAGGGCGACCCAGATGCCGTCCTGCTCGTGCACCGCGGGGGTCGAGCCCGCGGCGGTGACGACGACGACGGCGTCCGCGAGGGGGCGCAGGGTCCGGACCACCAGGCCGCTCGGGGTGAGGTGCGCACCGAGGACGGCGTGCGGGTCGTGGTACGCGCCGGAGGCGACGGCGTGCAGCGTTCCGGGGTCCACGGTGGCGGGCGACGTCTCTGCCGGGCGATTCATGTCCCTACCCAACCACCACCGGCCCGTTCCCGCAGCCAGACGATCTGCGGGCGGTGGGCGGCCGTGATCAGCCGACGAGCCGCGCCACCGCCCGCAGCGGGATCGGCAGCCAGGTGGGCCGGTTCCGGGCCTCGTAGACGGCCTCGTACAGCGCCTTGTCGAGCTCGAGCACGCGCAGCAGGTGCGCGCGGGTCCCCGGGTCCAGGTCGGGCGTCTCGGCCGAGTACCCGGCGAGGAACGCGGTGCGTGCCACGTCGGTCCACGCACCGGGGGCGTCCCCGACGGCGGCGGCGTAGTCGAACGACCGCAGCATGCCGGCGGCGTCGCGCAGGGCGAGGTCGGGCCGCGTGCGCTGCGCGACGGGCACCAGCGGCTCGCCCTCGAAGTCGAGGACGTACCAGGTGTCGTCGCCGCGCAGCACCTGGCCGAGGTGCAGGTCGCCGTGCACGCGCTGCCGGGGCGGGACCTCGGCCAGGAGGCGGGTCCGCTCGGCCAGCGCGGCGACCGCCTCGGCGTGCTGGTCGAGCTCGGGCACCGCGTCCCGGGCCCACGCGAACCGGGCGCCGAGCGCGTCGGCGACGGCGGCCGCCGCGGGGGACAGGCCCGGCTCGGGCTCGGCGGCGTGCCGTCCCTCGCCGGTCGCCGGCGGTGCGGGTGGCTCGGCCTCCGTGGGCAGGGCCTCGGCGAGCGCCCGGTGCATCTGGCCGACGACGGCGCCGAGGTCCTGCGCCAGGTCGGCGAACGACGCGCCCGTGCGTGCCAGGTCGCAGGCGAGCTCGAAGCCGTCCTGGGCGCCGGGGACGAATGCGCTGAGCACGCCGAGGTGCCCGTGCGCGGTGCCGTCGCCGTCGGGCCACTCCGCCCCGAGCCAGGCGAGCGGGCGGGGCACGTGCGACCAGCCGGCCTCGGCGAGCGCGCGCGGCACGTCGACGTCGGGGTTGTCCCCGGACGACAGGCCGCGGAAGACCTTGAGCATCGCGGTGGCGCCGTCGGGACCCGCGCCGGGCAGGATCACGGAGGTGTTCGACTGCTCGCCGGGCACGACCTTCGGCGGGCCGAGCGTGTCCGCGGGGCCGGCTGCGGGTGCACCGGCGGGCCGGTCGGCCTCGGCGAGCCACGCGCGCTCGAACTCCGGGCGGCCGGCGCCGTCGAGCACCGTGGTGCCGTCGGGCAGGCGGCCGATGGACGTCGGGTCGTCGTCGCCGGCGCGGCCGCCGAGCACCAGCGGCACCTGCAGCACCGCGCCGGTCCCGGCGCCCTCCGCCCGGATCAGCAGCAGCCGCACGTCGGCGGCGTGGCCCGGGTCGGGGTCGGGGTCGGTCAGGGTCAGCCCGCCGATCGCCGTGACCCGTGCCGCGGTGCCCTTGACGGGGAACCAGCGGCGTCCGGGGAGCCACGGGGCGAGCAGGGCGGCCAGCGCGTCGTCGCGGTCCTCGTGCACCACGCGTCGGTCGGTCATGCCGTCGTCACCGCCAGCCAGTAGAAGTCGCGCGAGCCGAGCGTGAACGAGGCGGTGCCGTCGGGACCGACCTGCGGGAACGGGGCGCCGCCGAAGACGTCGCGCAGCTCCGCGCCGGCCAGGGACGCCGGGAGCCGGAGCGTCGTCGCCCGGGCGGTGGAGGCGAGGTTCGCGACGCAGAGCAGGGTCTCGGTGCCGGACCGGCGCAGGAACGACAGGACGCTGTCGTTGTCGCCGGGGACGACGTCGAACGAGCCGAGCCCGAGCGCGGGGTGCTGGCGGCGGACCGCGAGCATGCCCCGCACCCAGTGCAGCAGCGAGGTGTTCTGGGCGATCTGCGCCTCGACGTTGACGTTGTTGTAGTGGTGCACGAGCGACTGGATCACCGGCAGGTAGAGCTTGCCGGGGTCCGCGGTCGAGAAGCCGGAGTTCCGGTCGGGGGTCCACTGCATCGGCGTCCGGACGGCGTCGCGGTCGGGCAGCCAGATGTTGTCGCCCATGCCGATCTCGTCGCCGTAGTACAGGCAGGGGCTGCCGGGCAGCGACAGCAGGAGCGCGTGCGCGAGCTCGATCTCCTTGCGGGAGTCCTCGAGCAGCGGCGCGAGCCGGCGCCGGATGCCGATGTTGGCGCGCATCCGGGAGTCCGGGGCGTACCACCCGTACATCGACGCGCGCTCCTCGGTGGACACCATCTCGAGCGTCAGCTCGTCGTGGTTCCGCAGGAACGTGCTCCACTGGCCGCCGGCGGGGATCGACGGCGTGTCGGCCAGGATGTCGACGATCGACGTCGCCTGCTGGTCGCGCAGCGAGTAGTAGATGCGCGGCATCACGGGGAAGTGGAAGCACATGTGGCACTCGGGCTCGTCCTCGGTGCCGAAGTAGTGCACGACGTCCTCGGGCCACTGGTTGGCCTCGGCGAGCATGATGCGGCCCGGGAACTCGCGGTCGATCATCGCGCGCAGGTCCCGCAGGAACCGGTGGGTCTCCGGGAGGTTCTCGCAGTTGGTGCCGTCGCGCTCGTACAGGTACGGCACGGCGTCCAGCCGGAACCCGTCGACGCCGAGCCGCAGCCAGAACCGCGCCACGTCGTGCATCGCCTCGACCACCCGCGGGTTGTCGAAGTTCAGGTCGGGCTGGTGGCTGAAGAACCGGTGCCAGAAGTACTGCCGCCGCACCGGGTCGAACGTCCAGTTGGACGTCTCCGTGTCGACGAAGATGATCCGCGCGTCCTGGTAGCGGGTCGGGTCGTCGCTCCACACGTAGAAGTCGCCGTACGGGCCGTCGGGGTCCGAGCGGGACGCCTGGAACCACGGGTGCTGGTCCGAGGAGTGGTTCATGACGAGGTCGACGACGACCCGGATGCCGCGCTCGTGGGCGGCGGCGACCAGCTCGGTGAAGTCGTCCAGCGAGCCGTACTGGGCGGCCACCGCGGTGTAGTCCGACACGTCGTACCCGCCGTCGCGCAGCGGCGACGGGTAGAACGGCGGGAGCCACAGGCAGTCGATGCCGAGCCACTGCAGGTAGTCGAGCCGCTCGATGAGGCCGCGCAGGTCCCCGCTGCCCGAGCCGTCGGAGTCGGAGAACGACCGGATCATCACCTCGTAGAACACCGCGGTGCGGTACCACTCCGGGTCGTCGCGCAGGCCGCCGCCCTCGGGCGCGGGCACGGGCGGCTGGCGCCGCTGCGGCAGCGCGGTGACGGCGATCTGGCCCGTCGGCGGCGCGGCGGACGTCGCTCCCGCGGCGGACGGCACCGGCACCCCGCCCGCGGCCGCCGGCGGGGTCACACCCGCTCCACGACGACCACGTGCGCGACGCGGCTGTACGGGTCGAGCCGCACCCACGGGTGGTCGTCCCAGGCGTAGACCTCCTGGGAGAGCACGTCGTGCGCCACGAACCGGGCGCCGGGCTCGAGCCCGAGCGCCGTGAGGTCCAGGTCGACCACGCCGTCGTGCGCGTTGCGCGGGTCGAGGTTCACCACGACCAGCACGGTGTCGTCCTGCCCCGTCGGCGACAGGTGCGCGGGCAGGTGCCGCGAGAACGCGACCAGGGAGCCGTCGCTGGTCGGGTGCACGGCCAGGTTGCGCAGCTGCCGCAGCGCCGGGTGCGCGCGCCGGATCTCGTTGAGCGAGCGCAGCAGCCGGGCGATGCCGAGCGGCTCCGCGGCCGACCAGTCGCGTGGCTTGAACTCGTACTTCTCGTTGTCGATCTGCTCCTCGACGCCGGGCCGGGGCACGTCCTCGACCAGCTCGTAGCCGGAGTAGACGCCCCACGTCGGCGCCCCCAGCGCGGCGAGCACGGCCCGGACGGCGAAGCCCGCGGTGCCCCCCGTCTGCAGGTACGGCGGCAGGATGTCGTGGGTGGTCGGCCAGAAGCTCGGCCGCATCCAGGAGCCCTGCTCGCCGGAGACCTCGGCGAGGTACTCCTCGATCTCCTCCTTGGTGTTCCGCCAGGTGAAGTACGTGTACGACTGGTGGAACCCGACGCGGGCCAGGTTGAGCATCATCGCGGGGCGGGTGAACGCCTCGGACAGGAACACGACCTCGGGGTGCGTGGCGCGGACGTCGGCGAGGATCCGCTGCCAGAACGACAGCGGCTTGGTGTGCGGGTTGTCGACGCGGAACGCCGTCACGCCGTGGCCGATCCACAGCTCGAGCACCCGGCGGATCTCCGCGTAGATGCCCTCGGGGTCGTTGTCGAAGTTCAGGGGGTAGATGTCCTGGTACTTCTTGGGCGGGTTCTCGGCGTAGGCGATCGTGCCGTCCAGCCGCGTGGTGAACCACTCCGGGTGCTCGGTGACCCACGGGTGGTCGGGGGAGCACTGGAGCGCGAGGTCCAGCGCCACCTCCAGGCCCTGCGCGCGGGCCTCGGCCACGAACGCGTCGAAGTCCTCGAACGTGCCGAGCGTCGGCTCGATCGCGTCGTGCCCGCCGTCGGGGGAGCCGATCGCGTACGGGGAGCCGGGGTCGCCGGGCCGTGCGTCCAGGGTGTTGTTCCGGCCCTTGCGGTGCGTGGTGCCGATCGGGTGGATCGGCGTCAGGTAGACGACGTCGAACCCGAGGCCGGCGATCCGGGGCAGGTCCGCGGCGGCGGTGCGCAGGGTGCCCGTGGTCCAGGTGCCGGTCGCGTCGTCGTACGTGGCGCCGATGGAGCGCGGGAAGATCTCGTACCAGGCGCCCGTGAGGGCGAGCGGCCGGTCGACCAGCAGCGGGTAGACCGGCGACGGGCTGACGAGCTCCCGCACGGGGTGCGCGGCGAGCGCGGCCCGCACCTCGGCCGACAGACCGGCGGCGAGGCGCGCCTCGGCGGGCCGGGTCGCGTCGCGCAGCGCGGTCACCGCGTCGCGCAGCAGCTGCCGGTCGGCCTCCGGCACCGGTGCGCCGGCGTCGTCGGCCGTGCGGTCGGCGGCGCGGCCGAGCAGCCGGGCACCCTCCTCCAGCATCAGCTCGACGTCGACGCCGGCACCGACCTTCAGGGGAGCGTCGTGCGCCCAGGTGCCGTACGGGTCGGACCAGCCCTCGACGCGGAAGCCCCAGGTGCCGGGCTCGTCGGGCACCAGGTGCGCCTCGTGGCGGTCCAGGCCGGGGGCGATGTCGACCATCGTCGCGCGGGCGCGGTCGGCGCCGTCCGGGCCGATCAGCACGGCGGTGGCCGCGCACGCGTCGTGGCCCTCGCGGAACACGGTGGCGCGGACGGGGACGGCCTCGCCCACCACGGCCTTGGCCGGCCAGCGACCGCCCTCCGCGACGGGGGAGACGTCCACGACCGGGATCCGGCCGATGGGGACGTGCCCCCCGGGCGTCCCGGGAGTCGCAGCCGTCACGGCCGCCGACGGGGGCGTCGTGGGTGCGACGGCCGCGGCGGAGGCGGTCGAGCGGGGGCGGGCACGACGCGGCGCGGGCTGGCGCGGCGGGGGTGTCGACGTCACGGTCCCGAACCTATCCACTGGTGCCGGGGCCAGCCATCCGGGCGGAGCACCTTCTCGGTCCGCCGGCGGCGAGGACGCCGGTCGGCAGCACGAACCGGGACGGAAGTGCTGTTGTCGACGCCCTGGTCGTGCGTACTGTCGTCCGCGTGAGAGCCATCCGCCGATTCACCGTCCGCACCTCGCTCCCCGCCGGGCTCGCCGACCTCGACGAGCTCGCGCACAACCTCCGCTGGTCCTGGCACGCGCCGACCCGCGACCTGTTCGCCCGCATCGACCCGCAGCTGTGGGACGCCGTCGGCGGCGACCCGGTCGCGCTGCTCGGCGCCCTGCGCCCCGAGCGGCTGGCCGAGCTGGCCGCCGACCCCGACGTCGTCGCCTCCGTCCGCGCCGCGACGGCCGACCTGCACGAGTACCTCGAGGCGCCGCGCTGGTACCAGCAGCGGCAGGCCACCGACCCCGCGCTGCCCGCCGCCATCGGGTACTTCTCCCCGGAGTTCGGCGTGACCGCGGTGCTGCCGCAGTACTCCGGCGGCCTCGGCATCCTCGCCGGCGACCACCTGAAGAGCGCCTCCGACCTGGGCGTGCCGGTGGTCGGGGTCGGGCTCATGTACGGCTCCGGCTACTTCAAGCAGTCGCTGACCCGGGACGGCTGGCAGGTCGAGACCTACCCCGTGCTGGACCCGGACGGCATGCCGCTGACCCTGGTGCGCGAGCAGGACGGCACCCCGGCCGTGGTGTCGATCGCGCTGCCCGGCGACCGCACCCTGCACGCGCACATCTGGACGGCGACCGTCGGCCGCGTGCCGCTGCTGCTGCTCGACTCGGACGTGCCGGAGAACGACGAGGCCGCCCGCAAGGTCACCGACCGGCTGTACGGCGGCGGCGGCGAGCACCGGCTGCAGCAGGAGCTGCTGCTCGGCGTCGGCGGCGTCCGCGCGCTGCGCGTCTGGTCGCGCCTGACCGGCGCGCCGGTGCCGGAGGTCTACCACACCAACGAGGGGCACGCCGGGTTCCTCGGGGTCGAGCGGATCCGTGAGCTGGTGAGCGGTGCCGGCCTGGGCTTCGGGGAGGCGCTGGAGGCGGTGCGGGCCGCGACCGTGTTCACGACGCACACCCCCGTGCCCGCCGGGATCGACCGGTTCGAGGCCGCCCTGGTCCAGCAGTACTTCGGCGGGGCGAACGAGGCCGAGGGCGTCCCGGTCGAGCAGGTCCTCGCACTCGGCGCGGAGGACTACCCGGGCGGCGACCCGCTGATGTTCAACATGGCCGTGATGGGCCTGCGGCTCGGCGGCCGGGCCAACGGCGTCTCGCTGCTGCACGGCGAGGTCTCCCGCGACATGTTCAGCGGCCTGTGGCCGGGGTTCGACGACGTCGAGGTCCCGATCACGTCGGTGACCAACGGCGTGCACTCGCCGACCTGGGTGGACCGCCGGCTCAGCGACCTGGCCGCCGAGCGGCTCTCCGGCGAGGAGGTCGCCGCGGGCGTCGGCTGGCTGCGCACCGACGCGATCACCGACGAGGAGCTGTGGGCCGTGCGCCGCACGATGCGCGCCCAGCTGGTCGCCGACGCCCGGCGGCGCGTGCGCGCGTCCTGGACCCGCCGCGGCGCCAGCCCCGCCGAGCTCGGCTGGGTCGACGACGTGCTGTCGCCGGACGTGCTGACCATCGGGTTCGCCCGCCGGGTGCCGACCTACAAGCGCCTCACGCTGATGCTGCGCGACCCCGAGCGGCTCAAGGCCCTGCTCACGCACCCCGAGCGGCCCGTCCAGCTGGTCATCGCCGGCAAGTCGCACCCCGCCGACGACCAGGGCAAGCGGCTCATCCAGCAGCTGGTCCGGTTCGCCGACGCGGAGGGCGTCCGGCACCGCATCGTCTTCCTGCCGAACTACGACATCGCGATGGCGCAGACCCTCTACCCGGGCTGCGACGTGTGGCTGAACAACCCGCTGCGGCCGCTCGAGGCCTGCGGCACGTCGGGCATGAAGGCCGCGCTCAACGGCGGGCTGAACCTGTCCATCCTCGACGGGTGGTGGGACGAGTGGTACGACGGCGAGAACGGCTGGGCCATCCCGACCGCCGACGGCGTCGACGACCCGGACCGCCGCGACGACCTCGAGGCCGCCGCGCTGTACGAGCTGATCGAGCACCAGGTCGCCCCGCGGTTCTACGACCGGGACGAGCGCGGGCTGCCGCTGCGCTGGCTGGAGATGGTGCGGCACACGCTGGCCACGCTCGGCCCGAAGGTGCAGGCCACCCGGATGGTGGCCGACTACGTCGAGCGGCTCTACGCCCCCGCTGCTGTGGCGGGCCGGGCGCTCGCGGGGGACCAGGCGTTCACGGGCGCCCGGGAGCTGGCCGGCTGGAAGAGCCGCGTCCGCTCGGGCTGGCAGCACGTCCGCGTCGACCACGTGGAGTCGGGCGGCGTCGGCGAGGTGCCGCAGGTCGGCGACGCGCTGCACGTGAAGGCGTACGTGACGCTCGGGGACCTCACGCCCGCGGACGTCGAGGTGCAGGTCGTGCACGGCAAGGTGTCGGAGTCCGACGAGCTGCACGCCTTCACGGTCGACCCGCTGGCGCTCGCGGACACGTACGAGGGCGGCCGGTACGCGTTCGCCGGCGACGTGCTGCTCGACGCCTCGGGCCCGTTCGGGTACAGCGTCCGGGTGGTCCCGCAGCACGCGGGCCTCGCGTCCGTCGCGGAGGTCGGCCTGGTGGCGAACGCGGGCTGACACCCGACGCCGAGGTCGTGCGGTCCTCTCGAGGTCGTGCGACGTCCCGCACGACCTCGGCGACGTCGCACGACCTCGGCGACGTCGCACGACCTCGGCGGAGCACCCTCGCGGCGCTGGCGGTGCGCAGGGACGGGTCAGGCGGTGTAGACGCGCAGGCTCAGCGGTTCGAGGAGCGCGCGGGTGCCGGCGTCCTGGTGCAACGCACCGTTCACCGCCGCCGAGCCCGCCTCGTCCGGGTGCTCCCAGGTCGAGTCCCACGCGAGGGTCCACGTGGTCGGCCGCCCGTCCGCCAGCACGACGTCGACCGGGTCCAGCGACCCGTTGACGACCACCAGCACCGCGTCGTCGTCGACCGCCCGGAGCATTTGCAGGGTCCGCAGGTCGCCGTCGTGCCACCGCTCGTGGGTGAACGGCGCCCCGGTGGGGTCGAACCAGGTGAGGTCGGGGCGGTCGCCGCCGGCGGCGCGGCCGGTGAAGAAGCGGGTGCTGCGCAGCGCCGGGTGCGCGCGGCGCAGGGCGGTCAGGCGCTGCGCGGTCGCCAGCAGGTCCCGCCGCCACGGTGCCAGGTCCCACGAGACCCAGGAGAGCGCCGAGTCCTGGCAGTACGCGTTGTTGTTGCCGCGCTGGGTGCGGCCGATCTCGTCGCCGGCGGTGAGCATCGGCGTGCCGGTCGCGAGCAGCAGGGTGGCGAGCAGGTTGCGGATCGACCGGCGGCGCAGCGGCACGATGTCGGCGGCCACCGAGTCGGCGCCGACGGGGCCCTCGACGCCGTGGTTCCAGGACCGGTTGTCGTCGGAGCCGTCGCGGTTGGACTCGGCGTTCGCCTCGTTGTGCTTGTGCTCGTAGGCGACGAGGTCCGCCAGCGTGAACCCGTCGTGCGCCGTGACGTAGTTGACGCTCGCCCGCGGCCCCCGGACGAGCGGCGGGTCCGAGTGGCCGAACACGTCGACCGAGCCCGACAGCCGGGTGGCGAGGTCGCGGACCCGGTGCTCGGGCAGCCCGTGCGCGGCGCGGGCCGGGTCGGCGAGCCAGAACGACCGGACGGAGTTGCGGAACTTGTCGTTCCACTCGGCGAACGGCGGCGGGAACTGCCCGGTGCGCCAGCCGCCCGGGCCGACGTCCCACGGCTCCGCGACCAGCTTGAGGCCGTGCAGCGCGGGGTCGTTGCCGGCCGCGACGAGGAACGGGTGGTCGGGGTCGAACCCGGCACGGCCGCGGCCGAGGGTCACGGCCAGGTCGAAGCGGAACCCGTCGACGCCGACCTCCTGCGCCCAGTACCGCAGGGAGTCCAGCGCGAGGCGCACGACCTCCGGCCGGCGGAAGTCGAGGGTGTTCCCGGTGCCGGTGACATCCGCCAGCGCCGCGGGGTGACCGCCGTCGTGCAGGTAGTAGAGCGCCGAGTCCAGGCCGCGCCAGGACAGGTGCTGGCCGCCCATCCCGCCCTCGCACGTGTGGTTGTAGACGACGTCGAGCAGGACCTCGATGCCGGCCTCGTGCAGCGCGTGCACGGCCGTGCGCAGCTCGTCCAGGACGGCGGCCGGGCCGGCGGCGCGCGCCGCGGCGGTGGCGTACGGGGCGTGCGGGGCGAAGAAGCCGAGGGTGCTGTAGCCCCAGTAGTTGGTGAGGCCTTTCTGGACCAGGTGCGGCTCGGAGGAGAACGCGTGCACCGGCAGCAGCTCGACCGCGGTGACGCCCAGGTCCCGCAGGTGCTGCACGACGACCGGGTGGCCCAGGGCGGCGTAGGTGCCGCGCAGGTGCGGCGGGAGACCGGGGTGCCGGACGGTCAGCCCGCGGGTGTGCGCCTCGTAGACCACGGTGTCGGCCCACGGCACCCAGGGCCGGTTCGCGGCGGGGTCGACGGCGTCGCCGGCGCCGCGGTGCCCGGGCCGCCGGTCCACGACGACGGCGTGCGGCACGTGCGCCACCGAGTCCCGCGGGTCCGCCGCGCCGAGCGGGTCGCCGCGCAGCGCGTCGTCGACGACGTGGCCGTAGGTCGCCGGGCCGTGGTCGACCTCCCCGAGCAGCCCGTACGCGTACGGGTCGACCAGCAGCTTCGCCGGGTTGTAGCGCAGCCCGGCGGCCGGGTCCCACGCACCGTGCGCGCGCAGGCCGTACCGCTGACCGGGCCGCACGCCGGGCACGCGCGCCGCGAACACCCCGAGCTCGGGGCCCGCGAGCCGCACGCGGCGCTCGGCCCAGCCGGTCGTCGCCGTGGGGTCCGGGTCGAGCAGGCAGAGGTCGACGGCCTCGGCGTGCGGGGCGAGCACCGCGACCTCGACGCCGTCGTCGGTCACGTGCACGCCGAGGCGGGGCGGGGGCGCGCCGGGTGTCCCGGGTGCGCGGCTGGCGGACGTCACCGGCCCATTGTGGCCCCGCCACCGGCCTCACCCGCCCCCGACCTGCGGCTCCGGCGCGGGACGGGGGTCCCGTGCCGTGCGCGCGCCCCTGCGGGTAACGTTCCCGAGGTGAGAATCGTGGTGTGCGTGAAGCACGTGCCCGACATCCAGTCCGACCGGTCGCTGGGGCCCGACGGCCGCATGGTCCGTGACGGGGGCGACGGCACGATCAACGAGCTGGACGAGAACGCCGTCGAGGCGGCCGTCGTCCTGGCCGAGCAGACCCGGGACGCGGGCGGGGACGCGGAGGTCGTCGTCGTCACCGTGGGCCCGGACGACGCGGAGGACGCGGTGCGCCGCGGTCTCCAGCTCGGGGCGGACGCCGCGGTGCACGTCCTGGACGACGCGGTCGCGGGCTCCGACGTCTTCGGCACCGCGACGGTGCTCGCCGCCGTCCTGCGCCGGCTCGGGGAGCAGGCACCCGTCGACCTGGTGGTGACCGGGATGGCGGGCCTGGACGGGCTCACGTCGCTGCTGCCCGCCACGCTCGCGGACCTCCTGGACCTGCCGCAGCTGACGCTCGCGGCGCAGGTCACGCTGGCGGACGGCGCCGTCACCGTGCGCCGCGACCTCGACCACGTCACCGAGGTGCTCAGCGCGCCGCTGCCCGCGCTGGTGTCGGTCACGGACCGCGCCAACGAGCCGCGCTACCCGAACTTCCAGGGGATCATGGCGGCCCGCAAGAAGCCGGTCGAGACCCTGACCCTCGCCGACCTGGGCGTCGACCCCGGCACCGTCGGGACCGCAGGCGCCCGCACCGAGGTGCTGGAGGCCGCGCCCCGGCCGCCGCGCACCGACCGGGTGCTGGTCGCCGACGACGGCGAGGCGGGCACGCGGCTGGCCGCGTGGCTGGTCGAGCACGAGCTGGTCCGCACCACCCCCGCGACGGGAGAGGTCCTGTGAGCGCCACCGTCCTGATCCTGCTGGACCACGCGGGGACCGGTGCGCTGCGCGGCAGCGTGCTCGAGCTCGCGACCGCGGCCCGCGACCTGGCCGACGGCGGCGAGGTGCACGGCCTCTGGGTCGGCGACGAACCGCTGGACCCCGCGCTCCCGGTGCTGGGGCGGCACGGGGTGTCGGTGGTGCACGCGGTCACCACCGGCGACGCCGACCCCCGGCTGACCCCGGTGCTGGCGGAGGTGCTGGTCGACGCCGTGCGTGACGCCGGCGCCTCGGTGCTGCTGACCCTGTCGACGTTCGAGAACAAGGAGGCGGTGGCCCGGCTCGCGGTCGCCACCGGGGCGGGCGTCGTGACGGACGCCGCCGCCGTCGGGCGCGACGAGCAGGGCCGGGTCGTGGCCGGCAAGACCGTGCTGGCCGGCACCTGGACCACGCGCTGCGCGGTGCGCACCGAGCTGGCGGTCGTGACGGTGAAGGCCGGCGCGATCGTCTCCCGGCACGTCGAGGCCGAGGCGCCGCCGATCCCCGAGGTCCGGCCCCGCGCGGTCGCGGTGTCCGAGCGCGCGACCCGGGTCCGCGTCGTCGAGCGCACCCCCGAGGCGCCGTCCGACCGCCCCGACCTGTCGTCCGCCGACGTCGTCGTGGTCGGCGGCCGGGGGACCGAGGGCGACTTCTCGGTGCTCGAGGCGCTCGCGGACGAGGTCGGGGCCGCCGTCGGCGCGACCCGCGTCGCGACGGACGAGGGCTGGATCGGGCACGAGTCGCAGATCGGGCAGACCGGCGTCACCGTCTCGCCGCGGCTCTACATCGGCGCGGGCGTGTCCGGGGCGGTCCACCACCGGGGCGGCATGCAGGCGTCCGGGACGATCGTGGCGGTCAACAGCGACCCGGAGGCGCCGATCTTCGAGATCGCGGACTACGGGATCGTCGGCGACCTGTTCACGGTGCTGCCCCAGCTGACCGAGGAGCTCCGCCGCCGCCGCCGCTGAGCCGCGCCGCGCAGCGCCACCGCCGAGGTCGTCATCACGGCACCAGGTCGTCCCGCAGGACCGACGACCTCGTGCACGGGTGACGACCTCGCCGTCGTCACGGCCCCGGTGGTCAGGCGAGGGCGCCGAGCCAGGCGACGGCGTGCCGCGCCTGCGCGGCCTGGAACCGGCGCAGGTTCGGGATGCCCACGGGCGCGGGCTGCAGGGCGCTGTGCGCGAAGTAGCCGGCCAGGCCGGCGACGGCGGCGCGCAGCCGCTCGGGCTCGACGCCCCGCGACGCCGGCCGGGACCAGAAGATGTCCTGCGGCGCGCCGCCGCCCTGCATGGCCACGCTCGGCAGCATGAACGCGAGGTCCAGCCAGGGTGCGCCCACGCTCGTGTGCGGCCAGTCGATCAGCGCGACCCGGCCGCCGTCGTGGTCGTGGTCGATCAGCACGTTGTCGGCCCGGAGGTCGCCGTGCACCAGCGCCGTGCCGACGCAGGCCGCGAGCGCGTCCTGCTCCCAGGTCACCAGCGCCGCGAGGTGCTCGCGCACCCAGGCCCCGGTGCCGCCCGCGAGCGTCGCCAGCCGGTCCAGCTCCGCGCCGGGCAGCGCCGCGAGGGTCGCCCACCCGGTGAAGTCGCGGGTGAGCAGCTCCTGGGTGCCCCTCAGGCCGTGCCCCGGCAGCGGCTCCGCCTCGGCGAGGGTGTCCAGCGCCCGCAGCACGACCTGGAGCTCGTCCGGGCGCCAGGGCAGCAGCGGCGGACGGCCGGGCGCGACCTCGAACCCGAGGAGCACCCAGTCGCCGTCGTCGTCGGACCACAGCAGCCGCGGCGCGGGCACCTGGGCCGGCAGCGCGGCGGCCGCGCGTACCTCCGCCCGGGCGAGCTCGGGGGACTCCGGGTTCTGCTCGGGGGAGACCGCCTTGACGAACACGCCGTGCCCGTCGGCCAGCTCGAGCACCGCGGCGAAACCGGGGCTGAACCCGGTGGTCGCACTGGTCTCGGCGGTCACCTGGGAGCCCGTCAGCTCCTGGATCCGGGTGCGGACGGACCGCGGCAGGTCGCGCCAGTCCAGGCGTTGGCCGCTGAAGGCCAGGGGCGGCGTCGTCGCGTCGTCGGCACTCACGGGGCACATCCTGCCAAAACGATTCGTAGAATCGTGCGGGTGAGCGCGTATCTGGACCACGCGGCCACGACGCCCGTGCTCCCGGAGGCGGCTGCCGTCCTGGTCGAGCACCTGTCCCGGACAGGCAACCCGTCATCCCTGCACACCTCCGGCCGCAGCGCCCGGCGTGCGGTCGAGGAGGCGCGCGAGGCGCTGGCCGCGGCTCTGGGTGCCCGGCCGAGCGAGGTGCTGCTGACCGGGGGCGGGACCGAGGCGGACAACCTCGCGGTGAAGGGCCTGTTCTGGGCGCGGACCGCGCAGGACCCGGCCCGTCGGCGCGTGCTGGTGTCGGCCGTCGAGCACCACGCCGTCCTCGACCCTGCGTTCTGGCTGGCGGAGCACGCCGGGGCGGAGATCGTGCTGCTGCCCGTGGACGACGAGGGCCGGCTGCGGGTCGACGCGCTCCGCGACGAGCTGGCCGAGCACGGCGACGCCGTCGCGCTGGTGTCGGTGATGTGGGCGAACAACGAGGTCGGCACGGCGCAGCCGCTCGCGGACGTCGTGCGGCTCGCGCACGCCCACGGGATCCCGGTGCACGCCGACGCGGTGCAGGCGGTCGGGCAGGTGCCCGTCGACTTCGGCGCCTCGGGGCTGGACGCGATGACGGTGAGCGGCCACAAGCTCGGCGGCCCGACCGGCGTGGGCGCCCTGCTGGCGCGACGCGAGCTGGGCCTGGTCCCCGTCCTGCACGGCGGCGGCCAGGAGCGCGGCGTGCGCTCGGGCTCGCTCGACGTGCCGGCGATCGCGGCGTTCGCCGCGGCCGTCACGCACGCGGTCGCGACGCGCGAGGCGACGGCCGCACGGCTCGGCGCCCTGCGGGACGAGCTGGTGGCCGGCGTCCGTGCGGCGGTGCCCGACGCCGTGCTGCGTGGCCCGGCCGAGCGCGCGGACCGGCTGCCCGCGAACGCGCACTTCACCTTCCCGGGCTGCGAGGGCGACTCCCTGCTCTACCTGCTCGACAGCGCGGGGGTCGAGTGCTCCACCGGCTCGGCGTGCCAGGCCGGCGTGCCGCAGCCCAGCCACGTGCTGCTCGCGATGGGGCTGGACGAGGCGGACGCACGCGGCGCGCTGCGGTTCAGCCTCGGGTGGCCGTCGACCCAGGACGACGTGGACGCCCTGCTGGCGGCGCTGCCCGACGCGGTCGGGCGGGCGCGCGCGGCCGGGCTCGCCGGCGCACCGCGGTCGAAGGCGGGGGCGGCCTGATGCGGGTCCTCGCGGCGCTGTCCGGCGGCGTCGACTCCGCCGTCGCGGCGGCCCGCGCGGTCGACGCCGGCCACGAGGTCGTCGGCGTGCACATGGCGCTGTCCCGGAACCGGGCGCAGATGCGCACCGGGTCGCGCGGCTGCTGCTCCATCGAGGACGCCGGCGACGCGCGGCGGGCCGCCGACGTGCTGGGCATCCCGTACTACGTCTGGGACCTGTCGGAGCGGTTCGAGGACACCGTCGTCGCGGACTTCCTCGCGGAGTACGAGGCGGGCCGCACCCCGAACCCCTGCGTGCGCTGCAACGAGCACATCAAGTTCGACGCGCTGCTCGACAAGGCGCTCGCGCTCGGGTTCGACGCCGTGGCCACCGGGCACTACGCCCGCGCGTCGGCCGGCCCCGACGGCACCCCGGTGCTCCGGCGCGCTCGCGACCTCGCGAAGGACCAGTCGTACGTCCTCGCCGTGATGGGCCCCGAGCGGCTCGCGCGCGCGCTGTTCCCGCTGGGCGACGTCGCGTCCAAGGACGAGGTGCGCGCCGAGGCCGCCGCGCGCGGGCTCAGCGTGTCCGCCAAGCCGGACTCGTACGACATCTGCTTCGTGGCGGACGGCGACACCCGCGGGTTCCTGCGGGACCGGCTGGGCTCGCGCCCCGGCGAGGTCGTGGACGCCGACGGCACGGTGCTCGGCACGCACGACGGCGCCTACGGCTACACGATCGGCCAGCGCAAGGGCCTGCAGCTCGGGCGACCGGCCCCCGACGGCCGGCCCCGGTACGTGCTGTCGATCGAGCCCGTGGCCAACCGGGTCGTCGTCGGCGGGGTCGAGGAGCTGGCCGTCGGGGCGGTCGACGCCACCGACGCCGTCTGGTTCACCGCGCCGCCCGCCGGCTGGACGGCGTGCCGGCTCCAGGTCCGCGCCCACGGCGCCACCGTGCCCGCCCGCGCCCGCGCCACGGACGGCGGCGGGGTCGAGATCCGCGTCGACGGCCCGCTGAGCGGTGTCGCCGCCGGGCAGTCGGCGGTCCTGTACGGCGGGCCGGACGGGGACGTGGTGCTCGGGCAGGCGACGGTCGACGTCGCGCACCGTGCTGCGGCGGCTGCGTCGGCTGCGTCGGCTGCGTCGGCCACCTCGGCGGCCACCGCGTGACGGCGGTCAGCGGCACCGGTCCCTGGCCCGGCACGGACCCGCTCGAGGCGCAGCAGACGGTGCTCGGCGACCTCACCGACCTGCGCGACGGAGTCGAGGGCCTGCCCTGGACGGTCCGGCTGCCCGAGCGGGGCCCGTACGGGACGCTCGCTGCCCACGCCCTCGGCCTGCTGGTCGAGATGCCCGCCGACCTCGGCCCGCACGGCTGGCAGCTGGCCGACCGCCCCGGGCGCGACGCCACCCGGCTGACGGCCACGCACCGGACCGACCTGGACGCCCTCGCCGTCGCCGCGCACGGCTGGGAGGGCCCGCTGGTGGTGCCCGTGTCCGGGCCGCTGACCCTCGCCGCGAGCGTCTACCTGGCGCGCGGCGACCGGGCCGTGGCCGACGCCGGAGCCGTCGCCGAGCTGGTCGAGTCGCTCGGCGCCGGGATCACCGAGCACCTCGCGGCGGTGCGGCGGTCCGTCCCCGGCGCCCGGCCCACGGTGCTGCTGCACGAGCCGCTGCTGGCGCAGGTCGTCGCGGGCGTCCTGCCGTCGTTCTCCGGCTACGCGCGGCTGCGGGCCGTGCCGGCGCCGGTCGCGTCCGAGCGGCTGGCGCGGCTGGTGACGCTCCTGCGGGCCGGCGGCGCCGAGCGGGTCGTGCTGCACGTCGGCGCCGGGACGCCCGCCCTCGGGGCCGCACGTGGTGCCGGCGCCGACGCGCTGGGCGTGGACGTCGCCGGGCTCGACGAGCGCTGGTGGGAGCAGATCGCCGAGGTCGTCGAGGCCGGGACGGCGCTCTGGGCGGGCGTCCCGCAGCCGGAGACCTCGCAGTGCGCGGGGCCCGACGTGCGCGGCGTCGCGGACGCGGTCCTGCGCGGCTGGGAGCGGGTCGGGCTCACGCGGGCCGGGCTGCGTGACGTGGTGCTGCTGGCCCCGGCGGGACCGGCGGTGCCCACCGCCGGTCCGGGCGGGACGGTCGTCGACCCGGCCGCGGCCCGGTCCACCCTGGCGACCGTGGCGCGGGCCGCGGCGGTCGTGGCCGAGCGGGCGGAGGCGTGACCGCGGGCGGCGCGGCCGGCGGGCCGGTGGGCGGCGGGCCGGCTGCGCGCCGGAGCCCCGTGTGGCTGGGCCGGGGACCGGCCACGACGCTCGCCGCCGGCGCGCTGCTGGCCCTCGCCGGCCTGGTCACGCTGCTGGTCCTGTGGGTGGGGCTGGTGACCGCCACGCTCCGCACCGGGCTGGCGGACGACGCCGGCACCGGTCCCGGGAACGCCTGCGTCGCCGCCGCGACGGCGGACGAGGGCGACGCCGAGGTCACGTCGTCGCTGCTGCCGCCCCGCGCGGTGTGCACCTGGACCACGGACGGGCGCAGCCGGACGACCGTCCTCGCGGAGCGGCCGGGGTGGGTGGCGACCGCGGCGGCCGTGGCCGGCGGCGTCGGGGTGCTCACGGTCGCCACCACGGTCGTCGTCGAGGTGCGGCGCCGGCGTCGTGCCGCCCGCGCGTCCGTGTCCGCCTGAGGCCGCCCGCGCGTCCGCTCGGCGTGACCCGGGCCGTGCTACTCATCCGGGTGTGGACCGCCGTGCGGGGGTCCGCGAGCGTACGTCCTCGTGACAGGTGACCTGCAGCGCGTCGTCGGGCGCAACCTCCGACGCATCCGGACCGGCCGTGGCGTGACCCAGGAGGCGCTGGGGGAGTCGATCGGCCGGCACCGCACCTACGTGGGCGGCATCGAGCGGGGCGAGCGGAACCTCGCGCTGCAGACCGTCGAGAGCGTCGCCGACGCCCTGGGCGTGGACGCGTTCGCCCTGCTCGCCCGCGACGACTGACGGCCGCCGGACCCGTCACCGCCGGCTGCCGGGCGGGACGGGTCCGCCGGCGCTCAGTCCCCGGCGAGCGCCAGGGCGCGGTCCACCGCGGGGACGAGTCGTGCCCACGAGTCGGTGGTCAGCTCCAGCAGCTGCACGCTGCCGTCGCCGGCGTAGACCCAGGTGGTCCGCCCGCCGTCGCGTCGGTGCACGGCCACGGCGAGCTCGACGTGGGCCGTGCGGTCGGGCGCCTCCGGCGACCCGGGCACGGCGTCGTCCAGCCGCAGGTCCGCGGGCAGGGCCGCCTCCGGCCCGCCGAGCAGCTGCCGGGCGGGCACGGACATCGACGCGCTCACGTGCACGCGGTCGCCCTCGAGGTCGTCCTCCGCGTGCAGCACCACGCACCAGGGCGGGCAGGTCTCCACCTGCCAGGTCGGTCGGTCGTCCCTCGTCACTGCTCCTCCTCGGATCGGTGTCGCGAGGGGCCCCCGGCGGCCCGTACCCCTCGTCCGGAACCACGATGACCGCGGGCACCGACACCGAGAGCGAGTTGTCCACAGGCGCCGGTGATCAGCCGGCGTCGGCGATCCCGAGCAGCGTCCGGACGTCCACGCCGAGCCGGTCGGCCAGGCGCTCGACCGAGCGCAGCGTGAGGTTCCGCTCGCCCCGCTCGACCCCGCCGAGGTACGTGCGGTGCACGCCCACGGCTCCGGCGAGCTCCTCCTGGCTGATGCCCCGCTCGGTCCGGATCCGGCGCACGCGCCGCCCGACTTCCGCCTGCAGATCGCCTTCCATGCCGCACACGGTCGGTTCCGTGCTACTCATCTGTCTACAGACCTATGAGTAGCACCCGCCGGTCGGGGCCGTCCAGCCGCACGTGCGGCACGGCGGGTGCGGTGTCGGGAGCTCGCGGCATGATGTGCCCGTGGACGCGACACGACCCGAGACGACCCCCGACGACGCCGGCCTGGACGAGACCGGCGCGCGCCAGCGCTGGACGGAGCTCGCGGACCGGGTGCGCGAGCTGCAGTTCGCCTACTACGTCCGGGACGAGCCGTCGGCGAGCGACGCCGAGTACGACGTGACGATGCGCCGGCTCGAGGCGCTCGAGGACCGCTACCCGGACCTCCGCACCCCCGACTCGCCCACGCAGAAGGTGGGCGGCACGTTCTCGACGGAGTTCCGGGCGGTCGACCACGTCGAGCGGATGCTCTCCCTCGACAACGCCTTCTCCGCGGAGGACGTGGCCGCCTGGGCCGAGCGCGTGCACCGCGACCTCGAGACCGCGCCCGACGCCGCCGTGCACTACCTGACCGAGCTGAAGATCGACGGGCTGGCGATCGCGCTGCTCTACGAGCGGTCCGGCGACGGCCCGGCCCGCCTCGTCCGGGCGGCGACCCGCGGGGACGGCCGCACCGGTGAGGACGTGACGCTCAACGTCCGGACGATCGCCGCGATCCCGGAGACGCTCGGCGGCGACCCGGCCACGCACCCGGAGCAGATCGAGGTGCGCGGCGAGGTCTTCCTGCCCGTCGAGGCCTTCGAGCGCCTGAACGCCGCCCAGGTCGAGGCCGGGAAGGCGCCGTTCGCCAACCCGCGCAACGCCGCGGCCGGCTCCCTGCGGCAGAAGGACCCCCGGGTCACCGCGGGCCGGCCGCTGCAGATGTACGCCCACGGCATCGGGGCGCTGCGCTGGGGCGGGGCGCGGGCGACGGGGCTCGAGCGGCAGTCCGAGGTGTACGAGCTGCTGGCCGGCTGGGGCGTGCCGACGTCGCCGCACTACCGCGTCGTGCCGGACCTGGCGGGCGTGCAGCAGATGATCGAGCACTACGGAGAGCACCGGCACGAGGTCGAGCACGAGATCGACGGCATCGTGATCAAGGTCGACGAGCTCGCGCTGCAGCGGCGCCTCGGGGCCACCAGCCGGGCGCCGCGCTGGGCGATCGCCTACAAGTACCCGCCGGAGGAGGTCAACACCCGGTTGCTCGCCATCGAGGTGAACGTCGGCCGGACCGGCCGGGTGACGCCGTACGCGGTCATGGAGCCGGTGCGGGTGGCGGGGTCGACGGTCGCGATGGCGACGCTGCACAACAAGGACGTCGTCGCGCTCAAGGGCGTGCGCCCGGGCGACATGGTGGTGCTGCGCAAGGCCGGTGACGTCATCCCGGAGATCGTCGGGCCCGTGACCGCGCTCGCGGACGACGGCTACCCGCGCACCGACTGGACGATGCCGACGCACTGCCCCGAGTGCGGCTCGGAGCTGCGGCCGATGCGCGAGGGCGACGTCGACCTGCGCTGCCCGAACGCCCGCACCTGCCCGGCCCAGGTGCGCGGTCGCGTCGAGCACATCGGCTCGCGGGGCGCCCTCGACATCGAGGCGCTCGGGGAGGTCACCGCCGCGGCGCTGACGCAGCCCGAGATCCCCGAGCAGCCGCCGGTGGTCAACGAGGCGGACCTGTTCGAGCTGGTCGGCTGGGCGCCCGACGCCCCCGAGGAGGAGCGCGAGCGGGTGCGGGCGCGGAGCTTCGCCACGCTGCAGCAGGTGCAGGTCGTGGTCCGCGACCCCGAGACGGGGGAGCCGCGGGTCGACGACGACGGCACCGTGCGCCGGCGGACCCCGTTCCGGCGCCGCGTGACGTTCAGCGTGCGGGCCCGCCGCGAGGCGGAGGCGGCGGGAGAACCGCTGCCGGAGTACGAGGACGTCCCGTCCGAGGCCGCCAAGAAGCTGCTCGACGAGCTCGACGCCGCGAAGACCAAGCCGTTCTGGCGGGTGCTGGTCTCGCTGAGCATCCGCAACGTCGGGCCGACCGCCGCCCGGGCGATCGCGCAGCGGTTCGGGTCGATGGACGCGCTGCGGGCGGCGCTCGCGGACGTGGAGGCGGCGCGGGCCGCGCTGTCCGCCGTGGACGGCGTCGGCCCGACGATCGCGGACTCCGTCGTCGACTGGTTCGCCGAGGACTGGCACGCCGACATCGTCGACCGGTGGCGTGCCGCGGGCGTCGTGATGGCGGACGAGGCGGACGCGTCCACCCCGCGGACCCTCGAGGGGCTCACCGTCGTCGTCACCGGCAGCCTGGAGGGGTTCAGCCGCGACGGCGCGAAGGAGGCGGTGCTGTCCCGCGGCGGCAAGGCGTCCGGCAGCGTGTCCAAGAAGACCGACTACGTGGTCGTGGGGGAGAACGCCGGGTCGAAGGAGGCGAAGGCCCGCGAGCTCGGGCTGCGGATCCTCGACGAGGCGGGGTTCGTCACGCTGCTCGCCGAGGGACCCGCGGGTCTGGGGGACGTGCCGGGCGGTGACGGGGCGGACGCCGACGACGCCCGGGACGCCGGGACGCCGGACGACGAGCCGGCGGGGACCGGCGCGTGAGCGTCCGCGTCCGCGTCGCGCGGGCCGAGGACCTCGACCAGGCCGGGGCGCTGACCGCCGAGGCCTACCACGCCGACGGCCTGCTCGCGGTGGACGAGGACTACGAGGACGAGCTGCGCGACGCGGCCCGGCGCGCCCGCGAGGCCGTGCTGCTGGTGGCCGTGGTGCCGGGCGGAGCGGGGGACGTGGTGCTCGGCACGCTGACGCTCGCGCCGTACGCGACCTCCTACGCCGAGGTGGCCGAGCCGGGGGAGCTCGAGCTGCGGATGCTCGCCGTCGCCCCGGAGGCCCGGCGCCGCGGCGTGGCCGAGCGGCTCGTGACGGCGGCGCTGCGGGAGGCCGTGGCCCGGCGCGCGCGGGGCGTGGTGCTGTCGACGCTGCCCGAGATGGCCGCCGCCCGCCGCCTGTACGACCGGCTGGGCTTCGCCGCCGCCCCGGACCGCGACTGGGGGCACGAGCACATCACGCTGCAGGTGCTCACGTGGGCACCGCCGGTCGCGCCCGGTGTCCTGGTCGAGGCGGCGACCTGGGTGCCGGTGTCGACCGAGGTGGTGGACGGCTGGCGGCTGGGGCTGTCCGGCGGCTTCACCCGGCGGGCCAACAGCGCGCTCCCGCTCGGCACGCCGGCCGACCTCCCGGCGACGCTGGACCGGGTCGAGGCCCGGTATGCCGAGGCCGGTCAGCCGGCCGTCGTGCGGATCTGCTCGGCGGCGACCGGCGGGCTCGCCGGCGTGCTCGCCGACCGCGGCTACGCCGAGACCGCCGTCACCGACGTCCTCGTGCGGGACCTGGCCGCCCTGCCGCCCGGGCGGGTCCTGGCGCCGGAGGGCGTGCGGCTGGCCGTGGCCGACAGGCCCGACGACGCCTGGCTGACGGGGTGGCTCGGCGTCAAGGCGCACGGCTCGCCCGTCGACCGCGAGCTCGCCCGACGCGTGCTGCTGGGGTCGCCGGCGCTGTACCTCGCCGCGGCCGGGCCCGACGGACGGGTGCTCGGCGTGCTGCGGGCCGCGCTCGCCGACGGCTGGACCGGGCTGGCGTGCCTCGCGGTCGCGGAGGACGCGCGCCGACGCGGCCTGGGCCGGCTGCTGACGCGCGCGGGGCTGCGGGCCGCGGCCGAGCGGGGTGCCCGCCGGGCGTTCCTCCAGGTCGAGGCCGCCAACCAGGCCGCGGCCGACCTGTACGCCGCCGAGGGCTTCCGGCCCGCCGAGCGGTACGCCTACTGGGAGCGCTCCGGAGCGCGGTAGCGGGGCCGACCGGGCTCGCCGGGCACGTCGCAGCGGCCCGGACGATACTGGCGCGATGATCGCCATCGAGCGCGCCGAGCTCCTCCAGGCCGCCGGCCTGCGCTGGACGCCGCAGTCCGGGGACCGGTTCGTCCTGCGCCAGCCCGCGCTGGCCGGCGAGGTCTTCACCATCAGCGAGATGACCATCGAGCCGCACGCGTACCCCTCGGGGACGGTGCTCGGCTTCAACGGCACGACGGAGTGGGCGCTCGACTCCGTCACGCAGGACGACGCCGTCTGGCTGCCGCGCGAGGACCAGCTGCGCGAGCTGCTCGGCGGCACCTTCCGCAGCCTCGCCCGGGCGCTCGACGGGTCGTACCTGGTGGTGATCGAGCTGCCGGGCCGGCCCGAGCGGGCGTTCTCCGCGGAGCAGGCCGCGGACGCCTACGCCGACGCCGTCCTCGCGCTGGTCTCCGCGGCGCGCGTCTGAGCACGACCCGCCGGGACCGGGCCTGGAGACGACGCGGTCGGGCGGGAGTCCGCGTCTAGACTCGGGGCATGTCCTCCCTCTCTCGTGACGAGGTCGCGCGCGTCGCGGGCCTGGCGCGGATCGACCTGACCTCCGAGGAGCTCGACCGCCTCGCGGGCGAGCTCGACGTGATCGTCGAGTCGGTCGCCCGGGTCAGCGAGGTCGCCACGCCCGACGTGCCGGCCACCAGCCACCCGCTGCCGATGACCAACGTGTTCCGCCCCGACGTGCCGGAGCAGCCGCTGACCCAGGCCCAGGCGCTCTCGGGCGCCCCGGCCTCCGAGGACGGCAAGTTCCTCGTCCCGCAGATCCTCGGGGAGGAGTGAGATGACCGACCTGACCCGGCTGTCCGCCGCAGACCTGGCCGACAAGCTCACCGCACGCGAGGTCACCAGCGTCGAGGCGACCCAGGCGCACCTGGACCGCATCGCCGCCGTCGAGCCCGCGGTGCACGCGTACCTGCACGTCTCCGGCGAGCAGGCGCTGGCCACCGCGCGCGAGGTCGACGAGCGCCGCGCCGCCGGCGCCGACCTGCACCCGCTCGCCGGTGTGCCGATCGCCGTCAAGGACGTCGTCGTCACGCAGGGCCTGCCGACCACCGCCGGCTCGAAGATCCTCGAGGGCTGGGTGCCGCCGTACGACGCGACCCTGGTCGAGCGGATCAAGGCCGCGGGCCTGCCGATCCTCGGCAAGACCAACATGGACGAGTTCGCCATGGGGTCCTCGACCGAGCACTCCGCGTACGGCAACACGCACAACCCGTGGGACCTGGACCGGATCCCCGGCGGCTCCGGCGGCGGCTCGGCCGCGGCCGTCGCCGCGTACGAGGCCCCGCTGGCGATCGGCACCGACACCGGCGGCTCGATCCGCCAGCCCGGCGCCGTCACGGGCACCGTCGGCGTGAAGCCCACCTACGGGTCGGTCTCCCGCTACGGCCTCATCGCGCTCGCCTCCTCGCTCGACCAGGCCGGCCCCGTCACCCGCACCGTGCTCGACTCGGCGCTGCTGCACGAGCTGATCGGCGGCCACGACCCGCGCGACTCGACGTCCATCCCCGAGCCGCTGCCCGGCCTCGTCGCGGCGGCCCGCCAGGGTGCGACCGGCGACCTGACCGGCGTGCGCGTCGGCGTCGTCCGCGAGCTGCAGGGCGAGGGCTACCAGCCCGGCGTGCTCGCGCGGTTCGAGGAGTCGCTGGAGCTGCTGCGCGGCGCGGGCGCGGAGATCGTCGAGGTCTCCTGCCCGCACTTCGAGTACGCGCTCGGCGCCTACTACCTGATCCTGCCGAGCGAGGCCTCCAGCAACCTGGCCAAGTTCGACGGGATGCGCTTCGGCCTGCGGGTCGAGCCGAGCGAGGGCCCCGTGACCGCCGAGCGGGTCATGGCCGCCACCCGCGGCGCCGGCTTCGGCGACGAGGTGAAGCGCCGGATCATCCTCGGCACCTACGCCCTGTCCGCCGGGTACTACGACGCCTACTACGGCTCGGCCCAGAAGGTCCGCACGCTGATCCAGCGGGACTTCGCCGCCGCGTTCGCGCAGGCGGACGTGCTGGTCTCGCCGACCGCCCCGACCACGGCGTTCAAGCTCGGCGAGAAGCTGGACGACCCGCTGGCGATGTACCTCAACGACGTCGCCACCATCCCGGCCAACCTGGCCGGCGTGCCCGGCATGTCGCTGCCGAACGGCCTGTCGGACGACGGGCTGCCCGTCGGCTTCCAGGTGCTGGCCCCCGCGAAGGCGGACGACCGGCTCTACCGCGTGGGCGCCGCCCTCGAGGCGCTGCTGGAGAAGAACTGGGGCGGCCCGCTGCTGGCCAAGGCTCCCGAGCTGGAGGTGGGCGAGTGAGCACCCAGACCGTCGACCTGGTCGACTACGACGAGGCCGTGGCCCGGTTCGACCCGGTCATCGGCATCGAGGTGCACGTCGAGCTCGGCACGCGGACCAAGATGTTCGACGCCGCGCCGCAGACCTTCGGCGACGAGCCGAACACCGCGGTGTCGCCGGTGTCGCTCGGCCTGCCGGGTGCGCTGCCCGCGGTCAACGGCACCGCCGTGGAGTACGCGATCCGGATCGGCCTCGCGCTGAACTGCCAGATCGCCGAGTCCTGCCGGTTCGCCCGGAAGAACTACTTCTACCCGGACGTGCCGAAGAACTTCCAGACGTCGCAGTACGACGAGCCCATCGCGCACGACGGGTACCTGGACGTCGAGCTCGAGGACGGCTCCGTGTTCCGCGTCGAGATCGAGCGCGCGCACATGGAGGAGGACGCCGGCAAGAACACCCACGTGGGCGGCTCCACCGGTCGCATCCAGGGCGCCGAGTACTCGCTGGTCGACTACAACCGCGCGGGCATCCCGCTCGTGGAGATCGTCACGCGGCCGATCGTCGGCGCGAGGGAGCGCGCGCCCGAGGTCGCCCGCGCCTACGTCCAGACGCTCCGGGACATCTTCCGCGCGCTCGGCGTCTCCGAGGCCCGGATGGAGCGCGGCAACGTCCGCGCCGACGTCAACGTCTCCCTGCGTCCGACCCCCGGGTCGCCCCTGGGCACCCGCACCGAGACCAAGAACGTGAACTCGTTCCGGTCGGTCGAGCGCTCCGTGCGGTACGAGATCAGCCGTCAGGCCGCGATCCTGGACGCGCAGGGCACGGTCACCCAGGAGACGCGGCACTGGCACGAGGACACCGGCATCACCACGGCCGGCCGCGTGAAGTCGGACGCCGAGGACTACCGGTACTTCCCGGAGCCCGACCTGGTGCCCGTCGCTCCGTCGCGCGAGTGGGTCGAGGAGATCCGTGCCGGGCTGCCCGAGCTGCCCGCCGCGCGGCGCCGCCGCCTCCAGGGCGACTGGGGCTACGCCGACGCCGAGATGCGCGACGTCGTCAACGCCGGTGCGATCGAGCTGATCGAGGCCACGGTCGCCGCCGGTGCCAGCCCGGCCGCGGCACGCAAGTGGTGGATGGGCGAGCTCGCCCGCACCGCCAAGGCGCAGGAGGTCGAGCTCGGCGACCTGCCGATCACGCCGGCGCAGATCGGCCAGCTCCAGCAGCTGGTCGACGCGGGCCGGATCAACGACAAGCTCGCGCGCCAGGTGCTCGAGGGCGTGCTCGCGGGGGAGGGCGACCCGGAGGCGGTCGTCGTCGCGCGCGGGCTCGAGGTCGTCTCGGACGACGGCCCGCTGCTCGAGGCCATCGACGCCGCGCTCGCCGCGCAGCCGGACATCGCGGAGAAGATCCGTGGCGGCAACCTGGGCCCGGTCGGCGCGATCATCGGCTCGGTCATGAAGGCGACGCGCGGGCAGGCGGACGCCGGTCGCGTCCGCGAGCTCGTGCTGGAGCGCGTGCAGGCCTGACGCAGCCCGACGGCGGCGTACCCCCCGGGGTGCGCCGCCGTCGTCGTGCGTGCGGGAGGCCCGCCGCGGGCGCGGCGAAACATGCCGGTGACCCGCAGTGCCTAGCATCGGGTGGACGAGGGGGAGGCACCTATGGAGAAGCCCACGCTCGAGGGCGAGATGATCCACCTGCGACCCATCCGCGCGGACGACTCCGCGGCGATGTGGGACATGGTGAACGACGCCGAGAGCATGCGGACGACCGGCACCACGACGGTCTTCACCCGCGCGCAGGTGGACGCGTGGTGCGCCGGCGTCGCCGGCGTCGACGGCCGGATCGACCTGGCGATCACCGCCAACGGCTCGGACGAGTACCTCGGGGAGATCGTCCTCACCGAGATCGACGAGACGGTCGGCTCGGCCGACCTGCGGCTCGTGATGCGGCCCGCCTACCGCGGCCGCGGGTACGGCACCGAGGCGATCGAGCTGGTGCTGGGCCTCGCGTTCGACGGCATCGGCCTGCACCGGATCGGCCTCGACGTGCTGAGCATCAACGCCCGGGCGCGGTCGCTGTACGAGAGCATCGGGTTCGTCGTCGAGGGCCGGCTCCGGGATGCGTACCGCGACGGCGACGGCTGGTGCGACGCGATCGTCATGGGGATGCTCGACGACGAGTACCGGGCGCTGCGCGCCGCCTGACGCCGCGCGCCGCGCCGCGCCTCGGCGGGCGCGGGGAGGTCGTCATGTCGGCACGAGGTCGTCCCGCAGGACTGACGACCTCGTGCAGGACTGACGACCTCGAACGGGACTCCCGGGGGCGCGCGGCGCGCGCGTGCGTCGCGCTGGCGCACGGACGAGGCGCCGGCCTCCCGGAGGGGGAGACCGGCGCCTCGCGCCGAGGGGGCGGGCCGGGTGGGCCCGCGCGGTGGCTCAGACCAGCCAGCGGTTCTTGTCGACCACCGGCAGGCTCTTCCACCAGCGGCCGAGGCCCCAGGTGTCGCCGGCCGCGGTCAGGGCGAACAGCACCAGCGCGATGGCGTAGATGACGTGGTAGTCGATCACCGGGTTGCTCGAGCCCGACTGCAGCGGCCACTCGGCGAGCCACATCATCGCCATGATGAGCGCGCCGGCGCCGGCAGCGACCCGGGTGCCGATGCCCAGCATCACCGCGGCGCCGACACCCAGCATGCCGAGCATGAACAGCACGTCCGAGACGGGGCTGGCGATCGAGATGAAGAAGTCGGCGAGCGGGCCGATGGCGGCGTGGGTCAGGAAGCCCTGGCTCGGGGTCCCGCCGTTGATCCAGGCGGCCTCCGACGCGGTCGAGTAGCCCAGGCCGAAGGTCTTGTCGAGGAACGCCCAGAGGAAGATGAACCCCGTCGCCAGGCGGAGCACGGCGAGCACGCGGCGGGCGCGCACCGACGTGACGACGTCGTCCTGGGTCCGCGAGGTGACGGCCGCCTCGCGGCGGGGGGTGGTGATCGTGGTCATGATCAGGCTCTCGTTCGTTCGGGTTCGTCCTTGTGATGACTTTCCCAATGTCCTCCCGCGAGCGGCCCCGCACCCCGGACAGAAGTCCCAGGTCCTCGGCACAGGACGCTGGCGCCGGGTCGAATCTCCCCGTCACGCCCCTGGACCGGGACCTGGGTCCCACCCTGCGCCCGGCCGGCGCCGCGCTGTCGACCGTCGAGCCCGGAGCGCGGAGGGGCAGCCCGCGCGACCGCGGACGCGGCGAGGCGCCCGCCCCTGGAGAGGGACGGGCGCCTCGCGGCCGTGCGCGCGGGTGCGGTCAGCGGAGCCAGCGCTGGGTGCGGACCACGGGCAGCTCGCGCCACCAGCGCCCGAGCCCCCAGGTGTCCCCGGCCAGGCAGGTCGCCACGGCGATCAGCGCGAGCGCGTAGATCAGGTGGTAGTCGACCAGCGGGTTCGTCGACCCGGAGACGAGGGGCCACTCCGCGGCCCACATCATCACCATGATCAGGGAGCCGGCCCACGCGGAGACGCGCAGCCCGATCCCGAGCATCACCGCCAGGCCGACGCCCAGCATGCCGAGCATGAACAGGACGTCCGTCGCCGGGCTGGCGATGCCCTGGAAGAAGCCCTTGAAGGGCCCGACCACGGCGTCGCCGTTGAGGAAGCCCTGGCTGGGCGTGCCGCCGTTCAGCCAGGCGCGCTCGGACGGGGTGGCGTACCCGAGCCCGAACGTCTTGTCGAGGAAGGCCCAGAGGAAGATGAACCCCGTGGCGAGCCGGGTGACGGCGAGCGCGCGGCGCGCGTTCGCCGTGGTGACGACGTCCTCCTGGGCGGGCAGGGGTGCCGGCCCGGCGGAGGATCGGGAGAGCGTGGGTGCGGTCATGGTCGTGCCTCCGGTCAGATCCACATCTTTGTGACGACCGTCTCAATGTCCCGCGTCGGTGGCGGCGTGGTGCAGGCCGAAGGTCCCGACTTGCCGGACGGGCGGGGAGACCCAGGACCGGGGTCCCGGGCGGCCGGCGTCCGGGTCAGCGCATCGAGTGGTACGCCCCGAGCGTCACCGCGCGCTCGTGGGCGTGGTCGACGATGGGCTCCGGGTAGTCCGGTGCCGCCGACCGCGGCAGCTTCCACGGCTCGTGCACGGCCTTGCCCGGGATGTTGCGCAGCTCGGGGACCCAGCGGCGGACGTAGTACCCGTCGGGGTCGAACTTGACCCCCTGGGTGGTCGGGTTGAACACGCGGAAGTACGGCGACGCGTCCCGCCCGGTGCCGGCGACCCACTGCCAGTTCATCTGGTTCTGGGGCAGGTCGCCGTCGACCAGCCACGCCATGAAGTGGTCCGCGCCGCGCTGCCAGCGCACGTGCAGGTCCTTGACCAGGAACGACGCGACCAGCATCCGCACCCGGTTGTGCATCCACCCCTCGGCCCGCAGCTGCCGCATGCCCGCGTCGACCATCGGGTAGCCGGTGCGGCCGTCGGCCCAGGCGGTCAGGTACGCCTCCTCCTGCGCACCGCCGACCCACGCGTTCTCGGGCACCACCGGCGTGAGGGACTCGCGGTTCCCGCGCGGGTGGTGGAACAGCACGTCGGCGTGGAACTCGCGCCACGCGATCTGGCTGCGGAACGTGTCCGCGCCGGTGCCGCGCCGGCGGGAGAGGTCCGCGAGGATCGTGCGCGGGTGGATCTCGCCCCACTTGAGCGGGACCGACAGCCGCGAGGTGCTGTCGACGTCGGGCCGGTCGCGCTCGTCGTCGTACCGGGCGAGCGGGCCCGACGCCATCTCGCGCCAGCGGGCCAGCGCCGCGACCTCGCCCGCCTCGGGGAGCTCGAGGCCGTCCGGCACCGGCGCGTCGGGGAGGTCCTGCGACCGCCCGCCGTCGGCGAACCGCACCCGGCGGGCCGTCGCCGCGCCGTCGGGCGCGGGGGAGTGCCAGCCGTGCTGCGCCCAGGCGCGCCGGAACGGGGTGAACACCTGGTAGGGCGCGCCGGACCCGTTGCGGACCCGACCGGGGGCCACGGCGTACGGGGAGCCGGTGCGGACCAGCTGCGCGCCGGCGTCCTCGAGCTGCCACTCGACGTCGTCGTCCCGGCGCCGGCCGAACGGCTCGAAGGAGGCGGCGACGTGCACGGTCCGGGCCTCGACCTCCCGGGCCACGGCGGGGACCACGTCGCGGGGGTGGCCGTGGCGCACGAGCAGGCGCCCGCCGGTCTGCTGGTCCAGGGCGGCCAGGCTGCGGGCCAGGTACGCGCGGCGGGGCGCGCCGGCCGCCGCCCACAGGCGCGGGTCGAGCACGTACAGCGCGAGGACCTCGTCGCCCGCGTCGGCCGCCGCGTGCAGGGACGGGTTGTCGCCGAGCCGCAGGTCGCGGCGGAACCAGTGGAGGGCGGTCACCCGGCGACGGTAGTCAGCCGGGCACGCGGTCGCGAGCGGGACGTGAGTCGAGGTACCACCGGCCCGGGCGATGAGCCGGTGGTACCTCGACGGGGGGTACCTGGTGACGGGTCGTCGTCACCAGGTGACCGTCGGACCGCGGGCGTGAGCCCGGTGGCCGCCCCGGGGGAGAGGCGGCCGGTGATCCGTGTCTCAGCCTGCCGCCGCCGCGTGCCCGGTGGTTGGGTCGTTGGTCCCGACCTGTCAGTCCGCGACCTCGTCGGCGTGGGCGTCGACGGCGTCCCGCAGGTAGCCGGCGAGCCCCGGCGCGACCGCGTCGTAGGTCGCGGTGAACCGCGGGTCGTCGACGTACATCGCCCCGAGCCCGCGGTAGGCCTCGGCGGTCGGCGTCCAGAAGCGGGACACCCACGCGTGGTGCCGGGCGACCAGGTCGCGCACGGCGGCGTCGCCGACGGGTGTACCCGCCGTCAGGTGCCCGGCGAGCTCCCGGCTCACGGCCTCGCCCTCGCGCTGGTGCTCCGCCCGCTCCGCGTCGGACATCTGCTCCCAGGCCCGGTTGCCGCGGTCGACCGCGGCGTCGCCCCAGCGCCCGCGCGCCTCCTCCTCGTACTGGCGGTGGTCGACACCCTCGTACAGCTGGTCCGCCGGCATGACGGTGCCCCCTTCCAGGGACTCGATGGTGGAGGCGACGGTGCGCGCGAGCCGGTCGATCCGGTCGCGCTCCGCCAGCAGCCGGGCGTGGTGCTCCCGGAGCCGCTCGGTCCGCGACCCGCCGGCGTCGAGGATGTCGGCGATCTCGCCGAGCCCCACGCCGAGCTCCCGCAGCACGAGGACCTGCTGCAGCCGCAGCAGCTCGTCGTGGCCGTACTCCCGCTGCCCGCCCGGCGCGCTGCCGGCGGGGCGCAGCAGCCCGATCGCGTCGTAGTGCCGCAGCGTCCGCGACGTGACGCCCGCCAGCCGGACCACCTCGGCGGTGGTCCACCGCTCCTGCTGACGCGTGGTCACGGCCTGCTCTCCCTGCCTCCGACGGCGGCCTGCCCGCCGTCGTCATCCGACGCTAGGAGTTGACGTCGCGTCAACCGCAAGCCCGGTGTCGGTGGCCGGTGGCACGCTCGGCCCATGGATGAGGCGAAGCCCCCGGTCATCGGTCCCGCCGCGGCGACGGCCCGCGTCGACCCCCGGCACTGGCGCGTGCTGCTGCTCTGGCTCCAGGCCGCCTTCCGCACACCCGACCTGACCGCCGGCGCGGCGTTCGTCGCCCGCGTCGCGGACGCGGCGGTGCGGGTCGGCGCCCGGCCCGACGTCACGCTGCACCCGGGCCACGTCCAGGTCCGCACCACGACCGGAGCCGCGCACGGGCTCACGGAGGCGGACCTCGCGCTCGCCGAGGCGGTCACGCGCGTGGCGGACGAGCTGGGTCTGGCGGGTGACCCCGCGCTGCTGGCGACCCAGGAGATCGCGATCGACGCGCTCGACATCCCGGCGGTCGCGCCGTTCTGGCGCGCGGTGCTGGGCTACGTGACGGAAGCGGGCTCCGACCCGGACGACCAGGTGCTCGCCGACCCCGGCGCGCTCGGCCCCGGCTACTGGTTCCAGCAGATGGACGCGCCCCGCCCGCAGCGCAACCGCATCCACGTCGACGTGACCGTGCCGCACGACCAGGCGGAGGCCCGGGTCGCCGCTGCGCTCGCGGCCGGCGGGACCCTCCTGTCGGACCGCCGCGCGCCCGCGTTCTGGGTGCTCGCGGACCCCGAGGGCAACGAGGCGTGCGTCTGCACCTGGCAGGCCCGCGGCGACGGCTAGCCCCTTCCGCGCGTCTCACCATCTGGTCGATCACACGTCGGACAGGTGAGACGACCACGTCCTGGCCAGACGTAGTGTGTCCGGGCGTCACCGCCGCGGCGACGCCCAGCACGTCGAAGGAGCTGTCCACGTGAGTCGTCCCCTGCGCTCTCGTACCTCCACCCACGGCCGCAACATGGCCGGTGCCCGCGCCCTCTGGCGGGCCACGGGCATGGGGTCGGAGGACTTCGGCAAGCCGATCATCGCGATCGCGAACTCGTACACGCAGTTCGTCCCGGGGCACGTGCACCTCAAGGACATGGGCGACCTCGTGGCGTCCGCGATCCAGGAGGCGGGCGGCGTCGCCAAGGAGTTCAACACCATCGCCGTCGACGACGGCATCGCGATGGGCCACGCCGGGATGCTGTACTCGCTGCCCAGCCGCGACCTGATCGCCGACTCCGTCGAGTACATGGTCCAGGCGCACTGCGCCGACGCGCTGGTCTGCATCTCCAACTGCGACAAGATCACGCCCGGCATGCTCAACGCGGCCCTGCGGCTGAACATCCCGGTGATCTTCGTGTCCGGCGGCCCGATGGAGGCCGGCAAGGCCGTGGTCGCCGACGGCGTGGCGAAGACCCACCTCAACCTGATCAACGCGATCAACTACTCCGCGGACGACAACGTGTCCGACCAGGCGCTGGCCAGCGTCGAGGAGAACGCGTGCCCGACCTGCGGCTCGTGCTCCGGCATGTTCACCGCGAACTCCATGAACTGCCTGACCGAGGCGCTCGGCCTGTCGCTGCCGGGCAACGGCTCGACCCTGGCGACCCACAGCGCCCGCCGGGAGCTGTTCCTCGAGGCGGGCCGCACGATCGTCGACCTGGCCCGCCGGTACTACGACGACGAGGACGACACCGCGGCGCCGCGGGGCATCGCGACCAAGGCGGCGTTCACCAACGCGATGACGCTCGACGTGGCGATGGGCGGCTCGACCAACACGGTGCTGCACATCCTCGCGGCGGCGCAGGAGGCCGGGGTCGACTTCACCCTGGCGGAGATCGACGCGATCAGCCGCCGGGTGCCCTGCCTCGCGAAGGTCGCGCCGAACCACCCGGACTACCACATGGAGGACGTGCACCGGGCGGGCGGCATCCCCGCGCTGCTCGGCGAGCTCGACCGCGGCGGCCTCCTGGACCACGACGTCACGAGCGTGCACACGCCGACGCTGCGTGCCTGGCTCGACGACTGGGACATCCGTGGCGGCCAGGCGACCGAGCGGGCGACGGCGCTGTTCCACGCGGCGCCGGGCGGCGTGCGCACCACGCAGGCCTTCTCGACGTCGAACGTCTGGGAGTCGCTGGACACCGACGGGGCGTCGGGCTGCATCCGCGACGTCCCGCACGCCTACACCGTCGAGGGCGGCCTGGCGGTGCTGCGCGGCAACCTCGCGGAGGACGGCGCCGTCATCAAGACCGCGGGCATCGACCCCGACGTCTTCCACTTCGTCGGCCGCGCCCTGGTGTGCGAGTCGCAGGACGAGGCGGTCGACAAGATCCTGCGCAAGGAGGTCGAGCCCGGCCACGTCGTGGTCGTGCGGTACGAGGGTCCCGCCGGCGGCCCGGGGATGCAGGAGATGCTCTACCCGACCTCGTTCATCAAGGGCCGCGGCCTGGGCAAGGTGTGCGCGCTGATCACCGACGGCCGGTTCTCCGGCGGGTCGAGCGGCATCTCCGTGGGCCACGTGAGCCCCGAGGCGGCCGCCGGCGGCACGATCGGGCTCGTCGAGGACGGCGACGAGATCGAGATCGACGTCGAGACCCGCCTGATCCGGGTCAACGTCTCCGACGAGGTGCTCGCCGACCGCCGCGCCAAGATGGAGGCCCGCGAGAACCCCTGGCAGCCGGTCGACCGCGACCGCTACGTCTCGCCGGCGCTGCAGGCGTACGCCGCGATGGCGACCAGCGCCGACCGCGGTGCCGTGCGCGACGTCAGCCGCATCCGCCGGGGCTGAGCAGCCACGAGGCGAGACGCTCCGGCACGTCAGGAGCGTCTCGCCTCGTCCGCGCCTAGAGTCGGCTCATGACGACGACGACGCCCCGCGAGACCCCCGACATCAAGCCCCGCTCGCGCCAGGTGACCGACGGCATCGAGGCCACGGCCTCCCGCGGGATGCTCCGCGCCGTCGGGATGGGCGACGACGACTGGGTCAAGCCGCAGATCGGCGTCGCCAGCTCCTGGAACGAGATCACCCCCTGCAACCTGTCGCTGCAGCGGCTGGCGCAGGCCGTGAAGAACGGCGTGCACGCCGGTGGCGGCTACCCGCTGGAGTTCGGCACGATCTCGGTCTCCGACGGCATCTCGATGGGCCACGAGGGGATGCACTTCTCCCTGGTCAGCCGCGACATCATCGCCGACAGCGTCGAGACCGTGATGCAGGCCGAGCGGCTGGACGGGTCCGTGCTGCTGGCCGGCTGCGACAAGTCGCTGCCCGGCATGCTGATGGCCGCCGCCCGCCTCGACCTCGCGAGCGTGTTCCTGTACGCCGGCACGATCATGCCGGGCTGGGTGAAGCTCGAGGACGGCACCGAGAAGGACGTCACGCTGATCGACGCCTTCGAGGCCGTCGGCGCCTGCGCCCGCGGGCTGATGAGCACGGGCGACCTGGACCGCATCGAGCGCGCGATCTGCCCGGGCGAGGGCGCCTGCGGCGGCATGTACACCGCCAACACGATGGCGTCCGTCGCCGAGGCGATGGGCATGTCGCTGCCGGGCTCCGCCGCCCCGCCGAGCGCCGACCGTCGCCGCGACAACTTCGCCGCGAAGTCCGGCGAGGCCGTCGTCGAGCTGCTGCGCCAGGGCATCACCGCCCGGCAGATCATGACCAAGGAGGCGTTCGAGAACGCCATCGCGGTGGTCATGGCGTTCGGCGGCTCGACCAACGCGGTGCTGCACCTGCTGGCCATCGCGCACGAGGCCGAGGTCGACCTGACCCTGGACGACTTCAAGCGCGTCGCGGCGAAGGTGCCGCACCTGGGCGACCTCAAGCCGTTCGGCCGCTACGTGATGGCCGACGTGGACCGCATCGGCGGCGTGCCGGTCGTGATGAAGGCGCTGCTCGACGCCGGTCTGCTCCACGGCGACTGCCTCACGGTGACCGGGAAGACCGTCGCGGAGAACCTCGCCGACATCACCCCGCCGGACCCGGACGGCAAGATCCTGCGCGCGCTCGACAACCCGATCCACCACACCGGCGGCATCACGATCCTCGACGGGTCGCTGGCCCCCGAGGGCGCCGTCGTGAAGTCCGCGGGCTTCGACACCGACGTGTTCGAGGGCACCGCCCGGGTCTTCGAGCGCGAGCGCGCCGCCCTGGACGCCCTGGAGGACGGGACCATCCAGGCGGGCGACGTCGTCGTCATCCGGTACGAGGGCCCCAAGGGCGGCCCGGGCATGCGCGAGATGCTCGCCATCACCGGCGCGATCAAGGGCGCGGGCCTCGGCAAGGACGTCCTCCTGCTCACCGACGGCCGGTTCTCCGGCGGCACCACGGGCCTGTGCGTCGGGCACGTCGCCCCGGAGGCCGTCGACGCCGGGCCGATCGCCTTCGTGCGGGACGGCGACCGCATCCGGCTGAACGTGGCGGAGGCGACGCTCGACCTGCTGGTCGACGAGGACGAGATGGCGGAGCGCCGGGTCGGCTGGGCGCCGCTGCCGCCGCGGTACACGCGGGGCGTGCTGGCCAAGTACGCGAAGCTGGTGCAGTCGGCGTCGACGGGGGCCGTGCTGATCTGAGGTCCCCTGCGCGCCCCGGCGGCGCGTGAGAGGGTCGAGCGCATGGGCTGGACCGTCGACAACGCACCGTGGTGGACCCGAGCCGTCGTCTACCAGATCTACCCGAGGTCGTTCCAGGACTCGGACGGCGACGGGGTCGGCGACCTGCGGGGGATCATCTCCCGCCTCGACCACCTCAGCGCCCTCGGCGTCGACGTGGTCTGGCTGTCGCCGATCTACCGGTCCCCGCAGGACGACAACGGGTACGACATCAGCGACTACCAGGACGTCGACCCGTCGTTCGGCACGCTCGACGACCTGGACGAGCTGATCGCCGGGCTGCACGCGCGCGGCATGAAGCTGCTGATGGACCTCGTCGTCAACCACACCTCCGACGAGCACCCGTGGTTCCTGGAGAGCCGCAGCGGCCCCGACAGCCCGAAGCGGGACTGGTACTGGTGGCGGCCGCCGCGCGACGGGATGGCCCCGGGCGCCCCGGGCGCGGAGCCGACCAACTGGCACTCGTTCTTCTCGGGCTCCACGTGGGAGCTGGACGAGGCGAGCGGCGAGTACTACCTGCACCTGTTCAGCCGGAAGCAGCCCGACCTCAACTGGGAGAACCCGGAGGTCCGCCAGGCCGTCTACGCGATGATGCGCTGGTGGCTGGACCGCGGGGTCGACGGCTTCCGGATGGACGTCATCAACCTCATCTCCAAGGACACGTCGCTGCCGGACGGACCGGTGGTAGCGGGCGTGTGGGGCGACGGCAGCCCGCACTACACCGACGGGCCGCGCGTGCACGAGTACCTGCACGAGATGCACCGCGAGGTGTTCGAGGGCCGTGCGCACGCCCTGCTGACCGTGGGGGAGACCCCGGGCGTGACCCTGGCGGAGGCGCTGAAGTACACGGACCCGGCCCGGCGGGAGGTCGACATGGTGTTCCAGTTCGAGCACGTGGGGCTCGACCACGGGCCCGGCGGGAAGTTCGACCCGAAGCCGCTGCGGCTGACCGACCTCAAGGCGACGTTCGGCCGCTGGCAGACCGGGCTGGCCGACGTCGGCTGGAACAGCCTGTACTGGGACAACCACGACCAGCCGCGCGTGGTGTCCCGGTTCGGGGACGACGGGGAGCACCGGGTCGCCTCGGCCAAGGCGCTCGCGACGCTGCTGCACCTGCACCGGGGCACGCCGTACGTCTACCAGGGCGAGGAGCTCGGGATGACGAACGCGCACTTCACGCGGTTCGACCAGTACCGGGACATCGAGTCGGTCAACCACGTCGCCCAGGCGCGCACCCTCGCGTCGGCGACCGACGAGCAGCTGCTGGCCGGGCTCGCCGCGATGAGCCGGGACAACGCGCGCACCCCGGTGCAGTGGGACGACTCGCCGCACGCGGGGTTCACGACGGGCACGCCGTGGCTGGCGGTGAACCCGAACCACGTCGAGGTGAACGCCGTCGCGGAGCGCGCCGACCCCGGCTCGGTGTTCCACCACCACCGCCGGCTGATCGAGCTGCGGCACGCGGACCCGGTGGTGGCGCTCGGCGACTTCACGATGCTGCTGCCCGAGGACGAGCAGGTGTACGCGTTCACGCGGACGCTGGACGAGGACGCGCTGCTGGTCGTCGTCAACGTGTCGGGGAAGGAGCGGGCCGTCGACCTCGGCGAGGCGTGGCCGGTCGGTGCCGACGGGGGGTGGGGCGACCTGGTGCTCGGGACGCACGCCGATCCGGGCGAGCCCACGGCGCTGCGGCCGTGGGAGGCCCGGGTCGTCCGCCGGGTCTAGCGGTCCGCCGGGCTCAGCGCTGGACGTCGACCACGAGGCGCAGCGGGTCCTGCAGCAGGAACACGCGGTACGGCGCCTCGGGGTCGGTCAGGCCGAGGAAGATCTGCGTCTGGCCCTCGAACGTGCCGGTGAACTCCGCGCCGGTCACCACGGTGCCGGCGGGGGTGCGCGTGCCGACGCCGAGCTCGGTCTGGCCGGTGTCGTAGGGGTAGCCGAGCCCGGTGACGGTGAGCGCCAGCACGCCCGCACCACCCAGGTCGACGGTCTCGCCGGTGGGGTCCTCGACCGCGGTCGCGGCGCGCTCGGCGTGCCAGCCCGGGGTGCCCGTCCCGCCGAGGTCGACCACGACGCGGTCGTACGCGTCGTGCGTGCCGAGGCGCAGGCCGGTGACCGAGAGCAGCGCGTCCGCGGAGGCCTCGCCGTCGGCGGTGCTGCCGAAGGCGGGGGCGGCGGCGTCCGCCTCGGCGTCGTCCGCCGCGGTGCCGTCACCGGTCGCGCTGCCCGACGGGCTGGGCGCGGGGTCGGCCGTCGCGGTCGCGGACGCGGCGGGGGCGGAGGACGACGCGGTGCCCTCGGGGGTCTCCTCGCCGCTCGCGCACGCGGCGACGAGGGCGAGCACCGCGACGGCGGTGCCGGCGAGCAGCGGGCGGCGGGCGTTCAGCGGTGCACGGGTCATGCGGCGAGGCTAGGAGGAGCCGGGCGCACGCGCCGGGACGGCGCGCCGACGAGCCGCAGAGCGTCACCCCTGCTCACGAAGTGGACCCGTGGACCACGATGTGAGACGGCGCACCCCGGGCGTGACATCTCGCCAGGGGCGGCGTAGCGTCCTCGGCATGCGGACGAACCTGCTTGTAGTACTTCCCGAGCGCGCCGGCTGAGGCCACGCACGGAAGGCTTCGTCAGCGCGCGCACCCCTCGACCGGCCCGGCACCTCCCGGGCCCGAGGGGTTTTTTCGTGCCACACCGCAGCTCCACCAGCACCCAGGAGACACCGATGGTCCAGGGCCCCCACCCGGCACCGCCCCGCCGGCCCGAGCAGCGCGAGCCCGCCGCCCGCCTCGCGGCCGAGCCCACGGGCGCCGCGGCGTCCGCGCAGCCGCGTCCCGTCGTCACCGAGCAGGTGACCGGCGCCAAGTCGATCGTCCGCTCGCTCGAGGAGGCCGGCGCCGAGGTCGTCTTCGGCATCCCCGGCGGTGCGATCCTCCCGACCTACGACCCGCTGATGGACTCCACCCGCCTGCGGCACATCCTCGTGCGGCACGAACAGGGCGGCGGCCACGCGGCGACGGGCTACGCCCAGGCCACGGGCAAGGTCGGCGTCTGCATGGCGACGTCCGGGCCCGGCGCGACCAACCTGGTCACGCCGATCGCCGACGCGAACATGGACTCGATCCCGCTGGTCGCCATCACCGGCCAGGTCGGCGCCTCGCTGATCGGCACGGACGCGTTCCAGGAGGCCGACATCGTCGGCATCACGCTGCCGATCACCAAGCACAACTACCTGGTCACCGACCCCGCCGACATCCCGCGGACCATCGCCGAGGCGTTCCACATCGCGTCGACCGGCCGGCCGGGCCCGGTGCTCGTGGACATCGCGAAGTCGGCGATGCAGACCGACACGACCTTCACGTGGCCGCAGCAGCTGGACCTGCCGGGCTACCACCCGGTGACCAAGCCGCACGGCAAGCAGATCCGGGAGGCCGCGCGCCTGCTGGCGACCGCGCGCCGCCCGGTGCTCATGGTCGGCGGCGGCGTGATCCGCTCCGGCGCGTCCGCCGAGCTCCGCCGCCTGGTCGACGCCTCCGGCGCCGCGGTGGTCACCACGCTGATGGCCCGCGGCGCCCTGCCCGACACCCACCCGCAGCACCTGGGCATGCCCGGCATGCACGGCACGGTGCCCGCGGTGGCCGCGCTGCAGAAGGCCGACCTGGTCGTCGCCCTCGGCGCCCGGTTCGACGACCGGGTCACCGGCAAGCTGTCGTCGTTCGCCCCGAACGCCACGATCGTGCACGCCGACATCGACCCGGCCGAGATCGGCAAGAACCGCGCGGCGGACGTCCCGATCGTCGGCGACCTGCGCGAGGTCATCACGGACCTGCTGCCCGAGCTCGCCCGCGAGCAGACGCAGCACGGCAAGCCGGACCTCGAGGCCTGGTGGCGCCAGATCGACTCGTGGCGCGAGACCTTCCCGCTGGGCTTCGACGAGCCGACCGACGGCCACCTGGCCCCGCAGCACGTCATCTCCCGGATCGGCGACATCTCCGGCCCGGAGTCGATCTTCGTGGCCGGCGTGGGCCAGCACCAGATGTGGGCCGCCCAGTTCATCAAGTACCAGCGCCCCAACTCCTGGCTGAACTCCGGCGGTCTCGGCACCATGGGCTTCTCCGTGCCCGCGGCGATGGGCGCGAAGGTCGGGGAGCCGGACCGCACCGTGTGGGCGATCGACGGCGACGGCTGCTTCCAGATGACCAACCAGGAGCTCGCCACCTGCACGATCAACGAGATCCCGATCAAGGTCGCGGTGATCAACAACTCCTCGCTGGGCATGGTCCGGCAGTGGCAGACGCTGTTCTACGAGTCCCGGTACTCGAACACCGACCTGCACACCGGCCACGGCACGCGGCGGATCCCGGACTTCGTGAAGCTGGCGGACTCCTACGGGGCCGTCGGCCTGCGCTGCGAGACGCTCGCCGACGTGGACGCCACGATCAAGCGCGCGATGGAGATCGACGACCAGCCGGTGGTCGTGGACTTCACGGTGTCGCGCGACTCGATGGTCTGGCCGATGGTCGCCGCCGGCGTGCCGAACGACGACATCCAGTACGCCCGGGGCATCAGCCCGGCGTGGGACCGCGAGGACTGAGGAGCACCCCGATGAGCCGTCACACCCTCTCCGTCCTGGTCGAGAACAAGCCCGGCGTCCTCACGCGCGTCGCCGGCCTGTTCGCCCGCCGGTCGTTCAACATCCACTCCCTGGCCGTCGGCCCGACCGAGCACGAGGAGATCTCGCGCATCACGGTGGTCGTCGACGTCGACCAGCTGCCGCTCGAGCAGGTCACCAAGCAGCTCAACAAGCTGATCAACGTGCTGAAGATCGTCGAGCTCGAGGACGCCGCCTCGGTGCAGCGCGAGCTGCTGCTGGTCAAGGTCCGCGCCGAGGGCACCACCCGCACGCAGGTGCTCGAGGTCGTCGAGCTGTTCCGCGCCCACGTCGTCGACGTGGTGCCGGACACCGTGACCATCGAGGCCACCGGCAGCCCGGGCAAGCTCGCGGCGCTGCTCGCGGCGCTCGAGCCGTTCGGCGTCCGCGAGATCGTCCAGTCCGGCACCGTGGCCATCGGCCGCGGCTCCCGCTCCATCACCGACCGGGCGCTCGAGCGCGTCAGCCGGTCGGCCTGACCCACCCACTCCCGCACGACCTGTCACCCCTATCAAGGAGATTCCATCGTGGCTGAGCTGTTCTACGACGACGACGCCGACCTGTCGGTCATCCAGAGCAAGAAGGTCGCCGTCATCGGGTACGGCAGCCAGGGGCACGCGCACGCGCTGAACCTGCGCGACTCCGGCGTCGACGTCACCGTCGGCCTGCGCGAGGGCTCCGCCTCGCGGGCCAAGGCCGAGAACGAGGGCCTCGCGGTCGCCACGGTCGCCGAGGCCGTCAAGGGCGCCGACGTGGTCGTCGTCCTCGCGCCGGACCAGGTCCAGCGGCACATCTACCGCGACGAGATCGCCCCGAACCTCCGCGAGGGCGCGGCGCTGGTCTTCGGCCACGGCTTCAACATCCGGTTCGGCTACATCAAGCCCGAGGCCGGCCACGACATCGTCATGGTCGCCCCCAAGGGCCCGGGCCACCTCGTGCGCCGCGAGTACGTCGACGGGCGCGGCGTGCCGGTGATCGTCGCCGTCGAGCAGGACGCGTCGGGCGCCGCCTGGGACCTCGCGCTGTCCTACGCCAAGGGCATCGGCGGCCTGCGCGCGGCCGGCATCAAGACCACGTTCACCGAGGAGACCGAGACCGACCTGTTCGGCGAGCAGGCCGTCCTCTGCGGTGGCGTGTCCCAGCTGATCCAGTACGGCTTCGAGACGCTGACCGAGGCGGGCTACCAGCCCGAGGTCGCCTACTTCGAGGTGCTGCACGAGCTCAAGCTGATCGTCGACCTCATCTTCGAGGGCGGCATCACCAAGCAGCGCTGGTCCGTCTCCGACACCGCCGAGTACGGCGACTACGTGTCCGGCCCCCGCGTCATCACCCCCGACGTGAAGGCCAACATGCAGGCCGTCCTCGCCGACATCCAGTCGGGCGCGTTCGCGGAGCGGTTCATCACCGACCAGGACGCCGGCGCCCCGGAGTTCAAGGAGCTGCGCGAGAAGGGCCAGAACCACCCGATCGAGCCCGTGGGCCGCGAGCTGCGCAAGCTGTTCGCCTGGGTGAAGCCGTCCGACACGGACTACGTCGAGGGCTCCGCCGCGCGCTGACCCTCCCCGCTCCACGAAGTGGAGAGTCCTGCCCGGACACGCCGCGCGTGTCGGGCAGGACTCTCCACTTCGTGCTTCCACGGCAGGATGGGTCGCATGACCGACGCCGCCACGCCCGACGCGCACGCCGACGAGATCCTCGCGTTCTGGGAGGTGGCCCGGGTGCGGGCCGGCGTGGTCCGGTTCGCCTCCGTGCTGGGTCCGGGGGTGTCCGGGTCGATGGTGCCGCCCTCGTGGTCGTTCGGGGACGACCCGGCGCTGGCGGACCAGCTGCTCGGCCTCGTGCTCGACGGCGTGAAGACGGGCACCTCGACCGCGCTCGCGGAGTTCGAGCTGGGCGGCGAGTCGCTGCCGGTGCGGGGCGAGCTGTCGATCGTCACGGACGGTGCCGGCCGGCCTGGTGCGCTGATCCGGACCACCCGCGTCGAGACCGTCCCGTTCGACCAGGTCGACGAGGAGTTCGCCGCGGCCGAGGGGGAGGACGACCGGACGCTCGCGTCGTGGCGCACGGAGCACGAGCGGTACTGGCGCCGCGTGCTGGAGCCGCTGGGCGCCGCCTTCGCGCCGGACATGCCCGTGGTGACCGAGCGGTTCGAACTGCTGTACCCGCGGCCCTCGGACCGCAGCCCGTCCGAGTCCTGAGACGGGCGTCCCGGTTCGTAAGACGGCTCAGTAGGGTGGCGAGCATGGCGCAGCAGATCAACCTGGCGGTCGTCGCGGGTGACGGCATCGGCACCGAGGTCGTGGAGCAGGGCCTGCTCGCGCTCGACGCGGCCCTCTCCGGAACCGGGACCACGGTCACCACGACCGACTACGACCTGGGCGCGCGCCGCTGGCACGCCACCGGCGAGACGCTGACCGACACCGACCTCGCGGCGATCCGCACGCACGACGCGATCCTGCTCGGCGCGATCGGCGACCCGACGGTCCCGTCCGGGGTGCTCGAGCGCGGGCTGCTGCTGAAGCTCCGGTTCGCCCTGGACCACTACGTGAACCTGCGCCCCTCCAAGTTGTACCCGGGCGTCGTGTCGCCGCTCGCGGACCCGGGCGAGGTCGACTTCGTGGTCGTCCGCGAGGGCACCGAGGGCCCGTACGTCGGCAACGGCGGCGCGATCCGCGTCGGCACGCCGCACGAGATCGCCAACGAGGTCAGCGTGAACACCGCGTTCGGCGTCGAGCGCGTGGTCCGGGACGCCTTCGCCCGCGCCGCGGCCCGCCCGCGCAAGAAGCTGACGCTGGTGCACAAGCACAACGTCCTCGTGCACGCGGGCCACCTGTGGCGCCGCACGGTCGAGGCCGTCAACGCCGAGTTCCCGGACGTCACCGTCGACTACCTGCACGTGGACGCCGCCACGATCTTCCTGGTGACCGACCCGGCCCGGTTCGACGTGATCGTCACGGACAACCTGTTCGGCGACATCCTCACCGACCTCGCCGGCGCGATCGTCGGCGGCATCGGCCTGGCCGCGTCCGCGAACATCAACCCGGACCGCACCACCCCCAGCATGTTCGAGCCGGTGCACGGCTCGGCCCCCGACATCGCCGGGCAGGACAAGGCCGACCCCACCGCGACGGTGCTGTCCGTCGCCCTGCTCCTCGAGCACCTGGGCGAGCGCGACGCCGCCGCCCGCGTCGAGGCCGCCGTCGCGGCCGACGTCGCCGAGCGCGGCGGCCGAGTACGGTCGACGGCCGAGGTGGGCAAGGACCTCGCCGCGCGCATCGCCGGCTGAGCACCCTCGCGCCGCCCCTCGCCGCACCCGCGGACGGGGGGCTGCGTCGTCCCATCCGGTCGTCGCCCCAGGTACCGTCAGTCCAGACTCCTGGTGAAAGGCCGCAGACCGATGAGCATCTCCGACACGACCGACCTCAGCGCCTCCTTCGAGGTGCGCCTCTCCGACAGCCCGCGGCCCGACGCCGAGCGGGAGTCGCTGCTCGCCACGCCGAAGTTCGGCACCGTCTTCACCGACCACATGGCCCGCGTCTCGTGGACGCAGGGTCTCGGCTGGCACGACCGCCGGGTCGAGAAGTACGGCCCGCTGCTCCTGGACCCGGCGACCGCGGTGCTGCACTACGCCCAGGAGATCTTCGAGGGCCTCAAGGCGTACCGCCACGAGGACGGCTCCGTCTGGACGTTCCGGCCGACCGCGAACGCCGAGCGGCTGCAGCGCTCCGCCCGCCGGCTCGCCCTGCCCGAGCTGTCGACCGAGGACTTCCTCGCGTCCGTCACCGCGCTCGTGCGCACCGACGAGGCGTGGGTGCCGTCGGGGGAGGAGACCAGCCTCTACCTGCGGCCGTTCATGTACGCGTCCGAGGCGTTCCTCGGCGTGCGGCCGAGCATGCAGGCCGAGTACCTCGTCATCGCCTCGCCCGTCGGGTCGTACTTCGCCGGCGGCGTGCAGCCGGTGTCCATCTGGGTGTCCGAGGACTACGCGCGCGCCGCGGCGGGCGGCACCGGCGCGGCCAAGTGCGGCGGCAACTACGCCGCCAGCCTGCTGCCGCAGCAGGAGGCGTACGCCCGGGGCTGCGAGCAGGTGTGCTTCCTCGACGCCGCCACCGGCACCCTGATCGAGGAGCTCGGCGGGATGAACGTGTTCGTCGTCGGCGCCGACGGCTCGGTGTCCACGCCGCGGCTCACCGGCTCGATCCTCGAGGGCGTCACGCGCTCGTCGATCCTGCAGCTGCTCGCCGAGGACGGCCGGGAGATCCAGGAGCGCGACATCCCGCTGGCGGAGCTGCTCGCCGGCCTGCGCGACGGCAGCGTCGCCGAGGTGTTCGCCTGCGGCACCGCCGCGGTCGTCACGCCGATCGGCCGGCTCGCGGGCACGGACTTCGACGACACCGTCGGCGACGGCACGGCCGGCCCGGTGATGCAGAGCATCCGCACCCGCCTCACGGACATCCAGTACGGCCGCACCCCCGACACCCACGGCTGGATGCACCGCCTGGTCTGACCGGTCGCGCTCCGCGCGTGGCGCGAGGTCGAGGGGTTGTCGTCGTCGGAGGGGCTCGACCCCTCGACCTCGCCGCAACCCCTCGACCTCGGAGCCGCGGCGCCGGAGCCGCGGCGCCGGGGCCGCGGCGCCGGGGCCGCGGCGCCGCGGCCCGCGTCCCAGGGGGTGGGCGGGGCTGACGGCGGGGGTGGCGTGTGTCACCATGGGGCTGTGTCCGACCTGCGACCGATCGTCATCGCCTAGCGCGTCCGCCCACCACCGCGGACGCGCCGACCTCCCGAACCCGGGGGGTCTTTTTGTTGCTCGACCAGCCCGCCGACCCCGGCGGCCCCGGCACCTCGCACCGTCCCCTCGCCGAGAGAAGCCCGACCCGTGACCAGCCAGCCCCACGACGCGCACACCCCCCGCACGCTGCCGCTCGGCGGCGCGGCGCACCCCGCCGCCGACGGCGGCCCGGCGGCGTTCGACGTCTACGACACCACGCTGCGCGACGGCGCCCAGCAGGAGGGCATGAACCTGTCGGTCGCCGACAAGCTCGCCATCGCCCCGCTGCTGGACGAGCTCGGCGTCGGCTACATCGAGGGCGGCTGGCCCGGCGCGATCCCGAAGGACACCGAGTTCTTCGCGCGGGCGGCCAAGGAGCTCGACCTGCGGCACGCGGTGCTCGCGGCGTTCGGCGCGACGCGCAAGCCCGGCGTGCGCGCGTGGGACGACCCGCAGCTGCGCGCGCTGCTCGACTCCGAGGCGCCGGTCGTGACGCTGGTCGCCAAGAGCGACTCGCGGCACGTCGAGCGCGCCCTGCGCACGACCGGCGCCGAGAACCTGGCCATGGTCGCCGACTCCGTGCGCCTGCTGGTCGACGAGGGGCGCCGGGTGGTCGTGGACGCGGAGCACTTCTTCGACGGCTTCCGGTACGACGCGGCCTACGCGCGGGACGTCGTGCTCGCCGCGGTCGAGGCGGGTGCCGAGACCGTGGTGCTGTGCGACACCAACGGCGGCCTGCTGCCGGCCCAGGTCGGGGAGGTCGTCGGGCAGCTGCGCGCGGCGCTCGGCACGGCCGACCGGCTGACGCGCCTGGGCGTGCACGCGCACAACGACTCCGGCTGCGCGGTCGCCAACTCGCTGGCCGCGGTCGAGGCCGGCGCGGTGCACGTGCAGGGCACGGTGAACGGGTACGGCGAGCGCACGGGCAACGCCGACCTGCTGGCGGTCGTCGCCAACCTCGAGCTCAAGACGGGACGCAGCGTGCTGGTCCCGCCCGCGGACGGCTCCGGCGGGCTGGCCGGGATGACCCGCATCGCGCACCAGATCAGCGAGATCACGAACATCGCGCCGTTCGCCCGGCAGCCCTACGTCGGTGTGAGCGCGTTCGCGCACAAGGCCGGCCTGCACGCGTCCGCGATCCGGGTGGACCCCGACCTCTACCAGCACATCGATCCGCAGGCCGTGGGCAACGGGATGCGGATGCTCGTCTCGGAGATGGCCGGGCGGGCGTCGATCGAGCTCAAGGGCCGCGAGCTCGGGTTCGACCTGGCGGGCCAGGACGAGGTGCTCACCCGGGTGACCAACCGGATCAAGGACGCCGAGGCCCAGGGCTACACGTACGACGCGGCCGACGCGTCGTTCGAGCTGCTGCTCGCCGAGGAGGTCGACGGCCGCCGCCCCGCGTACTTCCGGGTGGAGAGCTGGCGGGCCATCGTCGAGCGGGCCGGCTCGCGCGGGACCCCGGCGACCGCCGAGGCCACGGTGAAGCTGCACGCGGGCGGCGAGCGGATCGTCGCCACCGGCGAGGGGAACGGCCCGGTCAACGCCCTCGACCACGCGCTGCGCCTCGCGCTGCAGCGGGTGTACCCGGAGCTCGCCGAGTTCGAGCTGATCGACTTCAAGGTGCGCATCCTGGACGCGATGCACGGGACGGACGCGGTGACCCGCGTGCTCATCGAGACCACCGACGGGCAGACCGCGTGGAGCACCGTGGGCGTGGGGCCGAACCTGATCGAGGCGTCGTGGGAGGCGCTGACGGACTCGGCGATCTGGGGCCTGCGGAACCGCGGCGTGGCGCCGCGCTGACGGTGCTCGGCGTGCGGGACGCCCCTCCTCGGCGGGCCGGGGCCGTGCAGGTCGTCGTCGCGCTCGACGCCTTCAAGGGCTGCCTCACCAGCACGGAGGCGGGCGAGGCGGCGCGTGCCGGTGTCCTGGCGGCCGACCCGTCCGCCCACGTCCGCGTGCTCCCGGTGGCCGACGGCGGCGAGGGCACGGCCGACGCGCTGCTCGCCGGGCGCCGGGGACGCCGGGTCGTGGCCGCCGTCGTCGACGCGACCGGCCGTCCGGTGGAGGCCGCGTACGCGGTGCTGGACGACGGGCTGGACGACGGGCTGGACGACGGGCCGGACGACGGGCTGGACGACGGCGCGACCGCGGTCGTGGAGGCTGCGTCGTGCGTCGGGCTGACCCTGGTGGACGTGGACGCGGGCCTGCCGCCGCGCGCCGGGTCCGCCGGGCTGGGCCTCCTCGTGCGGCACGCGCTCGACGGCGGGGCCCGGCGGGTCGTCGTCGCCCTCGGCGGGACCGCCTGCACCGACGGCGGGCTCGGGCTGCTGCTGGCCCTGGGCGCACGGGCACGGGACGACACCGGGGCGCCCCTCACGGCGTCCGGCGGCAACCCCCTCTGGCGCTTCGGCACCCTGGACGCCCTGCCGGACGTGGGCGGGGTCGAGCTGGTCGTGCTGACCGACGTCGACAGCCCGCTGCACGGGCCGGACGGTGCGGCGCACGTCTTCGCGCCGCAGAAGGGCGCGACGCCCGAGCAGGTGGAGCACCTCGACGACCGGCTCCGGACGTGGGGTGCGGCGCTCGCGGCGCTCGGCCGGCCCGTCGCGGACCTGCCGGGCGCCGGGGCGGCGGGCGGGCTCGGTGCCGCGCTGCTCGCGCTCGGCGCGCGCCGGGAGCCGGGGTTCGGGTACGTCGCCGCAGCCGTCGGACTCCCCGAGGCGGTCGTGGGGGCCGACCTCGTGCTGACGGGCGAGGGCCGGGTGGACGCCCAGACCGCACGCGGCAAGGGCCCGGCCGGGGTCGCGTGGCTGGGCCGGGACGCGGGTGCCGTGGTCGTGGCGCTCGCCGGCACGGTCGAGCCGGGCGCGGACGACGGCCGCACGTTCGACGCCGTCCTGACGGTGCACGACCGGCCGCGCCCGCTCGCCGAGGCGATGGACCCGGCCGTGACCGCCGCGGGCCTGGCGCGCACGGCGGAGCAGGTGACGCGCCTGGTCCGGGCGTCGCGGGCCGGCGCCCGACCTGTCGCGCAGGACGGGACCGGGCCGTAGCGTGACGCGGGAGGGCCGCCGGTGAGGGGAGCGAGGCGATGACCGAGCCCACGTCCCGGGACGAGTCGCCGGGCCGGGCGCGCGCCTGGCCGTGGCTCCTGGTGCTCGTCGTGGCGCTGGTCGTCGGCGTCCTGCTGGCGTGGCGCCCCTGGGCGGAGCCGCGCGCGACCGGTGACCCGGCGGGCACGCCGAGCTCGACCGGCTCCGCGACCGCCACGACGGAGCCCGCGACCCCGGCCCCGGCCGCGGGTGCCGCCGGCTTCGACGCCGGCACCGCGGCCACCCTGTTCCTCACCGACGCCGAGCTGGCCCAGGCGGTGCCGGACGCCGCCGGGCTGAGCCTCGCCGACGCCGAGGAGGCGGTCTGGGGGCTGCCGCAGGGCTCGGCCGTCGACCCGCCCGGCTGCACCCCCGCCGTGACGATCGTCGAGGAGGAGCCCGAGACGTTCCTGCGCCGGTTCGCCAGCGACGAGGCGGTCACGGTGATCCAGTCGGTCATGGTGCTGCCCGACGACGCGGCGGCATCGGCGGCGTTCGAGGTGCTGGTGCGCACCCTCGAGCAGTGCGACACCTACGAGCAGCACAACCCCGGGGTCGACGGCGGTGCGTGGACGGGTGACCCGCCGGAGACCGACCGCGGCGTCGTCCCGAGCGTCGTCCGGCGGCTGACGCTGACGGCCGAGGGCGCGACCAGCCCCGAGATCGAGGTCACGGTGCTCGCGGGCGACGCGCTGGTGACGACCACGGCGTCGGGCGTCGACCCGGCGGCCGACCCCGCGGACCCGGACGTGCTGGCCGAGGTCGCGCGGGCGAGCGCGCAGCGGGCCCTCCAGTCGCTCGCCCCCTGAGCCGCCCGGCCCGGCCCAGGTACCGAGGTGGCAGGAACCACCGGGGATCCCGCCCGGATCCGCTGTCCTTCTGCACCCTCGGCCGGCGGAAGGCCCGGATCGGGGGTCCGGAGCGGCCTAGGATCGGGGTCGTGCGTGGTGAGTACAAGGTCCCCGGCGGCAAGCTCGTGGCAGCGGACGTGGAGGTGGTCGACGGCGCGCTCGCGGAGGTGAGCGTCAGCGGCGACTTCTTCCTCGAGCCGGACGAGGCGCTCGCGGTCATCGACGAGTCCCTGCGGGGCCGGCCCGCCGACGCGCGCGTCGCGGACCTGACCGAGGCGGTCGAGGCCGGCCTGCGCCGTGCCGAGGCCGACGGCCGGTTCGACGTCCCGGTGCAGATGGTGGGGTTCAGCGCGGAGTCCGTGGCCATCGCCGTGCGCCGCGCGCTCGGGCACGCGACGAGCTGGCAGGACCACACCTTCGAGCTGATCCACCCCGGGCCGCTGCCGCCCGCCGTGCTGGGCGCGCTCGACCAGGTGCTCACGGAGGAGCTCGCCGCCGGCCGGCGCGGGCCGACGCTGCGGTTCTGGGAGTGGACCGAACGTGCCGTGTTCATCGGCTCGTTCCAGTCGCTGCGCAACGAGGTCGACCCCGAGGGCGCCGCGAAGCACGACGTGACCGTGGTGCGGCGGATCTCCGGGGGCGGCGCCATGTTCATGGAGGCCGGCAACTGCATCACGTTCTCGCTGGTGGTGCCGGCGTCGCTGGTCGACGGCCTGTCGTTCGAGCAGTCGTACCGGTTCCTCGACGACTGGGTGATCGGCGCCCTCGCCGACGTCGGCGTCACGGCGACGTTCGCCGGGCTGAACGACCTCGCGTCCCCGGCCGGCAAGATCGCGGGCTCGGCGCAGAAGCGGCTGGCGGGCGGCGCCGTGCTGCACCACATGACGATGGCCTACGACATCGACGCGGACAGGATGCTCGAGGTGCTGCGCATCGGGCGCGAGAAGCTGTCCGACAAGGGCACCACCAGCGCGAACAAGCGCGTCGACCCGGTGCGCTCGCAGACGGGCATGGCGCGCGAGGCCGTCATCGACGCGTTCATCGCGCACTTCCGTTCGCGGTACACGACGGTCGACGGCGCGCTGCGACCGGAGGAGCTCGCGCGCGCGGAGGAGCTCGTCGCGGAGAAGTTCGGCAACCCGGAGTGGACCGCGCGGGTGCCGTGACCAGGGTCGGGTGGGTGGTGTCCCGGATGTCGCGCGGCACCCCGGCCTGACAGGCTGGGCGGCGTGAAGGCGCTCCTCAACATCATCTGGCTGCTGTTCGGCGGCATCTGGCTCGCGCTCGGCTACGTGCTGGCGGGGATCATCTGCTGCGTGCTGATCGTGACCATCCCGTTCGGCATCGCGTCGTTCCGGATGGCCAGCTACGCGCTGTGGCCGTTCGGCCGGACGATCGTCGACCACCCGCGCGCCGGGGCCATGTCGGCGATCGGCAACGTGGTCTGGTTGCTGGTCGCGGGGTGGTGGCTCGCCATCGGGCACCTGACGACGGCGCTGGCCCAGGCCATCACGATCGTCGGCATCCCGCTGGCGATCGCCAACCTCAAGATGATCCCGGTCTCGCTGCTGCCCCTGGGCAAGGAGATCGTGCCGACGGACCGGCCGTTCGCGGCCTACGGGCGGTAGCCCTCAACCCGCGGCCGCGAGCCGCAGCACGACGACCAGCGCCGCCGCGCCGAGCAGGACCGCGCCGGTGGCGGTCGCGGCGAGCAGCCCGCCGCCGGGGGTGCGTCCAGGGGGCGCGTCGAGCGCGGCGGACCACTGCGCGGCCCGGCGCCCGGCCGCGCGGCCCAGGGCCGCCGCCGCGAGCACGGCGGCGACGACCGGCACCCAGACCGCCGGCCCCAGCCACGGCTCGAGCACCCGCCCGGCGACCAGCGCGCCCGCCGCCAGCGCCAGCGCGGTCCGCCGCCACGCCAGCGCCGTGCGCTCGGGCTGCGCCCCCGGCGGGACGTCCCCGGCCGTCACCGCACCAGCAGCCCGACCAGGACCAGGGCCCCGGCCAGGGCGACGCCGAGGGCCAGCGGCCCGCCGAGCGCCGGGGCGGGCAGCGGCCGGCGCTCGCGGATCGCCCGCTCGGCGCGCGCCCAGCCGAACCACGCCTGCACCGGTGCCACGATGCCGAGCACCAGCAGCACGAGCGACGCCGCAAGCCGCAGGTGCGGCTCGACGGGCAGGTCCAGCGCCTCGAGCGCCACGCCGCCGGCGAGCAGGGCCAGGGCGGTGCGGACCCACGCCAGGAAGGTGCGCTCGTTGGCCAGCGAGAACCGGCCGTCGGGCTCGGTCCCGCGCGCGTAGACCTGCCGGGGGAACCGCCGGTCGCCGGTCACGCGGCGGCGCCGGGGGTGCCCGCGGTGCCGGGCGAGGCAGGCGCGGCCCGCCGGGCGCCGAACACCGCCGTGCCGATCCGCACGATCGTCGCGCCCTCCGCGACGGCTGCCTCGAGGTCGCGGCTCATCCCCATCGACAGCTCGGTGGCGTCGGCCGTGCCGGGGTCGCCGGAGCCGGTGACCTTGTCCCGCAGGTCGCGCAGCAGCGCGTAGCCGGCGCGGACGGCGCGCTCGTCGGCGGTGTTCGCGCCGACGGTCATGAACCCGCGCAGCCGCAGCCGGTCCTGGCCGGCGACCGCCCGCACGACGTCGAGCGCGTCCTGCGGGGCGGCGCCGCTCTTGGTCGGCTCGCCCGACACGTTGACCTGGACCAGCACGTCGAGCGTGCGGTCGGTGTCGGCGCACCGGCGGGCGAGCCGCTCCGCCAGGGCGGGGGAGTCGACGCTCTGCACGCAGGTCGCCCAGCGCAGCGCGGCGTTGACCTTGTTGGACTGCAGCGGCCCGATCACGTGCAGCTCGGGTGCGAGGTCCACCAGGTCCGGGGCCTTGGCCACGAGCTCCTGGACCCGGTTCTCGCCGACCAGCACGCGGCGCGCGGCGCCCGCGGTCGTCGCGGTGCCGGCGATGTCGGCCAGCAGGGCGGCCCGCACGGTCGCGGCGTCCGTCGTCTTGGTGGCGAGCAGCAGGCGGACCGAGCCCGGCGCGCGGCCCGCGGCCTGCTCCGCGGCGGCGATCCGCGCCCGCACGCGCGCGAGCCGCTCCGCCACCTCGGTCGCCCCCGTCGTCATGGTCCCGACCCTAATCGGTGCCCGGCCGCGGACCGCCGTCGGCCGCAGCGGCGTACCGGCCGGCGAGCTCCCGGGCGGCGGCGCGGAGCTCGGGCGGTCCGACGACGGCCATCGGCACGTCGAACATGCCGAGCCGCGCGGCGAGCCCGCCCCAGGACCACGACCCGGCGACCAGCCGCGACCGGTCCGCGTCGAGCGGCTCCACCACGTCGGTCGGGCCCGACCACCGCGCGACGACGGACGCGGGCGCGTCGAGCACCGCCTCGCCGCGGCAGGGGTGGGCCACCCCCGCGAACTGCCGCTGCAGATAGGTTGCCACGTCGGGATCCGGCAGCTCGCGGCGCTCGAACCGCGGGCCGGTCGGCGTCCGGGGGTGCAGCCGGTCGACGCGGAAGGTGCGCCAGTCGGCGCGGTCGAGGTCCCAGGCGACCAGGTACCAGCGGCTCCCGCGGAGGACGAGGTGGTGCGGCTCGGCCCGCCGGGGCGCTGCGCCGGAGGTGCCCTGGTAGTCGAACCGCAGCACCTCCCGCGCCCGGACGGCCGTGCCGATCGCCACCAGCCGCTCGGTGTCCACCCGCTCCTCGGCCAGCGCCTCGGGCCGGCGCACGGCCGTCACCTCCAGGCCGTCGACCCGGGCGCGCAGCCGGGCGGGCAGCACCTGCCGCAGCGTCGCGAGCGCGCGGGCCGCGGCCTCGTCCAGCCCGTCGACGCCGGTGGTCGCGGTCTGCAGCGCCACGGTCAGGGCCACCACCTGCTCGTCGTCGAGCATCAGCGGCGGCATGGCGCTGCCGGCCGCCAGCCGGTACCCGCCGTCCGGCCCCTTCGTCGCGTGCACCGGGTAGCCCAGCGCGCGCAGCCGGTCGACGTCCCGGCGCACCGTGCGGGGGCTGACCCCGAGCCGGCCGGCGAGCACCTCGCCCGGCCAGTCGCGGCGGGTCTGCAGCAGCGAGAGCAGGGACAGCAGCCGCGACGACGGCGTCGCGGGCCCGGCGTCCAGGAGGTCCGACATGTCTCCAGTGTGCTCCGGGTAGCGGACAGGATCTGACCGCTACCGCGAGGAGAGTCGTGCTCTCGACGACGGAGGGGAGTGCTGCGGTGATCCACACCAGCGGACTGACCAAGGACTTCAGCGGGGGCAAGGGCGAGACCGTGCACGCCGTGCGCGGCATCGACCTGGACATCGCGCCCGGCGAGCTCGTGGCCGTGCTCGGCCCGAACGGCGCCGGCAAGACCACCACGATCCGGATGCTGACCACGCTCATCGCGCCCACCGCGGGCACCGCGACCGTGGCCGGGGCGGACATCACGCGGGAGCCGGGGACCGTCCGGCGCCGCATCGGCTACGTCGGGCAGGGCAACGGTGCGGGCCACGCCCAGCGGGCGCTCGACGAGCTGGTCGTGCAGGGCGTCGTGTACGGGCTCGACCGGCGCGACGCCCGGCGCCGGGCCGGCGAGCTCATGGCGCAGCTCGAGCTGGAGCCGCTGGCCCGGAGGAAGGTGTCCGACCTGTCCGGCGGGCAGCGGCGGCGGCTCGACGTGGCGCTCGGCCTCGTGCACGCGCCGCGGCTGCTGTTCCTCGACGAGCCGTCTACCGGCCTCGACCCGCACAACCGCGCCAACCTGTGGGAGCACATCCTGCGGCTGCGCGCGCAGCACGACATGACCGTCGTGCTCACGACGCACTACCTGGACGAGGCCGACTCCATGGCCGAGCGGGTCGTGGTGGTCGACGACGGGCAGGTCATCGCCGACGACACCGCGGCCGCGCTCAAGCACACGCTGGCCGGCGACCGCCTGGTGCTGGCCGTCGCGGACCCGACCGACGCCCCGGCGCTGGCCGAGGTCGTCGCGCGGGCGGGAGGTGCGCGGGACCTGGAGGTCGAGGGTGCGGCCGTCCGCGCCCGGGTCGCCGACGCGCCGACCGCCCTGCCCGACGTGCTGGCGGAGGCAGTGCGCCGCGGCATCCGGGTGGCGCGGGCCGAGGGGCTGCAGCCCACGCTCGACGACGTCTTCCTGACCCTCACCGGCCGCAGCCTGCGCGACGAGGGCGCAGCACGGCCGGCCGACCCCGTGGAGGTGGCGGCATGACCGCGACGACGACCGCACCCGTGACCGAGACGCTCCCGGCCCGCGAGGCCGCGCGCTCCTGGTGGGGCGACGCCTGGCTCGTGATGACGCGCGAGCTGATGCCGACCCTGCGCGACCCGTTCTCCGTCGTGTTCGGCCTGATCCAGCCCGTCGTGTTCCTCGGGCTGTTCGGGCCGCTGCTGGCGGGGTCGGGGGGGGACGGGCTGCCGGGCGGGGACGTCTGGGCGTGGTTCGTGCCCGGGATCCTCGTGATGACGACGCTGTTCGGCACCTCCACCACCGGCGCGAACCTGCTGTTCGAGATGCAGACCGGCGCGCACGAGCGGCTGCTCGTCACCCCGCTCGCCCGGTCCGCGCAGCTGGTCGGCCGGTCCTGGAAGGAGATGGTGCCGATCGTCGCGCAGTCGGTCGTGGTGGTGGCGGTGATGCTGCCGTTCGGGTTCACGTTCAGCCCGCCGGGCGCGCTGCTCGGGCTGCTGCTCCTCGCGGTGTTCGGCGTCGGGATCGGCTCGCTGTCGTACGCGCTGGCCATCGCCGTGCGGAAGCAGGACTGGATGTTCTGGGCGGTGCAGCAGACCCTGCTGTTCCCGCTGCTCATCCTGTCGGGGATGCTGCTGCCGCTGGAGTCGGGCCCGCGGTGGATGCAGGTCGCGGCCGACGTGAACCCGCTGCGGTACGTGGTCGACGCGGAGCGGGCGCTGTTCGCGGGCGACCTCGCGAGCAGCACGGTGCTGTGGGGCGTGGTCGCGGCGGTGCTGACGGCGGCGCTGGGTCTGCTGGTCGGCGTCCGCACGCTGGCACGCAGCGCCCGCTGACGGGTCGGAACGCCTCTGACGGCCGGCGTGGGCCGGCTGTCAGGGGCGGGCGATGTCGGCGACCGTGGCCGAGGTCAGGTCGACCAGGTCCCCGGGGGCGAGCTCGACGTCGAGGCCGCGGCGTCCGCCGGACACGAGCACCGTGTCGAACAGCCACACCGTCTCGTCGACGACGGTCGGGTGGGCGGTCCGCTGCCCGAGCGGCGAGATGCCGCCGACCACGTAGCCGGTGGCACGCTGGGCCGCCGCCGGGTCCGCCATCGCGGCCTTCTTCCCGCCCACCGCGTGCGCGAGCGCCTTGAGGTCGAGCTTGCCCGTCACCGGGACGACCGCCACGGTGAGCTCGCCGTCGACCGACGCCATCAGGGTCTTGAAGACCCGCTCGGGCTCGACGCCCAGCACCTCGGCCGCCTCGAGGCCGTACCCGACGGTGCTGCCCGGGTCGTGCTCGTACGGGTGCGCGGTGTGCGGGACCCCGGCGGCGGCCAGCGCGACGAGCGCGGGCGTCCCGGACGGCGACTGCTTCGGCCTGCTCACGCCGTCACTCTAGGACCGGGCGGCCCGGCGGAGGTGCGCCGGAGGCGGCGCCGCCGCGTGCCGGCCGGCGTCAGAGGGCGAGGCCCACCAGCGCGCCGACGCCCCAGGTGATCGTCATCGCGAGCGAGCCGCCGACGACGTTCCGGAGCACGGCGCGGCCTGCGGGTGCACCGCCGAGGCGGGCGCTCGAGGAGCCGGTGACGACGAGCGCCACCACCACCGCGGCGAAGGTCGCCACCACGCGGCCCGAGCCCCACGGTGCCAGGACGACCAGCAGCGGCACCAGACCGCCGACGACGAACGACACCAGCGAGGCGGTCGCCGCGTGCCACGGGTTGGTCAGCCCCTCCTCGGCGTCGCGGAGCCCGTGCGCGCGGAGCACCCGCTCGGCGTCGCGCTGGCTGCTGACCGAGACGTACTCGCCGGCCGCCATCGAGAGCGCGCCGGCCACCAGCGCGGCGACGCCGGCGATCACCATCGCGGCGGTCCCCGTCGCGGCACCCGCCACGCCGACGACGGTCGCGGCCACGGAGACGATGCCGTCGTTCGCGCCGAGCACCCCGGCGCGCAGCCAGTTCAGGCGCTCGGCGGTCGGCATCGAGGCAGGGGTCCCCGTCGAGGCCGGACCGCCGTCGGTAGGGGGAACCGCGACGGCCCGGCGCTGGGGGCCGCGCTCGTCGACCGCGTCCGGGTCGGCGGACCGCGCGCCCGTCGGGAGGACGGTGCGGTGGTGGTCCAGGAGGCCGGTCGACAGGGCGTTCATGTGACCCACGGTAGGCCTGTTCGGAGACCGTGTCATCACAGGAAAGGCTGCCCTGACCTGCGGAAACACAGGTATGGCTATCCTCATTCGGGCGTGGCTGTCAGAAAACCCGCAGGTCAGAGCGGTCCGACGTCCAGCACCCGCAGCACGACCTCGCCGGCGGCGTCGGAGGCCGGCAGGTCGACCAGCGCGTCGATGCGCCAGTCGTGGTCGCCGGCGGGGTCGTCGAGCAGCTGCCGCACGAACCACAGGTCCCCGCGAGCGCCCGCCTCGCCGTGCGCCGCCGGCCGCTGGTCCACCTGGAACAGCGCCGGCCCGCGGGCCGCGGGGCCGGTGAGGATCTCGTCGTGGTCGTCGTAGAACGGGTCGAGGGCGTCGGCCCACCGGTCGGCGGTCCACGGCTCGTCCTCGGCGTCGAGGTCCTTCAGCGCGGCGAGCGCCGGGTACGCCTCGCGGGCGGCGAGGTCGACGCGGCGGAACAGCGCCCCGCGCACCAGAGCGCGGAACACCCGCGTGCTCGTGGTGATCGGCGGGGGAGCGTCGTCCTCGGGCCGGGACTCGGTGACGGTGGCGTCGTCGAGGTCCTCGGGGTGCGCCAGCCGCTCCCACTCGTCGAGCAGGCTGGAGTCGGTGCGCCGGACCAGGTCGCCCAGCCACTCGATGATCTCGTGCAGCTCCTCGGTGCGGGCGTCGTCGGGCACGGTCTGCCGCAGGGCGCGGAACGCGTCGGCGAGGTACCGGAGCAGCACGCCCTCGGTGCGGTCCAGCTGGTAGCTCGACACGTACTCCGCGAACGTCGCGGCGTGCTCGTGCATCTCGCGCACGATCGACTTGGGCGACAGCTCGTGGTCGGCGACCCACGGGTTGGTCTGCTTGTAGATCTGGAACGACGCGCCCAGCAGCTCGGCCAGCGGCCGCGGGTAGGTGACGTCCTCCAGGAGCGCCATCCGCTCCTCGTACTCGATGCCGTCGGCCTTCATCGCGGCGACCGCCTCGCCGCGGGCCTTGTTCTGCTGCGCGGCGAGCACCTGGCGCGGGTCGTCCAGCGTGGCCTCGATGACGGAGACGACGTCGTGCGCGTAGCCCGGGTCCTCGATGTCCAGCAGGTCGAGCGCGGCGTACGCGAACGGGGACAGCGCCTGGTTGAGCGCGAACGTCGGCGGCACGTCGACGGTGAGCCGGACCGTGCGCCGCAGCCGCTCCGGGCCCGGGCCGTCGTGGACGACCCGCTCGACCACGCCCGCGGCGCGCAGCGAGCGGTAGATCGCGACCGCCTGCCGGATCAGCCGGCCGCGGGCCGCCTCGGGCTCGTGGTTGTCGAGCAGCAGGTGCTTCATGGTCTCGACCGGGTCGCCCGTGGGGCGCGCCAGGACGTTCAGCACCATCGCGTGCGTCACCGAGAACGAGGACGTCAGCGGCTCGGGCTCGGCGTCCCGCAGCCGCTCGAACGTCTTGTCGGTCCAGTTGACCATCCCGGGCGGCGCCTGCTTGCGGACGATCTTCTTGAGCTTCTTCGGGTCGTCGCCGGCCTTGGCCAGGGCCTTGCGGTTCTCGATCACGTGCTCGGGCGCGAGCACCAGCACCTCGCCGGTGGTGTCGTAGCCCGCGCGGCCGGCGCGCCCGGCGATCTGGTGGAACTCGCGGGCGGACAGGTGCCGCATCCGGGTGCCGTCGTACTTCACCAGGGAGGTGAGCAGCACGGTGCGGATCGGGACGTTGATGCCGACGCCCAGGGTGTCGGTGCCGCAGACGACGCGGAGCAGGCCCTTCTGGGTCAGCCGCTCGACCACGCGGCGGTACTTGGGCAGCATGCCCGCGTGGTGCACGCCGACGCCGTGCCGGAGCAGCCGGGACAGCGTCCTGCCGAACCCGGGGCCGAACCGGAAGTCGCCGAGCTCGGCGGCGATCACGTCGCGCTGCTCCCGGCTGGCGAGAGTCGTCGACAGCAGGGCCTGCGCGCGCTCGACCGCCTCCTTCTGCGTGAAGTGCACGACGTACACGGGGGAGCGGCCGGTCTGCACCAGCATCTCCAGCAGCTCGTGCAGCGGCTCGACCTCGTAGGTGAAGGACAGCGGCACCGGGCGCTCGGCCCCTGCGACGACCGACACCGGCACGTCCGTGCGGCGCTCGAGGTCCTCGGCGAAGAACGACACGTCGCCGAGGGTCGCCGACATCAGCAGGAACTGCGCGCGCGGCAGCTCCAGCAGCGGCACCTGCCACGCCCAGCCGCGCTGCGGGTCGGAGTAGAAGTGGAACTCGTCCATGACGACCTGGCCGACGTCCGCTCCGGGACCCTGGCGCAGCGCGACGTTGGCGAGGATTTCGGCCGTGCAGCAGATGATCGGCGCGTCGGGGTTCACCGCGGAGTCGCCGGTCATCATGCCGACGTTGGCGGAGCCGAACGCCTCGACCAGCGCGAAGAACTTCTCGCTGACCAGGGCCTTGAGCGGCGCGGTGTAGTAGGTCCGGCGGCCCTGCGCCAGCGCGACGAAGTGCGCCGCGGTCGCGACCAGCGACTTCCCGGAGCCCGTGGGCGTCGACAGGATGACGTGCGAGCCGGTGACCAGCTCCAGCAGCGCCTCGTCCTGGTGCGGGTAGAGGGTCAGCCCCTGGTCCGCGGCCCAGTCGAGGAATGCGGCGTAGAGGGCGTCGGCGTCGGTGGGGTCCGCCGGGACCCGGTCGGCGAGGGTCTGGCGGGAGGCGGGCACCGGCCGATCCTTTCACGCCGGGCGCACCCCTACAGTGGGCGACCATGAGCACCACCGAGGCCGCCGCACCCGTGACCCCGCCCGCCGTCGAGATGTGGACGGACGGCGCCTGCAAGGGCAACCCGGGCCCGGGCGGCTGGGGCGTGCTGCTGCGGTCGAACGGGCACGAGCGCGAGCTGTTCGGCGGGGAGCCCGCCACCACGAACAACCGCATGGAGCTGACCGCGGTCATCGAGGGGCTCCGCGCGCTGAACCAGCAGTGCCGCGTCGACCTGCACATCGACTCGCAGTACGTGATGAACGGGGTCACCAAGTGGATCGCCGGCTGGAAGCGGAACAGCTGGCGCACCGCCGACAAGAAGCCGGTGAAGAACCAGGACCTGTGGCAGGCGCTCGACGCCGAGGTGGCCCGGCACGCGATCAGCTGGCACTGGGTCAAGGGCCACGCGGGCGACCCGGGGAACGAGCGCGCGGACCAGCTGGCCAACAAGGGCGTCGACCAGGTCCGCGCGGGCTGACCCGCCGGACCGGTGAGCGTTCCGCTGGTGGTCCAGACCAGTTACAGTCGGTCCGTGCCCAACGCCGGGCACACCCCGCTCGCACCGGAGGTCGCGCCCATGGAACGGTCCGTCGTCGTCGCCATCGCGGAGGGGCTGCACGCCCGCCCCGCCGCCCTGTTCGTCGCGGAGGCCGGCAAGCAGCCGGTCCCGGTCACCGTCCGCAAGGGTGATGCCGCCCCGGTGCAGGCCGCGAGCATCCTCGGGGTGATGACCCTGGGCGCGGCCGCCGGCGAGACCGTGGTGCTGGCCACCGAGGCCGACGGCCCCGAGGCCGAGACCGCGCTCGACGCGCTGGAGACGTTCCTGCGGCAGACCGAGATCGCGTAGCGCGTCCGACGCAGCCCCGGCACGCACGGCGTGCCGGGGCCGCGTCGTCCGTGCCGTGCCGGGCTGTCCGCGCCGGGCCGTGCCGTGCCGGGACGTGCGCGGCCGGGTCTAGAGCCCCAGCTCGGCCAGGACCGGCAGCGCCGCCCGGACCGCCGCGCGGCCCTCGGCCGGCGTCCGCGCCCCGAGCGCCACCCCCGCCGCCCGGCGGCAGTCGGCCAGCGTGACGGACCCGAGCACCGCGGCGACGTCCGCCAGCGCCCGCGGCGTCATCGACAGCGAGGTCACCCCGAGCCCGACCAGCACCGGTGCCAGCGCCGGGTCGGCCGCGGCCTCGCCGCACACGCCCACGGGCCGGTCCTGCTCCGCCCCGCCCCGGCAGGTCGCCGCGACCAGCGCCAGGACCGCGGGCTGCCACGGCGTCGACAGCGTCGCCAGGTCGGCGAGCTCTCGGTCCGCGGCCATGGCGTACTGCGTCAGGTCGTTCGTGCCGAGGCTGGCGAACCGGGCGTGGGCCAGCACCGGCCCGGCGCAGAGCGCGGCCGCGGGGACCTCGACCATCACGCCCGCCTGAGCGAGCCCGTGCGCCGCGCACAGCCGGACGAACCCCTCGGCCTCGTCGGGCGTGGCGACCATCGGCGCCATCACCCAGACCTCGGCTTGCTCGGCGGCGGCCGCGGCGGCGATCGCCTCCAGCTGCCGGTCCAGCACGTCGGGGTGCCGGACGGCGGTGCGCAGCCCCCGGACGCCGAGCGCCGGGTTCGGCTCGCCGGCCGCGGTGACGAAGGGCAGCGGCTTGTCGGCGCCGGCGTCGAGCGTCCGCACGACGACCTTCCGCCCGGGGAACGCCGCGAGGACCGACCGGTACGCCTCGACCTGCTCGGCCACCGTCGGCTCCTCGGTGCGCCCGAGGAAGCAGAACTCGGTGCGGAACAGCCCGACGCCCTCGGCCCCCGCCTCGGCGGCGGCGCGGGCCGCGGACGGGTCGGCGACGTTGGCCAGGAGCTGCACGCGGTGCCCGTCGGCGGTGGCACCGGTGCCGTCGAAGGCGCGGTCGCGGCGCGCCCGGGCCCGCTCGGCCGCGGCGAGCTCCTCGGCGCCGGGGGAGCGCAGCACGTCGCCCGCCGAGCCGTCGACGACCACGGTCTCCCCGTCGGTCAGCCCGGCCGCGTCCGGCGCCGCGACGACCGCCGGGATGCCCAGCGCGCGGGCCAGGATCGCGGTGTGCGAGGTCGGCCCGCCGCCGACCGTGACGATCGCGACCACCTGCGCGGGGTCGAGCGTGGCGGTGTCGGCCGGTGCCAGGTCGTGCGCGACGAGCACGAAGGGGTGCCCCGGGTCCGGGACCCCCGGCGGGCGCACCCCGGTCAGCCGGGCCACGAGCCGGTCGCGGACGTCGGCGACGTCCTGGGTGCGCTCGGCCATATAGCCCCCGAGCGCCGCGAGCTGCTCGACGACGACGCCCGCCGCCTCCCACACGGCACGCTCCGGCGTGCTGCGGGCGGACCGGACCCGCCGGGCGGCGTCCGCCGCGAGCGCGGGGTCGGCGGCCATCGCGGCGGCGACGGCCAGCACCTCGGCGGCCGTCCCGGTCGCGGCCCCGGCCGCGGCGGTCAGCTCCGCCCGGACCCCGGCCACCGCGGCCTCCAGCGCGGCGACGGCCGCCTCCGGGTCGGCGCCGTCGGGCAGGGTGGCGGCGGGCGGCACGGCGACGGGCGCCGGCATGGTCACGACCACGCCGGCGCCCGTCCCGGGGCTGACCCCGACGCCGTGGAGGGCGAGCGTCACAGGGTCCCTGCAGCGCCCTCGGCGCCCTCGGTCCCGTCGGTCCGCCTGGTGCCACCGGCGTGGCGGCCCGGGTCGTCCGCCCGCGACTCCACCCGCGCCGACGGCACCGTGGCCACCGGCTGCTCGACCTGCGCGTCGGCCGGCGTGCGGACCTCGTCGCCCGCGCCCTCGGCCACGGGGTCGTCCTCGCGGCCGGGGGTCTTGAAGTTGAACCTCAGGATCATGAACCGGAACAGGAAGTAGTAGACGACCGCGTAGCCCAGGCCGATCACGATGAGCAGCAGCGGCTGCTCGGCGATCCGGAAGTTCAGCAGGTAGTCGATGGCGCCCGCGGAGAACCCGAAGCCGCTGCGGATGTCGAGCGCGTTGACCAGGGCCAGCGACGTGCCGGTGAGCACGGCGTGGATCGCGTACAGCGGGTAGGCCACGTAGACGAACGCGAACTCGAGCGGCTCGGTGACGCCGGTGACGAACGCGACCAGCGCGGCCGAGCCCATGATGCCGGCGATGACCTTGCGGTTCTTCTTCTTCGCGGTGTGCACGATGGCCAGCGCGGCCGCGGGCAGCGCGAACATCATGATCGGGAAGAAGCCGGTCATGAACGTGCCGGCGGTCGGGTCGCCGTGCAGGAACCGGGCGATGTCGCCGTTCCAGGTCTGGCCGTCCGCGTCGTAGGAGCCGAACTGGAACCACGGCAGCGAGTTCAGCAGGTGGTGCAGGCCGAACGGCAGCAGCAGGCGGTTGAGCGTGCCGAACACGAACGCGCCGATGATCGTCGAGCCGGTGACCCAGTCGCCGACCGCGGTGAACCCGGCGTCGAAGGCGGGGTAGATGAGCGCGGCGACGACGCCGATCAGCACCGCCACGCCGGCCGTGACGATCGGCACGAACCGCCGGCCGCCGAAGAACGCCAGGTAGGCCGGCAGCTTGATCCGGTAGAACCGCTGGTAGAGCAGCGCGGCGGTCAGGCCGATCACGATGCCGCCGAGCACGCCGTAGTTGATGAGCTCCTGGACCTCGCCCTCGCCGGCGCGGTCGAGCACGTACGGCGACAGCGCGTCGGTGACGCCCGTGAACACCAGGTACCCGATCAGGGCGGCGAGGCCGGTGGAGCCGTCGGCCTTGCGGGCGTAGCCGATGGCGACGCCGAGGGCGAACAGCAGCGGCAGGTTGCCGAGCAGGGCGTTGCCGGCCGCGGCGAGCACGTCGGCGACCGGCAGCAGCCAGTCGGCGTTCCGGCCGAGGCCGTCCGCGCCGAGCATGTCGGACTGGCCGAGCCGGAGCAGCAGCGCGGCGGCGGGCAGCGAGGCGATCGGCAGCATGAGCGAACGGCCCACGCGCTGGAGCTGCGCGAGCCCGGGGATGCCCCGCTTGGGGGTGTCGACCGTGGTGGCGGACATGGTCACTCCTCGTCGAGAAGGGTGCGGGGGAGGGCCCGCCGACGTGGCCGGCGGGTGCGTGCGCTCGAGGGGGAACGCGGGGACTTGCGTGGTCGCCGTCGAGTCCGGCAAGTTGTCTGGACCAGTTGCGGTCAGAGTGGTCTAGACCGGAAGATGTGTCAAGGACCACATCCCGGCCGCAGCTGCTGCGTCACGGACCCGGTGGGACGGACGACGACGACCGGAGTGGGAGGGTGAGGCCGTGCACGCCGACCAGCCCCGCCCCGCCGAGCCGGCCCGTCGCGGCGCCCACAAGTACCAGGAGGTCCGGTCGTACCTGGTCGACCTGGTGGAGCGCGAGCTGCTGGTCGGCGACGCGATCCCGTCCGAGCGCACGCTCTGCGAGCGGTTCGGCGTCTCCCGGATGACCGTGCGCCAGGCGGTGGACGCCCTCGTCGGCGAGGGTCTGCTGGTCCGCGAGCAGGGCCGCGGCACCTTCGTGGCCCCGCAGCGCATGGACTTCGAGATGCGCCTGACCACGTTCGGCGAGGAGATGCGCCGCCGGGGGATGCGTCCCGAGACGCGCGTCCTCGGCGTCGGCACGGTGCCCGCCTCCGTCGAGGCCGCCGACGCCCTCGGGACCCCGGTCGGCGCACCGCTGCACCACCTGCGCCGGGTCCGGTCCGCCGACGGCTCGCCGATGAGCATCGAGCAGCACTGGGTCCCGGTCGCGCTGGTCCCGGACCTGCTGGCCGCCGGGCCGCCGCCGAGCATGCACGACGCCCTGCGGGCCGTGGGCCTCGAGCCCTCCTGGGGCGAGGAGACGCTCACGGCCGCGGACGCCACGGACGAGGAGGCCGCGCTGCTCGACCTGCGCACCACCCGGGCGGTGCTCCGTGCCACCCGGCGCACCTTCAGCACCGACACCCCCGCCATGTACTCGCGCGCCTGCTACCGCGGCGACCGGTACAGCGTGTGGGTGCCGCTCAGCGCGCCGGGCCCGGCGCTGGTCCCGCGGGTGCGGGCCGACGAGGGCGAGCGCGAGGCCGTGGGGGTGCAGCCGTGACCGAGAGGAGCAGCCGGATGACGCACCGGGGGACCGACCAGGCGGCGGCGATCCTCGCCGGGCTCGGCGGCGTGGGCAACATCGACGAGATCGAGCCGTGCACCACGCGGCTCCGGTCCCTGGTCAAGGAGCCGTCCCGGGTGGACGCCGCCGCCCTGCGCGCCGCCGGCGCGTTCGGCGTGATGGTGTCCGGCCGGGTGGTGCAGGTGGTGATCGGCCCGAGCGTCGACACCCTCGCGTCCGACCTGGAGGACCTGATGTGAGCCGCTCGACCCCCACCGCAGACCACACCGGCTGAGCCACGAGGAGAGAACCATGAGCAAGGCAGAGCAGATCCTGGCCGGACTGGGCGGCGACGCCAACATCGTCGACCTGGAGCCGTGCATCACGCGGCTGCGCGTCGAGGTCGAGGACCCGTCCAAGGTCACCGAGGCCGTCCTGAAGGCGGCGGGCGCGATCGCCGTCATGCAGTCGGGCACCGTCGTGCAGGTCATCGTCGGGCCGGAGGCGGACACGCTCGCCTCCGACATCGAGGACCTGCGCTGATGGCGGCACTGACCGTCCTCGCCCCCGTCGCCGGCGTGGTGCACGCGCTCGCGGACGTGGACGACCCGGTGTTCGCCGGGGAGATCGTGGGACCGGGTCTCGCGGTCCAGCCGGACACGGAGAGCGGCGCGGGCCGCGCGGTCGTCGCGCCCGTCGCCGGCACCGTCGCCAAGCTGCACCCGCACGCGTTCGTGCTGCTCGCCGAGGGCGGCCGCGGCGTGCTGGTGCACCTGGGCATCAACACGGTCCAGCTCGGCGGCGAGGGCTTCACCCTGCACGTCGCCGAGGGGGACGCCGTCACGCAGGGCCAGCTCCTCGTGGAGTGGGACCCGGCGGCCGTCGAGGCCGGCGGCCGGTCGGCGATCTGCCCGGTCGTCGGGCTCGAGGCCGCGCCCGGCTCGCTCACGCGGCTGGCCGAGCCCGGCACCCGCGTGTCGCCCGGCGACCCGCTGCTGTCCCTGGACTGACCCCGACGACGGCAGGCGGTCCGGGGCGGGGCCGACGTCCCGCCCCGGACGCCTGCCGCAGGTCGATACTGGGGCGATGCTGCCCCGACCGACGACGCGGGACCTGCTCCGGTCGCTGCCCGCCCTCACCGGCGACCTCCCCGAGGTCGACCCCTACGCGCTGCCCGCCGACCCCGTCCAGGCGTTCGAGGGCTGGCTGGCGGACGCCGTCGCGGCCCGGGTGCCCGAGCCGCACGCCGTGCTGCTGGCGACGACCGGCCCGGACGGCGCGCCGAGCGCCCGCGTGGTGCTGCTGACCGACGTGGCCGACGGCGCGTGGGTGTTCGCCACCGACGCCCGCACCGCCAAGTCGCGCGACCTGGCGGCGGACCCGCGCGCCGCGCTGACGTCGTACTGGCAGCCCCTGGGCCGGCAGGTCCGGGTGGCCGGCCGGGCGCGGGCCCTCGACGCGGCGGCGTGCGCCGCGGACTTCCTCAGCCGGTCGCCCAGCTCGCGCGCCGCGGCGCTGGCGTCCCGGCCCGGCGAGCCGCTGCTGTCGGTGGGGGAGCTGTCCGACGCCGTCGTCGAGGCACGGGTCCGTGTGGACCGCGAGCCCGGGCTGGTGCTGCCGACCTGGCAGCTCTGGGCGGTCGAGCCCGAGGAGGTCGAGCTCTGGCAGGGCGTCTCGGACCGCGCGCACCTGCGGGTCCGGTACGTCCGCGTCGACGGGCGCTGGGACCGGCACCTCGACTGGCCGTGAGGCGGCTCAGGCCCGGGGCGGGGCGACGGGCTCGCGCGCGGGCAGCTGGTCGGGCGACACGTCCGACGCCCGGGCCGCGAGCGTGTGCAGCAGCCGCTCCAGGGGCCCGCGGCCGAACGACAGCCGCCACAGCCAGCACGCCGCGAGCGTGAAGCCGAGGAACGCCAGCCAGGTCCCGGTGTCCGGCTCCCACACCACCGACGGCCCGAGGGCGGCGATCGCCACCAGCTGCACGGTGTACGCGGTGAGGGCCAGCGCCCCGGTCGCCGCCACGGGCGCCACCAGCACGGGGGCCGCGTCGGCCACGAGCAGGCACAGCGCCAGCACCGCGAGGCCGACGCCCGTGTTCGCGACCACCTCGAGCACGGAGCTGGAGTGCGGCTCCGTCGTCACCAGGGCCACGAGGGCGTCGTCGCCGGCCAGCGCCCGGGTCAGCAGCGCGGACGCGCCGTGCCCCACGACCGCCAGCGCCACGCCGGCGCCCAGCAGCCGCAGGCGGACGCCGCGGGCGCGCAGGTCCGCCCGCCCGACCGCCAGGCCGACCAGCACGTACGCGAACCAGACGACCGCCGGGTAGTAGTCGCCGACCACGAGGTCCGTGTACGCGCGTCCCGGCAGCCGCTCCAGCGCCGGCGCGAGCGCGAGGTGCAGGACCGGCCCGAACGCCGCGACGGCCGCCGCGCCCGCGAGGAGCCGGCGCGGGTCGGCGCCGAGCAGCGGGACGGTCGCCGCGAACAGCACGGCGTAGGTCGGCAGGATCACGGCGATCGGCGTCCCGAGCAGCAGCACCGCGACGCCCAGGCCGAGGACCGCGAACGCCCGGACCAGCACCTTGGTGCGGGCCTGCACCCGCCGGGTCCCCGCCACCGGGGAGGAGCCGCCCGAGACCAGCGCGACGGACACCCCGGACAGCAGCACGAACAGCGCGGCGGACCGCCCGTCGACCACCTGCGCCAGCGACCACGGCCAGGGGTCCTCCGGCCCGCCGGGCCCGACGTGGGCGGTGAGCATCCCGAGCACCGCCAGGCCCCGGGCGACGTCCACCCCCGTGATCCGCTGCATGGCGTCACGCTAGCCGCCGGTCCGGCATGTGCGATGTGTCTCAGCCGACGGGACGGAACGTACCGCTCACTGGAACGCGCACGTGCGCCGCCCCTACAGTCGACGCGTGACCGACACGCACCCGGCCGACGTCTACACCCACGGCCACCACGACAGCGTGCTGCGCTCCCACCGGTGGCGCACCGCGGAGAACTCGGCGGCCTACCTGCTGCCCGCTCTGCAGCCCGGGCAGCGCCTGCTCGACGTCGGCTGCGGGCCCGGCAACCTCACCGTGGACCTCGCCGCCCGCGTCGCCCCGGGCGAGGTGATCGGCGTCGACCGCTCCGAGCGGGTCGTCGACATCGCCCGCGAGGACGCCGAGGCCGCCGGGGTCACGAACGTCACGTTCCGGACCGGCGACGCGTACGCGCTGCCGTTCGAGGACGCCAGCTTCGACGTCACGCACGCCCACCAGCTCCTGCAGCACCTGGTCGACCCGGTCGCCGCCCTGCGCGAGCTGCGCCGCGTGACCCGCCCCGGCGGGGTCGTCGCGGTGCGGGACGCCGACTACGCCGGCATGACCTGGTTCCCGGCGTCCCCGGTCCTCGACGAGTGGTCCGCGCTGTACCACGAGGTCACGCAGGCCAACGGCGCCGAGGCCGACGCCGGGCGCCGCCTGCAGTCGTGGGCGCTCGCCGCCGGCTACGACCCCGACGCCCTGGTCGCGACGGCCGGCGTGTGGAGCTACGCCTCCGAGGACGACCGCACGTGGTGGGCCGGCCTGTGGGCCGAGCGCTGCGTCGCCTCGGACTTCGCGCACCAGGCGGTCGCGCACGGCCTGGCCGACGAGGTCGGGCTCGAGCAGCTCGCCGCGGGCTGGCGCGAGTGGGGCGAGGCGCCCGACGGCTGGTTCGCGGTGCTGCACGGCGAGGTGCTCGCCCGGGTGTGACGGCTAGGGTGGCCCTCGTGCGTATCGCGAGGTTCACCACGGGGGACGACCCCCGCTACGCCCTGGTCGAGGGCGAGCCCGGCTCGGAGCAGCTCGTCGTCATCAGCGGCGACCCGATCTACACCCCGGTGCAGCCCACCGGCGAGCGGATCCCGCTCGGCGACGGCGTCCGGCTGCTGGCGCCGGTCATCCCGCGCTCCAAGATCATCGGCGTCGGCCGCAACTACGTCGACCACGCCGCCGAGATGGGCAACGAGGTGCCGACCGCGCCGCTGCTGTTCCTCAAGCCCAACACCGCCGTGGTCGGCCCGGACGACCCGATCGTCCTGCCCGACTGGACCGAGGAGGTCTCGTACGAGGCCGAGCTCGCCGTCGTCATCGGCAAGGTCACCAAGGACGTCTCGCCCGAGCACGCGCTCAGCAAGGTATTCGGCTACACCGTCGCCAACGACGTCACCGCCCGGGACGCGCAGCGATCCGACTCGCAGTGGGCCCGCGCCAAGGGCTTCGACTCGTCCTGCCCGATCGGCCCGTGGGTCGTCCCCGGCCTGGACGTCGACGACCTGGCGGTGCGCTCACGGGTCAACGGCGAGACCAAGCAGGACGGCCGCACGTCGCAGATGGTGTTCGACGTGCCCGCGCTCATCTCGTACATCTCCGAGGTGTTCACGCTGCTGCCCGGCGACATCATCCTGACCGGCACCCCGGCCGGCGTCGGCCTCCTCGAGGAGCGGGACGTCGTCGAGGTCGAGGTCGAGGAGATCGGCACCCTGCGGAACCCGGTGCTGCGGCGGTCCTGAGGCCGGCGCTGGCGGGGAGGCCCGTCCACCCTCGCTAGGGTGGACGGCGTGAGTGCTGCTGCTGCGTCCCCGGTTCGTGTCCGCTTCTGCCCCAGCCCGACGGGGACGCCGCACGTCGGCCTGATCCGCACGGCCCTGTTCAACTGGGCCTACGCCCGGCACACCGGCGGCACGTTCGTGTTCCGCATCGAGGACACCGACGCCGCGCGCGACTCCGAGGAGTCCTACCAGCAGCTGCTCGACGCCCTGCGCTGGCTCGGCCTCGACTGGGACGAGGGCGTCGAGGTCGGCGGCCCGCACGAGCCCTACCGGCAGTCGCAGCGGATGGACCTGTACGCCGACGTCGCGCGCCGGCTCGTCGAGGGCGGCTACGCCTACGAGTCGTTCACCACCCCGGAGGAGGTCGAGGCCCGGCACCGGGCCGCCGGCCGCGACCCGAAGCTCGGGTACGACGGGTACGACCGCGCGCTGACCGAGGAGCAGAAGGCCGCCTACCGCGCCGAGGGCCGCGAGCCCGTGCTGCGGCTGCGGATGCCCGACGAGGACGTCACCTTCGCCGACCTGGTGCGCGGCGACGTCACCTTCCGGGCCGGCTCCATCCCCGACTACGTGATCGTGCGCGGCAACGGCCAGCCGCTCTACACCCTGGTCAACCCCGTCGACGACGCCCTGATGGGCATCACCCACGTGCTGCGCGGCGAGGACCTGCTGTCCTCCACCCCGCGGCAGGTCGCGCTGTACCGGGCGCTGCTCGACCTCGGCGTCGCGACCGTCATGCCGGAGTTCGGCCACCTGCCGTACGTGATGGGCGAGGGCAACAAGAAGCTCTCCAAGCGCGACCCCGAGTCCAACCTGTTCCTGCACCGCGACCGCGGCTTCACGCCCGAGGGGCTGCTCAACTACCTGTCGCTGCTCGGCTGGTCGATCGGCCCGGACCGGGACGTGTTCTCGGTCGCCGAGCTGGTCGAGGCGTTCGACGTCGCCGACGTGAACCCCAACCCCGCGCGGTTCGACCTGAAGAAGGCCGAGGCGATCAACGCCGAGCACGTCCGGCTGCTCGCACCCGAGGACTTCCGCGACCGCCTGGTCCCGTACCTGCACCGCGCGGGCCTCGTGCCGGCCGACTCCTACGCGGACCTGTCCGTCGAGCACCGTGCGCTGCTCGACGCCGGCGCGCCGCTGATCCAGACCCGCGTCACGCTGCTCGGCGAGGCCGTCGGGATGCTCGGCTTCCTGTTCACGGCCGACGACGCGCTCGTGGTCGAGGAGGACGCGCGCGGCGCGCTCAAGGACAGCGCCGCCGACGTGCTCGACGCCGCCACCGCCGCGCTGTCCGCGCTGCCCGCGGACGGCTTCACCACCGACGCCACGCAGGAGGCCCTGCAGGCCGCCCTGGTCGACGGGCTCGGGATCAAGCCGCGGTTCGCGTTCACGCCGCTGCGCGTCGCCGTCTCCGGCCGACGGGTCTCGCCGCCGCTGTTCGAGTCCCTGGAGATCCTCGGCCGGACGTCCACCCTCGCGCGGCTCGCGGCGCTGCGCGCGTCGCTGTGACGGCGCTGCCCCGGCCGCTCGTCGACGGCGTCCTGTTCGACGTCGACGACACCCTGGTCGACACGCACGGGGCGTTCGCGGCCGCGCTCGCCGCCGTCTCCCGCACGTGGCTGCCCGAGCTGGACCCGGCGCGCGACGTCGAGGTGCTCGACCACTGGCGCGCCGACGCCGGCGGCCGGTACCGCGGCTACACCCGCGGCGAGGTGTCGTACCGCGAGCAGCGGATGGCCCGCGCCAACGACCTGCACGCCACGTTCGGCGGCCCCGTGCTCGACGACGCCGCCTACGACGAGTGGAACACCCTCTTCGAGGACCGGTTCACCGGCGCCTGGGCCGCGCACACCGACGCGGCCGCGGTCGTCCGGCGGCTGCTCGACGCGGGCATCAAGGTCGGCGCGCTGACCAACGCCGCGACGGAGTACCAGGTGCGCAAGCTCACCCGGGCCGGGCTCGCGGACGACGTGCCGCTGCTGGTCGGCGTCGACACCCTGGGGTTCGGCAAGCCCGACCCGCGCGTGTTCGCCGAGGCCTGCCGCCGGCTCGGCACGCCGCCCGGCAGGACGGCCTACGTCGGGGACGAGCTCGACGTCGACGCCCGGGCCGCGACCGCCGCGGGCCTGCGCGGCGTGTGGCTCGCGCGGCCCGGGCTGGGGGCGAAGGACGCGAACGCGGGGGAGCCGGTGGCTGCCGACGTCGTCATCCGGTCGCTGGACGAGCTGCCGGGGGTGCTGGGGCTCTGAGCGGCTCCTGCAGTCGCGCGAGTCGTCTCACGCGCCCAGGCGCACTCGCATCCTGGAAAGGGCGCGTTGGCGGATCTTCCACGCGCTCGTACGGTTGATTCCCAGCCGATGAGCGATCTCCGCGTCCGGAACCGGCTCGGGCTCGGCGAATCCGTACGCCAGCAGGGTGACGGTGCGCTCGACCCCCTCCACCGCGGCCAGCGCGTGCTCCGCGAGCACCTGGCGCTCGACCGAGCTCGCGTGCGCCACCGGCTCGTAGGCGGGTGAGAGGTGCTGGTCGAGCGCCGTCGCGCCGTCGCCGGCATCGACCGCCACCAGCGACTCGACGGAGACGCCGTCGTGCACCGCGTGCCGCACGCTGTGGAAAGCTTCGGTGCTCATTCCGTGCGCGGCCGCGCTCGCGGCGGCGAGCCGGATGTCGCCGCCTGCCGCGCCGAGGATGGAGAAGTACCGCCGCGCGGTGCCGTGCGGCACCGAGAGCCCGGTGCGTGATTCGGATGCTGTCCTGTTCATCTCGCTGCTCATGGCGAGCTTGATGACGCGGGCCACCCGGTCCCCAGGCCGGGTGGCGAGCACCGCCGCGTGGAACGCAGTGAGCGCCGCCTGGCGCCGCTCGTCACGGTCCTCGATGGCGCCGCGGGCGTGCGCCGCGGCTGCCCTGAGTCGGGGCGCGTAGTTCTCCGCGAGCCGGAGGAACGCGTCGGAGTCGCCGGCGCGCACGCGCTCCACGAGGGCTGCTTCGGTGTCCGGCTCGAGGTCGGGGAGCTGGTCCCGGCGTTCGAAGAGGGTGATCGCGGCGGGCATGGGCCGTCCTTCCGAGGTGGTGCGGGAGCGCTCGCACGACGTCGCTGCAAGCGCACAGGTGCCGGGTGCGGAGTGGGTGCCCGGCGATGTCCGCTCTGCGAACGCGAGCGGCGACGACCGCGCCAACGTAGCACTCGCGTGAGACGTCACACGCGGCTAAACGGGTGGTTTTCGGGTGTCGCTGCGGTCGCGCCTCCGTGCCACTGCTCGAGGGCCTGCTCAAGCAGTCCGGCGGTCCGGGAGAGGCGGTCCGTCGCCGCTGCCAGTGCCGCCTCGCTCTCGCGCACCGCCGCCCGGAGCACGAGGCGCGTCTCGTCCAGGGCGACGTCTGCGGTGGGGTCGCTCGGGCGGCGGACGCGGGCGCGTTCGCTCGGCTCCCGACCAGCGACCCGGCGCGGCGCCGGCGACCACTGGAGTGACTCGGCGACCTCCAGGTGGAGCGCGAGCGTCCGGGCACGGAGCAGCAGGTCGCCAAGCGCGGAGCGGGCGTCGGGCGTGGTGGTCATCGAAGCTCCAGGTGCGAGAAGGGCGAGCCGGTCGTCCGGCGGTCGGCATCTGCCGGCGTACCCGGGGAGTGCGCCGTGCTCGGAGCGGCTGTTGCCGCGTCGGAGCCCGCGTCACCCGGATGCAGCACGAGTGAAGATCCTTGTCAGCGTCGCGCCATACGCTTCCCGCGGCTCCGACAGCGGGGCTCAGAGAGGCGGGGCAGGGATGGTGCAGGGTGCTGCGGTGAGCACGCGGTCCGAGGAGGCGAGAGGGCGCGAGGCGGTCTGCGCGTGCGGTTGTCGGGAGAGCGTCGTGGTGTTCGCCGACGGGTCCTACCGGCTGCCGGCGTGCGGCACTCTGCTTGACGGTGCGGTGGTGGAGCGTGTCGAGCGCGCATGGGCCGCGCGCTGACGCGGCCTGTTGAGGATCGACAGGCGCGCGCGGGTCAGGCGGAGAGGTCAGCCGCCCGGCGCGCGAGCTGTCGCAGGCTGGTCACGGCTTCGTCTCGGTCGGGTGGGGGCAGGGCTCGCAGCGTCCGGGCGTCGAGCCGGTTGAGCACCGACAGCGTGAGCGCGAGTGCACGAAGCACCTGGTCGTCGGCGAGCGGCCCCCCGGACTCGAGCAGGGTGATCGCCTCGCCGCGCCTCCGGCGGCGTTCGGCTGAGCGTTCGCGTGGGGTGGCCCGGCTCTGGAACCCCGCGGCCGAGAGATCCGCCTCCGCGACGCTCTCGCGGACGAGGTTGCCCGTGTGGTAACGCAGAGAGGCCTGGATAGTCGGCGCGAGCTCCCGCGGGACGTTGGCCTCGGAGAACAGCTCCCCGACGAACGCGTGGTAGGCGTGGGACCTCCCGCTCCAGTCCACGGTGCCGTCCCGTGTGACGAAGTGGCCGCGCGCCTCGACGAGAGCGGCGGCCGCCCGGCGGCGGCTCCGGGTGACGTCCACTTCCGGCTCCGGGTGCGCCAGAGAGCGGAGCGCCTCGACCGCGTCCTCTCGGATGGCGTCGAAAGAGCGGTCGCGGCGAGGCATGGCTGAGACCGTACTCCACGCCCGATGTCTCGCGCGAGACGGTTCACGGATGAAAACGCGGTGCGTCCGCACCCGCGGCCGCCGCTCGCCGCCGCGCGTCGCCGTCCGCGTCGGTGGGAGCAGCCAGCGGTATGGCGTCGCGGTTGGGCACGCCCCAGACCCCGAGCGCCGTCAGGAGGTTCGTGGCGACGGCCACCCAGGGCGGGACAGCCGTGAGGGTGACGGCGAGGACGGAGAGCACGGTCCCGAGCGCCGCCACCACGGTCTTCGCGTAGGGCCGCCAGGCAGCCGGCAGGAGGGCGTACAGCGTCATGGTGCGGCTCCGAGCAGTCGGGAGAGGATGGGCGAGAGGGTGACGAGCAGGACTCCGGCGCCGGACACTGTGGTCCACAGCGCGCGCGGGGAGACGGTCGACCGCGCCTCGAGCGCCCGCAGACGGGTCTCGTGGTCGGCCAGGTCGTGGCCGTGCGCCTCGAGCTTCGCCTCGTGCTGGGCGAGGACCACGTCGATCTTCGCCTCGACGCGGGCGACCGCGAGCACGACCGCCGGGTCGGCGCGGCTCGTCGTCATGTCGGGACCGTGGGAGGACGTCGCGACGGTCATCGCGTGACGGGGGCGGTCCACGCTGCCGACCACGTGCTCGGTCCGATCAGACCATCGACGGCCAGCGACTTCTCCGCCTGGAACGCACGGGCGACGCTGTTCGTCTGGGCTCCGTAGAGCCCGTCGGTCGCGATGACCCAGCCGCGCTCGAGCATGCGTTGCTGCCACCGCCGGAGGTCCTCGCGGTGGTCGTAGAAGCCCGAGTGCTGCCACACCGGACCCTCGCGCGGGCCGAAGCAGTGACCAGCCGGCAGAGGGTAGCCCGGCGCGGTCACGCCCGGAGACACGACCGTGGCGACCGGCGGCGCGGCGGCGGGCGCCGGGGTCGACGCGTCAGTCGTGCCGCCCAAAAGAACGCGCGTGCGCGCGAGAATCTCGGGAATCTGCCCGATCTTCGCGTCGCCGGGGCACGCCTTGCCGCGGGCGGAGGAGTAGCGCATGCCCCCGCCGCGCTGGGAGCGCCCCGCGAGAGCCGACGGCAGTGCCGGGAAGCTGCCGTCGATGCCGAGCCGGTGCCAGGACAGCCCGCGGGAGGCAGCGCCGAGCGCCGAGGACGTCGCCATCCGCAGCTCGATGCCGTGAGTGGTCACCGCCCAGGCGTAGAGCCGCGCGAGCGACTCCATCTGTGCCGCGGTCCACGGCTCTGTGTTGGCGACCGACGCCGGCCAGGCGCCCTCGGTCTCGACCGAGATGGTCGCGTCGTTGCCGTCGAGATCGGCCTCCGCGCGCAGCCTCGTGTCCACGAACTGCTGGACTGCGCCGTCCTTGGCCACGTAGAAGTGCGACGACGCCGCCCCGGCGGAGTCGAACGTGCGGTACGGGGAGCCGACCCCGGCCGTGACGTGGAGGTTCACGCGGTTGTACGCCGCCATGCCCGCGCCCGACAGGCGCGAGGGTGGCAGTGGGCGCCAAGCGGCGCCGGGGTAGCGGGCCATGCGGCACCTGCCTTCCGGTGGTTGAGGGTGTGCGACGTCGGTCGTGCTCAGAGCCGCCAGGCTCCGTCCGGGTGCCGCTTCCACACCCGGACCTGCGCCCAGGCCGTGGACGTGCGTACCCACACGCGTGCCAGACGCCACGAACCGCCCACCTGCACCCTGGCGCTGGACAGGGTCTCGGCCTGCGCCGACGGCGACCACGGTCCGGCTCCGACGGCGTTCCGGGCACGCACCCGCGCGTAGTGGGTCGTGGCGGGCGGCAGCCCGGTGACCGTGCCGGAGAGCGACGCCGTGGTGACGGTGCTCGCGGTGCCGAACGCGGCGGACGTGCTCACCTGCAGGTCGTAGGTCGTGATCGGGGAGCCGCCGGTGGCCGGCGCGACCCACGTGAAGGTGAGCGCGTCAGGTGTGGCTCCGGTGCCTCTGGGGGCAGCCCCCTGCGGGTCGGGGACGGTCGCCGACGTGGTGAAGCTGCGCGCGGGCGACCACGCGCCCCACCCGACCGCGTTGTGTGCACCGGCGAAGTACACGTAGGCGGTGTTGCGGACCAGGCCTCCGACGGTGACGGTGCCCCCGGTCTGCTGGTCGAAGACGATCGCGCCGTCGACGTTGCGCTGCACCCGCACCCGGTAGGCGTCGACGCCGGCACCGCGGCCGTCGGCGGCGCTCACCACCACGCGTGCCGAGGAGGAGGTGATGGAGTCGGCGGCGGTGGGCGGCTGCGTGGGTACGGACGCCGGGCGGGCCGGGAGGCTCCAGCCGATCGCGTGCGACGGGTTCGCGCCGAGGTTCGACCCGGACACCGAACCCTGGAAGGTGTAGCCGGGCCCGCCGCCGTAGGACAGTCCCTGGGAAGGGATCGTGATCGTCCCGACGACGAGCTGCGTGGTGGCGCCTGCAGCCGAGCTCATGCGGTAGTTCCACGACGCCCACCCCCCGCCGTTCACGTAGGCGGTCAGCGACTGGTCGTCCGCGGCGCCGTAGGCGATCGTGCGGACCCAGAAGTCCACGTATACGTTGATCGCGGTGGTGCTCGCGTCGTACGCGTCGGTCCGCACGTCGATGCCGACCTGCATGTGGCCGGACGTCGGCCCCCACGAGATCGCCATCTCAGTACTCCAGCCAGATGTCCCCGGCAGCACCGGTCCCGGCTGCCGGAGGGTTGTCGTTGACGGTGATGGTGCGGCCGTCGAGCGTGGAGGTCGTCGGCTTCCCGCCGAGCGTCGCCCACGTCGGCGGCGCCGGGATGAGGTTCTGCCACACGGAGCCGTCCCAGTACTCGTAGGCGTTCGCCGTCAGGTTGTAGCCGAGCGTGCGGCCCTTGACCGGCGGCACCGGGTTGCGGGCGGTGCCCGGGCGGCTCGCGGTCGTCCAGAGGTTGCCGAGGTACACGCGCTCGTCGGTGACGTCGGCAGCCGAGACGGTGGTCTGCCCCGCGGCGACGGTGACGCTGGCGAGCGCGACGTCGAACACGCCGGTGTCGCTGACCGTGGGGAGCACAGCGGTGCCGGCACCGGGCGTACCGGGCAGGACGGTCACGGTGCCGGCGTTCACGGTCGGGTCGAACCGGACCACCACACGGTCCACTCGAGTGAGCGACGCGTGTGCCGCGGCGAGGGTGAGCGTCTCGGTGCCGGTAACCGCCAGCATGTAGCCACGCGCGAAAGCACGGCCGGCAGCGACTGACAGCGTCAGCCCGGCAGTGCCGGCGCTGACCCTGAGCGAGGTGTCACCGGGCGCCCCGGCGACTCCAGGGTCCAGGAACTCGCGCGCGAGGTAGGAGTACTGCGTCTCGGAGGTGTCCGCGTTCTCGAACGGCCAGGACGTTTGGGTCATGAGGTCTCCTTCGGGGATGGGTGGGGACGACGACGCCCCAGGACCCGACGAACGGGTCCTGGGGCGTCGGGTCGGTGTCAGTCGACGGGCAGGATCGTGGCGGGCAGCCGCACCTCGGCGTGGACCGTCCCCCGGAAGCTCATGGGATCCTCCGGGGCGTCTGGGGTCCAGTCGTCGCGGTAGGTGAGGACGACCTCCTGGGTCTCGACGTCGAGCGCCAGCGAGATGGGCGTGATGAACAGGGGAAGGACGGACAACCTAGCCTCCGATGTAGTAGCTGATTCCGTGCAGGGACCGCCAGAAGTTGGATCCGCTGTACTGGCTGAGCACGGGAGTGCCGATGGAGCCGGCGACCATCGATCCGAGGTCGAACCGGGCGGACGCGTTGTTGGCGTTCCCCGGGAAGATCAGGTCTCCCGCCCGGCCGCGGTTCGCGAACGGCTGGGTGTCCGGGGCTGCTCCCGGCGGGAGAGCCAGACTGGGGCTCGCGGCTGCCACGGTTCCGCTCTTGATCATTCCGCCGAGCATCACCATGCCGTCCCCCAGTCGGAGCAGGGACTGCGACGGCTGGGCGGCGCTGTAGTCCAGCCAGCCGTTCCAGTACGTGGGGAGCGCCTCGTAGTCTCCGGTCGGGCGCACCGACGCGGGTACGTACATCGCGTGGCAGAGGCTCACCCACGCGGACCCGGCCGTTCCGGCCTTCACCCGGATCCAGCCATCGGGCAGGACGTCCAGCGAGGCGAAGGCGCTGGTCCCCAGACCGGGCACGTGGACCTGCACGGGCGGCCCGCCCCGACCGGTGTTCACCGCCGCCTGGTCGGCCGTGACCGCGCCGCCGGCACCCCGGAGCAGCCCGCGGAACCACACGCGGCCCTCGATATCCTGGTAGGACGAGACCGGCGGCCAGGTGGCGTCGACGGCCCGGTAGTCCGACCAGCCCGGTCCGAACGCTGGGACGGGCGCCCACGCCGACTCAGGAGCGACGGCGGCCGACGGGAACAGGATGCCGTCGAGGGACACCCAGGTACTGGTCGTGGGACGGAGCTGGACGGTGACCTCGCCGGTCTCACGGATGTCGACCCGACCGACGCCGTCACCCGACATGACCAGGAACAGACGCCTCCCGGCGGGGCGCATCTCCTGGGGCAGGGTGAAGAGCGCCGTGCCGTTCGTCCCGCCGGTGACCAGTCCCGTCAGAGCCACGGTCCCTGCCGAGCTCATGTAGTACCCGGCAGCGTGGAACCGGTTCCCGTACCGGACGAACTCGTTGCCGAGCTCGGGGTAGGCGTACGGCACCGGCGCCGGCCGGGTCTGCTCCCACGTGTGACCGCCGTCGGCCGAGACGCGGAAAGCCTGGCCGGGAGCGTCGGTGCGAACCACGACCAGAGGGGCGGACGGGTCCACGGTGGTGACGGCGTCACGGAGCCGGTCCTGCTCCGCCTGGGAGCCGAGCGCGCGGGCGCCGTCGGCGACCTCCCACGGTCCCCACGTGCGCGCAGCGCCCCGCACCCGGCGGTAGGTCACCGACCGCGGCGGCCCACCCGTGCTCACGCTGACCGTGCAGGTCTGGATCACCGTGCTGTCGGCGACGGCGACGGTGAGCACCCCGGCCCCGAGAGCGGGGACGTGGGCCACCCGGCTGCTCGCAGACGCGTCGAGCGTCCACGTGCCGGACGTCGTGTACGTGTCGAGGTCGCCATCGACAGGCACCTGCGAGACGGAGCCGGCCTCGGCCGTGCGTTCGAGCGCGGACACGCGTCGGTCGACGGCGTCCGTCCTGCGGGTGAGCGCCTGCACGGGCGTCGACCCCTGCAGTTCACCGATCGTCGCGCCCACGCGGGCCCCGGACTGGTCGACGATGAGGGAGACGCCGGTGACCCGCGCGACGTTCTCGGAGCCGCCCACCACGACCGTGACGGCGTCACCGAGGTCCCAGTCGACCGCGTAGCGCATGGTGAGGTCGTCCGAGGGGACGGCAGCTGCGGAGGTGGAACCGGCACCGTCGGCGAGAACCTTGGCCCCGGCCTGCTGCAGCTCGTCACTCGACCCGCTGCGGTTGTCGACGAAGGTCTCGACGCGCCCCCACGGGCCCCGTGCGGCTTCGGCGTGCTCGTTCGCCGGGTCCGACACGTCGATCAGCTCGCGCAGCGCGCCCTCGCCCGCTCCGCCGACGACCGCGCGGGTGACTCGAGGAGGGGCCACGGCGACCGAGTGCGCGGAGAGGGTGCCGTTCGCCAGGTCGAACCGGACGGTGTCGCGGCGGTCCCGGACCTCGAGCACCTCGAAGCGCAGTGCCGGGCCGACCTGCACCAGCCGGAACCGGAGCCCGGACACCGTGGCGATCTCGCTCAGCAGATCGCCCAGCACGTCGAACCGCGCGCTCTTGCGCACGTCCGTAGTCCCCCGCCGCTCGTCGCTCGCCAGCACCAGTGCGGGAACGCGCCGGCCGGGGGGAGCGGCGGCGCCGAGGTTGGCCCGCACGTAGTCGAGCATCACCGTCTCCGGGCGGCCGGAGCGCACGTCGTAGGCGTCCGTCTGCGCGCTCGCGGCGAGCGCGCTCGGTGTCGGGTATGCCAGGCGGTTCCACAGGAGGACGTCGTCGGTCACCCCTGAGATGGCGGCGACGCCGGTGGGGTCAGCCAGGTCTGCGTCCACCGTCGGGGTGTCGACCGGGCCCGAGAAGGCGACGCCGTCCGGGCCGGTGACGATGATGCCGGCTCCGGGCCGCACCAGGTGCTGGACGGCAGGGTGCTCCGCCGGAAGCCGCAGGGTCCAGCTGCCGACCGCGCAGTCGACCAGGTCGACGGAGAGATCCAGGTGGCTCGGCGCGATCTGCGCCACGCGGGCGAGGCTCGCGTCGCGTACTTCGACGAGCAGGTCGGAGGTCTGCACAAGGGGCTCCTCTCAGAGCATGAACCAGCGCCGGGGCTTCCAGGCGACGGAGACGGAGGTGCGACCGACGACCGCAGTCGCACGTTCGACGGAGGGTGAGGCGTCCGGCGTGCCCGACCAGGCGTAGACCCGGTCGGACGTGGCAGCCGTCGACCCGTCGAAAGTCGGGACCGGGAGAGCGGTCGGCGCGCCCTCGCCGAGGAACAGAGCGGCGTGCGCGAGCTCGACGACGTCGCCCACCGCAGGCTCCGCCCCGTCGGGGCCGAGCAGGTCGACGACCAGGGCGAGGTGAGTCACATCGCCCCGGGGCTGCGTCCCGACCCCCTCGAGCACCACGGAGCCGCCTGGCGGGACCACGGCACGAACGTCGACGGCCGGGTCGCCCGCGACCGACGCGTTCGTCGCGCCGGTCCATCGTGTGGGCGCGGTCCACAGACGGATCGTGACTGCGCGCGCACCCGTGTTCCGGGCGGTGACCCGCGCGGCCACCCGGTCGCCCACCGCGATCGGCCAGCGGTCGTCCGGAGCGGTGCCGATTCGTCGGACCCGCGCTGTCACGTCCGTCGTCGCAGATGCGGTGACACGAACAGCTCGGTCGCCCAGCGCCAGAACGGCCCCAGCGCTCGCGACCCACGTCGTCAGCGCGGTCGCCCGCGGGTCGACCACGAGGTTGGTTCGCAACGGAGGGTCGACCGCCACCACGCGACCCACGCTCGACCCGACGACGTCGACGTGCGCGGTCTGCACGCCGGGCGGGATCGCCCAGAACCGGGGTGCGGCGCCCAGCTCCGCGTACCTGTTGCCACCGGACCCGTCCACCACGGTGCCCGCGAGGTGGTCGAAGACTCGACGCTCACCCTCGGTGAGGACGCCCGACCACACCAGACGCTCGCCCCTGGGAGACGTGAGCTCGAACCCTGTCGCCGGACCGGTCAGGGTCACCAGCGGGTAAGCGGGCGCGTCGCCGGGGTTCTCGATCACGGCGTCGCCGATCACCTGTCCGGATGCCAGCCGGAGCTTCGACAGCGAGCCTCCCGGACGCAGCAGGCCCCGGCCGGCCCCCGCGGACTCGATGGTCTGCGCAGTGGCGTTCTCCCGGGTCCAGTACGGGTCAGGGGCGCGCAGGGCGACCTCGACCGCGTAGTGCGTCTCGCCGTCCGTCACGGGCGTGCCCGACCCGGTGCGCACGACCTCGGTGGTCCACGCGGTGCCGTCGGGCTCGGTGAGGGTCAGCAGGGCGGGTGCGTGCGCCGGGGAGAGGACGGTGGCGAGCGCAGAGACGCGGTCGCGCAGCAGGCCCTGTCCGGTCGCGGTGATCAGCACCGGCAGGGTGAGGTCCCGGGGCTGCACGCGGGCGCCCCGGTAGGTCGAGCCGTCCCCGGCGCCCTCGAAGAAGCGAGGGGACACCGGAGGTAGGCCGAAGCCGTCCAGCCCGTCGTCGAGGACGGCGGTGCCTCCGGTCGCGTGACGGTCGAGGTGGTCGTTGAGGTCGACCACGACACCGCCTCCGCTCAGTGTCAGACGTGAGGTGTTCACCAGGAAGCCCTTCCGAGGGTCAGAGGAGTGACGGTGCCGTCCTGGACGCGACCGGCCTCGACCTGCATCCGGCCGATGAGGTCGCCGTCCTGGTCCACGAGGACGAGATACTGCGGGGTGGTCGCGGGCGCGCCGCCGAGCGCGCGCCCGGCCTGCGTCGGCGAGGCGAACAGCGTGCTGCGCGGTGCCGACGGGACGAGGGAGTCCGCGGCGTGCTGCACGCGTCGACCGCCGTCCGCGATGCCGAGCGCCATGCCGGCGGCGGTGAACGCGCCGAGCTCCATGAAGACGCGCGAGGGGGAGTGGATCCCGAGGGCGGTCTTCACGAAGGACGGAAGTGCGTCGGTGATCGTGCTCTTGATCGAGGCGATGAGCTTGCCGGCCATCGAGCCGATGCCGCTGATCAGGCCCCCGATGAGGTCCTTGCCGATCTGCAGCAGGTCGATCTTCCGGAACTGGTCGATCAGCGTCGCGATGAGGTTGCCGGCCTCGCTGGCGACCTTGGGTGCGATCTGGATCAACCCGGTCACCAGCGCGACGAGCGCCTGCACGAACGCAGGTAGCAGCACAGGTCCCATCGCGATCAGGGCATTGACCAGCATCGGGATCATGGCGGACAGAGCAGCCAAGACCGAGGGCAGGCTCTCCGCGATGGCCAGGACGAGCGCGACCAGCGCCTGCATCATGCCCTGGAGCAGCTGCGGCAGGAACGTGATGATCGTCTGCACCAGCACCGGGGCCATCGCGGCCAGCGCGGAGATGATGGTGGGCAGGCTGGTCGCCACCGCCAGCACGAGACCCATCAGGGCCTGCAACCCCGCCTCGAGCAGGCTGGGGAGCATCGCGACGATCGTCTCGATGATCTGCGGCAGCGCCGCCACCAGGGCCTCGATCAGCAGCGGCAGCGCCGTGCCGAGCGACTGCACCAACGACATGAACAGAGTCAGCCCTGCCTCGATGAGGAGCGGGAGGTTCTCGATGAGCACCATCCCGATGCCGGCGACCAGAGTCACCACAGCCTCGACGAGCGTCGGCAGGATCGTGATCAGTGCCGTCAGCAACCCGCTGAACAGGGTCGACGCCGCCTGCACCAGCAGAGGGACGGCCGCGACGATCGCAGTGAGCAAGGGGGGCAGCAGGGTCTGCACCGTCGTCAGCAGCGCCGGGAGGATCTGCTCGGTCAGGACGGGGAGGGCCGTCTGGATGGCGCCGACCACGCCGGTCAACGCCGTCTGGAGCGTCGTCGCGAGCTGGGGGAGCTGGGCCTGGATCGACGCGGCCATCGCACCCACCGCCGCATCGAGCGACCCGGTGTCTGCGAACGTGTCCGAGAACGCGGACGTCGCGCTCGCACCGAAGCCCGTCAGGGCACCGCTGGCGGCGGCCAGAGGGTTCAGCATCTGGTTCAGCACCGCGACCGAGGCGGCGCCGGCCGGCAGCAGCACCGCGCCGAGCGCCGTTGCGGTGGTGGCGACGGACTTCTCGAGCTCCTTGAGCCCTGGACCCATCTCGTCGGACGCTGTCGACATCTCCTTCCACGCCGTCCGGACCTTGGTGCCGAAGGCGCTAGCGATGCCGCCGAGCTTGGTTCCCAGGGCGCCGGCCATCCCGCCGACGTGCGTGAGGAGGTTGGAGCCGAGCGAACCGGCCGCCGTCGTGCCGGCAGCCGCAGCTGCTGGCACGAACTGGTCGGTGACGGACCTGCCCAGCGACGTGCCGATCTGGGTGCCGGCACTGGTGCCGATGGCGTCGGCGGCCTTCCCGAACGCGCTCAGGACACCCTGGCGGAGGGTGCCGCCGAGCGTCGCGCCCGCCGTGACTCCGGCTGCCGCGGCAGCCGGAGTCAGTGACGTGGCGGCGGCCTTGCCCACCTCGGCGCCCATCGCCTTGCCCGCGGCGGCCCCCTCGATGGCGGCCCTCGAGGTGAGCTTGCCGGTGATCGCCCTCGCGAGCGCCGAACCGAGGTGGGTTCCTGCTGCGGTGGCAGCGGCGGTGACCAGTGGCACGAGGCCCTTGGCAACGGCCTCCTTGAAGCCGTGGAAGCTCGGGACGAGCTGGACAGTGGCGGTGCCGGCGGTGGACACGGTGCCTCCTGGATCTAGGTGATGGGTGGCGCCTCCGGGGCGTCGGTGGCGGGTGCCGGCGCGACTGCCCGACGAGCCTTCTGCGCCTCGAGACGCGCCCGAAGGGCGCGGTAGCGGGAGGTCTGTGCGCTGTTCTGCCGCGGCTTCGGTCGCGCGGGATGTGCCTTGCCCGACATCGCGTGGTAGACGTCGGCGGTCATGATCGCGGCGAGGCTCCAGCCGGGGTCGGTCCCCAGCCGCGCCGCGGTCGTCGCAGCCTCGTGAGGCAGGTGGTCGATGAGGACGGACAGGCGTCTGACGGACAGCTCCCCGCGGTAGAACTCCGCGAGGTCGACGCGGTAGAAGCGCTGGAGATCGGCTTCTACCGCGTCGCCGTGCTCACGGAGGAGCGCGAGGAGCGCCGTCAGTTTCCCGACAGCCCCGCCGCCTCCTGGATCGCGACGACGAGTCCCTGCAGGTCGACGACCTTCGGCTCGGAGCTCTTGAAGTCGGCCCACGCGGACGGCGTGAGGATCGCCCGGAGGAACGTGGTGACCTTGCCCTCCTCGTAGGCCTCGAGGGCGTCGACCGGCCAGTCGGACGGGGCGAGGACCTGAAGGGTCTGGTCCTGGTGCTCGAAGGAGATCGGGGTGCCGTCGGACTCGGACTTGCGGGCGGTGGTGCTCATGGGTGTCTGCTCCTGGCGCGGATCGGAGGTGGGGTGCGCGGGTGGGTGGCGCGAAGGGGTGGGGGTCGCCCGCGCGACGACCCCCACCCCAGTTCGTGCTCAGGCGTCGGCGACCTCGGTGTAGAGGGTGCCGTCGGCCTCGGGGAAGATCAGGACCGTGACGTCGAAGAGCGTCGGCTCGATCTCGCTCTCCTTGATCTCGGCGATCTCCTGGATCTCCGCCGCGCGGATCGCGCGGCGCTTGACCTTGCCGGCGTCGCGGGTCTCGAAGCCGATCGCGAACCGGTGGCCGACCGGCAGCTTCACCGTCGAGCTGACGAGACCGTCCGCCGTGGTGCGGGACGAACCCGGGTTGCGCAGCGCGAACGTGGTCTCGTTGTCCTCCAGCGCGACGAACCGGATGGTCCGCTTGTGCTTGCTCTTGGTGCGGCGGTAGAGGACGCCGCCCCAGGCGTAGTGCTCGGCGGTCTCCTCCTCGCGGGCCTCGGTGAAGCCCTCCTCGCCGTTGAGCAGCCCGATCGGGCTCCACGCGGCCGCCCACGCGGTCGTGGTGTCGGTGGGTGCGGCCGTACCGGCCTCGGCGATGTAGACGTCGGCCCCGTCCCAGAGGCTCGTGTTGGTGGCGTCTCCTGCCATCGGTGTTCTCCTAGCGGTTGATCGGCCACGGACGGGCCGTGACCCGGCGCGACAGGTGTCGCGGCTCCCGGGTCGGGTGGGGGCGGGCTCGCGTCTGGCAGACGGAGCGGACCTCGCCGCGCGTGGCGGTGAGGGGTAGGGGACGGCAACGTGCCGGTCGTGCAGGCGGGCGGCACGGCTCCGGGACCGGCACCGTGTGCGCGGACGTCCCGCGGCCGCGCCGCCCGGCGGCCGGGCGGGCGCGTCGTCGCGCTCGCGGTACCGACCGCGGCGGCTGTCGGTGCCGGACCGGGCGCATCCGCGGGGGCCGGTGCTCGGTCGGTTCGCGACTGCCTCGATCCAGCAGTGGCGCGGCTGTTGCCGCGCTAGGCCGGTGCGGACGTCACGCCAGGCGGAGGTACTTCAGCTCGAACACGCCCACACACGGTCCGAGGCACTCGCACCCGGTCGCGGCGGGCTGGTCACCCGTTGCGACCACTTCCACCGTGCCGTCGGCCAGCGCAGCCAGGACGAGGGCGGGTCCGTCCCAGAAGGGCGCGTCGGACTCGTCCCAACCGACGACCTCGACGCGGTCGCCGTAGCGTGGACTCTTCGCGGGACCCCCCGTGCTCGTACCTCCGGAGCGATCACCACCGACCTCGAAGGAACTGGCGTCGTCACGGGCGTCGTCGGTCGTCACGTTGCCTCTCTCTCAGCCGAAGTGCGTGGTCAGGGAAGCAGTGGCGCGGTGTGTTGCCCACGACCGGCAGGGCCGTCAGGCAGCGGTGCGTCGGTGAGTTTGGAGCCCGTCGATCTCTCCGGTAATGTTCTCCGTCGGTAAGGCGTCCGTTCGGCGCCGGCCCCTCCACCCGCTCCACGGCGCCTCGCGCGCCGGTCGGTGCTGGCCGGAAGGTCGGGTAAAATGGAAGCAATACCATTGGGGTATGGTGTAATTGGCAGCACGAGTGATTCTGGTTCACTTAGTCTAGGTTCGAGTCCTGGTACCCCAGCAAGGCATGTTGGAAATGGCCCCCGCGGTCGATTTGAACAGGCCGAGCAGGATGCAGTACAGTAGTTCCCGGTCAAGCCGCTGAGCGGCGAGATCAACTAGGCCCCCATCGTCTAGTGGCCTAGGACGCCGCCCTCTCACGGCGGTAACAGGGGTTCGAATCCCCTTGGGGGTACAGAAGAAAGGCCGGTCACCGCGAGGTGGCCGGCCTTTCCGCTTTCCCGCACCTCGCCGCCCGCGCCGCCGCCGCGCCGTCCCGCGCCGCCGAGGTCGAGCGTTCGCCACGAGGTCGAGGGCTTCCGCCCGCCCGAGCGCCGCAACCCCTCGACCTCGCGCTCGACGCCCCGGGTGCGGCGCGGCCGGGCGGCGGCCGGTGCGTGCGGCCGAGCGTCGGCGGCCGAGGTCGTCACAAGGGCTCGAGGTCGTCCCGCAGACATGACGACCTCGTCACCGTCTGACGACCTCGCCACGCTGCCCGCCGCTGCCCGCCGCTGCCCGCCGCTGCCGGCAGGGGAGGGCGGGCGCCGAGGTCGAGCGTTCGGCGCGAGGTCGAGGGTTTCCGCCAGGGAAAGTCCGACGAACCCTCGACCTCGCGCGGTGGACACCGTGCGGCCCGGGCCCGGGCCTGGGCGGCGGAGGCGAGGAGTGGCGGCTCGGTCGTCGGTGGGCGGCGAGGTCGTCGGTTGCGCACGAGGGCGGCCCGCAGGCGTGACGACCTCGTGATCGTGTGGGGACCTCGCCGCTGCTCCTGCCGCTGTCGCTGCCGCTGTCGCTGCCGCTGCCGCTGCCGCTGTCGCTGTCGCTGTCGCTGTCGCTGCCGCTGCCGCTGTCGCTGCCGCTGCCGCTGCCGCGAGCGGGCGAGCGGGCGAGCGGGCGAGCGGGCGAGCGGGCGACCGGGCGCGCGGGGCGGGTGGCTACTCCGCGGTGCGGCGGAGGACCTCCGTGAGGCGGTTGGCCGCGGAGACGACCGCGGCGGCGTGCAGGCGGCCGGGCTGGCGGCTCAGCCGCTCGACGGGGCCGGAGATGGACACCGCCGCCACGACGCGTCCGGACTGCCCGCGCACGGGGGCGGAGACCGAGGCCACGCCGACCTCGCGCTCGGACACCGACTGCGCCCAGCCGCGGCGGCGCACGCCGGACAGGATGGTCGCGGTGAACTTGGCGCCCTGCAGGCCGCGGTGCAGCCGGTCGGGCTCCTCCCAGGCGAGCAGGATCTGCGCGGCGGACCCGGCGCCCATCGTGAGGGTCGCGCCGACGGGGATGGAGTCGCGCAGGCCGATGGGCCGCTCGGCGGCGGCGACGCAGATGCGCTGGTCGCCCTGCCGGCGGTAGAGCTGCGCGCTCTCGCCCGTGTGGTCCCGCAGCGCGGCGAGCACGGGGCCCGCGGCGGCCAGCAGCCGGTCCTCGCCGGCGGCGCTCGCCAGCTCGGTCAGGCGCGGACCCAGGACGAACCGGCCCTGCATGTCGCGCCCCACCAGGCGGTGGTGCTCGAGCGCGACGGCCAGACGGTGGGCCGTCGGACGGGCAAGATGGGTGGCGTTGACCAGCTGCGCGAGGGTGGCGGGTCCGGCCTCAAGTGCGTTGAGGACCGAGGCGGCCTTGTCCAAGACGCCGACTCCGCTAGAGTTGTCCATAGGTCGATATTGGCGTCTCGCTGACTGAGACGCAAGTGCGACACCCTGACAGGCACCGACGGCCCCCACCGTCGGACCGAGCGGAGAGGACACCCGACATGGCGGGCACCCTGGCGGAGAAGGTGTGGGAGAACCACATCGTGCGGCGCGGCACGGACGGCGCGCCCGATCTGCTCTACATCGACCTGCACCTCGTGCACGAGGTCACCAGCCCCCAGGCGTTCGAGGGCCTGCGCCTCGCGGGCCGGAAGGTCCGGCGCCCGGACCTGACGCTCGCGACGGAGGACCACAACACCCCGACGCTGGACATCGACCGGCCGATCGCGGACACCACCTCGCGGACGCAGATCGAGACGCTGCGGAACAACGCGAAGGAGTTCGGCGTCCGGCTGCACTCGCTCGGGGACGCGGACCAGGGCATCGTGCACCAGGTCGGCCCGCAGCTCGGCCTGACCATGCCGGGCCTGACGGTGGTCTGCGGCGACTCGCACACCTCGACGCACGGCGCGTTCGGCGCGCTGGCGTTCGGCATCGGCACGTCCGAGGTCGAGCACGTGCTCGCCACCCAGACGCTGCCGCTCGCCCCGTTCAAGACGATGGCGATCACGGTGAACGGCGCGCTGCCCATCGGCGCGACGGCGAAGGACATCATCCTCGCGGTCATCGCCAAGATCGGCACCGGCGGCGGCCAGGGCTACGTCCTGGAGTACCGCGGCGACGCCATCCGCGCCCTGTCGATGGAGGGCCGGATGACGATCTGCAACATGTCGATCGAGGCCGGCGCCCGCGCGGGGATGATCGCCCCGGACGAGACGACGTTCGCGTACCTGAAGGGCCGCCCGCACGCGCCCGAGGGCGCCGACTGGGACGCCGCCGTCGCGTACTGGCGGACGCTGCGCACCGACGACGACGCGACCTTCGACACCGAGGTGGTCCTGGAGGCCGCCGACCTCGAGCCGTTCGTCACCTGGGGCACCAACCCCGGTCAGGGCCTGCCGCTGTCGGGCAACGTCCCGGTGCCGGAGGAGATCGCCGACGCCAACGAGCGCGTGGCCGCCGAGCGCGCCATCGAGTACATGGGCCTGACCCCGGGCCAGCCGCTGCGCGAGATCGCGGTGGACACGGTGTTCATCGGCTCCTGCACCAACGGCCGCATCGAGGACCTCCGTGCCGCCGCGAAGCTCCTGCAGGGGCAGCGGAAGGCCGACTCGGTCCGCGTCCTGGTCGTGCCGTCGTCGGCGCGCGTCCGGCTGCAGGCCGAGGCGGAGGGCCTGGACCAGATCTTCCTGGACTTCGGCGCGGAGTGGCGCAACGCGGGCTGCTCGATGTGCCTCGGCATGAACCCCGACCAGCTGGCACCGGGGGAGCGGTCGGCGTCCACGTCGAACCGCAACTTCGAGGGCCGGCAGGGCAAGGGCGGCCGCACGCACCTGGTGTCGCCGCTGGTCGCGGCCGCCACGGCGATCCGGGGCACGCTGTCCTCCGTCGCCGACCTGGGCCCGGACGTCGCCGTGCCCGACGGCTCCCCGCTGGACCTCCAGCCGGCCTGAGCCGACGCCACCCGACGCCCTCCGACACCAGGAACGAGCACGCTCATGGAGAAGTTCACCCAGCACACCGGCGTCGGCGTCCCGCTGCGCCGCAGCAACGTCGACACCGACCAGATCATCCCGGCGGTCTACCTCAAGCGGGTCACCCGCACCGGGTTCGAGGACGCGCTGTTCGCGGCGTGGCGCGGCGACCCGGACTTCCTGCTGAACCAGGACGCCTACAAGGCCGGCTCGGTGCTGGTCGCGGGCCCCGACTTCGGTACCGGCTCCTCCCGCGAGCACGCGGTGTGGGCGCTGAAGGACTACGGGTTCAAGGCCGTCCTCGCCTCGCGGTTCGCGGACATCTTCCGCGGCAACTCGGGCAAGCAGGGCCTGGTCGCCGCGCAGCTCGCGCAGGAGGACATCGAGCTGATCTGGAAGGTCCTCGAGACCACGCCCGGCACCGAGGTGACCGTCGACCTCGAGACGCGCACCGTCACGTGCGACGACGTCGTGGTGCCGTTCCAGATCGACGACTACACGCGCTGGCGCCTCATGGAGGGCCTGGACGACATCGGCCTGACCCTCCAGCACGAGGAGGAGATCACGACGTTCGAGGCGACCCGTGACGCGTGGCGCCCGAAGACGCTGCCGGCCAAGCACCTGCCGCCGGTCGAGATCAAGGCCGCCCGTCCGGTCGAGCTCGCGCTGGGCCGGCGCCCCGGCCTGTAGGGGCGCACGTCACGACGCCCGGGTCACGCGCAGGACGGCGCGCGGCCCGGGCGTCGGCCGTGTGGAGGTTTCGCGCGCGGCGCGGATCATCCCCGCGCGGTGAGCACGAGCACCCCCTCCTGTGCGCCACCATGGTGGGCATGACCGACCTCCTCTACGTCCACGGCGGCACTCCGCTCTCCGGGGACATCACCGTCCGCGGGGCGAAGAACTTCGTCTCCAAGGCGATGGTCGCGGCGCTGCTGGGCGAGACGCCGAGCGTGCTGCGCAACGTCCCGCAGATCCGCGACGTCGGCGTCGTCACCGGCCTGCTCGAGCTGCACGGCGTGCGGGTCGACGCGGACGCCGAGGGCGGCGTCCTGCACCTCGACCCGACCGACGTGGAGTCCGCGCACGTCGCGGACATCGACGCGCACGCCGGGTCCAGCCGCATCCCGATCCTGTTCTGCGGCCCGCTGCTGCACCGGCTGGGCGAGGCGTTCATCCCCGACCTGGGCGGCTGCCGGATCGGCGACCGGCCGATCAACTACCACCTGGACATCCTGCGGCAGTTCGGCGCGGTGGTGGACAAGCGCGAGAACGGGATCCACATCCGGGCGCCGCGCCGCCTCCAGGGCACCAGGATCACGCTGCCGTACCCGAGCGTGGGCGCGACGGAGCAGCTGCTGCTGACCGCCGTGCGGGCCGAGGGCATCACGGAGCTGACCAACGCGGCCATCGAGCCCGAGATCATGGACCTGATCAACGTCCTGCAGAAGATGGGCGCGATCATCTCGGTCGACACCGACCGCGTCATCCGCATCGAGGGCGTCGACCGCCTGGTCGGCTTCCAGCACACCGCGCTCGCCGACCGGATCGAGGCGGCGTCCTGGGCGTCCGCGGCGCTGGCCACGGGTGGCGACATCTACGTCCGCGGTGCCACGCAGCCGGAGATGACGACGTTCCTCAACACCTTCCGCAAGGTCGGCGGCGAGTTCACCATCGACGACGAGGGCATCCGGTTCTTCCACCCCGGCGGCGACCTGTCGTCGATCGTGCTGGAGACCGACGTGCACCCCGGGTTCATGACCGACTGGCAGCAGCCGCTGGTGGTCGCGCTGACGCAGGCGACGGGCCTGTCGATCGTGCACGAGACCGTCTACGAGAACCGGTTCGGGTTCACCGACGCGCTGCGCGGCATGGGCGCGACGATCCAGGTCTACAAGGAGTGCCTCGGCGGCCGGCCCTGCCGGTTCGGGCAGCGGAACTTCTACCACTCCGCCGTCATCTCGGGCCCGACCCCGCTGGCGGCCGCCGACATCGAGGTGCCGGACCTGCGCGGCGGCTTCAGCCACCTGATCGCGGCGCTGACCGCCCAGGGCACGTCGGCCGTCCGCGGCATCAGCCTGATCGACCGGGGCTACGAGAACTTCACCGCGAAGCTCGAGGCGCTGGGCGCCAAGTTCGACCGGGACTGACCCGCACCGGGACCGTACGACGCAGGCCCTGCTCGAGCTGCTCGAGCAGGGCCTGCGTCGTGCCCGGGGCCCCCGCCCGGCCCTGAAGTGGGGGTTTACAACGGAGGAACGGCTCTACTACACAGGTCACGCACGGTTATCCGTTGTACGACGCCGGGTGGTGAACAGCCGCCACCGACCTGGCCCCATGGCGAAGGAGCCATCGTGAGCCAGACACGACCGACCTCTGCGCGCCCTCGGACGGGCGCGTCCCTCAGCAGCATGACCCGCCGCGGGTTCCTCGCGGGCCTCGGGGCGGTGGGCCTCGGCGCGGGCGTCGCCGCCTGCTCCGGCGGCGGCCCCGGCCCGTCGACCGGCGGCACCGCCGGCGGCACGGTCCAGCTGGCCTTCTGGAACGGGTTCACCGGTGGTGACGGCCCGGTGATGCAGGGCCTCGTCGACCGGTTCAACGCCGAGCACGACGGCGTCCGGGTCACGATGACGACGATGGAGTGGGCCGACTTCCACGCGAAGCTGCCCGCGGCCCTCACCTCCGGCCAGGGCCCGCACGTCGCCGTCCAGCACCTCGACTCGCTGCCGACGTCGGCCGCGCGCGGTCTGCTGCTGCCGCTGGACGACGTGGCGGACGACCTCGGCCTGACCCCGGACGACTTCATCCCGACCGTCTGGGACGCCGGCGTCTACGACGACGCGCGGTACGGCATCCCGCTCGACGTGCACCCGCTCGGCCTGTTCCTCAACACGCGCGTGCTCGCCGACGCGGGGCTGGACCCGGCGGACCCGCCGCTGGACCGGGCCTCGTACGAGGCGGCGCTCGACGTCCTGAAGGCGCAGGGCGTCGCGGGGCACTGGATGAGCCCCCACGTGTTCACCGGCGGGCAGACGCTGCAGTCCCTGATCTGGCAGTTCGGCGGCGACCTGTTCGACGCCGAGGGCGCCACCACGACGTGGGCCCGGGACGAGGGCGTCGAGGCGCTGTCCTGGATGGTCGACGCGATCGAGAAGGGGTGGAGCGCCCGGGACGTCGGGCCGGACGCCGACCTCATCGCGCTGCAGAACGGGCAGGCGGCGTTCAACTGGAACGGCATCTGGTCGATCAACACGCTCGACTCCATCGGCGGCCTGGAGTGGGACGTGCGGCGGCTGCCGCGGATCGGCAGCGTCGACGCGGCCTGGGCGGGGTCGCACAACTTCGTGATGACCCAGCAGCGCGGGACGACCGACGACCAGCTCGAGGCGTCGCGCACGTTCATCAACTGGGTGTCGCAGCAGTCGGCGGAGTGGGCGGTCGGCGGGCAGGTCCCCGCGCGCCGCTCGGCCCGGGAGTCGGCGGATTTCACCGCCCTGGCGCCGCAGTCGGCGATCGCCGAGCAGTCCGACGACCTGCGGTTCCTGCCGTCGATCCCCGGCATCGGGGACGCGATCGCCGAGCTGTACACGGCGCTGAACGAGGCGGTCCTCCTCCAGAAGGCCCCGCGCGAGGCGCTGGCCGACGCCGCGGCCCGCTCCGACCAGGTGCTCGCCGACAACCGCGACCGCTACGGCGCATGACCGCCTCGACCCTGCGGCCACGGCCGCGGCGCCCCCTGCGCCGGGGCGCGTGGTGGACGCCGTACGCGTTCCTCGCGCCGTTCCTCGCGATCTTCGGGACCTTCGTGGCGTTCCCGGCGCTCCGCGGCCTGTGGATGTCCCTGCACGACTGGGACTTCCTGATGCCGAGCAAGCCGTTCGTCGGCCTCGACAACTACACCGCGCTGCTCGACCCGGGCGCCGTGCTGTTCCAGAAGTTCTGGGACGGCATGGCCGCCACCGGCATCTTCACGCTCGCGTCCGTGCCGGTGCTCCTCACGCTGCCGCTGCTGCTGGCGATGGCGCTGAACCGGCGGTTCCCCGGCCGGACCTTCCTGCGCGCGGTGGTCTTCCTGCCGTACGTGCTGGGTGTCGCCGTCGTGGGCGTGCTGTTCCGGTTCGTCCTCGACCCGAACCTGGGTGTCCTCAACCACCTGCTCGAGCTGACCCGGGTCGACCGGCTGCTGCACGCGCTGGGTGCCGGCGACCCGGTGCCCTGGCTGACGGCGCAGCCGTGGGCGTGGGTGTCGCTGGTCGGGGTCACCGTGTGGTGGACGCTCGGGTTCAACACGGTGATCTACCTCGCCGGCCTGCAGGACGTGCCTCCGGAGCTGTACGACGCGGCGAAGGTGGACGGGGCGTCGGCGCGCCAGCGGTTCCGGCACGTCACCCTGCCCGGGCTGCGCCCCGTCCTGGCGTTCGTGCTGACCATGACCGTGCTGGCGTCGGCCAACATGTTCGGGCAGTCCGACCTCATGACCAGCGGCGGGCCCGGCACGTCCACGCGGACGGCCCTGATGGTCGTCCTCGACACCGGGCTCGGGCAGTACCGGATGGGCGCGGCCGCCGCGATGGGCTACGTGCTGTCCGTCGGGCTCGGCATCGTGTCGATCGTCAGCTTCGTCGCCCTGCGCGAGCGGAAGCCGTCATGAGGGGGCCGCGCCGCGGGCTCGGCCCCGCCGCCACGGTCGCCCTGATCGTGGTGGTCGCCGTGACGTTCATCGGGCCGCTGCTCTGGATGGGCCTGACGTCCCTGAAGTCGTACGGGGAGGCGACGTCGTCGCCGCCCACGCTCTGGCCGCAGGACGTGGACCTGAGCGCGTACACGCGGCTGCTCAGCCTGGACGGCCCGTACCCGGTGCTGCGCTGGTTCCTCAACTCGCTGCTCGCGGGGACGCTGCACACGGTCCTGGTGCTCGTGGTCGCGTCCACGGCGGCGTTCGCGCTGGCCCGGATGCGGTTCCGGGGTCGCGGGCTGCTGTTCGGGGTGATCGTGTCGACGCTGTTCCTGCCCGCGTTCGTGTTCCTGATGCCGAACTACCTGACCATCGACCGGCTCGGCTGGACCGACTCGGTCTGGGCGCTGGTCGTGCCGGGCGCCGCCGGGGCGTTCGGGGTGTTCTTCCTGCGGCAGTTCTTCGTCGGGCTGCCGGTCGAGCTGGAGGAGGCGGCCGCGCTCGACGGCGCGCACCAGTGGCAGCTGTTCACCCGGATCGTGCTGCCCAACACCCGGCCCGCGCTGGCGACGCTCGCGGTGCTGGCGTTCCTCGGCAACTGGAACGACTACATCTGGCCGGTGTACGTGCTGTTCAGCCCCGAGCGGCTGACGCTGCCGGCCGGGCTCAAGCTGCTGCAGGGCGCGTACGTCACCGACTACCCGTCGATCATGGCCGGTGCGGTGGTGGCGTCGGTGCCGGTGATCGTGCTGTTCGTGCTGACGCAGCGGTTCATCATCGAGGGCGTCGCCCGCAGCGGGCTGAAGGGGTGAGGGGCGTGCGCCGTGTCCTCGCCGCCGTCCTCACGACCGTCCTGGGCGCCGGGGCCGGGGTCGGGCTCGCCGCGTGCGGCCCGGCCCCGGCCGGCGGCCCGGCACCCGATCCCGGGCAGGAGCACGACAGTGGGTTCACCAACCCCGTCCACGACGGGGACCTCCCCGACCCGTTCGTGCTGCGCGCCCGTGACGCCTGGTACGCCTACGGGACCCAGGGGCGCTACGGCACGATGCCCGTGCTCACGTCGGCGGACCTGGTCACCTGGGAGGTGGTGGGCGACGGGATGCCCACCATCGCCTCGTGGGCCGGCGCCGGGCGGCACTGGGCGCCGGAGGTGGTCGAGCTGGGCGGGCGGTTCGTCGCGTACTACACGGCGATGGACCGCGAGACCCAGGACCAGTGCATCGGCGTCGCGTTCGCCGACGGACCCGCCGGACCGTTCGTCGACGCCAGCCCGGTGCCGCTGGTCTGCGAGCACGACGAGGGCGGCTCGATCGACGCGTCCCCGTTCGTCGACGTCGACGGCACGCCCTACCTGCTCTGGAAGAACGACGGCAACCACGTCGGCGTGCGGTCCTGGATCCGGGTCCGGCAGCTCGCGCCGGACGGCAGCGCGCTGGTGGGCGACCCGCCGGCCGACCTGCTCACCCACGACCAGCCGTGGGAGGGGGACCTGGTCGAGGGCCCGACGGTGCTGGTGCGCGACGGCCGGTACCACCTGCTCTACTCGGCGAACGACTACGGGTCGGCCGACTACGGGGTGGGCTGGGCCGTGGCGGACCGGCTGACGGGGCCGTGGACCAAGCCGTCGGCCGAGCCGCTGATGCGGAGCAACGACGTCGCCGCCGGACCCGGGCACGGCAGCGTCGTCACGACCGCGACGGGCACCTGGTACGCGCACCACGCCTGGCCGCCGGACGCGGTGGGCGCGACCTACCCGGGCCGGCAGCTGTGGCTGACGCCGCTCGACCTCGGACCGGACGGCGTGCCCGTGCTGGCCGGCCCGTCGGCGACCGTGGACCGCACGCCGTGACCGTGACGCTGCGCGACGTGGCGGCCCGGGCCGGGGTCTCGTTCAAGACGGTGTCGAACGTGGTCAACGACCACCCGCACGTCAGCGACGCGACCCGGGCCCGGGTGCTGGCGGCCATCGAGCTGCTCGGCTACCGGCCCAACCCCAGCGCCCGCAGCCTGCGGCACGGGCGGTCCGGCATCCTGGCGCTCGCGGTGCCCGAGCTGACGTCGCCGTACTTCGCGGCGCTCGCCTCGGCGGCCGGGCGCGCCGCCAAGGAGCACGGGCGCGTGCTGGTCATCGAGGAGACCCGCGGCGACGTCGAGGGGGAGCGGGTCGCGCTGGTCGACCTCACCTCGCGCCTGGTGGACGGCGTGATCCTGTCGCCGCTCGTGACCCCGGAGCCGCTGGTGCTGCAGCGGATCGGCCGCACCCCGCTGGTCATGCTGGGCGAGCACCGGTACGACGTCGGGGCGGACCACGTGGCCATGGACAGCGTCCGCGCCGCACGGGAGCTCACCGAGCACCTGCTGGCGACCGGCCGGCGGCGGATCGCCGTGGTCGGGCGGCAGGAGCCGGGCAGCACGGGCGGGGAGCGGTGGCGGGGGCACGTGCAGGCGCTCGGCGCGGCGGGACTCGCACCGGACGAGGCGCTGGCGCCGCACGTCGCGGGCTACCGGCGCGCGGACGGGGTCGACGCGGTGCGGGCCCTGCTCGCCGCGGGCGCGCGGCCGGACGCGGTCCTCTGCTGCAACGACCTGCTCGCCCTGGGCGCCGTGCACGCGCTGCGCACGGCCGGGCTGGACGTCCCGGGCGACGTGGCGGTGGCCGGGTTCGACGACGTCGAGGAGTCCCGGTACGCCGGGCTCACCTCGGTGGCACCCGACCTGGGGCTGCTCGCCCACGAGGCGGTGCGGCTGCTCGTGGAGCGGGTCGAGGACCCCACGCGCCCGCCCCGCCAGGTCGAGGTGCCCTTCCGGGTGGTGGTGCGCGGCAGCACCGCACCGGCCTGAGCGGTCCAGCAGCCGGTTCAGCCGGTGCGACCGGGTTCAGCGCCGGGGGCGCTCGCGGAAGCCGTGCGGGCTGTGCGGCGCGGTGCCCGACACCCGGGCGACGATCTCCGCCGCGATCTCGCGCATCTTCTGGTTCCGCGTCTGGGACGCGCGCCGCAGGATGCCGAAGGCCTCCTCGGGCCCGCAGCGGTTCTGCGCCATGATCACCCCGAGCGCCTGGTCGATGACGGCGCGGGCCGTCATCGCCTGCTTCAGGTCCTCGTTGACGCGACGCTGCTCCTGGACCCGGGCGGCCACGGCGACCGCGCGGGCGGCGTCCTCGGCGAACCGGGCGACGTCGGCCAGCACGGCGCTGTCCCACGGACCCGGGTCGGTCCGGTAGAGGTTGATCGCGAGGCGCAGGTCCTGCCCGTCGGGAGCCGGCGCCGGGAGAGCGGCCGCCGACCCGAAGCCGGCCGCCAGCGTCGCGTCGTGCCACGCCGGCCAGCGGCGCTCCTCGCGCACGTCGGGCACCGTGATGAGGACCTGCTGGTCCGACGCCTCGACGCAGGGCCCGGCACCCGCCGCCTGCTCCGCGCGGTCGCACGCCGCGGCACGCTCGTCGGTCGAGGCCGCGACCGTCGCCTGGGCGCCGAGCCGCAGCGTGATGGCGCCGGCACAGCCGTCGCCGCCGCGTGCCGCCGCCCGTCCGACGATGACGTCGAGGAGCTCGTCGACCTGCACGGTCGACGCCAGCATCTCGGTCAGCTCGCTGAGCGCGCCCGCGCGCCAGTCCGCGGCGGACCCCGCCTCGACGGTGCCACCACCGCCACCACCGCCGGCGACGCCGCGAGGACCCCCGGGCCCGTCCTGCTCGGTCACCGGGAGCACCTCAGCGGCCGTCCGCGGGCGCGTCCTCCTGCGACGCGTCGTCAGACGTCTCCGGCGCGGCGTACCCGGCCTCGGGCCCGTCGCCGTCGGAACCGGGGGTGCTGCTCTGGGACACGTCGTCGGGGTCGCCCCCGGGCAGCACGCCCTCGGGGCGGTCGGACTGGTGCTCGCTCACGCTGCTCCTCCTCGTTCGGCTTCCCTCACATGCTGGCTCCGCGGCCGTCCTCCCGCATCTCGGCGCGGCCGGACGGCGGGATGACCCGGAGCTGCACACCCGCGTTCTCCGCCCGTCGCCGGAGCCGGCCGACGTGGAGCGCCGCGACCGGGCCGAGGTGCGCGAGGCGTGCGGCGTCGATCACGAGCGTGCCGCGGGCGGGGACGGCCCGGAGGGCCTCCGCGAGACCGGACACGAGCGCCGGGGCGGTGGCGCCGTCGACCTCGCCCTGCAGGGACGCCACCACCGTGCGCCCCTCGGTCGTGTGCGTGACCGACAGCCGCGCGGGGAGCGCCGTGCCGCCGGCGCCGCGCGGGGGACCGCCGGCCGTCCCCGGCACGCCGCCGAGCTCGGCCAGGGCCGCGTCCAGGATCTCCCGGGGGTCGCCGTCGCCCCGGCGGGCCGGCAGCGTCTCGAGCAGGCGCTCGGCCAGGGTCCGGACCTTCACGTTCAGGTGCTCGGAGTGCCAGCGGAGGAACTCGAAGGCGGCCTCCCCGTCCAGCCCGTACGCGAGCATGGCGACACCCTTGGCCTGGTCGATGACCTCCCGGGACGCGATCGCGGCGGCGAGCATGTCGTCGGCGCGGCGCGCGGCGGTCGCGCCGATCTCGGCACCGAGGTCGACGAGCAGCCCCTGGCGGGAGCCGCCGCCCACGGGGACGGGGACCGCCTCGGTCGGCGCCCGGTGGTCGTGGCGGGCGCCGTGCGACGGGTCGGCGGAGGGGCTCAGGACCGCCAGCACGACGCGCTCCTGCCCCGCCGTGTCCAGGAGGCGGTAGCGCACGCTGCGGCCCTGGCCGTCCGGGCCGTCGTGGCCCTCCGCGGGCGCGGCCCGCAGGACGGCCTCGAGCGCGCTGCGGTCGTCGCGGTGGCAGTGGGCCAGCATCAGCGCGGTGGACGGCACGACCTCCCCGGGCTCGAAGCCGTGCATCCGGTACACCGGCTCCGACCAGGCGAGGGCGTCGCCGTCGCCGAGCAGGTGGAACGTGCCGGGGGCGAGGGACCGCTGGCCTGCGGGCGGGGTCGAGGGACGAGTGGTGAGCGACATGCAGACTCCGGAGCCAAGGCGCGGTGGTGATCGTGCACGTCGCGCCGTACTTCTCGCGCAGCTCGCTTCGTCCCAACGATGCGCGGAGGTCCCGACCGGCGTCGCCGTGCCGGACCAGGACTGATAGTGCCAAACCCGAGCCCGGGACGCACGCCGGGCGCGCCCCCCGGTTGCGGACGGCGCACCGCGGCCTACCCTGTCCGCACCGGTCCAGACGCGGCCCCCTGCCAGGAGGTGCGCGGTGACCGACGGGCTGCACGTGGTCGTCCGGGCCGACCTCGGCCGCACCGTGGTCGTGGGCGCGACCGGCCGGCTGACCGCGGCCGGGGTGGACGAGCTGCTGCGTGTGGTGCTCCGCACCCGCGACCTGGCCGACGTCCCGATGCTCGTGGACCTCACCGAGGTCGAGGCCGAGCCCGCGGCGGCCGCCGCGGTGGTGGACCGGGCCGCGGTCGTCCCCGGGTCGCCGGTGCGGGTGCGGCTGCGCGCCGGGGGACGGTCCCGGGTGCGCTCCACACCGGCGACGGCGCCCTCCTGAGTCCCGGGCGCCGGGCTTCCCCCGCACCTCGGGCGGGCCGGTACCCGCCGGTGACCGCCGGGTAGCATCGGCTCCCGTGCACCCGCCCCGCGCCAACCGCGCCTACCGCAACGTCGCCCGCGTCCTGCGCCCCGTGCTGTACGCGATCACCCGGCGGGACTGGCGGGGCGCCGAGCACCTGCCGGCCGGCACCGGCTTCATCGCAGCGAGCAACCACATGTCCAACGTGGACCCCGTGACGTTCGCGCACTACCTGTACGACAACGGCGTCGCGCCCAAGATCCTCGCGAAGTCCTCGCTGTTCGGGGTCCCGGTGCTCGGCTGGGTGCTGCGCACCTCCGGGCAGATCCCGGTGCACCGGAACACCTCGCGCGCCGGCGACTCGCTGCGCGACGCCGAGGCCGCGCTGGTGGCGGGGGAGTGCGTCGCCGTCTTCCCCGAGGGCACCCTCACCCGCGACCCCGACCTGTGGCCGATGGTCGCCAAGACGGGCGTCGCCCGGCTCGCGCTGACCACCCGCGTGCCGGTGATCCCCACCGCGCAGTGGGGCGCGCAGGACCTGCTGGGCCGGTACGAGAAGCTGTTCAAGCCGTTCCCGCCCAAGAGGATCACGATCGTCGCCGGCCCGCCGGTGGACCTGGACGACCTGTACGGCCGGCCGCTGGACGCCGCGACGCTCCGCGAGGCGACCGAGCGCGTCATGGCCGCGATCACGGCCCTGCTCGCCGAGGTCCGCGACGGCACCCCGCCCGCCACCCCGTACGACATGCGGCGGCCCGGCGGCGCGTCCACGGACCTCGCGTGACCCGCGCCGCCGTCCTCGGGGCCGGCGCGTGGGGCACGACGTTCGCCGCCGTGCTCGCCGACGCGGGCTGCGACGTCACGGTGTGGGGCCGCGACGCCGCGGTGTGCGAGGCGATCGCCCGCGACCACCGCAACGAGCGCTACCTCCCCGGGATCGACCTCCCCGCGCGCGTGACGGCCGACGCCGACCCCGCCGCCGCCGTGTCCGGTGCCGACGTCGTGGCCGTGGCCGTGCCGTCGCAGTCGGCCCGGACGATCCTCACGCCGCTCGCGGGGTCGCTGGCACCCGACGCGGTGGTCGTCTCCCTCATGAAGGGCGTCGAGCTGGCGACCGACCGGCGGATGAGCGAGGTCATCGCCGAGGCGCTCGACCTGGCCGCCGACCGCGTCGCCGTCCTGTCCGGGCCGAACCTCGCCGCCGAGATCGCGGCCCGGCAGCCGACCGCCACCGTCGTCGCCGCCACCGACCCGCGGGCCGCCGAGCGGGTCGCCGCCGCGTGCGCCACCGGGTACTTCCGGCCGTACACGAACGACGACGTCGTCGGCGTCGAGCTCTGCGGGGCCGTGAAGAACGTCATCGCGCTGGCCGTCGGCATCTCGCAGGGCCGGGGCCTCGGCTACAACACCATGGCCACCGTCATCACCCGCGGGCTGGTGGAGATCACCCGGCTCGGGCAGGCCCTCGGGGCACGGGCCGAGACGTTCCCCGGGCTCGCGGGCATGGGCGACCTCATGGCGACCTGCGCGTCGCCCGAGTCGCGGAACCACAAGCTCGGCCTGCACATCGGCCGCGGCATGACGCTCGACGAGGCGATCGCCGCGACCGGCGGCACGGCCGAGGGCGTCAAGTCCTCACGGTCGGTGCTCGACCTCGCGGAGCGTGCCGGGGTGGACATGCCGATCACGCACGCGGTCGTGCAGGTGCTGCACGAGGGCCTGCCGGTCGACGCCCTGGCCCCCCTGCTCCTGGGCCGCCCCCGCAAGGCCGAGGGCGCGTAGCCCGCCTCGCCGCCGACGGCCACTGCGCCCGCCGAGGTCGTCACACGTGCACGAGGTCGTCCCGCAGGAGCGACGACCTCGTGCCGGGGTGACGACCTCGCGCGGCGCGTCCCGGGGGAGGGTCAGGAGCGGAGGGCCTGGTCCAGGTCGCGCCAGAGGTCCTCGACGTCCTCGATGCCGACCGACAGCCGCAGCAGGTCCTCGGGCACCGTCGGCGACTCCGTGGCGAACCGGCGGCGGCGCTCGATGCTCGACTCCACGCCGCCCAGGCTGGTCGCGGGCACCCACAGCCGCAGCGCGGCGACGAGCGCGTCGGCCCCGGCCGCACCGCCGGCGGGGCGCAGGCCGATGATCGAGCCGTAGCCCGACATCTGCGCCGTCGCCCGGGCATGGCCCGGGTCGCCGGGCAGGCCGGGGTGCCGGACCTCGACGACCCCGGGGTGCGCGGCCAGCCGCTGCGCCAGGTCGAGGGCGGTGCGCTGCGACCGCTCGACGCGCAGCGCCAGCGTCCGGATCCCGCGCAGGGCCAGGTACACCTCGAACGGCCCGGCGATCGCGCCGTGCACCGTGCGGTAGGTGTGCAGCCGCTCGCGGAGCGCCGGGTCGTCGGTCAGGACGGCGCCCAGGACGACGTCGCTGTGCCCGGCCAGGTACTTGGTCACCGAGTGCACGACCACGTCGGCGCCGTGCTCCAGCGGGCGCTGCACCAGCGGCGTGGCGAAGGTGTTGTCGACGGCGACCAGCGCGCCCGCGGCGTGCCCCGCGGCGACCAGCGCGGGCAGGTCCGCGACCTCGAGCATCGGGTTGGTCGGCGACTCGACCCACAGCACCGACGTCGCGCGGCCGGTCGCCGAGGCGGCCGGGTCGAGCGCGGCCACGACGGCGTCCGTGTCGGCGATGTCGACCTGCTGCACCTCGACGTCGGAGCGCTCCGCGAGGTCCCGGGCGTAGCCGAGCGTCACCTGGTACGCGTGCTGCGGGAGCACCAGCCGGCCGCCGTGCGGCACGAGGGACAGCGCCGCGGCGATCGCGGCCATGCCCGAGCCGAGCACGAGCGCGGGGTGCGCCGAGCCCTCGAGCGCGCCGAGCGTCTGCTCGAACGGGCCCCACGTCTCGGTGTCCCCGCGGGCGTACATCATCTCGCCCGGCTGCGGGACGCCCTGCGACACGTAGGTCGACGACAGGACGACCGGCGGGTTGACCGGGGCGCCCTGCGCGCGGGCGGGGCGGCCCGCGGTCACGGCGAGGGTCTCGCGGCTGAGGTCGGTGGGGTGCGCGTGCTCGGTCACGCTGCGCAGGTTAGCGCCGTGCACGGGGTCCCGGCGGGCCGTCCCACCCAGCGACGCCCAGAGGCACCCACAGGCTAGGCTCGCGGCGATGTCCAGCCAGACGCAGCCCCAGACCCCGTCCACCGGTGCGCGCCCGCGGGTGCTCGTCCTGTTCGGCGGGCGGTCCAGCGAGCACGCCATCTCCTGCGCCACCGCCGGCGCGGTGCTGCGGGCCGTCGACCGGGAGCGGTACGACGTGCTGCCGATCGGCATCACCCCGCAGGGCCGCTGGGTGCGCGTCGAGGACGACCCGGACCGCTGGGCGATCGTCGACGGCCGGCTCCCCGAGGTGCAGGCCTCCCCGGAGCAGGTGCTGCTGCCGCAGGAGTCCGGCTCGCGCGAGCTGCGGGTCATCGAGCCCGGGACGCCGGCCACGGCCATCGGCGACGTCGACGTGGTGCTGCCGCTGCTGCACGGCCCGTTCGGCGAGGACGGCACGCTGCAGGGGATGCTCGAGCTCGCGGACGTCCGGTACGTCGGGGCCGGCGTGCTCGCGTCGGCGGTCGGCATGGACAAGCACTTCATGAAGGTCGCGCTGGTCGGCGCCGGGCTGCCCGTCGGGCCGTTCGTCACGCTGCGCGGCGACGACCTGGCGACCGACAAGGACGGGGTGCGCGCCCGGATCGAGGCGCTCGGCCTGCCGCTGTTCGTCAAGCCGGCCCGCGCCGGGTCGAGCATCGGCATCACGCGGGTGACCGACCTGGCCGACCTGCCCGCCGCGGTGGCCACGGCCCAGCAGCACGACCCGAAGGTGGTCGTCGAGGCCGGCATCGTCGGGCGCGAGATCGAGTGCGCGGTGCTCGGCGGCCGGCACGGCACCCGGGCCCGCGCGTCGCTGCCGGGTGAGATCGTCGTCACCGACGCCACGCACGGGTTCTACGACTTCGAGGCGAAGTACCTCGACGAGTCCGCGGTCGAGCTGACCTGCCCCGCCGACCTGCCGGACGACGTGATCGCCCGCGTGCAGGACGTCGCGATCCGCACGTTCGAGGCCGTGGACTGCGAGGGCCTCGCGCGGGTCGACGTGTTCGTCCGCCCCGACGGCGAGGTCGTGGTGAACGAGATCAACACCATGCCGGGGTTCACGCCGTTCTCGATGTACCCGCGGATGTGGCAGCAGAGCGGCCTGTCCTACCCGGACCTGCTGGACGAGCTGCTGCAGCTCGCGCTCGAGCGGCCGACCGGGCTGCGCTGAGCCGCGCTACAGGCAGGAACGGCTCGCCTCGACCTGCGACACGGCGGTGCTGAGCGCGTCGAGGAACGACGTCGACCGCTCCGCCACCACCGAGGCGGGCACGTGCACCTCGACCGCCGGGTCGCGGCCGTAGGTGACGAAGGTCCAGTCGGAGGACCCGGGGTCGGTCGCCAGGTCGTCCACGCCACCCGTCGCCGCGTCGGCGTCCTCGTCCGCCGGCTCCGCGTCCGCGCGCACGAGCCAGTCGATGCTCGGCCCGCTCGCGGTCTCCACGGTCACGCACTGCTCGGTGGTCGGCCCCGGGACCTCGACGCCGCAGCGCAGCGTGACGGGGTCCCCGGGCTCGCCCCACGCGGAGGTCGCCTGGCTGGTCGTGCGCCGCTGCTCCAGGCCGTCGCCCAGCGACTCCGGCAGGGCCAGCACCACGCGCGCGCAGTCGGGGTCCGTGGCGTCGGGCGCCACGGCGACGCCGACGGCCTGCGCGCACCCGGCGAGCACGGGGGTGGCGACCAGCCCGAGCCCGGCCAGGAGGACGACGGTGCGGCGCGGGGCGGAGCGGGGGCGGGTCACCCCGTCACGGTAACCCGGCCGGCGGGCGATACCGTGACGGGCGTGAGCGACGCCCCCGCAGCCCCCGACGCCGGCCCCCCGACCGTCGCGGAGCTCTCCGAGGACGGGCTGCTCGCCCGGATCTTCCCGCACCTCCCGCTCGGCGACGCGACGCTGCTGGGCCCGGGCGACGACGCCGCGGTGCTCGCCGCGCCGGACCGACGGGTGGTCGTGTCGACCGACGTGCTGGTCCAGGACCGGCACTTCCGCCTCGAGTGGTCGACCGGCGAGGACGTCGGCTGGCGCGCGGCCATGCAGAACCTCGCGGACGTCGCCGCCATGGGCGCGCGTCCGACGGGTCTGGTCGTCTCGCTCGTCGCGCCGGGCCGGCTGCCCGTCGCCTGGGTCGAGGGCCTGGCGCGCGGGCTCGGCGCCGCCTGCGCGACCGTGGGCTGCGGCGTGGTCGGCGGCGACCTGTCCGGCGGCGAGCAGGTGGTCGTCGCGGTGACCGTGCACGGCGACCTGGGCGGGGCCGACCCGGTGCTGCGCTCGGGCGCGCGGCCCGGTGACGTCGTCGCCCTCGCGGGGACCGTCGGGCGCTCGGCGGCGGGCCTGGCGCTGCTGCAGGCGGGCGCCGCCGAGGTCGATCCGGCCGTGGTGCGGGTGCACCGCCGGCCGGAGCCGCCGCTCGCGCTCGGGCCGGCCGCCGCCCGCGCCGGTGCGACCGCGATGCTCGACGTGTCCGACGGGCTGCTGCGGGACGGCGGGCGCATCGCCCGGGCCAGCGGCGTCGTGCTGGACCTCGGTGCGCCGGCGGAGGTGCTGGGGGAGGACCTGGCGGCGGTGGCGGCCGCGGCGTCGGCGGTCGGCGGCGACCCGGTGGCCTGGGTGCTCGGCGGCGGCGAGGACCACGGGCTGCTGGCCACGTTCCCGCCCGGGGCGGTGCCGGCAGGGTTCCGGGTGCTCGGCGAGGTCCGCGCGGCGGACGCGGGCGCGGCGGCCGGCACGGTGCTGGTCGCGGGCGCTCCCGCGGCGACGTCGCCCGGGTGGGACCACTTCGGCCGCTGAGCCGCCTCGCGGCCGCGGAGGCGGGCTCCGGTGCGTCAGCGGCGGCGGTAGCGGACCTCGAGCAGGTCGGCGCCGCCGACGTCCTCCGTGCGCTCCGTGCCGTCGGGCTGGAACCCGTGCCGGCGGTAGAAGTGCCGCGCCCGGTCGTTGTCGGCGAACACCCACAGGGTCACCGGGACCCGCGGCGGCACGTCCTCCAGCGCGGTGCGGAGCAGCTCACGCGCCGCACCCGAGCCCCACATGCCGTGGTCGAGGTAGATCGCGTAGATCTGGAGCTGGTTCCGCTCGGCGTCCTCGTCGAGCGCCGGGCCGAGCGAGATGAACCCCACGACGTCGTCGCCCGAGGTCGCCACCCACGCCCGGATGCGGCTCGCGGGGGACAGGTCGCGCTGCCAGACCTCGGTGCGCCGCTCGACGTCGAGAGCCGCGAGGTAGCTGTCCGGGACGATGCCCGCGTAGGCCTGCTGCCAGGTCTGGACGTGGACCCGCGCGATGCCGGCTGCGTCGCGCGGCTCCGCAGGTCGGACCATGTGCTCGCGCCGCTGCTCGCTCATGCGGACAGGGTGCCACAGACGCCCGCGGCGCCACAGGGGTTCCGGCGGGCGGTGGACGGCGCTCCCCGGCGGGGGCAGCCGCCCGGGTGCGGGCAGCACGAAGGCCCGCACGGACGAGCCGTACGGGCCTCCGGACGCGTCGGTCCGTCAGACGGCGCGCTGCACCTTGCCGGCCTTGAGGCACGAGGTGCAGACGTTCAGCCGCTTCGGGGTGCCCGCGACCACCACGCGCACGCGCTGGATGTTGGGGTTCCAGCGCCGCTTCGTGCGCACGTGCGAGTGCGAGATGCTGTGCCCGAAGCTCGGGCCCTTGGCGCAGACGTCGCAGTTGGCAGCCACGGTCTTCTCCTGATCCGGTTATTGCACGCCGCTCGGAAGGTGCCCGGGCGGCAAGTCCTGGTTGAGTGGGGGCGCCCGCCAGGCTCCGGAGACCGGTCCGCTGGGGCACCACCCGTGCCCGGCAGTGGCCAGGCAACCGGACAAGACTAGCCCACGACCGGCGCGACCCTCAAAACGACGTGCGTCACACCCCCCCCAGCCGCCGGTCGACCGCCCGGTCGACCGCCCGTCGACCGCCCGTCGACCGCCCGTCGACCGGGCCCGACCCGGGCGCCCGCGCGCCGGGTGGAGAGCTCTGCCGGACACGCCGAGGCGTGTCCGGCAGAGCTCTCCACCCGGTAGGGGGCGGGCCCCGGGGGTGGGGACGACGCGTCGGGTGTCGGATCGGTGCGGCAGAGTAAGAGGTGTGGGTGCGGTACCCACGCAGGACGACGGAAGGACCGCGCGCGGACGTGGCAGGACGACTCGTGGACGGCGACGTGCTGCGCGCCTGGCTGGACGCCGCGGTGCCCGCGCTGGACGCCGCGCGGGAGCGGATCGACGCGGTCAACGTGTTCCCCGTGCCCGACGGCGACACCGGGACCAACGTGCTGCTGACCGTGCGCGGTGCCGCCGACGCCGTCCGCGCGCTCGACGCCGCGGCGCCCGGGCCCGAGGTGCTGGGCGCGCTCGGCCGCGGGGCGCTGCTGGCGGCGCGGGGGAACTCCGGGGTGATCGTCAGCCGGTACCTGGGCGGGCTCGCCGAGGCCGCCGGCACCCCGCTGCCCGAGGCGCTGCGGCACGCCGCGGACGCCGCCCGGACGGCGGTGCACCTGCCCGAGGACGGGACCGTGCTGACCGTGGCCGCGCGGGTCGCGGAGGCGGCGGCCGAGGTCGCGGGTCCGGACGCCGAGGTCCTCGCCGCGGCGGTGGCCGCCGGCCGGTCCGACCTGGCGGGGATCAGCGCGGCGCACCCGGTGCTCCGGTCCGCGCGGGTGGTCGACGCCGGGGCCTGCGCGCTGCTCGTGCTGCTGGACGCCCTGGCGGCGGCGCTGGCGGGTGACGCCGCCCCGGTGGACGTGTCGTGGCTCTTCGGCCTGTCCGAGCACGCAGACGGCTCCGACCATGCGGGCGGCTCCGACCACGCGAGCCGCGCCGAGCACGCCCACCGCCCCGGCACGGGCGAAGCCGGCCCGGCCGACCGCGCGTTCGAGGTCATGGTCGTGCTGCACGCCCCCGTCCCGACCGCCGCGGCCCCCCTGCGCGTCGCCCTCGCGGCGGCCGGCGACGCCGTCGCCGTGGTCGAGGGCGACGGCGTGCTGACGGCGCACGTGCACGCGGACGACCCCCGCGCGGTGCTCGCGGCGGCGGAGGCGACGGGTGCCCGCTGGACGGCGTCCGTGCGCGCGCTCGTCGGTGCGCCGTGGCCGGTGGTGGCCTGCACGGCCGACCCGCTCGTCGCCGGTGCACTCGCCCTCGCCGGTGCGATCGCGCTGGTGCTGCCCGACGGCGTGCCGGCCCCGGAGGCCCGTGCGGCGGTCGACCGCGCCACCCAGGACGCGGGCGCACCGGCGCCCGTCGTGGTCCTGCCCGGCGACCGCGTCCCGGCCGGCGCCCTCGACCCGGCCTGGCTCGTGCCGGCCCGCGGACCGGAGGCGCTCGCGGCGCTGCACGCCCTGGTCGACGCCGCCGACGTCGTCGCGGCGGCGGACCGCCTGGTGGCCGCCGTCGCACCCCCGCACCCCGCCGGCGCCCCCGCGGGCGCCGGCGTCCCGCCCGACACCACCGCCGCGGAGGCACGCCCGTGACCGTCCCCGACGACGCCGTAATCCGCCCGCTGCCGTTCCTCGAGCGCGACCTCGCCGGCATCGCCGGCCCGAAGGCGGCCAAGCTCCTGGGCAAGCTCGGCCTGCGCACGTACGGGGACCTGCTCCGGCACTACCCCCGGCGCTGGCAGCGCTACGGCGAGATGACGCCGATCCACTCCCTCGTCGTCGGGGAGCACGTCTCCGTCGACGGCCAGGTCGAGCAGGCGACCGTGCGCAGCATGCGCTCCCGCGGCGGCGCGATGCTCGAGGTCGTGGTCCGCAACGGGCGGGACCGGCTGCACCTGACCTGGTTCGCGCGGCACTCCGGTGCCCTGCGGAACTTCGAGCGGGAGCTGGTGCCCGGGGCGTTCGGGCTGTTCTCCGGCACGGTGAAGTCCTACCGGGGCCAGATGCAGCTGATCCACCCGGAGTACGAGGTGCTGGAGCGGGGGAGCGTCGTCGACGAGGCGATGTGGCTCCTGGAGGTCGAGCGGCCGCGCCCGGTCTACCCCCTGACGGCGGGTCTGACGAACCCGGCGATGAAGTCGATGGTCGGTCAGGTCCTCGACATGCTCACCGACGCCGACATGCCGGACCCGCTGCCGGAACGGGTCCGCCGCGACCTGCCCGGCCTCACCGGTGCGCTGGGCGGCCTGCACCGCCCGCACGACCGGGTCGAGCTGGAGCAGGCGCAGAAGCGGCTGCGGTTCGAGGAGGCGTTCGTGCTCCAGGCGGAGCTGGCCCGCCGCAAGGCCCGCATCGCCGCCCAGGCCGCCGTCGCGCGTCCGGCGCGGCCCGGCGGGCTGCTGGAGGCGTTCGACGCGCGGCTGCCGTTCGAGCTCACGGCCGGGCAGCGCGAGGTCGGGGCGGAGATCGCGGCCGAGCTGGCCGGGGACAGCCCGATGCAGCGGCTGCTGCAGGGCGAGGTCGGCTCCGGCAAGACCGTCGTCTCGGTGCGCGCCATGCTGCAGGTGGTCGACGCCGGCGGCCAGGCCGCGCTGCTCGCCCCGACGGAGGTGCTCGCCGCGCAGCACGTCCGCACGCTGGCGAAGCTGCTCGGCGACCTCGCGGAGGGCGGGATGCTCGGCGCCGCGGACACGGCGACCCGGGTCGCGCTGCTGACGGGCTCGCAGAGCGCTGCCCAGCGGCGGCAGGCGCTGGCCGAGGCCGCCGGCGGTGCGGCCGGCATCGTGGTCGGCACGCACGCGCTGCTGTCCGAGCACGTGCAGTTCGCCGACCTGGGCCTGGTCGTCGTCGACGAGCAGCACCGGTTCGGGGTCGAGCAGCGGGACATGCTGCGCGCCAAGGCCGGCGGCGTCCCGCACCTGCTCGTCATGACGGCGACCCCCATCCCGCGCACCGTCGCGATGACGGTGTTCGGCGACCTGGAGACGTCCACGCTCCGCGAGGTGCCTGCGGGCCGCGCCGAGGTCGTGACCCACGTGGTGCCCGCGGAGAAGCCCGCCTGGCTGGACCGGACGTGGCAGCGCGTGCGGGAGGAGGTGGACCGCGGCGGCCGCGCCTACGTGGTGTGCGCCCGCATCGACTCCGACACCGACAAGAAGGCCGCAGCCCGGGACGACGAGGACGGCGCCGACCTGGTCCTCGACGACCGGGACGTCCTGCTCGAGGACGACGAGCGTCCGAAGCGCGTCCTGCGGGCCGTGCTCGACGTCGCCGAGGAGCTGCGGGGCACCGCCGCGCTCCGCGGCGTGCCCGTCGGCGTCCTGCACGGCCGGATGACGCCGGAGGAGAAGGAGAAGGCGCTCGCGGACTTCGCCTCGGGCGCCGTCCCGGTGCTGGTGTCGACCACGGTCGTCGAGGTCGGCGTGGACGTGCCCGAGGCGACCGCGATGGTCGTGCTGGACGCCGACCGGTTCGGCATCTCGCAGCTGCACCAGCTGCGCGGCCGCATCGGCCGTGGCAGCCGGCCCGGCGTCTGCCTGCTGGTGGCCGACGCCCCCGACGGCACCCCGGCGGCCACCCGGCTCGCGACGCTCGCGGCGACCCGGGACGGGTTCGCGCTGGCCGGCGTCGACCTGGAGCTGCGGCGCGAGGGCGACGTGCTGGGCGCGGCGCAGTCCGGCCGCGGCACGTCGCTGCGGCTGCTCAAGGTGACCGAGCACGTGGAGGTCATCGAGCAGGCCCGCCGGGACGCCCGCGAGCTGGTGGCGGCGGACCCGGAGCTGACCGGGCACCCGGACCTGGTCGCCGCGATCCAGACGATGCTCGCCGGGACGCGCGAGGAGTTCCTCGACCGGACGTGACGGCCCGCAGGTCCCGTCGGACGGCCCCCTCGCGGTGCGTACCCTTCACCTGTGCCGAAGCAGCAGCCCGTCATCCGTGCCGTCGACCTGCTCGTCGGCTACGGCGGGGAGCCCGTGTGCGCCCCCGTCTCGTTCACCCTCCCGCCCGGCAAGGTGCTGGCGCTCGTCGGCGCGAACGGCTCCGGCAAGTCGACGGTCCTGCGGGCCGTGCTCGGCCTGCTCGAGCCGGTCGGCGGCCGCGTCGAGGTGCTGGGCCGCCCCGTGGACGAGCGCGAGGTGGGCTTCCGCACGCGCGTGTCGAGCGTCCTGGACGACGACGCCTACTTCCCGGCCCTGACGGTGGCCGAGCACCTGTACCTGACGGCCCGCGGTCACGGCGTGCAGGGTGCGGACGACGTCGTGGCGGAGCTGCTGGACGAGTTCGGGCTCACCGAGCACGCCGCGGCCCTGCCCGTCGCGCTGTCGTCCGGGCAGCGGCGCCGGCTGCTGCTCGCCGCCGGCCTGGTCCGGCCGCGCTCGCTGCTGGTGCTCGACGAGCCGGAGCAGCGGCTCGACGTCTCCATGCGGGACCACCTGGCGCAGCGCCTGGTCGACGAGAAGCGCGCCGGCGGCTCGGTGCTGCTGGCGACCCACGACCCCGACCTGCTCCTGGCCGTCGCCGACCGCGCGGTCCTGGTGGCCGACGACGCCTCCCGCCTGCTGAGCGTCGGCGACGCCGTCGACGCGCTGCGGCCGGGCGTGCTGTGAGCGACCCGACCGCGGCGGACGAGTTCGCCGCGAGCCCCGGCGTCGACACGGTCCCGGACGTGACGGACCCGGCGGGCTGGGACGACGCCCCCGCGCCGGCCGTGGCGCCGACGGACCGCGGCACGCCCGTGCCCGCTGCGCGGTCGATCCGGAAGTACACCGCCGGCGTCGCCCGCCGGCGGTCGGGCGGGGGCCTGGGGGACGTCCTCGGCGACGTCTACTACGCCGTGGTGGTCGGCGCCATCGGCATCGGCGTGGCGCTGGGCGTCGCGGGCCAGCTGCGCACCGCGCTCCCGCACGTGCCCGACCGGGCGCTGGACACCGGGATCAGCCTGCCGACGGTGGTGGCGGTCGCCGCGGTGGTCGTCGCCGGCGCCGTGCTGTCGCTCGCGGCCCGCCTCGGCCCGGTCGGTGCGGGCGGTGCCGAGGCCACCTGGTGGCTCGGGCTGCCGGTCGACCGCCGCGGCCTGCTCCGCCCGGCGTCCGTGCGGCTGCCCGTCGCCGCGGGCCTGGTCGGCGGCGTCGCCCTGTCGCTGCTCGACGGCGGGCTGCTGGCCGACCACGGCGTCGGGCACGTGCTCCGGCTCGGCGGCACCGCGGCGCTGGCGTGCGGCGCGCTGGTGCTGCTGGCCGGCCACCTGCAGAGCCGCGGGGTGCCGCGGCGCGCGACGGCCGTGGCCGGCGACCTGGTCATCGCGGCGGCCCCGGTGCTGGCGCTGCTCGGCGCGCTCGCCGGCTGGCGGCTCTCCGCGCTGCCGGACGTCCCCGGGTGGGTGCTCGCCGTGCTGGCCGTGGCCGTCGGGGCGCTCGGCTGGTGGCTCGACCGCCGGCTCGGCCGGATCCGCGGCCGCGACCTGCGGGAGAGCGGCTCGGTCGCCACGCAGGCCGCGGGCGCGATCGTGTCGCTGGACTCCCGCGAGCTCGGCCGGGCGCTCTCCGACTCGGCCGCCCGTCCCCGCCGCCGCCGGGTCCGCCGGATGCGCCTGGTGCGCGGCCCGGTGTCCGCGATCGCGGTCGCCGACCTCACCGTCCTGCTCCGCTCGCCGCGGCACCTGGTGCAGCTGGTGCTGTCCGCGCTGGTGCCGGTGGTCGTGGTGATCACGCCGCAGCTGGCGGGGGCCCTCGGCGTCGCGCTGGGGCTCCTCATCAGCGGCTACGTCGCCATGCTGGCGACGGGGGAGGGCGCGCGCCGCGCGGAGATGGCGCCGGTGGTCGACCGCCTGCTGCCGCTGTCGGCGAAGCAGGTGCGCCGCGCCCGGATGATCGTGCCGGGCGTCGCGATGCTGGTCTGGTCGGCCGTCGCGTTCGGGGCCGTCGGCCGCTGGGAGGGCGACGTCGTCGCCTGGCTCGCGCTCGGCGTCGCGTCGTCGCCGGTGTGGGCGGGCGCCGCGCTGCGCGCCGCGTACCGGCCCGCGCCCAACTGGGAGGGCCCGCTGATCGCGACGCCCGCGGGCGCGCTGCCCGGCGGCGTCGCGGGTGTGCTGGCCCGCGGCCCGGACGTCGCGGTGCTCGGCATGGTGCCGGTGATCATCTCGGTGGCCCTGGGCACCGTCGTGCCGACCGTCGTGGTGGTGCAGCTGGCCGTGTCGGCGATCGCGTTCGCCGTGGGCACGAGCACCAGCACGAAGTCGATGATGGACCGGATGTCGGAGGCGGCGGACACCTCCGGCGCGTCCGGCGCGAAGGGAGGTCGCCCGTGACCCGGATCGTCTCCGGCGCGGTCGGCGGCCGCACGCTCGCCGTGCCGCCGCAGGGCACCCGGCCCACCAGCGAGCGGGTGCGCGAGGCGCTGTTCTCCCGCCTGGACCACCTGGACGCCGTCGATGCCGCGCGGGTCCTGGACCTGTACGCCGGCTCGGGCGCGCTCGGGCTGGAGGCCGCCAGCCGCGGCGCGGCCCACGTCGTCCTCGTCGAGTGGGGGAAGGCCGCCGCCGAGGTGTGCCGGAAGAACGTCGCGGCCCTCGGGCTGCGGGACCGCGTCGACGTGGTGCGGGAGCGGGTCGAGACCTACGTCGCCCGTCCTGGCGCGCGCGAGTGGGACCTCGTGCTGCTCGACCCGCCGTACGACGTCCCGGACGCGACCCTGGCCGAGGTGCTGGCCGCCCTGGTGCCGACGCTCACGGCGGAGTCGGTGGTCGTGGTGGAGCGGTCGACGCGCAGCCCGGCGCCGCCGTGGCCGGACCGGATGCACGGGTTCGACACCCGCGCGTACGGCGAGACCGCCGTGCACCTCGGCGCGCTGAGCCCGGTCGGGGACGAGCCCGGCAGCGCGCCCGGGCAGCCCGCCGAGGACGACCCGGCGCCCCGGCGGTAGATTCGCTCCCGTGGTCCTCGCGGTGTGCCCCGGCTCGTTCGACCCCTTCACGCTCGGCCACCTGGACGTGGTGCGCCGGGCCCGGCGACTCGCCGACGAGGTGGTCGTCCTGGTCGCGCACAACGCCGCCAAGCGGCCGCTGCTCGAGGTCGGGGCCCGGGTGGCGCTGATCGAGGACGCCGTCGCCGACCTGCCGGGGGTGCGGGTCGCCGCGTCCGCGGGGCTGCTGGCCGACGAGCTGCGCGCCCTCGACGCCGACCTGGTCGTGAAGGGCCTGCGAGGTGGCGCCGACTTCGACGCCGAGCTGCCGATGGCCCTGATGAACCGCCACCTGAGCGGCGTCGAGACCGCGTTCGTCGTCGGCGACCCCGCGCTGTCGCACGTCGCGTCCTCGCTCGTGAAGGACGTCGCGCGGCACGGCGGCCCGATCGACGACCTGGTCACGCCCGCCGTCGCTGCCGCCGTCCGCGCCGCCCTCGGCGCCGCCGAGGTGCCGCCGCCCGCCCGACCCGCCGAGGGGAGCCGAGCATGACCGGACCCGCACAGCCCGACCGGCCCGTGGACCGCCGGGAGGGCCTGACCGCCGTCCTGGACGCCCTCGAGCAGTCCGTGCACGCCGCGCGCGCCATGCCCATGTCGTCGTCCGTGCTGGTGAGCCGCGCCGAGCTGCTGGACCTGGTCGAGCAGGCCCGGGAGGCGCTGCCGGCCCAGCTCGGCCGCGCCGACGAGGTGCTGGCCGCCGCCGACGCCGAGCGCGCCGCCGCCCGGGCCGACGCCGAGCGGATCGAGGCCGCGGCCCGGCGCCGGGCCGCCGAGCTGGTCGAGCAGGAGTCCGTCGTCGCGCTGGCGGGCGAGCGGGCGGCGGAGATCGTCCGGGAGGCCGAGGAGACCGCGCGCGGCCTGCGCCGGGACGCGGACGACTACTGCGACCGGCGGCTCGCGGACTTCGAGATCGACCTCGGCAAGGTGCTCAGCCAGGTGCAGGCCGGCCGCGCCAAGCTGGCGAACCGGCTGGACGACCCCGACGAGTGACGCCGGCGCGAGTCCGGTGTGACGAACGCCTGGTCCGGCGGAGCGCCCCGGAATTGGGCCGAGCGGTCGTCGTACCGTAGGATCGACCGTTGGTCCTGCCGGTCTGTGCGGACCGAGAACCCCTCATGACAGGAACGTGGACCGTGGAGCGCGCGACTCACCTCGATCCCCGCTCGCCGTTCGTGCTCGACACCCACGAGCTCGGACGACGTCCGGGATCGATGCGTCGTGCCCGCAGCACGGTTCCCGCCCCCGAGGATCTCGGCACCGACGTGATCGGCGTCCCCACCGGTGACGACGTCGAGCTGGACCTCCAGCTCGAGGCCGTCGTGGAGGGGGTGTTCGTCTCCGGCTCCGTGCGGGCCCGGGCGGTCGGGGAGTGCGTGCGCTGCCTGGACGAGGTCGTCGTGAACGTCGATGTCGCGGTCCAGGAGCTGTTCGTCTACCCCGGTCGTGCCGAGGTCGCGAAGGAGAACGGCGACGACGAGGAGGACCTCCCGGAGCTGGACGGCGACCTGGTCGATGTCGAGCCCGTGGTGCGGGACGTGGTCGTGACTGCGCTACCGTTCCAGCCGTTGTGCCGGGACGACTGCCCGGGCCTGTGCTCCATCTGCGGAGCGCACCTGGCGGACGACCCCGAGCATTCCCATGAGACCCTTGACCCTCGGTGGGCGGCCCTCGGCGGCCTGCAGAGCACGTCGGACGAGAAGAGAGAGAGCTAGCCGTGGCTGTTCCGAAGCGCAAGATGTCGCGCAGCAACACCCGTGCGCGTCGGTCGCAGTGGAAGACCACTGCCACGACGCTCACCACGTGCCCGCAGTGCCAGTCGAACATGCGCCCCCACCAGGCGTGCCCGACGTGCGGCGCCTACGCCGGTCGGCGCTACGCCGAGGCCATGCGCACCGAGCACGCCGTCTGACGACGCGTCGCCTGCCCTGCCGCGCCCGGTGATCGTCCGGGCCGGCGGCTGAGCACCATGAGCACCACCGCAGCACAGCTCGCCCAGCAGCTCGGGGTCCACCTGGACCCCGAGCTGCTGGTGCTTGCGCTGACGCACCGGTCGTTCGCCCACGAGGCGGGCGGCATCCCGACCAACGAGCGCCTCGAGTTCCTCGGGGACACCGTGCTCGGCCTGGTCGTGACGGAGGAGCTGTACCGCCGGCACCCGGCGCAGTCCGAGGGCGAGCTCGCCAAGATGCGCGCGGCGACCGTCTCGCAGCGTGCGCTGGCCGAGGTCGCCCGTGCGCTCGACCTCGGGCCGTACGTGCTCCTCGGCAAGGGGGAGCTCGCCACGGGCGGGCGGGACAAGGACTCGATCCTGTCCGACACCCTCGAGGCGCTGTTCGGCGCCGTCTACCTGTCGCACGGCCTCGAGCGCTCGCGCGAGATCGTCATGCGGCTGGTCGGCCCGCGCCTCACGCAGGCCGCCGACCTCGGCGCCGGCCTCGACTGGAAGACCAGCCTGCAGGAGCTGACGGCCACCCTGGGGCTCGGCGCCCCGACGTACCAGGTGTCCAGCGACGGGCCGGACCACGCGCGCACGTTCACCGCCGACGCCGTCGTGGCCGGCGAGGTGCGTGGCACGGGCACCGGCACCGCCAAGAAGCTCGCGGAGCAGAAGGCCGCCGCGCTGGCGTACACCGCGCTCCAGGCCACGGGCGGCGTCCCCGCGGAGGTCGCCGTGGCCACGCAGCCGGCCGTGGGCCGGCCCGCCGCCGACTGACCGTGCCGGAGCTGCCCGAGGTCGAGACCGTCCGCGACGGCCTGGACCGGCACGTCGTCGGCCGCACCGTGCGCGCCGTCGAGGTGCGCCGCCCGTACAGCGTCCGCCGGCACCTGGCGGGCCCGACCGACCTCGCGGGCCGCCTGGCCGGCAGGACCCTGACCGCCGCCGTCCGGCGCGGCAAGTTCCTGTGGCTGCCCCTCGACCACCCCGGGGCGGCGGGGGCGACGCCCGACGACGCGCTGCTGGCCCACCTCGGCATGAGCGGCCAGCTGCTGGTCCGCGCGACGCCCGCCGACGTCGAGGCCGGCGGGACGCACACGCACCTGCGGGTGCGGCTGCTGCTCGACGACGGCGGCTCCCTGGACTTCGTCGACCAGCGCACGTTCGGGCACCTCGCGGTGGTCGACCTGGTGCCGGCCCCCGACGGGCAGCCGGGCGGTGCCGGCTCGCCGCTGCCGCTCGTCCCCGCGCCCGTCGCCCACATCGGGCGCGACCTGCTGGACCCCGCCACCGACCGCGACGTCGTGGCCCGCGCGATCCGGCGTCGGCGGACGCAGGTCAAGCGCGCGGTGCTGGACCAGGGCGTCGTGTCGGGGGTCGGGAACATCTACGCCGACGAGGGGCTCTGGCGGGCGCGGGTGCACCCCGCGACGCCGACGGCCGACCTCGACCAGGCGACGGCGCTGCGGGTGCTCGACGGCGTGGCGGAGGTCATGCGGGACGCGCTCGCGCAGGGCGGCACGAGCTTCGACGCGCTCTACGTCAACGTGAACGGCGCCTCGGGGTACTTCGACCGGTCGCTCGCCGTCTACGGGCAGGCGGGGGAGCCGTGCCCGCGCTGCGGCACCCCGGTGGTGCGGGAGCCGTTCATGAACCGCTCCTCCCACTTCTGCCCGGTGTGCCAGCCGGCGCCCCCGGCCTGACCGGTCCCGGCGCCCGCGCCGCTCAGCGCTTCACCAGGTTCCGCAGGGGCTCGTCGCGGACGAACGCGCCGATGTTGTCCGCGAGCAGCGTGTCCGCCCCGACGGGCCGCCCGCCTGCGGCGTGCGGGGTGATGAGGATCCGCGGCTCGTCCCACAGCGGGTCGTCGGCGGGCAGCGGCTCGGTCTCGAACACGTCGAGCGCCGCCCCCGCCAGGCGGCCGTCCCGCACCGCGGCGAGGAGCGCCGCCTCGTCGAGGGTGGACCCGCGGCCGACGTTGACCACCCAGGCGTGGTCGGGCAGCCGGGCGAACACGGACGCGCCCAGCACCCGCCGGGTGGCCGGGGTCGCGGGCAGGATCCCGATCAGCACGTCGGTGCCGGGCAGCGCCTGCGGCACCTGGTCCGGCGTGATCACCGGGTAGCCGGCGCGCTGCCCGGCCGTCGACCCGACGCCGATGACGTGCGCGCGGAGGACGGTCAGCAGGGGTGCCAGCCGTGCGGCGATCGACCCGAAGCCCCAGATCAGGACGCGCGCGCCGGACAGCGACCGGAACTCGCCGCCGTCGTGCGGCAGCCGCTGCATCCCGCCGAGCTCCGCGGCCCACCGGTGCGCGTCCTGCGCGCGGACCAGCTCCGGCAGCCGCCGCGCCGCCGCCAGCACCAGGGCCAGCGTGTGCTCCGCGACCGGCCCGTCGTGCAGGCCGCGGCCCGAGGTGATCCGGACGTGCGGGGCGAAGCCGGCCGCCAGCACCGCGTCCGGCCCCGCCGCGAGCGTCTGCACCCAGCGCAGGCGGCCCATGCGGCGGGCCGCGTCGGCGAGCTCCGGCGTCGCGTTGCCCCACACCACCAGAGCCTCGGCGTCGACCAGGTGCTCGGGGAGCGGCTGCGTGACGTCGTAGCCGGCGGTGCGCACCCCGTCCGGCACCGCGGGGGAGAGGGGGATCGAGGAGGGCAGCAGCACCGTGGTCATGGGGCAGAGGGTCTCCCACCGGCGACCGGTGCGCCAGGCGACGCGCAGCGGGCGGCCTCGTCCGGAGCGGCGGTGCCGGTCCCGGGCCCGGGGTCGATACGATGCGAGGGTGTCCACGAACAGCGCAGTCCAGCCGGCCCGCTCCGGGGAGATCTCCGTGATGATCGTCGACGACCACGAGGTCGTGCGGCGCGGCATCGCCGAGGTCGTCGAGCGTGCCGACGGCATGAAGGTCGTCGCCGAGGCCGGGTCCGTCGCCGACGGCGTGCGCCGCGCCGGCCTGGTGCACCCCGACGTGCTGCTGGTGGACCTGCAGCTGCCGGACGGGACGGGCATCGACCTGATGAACCAGGTGAAGGTCACGCTGCCCACCGCCCGGGCCATCGTCCTGACGTCGTTCGACGACGACGACGCGCTCGCCGCGGCCCTGGACGCCGGCGCCGCCGCCTACCTGCTGAAGAGCGTGCGCGGCGCGGAGATCACCGACGTCGTCCGCGCGGTGGCCGCGGGGCGCACGCTGCTGGACGAGCGGACCGTCACCCGCCGCCGGGCCGGCCACGAGGACCCGACGGAGAACCTCACGCCGAGCGAGCTCAAGGTGCTCGACCTGATCGGCGACGGCCTGTCCAACCGGGAGATCGCCGAGCGCCTGGGCGTCGCCGAGAAGACCGTGAAGAACCACATCACGTCGCTGCTGGCCAAGATGGGCCTGCAGCGCCGCACCCAGGTCGCGGCCTGGGTCGCCGCCCGCCGGCACAGCGGCTGGCGCGCGGAGGCCGGCCGCAGCTGACGGGCCGGCTCCGGCCGGTCAGCCCAGCGGGACCTCCCACGACAGCAGCGTCCCCTGGCCGCCCGGGGCGGCCCCGAGCGAGAACGTGCCGCCGTGCTGCCGCGCCCGCGCGGCGAGGTTGCCGGTGCCGGACCGCCGGTCGCGCACGGCGGGCAGGCCCGCGCCGTCGTCCTCGACCTCGACCAGCACCGAGCCGGTGGGGCCGGCGCCGCGCACGGCGACCCGCGCGCTGACCGACGACGCGTGCGCGTGCCGGGCGGCGTTGGCCAGCCCCTCGCGCACGACCGCGACCACGTCGTCGGTGCGGTCCGGGCCGATCCGCTCGTCGATCAGGTCCGCGACGATGTAGTCCCCGTCGGGCACGGACTCGCCGTCGAGGGTGACGACCAGCGACGGGGCGAACCCGAGGCCGGTGCGGGCGAGCGACGCCTCCCGGCGCAGCCGCTCGACGATGCCGGTGGCGGCGTCCGGGTCGCGCAGCGCGTACACGATCTGCCGGATCTGGCGGACCGAGCCGTCCACGTTGTCGAGGGCCTCCTCGACGATGCTCGTCAGCTCGGCGGGGTCGACCCCGCGGGCGGCGCGGCGGCGGACGGTCTCCAGCTGCATGCCGGTCGCGAACAGCTGCTGGATCGCGAGGTCGTGCAGGTCGCGGGCGATGCGCTCGCGCTCGTCCAGCAGCGCCGCGGCGTCCTGGGCGTGCCGGGCCTCGGCCAGCACGAAGGCGAGCGCGGCCTGGGACGCGAACGACTCGGCGGTGGCCAGGTCGTTGGGCTCGAACGCGAGGGTGCCGACCTTGCGGAGCAGGATCAGCACGCCGACGCCGCGGCCCGAGGTCTGCAGCGGCGCGAACAGCGCCGAGCCGAACGACCGCATCGCCGGGACCGTGATCCGCCGGGAGGTCGCGAGCGAGTCCATCAGCAGCCCGGTGCCCTCCTCCATGACCTCCCAGGTGGGGCCGCCCGGGGTGAGCTGTGCGCCGACCAGCTGGTCCGCGATGTGGCCGTCGGCGAGCTCGATCAGCAGCTCGCCGCCCACGCCCGGCAGCGCGAGCGCGGCGGTGTCGGCGTCCGCGACGTCGCGGGCGGTGGCAGCGATGTGGGCGAGCGCCTCCTCCTCGTCCGCGCCGGACAGCAGCATCGTCGTGATGTCCTGGCCCGCGCGGAGCCAGTGCTCCCGGCGGGCGCCGTCGGCGAACAGCTGGGCGTTGGCGACCGCGACGCCCGCGGTCGCGGCCAGCGCGATCACCGTCGTGGCGTCCTTGTCGGTGAAGCCGCCGGCCTTCTCGGACAGGTAGAGGTAGCCGTAGACCTGGTCGCGCACCCGCACCGAGGCGCCGAGGAACGAGCCCATCGACGGGTGGCCGGCCGGCCAGCCCCCGAACGCCGGGTGCTCCGTGAGGTCGGCGAGCTTGAGCACGCCGTGCGTCGGGATGTGGCTCAGCACGCCCTGGGCGTGCGGCGGGTGGCCCATCATCGCCGCGGCGGCCGCCGGGACGCCGGTCTGCACGAACGTGGTCGACTCGCCGCGGGAGTCCAGGACGTTGATGGCGCCGTACCGCGCCCCGGTCAGCTCGACGGACACCCGGACGAACCGTTCCAGCACGCCGGGCAGGTCCAGGCCGGAGGCCACGGACAGCACCGCGTCGAGCAGGTCGGCCATCTCGTCGCCGGTCTCGGACGCCGTGCCGAGCTGGAGGTGCGAGCGGCCGCCGGGCTCGCGGACGTGGATCGTCGTCGTCACGCCCGGGCCGTAGGTCGGTGCCGGGAGGGCGTCGTCGCCGCGCCGTTCCGTCAGGTCGTCCGCCATGTCCTCGTCTCGTCCCCGTCCTGCTCCTCGAGCTGCTCGCTCGCGTGCGCCTCACGGTAACGGGCGTCGGTGGCCAGCAGCTCCGCGTGCGTCCCGCGCGCCGCGACCGCTCCGTCGCGGAGCAGGACGACCTCGTCGGCGGCGGCGAGCGGGCTCAGCCGGTGCGTGACGACGAGGACACCGCGGTGGTCGGGCGCGGTGAGCAGGTCCGTCACCAGGCGGTCCGCCGTGGCCGGGTCCAGGTGCTCGGCCGGCTCGTCCACCAGGAGCAGCGGGGCGGCCGCGAGCAGCGAACGCGCCAGGAGCAGCCGCCGCCGCTCGCCGCCGGAGACGCTGCGGGCGTCCGGGCCGAGCGCGGTGCCGACGCCGTCCGGGAGCCCGGCCAGCCAGTCGCCCAGCCCGGCGCGCACCAGGGCGGCGCGGGCCTCCTCGGGCGTGGCGTCGCCGCGGGCGACCCGCAGGTTCTCCAGCACGGTGGTCTCGAAGACGTGCGCGTCCTCGGTCGTGAGCGCGAGCCGCGCGAGCCGGTCGGCGTCGGCCACCTCGGGCAGCGGGACGTCGTCCAGCACCAGCTCGCCACCGCGCGCGGGCAGGAACCCGGCCAGCGTCAGGAGCAGCGTGGTCTTGCCCACGCCCGACGGCCCCACGACGGCGACGCTCCGCCCGGGGGAGAGGTCCAGGTCGAGGCCGTGCACGACGGGCGCCCGGCCGGGCCAGCCGACCGCGAGGCCCCGGGCGGAGAGCCGCGGGCCCTCGTCCCCGTCGGGTGGAAGGTCCGGACCGACACGCCGACGGCGTGTCGGTCCGGACCGTCCACCCGGGACGGGATCCGGGGCGGCGGCGTCGTCGAGCAGGGTCATCAGGCGGGCCGCGGCGGCGCGCGACCGGTGCACCTGGATCGCCGCCGCGGGCAGCACGCTCGTCGCCTCGAACGCGGCGAGCGGCGTCAGCACGACGACCGCGAGCTCGACCGGCGCCAGCGCGCCCGACGCCGCGGCGGGGACGCCGACCAGGAGGGCAGCGAGCACCGCGACGCCGATCGCGACGTTGCCGAGCGCCGCGGCGAGGGCGGCCGGGCCGGCGCCGCGGTCGGTGGCGCGCGCGAGGTCGGCGTCGGCCGCGCGGAGCCGCGCGAGCTCGGCCCCGGTGCGGCCCTGCACGGCGAGCGGGCCGGCGTCCTCCAGCAGCCCGAGCGACGTGGCGGCCATCGCCGCCCGGGCGGCGGCCGCGTGCTGCTCGGTGGTCCGGGCGGCCCGCTGCGCGAGCCACGGGGCGACGACCCCGGCGAGCACCAGGCACGCGGCGAGCGTGAGGCCGGCGGCGGGCAGGAACAGGGCCATCGCGACGACCGTGCCGAGGCCGAGCAGCGCGGCCACGGCGGCGGGCAGCAGGCCGCGGACCACGACGTCGCCGACCGCGTCGACATCGGCGCCGACCCGGGCCAGCAGGTCCCCGCGCCGCAGCCGGAGGGTCGTGTCCGGCCGGCCCGCGGCCAGCCGGGAGTACAGGGTGGTGCGCAGGGTGCCCATGCCGCGGAGCGCGACGTCGTGCGACACCAGCCGCTCCAGGTACCGGAACAGCCCGCGCCCGATGCCGAAGGCGCGCACGGCGACCGTGGCCACCGACAGCTTGAGCACCGGCGGCATCTCGGCGGCCCGGGTGATCAGCCAGGCGGACACGGCGGCGAGGGCCACCGCGCAGCCGAGGGCGAGCACACCGAGCAGCACCGCGAGCGCCACGCGGCGGCGGTCGACGTCCAGCAGCGCGACGGCGCGCCAGAGCGGGTCGGCGGCGAGCCGGCGGCGGAGCGACGGCCGCGGCACCGGGGCGGTGGTGGTCGCGGTCATCGCACGGCCTCCGCGGTGGGCGTCCCGAGCGGCACCGACCGGACGGTCACGACCTGGTCCGCCAGCGCCACCAGTGACGGCCGGTGCGCGACCAGCACGACCGTCCGCCCGGCGGCGGTCAGGGCGCGGACCGTGGCGAGCACGACCTGCTCGCCGGCGGCGTCCAGGTGCGCCGTGGGCTCGTCGAGCACGACGAGCGGGACGTCCGCGAGCAGGGCGCGGGTCAGGGCGACGCGCTGCCGCTGGCCCACGCTCAGGCCGGCGCCGCCGCGCCCGAGGTCGGTCCGCCAGCCGTCGGGCAGCCCGGCCACGACGTCGTCCAGGCCCGTCAGCGCGGCGGCGGCGTCCCGGCGCGCCCGGGCGGCCGCGTCGAGCTGGTCGTCCTCGGCGCCCGCGACCAGGCGCCCCACCGAGGCGGGCTCGAGCACCGGTCGCTGCGGCAGCCACGCCACCTGGCGCCAGTAGGTGGGCAGGTCGAGGTCGGCCAGCGCGGTGGTCGTACCGTCGCCGGCGACGACCTCGACCGTCCCGGCGTCGGGGCGGACCAGGCCGAGCAGCAGGTCGACGGTCGTGGACTTCCCGGCGCCGCTCGGCCCGGTGAGGGCGACGACCGCGCCCGGGCGCAGCTCCAGGTCCAGGTCGGCCGGCGCGAGGAGGTCGCGGCCCGGTGCCCGCACGGTGGCACCGTGCAGCCGGACGGTCGACCGGCGCAGGTCCGGGGCGACGACGGTGCCGGCGCGGGGGAGCGGGGTCTCGAGGACGTCGAACACCTGGTCCGCGGCGGCGACGCCGTCGGTGGAGGCGTGGAACTGGGCGCCCACCTGGCGGAGCGGGAGGTAGACCTCGGGGGCGAGGATCAGCACCGTGAGGCCGGTCGCCAGGTCCAGCTGGCCGTAGACCAGCCGCAGGCCGATGCCGACGGCCACCAGCGCGACGGCCAGGGTGGTCAGCAGCTCCAGCACCATGCCGGACAGGAACGCGATCCGCAGCGTGCCCATGGTGGCCCTGCGGTGCGCCTCGCCCAGCGCGCGGACGCGGGCGGCCGGTCCGCGCTCCCGCCCGAAGGCCCGCAGCGTCGTGAGGCCCGCGACCAGGTCCAGCACCTGGGAGCCGAGCCGCTGCATGACCCGCAGGCTGCGCTCGGACCGGCCCTGGGTGAGCTGGCCGATCAGGACCATGAAGACCGGCACGAGCGGGATGGTGCCCGCCGCGACGGCCGCGGAGATCCAGTCGAAGCCGAGGATCACCACGAGCACGGCGGGCGTCACCGTCGCGGAGAGCACCAGCTGCGGCAGGTACCGGACGAAGTACGGCTCCAGCGCCTCCAGGCCGCGGGTCGCGAGGGTGACGACGCGGGCGCCCTCGCCGTCGGCGAGCCAGCGGGGGCCGAGCGCCGCGGCGCGGGCGACCACCTGCTCGCGCAGCTCGGCGACGGCGCGGGTCGCCGCCCGGTGCGCGTACCGCTCCTGCACGCCGGTGGCGACCGCGCGCGCGGCCACGACGACGGCCAGCCACCCGACCCGCGGGAGCAGGTCGGGCAGCGTGGCGCCGTCGTGCGCGGCGGCGGCGAGCACCTGCGCCAGGAGCACCGCCTGCGCGATCACGAGGCCGGCCGTGACCAGTCCCAGGAGGACGGTCAGGGCCAGGTACCCCCGGGCGGCGCGGGCGTACCGCAGCAGGCGCGGGTCGAGCGGCTTCACGCGGTCGGTCGGCCTCTCACACCTGGGCGTCGCCGGCGGCGGAGGACGCGGTGGCCCTCTCCGGGCGGCTGATCGCGGCGGTGAACGTCAGGCCGGTGTGCTCGGGGATGTGGTCCGCGGAGATGCGCTTGCGGAACACCCAGTACGTCCAGCCCTGGTAGAGCAGCACGACCGGCACGAGCACCACGGCGACCCAGGTCATGATCGTCAGGGTGTAGTCGGTCGACGACGCGTTGCGGATGTCCAGCGAGTTCGCCGGGTCGAACGCGGGCATGACGTCGGGGAACATCGAGCCGAAGATCAGCACGACGGCGGCGACGATCACCACGGCCGACCAGACGAACGCCCAGCCCTCGCGCCGGGCGCGCGTGGTCAGCACGACGGCCACCAGCGCCACGGCCGCGACGAGCACGACGGCCCAGGTCCAGGCCACCGAGTACGCGAGCTGCGCCCAGACCGCCCAGGAGGCGGCCACGACCAGCGTGACCGGTGCCAGGCGGGCGGCCAGCGCGCCGGACCGCTCCCGCATGTCCCCGCCGGTCTTGAGCGACAGGAAGATCGCGCCGTGCGTGAGGAACAGCAGGAACGTGGTCGCGCCGCCGAGCAGGGCGAACGGGTTCAGCAGCGCGAAGAAGCCGCCGACGTACTGGTGGTCCGCGTCGAGCTCGACGCCGCGCACCAGGTTGGCGAACGCCACGCCCCACAGGATCGCCGGCAGGTAGGAGCCGGCCATGATGCCGCGGTCGGCCCAGCGCCGCCAGCGGTCGGTGTTGATCTTGCCGCGCCACTCGATCGAGACGACGCGGAAGATCAGGCCGACCAGGATCAGCAGCAGCGGCAGGTAGAACCCGGAGAACAACGTCGCGTACCACTCGGGGAACGCCGCGAAGATCGCCGCGCCGGCGGTGATCAGCCACACCTCGTTGCCGTCCCAGACGGGCCCGATGGTGTTGATCATGACCCGGCGGTCCTTGTCCTCCCGGCCGAGGACGGGCAGCAGCATGCCGACGCCGAAGTCGAAGCCCTCGAGGACCAGGTAGCCGGTCCAGAGGACGGCGATCAGCAGGAACCAGATGACGGGGAGGTCCATGGTCGCGGCCTCTCAGTAGGCGAACGACAGCGGGCGGTCGGCCGCGTCGGCGTCGTCGGGGTCGGGCTGGTTGGCGGGGTTGTCCGGGCTGTAGTCCTTCTCGGTGTCCGCGACGCCCTCGGCGGCGTACCGCTTCATCAGCCGGAACCAGAAGACCGCGAGCACGCCGTACACGAGGGTGAAGGCGATGATCGAGATGACGATCGTCGTCGGGCTGACCACCTCGGAGACGCCGCGCTCCGTGAGGAGCCAGACGCCGTCCACGCCGGTCGGGTTCGGGTAGACCACCCAGGGCTGGCGGCCCATCTCCGTGAAGACCCACCCGGCCGCGGACGCCAGGAACGGCGTCGGGATGGCCCAGATGCCGACCCGGGCGAGCCACGTGCTGCCCGACACCCGGCCCTTGCGGGTCATCCAGAGCGCCATCAGCGCGAGGAGGGCGGACCCGGCGGCCAGGCCGATCATCAGGCGGAACGCCCAGTAGGTGACCGTGAGGTCGGGGATGTAGTTGACGCCCTCGCCGTACGTCGCCTCGTACTCCGTCTGCAGGTCGTCCACACCCTGCAGCGGGGCGTCGAAGTCGTTCAGCGCGAGGAAGGACAGCAGGCCCGGGATCTCCAGGTAGTGGGTCACGCCCTCGCAGTCGTTGGTCAGGTCGCCGATAGCGAGCAGCGAGAACGACGCGCCGTCGGTGCTCTCGCAGAGCGCCTCGGCCGCGGCCATCTTGGTCGGCTGCTGCTCGAACATCAGCTGGCCCTGCGCGTGGCCGGTGATGCCGAGGCCGATGCCGGCGACCAGCATCGTCGCGACGCCGAGCCGCACCGCGGGCCGGTAGACCGTGCGGGCCTTCTCCTCCTCGCCCCGGCGCACCAGCTTCACCATCCACCAGGCGGCGATGCCGGCGACGAACGTGCCCGCCGTGAGGAACGCGGCCGTCACGGTGTGCGGGAACGCCGCCCAGAGGGTGTTGTTGGTCAGCACCGCACCGATGTCCGTCATCTCCGCGCGGCCGGTCTCCGTGTTGAAGACCGTGCCGACCGGGTGCTGCATCCAGGAGTTGGCGGCGAGGATGAAGAACGCGGAGGCGTTGGTCGCGAAGGCGACGGCCCAGATGCTCAGCAGGTGGATCTTCTTGGGGAGCTTGTCCCAGCCGAAGATCCACAGCCCGAGGAACGTCGACTCGACGAAGAACGCGACGAGCCCCTCCATGGCGAGCGGCGCGCCGAACACGTCACCCACGAACCGGGAGTACTCGGACCAGTTCATGCCGAACTGGAACTCCTGGACGATGCCGGTGGCGACGCCGATCGCGAAGTTGATCAGCATGAGCTTGCCGAAGAACTTGGTCAGCCGGAGCCAGGTCTCGTTGCCGGTGCGGACCCAGATGGTCTGCATGATCGCGACGAGCGGGGCCAGCCCGATCGTGAGCGGGACGAAGATGAAGTGGTAGACGGTGGTGACACCGAACTGCCAGCGGGCCAGGTCGAGGGCTTCCACGGAGGTGTCCGTCCAGGTGCTGAGGCGAGGTGGGGGGGCCGAACGGCCCAGGTGGGGGCCGTCGTCCGACGGTATTGCGCCCCGGTTCACAAGCGTAGGACAAAGGTCCCGCGATCTGACGCGGTGTCGTCTCATTGTGACGGGATTCACGAGCGTGACCCAGAGCACGTCCCGCTGGAGCCTGTGCGATACTGGCTTCGGCTTCCCGGGATCCACACACCCCGGGCGACCACCGTGCCCGCCGCACCAGCGCATCGCGCTCGCCAGGCGCCGCCGGCCGTGCGGACCCCGACCCTGGGGCCCGCTGCGCCAGGCAGGCGATGGCGCCGAACGCCTGTGCAGCGGCCGACACCGACGACTTCCGTCGCCGCGTCCCACGCGAGCGACGACCGACCGCCCGAGGGCGCCGCGCGTGTGGCCGGCGTACCCGGGCTTGCAGGAGCACCAGGCGTGACGCTCGACAGCACCTCGGACAGCAGCACCACCACCGCCGCGACGCAGGCAGGGGGTGACGCGCCCGCCGAGGCGACCACCCGCCCCAAGCGCGCGCCCCGGACCCGCGCCACGCGGGCCACCAAGGCCGCGGGGGAGCCCGCCGCCGACGCACCCACCGGCAGCACCGCCGGGAACGCCCCGGCCGAGGCGCCCGCCGACGAGGCGAAGCCCGTGCGCCGGCGCGCCCCGCGCAAGACCGCCGCGCAGAAGGCCGCGGAGCAGGCCGAGGCGGAGGCCGCCGCCGCTGCCTCCGCGGAGGCGATCCCGGCCGAGGCGCCCGCTGCCCCGGAGGCGCCCGCCGCTGCCGAGGCGCCCACGGCGCCCCGGCGTCGTCGCGCGACCCGCTCGGCCGGCTCCTCCACGGCACCGGCCGTGACCGAGGCGCCCGCGCCGGTCGCGGAGCCGGAGCCGACCGCGGTCGCCGAGCCGGAGCCCGCCCCGGTCGCGGAGCCCGCGGCTCCCGTCGCCGAGACGCCCGGCACCCGCCCCCGCCGCTCGCGCCGCGTGACCCGTCCCGCCGGTGCGGGCGCGACCCCCGTCGCCGAGCCGGCACCTGCCGCGCCCGTCGCCGAGCCGGCGCCCGTCGCCCCGGCGGCGCCCGTGGACGAGCCCCTCGTCGAGGACCCCGAGGACGAGCAGGTGGCCGAGGCCGTCGAGCAGGCCGAGGAGACCTCCGCCGCCGCGCCCGACAGCCGCCTCGACGTGCTCGCGGAGCTGGGCCGCTCGCAGCAGCCCGCCGCCGAGCAGCGTCCCGCCGAGCAGCGCCCCGCCGAGCAGCGTCCGGCCGGCCAGCGCGAGCGTCGCCCGAGCAGCCGCAAGCAGCAGCCCGCACCGGAGCCGGAGCGCCCGGCGACGGCGCGCCTCGCCACCACCGCGCTGCTGTTCCAGGCGCCCGAGGCCCCGCGCAAGCGTCGCCGCGCGTCCGCCCCGTCGGGATCGCCGGAGTCCATCTCCGCCGCGGCCCACGTCGAGGAGCAGGCCGCCCTGGACCAGGCCGCCCAGGACCAGGACGTCGCCGCTGAGGTGACCCCGGCCGAGGAGACGGCCGCGCCGTCCCGCCGCCGCGGTGGCCGTCGTGGCCGTCGTGGTGCCGCGCAGGAGACCACCGAGGTCCTCGAGGCCGCGCCGGCGGACGTCGCCGCGGTCGCCGTCGAGCAGGCCGAGCAGGCGGACGAGGACGCGGAGACCGCCGAGGTCGTCGACGCCGACGAGGACGACAGCGCCCCCCGCCGCCGTCGTCGCCGGGGTGGCCGCGGCCGCCGGTCGCGCACCGGCGAGGGCGAGACCGAGGGCGCCGACGACGGCGCCGAGGACACGGACGCCCCCGAGGACGAGCAGCCCGCGGACGAGTCCGCCGAGGGCGCCGACGACACCGGTGCCGAGGACGAGCCGGACGACCAGGCCGAGGGCGACGAGCAGGGCGGCAGCAGCCGGCGCCGGCGCCGCCGTCGTCGCTCCGGCCGCGGCGGTGACGCCGACCAGGGCGAGCCCGCCCCGTCCCGCAGCAGCAGCCGGTCCGGCTCGCGCGGCGGCGACGAGGTCACCGCCCTGCGCGGGTCCACCCGCCTCGAGGCCAAGCGCCAGCGTCGCCGCGAGGGCCGCGACGCCGGTCGCCGTCGCCAGATCATCACCGAGGCCGAGTTCCTGGCCCGCCGCGAGTCCGTCGAGCGCTCGATGGTCGTGCGCGAGTCGGGCGGCAAGACGCAGATCGCCGTGCTCGAGGACGGCGTCCTGGTGGAGCACTACGTGTCCCGCCAGGCGCAGGTCTCGATGGCCGGCAACGTCTACCTGGGCCGCGTGCAGAACGTGCTGCCGAGCATGGAGGCCGCGTTCGTCGACGTGGGCAAGGGCCGCAACGCCGTGCTCTACGCGGGCGAGGTCAACTGGGACGCCGCCGGCCTGGACGGCGGTCAGCCGCGCCGCATCGAGCAGGCGCTGAAGTCCGGCGACTCCGTGCTGGTCCAGGTCACCAAGGACCCGATCGGGCACAAGGGCGCCCGCCTCACCTCGCAGATCACGCTCGCCGGCCGGTACCTCGTGTACGTGCCCGGCGGCGGCATGACCGGCATCAGCCGCAAGCTGCCCGAGCCCGAGCGCGCCCGGCTCAAGAAGATCCTGCGCGAGGTCGTCCCCGACTCGGCCGGCGTCATCGTGCGGACCGCGGCCGAGGGGGCGAGCGAGGAGGAGCTGCGCGCCGACATCGCCCGCCTGCAGTCGCAGTGGGAGGCCATCGAGAAGAAGTCCACGACGGCGTCCGCCCCGGCCCTGCTGCAGGGCGAGCCGGACATGGCGATCCGCGTGGTCCGCGACATCTTCAACGACGACTTCTCCTCCCTGGTCGTCCAGGGCGACGAGGCGTGGGCGACGATCTCCGGCTACATCGGCGAGCTCGCACCCGACCTGGCCGAGAAGGTCTCGAAGTGGACCGGCACCGGCGACGTGTTCGCCGCGCACCGCGTCGACGAGCAGCTCGCCAAGGGCATGGACCGCAAGGTCTGGCTGCCGTCGGGCGGCTCGCTGGTCATCGACCGCACCGAGGCCATGACGGTCGTCGACGTCAACACCGGCAAGTTCACCGGCGCCGGCGGCACCCTCGAGGAGACCGTCACCCGGAACAACATCGAGGCGGCGGAGGAGATCGTCCGCCAGCTCCGGCTGCGTGACATCGGCGGAATCATCGTCATCGACTTCATCGACATGGTGCTCGAGTCGAACCGCGACCTGGTGCTGCGCCGCCTGGTCGAGTGCCTCGGCCGGGACCGCACCAAGCACCAGGTGGCCGAGGTCACCTCGCTCGGCCTGGTGCAGATGACCCGCAAGCGCGTCGGCCAGGGTCTGGTCGAGGCGTTCTCCGAGACCTGCGAGCACTGCAACGGCCGCGGCTTCATCGTGCACACCGACCCGGTCGAGAAGCACAACGGCCGGGCCGACGCCGGGGCGCCGCAGCAGGCGCCCGAGGTGGCCGGCGAGGCCAAGAAGTCCCGCCGCAAGCGCGGCGGCGCCAAGGAGCAGCCCGTCGGCACGTCGGCGGCCCCGGCCCCCGCGGTCCCGGTGCTGCCGGAGGCGCGCGAGGCGGTCAAGGCCACGCTCGCCACCATCGCGGCCGCGGCGGCGCACGCCCACGTGCACGACGACGAGGCGCACGACGGCCAGGAGCACGAGGCGCCTGCCGGCACCGCGGTGACGGGGGAGCAGGAGCCGCAGGACGTCGCCCCGCAGGCGGCTGCCGCCGCGCCGGAGCCCGTCCTCGACGTGCTGGCCGCGCTGGGCAGCCTCGCGTCGCGGACGCCCGAGGAGGTCGCCGAGCCGGCGGCCGCCGCGGAGCCTTCGGCGGCCGAGCCGCACCTCGAGCTGACCCGGGTCGACCCGGGCCTGTTCGAGTACCCCGTCCCCGCCGACGAGGCGGACGACGACCGGTCCTGACCCGTGCCGGGGTCGTCGCGCCGGCAGGCGGACGGCCCCGGTGGCGGGCTGCCGCGTGCCCGGGCGACGACCTCGGCCGCGCGGGCCCGGCGTGCGCGAGGTCGGGCGAGCGTCGGGCGAGCGTCGGGCGAGCGTCACAACCGGCGCGGTTTGACCCGTGAGGTCGGGCTCGCGTAACCTTGAACGTCGGTGCGTTCTGACGGCGCGGTGTGTATCTGCGCAGAGCCGGTCAGGAAGCACCGTTCGCGCGTGACGCCCCTGTGGCGCCGACGTCCCGAGCTCCGCGGCCACCGCGGTGGCGCGCCGGGGTGCGGCCCGAGGGCGGGACGCCCCCAGAACCTGTAGTTCGACGAGCAGAGATGAGCAGCAACGTGGTGTACGCGATCGTGAAGGCCGGCGGCCGTCAGGAGAAGGTCGCCGTCGGCGACGTCGTCGTCGTGGACCGCATCGCGGCCGAGGCCGGCTCGACGGTCGAGCTCCCCGCGCTCCTCCTCGTCGACGGCACCGCCGTGACGTCGGACGCCGCGGCGCTCGCCAAGATCAAGGTCACCGCCGAGGTCGTCCAGGCCGAGAAGGGGCCGAAGATCGACATCCTGCGGTACAAGAACAAGACGGGCTACCGCCGTCGCCAGGGTCACCGCTCGCGCCTGACCCGCCTCAAGGTCACCGGCATCAAGTGACCTCGCGGGCCGCACGGCCCGTGAACCCGTCCCCGTAGACAGCACCGCAGGAAAGCGAGCCTGAGATGGCACACAAGAAGGGCGCGAGCTCCTCGCGCAACGGTCGTGACTCCAACGCGCAGCGCCTCGGCGTGAAGCGCTTCGGTGGCCAGGTCGTCAACGCCGGCGAGATCATCGTCCGCCAGCGCGGCACCCACTTCCACCCCGGCGTCAACGTCGGCCGTGGCGGCGACGACACGCTGTTCGCCCTCACCGCCGGTGCGGTGCAGTTCGGCACCCGTCGTGGCCGCAAGGTCATCGACATCGTGGCGGCCGCCTGAGCTCCGCACCACCCCAGCTGTAGGCGAGGGGCGTACCGCACGACGCGGTGCGCCCCTTCGCCGTGAGGAAGGAAGTACCCGCATGGCCGCGTTCGTCGACCGCGTCGTCCTCCACGCCAGCGGCGGTGACGGCGGCCACGGCTGCGCGTCCATCCACCGCGAGAAGTTCAAGCCGCTCGCCGGCCCCGACGGGGGCAACGGCGGCAACGGCGGCAGCGTCACCCTGGTGGTCGACCCCCAGGTGACCACCCTGCTCGACTACCACCACGCCCCGCACCGGCACGCGCCCTCGGGCACGCAGGGCATGGGCGACCACCGTCAGGGCTCCACGGGTCAGGACCTGGTCCTCCCCGTGCCCGACGGCACGGTCGTCAAGTCCGTCGACGGCGAGATCCTCGCCGACCTCGTGGGCGTGGGCGCCGAGTTCGTGGTCGCGCAGGGCGGCCACGGCGGCCTCGGCAACGCCGCGCTGTCCTCCCCGCGCCGCAAGGCCCCCGGCTTCGCGCTGCTCGGCGAGCCGGGCGACGCCCGGGACGTCGTCCTGGAGCTCAAGACCATCGCCGACGTGGCGCTGGTCGGGTTCCCGAGCGCCGGGAAGTCCAGCCTGGTCGCGGCGATCTCGGCCGCGCGCCCGAAGATCGCGGACTACCCGTTCACCACGCTGATCCCGAACCTCGGCGTCGTGCAGGCCGGCGACGCCCGGTACACCGTCGCGGACGTCCCGGGTCTCATCCCCGGCGCGAGCGAGGGCAAGGGCCTCGGCCTGGAGTTCCTTCGGCACGTCGAGCGCTGCGCGGTCCTCGTGCACGTCCTCGACTGCGCCACGCTCGAGCCGGGCCGCGACCCGCTCACCGACCTCGAGGTCATCGAGGCCGAGCTCAAGGCGTACGCCGGCGACCTCGGCATCGAGGGCGGCCGCGTGCCGCTCACCGAGCGCCCGCAGCTGGTCGTCCTGAACAAGATCGACGTCCCCGAGGCGCGCGAGCTCGCCGACCTGGTCCGCCCGGACCTGGAGGCGCGCGGTCTGCGGGTGTTCGAGGTCTCGACGGCCAGCCACGAGGGCCTGCGTCCGCTGACCTTCGCGCTGGCCGAGCTGGTGGACCAGGCGCGCCGCGAGGCTCCCGCGCCCGAGGCGACGCGCGTCGTCCTGCGCCCGAAGGCCGTCGACGACGCCGGGTTCACCGTCGCGCGTCGCACCGAGGGCGACCACGAGTACTTCCAGGTCCGCGGCACGAAGCCCGAGCGCTGGGTGCGGCAGACCGACTTCGCGAACGACGAGGCCGTCGGGTACCTCGCCGACCGGCTCGCGCGGCTCGGCGTCGAGGAGAAGCTCCTCGCCGCCGGTGCGGTCGCCGGTGCCGAGGTCGTCATCGGCGACGGGCCGTCCGCGGTCGTCTTCGACTGGGAGCCGACGCTGCTGACCGGCTCGGAGCTGCTCGGCGGCCCGCGCGGCACCGACCAGCGCATCGAGGACCGCAGCCGCCCGACCCGCGGCGAGAAGCGCGAGCAGTACAAGGACCGCATGGACGCCAAGGCCGAGGCCCGCGCGGAGCTGTGGACCGAGCGCGAGGCCGGCCTCTGGCGCGAGGACTGACCTCGACCGGCACCAGGTGGAGAGCCCTGCCCGACACGCTGCGGCGTGTCGGGCAGGGCTCTCCACCCGGCGGAGGGGGCCGCGCGTCCCGGGGGGCGGATGGCGCGCGCGGGCGCCGGCTCGCGCGGGGGAGAATGCGCGCGTGAGTGCCGCCGCGCTGTCCGACCGCCGCCTGCTGCCCGAGGTCCGCCGCGTGGTGGTCAAGGTCGGCTCGTCGTCGTTGACGGACGACACCGGCAAGCTCGACCCGGCGCGCCTGCGGGCGCTCGTCGACGTGCTCGCCGCCCGCGTGACGGGCGGACACCAGGTCGTCCTGGTGTCGTCGGGCGCCATCGCCACCGGGATGGACCCCCTGGGCCTGGCGAAGCGTCCGCGGGACCTCGCGACGCAGCAGGCCGCGGCGTCCGTCGGCCAGGGGCTGCTGGTCGCGCACTACACCCGCGCGTTCGCCGACCACGGGCTGCGGGTCGGCCAGGTGCTGCTGACCGCCGACGACACGATGCGCCGCACGCAGTACCGGAACGCCCAGCGCGCCCTCGACCGGCTGCTCGACCTCGGGGTCGTCCCCATCGTCAACGAGAACGACACCGTGGCCACCGACGAGATCCGGTTCGGCGACAACGACCGGCTCGCCGCCCTGGTGTCGCACCTGGTGCACGCCGACGCGATGGCGCTGCTGACGGACGTCGACGGCCTCTACACCGGGCCGCCGAGCCGCGAGGGCTCGCGCCGGATCGCCGAGGTCCGCGGCCCGAGGGACCTGGAGGGCATCGACGTCACGGCCCGCGGGAGCGGCGTCGGCACCGGCGGGATGGTCACCAAGCTCGAGTCCGTGGCCATCGCGACGGCGTCCGGCATCCCGGTCGTGCTGACCTCCGCCGCCCAGGTGGCGCCGGCGCTCGAGGGGGAGGACGTCGGCACCTGGTTCGCCGCCACCGGCAAGCGCGCCTCCACCCGCCTGATGTGGCTCGCCTACGCCGCGCGCACCCACGGCCGGCTGGTGCTGGACGACGGGGCCGTGCTCGCCGTCGTCGAGCGCGGCAAGTCGCTGCTCCCCGCGGGCGTCACCGCGGTCGAGGGCGAGTTCGAGGCCGGCGACCCGGTCGAGATCGTCGGGACCGACGGCGTCGTCGTCGCGCGCGGGCTCGTGGCGTACTCGTCGCAGGAGGCGCCGGAGCTCCTGGGCCGCAGCACCGACGAGCTGCGGACGTCGCTGGGGGAGGGCTACGACCGCGAGCTGGTGCACCGCGACGACCTGGTCCTGGTGCGCCGCCGCCGGTGAGACCGGCGCCGGCACCCGCGGCCGCCGGGACTACGCTGGCCCGATGAGCACCTCCCTCGACGCCCCGGCCACGGACGGGGCGCACACCGCGACGCCCGCCGTGCCGTCGGCGCCGTCGAGCCCGTCCACCGAGGTCGTCGAGGCGGTCCAGGCCGTCGCCCGGCGCGCGAAGGTCGCCGCCCGCGCGCTGGCCGTCGCCACCCGCGGCACCAAGGACGCGGCGCTGCACGCCCTGGCCGACGCGCTGGTCGCCCGCGCCGACGACATCGTGGGGGCCAACGCCGAGGACGTGGAGCGCGGCCGCGCGGACGGCACGTCGCCCGGGCTCCTCGACCGGCTCACGCTGACCCCGGAGCGGATCGGCTCGATCGCCGACGCGCTGCGCGAGGTGGCCGCGCTGCCCGACCCGGTCGGCGAGGTCGTCCGCGGCTCGACGCTGCCGAACGGCCTGCGGATGCGGCAGGTGCGCGTCCCGATGGGCGTCGTCGGCATGATCTACGAGGCCCGGCCCAACGTGACCGTCGACGCCGTCGGGCTCACGCTCAAGAGCGGCAACGCGGTGGTCCTGCGCGGCGGGTCCGCGGCGGCGTCGTCCAACGAGGTGATCGTGGCCGTGCTGCGGGCCGCGCTGGAGGAGCAGGGCCTGCCCGCCGACCTGGTGCAGTCCGTCGACGCCCACGGGCGCGCGGGCGGCGTCGCGCTGATGCACGCGCGCGGCCTGGTGGACGTGCTGGTGCCGCGCGGCGGGGCGGGGCTGATCCAGACCGTCGTGCGCGAGGCCACCGTCCCGGTGATCGAGACCGGGGTCGGCAACGTGCACGTCTACGTGGACGCGACCGCGGACCCCGCCGTCGCGCTGCCCATCCTGCTGAACGCGAAGACGCAGCGCGTCGGCGTGTGCAACGCGGCCGAGACGCTGCTGGTGCACCGCGACGCGGCCGCGGCGTTCCTGCCCTCCGCGCTGACCGCGCTCGAGCAGGCCGGCGTCACGGTGCACGGCGACGCGGCCACCGCCGCCCTCGCCCCGGCCGAGGTCGACGTGGTGCCCGCGACCGACGAGGACTGGGCCACCGAGTACCTGTCGCTCGACCTCGCCGTGCGCGTCGTCGACGACCTGGACGCGGCCCTGGAGCACATCCGCACCTGGAGCTCCGGGCACACCGAGGCCATCGTCACGCGCGACCTCGCCGCGTCGGAGCGGTTCGTCGCGGAGGTCGACTCCGCCGCGGTCATGGTGAACGCCTCCACGCGGTTCACCGACGGCGGCCAGCTCGGCCTCGGAGCCGAGATCGGCATCTCCACCCAGAAGCTGCACGCCCGCGGCCCCATGGGGCTGGGCGAGCTCACCACCACCAAGTGGGTGGTGCACGGGGACGGGCACGTGCGTCCCTGACCGTCCACGCCGGTGGACGTGCGACACTTGACCTTCACTTCGACCTGTCCCGGGAGGACCACGTGACCGCTGCGCTGCGCACCGCCGAGGCAGTCGCCGAGCACACCACCGAGCTGCCGTTCTCGCCCGTCGTGTTCGGCGTCGCGGGCTTCGCGGCCCTCATCGCGATGCTGCTCGTCACCTACGCCTTCCGGAGCGTCGGCACGCGTCACTGACGCCTGAGCCCACGGGGACCCGCATCCGATGACGCAGCGACGAGCCCGGCTCGGGGTGATGGGCGGCACGTTCGACCCCATCCACCACGGCCACCTCGTCGCCGCCAGCGAGGTCGCCGCGCGGTTCGACCTGGACGAGGTCGTGTTCGTCCCGACGGGCGCACCCTCGTTCAAGCAGACGGTGACGGTGACCCCGGCCGAGCACCGGTACCTCATGACGGTGATCGCGACCGCGTCGAACCCGCGGTTCACCGTGAGCCGGGTCGACATCGACCGGCCGGGCCTGACGTACACCGTCGACACCCTGCGGGACCTGGCCGCCGAGCGGCCCGACGCCGACCTCTACTTCATCACCGGTGCCGACGCCATCGAGCAGATCCTCACCTGGAAGGACTCGCCCGAGCTCTTCGAGCGCGCGCAGTTCGTCGCGGTCACCCGGCCCGGGCATACGCTCTCCGTCGCGGGCCTGCCCGCGGACCGCGTGAGCCAGTGGGAGATCCCGGCCCTCGCGATCTCGTCCACCGACGTGCGTGCCCGCGCGCGGGGTGGCAAGCCGGTCTGGTACCTCGTGCCGGACGGCGTCGTCCAGTACATCGCCAAGCACGGTCTGTACCGAGGAAGTCAGTCATGAGCACACCCGGCACGCCGCCGACCCGACGGGAGCTGCGGGAGCGCGAGGCCGCACGCCTCGCCGCGCAGGAGGCCGCCGCCCAGCAGGGCGGTGCCGCCGGCGACCCCGGGGCCGGTGCCACGCCGACGACACCGCGGCCCGACCCCGCCCGGACGCCCGCCCGTGGCGTGACCCGGCCCCCGACGGCACCGGCGCCCGCCCCTGCGCAGCGGCCCGCCACGCCGGCTCCGGCCCCGCGCGCGGCGACGCCCGCGCCCGTGCGGCAGCCCGCGGCGACCTCCCCGGCTCAGCGGCCCGCGACCACGCCGCCGGCGCCTGCCGACCCCGCCGGTGGGGGACCGGGCCGGCCCCAGGCGCCGGCCGCCTCCTCGCGGCGCGCCCTGCGCAACCAGCCCGTGTCCGCCGTCGGGCCCGACGGGTCCGCCGAGCGGTACCAGGCGCCCGGCATGCAGCCCGACCAGCCGGTGCGGACGCGCCGGTCCATCCGGACGCCCGCGCCGGAGGACTCCGCGGGGCCGGCAGCCGCGCGCCCCGCCGAGTCGCCCGCGCCGCGCGTGCCGGACCTGTGGGCCGCCGCGCAGCGGAGCGAGGGCGCAGCACGGAGCGAGGGCCCGGCCCGGCGGGGCGAGGGCGCTGCGCCTGCCGCACCCGCGGCCCCGCCCGCGGCCCGGTCCAGGTCCCTGCCGGGGCAGCCCACCGCAGCGCGTCCGTCCGCCACGGCGCCGGCCGAGCCGACCCACCGGCCGCAGACGTCCGCCGGCACCTCGGGGACCACCTCCCGCCCCGTCGAGCCCGCCGCGGCGCCCGAGCCGCGGCCCGCGACGTCCTCGTGGTCCCGGCCCGCCGCGGCGCCCGCTGCGCCCACCACGTCCCCCGCGCGGCTCCCGCGGGGGCGGCGGCCGCGGGTGCCGCGACCGGGGCGGCGTCGTGGTCCGCCGTCGCGCCGCCGCCCGCCGCAGCCCCGGCGCCCCGACGCACCAGCGGCACCCCCGCCGGGACCGTGGGCGCCCCGTGGAGCCCGCGCACCCCCGGCACCCCGACCGCCGCCGGGCCCGCCCGCACCGCGCCGGGCACCGCCGCGGTGCCCGCGGCCGCCCCGTCACCGGCCCGTGCGACTCCCGCGCCGGCACCCGCTGCGCCGGCGTCGGCCCCCGCGCCGGTCGACGACCAGCCCGAGGACGACGTCCCGGTCCCGCAGTGGCAGTCCCTGCTCAAGGCGATGGCCCCGGCGCCCACGCCCGAGGCCGAGGCCGAGCAGACCGACCCCACGGGCGCGATGCTGCACGGGCTCGACGCCGACGAGGAGATCGACGAGCTCGAGCAGCCCGAGCGGCTGCGCCGGCCGCTGCCGTTCACGTGGTTGCAGTGGATCGTGCTGGCGCTCGTGGCCTTCGTGCTCGGCTTCCTCATCATCTTCGTCGCGAACACCGCGACGGACGCCGCGGGGGCCGACGTCCCCGCTGTGGCGGCCGGCGTCCTCGACGCCGCACCCGCACCCTGACCGTCCTGCACCACACCGGAACACCCCAGACAACCCCGAGGAGACCCGTGTCGGCATCCGACCGCGCCGTCGAGCTCACCGTGGCGGCCGCACGCGCCGCCTCCGACCTCAAGGCCCAGGAGATCATCGCCCTCGACGTGAGCGGCCAGCTGGTGCTGACCGACGCGTTCGTCATCGCGTCCGGCACCAACGAGCGGCAGGTCGGCGCGATCGTCGACGCCGTCGAGGAGTCGCTGCACAAGCTCGGCGCCAAGCCGCTGCGCCGCGAGGGCAAGTCCGAGGGCCGCTGGGTCCTCATCGACTTCGGCGAGATCGTCGTGCACGTCCAGCACGCCGAGGACCGCGTCTACTACGCGCTCGAGCGCCTCTGGAAGGACTGCCCGGTCATCGAGCTCCCGGCCGACGTGCACGCCGAGGGCGAGGACGCCCCCCGGGCCGGTACCCCCGCCGAGGCGGGGGAGTGACGGCAGGGCGCGTCGTCCTCTGGCGGCACGGGCGCACGGCGCACAACGCCGGCGCGCGCCTGCAGGGCCAGTCCGACATCCCGCTCGACGAGGTCGGCGTGTGGCAGGCCGAGACGGCCGCGGCCGCGCTCGCCAGCCGGTACCAGCCCACGCGGATCATCGCGTCCGACCTGGGGCGCGCGCACGCGACGGCCCAGGCGCTGGCCGACCGCACCGGGCTGCCCGTGCACACCGAGGTGCGGGTCCGCGAGCGCTCGTTCGGGGACTGGGAGGGCATGACGTCGGCGGAGATCGCCGAGCGCTGGCCCGAGCAGCACGCCGCGTGGGTCGCGGGCCGCGAACCCGAGCGCGTCGGCGCGGAGACGCGCGCCGCCGTCCTGGCCCGCATGGTCGAGGCCGTGACGGAGCAGGCAGCCGCGCTGGAGAAGGACGACACCCTGGTGGTCGTCTCGCACGGCGCCGCGATCAACCTCGGGCTGGTCGGCCTGTTCGGCATGCCCGCCGGGTGGCGCGGCTTCGCCGGGATGTCCAACGCGCACTGGGCCGAGCTGCAGCCGGGGCGGCCCGGCGCGGGTCTCGCGTGGCGCCTGGAGGCGCTCAACGTCGGGCCCGTGCACGCGTCGTCGGACTGGAACGCGGGGCCCGACCAGCCCGCGCGGAGCATGGACGACGAGGTCCGCGACCCGGCGTGACCAGCCGATTCGCTTCCTCGGCGACGTTCGATTATTGTTTCCTACGCCCGCTCAGCGGGTGGTGAGACGGTCCTCGGACCTGATCACGGGGCTGTGGCGCAGCTGGTAGCGCACCTGCATGGCATGCAGGGGGTCAGGGGTTCGAATCCCCTCAGCTCCACATCGGAAGCGGGCGAGAGCGACAGCTCTCGCCCGCTTCGTCGTTCACGGCGCGCGGTCAGCGGCCCAGGCCGGCCTTGTCGACCTTGCGGTGGAACCGCATGCCGGCCGTGCCGCCGACCACGGCTCCCGCGAGGCTGACCACCGCGACCACCAGCAGGGCGATGATGCCGCCGGTGGTCACGTCGCCCTCGGCGACCGGGATGCGCGGGAAGCTGTCCAGCCGGCCCAGGACGTCGTACTGGTCCCCGGCGACGGCCGCCAGCACGGCGACGACGACCGCGATCACCACGGCCCACAGCCAGACGGCGAGGCCCTGCTTGACACCGTTGAACCGGGCCATGCGGCCGGCCACGTAGCCGCCGCAGTAGTACGCGACGAACAGCACGACGGCCAGGACGATGCCGCCGACGATGCCGACGGACGTCGGGTCCGACGCGGCCTGGTCGGCGACCTCGTCGACGGACGTGTCGTTCGCGATGCCGACGGCCGTGCCGGCGGCGGCGGCGAGCGCGGTCAGCAGCACGGCGGTGCCGGTGGCGGTGAGCCAGCCGAAGAACGCCGAGCCGATCTTGATGCCGCCGTAGGCCTCCTTCTCGCGGGCGACCACGGTCTCGCGGTCCCGGCCGACAGCGTCCGGGGACACGGTCGCCTCGGCGGGGCGGTCGGCGTCGGGTGCGCGGTGGGTGCCGGGTGCGCGACGGGTGTCGGGGGTGGTGCCGTCGTCGGTGCTCATCTGGGGGTGCTCCTCGTGTCGGCGCCGCGCGGCGGTGCTGCGCGGCAGATGGCGGGGTCGGCCGCTGACTCGCAGAACGTAAGTCGGCCCGGGGCGCGCCGCGACCGGGCGGGATGCGGGGAGCCGGCGCGGTGCGCCCGGCTACGGTGGGCGGCATGGCGATCATCCACCAGGCCACCCTCGTCCCGACCAAGGCCGAGGTGGTCGCGGCCTGGCTGCCGGACCAGCCGTGGTTCGACGGCCCGGCCGACGTCGTGCGGCCGGTCGGGGCGTACCGGTTCGACGACCCGGCGGGCGAGGTCGGCATCGAGTCGCACCTGCTCGACGTCGACGGCCGCCTGGTGCACGTCCCGCTGACCTACCGGGGCGCCGAGCTCCCCGGCGCGCGGCAGTGGCTGCTCGGTACGACGGAGCACTCGGTCCTCGGCACCCGCTGGGTCTACGCCGCCGAGGGCGACCCGGTCTACCGGGCCGAACTGACGCGCGTGATCCGGGAGGCCGGCACCCAGGTCCGGATGTTCGTCCGCACCCCGGAGGGCGACGTCGAGCGCGAGCCGACCGCGCTCGTGCGCGGCAGCGGGGTCGGGGGCGGTGTCGGTGACGGAGCGGCCCGGGTCACCGTCGTCCGGTTCCCGACGGCGGCGCCCGGCGTGCCCGGGGCCGGCGTGCTCACCGGGACCTGGGCGGGCCAGGACGAGCCCGCGGTGCTCGCCCACCTCGGCTGACCACCTGGCTGACCACCTGGCTGAGCACCTGGCTGAGCACCGGCCGGGACTGCCCGCGGTCACGCCCGCACGAGCCGCCCCCGCGACACCACCGACACCGCCTGCTTCAGCCGCCGCGCGCGGATGCTCACCTCGTACCCGTCGATGCCGGGGGTGTCGGCGACGGAACGCGCGAGGTACCGGTAGAGATCGTGCGGGTCGCGGCACCACACCGTGGCCATGATGTTGTTCCGGCCGCTGGTCGCGGCGGCGAACGCGACCTCGTCGTGGGCCGCGACCTGTGTGCCGACGCGGTCCAGGTGCGCCGGGGCGACGCGCAGCCAGAGGGTCGCGGCGAGCGGGCGGTCGAGCGCCTCGGGCAGCAGGTCCACCCGGTAGTCCAGCGCCCCTGCGCGCTCGAGCGCCGCCATCCGCCGGGCGACCCGGCCGGGTGACCACCCGGTCGCGGACGCCAGGTCGGCGAGGCTGGCCCGGCCGTCGGCAGCGAGGGTCGTGAGGAGCGGTGCGTCGTCGGGTGACACGGCGACCGGCGGACCGGGCTCCGCGGCGTCGTCGTCCACCAGCGCGGCGAGCTGCTCGGGCGTGAGCAGGTCGCCGTAGCCGGTCCAGCCGGTCGGCCGGCCACCGCCGAAGATGTGCAGCAGCAGGTCGATGCTGACGTCCAGCACCGACGCGTGCCGGGGGAGCTGGCCGAGCAGGCCCTCCTCCGGCGCCGCGCCGAGGGGCGCCCGGACGATGCAGGTGATCTCCGAGCCGCCGGACGCGACGTGGGCGTACGCGATCTCCTCGCGGCGGACCAGGGCGTCGGCGAGCGGGCCGACCCGGTCGGGCCGGCAGCGGATGCGGGTGATCCACTCGGCCAGCCCCTGGGCCGCGGGGTCGACCACGCCGACGACGCGGACGGCTCCCGTGCGCAGCAGAGCGCGGTACCGCCGGGCGACGGTCTGCTCGGAGACGCCGAGCACCTCCGCGAGCCGACGGAACGGCACGCGCGGGGCGCTCTGCAGGGCGTGCAGGACCTGACGGTCGAGGGTGTCGAGCATGATGGCAGTATCCGCCCGTCGAATCGCACAGCACGGAGGTTCCGGCCGTCCGAGACGGCGTCGTTTCGGCATCGAGCGCGCCCGCCCGCAGAATGACCGACGGCGTCACGCATCCGTCGACGACTCCAGCCACCGCGCTCGTACCCCCGTGCGACGCGGGCCCGCGGCTGTCGAGTCCCGCGCGAGGAAGCGCCGTACGCGACCCCCGACCCGGCGCCGAGCGCCGCCCCCAAGGAGATCCATGTCCTCGTCGACCCCGCACGCCCTGCCGGGCGATCCCCGGCGCAGCCGGACGGCCACGCTCGTGGTCGCCTGCCTCGGCGTGTTCATCGCCTACCTGCCGGTCACGACCGTGTCCGTCAGCCTGCCCGCGATCCAGCGTGCGCTCGGCGCCACCACGGCCGAGCTGTCCTGGGTGTCGTCCGCCTTCGTGCTGCCGATGGCCGCGCTCATCCTCACCGCCGGCGTGTTCGGCGACGTGCACGGGCGCAAGAAGGTGCTGCTCGTCGGCCTCGGGCTGTCCGGGCTCGGCGCGCTCGTCTCGCTCACCGCCGGCGCGGTGCAGCAGGTGTGGATCGGTCAGGCGGTGTCCGGGCTCGGCGCCGCGGCGCTGCTGCCGACCACGCTCGCGCTGATCAGCCACGCCGTCCCCGACCACCGCGAGCGGGGCAAGTTCATCGGCATCTGGGCCACGTCGATGCTGCTGTCCATGGCCGTCGGCCCGCTGGTCGCCGGCACCCTGCTGCAGCACGTCGAGTGGCGCTGGATCAACCTGCTGCCGATCCCGGCCTCGCTGGTCGTGCTCGCCGTCGCCGCCCGGGTGCTGCCCGAGTCGCGCGCCCCGCACGCCCGGTCGCTGGACTGGGCCGGGCAGGTCTCGGCGGCCGTCACCATCACCGCCGCGGTGTTCGCGGTGATCCAGGGCGGGGCCTCCTCGTTCACCTCCCTGCCCGTGCTCGCGGCAGTCGTCGTGGCGCTCGCGGGCGGCGTCACCTTCGTCGTGGTGGAGCGGCGCAGCCCCAGCCCGATGCTCGACCTCCGGCTGTTCCGCAGCCCGGCGTTCACCGCGACCACCGTGGTCGCCGTCGTCAGCTTCCTCGGGCTCATCGGGTTCTTCTTCGTGCTGAGCCTGTACTTCGGCACCGTGCAGCAGCTCGACACGCTGCACGCCGCCCTGCGCCTGCTGGTCTCGACCGGCGCGTCGATCCTCGTCGGCATCCCGGTCGGTGCCCTGATGCACCGGTTTCCGGCGCGCTGGCTGATCTCCGGCGGCCTGGTCGTCGTCGGCGGCACGATGCTGTCGCTCACCACGCTGGAGGCGGACACGTCGTTCCTCTCCGTCGCCTGGCGGATGGCGCTGCTCGGCCTCGGCCTCGGCACCGTGTTCACCCCGATGACCGCCACCGCCGTGGCGTCCGTGCCGCACCACCTGGCCGGCATGGCCGCGGCGGGCAACAACGCGTTCCGGCAGGTCGGCGGCGCGCTCGGCCCCGCGGTCCTCGGCGCGCTGCTGTCCACCCGGGCGGCGAGCACCTTCGGCGGGCACCTGACCGACGCGGGCGTGCCCGAGGCGGCGCAGCAGCCGCTGCTGGCCGTGGCCGACGGCGGCGGGCTCGCGTCGATCGCCCACCTGGACCTCGGCGCGCAGACCGGTGCGGTCCTCGGGGCGCTGGGGGAGTCGATGCTCGACGGGCTGCGGCTGAGCCTCACGGTCGCCGCGGCGCTGGCGCTGCTCGCAGCGGTGCTGTGCGCGGTGCTGCTCCGCCGCCCGGCGGCCGAGCCCTCGCACCCCGCCGGGGCGCGGGAGGCGACGCCTGCGCCCGTCTGACCTCCACCCGCCGAGATGGCACGTCCCGCCTGCGGCCCACCCGCCGCGCACCGGCGGGACGTGCCATCTCGGCGCCCGGGCGCGGTCCGGGGTGGCGGCGTCCCGGTGGCACGATGGCCGGGTGATCGACGACGCCGGCCTGCTCATCCGCGACGTGCGCCCGTGGGGAGGGGATCCGAGCGACGTCGTCGTCGCGGGGGACCGCATCGCCGCGGTCGTCCCGGCGGGGACCGCGGTCCCCGGGGCGGCGCGGGTGGTCGACGGCGCGGGGCGGCTCGCGCTGCCGGGGCTGGTCAACGCCCACGCCCACGTCGACAAGAGCTGGTGGGGCCGGCCCTGGCAGCCCTACGGCGGCGGGCCGGGCACGCAGGGGCGCATCGCGCACGAGCGGGCCCGCCGCGACGAGCTCGGCATCCCGAGCGCCCGGGTCGCGGAGCGCGTGCTGCGGGAGTCGCTCCGCACGGGGACGACGCGCGTCCGGACGCACGTCGACGTCGACCTCGGCGTCGGGCTGCGGGGCATCGAGGCGGTGCGCGAGGCCGCTGCGGCGCTGGACGGGGCCGTCGAGCTGACCGTCGTCGCCTTCCCGCAGGACGGCGTGCTGCGCCGGCCGGGCGTGCTGGACCTGCTCGAGCAGGCCGCCGCCGACGGAGTGGAGCACATCGGCGGCCTCGACCCGGCGCTGATCGACCGGGACCCGGTCGGGCAGCTCGACGGGCTGTTCGCGATCGCGGCGTCGCACGGCTGCGGCATCGACATCCACCTGCACGCGCCCGGTGACCTCGGGGCGTTCGAGATCGACCTGGTCCTCGACCGGGTGGAGCGCGACGGCATCGCCGCCGGGAAGGTCAATCTCGCGCACGCGTTCTCGATGGTCGACGTCGACCCGGTGCGGCGCCGGGACCTGCTCGACCGGATGGCGGCGCTCGGCGTCACGATGACGACCGTCGCCCCGGTGCGGATGCGGCAGCTGCCGCTGCACGAGATGGACGCGGCCGGTGTCCGGTTCGCCTTCGGCACCGACGGCATCCGCGACCTGTGGAGCCCGTACGGCGACGGCGACGTGCTCGGCATCGCCTGGCAGTACGCCCGTGCGGGCGGCGTCGTGCGGGACGAGGACCTGCTGCGGGTGGTCGAGCTGGCGACGCGCGACGGTGCCCGGTTCGTCACCGACGAGCCGCACGACCTGGTCGCCGGCGCGCGGGCCGACGTCGTGCTGCTCGACGCCGAGAACCCGATGGACGCCCTGGTCCGGCGGGTGCCGCGGTCCGACGTCGTCGCGGGTGGCCGGGTCCTGGACCTGGCGGCGCTCGCGGCCCGCCCCTGGGAGTAGCCCGCCGGCCGGAGCCCGCCGCGCCGGTTCAGCCCTCCGCGCCGGCCGAGCCGTGCGGCTCGTCCACGCCGGGCAGCGCGTCGCCCGCGCCCGGGTAGGACGGCTGCGCGCCGTCCCGGCCCACGGCGAACGCACCGACACGCACGGCGAGCTGCGCGGCCGTCGCCAGGTCGTCGCCGCGGGCGAGGCGGTGCGCGAGCGCGCCGACGAACCCGTCGCCGGCCCCCGTGGTGTCGACCGCCCGCACCCGCGGCGCGGCGACGAGGGTCGGGCCGCTCTCTCCGGTGCCGACCAGGGCACCGCGGGCGCCGAGGGTGAGCACCACCGACCGGGCGCCGTGCGTCAGCAGGCGCCGCACGACGTCGGCCGGGTCGTCGGCGGGGGCGCCGCCGTGCAGTGCGGTCAGCACCAGCGGCGCCTCGTGCTCGTTCAGGACCAGGGGGTCGGCGGCACGCAGCACGGCGGGGTCGACGTCGATCACGGGCGCGAGGTTGACCACGAGCCGCCCGGTGGTCGCGGCGGCCGCCTGCTCGATGCCGGACCGGGGGATCTCGCCCTGCACCACGACGACGCGCGCCCGCGCCACCAGCTCGCGGTGCACGGCCACCGCCGGACCGTCCACCCGCGCGTTCGCGCCCGGTGCGACGACGATCGTGTTCTCGCCGTCCTCGGCGACGGTCACCAGCGCGATGCCCGTCGGGCCGTCGTGCACCGCCACGGCCGCGAGGTCGACCCCGGCGGAGCGGAGCCCGCCGAGCGCCGGCTCCGCGAACGCGTCCGTGCCGACCGCGCCCACCAGGGCGGTGCGGGCGCCGAGCCGGGCGGCGGCCACCGCCTGGTTCGCGCCCTTGCCGCCCGGCAGCACGGTCGTCGACAGGCCCAGGACCGTCTCGCCGGGCGCGGGGTGCTGGGCCACCCGGGTGACCAGGTCGGCGTTCACCGAACCGACCACGACGACGTCGGGGCCCGCGCTCGTGCGTGTGTGCTGGGGATCCACCGGGTCCTCCTCGACGTCGTCGCCGCGAGTCTGCCAGTCGTCGGGCAGCGGGCGGCCGGACCGGGCTGTCCACGAGGGTGTCGTGTCAGGCATCGTTGTCCCCGATGCCCGGGACCACGCAGCGACGTCTCGACGCGGTCGGTGGATCGGGTCGAGGCGTGTACTGGTGCGTCCTCGTCGTGTCCGGGTTGCTGGCGGTCTGGCTGGTGGCCGTCGCCACGGACATGCTCCTGCGGCCCGACCGGCCCGGCGCGTGGGGCCCGCGCGCGAGCGTCGGGGCCGGGATCGGCGGGCTGGCGTGGCTGGCCGTCACCGCGTCGTTCTACCGGAACTACCTGCACGTCCCGCAGCCGGACCCCGGCAAGGTCACCGTCGAGCCGGTCGCCGGCGAGATCTCGGTGGTCGTCACCTGGCGGACCCTGTTCCACCGTCAGCCGCTGTTCGTCTCCGTCGTGGTGATGACCGCCGCCGCCGTCATCACCTCCGCGCTGACCCGGATCGGGCACCCGCTGTGGTGGCTGGCCGTCCTGGTGCTGGCCCCCGTGCTGCTCGGCCTGCCGGACCGCGTCATCGAGCTGACCCGGCCGCTCCGCCTGGTGCTGACGCCGCTGGGCATCGGGGTGACCGGCCTCGGCGGGGACGCGTGGCTCGACTGGGACGACATCCGCCGCATCGAGGTCGAGCACGACAACCAGTGGGCCGTGGTCCGGCTGGTCGGGGTGAAGGACGCGGAGTCGTGGCACTTCGCACGCCGGGCCCGGTTCCTGCACGCCCCCGTGCCGGACCGGCCGTGCCTCGACGTGCCGGGGCCCGCGTTCCCGGTGGACCCGCAGCACGTCGTCGCCGCGCTGGAGCACTACTGCCGCACGCCCGGCGCGCGCGGCGAGCTGGTCGGCGAGGCCGGGCGGCGCCGGCTGCTGGGGGAGCAGGCCTGAGCCGGCGTCCCCCGGCCGGCACCGGTGGACGCGCCCGCGCGGCCGGGCGAGGATGACCGCCATGACCGAGACCGTCGCCGTGACCGGCGCGCTGGGCAAGGTGGGCCGCGCGGTGGTGCAGGACCTGGTCGCGCACGGGTACACCGTGCACGCGACCGACGTGCAGGGGCCGTTCGGGGAGCGCGCCGGGCTGGGCGTGGACGTGATGCGTGCCGAGCTGTCCGACTACGGGCAGGCCGTCGAGGCGCTCGCGGGCTGCTCCGCGGTGGTGCACCTGGCGAACATCCCGCAGCCGGGGATGGAGTCGCCGCCGGACACGCTCAACCGGAACCTGGCCGCGAACGACAACGTCTTCCTCGCGGCGCAGCGGCTGGGGCTGCGCAAGGTCGTGTGGGCGTCGAGCGAGACCACGCTGGGCCTGCCGTTCGACGTCCCGCCGCGGTACGCGCCCGTGGACGAGGCGCACTTCCCGTACCCGACGACGACCTACGCGCTGTCGAAGGTGCTGAGCGAGGACGTCGCCGCGCAGGTGTCGGCGTGGTCGGGCATCCCGTTCGTGGGGCTGCGGCTGTCCAACGTGTTCCCGCCGGAGGCGTACGCGCAGGTGCCGTCGTTCCAGGACGACCCCGCGAAGCGCCGCTGGAACCTGTGGGGCTACATCGACGTGCGGGACGCGGCGACGGCCTTCCGGCTGGCGCTGGAGGTCGAGACGACCGGTTCGCAGAACGTCATCATCGCCGCCGCCGACACGATCATGGACACGCCGTCGGCCGAGCTGCTGGCGGCGGAGTTCCCCGGGGTCGAGGTCCGCCGCGAGCTCGGGGAGTTCGAGACGCTGCTGGCCATCGACGGCGCCCGCGAGCTGCTGGGGTTCGAGCCGCAGCACTCGTGGCGGGACGAGGTCCCGCGGGGCTGACGCCCAGGACCGGCGTTCAGACCCGGGCGGGCGCGGGCGCAGGCGCGGGTGCCGGCGTCCGGCGCAGGCTCAGCACCGCGGCGGCGAGCACCGCGTCGGAGTCGTCGCCGAGCTTCTCCGAGCTCCACCCCGACCGCAGCCGGACGGTGCCGCCGCGCTTGAGCACGAGCACGGCGCGCAGCGGGACCCGGCGGCGGACGGTGGCGGTCGCCACCTCCTCGTACGGCAGGTACCGGTAGCGGCCGGCGAGCTCGGCGACCGGTGTCTCCTCGATCAGCGCGAGCATCCGCCTGCGGCCCTTGCCCCCGCGCGGCGCCGGCACCAGGACCAGGCCCTCGTCGAGCACCAGGACGTCGTGCCGCACGCGGTCGACCTGGACCGAGGCGACGCCGCCGAGCAGCCGGGCGCCCAGGGCGTCCGGCTGCGCCGAGGCCTGGCCGGCGCGCTCGACGTCCACCCGCAGCGCCGCGAGGTGCCGGCGGGCGTCCGGGACCGTGCGCGGGTCGGCGGCCAGGTCCGCCAGCGGTCGCGGGTCGATCGGGGCGTCGTGCCGGTCGAGCAGGCGCGGCCCGCCGGCCCACGGCTGCTCCCAGCGCGCGATCCCGGCCTGCACGGCAGCGGTGGCGACGACCACCTCGAGGGCGTCCGCCACGGGGTCGCGCTCGCCCGGCTGCGGCGCGAGGCCCAGCTCCAGCGCCAGCTCGCCCCCGCGGCCCTGCTCGACGAGAGCCAGGACGGTGGCGACCGACGCCTGCGGGATCCCGGCGAGGCGCGCCGCCGCCCGGTACACCGCGTCGGCGGTGCGCTGCCGGTTGCGCGTGACGGCGGCGGTACCCAGCGCCGGCCAGTCGAGGCGCTGCCGGTCCTCGAACCGCAGCGACCCCTCGGCGACCAGCGCGGCGGCGTCGGCGAACCCCGGGACCAGGAGCGTGGCCCGCCGGGTGTCGCGGGCACGGTGGACGTCGGGCATCCGCTCCATCGCGGCGATGCGGACGGCGTGCGACGGGTGGCTGTCCCACCGGCTCTGCTCGGCGTCGGGAGCCCCGGCGCGCAGCTCGGCGAGCTCCTCCGCCCGGGCGCGCAGCAGCTGGTCGAAGCCGCCGAAGAACGCGGGTGGCGTGGTCGCGAAGCCGGCCTCGAAGGCGGGCGCGACGTAGGTCCCGGTGTAGAACGACCAGGCGGCGGAGACCACGGACACCTCGTGCAGCGCCTCCTGCGCGACGTGGCGCCCGACGACGCGCACGGAGATCTCGTCGGCCTCGAGCTCCTGCCGCCGGCTGACCGCGGCCGACACGAGCAGGTACAGCCGCGCGTAGCCGGACAGCAGCCAGCCGACGACGGTGCCGGCGAGCGCCTGCACCGTGGCGAGGACCACGGCGCGGCCGCGGTACGTCAGCGGGCCCAGCCGGGTGTGGCTCCTCGAGTAGTGGCCGAGCTCGTGCGCCAGGACGGAGCGGAGCTGCGCGACGTCGAGCGCCTGCAGCAGCGGGACGCCGAGGTACATCCGCCGGGTCCCGCCGACCAGGCCGAGCAGGCGCGCCTCCTCGGAGACGGCGGCGTTCACCTCGGGCACCAGGCGGATCTCGTCCGGCGGGCGGGTGCCCGCCGCCGCGGCGAGCTCGCGGACGACGGTCCACAGCTCCGGGGCGGCGCGCTGCGGCACGGCGACGCCCTCGGGCGGTGCGGTCCTGGCCCGCGCGACCTTCCACAGCGCGCGGACGATCCCGGCCGCGAGCACGAGCGCCAGCAGCGCCAGCTGGCCGGCTCCGCGCGCGTGCTCGGTGGAGAACGCGAGGACGCTCAGCCAGCCGAGCCCGACGACGAGACCGACGGCGACGAGGTAGAAGCCGGCGAGCATCATCAGGCCCAGGGCGGCGCGCAGCGAGGTGGTCATCGGGCCGGGACGCTAGCACCGGGCGCGCTGACGTGCGCGGACGTCACCCGTACGATCGGGGCCGTGCCCACACCTGACTTCGTCCTCGACCTCCGCGAGAAGATCGGCCACGAGCTGCTCTGGCTGTCCGGCGTGAGCGCGGTCGTGGTCCGTCCCGGGCCGGACGGCGAGGAGGTGCTGCTGGTGAAGCGGGCCGACGACGGCGCGTGGACGCCCGTGACGGGGATCATCGACCCGGGGGAGGAGCCCGCCGTCGCCGGTGCCCGCGAGGTGCTGGAGGAGGCCGAGGTGGTGGCCGTCGCCGAGCGGCTGGCCTGGGTGCACAGCCTGCCGCCGATGACCTACGCGAACGGCGACCGGTCGCAGTACCTCGACCTGACGTTCCGGTTCCGCTGGGTGTCGGGGGAGCCCGGGCCGGGGGACGGCGAGAACAGCGACGCCCGCTGGTTCCCGGTCGACGCGATGCCGGAGATGTCGGCGGAGATGCAGGCGCGGGTCGCGCACGCGCTCGCGCCGGAGACCGCCACCCGGTTCGCCGTCTGACCCGCGTTCAGCGCCCCTGGTGCGGCACCCGGGTGGCACCCCGGGCGCGCTTCGCCTCGTAGAGCGCCACGTCCGCGCGGTCGAGGAGGTCGCGCACGCCGTCGCCGGGACCGACGGCGGCGATCCCCGCGCTCCACGGCGCCACGGACGCGGCGCGGGTCTCCGCCACCCACCGCGCGGCCGCCTCGGCGTCCCGGCCGGGCAGCACGATCACGAACTCGTCGCCCCCGACGCGCCCGATGCAGCTGCGCGAGCCGAGCGACCGCCGCCACGTGGCGACGAGCCCCGCGAGCACCTCGTCGCCCGCCAGGTGCCCCCGGGTGTCGTTGATCGACTTGAAGTCGTCGACGTCGGCCGACACCACCGCGAGCGCCGCGCCCGTGCGCCGTGCCTCGCGCACCTGGGCGTCGATCCCCTGCAGGAGCGCACCGCGGGTCAGCGCACCGGTCAGGTCGTCGGTGGAGGCGTGCCGGCGCAGCCAGTGCGTGACGTAGCCCAGCAGCGAGGTGCTGGCGAGGGTCATGACGAACACGACCAGCCAGGTCATGACGTGGAAGGGCGCCGGCGCGACGACCATGCCCCCGGTCATCACGGCCAGCGCGAGCGCGACGAGGCCCGCCGCGACCCGGGTGCGGAACGCGTAGGCCGCGTACTGCGCCGCGGTGATGACGCCCAGGGACAGCACGACCAGCCCCTCCGCCGTCCGGCACGACGCGATCAGCACCCCGGCACCGAGGAGCGCGAGCGCGAGCGCGCCCGGCATCACCCACGGCCGCGCGGGCACGACCAGCACCAGCCCGGCCAGCGCGACCATCAGCGCCGCGACCGCGTACCAGCGCTCGACGGGTGTCTCGTCGCTCAGCGGCCAGAAGCCGCCACCGACCACCAGCACCGCCATGAGCCCGAGCGCGCACGCCAGGTGCCCGCGCGTGGCGTACAGCCGCGGGGCCGGGGCGTCGGACAGGCTCATGCCCGGTTCGTCGGCATCCCGCGGGCCCGCGGTAACCGTGGCGGCGGGTGAGACGCGTATCGTCTGCGCGTGCCCCGCTCCGCCCGCACCGGACCCGTCCTCGCGCTCGTGGGAGCCACCCTGTTCTGGGCGGGCAACTACGTGCTCGGCGCGGTGGCGGTGCGGGAGATGAGCCCGGTGAGCCTGACGGCGCTGCGCTGGGCGCTCGCGGCGGTCCCGCTGCTGGTCATCGCCCAGGTCGTGGAGCGGCCGGACTGGCGCGCGGTGCTGCGGACGTGGCCGCGCCAGGTGGTCCTGTCGCTGCTCGGCATGGTGGGGTACGCGCTGTTCGTCTACACGGCGCTGCAGCACACGTCGTCCGTGAACGCGTCCCTGGTCAACGCGCTCAACCCGGCGCTGATCGCGCTGCTCGGCGCGGCCGTCGTGCGGCGCGCGCCGTCCCGGCGGGCCGTGCTGGGGATGGTCGTCGGCCTGGTGGGCGTGCTGGTCGTCATCACGGGGGGCCGGCTCACCGGGCTCACGTCGCTCGAGCTGAACGTCGGCGACCTGCTGATGGTCGGGGCGATCGTCGTGTGGAGCGTCTACACGATCGGCGGCCGGACCCTCGCGGGCGTCCCGCCGATCGCGTCGACCGCGGTGCAGGCGGCGATCGCGGCCGTGGTCATGGCGCCGTTCGCCGCCGCGGGGCAGGTGCACTGGCCGAGCAGCCGGGACGCGACCGTCGCGCTGGTCGTCATCGTCGTGCTGCCGTCGGTCGGGTCGTACCTGCTGTGGAACCTGGCGCTGCGCCGGGTGCCGCCGGCCGAGGCGGGGTCGTACCTCAACCTCATCACGGTGTTCACCGTGCTGATCTCCGCCGCGACGGGGTACGCGCTCGGGGCGGCGCAGGTCGTCGGCGGCGTCCTGGTGCTCGGGGGCGTGCTCCTGGTGCGGGACCGGCCCGGTAGGGTCCCGGGGCATGCGGGTGAGACCGTTCGCGACGTGCGACCTGCCGGGGATGTACCGCGTGTGCCTGCTGACGGGCGACGCGGGGACTGACGCGACCCCGGTGTACCGGGACCCCGACCTGCTGGGCCACGTGTACGCCGCGCCCTACCCGGTGGCCGACCCGGGGCTCACGTGGGTCGTCACCGACGACGCGGGGCTGGTCGGCTACGTCGTCGGGACGGACGACTCGCAGGCGTTCGCCCGCTGGCAGGAGGCGCACTGGTGGCCGGCGCTGCGCGAGCGGTACCCGCTGCGACCGGCCCGGGGCGGGACGCGCGACCACGAGCTGCTGCACACCGTGCACCACGGCGGCGAGTACGCCGAGGCCGTCACCGACCGGTTCCCCGCGCACCTGCACATCGACCTGCTGCCGCGCGCGCAGGGCCAGGGCCTCGGCCGGCTGCTGATCACGACGCTCGCGGACGCGCTCCGGGCGCGCGGCGTCCCGGGCCTGCACCTCGGCGTCGCCGCGGAGAACACCGGCGCGATCGCGTTCTACGAGCGCGTGGGCTTCCGCACCGTCGACACGCACCCGTGGGGCCGGACGTTGGGGATGGACCTGCTGCCGGCGTGAGGCGTGTCGTCCCGGCGCTGCGTGCTGCCCGGTCGCGTACCGTGACCAGCAGCGGCGGTCCGGCCGCACGGACGAGCGCGAGGAGGCACCCGCGGTGAGCGACACCGGCTACGGCGACTTCGAGTTCGAGCGCCGGTTCTTCGTGCGCACCCCGCCGGCCGAGCTGCTGTCCGAGCCCGACCCCGTGCTCATCGTCCAGTCGTACTACCTGGCGCAGGACGGCTACGCGCTGCGCCTGCGCGTCCAGGCCTCCGGCCTGCGGCTCGCGCTCGGCGCCGACGCCGACCCGCTCGCGGTGCTCGAGGAGGTCGGCGACCGCTTCGAGTTCTGCGCCCTGACGCTGAAGGGCCCGATGAACGTCGGCACCCGGTACGAGGCGGAGCGCGAGATCGACGTCACCGTCGGCATCGAGACGATCCGCCGCGGCGGGCACCGGATCGTGAAGAACCGCTACTCCGTGTGGCTCGGCGCGGACGGCTGGGTGGTCGACGTGTTCGGCGGCGCCAACAGCCCGCTGGTCATCGCCGAGTGCGAGCGCTCCGGGCCGGTCACCGACCTGCAGATCCCCGCGTTCTGCGAGACCGAGGTCACCGACGACGCGCGGTTCTCGAACGACGGCCTGGCGCGGGCGCCGTACGCCGGCTGGTCGGGGGACTTCACCCGCGAGCTGGCCGAGCGCGGGCCGCGGTTCCTGCAGGACTTCGGCCGCAACGACGTGCAGCGCCGGGGCTGACCCGCCTCTCCCGACTCCTCGAGGACGTCCGGGGATCCTGCATGACTAGCAATCGGTTGAAGCCTCAACTATTGTTGGTCCTATGACCGTCACGCCCCCGACCTCCTCCACCCAGGACCGCCTCGCCGCCGACACCGCGATGGGCCCCGTCACGCTGCTGGTCGGCGACCTGGACGTCCAGCTGCGCTACTACCGCGACGTGATCGGCCTGGACGTCGTCGAGCGCCTCGACGAGCGCATCGAGGGCGTCGGGCGTCCCGACGTGGTGGTGCTGGGACGCGGCACCAAGGCGCTCATGGTGCTGCGGCACATGCCCGGGCTCCCGCCGACGAGCCGCGGCCAGGCCGGGCTGTTCCACACGGCGATCCTGTTCGACACCCAGGAGGCCCTGGCGGCCACGCTCGCGTCGGTGGCCTCGCGTGCGCCGCACACCTTCGTCGGCAGCGCGGACCACCTGGTGTCGGAGGCGTTCTACCTCACCGACCCGGAGGGCAACGGCGTCGAGCTGTACTGGGACCGCGCCCGTGAGCTCTGGGGCTACGACGCCGAGGGACGGGTCCAGATGGACTCGCTGCGGCTCGACCCGAACGACTTCATCCGCGGGCACCTCACCGACACGGCGCTCGCGGCACCGGCGGGCAGGCCCGTGGTCGGGCACGTGCACCTGCAGGTCGGTGACGTGGCCGGGGCGCGGGCGTTCTACGTCGACGCGCTCGGGTTCGACGTGATGGCGGAGTGGCACGGCGCGCTGTTCGTGTCCGCCGGCGGCTACCACCACCACATGGCGATGAACACCTGGAACTCCGCCGGCGCCGGCCCGCGGGCGAGCTCGCTCGGGCTCGGCGAGGTCACGCTCGTGGTGCCGGGCGCGGACGACGTCGGCGCGCTGCGCGAGCGGCTCGCGGCGCACGGCGTCGCCGTCCGCGACGACGGGGCGACGGTGACGTTCGACGACCCGTGGCGCAACGTCGTGCGCGTCCGCCCGGAGGCGTAGCGCGTCGGCGAGGTCGTCATGCGTGCCCGAGGTCGTCCCGCAGGACGGACGACCTCGTGCGGTGGTGACGACCTCGGCGGCGGTCTCGGGGCGGCGGGGTCAGCCCGTCATCGCCTCGGCGGTGTGGGCCGGGTCGACGCGCTCGGGCTCGCGCACCGGGGCGGGCGGGGTGCCGTCGCCGAACGGGCGGCCGCCGAGGGCCTCGCGGCCGTGCGGGGTGAGCCAGCCGCGCAGGTCCGGGCCGGCGGGGACGATCTGCGTCGGGTTCAGGTCCTCGTGCACCACGTAGTAGTGCCGCTTGATGTGGTCGAAGTCGACCGTGTCGCCGAACCCCGGCGTCTGGAACAGGTCGCGCGCGTACGCCCACAGCACCGGCATCTCGGTGAGCTTGGACCGGTTGCACTTGAAGTGCCCGTGGTAGACGGCGTCGAACCGGACCAGCGTGGTGAACAGCCGGATGTCGGCCTCGGTGATCGTGTCGCCGACCAGGTACCGCTGGCCGGCGAGCCGCTCGGAGAGCCAGTCGAGCCGGGAGAACAGCCGCCGGTACGCGCGCTCGTACGCCTCCTGGGAGCCGGCGAACCCGCACCGGTAGACGCCGTTGTTCACGTCGGTGAACACCTTCCGGGCCACCTGGTCGATCTCGTCGCGCAGGTGCTCCGGGTACAGGTCGGGGGCGCCCTCGCGGTGGTACGCGGTCCACTCCGTCGACAGGTCGAGCGTCAGCTGCGCGTAGTCGTTGGTGACGACCGCGCCGGTGGGGACGTCCACGACGGCCGGCACCGTGATGCCCTTCTCGTACCCCGGGAACCGCCGGAAGTACGCGTCCTGGATGCGGGGGATGCCCAGCACCGGGTCGACCCCGCCGGGGTCCAGGTCGAAGGTCCAGGACCGGGAGTCGTGCGTGGGCCCGCACACGCCCATCGACAGCACGTCCTCCAGCCCCAGCAGGCGCCGCACGATGATCGCGCGATTGGCCCACGGGCACGCCCGGGACACGACGAGCCGGTACCGGCCCGGCTCGACGGGGTAGCCGTCGCGGCCGTCGGCGGTGATGCGGGTGGTGATGTAGCTCTGGTCGCGGACGAACTCCTCGCCGGTGGTCACGTACGCGCCGGCGGTGCTGAACTCCTGCTGGGTGGGGCCCGTGGTCATCCACCGATCATCCCGCGCCGGCCGTCGCCACGCACACGCCGCCCGTGCGCGGCGGGGTCGACGGCTCCCTCGCGGCCCGTGGGTGCCGGTGCCTAGAGTGGCTGTTCCCCGTCGTCGACCCCCGGAGACCCGTGCCTGCCTCGAACCGCCCGACCCGTCCGCCCGAGCCCGGCCGTCGTGGCGTCCGGTGGCGCGCCGTGGTCGCCGCCGCGGCGGCCGCGGCGCTGCTCGCGGGGTGCACCGGCGGGTCGACCGAGGCCGACGACCCGAGCCCCGAGGGCTCCGCGACGCCGGTCGTCCTGCGGTCCGCGGTCGCGCTGCCCGACGCCGCGACCACCGTGGTGCCGGACGGCGACGCCGGGGCGACGGCGCTCGCGGTGAGCGCGGCGCTGTTCGCCGAGGCGCCCGTGGCGGTGCTGGTCGCGGACGACTCGCCCGCGCTCGTCGCGCCCGCCGCGTCGGCCGCGGTGGCGCTCGGGTCGCCCGTCCTGGTCGCGGGTGCGGACGGCCTGGACGAGGAGCTCGACCGGCTGGGCACGACGGACGTGCTGGTCGTCGGCGACGCGGCCCCGGCGTCCGGGCTGCCCGACGACGTCCGGGCGGTCGGCGTCGACGGCGCGGACGCCGACGCGTTCGCGGACCTCGGCGTGCAGGTCGGCGCCGCCACGGAGGTCGAGGCGGCGGCGCTGCTGGACGCCGTCGCGGGGCTGGCGCGGCCCGAGCCCGTGCTGCTCGCGGTCCCCGAGCCCGCGTCCGGGGCCGGAGCCGCCCCCACCGCGACTCCCACCCCGAGCGCGACCGCGACCCCGACGGACGCAGCCGCTCCCGCCGTCCTCGGTGCCGACGGCACCACCGTCGAGGCCCCCGACGTCCCCGACACGGTGGACGCGGCCGCACTGCTGGTCGACTCCGCCGTCCGGGCACCCGGCGCGGCCGTCGCGGCGGCCACGGCCCGGGCCGCCGGCGTGCCGGTGGTCGACGTCCCCGGCGCCGACCCGCGTGCCACCTCCGCGACCGTCCAGGCGCTGACCGGCGTCGAGACGGTCGTCGCCGTCGGGTCGTCGTTCGGCGACCCGGCCCGGCTCGGCCCGCGCGTCGCCACCGCGGCGACCGGGGTCACCCTGCCCGGCGGCGGCCAGCTGGTCTTCCCGGACCGGGACGCGGCGCCCGGCGTCGTCGGCAAGCGGTACGTCGCGCTCTACGGCACGCCCGGCACGCCGTCGCTCGGCGTGCTGGGGGAGCAGGACACCCCCGGCACGATCGCCCGCGCGCAGCAGACCGCCGCGCAGTACGTCCCGCTGACGGTCGACGCGGTGGTCCCGACGCTCGAGATCATCGCGACGGTCGCGTCCGCCGCTCCGGAGGCCGACGGCTCCTACTCCCGGCCCCGCAGCGTCGAGGACCTGCGGCCGCTGGTCGAGGCCGCGGGGGAGGCGGGCCAGTCGGTCGTCATCGACCTGCAGCCGGGCCGCACCGACTTCGTCACCCAGGCGCAGCAGTTCGCCGAGCTGCTCGCGTACCCGCACGTCGGCCTGGCGCTGGACCCGGAGTGGCGGCTCGCGCCCGACCAGGTGCACCTGCGGCAGATCGGCTCCGTCGGCATCGACGAGGTCAACGCGACCGCCGCGTGGCTCGCGCAGTTCACGCGGGACCGCCACCTGCCGCAGAAGATGTTCCTGCTGCACCAGTTCTCGCTGCGGATGATCACCGAGCGCGAGCGCCTCGACACCAGCCACGACGAGCTCGCCCTGATCATCCACGCCGACGGCCAGGGCTCGCAGCCCGCGAAGGCCGGCACCTGGGCGACCCTGCACCAGGGCGCGCCGCCGGTGCACTGGGGCTGGAAGAACTTCTACGACGAGGACACGCCGATGCTCGACCCGGCCCAGACCTACGCGGTGCAGCCGGTCCCGGACCTGGTCACGTACCAGTAGGTCAGGCGACGGCGGTCGCCGCGGCCTCGCTGCGGGCGTACACGCGCTGGTGCCCGGTGATCGCCGACAGCCGGAACGGCCCGCGGGTCACGTGGTCGACGTCGTGGTCGCCGCCGTCGACCGGGTTCACCGGCGCGACGATCGCGGAGTAGTCGGCGTGCGAGATGCGCAGCCGCTCGTCGAGGAGCCGGCGGTGCGCGGCGGTCCGCAGGTGCGCGCGGTAGCCGGGCTGCACGACGCCGGTGAAGAACTCGCCGACCGCGCCGGAGCCGTAGCTGAAGAACCCGATCCGCGAGCCGGCCAGGTCGTCCGTCGCGTGGTCGAGCAGCGACACGAGGCCGATGTACATCGACGCCGTGTACGAGTTCCCGATCTCGCGGTTGTACCGCAGGGTGTCGGTGATCTGCGCGTCCATGACCTCGGCGTCGCGCGGCGCGCCGGTGATCTTGGTGAGGTGCGCGTGCGCCTTGACGGCCATCTTGGTGAACGGCTGGTGGTAGACGAACGCGTCGATGTCGCCGAACGCGGCGCCACCCTGCGCCTGGAAGTCCTGCCACGCACCGGTGAGCGAGTCGGTGTACGCCCGCAGCGAGAGCCGGCCGTCGACGACGGCGGTGGTGCGGTAGTTCGGGCGCCAGAAGTCCATGACGTCGGAGGTGTGCAGGCCCGACACCGGCTCGACGGCGACCAGGCGCGGGTCCGCCGTGATGAGCATGGCGACGGCACCGCAGCCCTGGGTCGGCTCGCCGGAGGACCCGACGTCGTACCGGGCGACGTCCGAGCAGATGACCAGGACCTTCTGCTCCGGGTTGCGGGCGACGAGCGCGAGGGCCATCTGCAGTGCGGAGGTGCCGGCGTAGCAGGCCTGCTTGAGCTCGACGACGCGCGCGGCCGAGGACAGCCCGAGCAGGCGGTGCACGTAGACCCCGGCGGACTTCGACTGGTCGATGCCCGACTCGGTGGCCAGCAGCACGGTGCGGATGGCGGCGCGGTCGGCGTCGGAGAGGCCCTCGACCAGCGGCAGCGCCGCCGCGGCGGCCAGCGTCACGACGTCCTCGTCGGGCGCGCACACGCTCATGCGGTCCTGCCCGAGGCCGACCGTGTACTTGGCGACGTCCACGCCGTGCACGGGGGCGAGGTCCGCCAGGTCGAGGTACCGGTCCGCGGTCGCGAAGGCCAGGTCGTCGATGCCGAGCTGCATGTCGGGGTGGGATCCTCTCCGGCTGGACGTCGTCCGCGGGCGGTGGGCTGCGTCCGACGGGCCCCGGGGGCGGCCCGCCGTCGTCGGCGGTCACGCGAGGCCCGGACGACTGTAGCCCTGCGTGCGAGCCACCGACCAGCGAGCGTCGGGACTCTTCACCTGCTCCTCACGGAACGCACGAGGTGCCCGAGATCATCCCGTTCGTGAACATGGTCACATGAGGGACTGCGAGACGGTCGGCATCCCCGCAACGAGCCGGATCGGCGGGGGCACCGCTGCCCCGTGTGCCACCGTGACGACGTGGTCCGGCCGACGCACCACCCGGGCGGTCAGCCCGCCCCGGCGCGCGAGCGTGCCGGGCAGGGCGGCACCGTCGACCACCAGTGCGTCCGCGACCCGCTCGACCGTGTCGGGTCGCACCAGGTCGTCCGTGCGGAAGCCCTCCTCGGACCAGTCACCGAGCATCGCGCGCGCGTTGCTCAGCCACGCGCGCAGGCCGCGGACCGCGAGCTCCGCCTCGTCCACGGTCGCGTCCGGGACGGCGGACTCCACCACCAGGTCCGGGATGGAGTCGGGGGCGGTGTCGGCGCCCCACCGGGACAGCACGCCGGTCGGCTCGGCGGCCGTGCCGCTGCGCGACGCCTCGAGGCAGCGCAGCGGCCCGACGTCGGGCTGCTCCAGCGTGTACGCGAGCCACGACCAGCCGCTGGGCACGGCACCACCCCCTGGCGTCGGACGGGTCAGCCTCGCGCGGGCGCCCCGCGCTCCAGTGTGAGGTGCGCAGCCATCAGCTCGCCCGGGTTGGTCTGCGCCGCCATGAGCGAGAGCTCCCCGCACAGGACGGTCGCCGCGCACAGGACGGCGAGCCGACGGGCGTTGGCGCCGGGCTCCCGGTCCTCGCGGCAGCCGAGCCGGGCGAGGTTCTCCTCCACGAAGTCCAGGCCCTTGCCGTTGCCCACGGTGCCGACGACGAGGTTCGGCAGCGTGCAGGAGAAGTAGAGGTCGTCGTCGCGCACCTCCGCGTGCGTGAGGCCCTGGGACCCCTCGACGATGTTCGCCGCGTCCTGGCCCGTCGCCAGGTAGAACGCGAGCAGCATGTTCGCGTAGTGCGCGTTCGCCGACCGCAACCCGCCGGCCAGCATGGTGCCGATCAGGTTCTTGCGGATGTTCAGCTGCACGATCGCCTCGGGCGTCGTGTGCAGGAACCGCTCGACCAGGCGGCGGGGCAGCACGATCTCCGTGACGACGTTCTTGCCCCGGCCGAGGATGCCGTTGACCGCGGTGGCCTTCTTGTCGGAGCAGTAGTTGCCCGAGATCGACCCGTAGCGCAGCCCGGGGACCGTCGCCAGGACGTGGTCCATCAGCTTCTCGGACGCGTTGGTCACCATGTTGTGGCCCGAGGCGTCGCCGGTCGACAGCTCGAACCGCACGAACAGCAGGTTCCCGGCGATCTGGAAGTGCAGGTCCAGCAGCCGCGCGAACCGGCTGCTCGTGGCGACGACCGCCTCGAGCTCGGCCCGGTGGGTCGTCAGGTACTGCACGGCGGCCAGCGCCACGCCGGCGTCGTCCGCCTCGAGCAGCACCGACCGGGACATCCGCTCGTCGACCAGCGTGGCCCGGATGCCGCCCTCGACCATCGTCGACAGCCGGGCGCCGCGGCGCACCGACGGCCACAGCGGCGACTCGTACGTCGCCAGGGGGACCTCGGTCTCGCCCGTCATGACGTTGCCGCTCACCCGGACGGGGCCCACCCAGCGCAGGGGGACGGGCGCGGACCCCTCGGTGGCGGGCGCTGTGGCGGCGGGCATCGGGACCTCCGGGGGAGTGCGGGTGCGGGGCGGAGCGACCGTCAGCGTAGACGCCGGACCGCGCGCCGGTCGGCGCGGACGTAGCGTGCTGCCATGACGCGACCTCTCCGCATCGGAGTCCAGCTCCAGCCCCAGCACGCCGAGTACGCCCAGATCCGCGACGCGGTCCGCCGCGCCGAGGACCTCGGCGTCGACGTGATCTTCAACTGGGACCACTTCTTCCCGCTCTACGGCGACCCGGACGGCAAGCACTTCGAGTGCTGGACGATGCTCGGCGCCTGGGCGGAGCAGACCAGCCGCGTGGAGATCGGCGCGCTGGTCACCTGCAACTCGTACCGGAACCCCGAGCTGCTGGCCGACATGGCCCGCACGGTCGACCACATCAGCGGCGGCCGGCTGATCCTCGGCATCGGCGCGGGCTGGTTCGAGAAGGACTACGACCAGCTCGGCTACGAGTTCGGCACCGCCGGCTCGCGCATCGCGGAGCTCGCCGACGCCTTGCCGCGGATCAAGAAGCGCCTGGCTGCCGGCAACCCGGCGCCGACGCGCGACATCCCGATCCTCATCGGCGGCGGTGGCGAGAAGAAGACGCTGCGCGTCGTCGCCGAGCACGCGGACGCCTGGCACTCGTTCGGCGACCTGGACACGCTGACCCGCAAGAGCGCGATCCTCGACGAGCACGGCACGGCCGTCGGCCGGGACACCGCCACCCTCGTCGAGCGCAGCGTCGGGGTCTCTGCCGCGCCGGAGGAGGTCGCCGCCCCGCTCGTCGACGCGGGCGTGACCCTGTTCACCGTCGGGGTCGGCGGCCCGGACTACGACCTCTCCCTCGTCGAGAAGTGGACCGCCTGGCGCGACGCCCAGGGCTGACCCGTCCGGCGCCCCGGCGACCCGGACCCCGCGGGGCCGGGCGCCGCGGCCGGGCCCTACCCTGGTCGCGTGAGCGAGACGAGCGATCTGACGTCCGTCGCCCAGGACTACCTCAAGGTCATCTGGACGGCACGCGAGTGGTCGACGGCGCCCGTCACCACCAAGATGCTCGCCGAGCGGCTGGGCGTCGGTCCCTCGACGGTGTCGGAGACGGTGCGCCGGCTCGCGGACCAGGGTCTGGTCGAGCACGCCCCGTACGCCGCGATCACCCTGACCGACGAGGGCGTCCGGCACGCGGTCCAGGTCGTCCGCCGGCACCGGCTGATGGAGACGTTCCTGGTCAGCGAGCTCGGCTACGCCTGGGACGAGGTGCACGACGAGGCCGAGGTCCTCGAGCACGCGGTCTCCGACCTCATGGTCGAGCGGATCGACGCCCGCCTCGGCCACCCGACCCGCGACCCGCACGGCGACCCCATCCCGGCGCCGGACGGCACGGTGCCGACGCCGGCCGCCGACATGCTGTGGGAGCTCGCCGCGGGCTCCGGCCGGGTCGCCCGCATCTCCGACGCCGACCCCGGGCTGCTGCGGTACCTGGCCTCGGTCGGCGTGGTGCTCGACGCGCGGGTCGACGTGGTCGAGCGGCGGGACTTCGCGGGGATGACGGCGGTCCGCGTCCGGCCGCCGGACGGTGAGGGCCCCGACGCCGAACCCCGCGCCGTGGAGCTGGGCGAGGTCGCCGCCCGCGCGATCTGGGTGCTGCTCGACGCCCGCTGACCGCCCCCGACCGACCGGTTAGGGTTGGCCGGACCGGAGTTGCGCCGTCGCTGCCACCGGGACGGGCTGCCGCACCCGTCGGCCGCGCCCGCGCGCGCCCGGGGTGCGTGCCGCGCTAGGGACGACGACGCGGGAGCGCACTCTTGGACACCAGCACGCAGGGCCGTACGCCCGAGGTCGGCACCGACGTCGTGCTCGACCCGCACCTGGTCCGGCGCCGGGCGCGCCTGCCGCTCCTGGCGCTGGCACTCGGCGGGTTCAGCATCGGCACCACCGAGTTCGCGACGATGGGGCTGCTGCCGCTGATCGCGGAGGACCTGGACGCGACCATCCCCGAGGCGGGGCACGCGATCACCGCGTACGCGCTCGGCGTGGTCGTCGGCGCACCGCTGCTCACGACCCTCGCCGCGCGGATGGACCGCCGCAGGCTGCTCCTGCTGCTCATGGCCGCGTTCACGGTCGGCAACGTGCTGTCGGCGCTGGCGCCGTCGCTCGGCTGGCTGGTCGCCGCACGGTTCGTCGCGGGCCTGCCGCACGGGGCGTTCTTCGGCGTCGGCGCGGTGATGGGCGCGCACGTCGCGGGTCCGGGTCGCCGCGGGCAGGCCGTGGCGACGATGATGGCGGGCCTGACCATCGCAAACGTGGTCGGCGTGCCGCTGTCGACGGTGCTCGGCCAGGTGTTCGGCTGGCGGGTGGCCTTCGTCGCCGTGGGCGTGCTGGGCGCGCTCACGCTGCTGACGCTGTTCCGGTTCCTGCCCCGGCTGCCCGTGCGGGACGGTGCGACCGTCCGGGCGGAGCTCGGCGCGCTGCGCAACGGGCGGCTCTGGGCCGCCTGCGCGGCCGGCTCGATCGGGTTCGGCGGCATGTTCGCGGTCTACTCGTACGTCTCCCCGCTGCTGACCGAGGTCACCGGGCTGGCCGAGGCGACGGTGCCGATCGTGCTCGCGCTGTTCGGCGTCGGGATGACCGCCGGCACGCTGCTGGGTGGCCGGCTCACCGACCGCTCGGTGGCCCGCACCGTGCTGCTGGGCTTCGCGACGACCATCGTCGCGCTGGTCCTCGTCGCGGTGCTCGCGCAGTGGGTGGTGCCGGGCGTGCTGGCGATCGTGCTGCTCGGCGTGACGACCCAGGTGCTCGGGCTCGCCCTGCAGGCCTGGCTGATGGACCTGTCGCCGGACGCGCCGTCGCTGGGCGCCGCGCTGTGCCACTCCGCGCTCAACGCCGGCAACGCCGCGGGGGCGTGGGTCGGCGGCCTCGTGATCGCGGGCGGGCTCGGCTACGTCGCCCCGGCGTGGGTCGGCGCCGGGCTGACCGTGGCCGGCCTGGTCATCTCCGCGGTCATGCTGGGCGGCGCGTCCCGGCGGCGCACCGCCTGACGTCAGGGTTCGCCGGGCGCTGCACCGGATCGCCGGCGGATTCTCGCGTCGCCGGCGGGGACATCGGCTGGGGACGGCGGAATCGGCCGGCGACCCGGCGACCCGGCGACCCGGCGACCCGGCGACCCGGCGACCGCGTGGCGCGTCTTGGGCGCGTCCGGGCAGGGTGCCGGGCCTCGATAGACTCCCGGGGTGACGTCGCCCGCCCCCACCCATCCCGAGTCCCCCTCCTCGTCCGCCGGCCAGGACGTGCCGTTCCGGTACACGGCCGAGGCTCGCCCGCGAGATCGAGCTGAAGTGGCAGGACGAGTGGGTCGAGCGCGGCACCTTCTTCGCCGCGAACCCCTCCGGCCCGCTGACGGACGGCGACGGCGCGACGGCGCGCGAGGGCGCCCGGCCGTTCTTCGTGATGGACATGTTCCCGTACCCCTCGGGCGCGGGGCTGCACGTCGGCCACCCGCTGGGCTACATCGCGACCGACGTCGTCGCGCGGTACCGCCGGATGCAGGGCGACAACGTGCTGCACGCGCTCGGGTACGACGCGTTCGGGCTGCCGGCCGAGCAGTTCGCCGTGCAGACCGGTGCGCACCCGCGCACCACCACCGAGGCGAACATCGAGATCATGGCGCGCCAGCTGCGCCGCCTGGGCGTCGCGCACGACCCGCGCCGGACCTTCGCGACGATCGACCCGGACTACGTCCGCTGGACGCAGTGGATCTTCCTGCAGATCTTCGAGTCCTGGTACGACGAGGACGCCGTGCGCCCCGACGGCGGCCGCGGTGCCGCCCGCCCGGTGTCCACCCTGGTGGAGGCCTACGCGTCGGGCGCCCGTCCGCTGCCCGGGGGCGTCGACGGCGTCGACGAGGACGCCACGTGGGCCGACCTGGACGAGGTGCAGCGACGCCGGGTCGTCGACGCGCAGCGGCTGGCCTACGTGTCCGAGACGCCGGTCAACTGGTGCCCCGGCCTCGGCACGGTCCTCGCCAACGAGGAGGTCACCTCCGACGGCCGGTCCGAGCGCGGCAACTTCCCGGTGTTCCAGCGCACGCTGCGGCAGTGGAACATGCGGATCACCGCCTACGCCGACCGCCTGGCGGACGACCTCTCCCTCATCGACTGGCCCGAGAAGGTCACGGCGATGCAGCGGAACTGGATCGGCCGGTCCGAGGGCGCGCACGTCGACTTCGAGGTCACCGACGCCGACGAGCCGCTGACCGTCTTCACCACCCGCCCCGACACGCTGTTCGGCGCGACGTACGTCGTCCTGGCGCCGGAGCACCCGCTGGTCGACGCCGTCGTCGCGGGCGGCGACGGAGCCTGGGCGGAGGACGTGCCCGAGTCCTGGCGCGGCGGCGCGGCCACCCCGGCCGAGGCCGTCGCGGCGTACCGGCGCGAGGCCGCTGCCAAGACTGCCGTCGAGCGCCAGGCCGACGCCGGCCGCAAGACCGGCGTGTTCACCGGCGGCTACGCGCTGAACCCGGTCAACGGCGCCTCGCTGCCCGTGTTCATCGCCGACTACGTGCTCATGGGCTACGGCACCGGCGCGATCATGGCCGTGCCCGGCGGCGACGCCCGGGACTTGGCGTTCGCGGAGGCGTTCGGACTGCCTGTCGTGCACACCGTGCAGGCGCCCGAGGGCCACGAGGGCGCGTGGACCGGCGAGGGCGCCATCATCAACTCCGCCAACGACGAGATCAGCCTGGACGGGCTGTCCGTGGCGGACGCCAAGACGCGGATCATCGACTGGCTCGCCGAGCGCGGCGCCGGCCGGCGGACGACGACCTACCGGCTGCGGGACTGGCTGTTCAGCCGCCAGCGCTACTGGGGCGAGCCGTTCCCGATCGTCTACGACGAGCACGACCTCCCGATCGCGGTCCCCGAGTCCGCGCTGCCGGTGGACCTGCCGGACGTCCCGGACTACGCACCTCGCACCTTCGACCCGGAGGACGCCAACTCCTCGCCGGAGGCGCCGCTGAGCCGCAACGACGACTGGGTGAACGTCACGCTGGACCTCGGCGACGGCCCGCGCACCTACCGCCGCGACACCAACACGATGCCCAACTGGGCCGGTTCGTGCTGGTACTACCTGCACTACCTGGACCCCTCGCACGCGACCGGCCAGGTGGTCGACCCCGCGCTCGAGCAGTACTGGATGGGCCCGGGCCACAACCCGACGGACACCCACGGCGCCGGCGGCGTCGACCTCTACGTGGGCGGTGTCGAGCACGCCGTGCTGCACCTGCTCTACGCGCGGTTCTGGCACAAGGCGCTGTACGACCTGGGCCACGTGTCGAGCCGCGAACCGTTCTACAAGCTCTTCAACCAGGGCTACATCCAGGCGTACGCCTACACCGACGCCCGCGGCGTCTACGTGCCCGCGGCGGAGGTCGTCGAGGACGAGTCCGTCGCGTCCGGCTTCACCTGGAACGGCGACGAGGTCTTCCGCGAGTACGGCAAGATCGGCAAGTCGCTGAAGAACGCCGTGTCGCCCGACGAGATGTACGCGGAGTACGGCGCCGACACCCTGCGCGTCTACGAGATGTCGATGGGCCCGCTCGACCTGTCGCGACCGTGGGAGACCCGCGCGGTCGTGGGCGCGCAGCGGTTCCTGCAGCGCGTCTGGCGGAACATCGTCTCGGAGGAGACGGGCGAGCTCACCGTGGTCGACGCGGAGCCGTCGGTCGAGACGCTGCGCGTCCTGCACCGCACGATCGCCGAGGTCGGCGAGGACATGCAGGGGATGCGCGTCAACACCGCCATCGCCAAGCTCATCGTCCTGAACAACCACCTCACGTCGCTGCCCGCGGTGCCGCGCACGGTCGCGGAGCAGCTGGTGCTCATGACCGCGCCGGTCGCGCCGCACCTGGCCGAGGAGCTCTGGGCCCGGCTCGGCCACGAGCGGTCGCTCGGGCACGAGCCGTTCCCGGTCGTCGACCCGCAGTACCTGGTGGAGGACACCGTCACCTGCGTGTTCCAGGTCCAGGGCAAGGTCCGCGGCCGCGCCGAGGTGCCCGCCGACGCCGACGACGCGACGCTGCGGGAGCTGGCGCTGGCCGACGCCGGCGTGCAGCGGGCGATGGCCGGGCGCGACGTGCGCACCGTGATCGTGCGGGCGCCGAAGCTCGTCAACGTCGTGCCGGTCTGACCGTGCCGGAGGACGCCGGCGGCCGGTTCGCCGGCGTCCCCGCGTGGTTCGGGCGCCTCGGCCGGGTGGGCCGCCGCGGGTCGGCCGCACCGGCCGAGCCCCCGGCGCCCGCGCCGGCCCGCGTCGCGGTCGTCACCGATTCGACCTCGTGCCTCACCCCCGAGGACGCCGCGGCGTGGGGGATCCAGGTCGTGCCGCTCGACGTGGCCGCCGACGGCGAGCGCTACCGCGACGGCGTCGACCTCACACCCGACGGGCTCGCCGCGCTGCTCGGGACCGGTCGTCGCGTCACGACGTCGCAGCCGCCGCCCGCCGCGCTCGCCGCCGCCTACGAGGCCGCCGCGGCGCGGGGGGCCGCCGAGGTCGTCTCGGTGCACCTCTCCGGCGAGCTCTCCGGCACCGTCCGCGCCGCGGGCCTCGCCGCCCAGCTCGCGCCGCTGCCCGTGCACGTCGTCGACTCGCGCAGCGCCGGCATGGGCCTCGGGTTCGCCGCGCTCGCCGCGGCCGAGCTCGCCCAGGGCGACGTCTGGGGCGGGCCTGCGGACGGCACCGAGGTCGCCGCCGTCGCCGAGCAGGTGGGTCGGTCGACGGCCGCCTGGTTCGTCGTCGACTCGCTGGACCACCTGCGCCGCGGAGGCCGGCTCTCCGGTGCCGCCGCCGCCTTCGGGACCGTGCTCGGGCTCCGGCCGGTGCTCGCGCTGCGGGACGGCCGGATCGAGGTCGCCGAGCGGGTCCGCGCCCGCCGCGCGGCCCGGGACCGGCTGCACCAGCTCGCGGTCGACGAGGTCACCCGGCGCGGGCCGGCCGTCCGGGTCGCGGTGCAGCACCTCGGGCGCGCCGACGTCGCCGAGGAGCTCGCCGAGCGGCTGCGGGCCGGCCTCGCGCTCGACGAGGTGCTGGTCCGGGAAATCGGCGCGGTGCTCGGCGGGCACCTCGGCGTCGGGGCGCTCGCCGTGACCGTGACGGACCGGTGACGGCGCCGGGTCGACGAGCTGCTGGCCGCGGGGCGGTCACCGTCGGCGCTGGACGAGCGGGTGCTGCGGCCTCCACAGGGCACCACGGGGCGCTGCGTCCCCAGGCACGGGCCCGGTCGGACGCGAGGGCTCGCGGGGCTGCCTAGCGTCGACGGCATGACCTGGTACGACGGCGGTCCCGCCCCCGATCCCACCCGCCGTGATCCGGTGCGGGGCGAGGTGATGGCGGTGCCCGGGGTGTCGGGCGTGGCCGGCGTGGCCTCGGTGCCGGGGGAGCCCGGAGAGCCCGGAGAGCCCAGAGAGCCCAGAGAGCCCAGAGAGCCCGGAGAGCCCGGGCGGCCCTCGGTGTCGTCGGTGCCCGCGGTGCCGGCCGTGCCTGCGGCGCCGACGGAGCGGGACCTGCCTCCGTCCGGACGGGCGCGGCTGCGGGTCGCGGCCGAGGAGGCGTCGAGCGCCGCGTGGTCCCACGAGGCAGGACCCGAGGCCGAGCCGGCGCGGCGTCCCCGGTCGCGCGATCCCCGGCCGGGGTTGCTGGATGCCGTGCGGTGGCGCGTGCCGCCGCGCACCGCGCTCGTGGCGGTGCTCGCCCTCGCCCTCGTGGGCGGCGCGGTGGCCCTGCGCGCGGCCGCGCAGCCGACGGGCGACCCGGTGACGGTGGAGGAGCCGGCGGTCACCGCGTCGGCGCAGTCGGCGCCGGCAGCCGGGGACGAGGGCTCCGACGGCACCGGGGGCTCCGACGGCTCCGACGGGTCAGACGGCTCAGACGGCTCCGACCGCACCGTGTGGGTGCACGTCGTCGGCCAGGTCGCCGCACCGGGCGTGATCGCGCTGCCGGCGGGCTCCCGGGTGGGGGAGGCGGTCGCGGCTGCCGGGGGAGCGCTGCCGGACGCAGACCTCGCCGGCCTGAACCTGGCCGCCGTCGTGACGGACGGGGCGCAGGTCCGGGTGCCCGCGCCGGGCGAGGTCGCGGAGCCTGCCCCTGTCGAGGGGGCGGACGGCTCGGCGGGCGGCTCGTCGACGGTCGACGTGAACACCGCCGACGCCGGCCTCCTCGAGACGCTGCCCGGCATCGGACCGGTGCTGGCCGCGGGCATCGTCGACTGGCGGACCCAGCACGGCGCGTTCGCCACCGTCGACGCCCTGCGCGACGTGCCGGGGATCGGCCCGGCGGTGCTGGGCCGGATCCGCGACCTGGTGCGGGTGTGACGGTGCGCGACGAGCCGGTGGACGTCCGGCTGGTGCCCGCCGCGCTCGCGGTGTGGGGCGTGGCGATGCTCGTGCTGCCGTGGTCCGCGGCCGCGTCGCTGACCGCAGGCGTGCTGGCCGGGGTCGCGGGGGTGGCGGTCCTCGTGGCGCGGGGCGTCCCGTCCGCCGGACGTGCCCGGGGTCAGGTGGTGCTCGTCCTCGGCGCCGTCGCCGTGCTGCTGCTGACCACCGCCGGTCAGGCGCGAACCCGCGAGGCGGGCGGTCTGCGCTCGCTCGCCGACGACCGCGCCCGGGTGCAGCTCGTGGGCGTCGTGCGCTCGACCCCGCGCGCGCTCGCCGGCGCCGACGCGGACGCCGGCTCCCTGGTCGGCTTCCTGCTCGTGGTGCGCTCCGTCGAGGTCGACGGCGGCCGGTCCACCGGCACGGGTGCCGCGGTGGACGTCCTGGCGCCCGCGTCGGCCGCCGGGCTCGCCTACGGCACCTCCGTCGCGCTGACCGCACGGCTCAGCCCGCTCCCGGACCGGGCGCGGCGCGGGGTCGCACGAGCCCGGGCGACGGCGACGCCGCAGGTCCGGGCACCGCCGACAGGGCTGCTGCGGGTCGCGGACGGGCTGCGCGGCGGCCTGGCCCGGACCGCGTCCGACGTGCCGGGCGACGCCGGCCGGCTGCTGCCCGCCGTCGCGGTCGGGGACACCCGGGACGTCGGCGACCTGGACGAGGCGATGCGCGCGTCCGGACTGGCGCACCTCACCGCGGTGTCCGGTGCGCACTTCTCGATGCTCGGCGCGATCGTGCTCGCGGCGACGGGCCGCTTCCGGGTCCCGCGTCGGTGGCGGTGGCTCCCGGTCGCCGCGGTGACGGCGGGGTTCGTCGCGGTGGTGCAGCCCGGGTCGAGCGTCGTGCGCGCCGCCGTGATGGGCGCCGTCGGGCTGCTCGGGATCGTGGCGGGCCGACCCGCGCGCTCAGTCCCCGCGCTGGCGTGCGCCGTCCTCGTCCTGCTGGTCGTCGACCCGTGGCTCGCGCGCGAGATCGGGTTCGCGCTGTCGGTGGTCGCCACGGCCGGGATCGCGCTGCTCGGGGCGCCGCTCGCGCGGCGGTGGTCGTCGACGGCTCCCCGACGGCCGACGGGCGGTCGCGACGGAGGTCGGGGCGGCACGCCACCGGGGTCGTCCAGGCCACCGGCCGGGCCGATCGCGACGGCGCTCGCCGTCCCCGTCGCCGCGCAGGCGGTGTGCGCCCCCGTCGTGCTGGTGCTGTCCCCGGCGGTGCCGACGTACGCGGTGCTCGCGAACGTCGTCGTCGCGCCCGCCGTCGCTCCCGCGACCGTCGGAGGCCTGCTCGCCGCGGTCCTCGGGCCGTGGTGGCCGACCGGTGCGGAGTGGTGCGCGCAGCTGGCCGGGGCGGGCTGCTGGTGGATCGCGGCCGTGGCGCGCACCGCCACCGGTCTGCCCGGCGCACAGGTGGCGTGGGCCGGCGGCGTGCTCGGGCAGGTGCTGCTCGGGAGCGCGTGCGCGGCCGGGCTCGTGCTGGTCCTGCGGTGTCGGCGGGGCATGGCACCCTAGGGACGTGCCGCCCTCCGCCTCCACGTCACGCCGTCCCGCCCGGGGTGGTGGCCGCGCCTCCGCGGCTCCCGCGGGCGTCGCCTGGGACGAGGTGGAGCTCGGCCCGGTGGTCCTGGTCACGGGCCCGGAGGACCTGCTGGCGGAGCGCGCCGTCGACCGGCTCGTCGCCCAGGCGCGCGAGCGCGACCCGCAGGTCGAGGTGACCCGCCTCGACGGCTCGGCGTACGGTTCCGGGCAGCTCACGCTGGCCACCAGCCCGTCGCTGTTCGCGGAGGACCGGGTCGTCGTCGTCGAGAACGTCGAGAAGGCCACCGACGACCTCGTGCTCGAGGCGACCGCGTACGTCGGCGCGCCGCAGCCGGACGTCGTGCTGATCCTGCGGCACGGCGGCGGGCAGCGCGGCAAGCGGCTGCTCGACGCCGTGCGCGCGGGCGGCCACCCGGTCGCGTCGTGCGAGACCATCAAGCGGGACGCGGACAAGGCGGCGTTCGTCACGCAGGAGATGCGCCGCGCGGGTCGTCGCATGGAGGCGCGGGCGGTGCGCTCGCTGGTCGACGCCGTCGGCAGCGACCTGCGGGAGCTCGCGGCGGCGTGCAGCCAGCTGGCCGCCGACACCGCCGGCGTGATCGGCGTCGAGGTCGTGGAGAAGTACTACGGCGGCCGGATCGAGGCGACCGGGTTCCGGGTCGCCGACGCCGCGGTCGACGGGCACGCCGGGGAGGCGGTCGCGCTGCTGCGGCACGCGTTCGCCACAGGCGTCGACCCCGTCCCGCTCGTCGCGGCGCTCGCCGCACGGCTGCGGATCCTCGCGAAGGTGTCCGCCGTACGCGGCCGCGGGCCGGGTGCCGAGCGCGACCTGGGTCTGGCCCCGTGGCAGCTCGACCGGTCCCGCAAGGAGCTGTCCCGCTGGACCCCCGAGGGGCTCGCGGCGGCGATCACCGCTGTCGCGCAGGCCGACGCCGAGGTCAAGGGCGCGGGCCGCGACCCCAAGTTCGCCGTGGAGCGCGCCGTGCTCCGCATCGCGGGGGCCGTGCGCCGCTGACGCCCGTCTCGCACCCGGACAGCGGGTCGGGCCGCGTCCAGGGTGAGGCGCGTCGCACCACCGTCGCAGGTCAGGCGTCGCGCCGCGCGCAGGTCAGGCAGGTCCTGCGACGGCCCCGGTCGGGCGCGTCAGGCCACGGCGGGCGCGGTCAGGAGCGACCGGTCGAGTCGGCGCTCGGCCGCAGCAGCGGCGCGGAGGACCGGTCGAGCAGCAGGCTCCGCTCCAGCAGGTTGCCCTGGTAGAGGTCGAACCCCAGCCGGCGTCCGGCCTTCAGCTCGGTGCTGGTCTCGACGAACTCCGCGACGAGCAGCGCGCCGTGCGAGCGCGCGAGGTCGACGACCGGCTCGCCCTCGAGGTCGAGGTCCCGGGCGTCGATCTTCACGAAGTCGGCCTGGGGGAGCAGCGAGCGCTGGTCCTCGCGCGACACGAACCCCGCCATCGCGATGCGGAAGCCCTGCTCGCGGAGCCGGCGGACGCCGCGGAGCACGTCGCCGTCGATGCGGGTCTGCCCGGAGACCTCGATGACGAGGCGGTCGGGGCGGGCCGGCAGGTGCAGGTCGCCCACCAGGTAGGCGCGGGGGCAGCGCACGAACAGCCAGCGGCCGTGGCCGACCTCGTCGACGTCGGCACGGCCGAAGGTGGCACGCAGCACGGCGCTGGTCGCGCGCTCGTGCTGGAGGTCGGTCCAGGCGGCGGCGTCCGTGGACGTCGCGCCCGGGGTGCGGAACGCGAGCTCGTAGCCGAAGGGGTGCAGGCGGGGGGAGAAGATCCCCTGCCGTCCCACGACCACCTGCTCGCGCGCCACGTGGCGGTCCCACTCGCGCCGCAGCGCGTCCGGGATCGCCGAGTCGATCTGGGCGGCGAGCCGCCGCTCCACGTCGCCCTGGCCCCTGGTCATGTCATCTATGACACCACAGTCACGAGCACATGACACGGGTGCAGGGCTGTCACCGGGGCTTATGTCCGGAATTTCGCGGGGCGACCGAGTGGTGATTCACCCGATTGGGCGGTTGTCCAGCGAAAACGCTCAGGAGGTGGTGCGAAGCGCTGCGCATCAGTCATGCTCGTTGTGACAGAGAGTCAACGTTTCATGACAGGAGATCACCCATGCGCACCTCGCTGAAGGCCATCGCGACCGCCGCCCTTGCTCTGACCCTGACCCTCGGCGCCTCCGGAGCGGCCAACGCCGCCGGCGGCCTCACGATCCAGAGCGGCGCGACCGGCTGCTGCCGGATCGTCGTCTGAACGCCTTCGGTGCCTCACGGCTCGCCCTGCTGACTCTCGGTGCGCAGGGCGGGCCGGGCCCCGACCGGCTCCGCAGCGGCGGACGGGTGACGTGCTCGCAGTCACGACACGTCATAGGTACAGTGACACCCATGACGACCATTGCTGACCGCGTCCGCCAGGCGCGGTTGGCCGCTGGGCTCTCCCAGACGGCCCTCGCAGGAGACGCGCTCTCCCCGAGCTACATCTCGCTGATCGAGTCGGGGCGGCGCGAGCCGACCGACGCGGCCCTCGGCGTGCTCGCGGAGCGCCTCGGATCCACGGTCGAGTACCTGAAGCACGGCGACGAGGGACCTGCCGAGGCCCGCGCGCGGCTCGCCCTGGACTACGCCCGGCTGGACCTGGTGTCCGGCGAGGCCTCCTCGGCGCGCGACCGGATCCTCGCGCTCGACCTCGAGTCGGTCACGCGGCAGGTCCGCGTCGACTCGCAGCTGGCGCTGGCGCAGGCCCACGAGATGCTCGGCGACCTCGAGTCGGCCGTCGGTGTCCTGGAGCCGCTCCTGGCGCACGCCCGCGCCGAGCAGCACCACCTGGACGCGGCGGCGGCCGCGACCGCGCTCGTCGCCTCGTACGTCGAGTCCGGCGACCTCGGCCGCGCGATCGAGCTGGGCGACCGGCAGCTCGCGGAGCTCGAGGAGTCCGGGCTGACCGGTACCGACGAGCACCTGCGGCTCGGCTCCACGACGCTCTGGGCCTACGTCGAGCGCGGCGACCTGCTCTACGCGACGCACCGCGCCGCCGAGCTGATCCGCCAGGCGGAGTCGCTCGGCACCCCGCGCGGCCGCGGTTCCGTGTACTGGAACGCGGCGCTCGTCGCGGAGCAGCGGCACGACTACGGCCTGGCCAAGCGGTACACCGAGCGCGCGCTCGCGCTGCTGGGGGAGGGCGAGGTCAGCCGCGACATCCCGCGCCTGCGCCTCAACTACGCCTGGCTCCTGCTGCGCAGCGACCCCGCCGAGCCGGCCATGGCCCTCGTGCAGCTGGACCGCGCCGCCCCGGAGCTCGCGGTGTCCGGCTCCGAGGTCGAGATGGCACGCCTCGACGTCGAGCGGTCGCGCGCGCACCTGATGCAGGGCGACCCCGTGGCGGCGGAGGGCTACGCCCGTGCGGCGCTGGACCGGCTCGGCGACCAGCCTCGCCTGGACGGTGCCGCCGCGCAGCTGGCGATCGGCGACGCGCTGCACGCGCGCGGCGAGGTCGACGCGGCGTCCCGGGCGTACCGGTGGGCCGCGGACATGCTCGGCATGATGTCCGCGTCGCGGCAGTCCGCCGCGGTGTGGCGCGAGCTCGGCGACCGGTTCCTCGGCCACGGGGACATCACCGGGGCCGCCCAGGCGTTCGACCGGGCGCTGCGGGAGGCGGGCTTCCGGCCCGCCGTGCCCGCGGTGCTGTGGGAGGCGTGGAGCGCGGTGGCGCAGGACTGACCACCGCGTTCCCCACGGGACGGCCCCCGGGCCGGCCCGCACAGAGGGCGTCACCCCGCAGGGGGGGTGACGCCCTCGGCGCGTCCGGGGGGCGTCGCGGGCCGGGCGTGCCCGCGGAGGGGGCTCGTGCACGCGCTCGACGCCCGGCCGCCGGACCCCGGGAACGACGAAGGGCGCCACCCCGTGGAGAGGGTGACGCCCTTCGCGAAGGTCGGGTCGCGTCAGAGCGCGTTGACCGACTTCGCGAGCGCCGACTTCTTGTTGGCGGCCTGGTTGGCGTGGATGACGCCCTTCGAGGCGGCCTTGTCGAGCTTCTTCGACGCGGCGGCGAGAGCGGTGGTCGCCGCCTCCTTGTCACCACCGGCGACGGCCTCGCGCACGCGGCGCACGAAGGTCTTCAGCTCCGACTTGACGGCCTTGTTGCGCAGGCGCGCCTTCTCGTTGGTGGTGATGCGCTTGATCTGGGACTTGATGTTGGCCACGGTGTGGACTCTCTTCGTGTGTTCGCCGGAGCGAGAGGAACAAGGTCGTAGAGGGCGCGTCCGGCGCCGGGACTGGGGCGTGGGGACACCCGCGGAGAGGAACCGGACTAGTGCCCGCCGACCCGGGCGGACACGCGACTGACAAGGCTACCAGGAGTCCCCGGTCGGGACGAAGTCGCCCGCACGCGCCCCGGACCCGGTCGCCGGCGGGTCGCCGCCCGGTCGCCGCCCGGTCGCCGGCCGGGCGCCGGCCCGCCGCGCGCCGTCGGGCGGCTGCCGCTGCGCTGGGGCAGGATCGCAGGCGTCGGGGCGCGAGCGCGCCGTCCTGCGTGATCTCGCCGTTCCCGGCCGGACACACTGCCGTGACACGGGAGGGCGAGGATCACCGGATGGCGGACCTGTTCGACGCGTACCCACCCGGCGCGGCCTGGGACGAGATGCTCGACCCCGGGACGGGCCCGCGACCGACGTACCAGCACGTGCACGCGGCGCTCGCGCAGCAGACCACGTCGGACCTGCGCGCCCGGGCCGAGGCGCTCGCCCGGTCCTACCTCGCCCAGGGCGTGACGTTCGACTTCGCGGGGGAGGAGCGGCCGTTCCCGCTCGACGTCGTCCCCCGGGTGATCGCCGGGCACGAGTGGGACCACGTCGCGCCGGGCGTCGCGCAGCGGGTGCGCGCGCTGGAGGCGTTCCTCGCCGACGTGTACGGGCCGCAGAAGGCGGTGGCCGACGGGGTCGTCCCGCGCGGGCTGATCGTGTCCTCCACGCACTTCCACCGCGCCGCCCGCGGCATCCAGCCGCCCAACGGCGTCCGGGTGCACGTCTCGGGCATCGACCTGGTGCGCGACGCCGAAGGCACCTTCCGGGTCCTGGAGGACAACGTGCGCGTCCCGAGCGGGGTGTCGTACGTGCTGTCGAACCGCCGGGCGATGGCGCAGACGTTCCCCGAGCTGTTCGCGACGCTGCGGATCCGCCCGGTGCAGGACTACCCGCGGCGGCTGCTGGCCGCGCTCACCGCGGCCGCACCGGACGGCGTCGACGACCCGACCGTCGTCGTCCTCACGCCCGGCGTCTACAACTCCGCCTACTTCGAGCACTCGCTCCTGGCGCGCACGATGGGCGTCGAGCTGGTCGAGGGCCGCGACCTGTTCTGCGCGGGCGGCCGGGTGTGGATGCGGACGACCCAGGGGCGTCGCCGGGTCGACGTGATCTACCGCCGGGTCGACGACGACTACCTGGACCCGGTCGCGTTCCGGTCCGACTCGGCGCTCGGCAGCCCCGGGATCATGACGTGCGCGCGTGCCGGGAACGTGACGATCGCCAACGCGGTGGGCAACGGCGTCGCGGACGACAAGCTCGTCTACACCTACCTGCCCGACCTGATCCGGTACTACCTGGGTGAGGAGCCGGTCATCCCGAACGTCGACACCTGGCGGCTCGAGGAGCCCGAGGCGCTCGCCGAGGTGCTGGACCGGCTCGACGAGCTGGTCGTGAAGCCGGTCGACGGCTCGGGCGGCAAGGGCCTCGTCGTGGGACCGGCGGCCTCCCGCGCCGAGCTCGGCGCGCTGCGTGACCGGCTGGTCGCCGACCCGCGCGGCTGGATCGCGCAGCCCGTGGTGCAGCTGTCGACGGTCCCGACCCTCGTCGAGGACGGCCTGCGGCCCCGCCACGTCGACCTGCGGCCGTTCGCCGTGAACGACGGCGACCAGGTGTGGGTGCTCCCGGGCGGGCTGACCCGGGTGGCGCTGCCCGAGGGGGAGCTGGTGGTCAACTCCTCGCAGGGCGGCGGCTCCAAGGACACGTGGGTGCTCGGCGCGACGGTCCCGCACCGGGTCGGCGCCCCGGCGGCCTCGCCCCGCACCGTGCCCGTCGACTCCGCCGTCCCCATCGACGCGAACCCGAGCGACACGGGGTCGCAGATGGAGCAGCAGCAGCAGCAGCAGACGGAGGGTGGTGCGCCGTGCTGAGCCGCATCGCGGAGTCCCTGTTCTGGATCGGCCGCTACGTCGAGCGCGCCGACGACACCGCGCGCCTGCTCGACGTGCACGTGCAGATCCTCCTGGAGGACCCGTGGGCCGAGGAGGACCTGGCCTGCCGGTCGCTGCTGTCCGTGATGGACCGGCCCGCGCCGGCACCGGACGTCCAGGTCGGGCGCCAGCAGGTCCTGGAGATGCTCGGCTACGACCGGGTGTCGCCGTCGTCGATCGCCGGGTCGCTCGCCGCCGCCCGCGAGAACGCGCGCCGGGCCCGGGAGATCGTGTCGACCGAGCTGTGGGAGGCCCTGAACACGGCCTGGAACCAGCTGCCGGCCCAGATGCGGCCCACCCGGCCGCACGACTACTTCACGTGGGTGCGGGAGCGGGCGGCGATCGTCGCCGGGCTCACCGACTCGGCGACCTCGCGGGACGACACCTGGCGGTTCATGGTGCTCGGCCGGTCCATCGAGCGCGCCGACATGACCGCCCGCCTCATCACGACGCGCGCGCTCGCGGGGTCGAGCGGGCCGGGCTGGTCGACGCTGCTGCGGTCCTGCGGCGCGCACGAGGCCTACCTGCGCACCTACCGCGGCATGGCCTCGGACGAGCGCGCCGCCGGGTTCCTGCTGCTCGACCGGTCGTTCCCGCGGTCGATCGTGTACGCGCTCGGCCAGGCCGAGGAGTGCCTGACCGCGCTCGAGCCCGTCCGCGCGCTCACCGGCGTCGAGGAGGCCATCCGGCACCTCGGGCACGCCCGCACCAGCCTCGAGTACCGGCCGCTGCCCGAGGTGCTCGACGCGCTGCCCGCCGAGATGGAGCGGGTGCAGCGCGCGTGCGCCGCCGCGAGCGACGCCATCCGCCGCCGGTACTTCCCGTCCGGCAGCGTCACGACCTGGGTCGGAGAGGCCGTCTGATGGGCACCAGCCGCCTGCACGTCGTGCACACCACGGCGTTCCGCTACACCCGCCCCGTCACCGCGTCGTACAACGAAGCCCGGATGACGCCGCTCGCGCAGCCCGGGCAGACGGTGCTGGAGGCGCGGCTCGACGTGCAGCCGCACACCTGGGCGCACGAGTACCGCGACTACTGGGGCACCGCCGTGACGGCCTTCGAGGTGCTGGCGCCGCACGAGCAGTTGGTCGTCACCGCCGAGAGCCGCGTCGAGGTCGCCGACCGCCCGGCGCCCCGCACGTCGGGCGACTGGGCGACGCTGCGCAGCCCCGCGCTGCGCGACACGCTCGCCGAGTTCCTGTCCGACACCGCCACCACCGTCGTGCCCGAGGAGGTCGCCGCGCTCGCGGCCGCCGCCGCCCACGGGCTGGACCCGGCCGACGCGGCGCTCGCGGTGTGCCACGCCGTCCGCGACGAGCTCGAGTACGTGCCCGGGGTCACCGCCGTGCACACGCCCGCCGCCGACGCCTGGTCGGCACGCAAGGGCGTCTGCCAGGACATGGCGCACCTGGCGGCCGGCGCGCTGCGCAGCATCGGGATCCCCGCGCGCTACGTGTCCGGCTACCTGCAGCCCCTCCGGGAGGCGGAGATCGGGCAGACGGTCGTCGGGGAGTCGCACGCGTGGGTCGAGTGGTGGGCCGGCGAGTGGACCGGCTACGACCCCACCAACCGGGTGGCGGTCGGGGAGCGGCACGTGGTGCTCGCCCGCGGCCGCTGCTACGACGACGTCCCGCCCCTGCGCGGGATCTTCGCCGGGGCGGGGACGCAGTCGCTCGACGTGGAGGTCCGGATCACCCGCGAGGCCTGAGGCCCGCGCCGACGCGGTCGTCCTGGGCCGCCGAGGGCGGGCGGGTGGGAGGTCGGGCGGAAAGCCCTGCGTGCTCACGCGGTACCGCACCTACGGTGGCGCGCATGACCGAGAACGCGCTCGCCGTCAACCAGCGGAACTGGGACGCCGTCGTCCCGGGGCACCTGGTCGCGTACGGCGTCGAGGACTTCGTGGCAGACCCGGAGCGGATCAGCTCGGTGGTGCGGGACGACCTGGCCGCGATGGCGCCGCACCTGCCGGACGGCTCGCCCGCCGGGCTGAGCCTGGTGCACCTCCAGTGCCACATCGGGCTCGACACGTTGTCCTGGGCGCGGCTCGGTGCCCAGGTCACGGGGATCGACTTCTCACCGGCCGCGACGGGCGCGGCCCGGGACGTCGCCGCGCGCGCCGGGTTGCCCGCGACGTTCCTCGACAGCGACGTCGACCACGCGCTCGACGTCTGCGACGAGCAGTTCGACGTCGTCTACACCGGGATCGGCGCGCTGTGCTGGCTGCCCGACCTGACCCGGTGGGCGCAGGTGGTCGCCGGGCTGCTGCGGCGCGGCGGCACGTTCTACGTCCGCGACGCCCACCCGGCCCTCTACGCCGTCGACGCCGATCGCCCGGACGGCGTGCTCGCCCTCACCGCCCCGTACTTCGGATCGGCGACTCCGCGGCACCACGTGCACACCACGACGTACGCCGACGCCGAGGTCGCTCCCGAGCACGCCGACACCTACGAGTGGCAGCACGCGCTGAGCGAGGTCGTGCAGGCGGTGCTCGACGCGGGGCTGACCCTGCGGGCGATGGCGGAGGAGCGGACGATCCCGTGGCAGGCGCTGCCGCAGATGGTCCGCGCCGGCGCGAGCTGGGCGCTCCCCGGCGACGACGCCCGTCTGCCGCTGACGTTCTCCCTCACGGCCACGAAGCCCGCAGGCTGACGGCCCGGGATGGGTGCGACCGACACGCCGACGGCGTGTCCGTCGGGACCTTCCACGCTCAGGGGCTCAGGGGGTCAGGGGGTGAGCGGGCCGGCGAGGGCTGCCGTGAGCGCCGCCGGGTCGCCGGTGGTCGCGAGCGTCGGGTCGGCCGGGGCGGCGCGGCCCCACAGGAGCAGCGCCAGCGTCCGCGTCGGGCCCGTCACCGTCGCCCGCGGCTCCTCCGCCGGGCCGAGCGCCCAGGCGCGGCCGGCGTCCGCCGCGACCAGCCGGACGGGCACGGCCAGCGGTGCCAGCCGCCCGAGCCGCACCTGCCGCGGGGTCATCACCGTCACGACCTCGTCGACCGCGTCCGCCCACAGCGCCGGGTCGTCCACGGGGTGTGCGGTGCCGGTCGCCAGTGCCAGGTCGTGCAGGTGCACCAGGGTCTCGTGCAGCTGCCGGCGGTGCCAGAACGCCGCAGGCCCGGGCCCGTTGAGCGTCAGTCCCGGTGCCGCGGGGCCGAGGTCCCGGAGCGTGGTGACCAGCGCGTCGGCCTGCTCCCGGTAGAACGCGCGCAGCGCCGCCGGGTCCCGCGGGCCGGCCGGGTCGTCGCCGCCGTCGTCGGTGCCGCGCGCCATGCCCGCCGCCCAGCGGTGCACGCCGCCCAGGTGCAGGGCCAGGTCGGTGACGGTCCAGGCGCCGCAGGTGGGGACGGGGGCGTCGAGGTCGGCCGAGGTCAGGAGCCGTGCGAAGTCGTCCTGCGCGCCGGCCAGGGCCGGGAGCAGGTCACCGGCTCGGGTCTGGGGCGCGGGCATGGGACGATGGTGCCAGTCCCGACCCAGCGAAACCGAGGGAGCACGTGTCCCCGATCCCGAGCGCCGCCCAGTCCCAGCGCATCGCCCCCGCGGCGACCGCGCCGGAGCTGCTCCGCAACTTCTGCATCATCGCGCACATCGACCACGGCAAGTCGACGCTCGCCGACCGGATGCTCCAGCTCACCGGGGTGGTCGACTCGCGGGCGATGCGCGCCCAGTACCTCGACCGGATGGACATCGAGCGCGAGCGCGGGATCACCATCAAGTCGCAGGCCGTGCGCATGCCGTGGGCACTGGGTGACACCCCCTACGCGCTGAACATGATCGACACCCCGGGGCACGTCGACTTCACGTACGAGGTCTCGCGGTCGCTGGCGGCGTGCGAGGGCGCGGTGCTGCTGGTCGACGCGGCGCAGGGCATCGAGGCGCAGACGCTGGCCAACCTGTACCTGGCGATGGAGAACGACCTCCAGATCATCCCGGTGCTGAACAAGATCGACCTGCCGGCCGCGCAGCCCGAGAAGTACGCCGAGGAGCTCGCCGGCCTGATCGGCGGCGACCCCGAGGACTGCCTGCGGGTGTCGGGCAAGACCGGTGAGGGCGTCGAGGCGCTGCTGGACCGGATCGTGCAGCTGGTCCCGGCCCCGGTCGGCGACCCGGACGCCCCCGCCCGCGCGATGATCTTCGACTCCGTCTACGACACCTACCGCGGCGTGGTCACCTACGTGCGGGTCAAGGACGGCAACCTCAACCCGCGTGAGCGGATCGCGATGATGTCGACCAAGGCGACGCACGAGCTGCTCGAGATCGGCGTGATCTCCCCGGAGCCGGTGGTCACCAAGGGCCTCGGCGTCGGCGAGGTCGGCTACCTGATCACCGGCGTGAAGGACGTGCGCCAGTCGAAGGTCGGCGACACCGTCACCAACGCGAGCAAGCCGGCGACCGAGGCGATCGGCGGGTACTCCGACCCGAAGCCGATGGTGTTCTCGGGCCTGTACCCGATCGACGGCTCCGACTACCCGGTGCTGCGCGACGCGCTCGACAAGCTCAAGCTCAACGACGCCGCCCTCAACTACGAGCCCGAGACCTCGGTCGCGCTGGGCTTCGGGTTCCGCGTCGGGTTCCTCGGCCTGCTGCACCTCGAGATCATCCGCGAGCGGCTCGAGCGCGAGTTCAACCTCGACCTCATCTCGACCGCGCCCAACGTGGTCTACGAGGTGACGCTGGAGGACCGCCAGGTCGTCACGGTGACCAACCCGAGCGAGTTCCCGGGCGGCAAGATCCGCGAGGTGCGGGAGCCGGTCGTGAAGTCGACGATCCTCGCGCCCAGCGAGTTCATCGGCGCGATCATGGAGCTCTGCCAGGGCAAGCGCGGCGACCTGCTCGGCATGGACTACCTGTCCGAGGACCGCGTCGAGATGCGCTACACGCTGCCGCTCGCGGAGATCGTGTTCGACTTCTTCGACCAGCTGAAGTCCCGGACGCGCGGCTACGCGAGCCTCGACTACGAGCCCGTGGGCGACCAGGTCGCGGACCTGGTCAAGGTCGACATCCTGCTGCAGGGCGAGCAGGTCGACGCGTTCAGCTCGATCGTGCACAAGGACAAGGCCTACTCCTACGGCGTGATGATGGCGTCGAAGCTCAAGGACCTGATCCCGCGCCAGCAGTTCGAGGTGCCGATCCAGGCCGCCGTCGGCTCGCGCGTCATCGCCCGCGAGACCATCCGCGCCATCCGCAAGGACGTCCTCGCCAAGTGCTACGGCGGCGACATCACCCGCAAGCGGAAGCTGCTGGAGAAGCAGAAGGAGGGCAAGAAGCGCATGAAGACCATCGGCCGGGTCGACGTGCCGCAGGAGGCCTTCATCGCCGCCCTGTCCTCCGACGCCGCGGCACCCAAGGACGCCAAGGACGCGAAGAAGAAGTGAGCCCTGCGCTCCCGGACGGCGACGCCGCCCCGGCGGACGGCGCCCTCCCGGCCGCGGTGCTCGACGGCGCCGCGGGCCGCGGGTTCGGCGTGTACCTGCACGTGCCGTTCTGCACGGTGCGCTGCGGGTACTGCGACTTCAACACGTACACCGCGACCGAGCTCGGCGGCGGCGCCTCCCAGGCGTCGTACGCGGACACGGCGCTCGCGGAGATCGCCCTCGGCGCGCGCGTGACCCGTGCCGCCGGGCTGCCCGCGCGCCCCGCGTCGACGGTGTTCGTCGGCGGCGGCACCCCGACGGTGCTGCCGGCGTCCGACCTGGTGCGGATGCTCGACGGCGTACGCGACGCGTGGGGCCTCGCCGACGACGCCGAGGTCACCACCGAGGCCAACCCGGACTCCGTCACGCCCGAGTCGCTCGCCGAGCTGCGCCGCGGCGGGTTCACGCGGGTGTCGTTCGGCATGCAGTCGGCGGTCCCGCACGTGCTGGCGACCCTCGAGCGCACGCACGACCCGCGGCGGATCCCCGACGTCGTGCGCTGGGCGCGGGACGCCGGGCTCGCCGTGTCCCTCGACCTGATCTACGGCACGCCGGGGGAGTCCCTCGACGACTGGCGCGCCTCGCTCGAGACCGCGCTCGCGACCGGCGTGGACCACGTGTCCGCGTACGCGCTCGTCGTGGAGCAGGGCACCAAGATGGCCGTCCAGGTCAAGCGCGGGCTGCTGGCGCTGCCCGACGAGGACGACCAGGCCGCCAAGTACGAGCTCGCCGACGACCTGCTGACCGCCGCGGGCCTGCACTGGTACGAGGTGAGCAACTGGGCGCGCACGCCGGCGGACGCGTGCCGGCACAACCTGGCCTACTGGCGGAACGACGACTGGTGGGGCGTCGGGCCCGGCGCGCACAGCCACGTCGGCGGCGTGCGGTGGTGGAACGTCAAGCACCCGCGCACCTACGCGGCGCGGCTCGCGGCGGGGGAGAGCCCGGCCGCGGGACGGGAGACCGTCGAGGACGCGTCCGCGCAGCTCGAGCGCGTCATGCTCGGCGTCCGGCTGGACGAGGGCCTGCCGATCGACGAGCTGAGCCTGCCGGCCCGCACCCGCGTGGCCGGGCTCGTCGCCGACGGCCTGGTCGACGCCCGCTCGGCGCTCGGCCGCGGCGACGTCCCGGGACAGCGCGTGCGCCTGACCCGCCGCGGCCGCCTCCTGGCGGATGCGGTCGTGCGCGCCCTCGCCGACTGACGCGAGGCGCGGCGGCCCGCGAGGTCGTCACATCGGCGTGAGGTCGTCATGTCTGCGGGACGACCTCGTGCAGGAGTGACGACCTCGGCGGCGGTCGCAGGCGCAGCGCGGAGGGCGCCGCCCCCGGGGGGGAGCGACGCCCTCGCGTGCGGCGGGGTCAGTGCCCGCGGGTCACTTCACCAGGCGCAGCGTGAGCGGGTAGCGGTACCACTCGCCCTTGTTCGCGGCGACGGCCGCGAGGATCGCGAACACCAGGCCCACGATCCCCACGACGAACGGCAGGAAGAACAGCAGGCCGAAGGTCACGGTGGTGAGGATCCAGGCGGCCACGTAGGCGATCAGCACCGTGATCTGGAAGTTCAGCGCCTCCTTGGCGTGGTGGTCCAGGAACGGGCCGCGGCCCTTGAAGACCAGCCAGATCACGAGCGGCGCGATGACGCTGAACAGGATCCCGCCGAGGTGGGCGAGCAGCGACCAGGTGCGCTCCTCGTCGGGGCGCAGCGGCGGCTGGGCCGCTGCGGGCGGCTGCGGGGCGTCGTACGACATGGGTCTCCTCAACGAAGGGGAACAGGGCTACGGCGAGCGCAGCGTAGCGGCACTGCCGGGTGGTTCGTCCCCGTCTTCCAGGGCGAACGTGCCTTGACAGGTACCCGCAGCCTTCGGTTCTCTGACGCGACGGGCGAACGACGTCCGACCCTGGAGGGACGCCATGACCGAGAACCCCGGCACGAACCCGGCGGGCGACGACGACTCGTCGACCCCTCCGACGCCGCCGTCCCAGCCCGGCACGCCGCAGCAGCCCGGCACGCCGCAGCAGCCCGCCGGCGCGTACCCGCCGCCGGCCGCCCCCGGCTACGGCCAGCCGTACGGCCAGCAGGACCCGTACGCCCCGCAGCAGCCCTACGGCCAGCAGCAGCCCTACGGCCAGCCATACGGCCAGCAGCCGTACGCGCAGCAGCCGTACGGCGCCCCGAACGCCGGCACGGCCGTCGGGGACTCGTTCACCTGGGGCTGGAACAAGTTCACCCAGAACGTGGGCCCGTTCCTGCTCGGCGTGCTCGCGTACCTCGTGGTGATCGCCGTCGTGACGGCCGTCCTGTTCGCGATCACGGTCGGCAGCGTCGCGATCGGCGTGGACCCGGACACCGGCGAGCTGCGCACGGGCGCCGGGTTCGGGCTCGTGTTCGGCTACCTGCTGGTGTTCGCCGTCGCCATGCTGCTCGGCGCGTTCATGCAGGCCGGTGTCATCCGCGCGACGCTGGAGGTCGCCGCGGGACGCCGCGTCGAGGTGGGCACGTTCTTCACGTTCGACGACTTCGGCAAGATCGTCCTGGCGGCGCTGCTCGTCGGCGCGGGCACGGCGATCGGGTCGTTCCTGTTCGTGATCCCGGGGCTGGTCTTCGCCTTCTTCGCGCAGTTCACGCTGTTCTTCGTCATCGACAAGCGGATGTCGCCCGTGGACGCCCTCAAGGCGAGCTTCACGCTGGTGAACCGCAACCTCGGCACCGTCGTCCTGCTGTTCCTGGGCGTGTACGCCGCGAACCTGGTCGGCAGCGCGCTGTGCGGCGTCGGCCAGCTGGTGTCGTTCCCGGTCGGCCTCCTGGCCACGACCTACGTCTACCGCCGGCTGCAGAACGAGCCCGTCGCACCCTGACGCGTCCGACGGCGCCGTACCTCCGGAGGTGCGGCGCCGTCGCGCGTCAGGGGGCCGTCACGAAGTCGATGAGCTCCTCGACCCGGCCGAGCAGCGACGGCTCCAGGTCGGCGTAGCTGCGCACGCTGCGCAGGATCCGCTGCCAGGCGCGGGCGACGTCGGCCTGGTCGTCGGCGGGCCAGCCGAGCTCGCGCAGGATGCCGCGCTTCCACTCGGTGCCGCGCTCGATGGTCGGCCACGCGGTCAGCCCCACGCGCGCCGGCCGCACGGCCTGCCACACGTCGACGTAGGGGTGGCCGAGCACCAGCAGCGTTCCGGCGGGCACGGCCCGCACCGCCTCGTCGGCGATGCGCTGCTCCTTGGACCCGGGCACCAGGTGGTCGACCAGCACGCCGACCCGCTTGCCCGGCCCCGGCCGGAAGTCGCGCAGCGCGTCGACCAGGTTGTCCACGCCGTCCAGCAGCTCGACGACGACGCCCTCCGCCCGCAGGTCGTCGCCCCAGACCTTCTCGACGAGCTCGGCGTCGTGCTTGCCCTCGACCCAGATCCGGCTGCCGATGGCGACCCGGGCGCGCTGGTCGGCGGCCACGAGCGACCCCGACGCGGTGCGCCGGGGGCCGGTCTGCGCCGGGGCGGCCTTCGGCGCCGTGAGCTCGACCGGCTTGCCGTCCACCCAGAACCCCGGCCCGAGCCGGAAGGTGCGGGTCTTGCCGTGCCGGTCCTCCAGCACGACGACGTGCTCGCCGCCGGACTTCTCGACGCGGACCACGGCACCGACCCAGCCGGTGGTGACCTCCTCGACGACGAGCCCGCGGTCGGCGGGGACGGGCGTCGAGGTCGGTCGGCGGTGCGTGCGGGGGGAGGCGGCGGCGAGCACGTCGGGTCCGTAGCGGTCGGTCACGCGCGGCAGCCTAGGTGCCGACCCGGCGCCGCCGTGGTACGACACGACGGTGACGTCGAGCCCCGCGCAGCACCCCTCCGCCTCCTCCGCCCCCGCGCCGGGCGACCGCCCCGAGCCCGACCCGCACCGCTGGCGGGCCCTCGGGGTCTGCCTGGCGATCGGGTTCATCACGATGCTCGACGTCTCCATCGTCAACGTGGCGCTGCCGTCCATCGAGCGCAGCCTCGACGCGGGCGCCAGCCAGCTGCAGCTGATCGTCGCCGGGTACACGCTGGCGTTCGGGCTGGTGCTGGTCCCCGCCGGCCGCCTGGGCGACGCGCGCGGCCGGCGTGCGCTGTTCCTGATCGGGCTCACCGGCTTCGCGCTGACCAGCCTGGGTGCCGGGCTGGCGCCGTCGGACGAGGTGCTGGCCGGGATGCGGCTGCTGCAGGGCGTCAGCGCGGGCCTGCTGAACCCGCAGGTGGTCGGCACCATCCAGCAGCTGTTCTCCGGGCCCGAGCGCGGCAAGGCCTTCGGGTACTTCGGCGCGACGATCGGGGTGTCCACCGCGCTCGGTCCGCTGCTCGGCGGGCTGATCATCCAGGTGGCGGGCGCCGAGCACGGCTGGCGGTGGGTGTTCTTCGTCAACGTGCCGGTGATCGCGGTGGTGCTGCCGTTCGCGGTGCGGTTCCTGCCGCGGCGGGCGCCGGGCGCCCCGCGGGGCGTGCTCGGCCCGAACGGGCGGCCGCGGCTGGACGTGCCCGGGCTGGCGCTCATCGCCCTGGCCACCGCCGCGGTGATGGTGCCGTTCGTCACGACGACGGGCGAGGGCGGCGACGACCCGACGCGGTGGTGGTGGCTGGCCGTCGCCGCGGTGCTCGCGGTCGCCACCGTGCTCTGGGAGCGCGGCTACCAGCGCCGGACGGGCGCTGCCGTGCTCGACCCGCGCGTGATCGGGGAGCCGTCGTTCCGCAACGGCGCGCTGCTCGGCATGGCGTACTTCGCGGGGTTCACGGCCGTGTTCCTCGTCACCACGCTGTACCTGCAGCAGATCGCGGGGTTCACGCCGCTGCAGGCGGGGCTGGTCGGCATGCCGTTCGCGATCGCGTCGGCCGTCGCGGCCCAGCAGTCCGGGCGGCTGGTCGCGACCCACGGCCGGGCCGTCGTCGTGGTCGGGCTCGCGATGGTCGTCGTCGGGCTGATCGGGACCGACATCGCCATCCGGCTGGTGGACCCGCCGGGGGTCGGGTTCGCGGTGGCGGCGACGCAGCTGGTCACCGGGGCGGGCAGCGGGCTGGTGATCGCGCCGAACCAGACGCTCACCCTCGCGCGGGTGCCGCTGGACCGGGCCGGGGTGGCGGGCAGCATGCTGCAGGTCGGGCAGCGCGTGGGGTCGGCGCTGGGTGTCGCCGTGGCGCTGTCGACGTACTACTCGGCGCTCACGTCCGGGCTGGCGGGCAGCGCGGCGGCCGGCCGGGCACTGCTGATCACCGTGGTGCTGGTGTCCGTGGCGCTCGTCATCGGGGTCGTCGACCTGGTCGCGCGGCGGCGGGACGCCGCGCGCACGCCGGCGGACGCGTAGAATTGGCACTCGGTTCGATCGAGTGCCAGCAGGATCCGGACGTCGGGAGGTGGCGATGAGCGAGGACCGCAGGCTGGACGTGCTGCGGGCGATCGTGGAGGACTACGTCGCCACGCGGGAGCCCGTCGGCTCGCGCGCGCTCGTGGAGCGGCACTCCCTCGGGGTGTCGCCCGCGACGATCCGCAACGACATGGCCGCGCTCGAGGAGTCCGGCTACATCGTGCAGCCGCACACGTCCGCCGGCCGCGTGCCGACGGACATGGGGTACCGGCTGTTCGTCGACCGCCTCGCGACCGTGAAGCCGCTGTCCGCGCCCGAGCGCCGCGCGATCGAGACGTTCATGGAGGACGCGGTCGACCTGGACGACGTCGTCGACCGCTCCGTCCGGCTGATCGCGCAGCTGACGCACCAGGTCGCGGTCGTGCAGTACCCGTCGCTGCGGCGGACCGCGCTGCGGCACGTCGAGCTCGTCCCGGTCGGGGAGCGGCACCTGCTCGTCGTGATCATCACCGACCACGGGCGCGTGGAGCAGCGCACCCTCGAGCTCGCGGACACCCTGGACGTCGCCGTCGTGTCCCGGCTGCGCGCGCGGCTGAACGCCGCCGCGGCCGGTCGCCGGCTGGCCGAGCTGGACGCCGTCCTGTCCGACCTGTCCGACGACTTCCTGCCCGCCGACGCGCCGCTGGTGCGCGCCGTGGTCCAGGTCGTGGAGGACACGCTCGCCCGCGAGAGCGAGGAGCGGGTCGTGCTGGCCGGCACCGCCAACCTGGTCCGGGGCGGCGGGACCGACTTCGCCCGCACCATCAGCCCGGTGCTCGAGGCGCTCGAGGAGCAGGTCGTCCTGCTGCGCCTGTTCACCGAGATGTCCGAGGACGAGGCCGCGGTCTCCGTCCGGATCGGCCGCGAGACCCAGCACGAGGGGCTCGTCGAGACCAGCTTCGTGACCACCGGGTACGGCGGCCCGGACGACGGCGGCGGTGCCGCGGTCGCCCGGATCGGCTCCGTCGGCCCCCTGCGCATGGACTACCCCGGGACCATCGCGACGGTGCGCGCCGTCGCGCGGTACCTGTCCCGGATCCTCGCCGGATGAGCGGCTGCTGGGCACCTCCGGGCGCCCGCGCACGTTCAGCAGGCAACCCCGACCCGCGTCGACGCGCGCGACCGACCCGCACAGGAAGTGACGAGTGAGCGACTACTACGAGGTCCTCGGCGTCGAGCGCGACGCCACGCCCGAGCAGATCAAGAAGGCGTACCGGCGGCTCGCGCGCGAGCTGCACCCGGACGTCGCCGGGGCGGAGGCCGGCTCCGAGGACAGGTTCAAGGACGTGTCCCGGGCCTACGACGTGCTGTCGAACCCCGAGAAGCGCCGGATGTACGACATGGGCGCCGACCCGTCCTCGCCCGGTGGCGGCATGGGCGGCGGCGCGGGCTTCGGCTTCCAGGACATCTTCGAGACGTTCTTCGGCGCGGCCGCGGGCGGCGCCGCGCAGCGCGGCCCCATCCCGCGGGCACGCCGCGGCCAGGACGCCCTGGTCCGGCTCGACATCGACCTGGCGGAGGCGACCTTCGGCACGCACCGCGAGGTGCCCGTCGAGACCGCCGTCGTGTGCCCGACCTGCGACGGCTCCTGCTGCCGCCCGGGCACGTCGCCGCGCACCTGCGACGTCTGCGGCGGCCGCGGCACCGTCCAGCGGGTCGCGCGCTCGTTCCTCGGCCAGGTCATGACGTCCCAGCCGTGCGCCGCGTGCCACGGCTTCGGCACCGTCATCCCCGAGCCCTGCACCGAGTGCGCCGGCGAGGGCCGCGTCCGCTCCCGTCGCACGCTCGAGGTCGACGTCCCGGCGGGCGTCGACACCGGCACCCGGATCAAGCTCACCGCGCAGGGCGAGGTCGGCCCCGCCGGCGGCCCGGCCGGCGACATCTACCTGGAGGTGCGCGAGCGCCGCCACGACACGTTCATCCGCGAGGGCGACGACCTGCACTGCACGCTGCCGGTCCCGATGACCGCCGCCGCGCTGGGCACCGTGCTCACGCTGGACACCCTCGACGGCCCGCAGGAGGTCGACCTGCGCCCCGGCACCCAGCCGGCCCAGGTCGTCACGCTCCGCGGGCTCGGCGTCGGCCACCTGCACGCCGGCGGCCGCGGCGACCTGCACGTGCACGTCGACGTCCAGGTCCCCACGCAGCTGGACGAGCAGCAGACCGAGCTGCTGCGCCAGCTCGCCGTGCTGCGCGAGGAGGAGCGCCCCGACGCGCGCCTGTCGGCGTCCGGCGGCGGCGTGTTCGCCAAGCTGCGCGACAAGCTCTCCGGGCGCTGAGGTGACCGCACCGGTCTTCCTGGCGGAGCCGGGCGCGCTGGACGCGGCCGTCGTCGGGGGCTCGTACCTGCTCGACGGCACCGAGGGCCGGCACGCCGGCGTCGTGCAGCGCCGGGCTCCGGGGGAGCGGGTCGACGTCGTCGACTGCGCCGGCACCCGGCTGGTCGGGGAGATCGAGGCCGTCGGGCCCGACGGCGTGCACCTGCGCGTGCGCGAGGTCGTCGTCGAGCCGGTGCCCGCCCCGCGGCTCGTGCTGGTGCAGGCGCTGGCCAAGGGCGACCGCGACGAGATGGCCATCGAGGCCGCGACCGAGGTCGGGGCCGACGCCGTCGTGCCCTGGCAGGCCGAGCGGTCCATCGTGGTGTGGCGCGGCGACCGGGCGGCCAAGAGCCGCGCGCGCTGGCTCGGGACGGTCCGGGCCGCCGCCAAGCAGGCCCGGCGGGCGCACGTCCCGGAGGTGTCGCTCGCGGCCGACGGGAACGCCCTGGTGCGGCGCGCCCGGGAGGTCGTCGAGGCCGGGGGCGCGGTGCTCGTCCTGCACGAGGAGGCGACCGTCCCGCTCGCCGAGGCGGCGCTGCCCGCGGCCGGCACGCCGGCCGACGTGCTCGTCGTCGTCGGGCCCGAGGGCGGGATCTCCGCGCGCGAGGTCGACGCCCTGGTCGAGGCCGGCGCGGTGACCGTGCGGCTCGGCCCGCACGTGCTCCGGACGTCGACGGCGGGGCCGGTGGCGCTCGCGCTCCTGGCCCAGCGCCTCGGCCGCTGGGGCTGAGCCGGGGCCGCGCGCGCCTGCGCGCTGCCGCGCTGCTGCGCGCTGCCGCGCTGCTGCGCGCTGCTGCGCTGCCGCGCGCGTCGAGGGTGCAGGAACTCGCGCGATAGGGGCGATCTGTCCGTGAGTTCGTGCACCCTCGACGGCGCGGGCGCGCGGACGGGACCGGGCGCGCGGACGGGACCGGGTGCACGGACGGGACCGGGTGCACGGACGGGCCCGCGCGACCGTCTGGTCGCGCGGGCCCGTCCGGGCGTGCAGGAGGGGTCGGCCGTCAGCCGCGCAGCTCCAGGTACTTCGCGATCAGCGACCGGGTCGACGGGTCCTGCCCGGCGAGCGCGTCGGCGTCGCCCTGGACCGCCGGAGCGATCTCGAGGGCGAGCTTCTTGCCGAGCTCGACACCCCACTGGTCGAAGGAGTCGATGCCCCAGACGACGCCCTCGACGAAGGTGATGTGCTCGTAGAGCGCGATCAGCTGGCCGAGCACCGACGGGGTCAGCGCCGGCGCGAGGATCGACGTGGTCGGGCGGTTCCCGCTGAACACCCGGGCGGGGACGATGTCCTCGGCCGTGCCCTCGGCGCGGACCTCGTCGGCGGTCTTGCCGAACGCCAGCGCCTTGGTCTGCGCGAAGAAGTTGGCCAGGAACAGCCCGTGCACGTCGGTGCCGCCGTCGGACAGCGGGTGCGCCGGGTTGGCCACGGCGATGAAGTCCGCCGGGATCAGCCGCGTGCCCTGGTGGATCAGCTGGTAGAACGCGTGCTGGCCGTTCGTGCCCGGCTCGCCCCAGAACACCTCGCCGGTCTCGGTGGTGACGGGGGTGCCGTCCCAGCGGACCGACTTGCCGTTCGACTCCATGGTCAGCTGCTGCAGGTACGCCGGGAACCGGTGCAGGTACTGCGCGTAGGGCAGCACGGCGTGCGTGTGCGCGTCGAGGAAGTTGACGTACCAGACGTTGAGCAGGCCCATCAGCACCGGCACGTTCTGGTCGAGCGGGGTGCTGCGGACGTGCTCGTCGACGGCGTGGAAGCCCTCGAGGAGCTCGCCGAAGGCGTCCGGGCCGATCGCGACGGCGAGCGAGGTGCCGATCGCGGAGTCGACGGAGTAGCGGCCGCCGACCCAGTCCCAGAAGCCGAACGCGTTCTCCGGGTCGATGCCGAACGCGGCGACCTTGTCCAGCGCGGTCGACACGGCGACGAAGTGCTTCGCGACGGCGCCGGTGCGGGCGTCCTCGGTGTCCTCGATGGCGCCGGCGGCGACGAGGCCCCGCCACAGCCAGTCGCGGGCCAGCCGCGCGTTGGTCAGCGTCTCGAGCGTGCCGAACGTCTTGGACGCGACGATGAACAGCGTCGTCGTCGGGTCGAGGTCCTTCGTCTTCTCGGCGATGTCCGTCGGGTCGATGTTCGACACGAACCGCACCTCGAGGCCGTCCTGGACGTACGGCTTGAGCGCCTCGTACGCCATGACCGGCCCGAGGTCGGAGCCGCCGATGCCGATGTTCACCACGGTGCGCACGCGCTCGCCGGTGACGCCGGTCCACTCGCCGGAGCGCACCTTGTCGGCGAACGCGGCGACCTTCGCGAGCACCTCCTGCACGTCGGCGTCCACGTCCTGGCCGTCGACGACCAGCGCCGGCTCGGCGTCCGCGGGGCGGCGCAGCGCGGTGTGCAGCACGGCGCGGTCCTCGGTGACGTTGATGTGCTCGCCGGCGAACATCGCGGCCAGGCGGCCCTGCAGGTCGACCTGCTCGGCCAGCGCGACCAGCAGCGGCAGCGTCTCGTCCGTCACCAGGTTCTTGGACAGGTCGACGGTCAGGTCGGCCAGCTGGTGGGTCAGCCGCTCGGCCCGGCCGGGGTCGGCGTCGAACCAGCCCCGCAGGTCGGGGGTGAGCGCGTCGCGGTGCGCGGTCAGGGCGGTCCAGGCGCCGGTGGTGGTGGCGTCGACGGGTGCAGTCACGGGGAGTCCCTCTCGGAAGCAGAACCAACAGGTGACACCGTATCCACGTCCGGGGCTGCCGCGAGCAGGACGTCGGTACCGGCAGGATGGTCGGGTGTTCTCCCCGGTGCTGGTCTGCTGCGGCCTCGTGACGCTCGACGTCGTGCAGACCCTCGACGCGATCCCCGGCCCGGACCAGAAGGTGGTCGCCGACGGGCTCGACGTGCGGTTCGGCGGACCCGCCGCGAACGCCGCGGCGACGGCCGTCGCGCTGGGCGTGCCCGCCCGGCTGGTGACCGCGATCGGCGCCGGACCGGTGGCTGACCTGGTGCGCGCCGGGCTGCGCGCCGCCGGTGTCGAGGTCGTGGACCTGGCCGCGGGGACCACCGCGACGCCACCGGTGTCGACGGTGCTCGTCACCCGGGCGACGGGGGAGCGGGCTGTCGTGTCGGTGAACGGGACCGGGACGCCCGACCTCGGCGCGGCGGCGCGTGCGGCCCTCGACGGCGACGCGCTGGCCGGGGCGACCGCCGTGCTGGTCGACGGCCACCACCTCGGCGCGGCCGTGCCGGTGGCCGAGGCCGCGCGGGCCGCCGGGATCCCGGTCGCGCTGGACGGCGGCTCGTGGAAGCCCGGGCTCGGCGACCTGCTCGCGCACGTGGACCACGCGGTGCTCTCGGCGGACTTCCGGCTGCCGGACGCGGAGGGCGACGTGCTGACGGCCCTCGCGGCGCGCTGGCCGGTGGCGTCCGCGGCCCGGTCGGCCGGCGGCGGCGCGCTGCGCTACCTCGAGCGCGACGGGGCGGAGGGCCGGGTCGAGGTCGCGACGGTGCCGTCCGACGAGGTCGTCGACACGCTCGGCGCGGGCGACGTGCTGCACGGGGCGCTCGCGGCGGAGCTGGCCCGGGGCGCGTCGATCGGGGACGCGCTGCGCGTGGGCACCCGCTGGGCGACGGAGTCGGTCCGGCACCCGGGTGCCCTGGGCTGGGCCCCGCGGCGCTGAGCCGGCGGCGCACCCCTCAGGCGGACGCCGCCGCTGTGCTGGCTCGTGCGGCGTGCCGGCACTCAGGGCAGCACTCGATCGCTCCGACCGGACCCACTCATCGTGGGCAGCAGCGATGCGTGCAGAGCCGCGTCCTGCGATCCACGGCCCGGCCGACCAGGGGAGAAGGTCCCACTCGCGCCCGCCGGTGGTTCCTACCGTCCTCGTCGTCCGTTCGACTCAACGACGAGGGAGACCTGTGATGAGAGTTCGTGATCGATCCGGAGCAGCGCTCGTGCTCGGGTACAAGTGCGTCAGCTAGAGCTGCGGCACCCCGTCCGAGCGCTCGTCGCCGCTAGCGCCGCTCTGCTGATCGGTGCCGCGGTGTGTCGGCACTGAGCTCGTCCACGCCCGGCGCCACCTTCGCCCGGATCTTCCTCGGGTCGGCCGCGCTGCTCGTCGGGCCCTTCACCGTCGCAGGAGTCGTCCACGTCCGGGCCCGTCGACGTCTGGCGGACCGCGACAGGCTGTCGGGCCCGGCCGGCGCGGATCGCGAGCCCTGACGCGCTCGGCGCACCGCCCCTGACGTCCCCGCCGCAGAGCGGGGACGTCAGGGGCCAGTCGGTCGGGGAAGGCGGGGAGCCCCTGGGCTCAGCCGTCCGACCGGGTCACCGCGTCCTCGCCCAGCGCCTCGCGCACCAGCGGCGCCACCCGGGTGCCCAGCAGCTCGATCGAGCGCAGGCTCTCCCGCTGCGGGACCCCGCTCAGGTCCATCTGGAAGATCTGCCGGTCGTGCCCCAGCACCCCGTGCAGCGCGACGATGCGCTCCGCGATCTCCTCCGGCGCCCCGACGAAGTACGCGCCCCCCTTCGCGGACTGGCTCTCGAACGCGATCCGGTTCGGGATCGCGAACCCGCGCTCGGCGGCGATCCGGCGCATCGAGTCGAGCCAGTACGGGAAGAAGAAGTCCCGCGCGGCGCGGCCGTCGTCGGCGACGAAGCCCATCCCCGCGACCTCGACGCGCCGGGTGGCGGCGTCGTGGCCGGCCTCCTCGTGCGCGCGGCGGTACAGCCGGGCGAGCCCGGCGAAGTCCGCGGGCCGGCCGCCGATGATCGCGTAGGACACCGGCAGCCCGAGGCGTCCGGCGCGCTCGGACGACGCGGGGTTGCCGCCGGTGGCGACGGCGATCCGCAGGTGCTCGCCGAGCCCGGGCTTGTCGAAGGGGCGCGGCAGCACCTCGGCGGCGTGCAGCGACGGCCGGAACCGGCCGGACCAGGTGACCGGGTTGCCGCGGTCGATCCGCAGCAGCAGACGGATCTTCTCGTCGAACAGCTCGTCGTAGTCGTCGAGGGAGGCGCCGAACAGCGGGTAGGACTCGATGAACGACCCGCGGCCGGCGAGCAGCTCGACGCGGCCCTCCGACAGCAGGTCCATCGTCGCGAACTGCTGGTAGACGCGGACGGGGTCCTCGGTCGAGAGCACGGTCACGGCGCTGCCGATGCTGATCCGCGACGTCTGCGCCAGCGCCGCCGCGATCACCGTGGCGGGGGAGGAGATCGCGTAGTCCGGCCGGTGGTGCTCGCCGATCCCGACGTGGTCGAGGCCGACCTGCTCGGCGAGCCGTACCCGCTCGAGGACCTCCCGCAGCCGCTGCGCAGGGGAGGTGCGCGCCCCGGACACGGGGTCGGGGTGGACGTCGCCGAATGTGTACAGACCGAGCTCCATGCCGGTGCAAGGACCCGGTGCACGGTGGCATTCCCGGGTCCGCGGAGGCGCGTGTCGGCGCGGTGAACGCGCGGTCACGATGTGGTCACGGTCACACGAACGTCTTGACCGCGATTAGTAAGGAAGGTCTACTAACAAACATGACGACCTCCGGTGCGACGACCACGCAGGCGCCCCGGGCGTCGGGTCCGTCGCTGCGCGGGGTGGGCCGGACCCTCCGGCCGACCGCGAAGGTCCTCCCGGAGCACGCCCGAGCGCACAACCGCGCGATGGTCCTCCAGGCCCTGTTCCACCAGGGGCCGTCCTCGCGCGCCGACCTGGCCCGCGCCACCGGCCTCACCCGCGTGACGGTCTCCGACCTCGTGTCGGTGCTGATCTCCGAGGGCCTCGCGGAGGAGCTCGGCATCCGCCCCGAGGGGCGCGTCGGCAAGCCCGCGACGCTGGTCGGGATGCGCACGGAGGAGTTCCACGTCGTCGCCGTCGACCTCGCGGACGACGCCAGCCTGCGCGGGGCCGTGATGACGCTGACCGGCGTCGTCGTCGCCCGCCGCACGGTGTCGCTCGACGGTCGCACCGGGGACGCCGCCGTCGAGGTGCTCGAGGACCTGTGCCGCGAGCTGCTCGCCGCCGCGGACCGGCCCGTGGTCGGCGTCGGCATCGGGTCGCCCGGCGTCATCGACTCCGCGGGCGTCGTCATCGCCGCCCCGAACCGCGGCTGGTACGACCTGCCGCTCGCCGCGCGCCTCACCGAGCGCCTGCGCGTGCCGGTCCAGGTCGCGAACGACGCCAACACCCACGCGCTGGGGGAGTACACCTACGGCGGGGCGTCCGGCGCCGGGCTGATGGTCGTCACCGTCGGGCAGGGCGTCGGCGCCGGGATCGTGCTGGACGGCGCGCTGGTCGCCGGCCGCGCGCACGCCGCCGGGGAGATCGGCCACGTCACCGTCGTCGACGACCGCGACGTCCGCGCCGGAGACCCCCAGCCCCTGCCGTGCGCGTGCGGGCGCGCCGGCTGCCTGGAGACGCTGCTCTCCCTGCCCGCGCTGCGCCGCGCCACCGCCGGCCGCACCCCCGAGGAGTCCGACGCGGAGCTCGCGTCGGTCGGACGGAAGCTGGGGCTCGCCCTCGCTCCCGTCGTCAGTGCGCTCAACCTGGCCGAGGTCCTGCTCTCCGGCCCCCCGGAGCTGCTGGGCGGCGCTCTCAGAGCCGAGGCGCTGGCCACCGTCCGGGCCCGGACCCTGCCCCTGCTGGGGCAGGACCTGGTGCTGCGGATGGGATCGCTGGACGAGGACGGGGCGCTCTCGGGCGCCGCGGCCCTCGTGCTGTCCGGTCAGCTCGGGGTCACGTGACGACCCCGAGCCGACCGCTTGCAGTGCCGGTACTCACACCCCCGGCGACGCCTTCCGGCCTCGCCGCGCATCAGGGAGGAACACCAACGTGAAGATCGTACGGATGGCAGCCGTCGGTGTGGCGGCGGCGCTCGCGCTGACCGCCTGCTCGTCGGGCGACGACGACAGCGGGACCAGCTCGGACGGCACCGCCGAGGCCGCCGAGATCACGCTGTGGCTCAACGGGGCGGACACGCCCGACGAGCTGCGCGACTACCTCAAGACGACCTTCGAGGAGGAGAACCCCGGGTCGACCCTCGTCATCGAGGAGCAGGACTGGAACGACGTGGTCACCAAGCTGACCACCGCCCTGCCCGACGCGGAGAACACCCCGGACGTCGTCGAGATCGGCAACACGCAGTCGCCGACGTTCACCACCATCGGCGCGTTCCGCGACCTGACCCCGCTGTACGACGAGCTCGGCGGCGACGACCTGCTGCCGTCGTTCGTCGAGGTCGGGGAGTCCGAGGGCAAGAACTACGCGCTCCCGTACTACTTCGGCTCGCGCTACATGTTCTACCGGCCCGACATCTGGTCGGCGGCGGGCCTGGAGAAGCCGACGACCCTCGCGGAGTTCGGCGAGTCCGTGACCCAGCTGACGACCGACGCGCAGTCGGGCTTCGCGATGGGCGGCCAGGACTGGCGCAACGGCATCTCGTGGGTCTTCGCCAACGGCGGGGAGCTGGCCACGGAGGACGGCGGCGAGTGGACCTCCACGCTGTCCGACCCGAACACGATCGCCGGCCTCGAGCAGTGGCAGGCCGTCTACCAGGGCGCGTCCAACGTGCCCGCCACCGAGCGGGACGTCGCGTACTGGGACTTCCTGAACGACGGCACGGACGGCGCGGCCCCGGCCGCGGCGACGATCATGTCCCCGGGCTGGGCCCGCTGGTCGATCGGTGACCTCACCACGAACGACGAGGGCGAGGAGGTCCGCGACGGCATGGTCGACGAGGCCAAGTTCGACATCTTCGCCCTGCCCGGCGTGGACGGCGGCATCGCGCCGGTGTTCGCGGGCGGCTCGAACATCGCCATCTCGGCGCAGTCCCAGCACCCGGAGCTCTCCGAGAACCTGCTGCGGATCATCTTCTCCGAGGAGTACCAGACGATGCTCGGCGAGAACGGGCTCGGCCCGGCCAACTCGCAGTACGTCAGCTCGCTCGGCGACGACAAGTTCGCCACCACGATGATCGAGACCGCCGCGGCCTCCAAGCTCACCCCGGCGGCGCCGGGCTGGGCGGCCGTCGAGGGCGCGTTCGTCTACGAGGAGCTGTTCCAGGCGATCGCCGAGGGCGGCGACGTGACCGAGCTCGCCGCGCAGTACGACGAGCGCATCACGCCGATGCTCAACGGCCAGTGACCTCGTCCCGGCCGCGGGGCGTGCGCGCCCCGCGGCCGGGACCGGGTCCGGCTCGTCGCCCCTGAGGAGAACCGCATGACCACGACCGCGGCGCCCACCGCGCCCCCGGCGGCCCACCCGGACCGCACCCCGCCCCGGCGGCGGCGCGGCCCCCGCCTCACCCCGTACCTGCTGCTGGTCCCGGCCGTCGCGGCGCTGGTCGCCGGCCTCGGCTACCCGCTCTACTGGCAGGTCGTCACGTCGATGCAGGAGTTCGGCCTGGCCCAGCAGTTCGGCCAGCCCCCGACCTTCGTCGGCCTCGACAACTACGCGCGCATCTTCACCGACGACGGTCTGTGGGCCGTCGTCGTCCGCTCGGTCGCCTTCTGCCTCGTGAACGCGTTCGCCACCGTCGGCATCGGGACGCTGCTCGCCCTGCTGATGAAGGCGGTGCACCCCGTGGTCCGGGTGGTGCTGCAGGTCGCGCTGCTGCTCGCCTGGGCGATGCCGATGGTCGCCGCCGTCACGGTCTTCAAGTGGCTGTTCGACTGGCGCACCGGGGTCGTCAACTGGCTGCTCGTCCAGCTCGGGTTCGACCAGTACAGCGGCCACACCTGGCTCGCCCAGCCGCTCTCGTTCTTCTTCGTCGCGACCGTGATCATCGTCTGGATGTCCGTGCCGTTCGTCGCGCTGTCGATGTACGCCGCGCTGACCCAGGTGTCCGACGAGGTCCTGGAGGCCGCCCGCATCGACGGCGCCGGCCCCGCCCGCATCCTCTGGCACATCACGCTGCCGCTCGTCCGGCCGGTGCTGTCCATCGTGCTGCTGCTGCAGATCATCTGGGACCTGCGGGTGTTCGCGCAGATCAAGCTGCTGCAGGACGGCGGCGCGCCCGTCGGCGAGACCAACCTGCTGGGCAACTTCATCTACGAGATCGGCATCGGCCGGCAGGACTTCGCCGGAGCCGCGGCGGTGTCGATCTTCGTGCTGGCGCTCACCGTGCTGCTGAGCTGGCCCTACGTCCGCAACCTGCTGAAGGAGGACGCGTGAGCGCCACCACGTCCCCGTCGCGCGGGCCGGTCGCCGCGCAGCCCGCGCGGGCCGGCACCCCTGCCGCCCCGGTCCCGCCCGCCTCCCGGCAGCAGGCCGCCGGTGGCCGCACCGCGCGGCGCCTCCGCCGGGCCCTGCTCGGCCTGCTCGCCGTGGTCGTCGCGGTCGTCTGGGCGTTCCCCGTCTACTGGATGGTCCTGTCGTCGCTGCTGCCCAGCACCCGGCTGCGGTCCGCCACCCCGTCGTTCCTGCCCACCGGGGCGACGCTCGCGAACTACCGCGCCGTGCTCGACGGCTCCGGCTTCACCGGCGCGCTGCAGATGAGCCTCGCGATCACGCTGGTCACCGTGCTGGCCGTGCTCGTGCTCGCGTTCTTCGGGGCGCTCGCGATCAGCCGGTTCCGGTTCCGCGGCCGCCTGACGTTCATCATCGCCGTGCTGTTCGTGCAGATGCTGCCCGCCGAGGGCCTGTTCATCGCGCAGTACAAGATGCTCTCCTCGGTGAACCTGCTGAACAGCGTCGTCGGCGTCTCGATCCTCTACACCGCCGCCGTCGTCCCGTTCACGATCTGGATGCTCCGCGGGTTCGTCGCCGGCGTGCCGATCGAGCTCGAGGAGGCCGCGATGGTCGACGGGCTCAGCCGCACGATGGCGTTCATCCGGATCACCTTCCCGCTGCTGGCCCCGGGCCTGGTCGCGTCCGGGGTGTACGCGTTCCTGCAGGCCTGGAACGAGTTCACGGTGGCGCTGGTCGCGCTGCCTGCCGAGTCGGCCCGCACGCTGCCCCTGTGGCTGCGCTCGTTCCTGGCGGCGTCCGCGAACCGCGGGGTCGACTGGGGCGAGGTCATGGCCGCGTCCACCCTGATCGCCGTGCCCGTGATCGTGTTCTTCCTGCTGGTGCAGGGCAGGATGACGTCGGGGCTGGTGTCCGGAGCGGTGAAGGGCTGACGTGGACGAGGTGATGACCTGGCCGCGCGAGGGCGCGGGCGGGCTGGTCGACCCTGCTGCGCCCGCGCGGCCGTCGCGGCCCGGCAGGTCCGAGCGGCCCGGCTGGTCGGTCGGGCTGGACGTCGGCGGGACCAAGACGCTGGGCGTGCTGGTCGCGCCCGACGGCACCCACGGCCCCGGCCTGCGGCTCCCGTCGCAGCCGGGCGGGCCCGCGGTCGCCGCCACGGCGGCCGAGGCGGTGCGTCGCCTGCTCGCGGACGCGGGCCTCGGGCGGGACGACCTCGTCGGGGTCGGGATCGGGCTGCCCGGCATCGTCGACCCCGTGGCCGGGCGCGTCGAGCACGCCGTCAACCTGGGCATCGAGGCCGGCGTCGCGCTGGCCGACGACGTCTCGGCGGCGCTGGGCGGCGTGCCCGTGCGGCTCGAGAACGACCTCAACGTCGCCGCGCTCGGCGTCGCGCACCTGCTGCCCGACCCCGAGCCCGACCTCGCGTTCCTCGCCCTCGGCACCGGGCTCGCCGCGGGGCTCGTCCTCGACGGCCGGCTGCGGCGCGGCGCGAGCGGGGTCGCGGGGGAGATCGGCCACCTGGTGCACGTCGCCGGCGGGCTGCCCTGCCCCTGCGGGCAGCGCGGGTGCCTGGAGCAGTACGCGTCCGGCAGCGCGCTGGTCGCGGCGTGGCCCGGGCCGTTCGACCCGCCCGACCGCCCCGCCCCCGTGGCACTGTTCGAGGCGGCCGCGGCGGGGGACACTGCAGCGGTGGCGGTCCGCGAGGTGTTCGCCGACGCCGTCGCCGCGGCCGTGCGGGTGCTCCTGCTCAGCACGGACGTCGCGCACGTGGTGATCGGCGGCGGGGTGAGCGAGCTGGGCGACCCGCTGCTCGAGGTCGTGCGCGACCAGCTGGACCGGTCGGCCCGGGACTCGGCGTTCCTGGCGGCCATGCACATGGCGGAGCGGGTCTCCCTCGCCCCGCGTGGAGTGCCGGTGGGTGCCGTGGGCGCCGCGCTGGTCGGACGGAAGGAGTCCTGATGGAGGTCGTCATCGCGCCCGGGCCCGAGCTGGCCCGGCTCGCCGCGGGAACCATCGAGCGCGTGCTCCGCGCCCGCGCCGCCGAGGGCGGGCACGCGGTGCTCGGCGTCGCCACGGGCTCCAGCCCGCTCGCCGTGTACGACGAGCTGGCGCGCCGGCACACCGAGGACGGGCTGTCCTTCGCCGGCGTGCGGGCCTTCATGCTCGACGAGTACGTCGGCCTGCCCGCCGAGCACCCCGAGCGGTACCGGAACGTCATCGAGAAGGAGTTCGCCTCCCGCGTCGACATCGACCCCGCCGACGTGCACGGCCCCGACGGGCTCGCGCCGGACCTCCCCGCGGCGTGCGCGGCGTACGAGGCGGCCATCGCCGACGCCGGCGGCGTGGACGTGCAGATCCTCGGCGTCGGCACCGACGGCCACATCGCCTTCAACGAGCCCGGCTCGTCGCTGGCGTCCCGCACCCGGATCAAGACGCTCACCCGGCAGACCCGCGAGGACAACGCCCGCTTCTTCGGCGGCGACGTCGCCCAGGTGCCGACGCACTGCCTCACCCAGGGGCTCGCGACGATCATGTCCGCGCGGCACGTGCTGCTGCTCGCCACCGGCAAGCACAAGGCCGAGGCCGTGCACCAGGTCGTCGAGGGCCCGGTCAGCGCCATGTGGCCCGGCACGGTCCTGCAGCACCACCCGCACGCCACGGTCCTGGTCGACGAGGCCGCGGCCAGCCGCCTCCAGCTGGCCGCCTACTACCGCGAGACCTACGCCGCCAAGCCCGCCTGGCAGGGCATCTAGCGGCTGCGGCAGCCGCGCCCCGGCGAGGTCGAGGGTTCAGCGCGAGGTCGAGACTTCTGGAGCGGCCGAGTCGCGCAAACGCTCGACCTCGGCGGCGGCTGTCCACAGATGTCGAGCGGGGGGCGTTTCGGGCGAGGGCGCGCGGGATGCTCGGGGGATGAGCGGGCCGGGTGGTGGTGGGCGCGAGGACGCGGTGATCCTGGCGCGTGAGAGCGACCCGTCGGAGCTGGCACGGTCACGTGCCACCGGGTCGGTCGAGCGGGTGCGGTGGGGCGCCTACCTGCCGGTCGTGCCGTCGCAGGGTCGCGGCCGGGACGCCCGCCGTCGGGTTCTCGCCCGCATCGCCGCGGTGCAGGCCCAGCTGGCGGTCGACCACTGGTTCAGCCACGAGTCCGCGGCCGTCATCTGGGGGTGCGACACCGTCCGGCTCTCCGGCGCAGTCCATCTGACGCAGGAGGGCCGACCCGCCCGACGCGGCAGGGAGCTGCTCGTGCGGCACCACGGCGGAGTGCCGCTCGATCAGCGCGGCGTCGTGCACGGCCTGCCGGTCACGAGCCTGGAACGGACGCTGGTCGACTGCGCGGCGATGCTCCCGCCCGACCGGGCGCTGGTGATCGCCGACTCGGGTCTGCGGCTGGGCGCCGACCCCGCGACGATCGACCGGCTGCTCGTCGCGCGGGCAGGTGCCCGGGGCGTGCGCCGGGCGCGGACCACGCTGGCGCTCGCGGACGGCCGTGCGGAGTCCCCGGGCGAGACTCTGGTGCGCCAGGTGCTCAGCACGTCCGGCATCGCCGTGCCGGAGCCCCAGGTCCCGGTCGTCACGCACCGCGGGACGTTCCGGCTCGACCTCGGCTGGCGGACGCAGCGCCTCGGCCTCGAGTTCGACGGCTTCGTCAAGTACTCCGGTGCCTTCGGCAGCACAGCGGCCGAGGTGGTCTTCGCCGAGAAGCAGCGGCAGGACGCGATCGAGGACGAGGGGTGGCGCGTCATCCGCGTCACATGGGATGAGCTGAGTCGCCCGGAGGCGCTCGTGGCCCGAGTGGCTCGCGCGCTCGCCGGCGCGCGTCGGTGACGAGGTCGAGCGTCTGCGGCGAGGTCGAGGGTTCTTAGGCTGGGTCGCCGGCCAGACCCTCGACCTCGCCGAGCCAACGCGGAGCGGCGGCGAGGAGCGGCGGGGTGGGCGTCGGAGGGGGGACGTACGATGGTCGGCATGAGTGAGCCCCTGCCGCCGAGCCCCGAGCCGGACCGGCTCTCGGACCCCAGCACCGGCGCCGGAACCGGGCTGCTGGAGCGGCCCGAGGAGCAGCTCGCCGAGCCGGGCGACCACGAGCGCTTCGCGCACTACGTGCGCAAGGAGAAGATCATGGAGTCGGCGATGTCCGGCAAGCCCGTGGTCGCGCTCTGCGGGAAGGTCTGGGTGCCGGGCCGCGACCCGAACAAGTTCCCGGTCTGCCCGGTGTGCAAGGAGATCTTCGAGGGTCTGCGTGAGCCGCAGGACGGCGGCGACGGGGACTCGGGCAAGGGCTCCGGCGGGCGCCGCTGGGGCTTCGGCCGCGGCAAGGGGTCCGGCGACTCCTCCGGCGGACAGTGACCGCCGCGGAACGCCCGTCGTCCGCACCCGCCACGCACGCCTCCACGTCGGCCGCATCGCAGCTGCCGCCGGCGTTCCCCGGGCGTGCGCCCTGGGGGACGGCGGGGAAGCTGCGCGCCTGGCAGGCGGCGGCCCTCGAGCAGTACCTGTCCACCGCGCCGCGGGACTTCCTCGCGGTGGCGACCCCGGGCGCCGGCAAGACGACGTTCGCGCTGCGGATCGCCACGGAGCTGCTGCAGGCCGGCATCGTGCGCCGGGTGACCGTCGTGGCGCCGACCGAGCACCTCAAGCACCAGTGGGCCGACGCGGCCGCGCGCGTGGGCATCAAGCTCGACCCGAACTTCAAGAACGCGCAGGGACGGCACGGCCACGGGTTCGACGGCGTGGCGCTCACGTACGCGGGTGTCGCGGCCAAGCCGGCGCTGCACGCCGCGCGCACCACGGCGGCGCCGACGCTCGTCATCCTCGACGAGGTGCACCACGGCGGTGACGCGCTGTCCTGGGGCGACGCGGTCCGCGACGCCTTCGAGGGCGCGACCCGCCGGCTGTCGCTGACGGGCACCCCGTTCCGCTCCGACACGGCGCAGATCCCGTTCGTCGAGTACGAGCGCGGCCCCGACGGCATCCGCCGCAGCAGGGCCGACTACACGTACGGCTACTCGGAGGCGCTGCGGGACCACGTGGTGCGCCCGGTGCTGTTCCTCACGTACTCGGGGTCGATGCGCTGGCGGACCAAGGCCGGCGACGAGGTCAGCGCACGCCTCGGCGAGCCGCTGACCAAGGACATGACCGCGCAGGCGTGGCGCACGGCGCTGAACCCGGACGGCGAGTGGATCCCGTCGGTGCTCGCCGCCGCGGACCGCCGCCTGACCGAGGTCCGCCGCACGGTGCCGGACGCCGGGGCGATGGTCATCGCGACCGACCAGACCGACGCCCGCGCCTACGCCGGGCACCTCGCGCGCCTCACGGGGAGGTCGCCGACGGTCGTGCTGTCCGACGACGACGGTGCCAGCGCCCGCATCGACGAGTTCTCCGCCTCCGACGACCGCTGGCTGGTCGCGGTGCGCATGGTGTCCGAGGGCGTCGACGTCCCGCGGCTCGCGGTCGGCGTGTACGCCACGAGCGCCGCCACGCCGCTGTTCTTCGCGCAGGCCATCGGCCGGTTCGTGCGGGCGCGCAAGCGCGGGGAGACGGCGTCGGTGTTCCTGCCGAGCGTCGCTCCGCTGCTGGCGCTCGCGAACGCGCTGGAGGTCGAGCGGGACCACGCCCTGGACCGCCCGTTGACGGCCGAGGAGCAGGGCGAGGGCTACAACCCCGAGGACGCGCTCGTCGCGCAGGCGAACCGGGCCGAGAAGGGCTCCGACGCGCTGCAGGGCACCTTCGAGGCGCTCGAGGCGCAGGCGTCGTTCGACCGCGTGCTCTTCGACGGCGGCGAGTTCGGCACCGGCGGCGACGTGGGCTCGGACGAGGAGCTGGACTTCCTCGGACTGCCCGGCCTGCTCGACCCCGACCAGGTGACGACGCTGCTCCGGCAGCGCCAGGCCAGCCAGCAGAGCGCGCGCAGGACGAAGGCGCAGGCCGTCGAGGACCGCGCCGAGATGGACCACCGCAAGCAGGCCGAGCTGCGCAAGGAGCTCGCGCAGCTGGTCGGCGCGTGGGCGCGCAAGAGCGGGCAGCCGCACGGCGCGGTGCACACCGAGCTGCGCCGCCGCTGCGGGGGCCCGGAGGTCGCGCTCGCGGACCCGGCGCAGCTGGAGGCCCGGGTGGCGATGCTCCGCGGCTGGTTCGTCGGCAAGCGCTGACCCCGGCGTCGCTGCAGGTCAGCGCGTCGCGATACCAGGTCGCGCCGCCCCCGCAACCGGAGCGTTCGACGTGCCGAACCGGCGAATCCCTGCCAGTGTCATCGCTGTGAACAGGAGGTTCACCGGTCAACGCCGGTGAGACCTCGTCGTGCAGGGGGACGAAGGGAGCCGTCAGATGCCCGCGTGGCTGATCCTCATCATCATCGGTGTCGTGCTGCTCGTTGTGGGTGTGGCCGTCGAGGCCGCCAAGATCCTCCTCTGGGTGGGGATCGCGGTGCTCGTGGTGAGCCTGATCCTCGGCCTGCTGCGTCGGGGCAAGGCGCGCGTCTAGCGTCTGCCCCCACCGTCACGACGGCGCCCGCGCCCCCCTCGGGGAGCGCGGGCGCCGTCGCGTCCGGGGCCGGGCACGCGCCGGAGGGCCGGCGAGGTCGTCCGCGTGCACGAGGTCGCCCCGCAGGACTGACGACCTCGGGCAGGAGTGACGACCTCGTTGCCGCGCGGTCAGACCGTCAGGGTCACCGTGGGGAGGGCGGCCTCGTCGGCGGAGAGGCGGCGGGCGCCGCGGGGGAGCTCCTCGCGGGACGCCGCGTGCCGGGCCGTGGCGGCGCGCACGCCCTCGGGGCCGGTCCAGCCGGGCTGCACCTCCCCGTCGACGACCAGCGGCACGACGAGCGCGCGCAGGTCGTCGGTGCCGGGGGTCCAGGTCCGCACCGCGTCGTCGGCGCCGGAGACGACGACCTCCTCGACGGCGCGCCCGGCGTCGTCCAGCCGTCGGGCCGCGGTCTTGCGGCCGCCGACGGACCCCTTGGCGACCGAGGCCTTGGCGACGGGGGCCAGCACGCCGTCGGCGCCCTCGCGCGCCACCAGCTTGTAGACCATCCCGCAGGTCGGTGCGCCGGAGCCGGTCACCAGCGACGTGCCCACGCCGTAGGAGTCGACCGGTGCGACGGCGAGCGCGGCGATCGCGTACTCGTCCAGGTCCGACGTCACGACGATCTTGGTGCCGTGCGCGCCGAGCTCGTTCAGCTGCGCGCGCACCTCCTGCGCGAGGACGCCGAGGTCGCCGGAGTCCAGCCGGACCGCCCCCAGCCCGGGTCCGGCCGCGGCGACGGCACGCTCGACGCCGCGGCGGACGTCGTAGGTGTCGACCAGCAGCGTGGTGCCCGCGCCGGAGGAGGCGACCTGCGCGGCGAACGCCGCCTCCTCGTCGTCGTGCAGCAGCGTGAACGCGTGTGCGGCGGTGCCGATCGTCGGCAGCCCGTAGCGGCGCCCCGCCTCCAGGTTGGAGGTGCCGGCGAACCCGGCGACGGCGGCGGCCCGGGCGGCGGCGACCGCGGCCTGCTCGTGGGCCCGGCGCGCCCCCATCTCCAGGACCGGGCGGCCGATGGCGGCACTGGTCATGCGGGACGCGGCCGACGCGATGGCGGAGTCGTAGTTGAGGATCGACAGCACGACGGTCTCGAGCAGGACGGCCTCGGCGAACGTGCCCTCGACCGTGAGCACGGGGGACTGCGGGAAGAACATCTCGCCCTCGGCGTAGCCGTGCACGGTGCCCGTGAAGCGGTAGTCGGCCAGGTACGCCAGCGTGGCGTCGTCGACGACGCGCTCGCGGGACAGCCAGTCGAGCTCCTCGGTGCCGAACCGGAAGCCGGCCAGCGCCTCGAGCACGCGCCCCGTGCCGGCCAGCACGCCGTACCGGCGCCCGTGCGGCAGCCGCCGGGTGAACACCTCGAAGACGCAGCGGCGGTCGGCGGTGCCGTCGGCGAGGGCGGCCTGGAGCATCGTGAGCTCGTAGCGGTCGGTCAGCAGCGCGGTGCTCGAGGTCATGACCACACCGTATGCGGGGCGGCGGTGCCTCGCCGCGGGTACCCGGGGCGGGCACCTACAGTGGTCGGGTGCCCGTCGACACCGCCCCGCAGGAGACGACCCGCACGGACGGCGCGCTCGCCGACGCGTGGGTCACGATCGTGTGGAACGACCCCGTCAACCTCATGTCGTACGTGACCTACGTGTTCCGCTCGTACTTCGGCTACCCCGAGGCCAAGGCGGAGAAGCTGATGCGCGAGGTGCACGAGCAGGGCCGCTCGGCGGTGTCCGCGGGCAACCGGGAGCAGATGGAGGTGGACGTGCAGGCGATGCACTCGTACGGCCTGTGGGCCACGCTGCAGCGGAGCGACGCCTAGGTGCGCGCCTTCCGACGCGAGGGCGACACGCTGGTCGCCGAGGTCGAGCCGGGGGAGCGCGAGGTGCTGGCCACCGTCGTGGCCGACGTCGCGGAGCTGCTCGGCGGCGGGCGGCTCGAGGACCGGGCGCGCGCGGCGGGACGAGCCGCGACCCCGGACGACGGCAGCACCCTCGCGATGCGCCTGCGCCTGGACCCGCTGCCGGCGCCCGACGACCCGGCCGTGCACCGGCTGCTGCCCGACGCCTCGCGCGACGACCCCGACGTGGCGGCGGAGTTCCGCCGGCTGACGGAGGACGACCTGCGGCAGCAGAAGATCGAGCGGCTGGCGGAGCTGTTCGACGCGCTCACCGCGGGCGACCCGGCCGACGAGGCCGCGGAGCCCGACGCCGAGCCGCACCAGGCGTCGCGCCGGCGGCACCGCTCCCGCAGCCGGCACGCCGCTGCCGGGACCGTCCGCGTCCCGCGCGACCGCGGCCCCGCGCTGGCGGCCACGCTGACGGACGTCCGGCTGGTGCTCGGCGAGCGGCTCGGCGTCACCGACGAGCACGCCAGCGACGACCTGGAGCGCGAGGTGGTCCGCGGCCGCGCCGCCGACGACAGCGCCGCGCAGGCCCGGCAGTACCTGGGCTCGGTGTTCCTCGCGCTCGGCTGGTGGCAGGAGACGCTCATGGCCTGCCTGCTGGCGGACCTGCCCGACCGTCCCGCGCCGGGACCGGGGCTAGGCTCGGGGTCGTGAACGACGCTCCCATCGGGATCTTCGACTCCGGGGTGGGCGGGCTCACCAACGCGCGGTCGATCATCGACCAGCTGCCCCACGAGTCGGTGCTGTACATCGGCGACACCCTCAACACCCCGTACGGGCCCAAGCCGCTCGCCGCGGTGCGCGCCCACGCGCTCGAGGTGATGGACGACCTGGTCGACGCCGGCGTGAAGATGCTGGTCATCGCCTGCAACACGGCGTCCTCCGCGGTGCTGCGGGATGCGCGCGAGCGGTACACGCTGCGCAAGGGCATCCCCGTGGTCGAGGTGATCCTGCCGGCCGCGCGCCGGGCCGTCGCGGCCACCCGCACCGGCCACATCGGGGTCATCGGCACCAAGGCGACCGTCGAGTCCCGCGCGTACGACGACGCCTTCGCGGTGGCGCCGGGCGTGCGGCTGACCACGCAGGCCTGCCCGCGGTTCGTCGAGTTCGTCGAGGCGGGCGTCACGTCCGGACCCGAGCTGCTGAGCGTCGCCCAGGAGTACCTGCAGCCCGTGAAGGACGCGGGCGTCGACACCCTGGTGCTCGGCTGCACGCACTACCCGCTGCTGACCGGCGTCATCTCGTACGTGATGGGCGAGGACGTGACGCTCGTGTCGAGCGCCGAGGAGACCGCCAAGGACGTGTACCGGCAGCTCGTGGCGCACGACCTGGAGCGCGACCCCGCAGCGGGCCCGTCCGAGCACCGGTTCCTCGCCACCGGCGACCCGGAGTCGTTCGCGCACCTGGCCCGGCGGTTCCTCGGGCCCGAGGTCCGGCACGTCGAGGAGCGCGGCGCCCTGCGCTGACGGCTGTACCCCCCCGTACCCGGCCCGGACCGGCGTGACGAGCGCCACCGAGGTCCGCCGCCCGACCGCCGCCCACGACCGGGCGCCGCGAGGCATCATGGCTCCGGGCCGCCGTCGGACGCCGGGTCACGGCCCGTCGACGGGGAGTGGTGCGGATGAGGCTCGTGGTGGTCGGCAGCGCGGGCTCGTTCCCGGCGCCGGACGCGGCCGCGTCCTGCTACCTGGTCCAGGCCGAGGGCCCCGACGGGTCCGGCGGCACCCGGACGTGGAGCGTCCTGCTGGACCTGGGCAACGGCGCGCTCGGCCCGCTGCAGCGGTACCTGGCCCCGGCGTCGCTCGACGCGGTCGCGATCAGCCACCTGCACGCGGACCACGTCGCCGACGTGGTGGTGCTCGGCGTGATGCTGCGCTACGACCCGCGCGGCCTGCGCGCGGAGCCGCTGCCGCTGCACGGCCCGGAGGGGGTGCGCGACCGGCTCGCGCAGCTGTCCGGCCACGACCCCGCGACGAGCACCGCCGACCACCTCGCGATCGGCACCTGGCGCGCCGGCGAGCCGGTGCGGGTCGGCCCGCTGACCATCGAGCCGGTGCCGGTGCTGCACCCGGTCCCCGCGTTCGGCTTCCGGGTGACCGGCCCGTCGTCGCTGGACCCCGGCCGCACGGTGACGCTCGCGTACACGGGGGACACCGACGAGTGCGCGGGGCTCGACGACCTGGCCCGCGGCGCCGACGTGCTGCTGGCCGAGGCGGCGTACCTCGAGACGTCGGCGGCGCCGCGCGGCGTGCACCTGACGGGCGTGCGGGCGGGCCGGGCGGCGCAGCGGGGCGGCGCGAAGCGGCTGGTGCTCACGCACCTGGTGGCGTGGAACGACCCCTCCGCGAGCCTCGCGGAGGCCACCGGGGTCTACGACGGCCCGGTCGACCTGGCGCGCCCGGGGATGGTCGTCGACCTCTGACGGTTCCGTGGGGTGCGGGTCGGGTCGTTACCCTCGGGGGATGACCTCCGACCCCTCCGCCGTCACCACCGCGCGCGCCGACGGCCGCGCCGCCGACCAGCTCCGGCCCGTCTCGATCACCCGCCGGTACCTCGACGCCGGCGAGGGCAGCGTGCTCGTGGAGTTCGGCGGCACCAAGGTGCTGTGCGTCGCGTCGTTCACGGCGGGCGTCCCGCGCTGGCGCAAGGGCTCCGGCGAGGGCTGGGTCACCGCCGAGTACGCGATGCTGCCGCGCTCGACGACCACCCGGTCCGACCGCGAGTCCGTGCGCGGCAAGATCGGCGGCCGCACCCACGAGATCTCCCGCCTGATCGGCCGCTCGCTGCGCGCCGTGATCGACGTCGCCGCCCTCGGCGAGAACACGATCGTGCTCGACTGCGACGTGCTGCAGGCCGACGGCGGCACGCGCACGGCCTCCGTGACCGGCGCGTACGTGGCGCTCGCGGACGCCGTCGCGTGGGGCATCGCCCAGGGTTCCGTGAACGGGCGGAAGCCCGTGCTGCGCGACTCCGTGTCCGCCGTGAGCGTCGGCATCGTCGACGGTGCCCCGGTGCTCGACCTGCCCTACGTCGAGGACGTGCGCGCCGAGACGGACATGAACGTCGTGGTGACGGGGTCCGGCGACTTCGTCGAGGTGCAGGGCACCGCCGAGCACGCGCCGTTCAACCGCGCCGAGCTCGACTCCCTGCTGGACCTGGCGCTGGTCGGCACGACCGAGCTCGCCCGCGTGCAGGCCGAGGTGCTGGCGCTCGGCCCCGCCACCGGCCCGGTCACGGTCCGCGGCGGGGTGCCGGCGTGACCGGGCCCGCCCGCCTGGTGCTCGCGACGCACAACGCGCACAAGCTCGGCGAGCTGCGCGCCATCCTCGTGCCCGCGCTGCCCGGCCTCGAGCCGGACTCCGTGGTCGGTGCCCGCGACGTCGGCGCGCCGGAGCCGGTCGAGGACGGCGTCACGTTCGCGGAGAACGCGCTGATCAAGGCCCGCGCCCTCGCGCGGCACACGGGTCTGCCCGCGGTGGCCGACGACTCCGGCCTGTCGGTCGACGTGCTCGGCGGCGCGCCCGGCATCTTCTCGGCCCGCTGGTCCGGCCGGCACGGGGACGACCGGGCCAACCTCGAGCTGCTGCTCGCGCAGCTCGCCGACATCGCCCCGGAGCACCGCGCGGCCCGGTTCACCTGCGCCGCGGCCCTGGTGACCCCGGACGGCGCCGAGCACGTCGAGCTCGGCCACCTGGCCGGCACGCTCGCGCTCGCACCGCGCGGGGAGCACGGCTTCGGCTACGACCCGGTCCTGGTCCCCGAGGGCGGCACCCGCACCTGCGCGGAGCTCGCCCCGGAGGAGAAGAACCGCATCTCGCACCGCGGGCAGGCGTTCCGCGCCCTGCTGCCCACCGTCGTCGCGGCGCTGCGTGGCTGACGTCCACCTGGTCGCGGACGGGCTGACCTTCGGCTACCCGGGTCGGCCCGTCCTCGACGGCGTCGGCCTGTCCGCGTCGGCCGGTGACCGGGTCGGCGTGGTCGGGGAGAACGGCGCCGGCAAGACCACCCTGCTCCGGCTGCTCGCCGGCGACCTGCTGCCCACCGCGGGCGAGGTGCGCCGCGCGGGCACGGTGTCGGTCGTCCAGCAGGAGCTCGACGTGCCCGCGGGCTCGACCATCGGCGACCTCGTGCGCCGGACCGGCCGGCACGTGCGCGCCGCGGCCGCCCGGCTGGACGAGGCGATCGAGGCGTTCGACCACGACAGCGGCGACCTGACCGCGCTGAGCGAGGCCATCGCGGCGGTCGACCGGCTCGCGGCGTGGGACGTCGACCGGCGGGTGGACGAGGCGCTGACCCGGTTCGGTGCGCCGCGCGACCCGGGGCGGCGCCTGGACACGCTGAGCGTGGGGGAGGCCTACCGGGCGCGGCTGGCCTGCCACGTCGCCGAGCGGGCCGACATCCTGCTCCTGGACGAGCCGACCAACCACCTGGACGTCGGCGGCATCGACTACCTGACGGCGCAGCTCCAGCAGTGGCCCGGCGTCGTCGTCATCGTGACGCACGACCGGCAGCTGCTGGACGACGTGATGACCGCGATCCTCGACCTGGACCCGTCGATGGACGGCCGCCCGGTGCTGTACGGCGCCACGCGGTACGCGACGTACCGGTTCGCCAAGGACCAGGCCCTGCGCCGCTGGCGCGCCCGGTACGCGCAGGAGCGCAAGCGCGCCGAGAAGCTGGCCCGGCGGCTGGACGAGTCGTACGAGGGGCTGTCCGACGAGTGGCGCCCGGCGAAGGGCTCGCAGAAGCACCGCCGCGCCACCCGGGCACGCATCCACGTGAAGGCCGCGGACCGCCTGGTGCAGAAGCTGGAGGCCGAGGCGGTCGAGGTGCCGGTGCCGCCGCCCGCGCTGGCGTTCCCGGACCTGCCGAGCATCCCCGTCGGCTACGACGGCGGGCCGCTGCTGGAGCTGCGCGCTCCCCGGGTGGCGGGCCGGCTGGACCTGCCCGGCGTGCGCGTCGAGCTGCCGCCCGCGGGGCGGCTGCTCGTGACGGGCCCGAACGGCGCGGGCAAGTCGACGCTGCTGGCCGCGCTCACGGGCCGGGCGACGCTGGACCGGGGGCACCGGTCCGTCGCGCACGGCGTGCGGCTCGGCGTGCTGGTGCAGGACGACGACAGCCCTGCGCGGCTGCGGACCACCGGGTTCGAGGCCGCGGCCCGGCGGGCGCTCGACCTGCTGGAGGTCGGCGCGCTGGACCCGGCGCACGTGCTGCCGGTCGCCGCGCTGGGGCTGCTGGAGGAGGAGGACCTGGACCGGCCGCTGGGCGAGCTGTCGGTGGGGCAGCGGCGGCGGTTCGAGCTCGCGGCAGCGCTGGTCGCGGCGCCCCACGTGCTGGTGCTCGACGAGCCGACCAACCACCTGTCGATCGCCCTGGTCGACGCGGTGACCGAGGCGCTGCGGATGACGTCGGCCGCGGTGGTCGTCGCGACGCACGACCGGGCGATGCGCGCGGACCTGGCGGACTGGCCGTCGATCGAGCTCTGAGCCCCGGGCGTCAGGCGCGGGGCGCCGCCGGACGCTCGGGCAGCGCCCGCTCCAGCAGCCGCACGAGCAGCGCGAGCACCAGGAACGTGACCGCGACCAGCGCCGTGTTCCGTGCGGCGGTCGCGAGCCCGAGCGCGCCGGCGTCCAGGAACGGGTACGGGTACCAGCCGGTGACCGCCCCGCGCACGAAGGTGGACGCGATCCACAGCAGCGGGTAGGCGACGGACCACGCGACGGTGGTCCCGCCGAACCGCGGGCGCGGCCCGGCCAGCAGCCACACCAGCCACGCGCCGACGGGGGTCACGGTGTGCAGCAGGAAGTTCGCGATCTCCCCGCTCGGCGTCAGCGCCAGGCCGTCGCCCGCCAGCACGGTGTGGTAGACGACGCCCGTGACCGCGATGCAGAGCAGCGCGTCCAGCTGCAGCACCGCCATCACGCGCCCGGTCCGCGCCGGCCGGGCGGCGAGCAGCGCGGAGGCGACCGCGACCAGCAGGTTGGACTGGATCGTGAAGTAGGAGAACAGCCGGGTGAGGCGCTCCGTCATGGTGCCCGCGTCGCCCGGCCCGTCGACCAGGGCGCGCCCCAGCTCCAGCGCGACGCCGGCCAGCGCCGCCAGGGCGAGCAGGGCGTGCAGCACCCGGGCAGCCAGCAGCGGGCGCGCCGCAGTCGCGGCCTGCGCGGTCACGGCCGCCGGCCTCAGGGCATCCGGCCGACGTGCGCCATCGCCTGGCGCAGCAGCAGGCCCTGACCGCCGTTCATCTCGACCTGGACCTGCTCGCTGCACGCCTCCTCGGGCGTCAGCCACGCCAGGTCCAGCGCGTCCTGCTGCGGCCGGCAGTCGCCGGTCACCGGCACGACGTACGCCAGCGACACCGCGTGCTGCCGGGGGTCGTGGTACGGCGTCACGCCGGGGGTGGGGAAGTACTCGGCGACCGTGAACGGCTGCGGCGTCGGCGGGACCTGCGGCAGCGCGACCGGGCCGAGGTCCTTCTCGATGTGCCGGAGCAGCGCGTCGCGCACCCGCTCGTGGTACATCACGCGGCCGGAGACCAGCGCGCGGGACATCACGCCCTCGGGGGTCACGCGGAGCAGCAGGCCGACCGCGACCACGTCGCCGGAGTCGTCGACCCGGACAGGGACGGCGTCCACGTAGAGCAGGGGGAGCGAGCGGCGCGCGGCCGCGATGCCCTCGGGGCTCAGCCACCCGGAGGGGCGCTCGGGCTCGCGGGGCAGGTCAGCCGTGTCGGTCACCCGGCAGTTGTACCCCGTGCCGCGGCTCCCCGCCCAGCCCGACGCGCGGCCGGCGCTGCGGGCCCACCCGGTCGCGGGAATACTGGACCGGGTCCGGGCGCTCTACTGGCGTCAAACCGACCACAGGAGGCGACAGATGGCAACGACCGAGCTGACGGCCGAGAGCATCCAGAAGACGATCACGGAGAACGACATCGTCCTGGTGGACTTCTGGGCCGACTGGTGCGGTCCGTGCAAGCGCTTCGGCCCGATCTTCGAGAGCTCGTCGGAGACGCACCCCGACATCGTGCACGCGAAGGTCGACACCGAGGCCGAGCAGCAGCTGGCGGCCGAGCTGCAGATCACGTCGATCCCGACCCTGATGGCGTTCCGCGAGGGCGTCCTGGTCTTCAACCAGGCGGGTGCCCTGCCGGCGCCGGCGCTCGAGCAGGTCGTCGACGCGGTCAAGGCGCTGGACATGGACGACGTCCGAGCGCAGATCGCCGCTGCCGGGGCCGCGCAGAGCTGACCCCCCACCGCATCACGACGCCCCCGCACGCAGCAGCGTGCGGGGGCGTCGTCGCGTCCCGGACGGCCTAGTGGCGGAACTGCGCGACGCGCTCGCGCAGCTCGTCCGCCGTCCGGGCCAGCTCCGTGACGGCCGCGCTCATCTCGCCCAGCACGGCGGTGCTGCTCGCCGCCGACTCGGCCACCCCGGTGATGGTCTGCGCGATCTCGCCCGACCCGGACGCGGCGTCCTGCACCGAGCGCGACATCTCCGCGGTCGTCGCCGTCTGCTCCTCGACGGCCGACGCGATGGTGGTCTGGTAGTCGTCGATCCGGGCGATGATCTGCCCGATCTCGGCGATGGCCGCGACCGCCCCCTCGGTGTCCGCCTGGATGGCCTCGACGCGGCGGGCGATGTCGTCCGTGGCGCGGGCCGTCTCCGAGGCGAGCTCCTTGACCTCCCCGGCCACCACGGCGAAGCCCTTGCCGGCCTCGCCGGCCCGGGCCGCCTCGATCGTGGCGTTGAGCGCGAGCAGGTTGGTCTGCTCGGCGATGCTCGTGATCACCTTGACGACGTTCCCGATCTCCGCCGACGAGGCGCCGAGCCGGGTCACCTGCTCGTTCGTCGTGGCGGCGGCCTCGGTGGCCCGGGCGGCGACCTGCGCCGCCTCGGACGCGTTCTGCGCGATCTGCCGGATGGACGCGCCCATCTCCTCCGCGCCGGCGGCGACGGTCTGCACGTCGCGGTTCACCTGCCCCGCCGCGGACGCGACGACGCCGGCCTGCTCGGACGTCCGGTCGGAGCCCGCGACCACCCGCTGCGTGGAGGCGTCGAGCGTGCCCGCCGCGTCCGCGACCGCCCGGGCCGTGACGACGATGCCGGTCACGGTCTCCTGCAGCGCTGCGGCTGCGGCGTCGAGCGCCGCCGCCGTGCGGCCGATCTCGTCCGTCCCGGTGACGTCGCTGCGCACGGTGAGGTCGCCGCCCGCCAGGGCTTGCGCGGCCTGCGACACGCGCTCCAGGCGACGGCTCAGCCGCCGCGCGACGAGCACGCCGACCACCGCGGGCACCACGGCGGCCACCACGAGGGCGGCCAGCACCAGCAGCACGCTCCGGTCGCCGGACGCGGCGGCGGACCGCCCCGCCCGGGCGGCGGCGTCCGCCTCCACCGCGATCAGGTCGTCGATCCGGTCGGCGGCGGCCTGGGCGGCGGTGTCGGCGCCGCTGCTGGACCCCGCGAGCCCCTGGAACGTGCTGAGCGCGGCGCGCACCGCCTCGGCGGCGGTCTCCTGCTCCGGGCTCCGGTCCGGGAGCGCCACGTAGTCGGCCAGCCGGGCCAGCGCCTCGTCGGCGGCGTCGTCCCGCTGCCCGGCCAGGCCGTCGGCCTTGAACGGGTCGCCGTTCTGCTCCGCCGCGCGCATGTCGGCACCGAGCTTCTGCGCCACGCCGAGCTCGGAGCGGATCGCGCTGGCCAGCGACATGCCCGCGACGTGGTCGTCGACCATGGCCTGGGTCGTGGAGGTCGCCGACCGCAGGGCACCGACGGCGATCAGGCCCAGCAGGACGACCATCATCAGCGCGGCCGACACGGTGAGCATGATCTTGCCCATGAAGCCCAGCCCGCGGCGGCCGCCCGCCCGGAGCCCGGCGCCGGACCCGGGCGCGGTGCGCTGCCGCGGGACGTCGGGCAGCCCGCCCGCTCGGTGCGGCACGCGCGCCGCCGTCCCGGTCCGGTCGTCCGTGGTCGCCGTCATCGTCGGCCTCTCGTCGCGCAGGCGCAGCCGTCGTCGCCCGCGCGGGACGCGTCACGTCCCGGGGTACCGGTCGTCCCGGGACGCGGCGTGCTGAGCGGAACGCCGCCGGGCTCACCCGGACGGGTCCCATCGGCCGGCGCATCCGGGTGGTGAGCGCTCCGGGCGGGTGAAAGCCGGGCGCACGTCGGTGCGGGAGGCGGGACTCGAACCCGCACGCCCTCTCGGGCACCAGGACCTAAACCTGGCGTGGCTGCCGTTTCACCACTCCCGCGTGCCCCGGCGTCCTCGTGCCGGGGGCCCTGCCGGTCAGTCGATGCCGAGGTCGCGCCGCAGCTTGGCGACGTGGCCGGTGGCCTTGACGTTGTACTGCGCGAGCTCCACGGTGCCGTCGGGTGCGACGACGACCGTCGAGCGGATGACGCCGGTGACGGTCTTGCCGTAGAGCGTCTTCTCGCCCCACGCGCCCCAGGCCTCCAGCACGGACTTCTCGGGGTCCGAGGCCAGCGGGAAGGTCAGCGCCTCCTCCTCGGCGAACGCGGCCAGCTTCGCGACGCCGTCGGGGGACACGCCCACCACGCGGTAGCCCCGGCCCTGCAGCGACGCGAGCGAGTCGCGGAAGTCGCAGGCCTGCTTGGTGCAGCCGGGCGTGCCGGCGGCGGGGTAGAAGTAGACGACGACGTGCTCGCCGCGCAGGTCCGACAGCGTCACCGAGCCGCCGTCGGCGGTGGGCAGGGTGAAGTCGGGGGCGGTGTCGCCGACGGCGAGGCGGGGCATCGGGTACTCCTGCGGGTGGGGTCGGACGAGGACGGGCGCCGTCAGCGTACGACGCCCGGGCGGTACGGTCGGCCGGGTGAGCGCACCCCGACCCGAGAACCCCGCGTCCCGACCCGAGCTGCCGATCCGGATGCTGAACGACCGCCTCCTGGTGCAGCTGGACCAGGACGCGTCCGAGCGCCGGTCCACCGCCGGCATCGTGATCCCCGCGACCGCCGCGGTCGGCAAGCGGCTCACGTGGGGTGCGGTGGTCGCCGCGGGGCAGCACGTGCGCCAGGTGACGGTCGGTGACCGGGTGCTGTTCGACCCCGACGAGCGTGCCGAGGTCGAGCTCGAGGCGCAGACCTACCTGCTCCTGCGGGAGAAGGACGTGCACGCCGTGGCGGCCCCGCGCGACGGCGGCCAGGGCACCGGCCTGTACCTCTGAGAAGGCGCTTCCCCCGTTCGGCGGGGCCGCGTGTTCGCCCTCGGCGTGCTGCCTTGCACCGCCTGCGGGCGGGTGTTCTCCTGAAGTCAGGAACGACCGGGGGAGTGCCGTGGTGGACGACGAGATGCAGACGGCAGAGCCGGGCTCGCGCGAGGTGGACGAGGACGCGGCGGGTGCCGTGATGGACCTCCTGGCGGAGCACGTCCCGCTGACGCTGCTGGCCGACCTGGCGGTGGCGGAGCCCCGGTCCGAGGCGATCCTGCAGGCCGAGGGGCTTCCCGACGACGCCTGGTGGGAGGGCGACGCCGACGGCGCGGCCGCCGAGCCGACCCCGGAGGACGACGTGCCGGCCGACCCCGACGCGGCGGAGACCAGCCCGACGGCGTGACGTCCGCCACTGCGGCGGCTCTGCGGGCGGATCTGGTTCGCATCCGCCCGCAGAGGGTGCTAACGTTCTTTCTCGCGCGCCATTAGCTCAATTGGCAGAGCAGCTGACTCTTAATCAGCGGGTTCGGGGTTCGAGTCCCTGATGGCGCACAGCAGAAGGCCCCCGACCAGCGGAAACGCCGGTCGGGGGCCTTCGTCGTGCACGGGGGCGGATGGCGCGGACCCCGACGGGCGCTCCCGCGGCCGCTTTGCGCCGGAATGCGCGGGCTGCCCGCCAGGTCGTCGGCGTCGTCGGCGTCGTCGGCGTCGCCGGTTCACCGGACACCGGCGGCGGGCGGGCCGCATACTGGCAGGGTGCCCCAGGACGCAGCCGCCACCGACGTGCCCGAGACCGGCAGCGTGCGGGTCGACGACGCCGACCCGAGCCTGCTCCGGATGAGCGGCGAGGTCGACGTCGCCGTGATCGAGCGGCTGCGGGACGAGTTCGGCGCTGGCAGCCGCCGGGGTGCCGACCTGGCGACCTTCCTGCGGGCGGTGCGCACCGTCGACATGTCCGCCGTGACCTTCGCCGACTCCTCGGCGGTCGGGCTGCTCGCCGGCCTGGTGGTGGGGCTGGAGCCGTCGGGCGAGACCCTGGTCGTGCGCGGCGTCGCCCCGGTGGTGGAGACGGTGCTCGAGGTCACCGGCCTGCTCCCGCGGCTCGACGTCCGGCCCTGAGCCTCCGGGCTCCAAAGGTCGCACCTTTCACCCGAGCGGTCGCCTCAGGGCGCCGCGCAGCCGTCCGATGCGGTCGGTGGGCCACGACGTGCCCGCCCCACCCCCTGCACGGACGGAGTCCCCGCATGCCCGCTGCCGCCGACCGATCGACCCCCCGCTCCCGCCGGCTGGTCGCCGACCTGCCGGTCGGTGCCCGCATCGGCGCCGTGCTCGGCGTCCTGGCGGTCGTCGTCGTGGCGGTCGCCGCGCTGGGCATCGCCCGCCTGAGCACCCTCGAGTCGTCGATCGACCGGCTGGGACGCGAGGCGATCGAGCCGCAGACCTACCTGGTGAACACGCAGCGCTGGTTCCAGGCGAGCCGGTCGCGGGTGCTCGAGTACGGGATGGTCACACCGGAGGACCGCGCCGAGATCGCCGAGCAGCGGGCCGGGTTCGACGCGGACGCGCTGCAGAACGTGGCCGACTACGCGCCCTACGTGCTCGACGACGCCGCCTACGCGGCGCTGGAGGACGCCTACGCCCGCTACCAGGAGGCCGCGGACGCCATCGAGCCGCTGGCCGACCAGGGCGCCGTCGCCTACCACGACGCCTACGCCGAGCAGGTCCGGGGGACCACGACGGAGATCGGGGACGCGCTGCAGGCGCTGACGGACTCGGTGTCGGCCCAGGCGTCGGAGGGCGTCGCGGACGCCTCGGCGAGCGCGAACGCGGCGGGGGTCCAGATGATCGGCATCGGCCTGGCCGGCGTGCTCGTGGCCGGGGCGCTCGGCGTGGTGCTGGTGCGCCGGATCGTGCGCGACCTCGCGACGGTGCAGCGCACGGTGCAGAGCATGGGCGACGGCGACCTCACCGTGGCCGTGGACCTCGACTCCCGCGACGAGCTCGGCCGCATGGCCGGCTCGCTGAACGAGGCGCAGGACTCGCTCCGGTCGCTGATGAGCGGCGTGGTCGAGACGGCGCAGACCGTCGCCGCCGCCGCCGAGGAGCTGTCCGCCGCGTCGCACCAGGTCGTGGCGGGCTCGGACGAGACCTCGGCGCAGGCCGGGGTGGTGGCCGCCGCCGCCGAGCAGGTGTCCCGCAACGTGCAGACCGTGGCCGCGGGTGCCGAGGAGATGGGTGCTTCCATCCGCGAGATCGCCCAGAACGCGTCCCAGGCGGCCAAGGTGGCGCACCAGGCCACCGACGCCGCGGCGGTCACGAACGACCAGGTGGCGCGGCTGGGTGCGTCGAGCCAGGAGATCGGCAACGTCGTGAAGGTGATCACCTCGATCGCCGAGCAGACGAACCTGCTGGCGCTGAACGCCACGATCGAGGCCGCGCGCGCCGGGGAGGCCGGCAAGGGCTTCGCCGTCGTCGCCGGCGAGGTCAAGGAGCTGGCGCAGGAGACCGCCAAGGCGACCGAGGACATCGCGCGCCGGGTCGAGGCGATCCAGGGCGACACCACCGGTGCGGTGCAGGCGATCGGGGAGATCTCCCAGATCATCGCGAGCATCAACGACTACCAGCTGACCATCGCGTCGGCCGTGGAGGAGCAGACCGCCACGACCAACGAGATGTCCCGCTCGGTGGCCGAGGCCGCCACGGGCTCCGGCGAGATCGCGACGAACATCACCGGCGTCGCGTCGGCGGCGAGCGAGTCGTCGCAGACGCTCAACCAGATGGGCACCGCCGTGGCCGAGCTGGCGCGGATGTCGGAGGACCTGCGCGGGCAGGTGTCGCGCTTCCGGTACTGACCCGGGCTCAGTCCGCCTCGGGGGCCAGGCGGCGGGCGGCGGCGCGGGCGCGGACCAGGTCGGCGATCTGCTGGGCCTGGGCGTGGACGAGCATGCGCAGCTCGTCGTACCGGCGGTCGACCGCGGCGTCGGGACCGTCGCCGTCGCGCGCGGCGATCCACGCGCGCTTGGCGGCGCGGATGTCGGCGTCCGTCACGTCCACGCGCCAGAGGTCCTCGTTCATGCGTCCAAGGTCCCACCGGTCCCGGGGCTCCACGCCGCCGATCCGGGACTTTCACCCGCCGCCAGCGGGGCAAACCGCTCAATTCACCTGATAGCCGGTCGAAGGTGACAGCCTTCATGCCCCGGTGGAGTGACGCCCACGTCACACCTGTCGACCCGCGGCGCGCGGGTGCCGCTCTGCCGACGGGTCCCCGAGGGGCCACGATGGGGGAGGTCGCGCACCCGCGTGCCACCTGGGAGGACGGAGCGACGCATGACCGAGGACACCCTGCAGACGGACACCGGGACGGTGACCTACGACGTGGTGGTCGTGGGCGCGGGCGCGGTGGGGGAGAACGCAGCGGACCGGGCGGGGCGGCTCGGGCTGTCGGTCCTGGTCGTCGAGCACGAGCTGGTGGGCGGTGAGTGCTCGTACTGGGCGTGCATGCCGTCCAAGGCGCTGCTGCGGCCCGGCGCCGTCCTGGCGGCGGCCCGGGCGGTCCCGGGCGCCGCCGAGCTGGTGCAGGGCACCCTCGACCCCGCCGCGGTCCTGGCCCGGCGCGACGAGTTCACCTCGCACTGGGACGACCACGGGCAGGTCGAGTGGCTCGACTCGGCGGGCATCGGCCTGCTGCGCGGCACCGCCCGGTTCACCGGCCCGAAGGAGCTGCTCGTGGAGTCCGACGAGGGCGACACCCGGGTGATCGCCCGGCACGCCGTCGTCGTGGCGACCGGCAGCGAGCCGGTGATCCCCGGCATCCCGGGGCTGGCGGAGGCGCAGCCGTGGACCTCCCGCGAGGCCACGGCCGTGAAGGACGTCCCGTCGCGGCTCGTGGTCCTCGGGGGCGGCGTCGTGGGCGTCGAGATGGCGGTGGCGTACCGCGACCTGGGCGCGGAGGTCACGTTGCTGGTCCGCGGCGACCGGGTGCTGACCGGCGCCGAGCCGTTCGCCGCCGAGGAGGTCGCGGCCGGTCTGCGCGACCTCGGCGTCGACCTGCGGTTCGGGACGTCCGCCACCCGGGTGTCCCGCGACGAGTCCGGCGTGCACCTGACCGTGGACGGCCCGCAGGGCGCCGACGAGCTGCACGCGGACGAGGTCCTCGTCGCCACCGGGCGGCAGCCGCGGACGACCGCGCTCGGGCTCGAGACCGTCGGCCTGGAGCCGGGGCAGCCGGTCGCGGTCGACGACGCGCTGCAGGCCACCGGGGTGGCCGACGGCTGGTTGTTCGCCGTCGGGGACGTCACCGGGCGCACCGCGACGACGCACCAGGGCAAGTACGACGCCCGCGTCGTCGGGGACGTCGTGGCCGCGCGGTTCTCGACGGGCGACGAGGCGGCCGGCGCCGCGGACGCCGAGCGCGACACCGCGCCGTGGTCGCGGTACCGCGCCTCGGCGGACCACGTCGCCGTGCCGCAGGTGGTGTTCACCCGGCCCGAGGTCGCGTGGGTCGGCCGCAGCGAGGAGCAGGCGCGCGCGGCCGGGCTGCGGGTGCGGGCGGTGTCCTACCCGATCGGGTCCGTCGCGGGGGCGTCGGTCGCCGCCGACGGCTACAGCGGGACCGCGCAGGTCGTGCTCGACGAGGACCGCGGCGTGGTCGTCGGCGCCACGTTCACCGGGCCGGACGCCGCCGAGCTGCTCCAGGCCGCGACGATCGCCGTCACGGGCGAGGTGCCGCTGGACCGGCTGTGGCACGCCGTGCCGGCGTACCCGACCGTCAGCGAGGTGTGGCTGCGGCTGCTGGAGACGGCCGGCCTGTAGGCCGCACGACGACGGGGCGGGTCCGTGACGGACCCGCCCCGTCGTGCTGCCGGTGTCAGCTCGCGAGCGAGCCGTCGCTGGACAGGACCAGGCCGATCGACGCCTCGCCCTGGCGCACGGCGTCACCGATCAGGCCGAAGTCGTACGAGGCGAACTCGCTGACCGTGATGCCGTAGGTCTCCTCGAGGCCGACCTGGCAGAACGGACGCTCGGGGCACTCGGCCGGGCCGGCCAGCACCACGCCGCCGTCGCACGCCGTGGCGAGGTCGGACAGCGTCGTGACGTCGTGCTCCTCGGCGAACGCCGACGTCACCGCGAACGCGTTCTGGTCCTGGGCCGCGGAGACCTCCCCGAAGGTGAGGCCGGCGTCGCCGCCGAGCGTCGTCAGCGCCTCGACCGTCGCGTCGACGTCGCCGCTCGCGACCGGCGCGGCGTCCGCACCGTTGGCCGAGGTGTTGAGGAACTCGGCCAGCGTCGCCGCGTACTCCGGCGTGAGTGTGATCTGGCCGCTCTGCAGCGCCGGCAGGTACGTCTCGCGGTTGCCGATCGTCTGCACCTCGGCGGTGTACCCGGCGGAGCGCAGCACGGCCGCGTAGATCTCGGACAGCGTGGCGCTCTCGGAGAAGTTCGCGGCGCCGATGACGACGCTGCGGCCGGTGCCCGCGCCGCCGCCCGAGGCCGCCAGGCCCTCGTCCTCGACGAACCGGGCCGCGGCCTCGGTGGAGGTCTGCCGGTCGATGTCGACGGACTTGTTCAGCTGGATCAGCTTGTCGGTGTCGAGCGCCTCGGACACGGAGTTCAGCAGCGGGATCAGCGCGGGGTCCGCGGCGGCGGCCTCGGCGTTCACCGCGGGGATCACGTTGTCGGCGTTCTGGAGCCCCTGGTCGTCCTCGAGCACGACCAGCTGGTCGCCGGCGACGGGCTCGCAGACGGTGCCGCTCGCATCGCCCGCGGAGGTGGGGTCCGCCGTGCCGCCACCCGAGCCCGGGTCGCCGCACGCCGCGAGCAGGAGCAGGAGGCCGGAGGCCGCTGCGGTGAGGGTGGTTCGACGTGCGTTCATGCGCGGTGTCCTCTGTTCTCGGGGCTGGCACACGGTGTTCGGTGCGGGTGCGCGCGCGGATGGGCGCAGGTGGGGGCCGTCGACCATTCGACCGGCGGTCTCCGGGCTCGGCAAGCCCCGGGGCGGGGTGCCGCTGTCACGATCGGGTCACGATGACGTCGTCGCCTCCCGCCGGTGCGGTGGCGTCGGGCTCGGGCGACGAGGTGCCCGCCCCCGCCCGCCGGCGGCGCAGCGAGCTCGTCGCGCGCATCGGGGCGGGGGTGAGGGCGCGCTGCACCAGGGCGAGCACGCCCTCCACCACCAGGCAGAGCCCGGCGACGAGCACGGCGCCCGCGACCACCTGGCCGTACCGCTGCAGCGCCATGCCCTCGACGATGATCGAGCCGAGGCTCCGGCCGCCCACCAGCGCGGCGAGCGGCACCGTCGCGAGCACCTGGGTCACCGCCGTGCGGAGGCCCGCGCCGATCAGCGGCAGCGCCAGCGGCAGCTCCACCAGCGCCAGCGACCGTCCGCCCGACATGCCGACGCCGCGCGCCGCGTCCCGCACGTCGGCGTCGACGTCCATCAGGCCGGTGAAGGTGTTGCTGAGGATCGGCGGCACGGCGAAGACGGCGACGGCGAGCACCGTGGCGGTCGCGCCGAACAGGCCGGTCGCCGCGAAGATGGTCAGGAGCGCGAAGGTCGGCAGCGCCCGCGAGGTGTTGGCCAGCACCACGGTGACGACACCGCCGCGCCGCCGGTGCCCGAGCGCGATCCCGGCGGGCAGCGCGACCACGGCCGCGAGCAGCACCGCCAGCGCGCTCAGGCGCAGGTGCTCGCCGGTCAGCGCGACGACGCCGTCCCGGCCGGTCCAGTTGAGCGGGTCGTTGAGCCAGGCGACGGCCTCCTGCAGCACGTCCACGTCAGGCCTCCCGTCCGCGGGCCCACGGCGTCACGGCGCGACCGACGAGCCAGAGCAGCAGGTCGAGCACCAGCGCCAGCGCCAGGCAGAGCAGCGTCGCCGTGAGGATCTCCGCGTGGTACTTGTTGTTGCGGAAGCCGCGGAACATCAGCGTGCCCAGCCCGCCGTAGCCGACGACGACCCCGACGGTCACCAGCGCCACCGTGGTCACGGTCGCCAGCCGGACGCCCGCGACGATGGCCGGCACCGCGTTGGGCAGCTCGACGGTCAGCAGCAGGCGCAGGCGGCCGTAGCCGAGCCCCCGCGCGGCGTCGCGGACGCTCTCGTCGACGCCGTCGAGGCCGACCAGCACGTTGCGGGTCAGCACCAGCAGCGCGTAGACGACCAGGCCGATCAGCACCGGCGTCCGGCCGATCCCCGTGAACGGGACCAGGACCGTGAACAGGGCGAGCGACGGGATCGTGTAGAGCACGCCGGTGGTGCCGACGATCGGTGCCGCCAGGCGCGGGCGGAGGTGGGCGAGCATGCCCAGCGGGAGGGCGACGGCGATCGCGATCAGCACCGCCTGCACCGTGAGGGTCGCGTGCTGCTCGAGCGCGCGGGAGATGTCCGCCCAGTTGCGCTGGACGTAGTCCCACGACAACCAGGGGTTGGCCGCCGCGCCACCGCCCGCAGCCGCGGCGGCCGCCGCGACGTCGCTCGCGAGGTCGCCCGCGGCGGTCGCGGAGGTCAGGGCTGTGGTCACCGCCAGGACGCTACCGTCGTCCACCGACACGCGCAGGGCCGCCGGCGGGTGCCCGGTCCGGGACGGGCCGCACCCGCCGTCGCGGGACGGCGGCTGTCGGACGGCGCGGGTACGGTCGTGGCCATGGCCACCGCGATCGCCTTCGACCACGTCCGCAAGGCGTACCCCGACGGGACCGTCGCGGTCGGCGACCTGTCGCTCGAGGTGCAGGAGCACGAGCTGCTCGCGCTCGTCGGCCCCTCCGGCTGCGGCAAGTCCACGACGCTCCGGATGGCCAACCGCCTGGTCGAGCCGACGTCGGGCCGGATCCTCCTGGACGGCGACGACGTCACCGAGGTCGACGCCGTGGCGCTGCGCCGCCGCATCGGCTACGTCATCCAGAACGTCGGCCTGTTCCCGCACCGCACGGTGGAGCAGAACGTCGGGACCGTGCCGCGGCTGCTGGGCTGGGACCGCGCCCGTACCCGCACCCGCACCGGCGAGCTGCTGGAGCTGGTCGGGCTCGCACCCGACCGGTACGCCAAGCGGTACCCGCACGAGCTCTCCGGCGGCGAGCGGCAGCGGGTCGGCGTGGCCCGCGCCCTGGCCACCGACCCGCCCGTGCTGCTGATGGACGAGCCGTTCGGCGCCGTCGACCCCGTCGGGCGGCGCCGGCTGCAGGCGGAGTTCCGGCGCATCCGCGCCGAGCTCGGCACCACCGTGATGCTCGTCACGCACGACGTCGACGAGGCCGTCCGCCTGGCGGACCGCGTCGCCGTGCTCAGCCGGGGCGGGCACCTGGAGCAGCTGTCCGACCCGGTGCGGCTGCTGGCGGCCCCCGCGAGCCCCGCCGTCGCGGACCTCGTCGGCACCGGCGCGGCGGTCCGGCTGCTCGCGCTGGGCACCGTCGAGCGGCGCGACCTGCGCGCCGTGACCGGCACCGTCACCGGTGACCCGACGCTGCGCCTCGGCGACCCGCTCGACGCCGCGTTCGCCGCGCTGGCCGCCGAGCCGTCGGGCCGGGTGCTCGTGCGGGAGGGCGCGGAGGTGGTCGGCGAGCTCGACGCCCCGGGCCTGCTCGCCGCGCTGCACCGGCTGGTCGACGGCGCCCAGGACCGCGCCGGCGTGGACTCCGCGCGGACCGCTCCCGTCGTCTGAACCGCGCCACCGGGCGGGGCGCGTGGGTAGTGTGCCCAGGGTGACCACTCGCATCGCCCTCGCCACCTGCGCCGCCCTGCCGGACCTCGACCCGGACGACGCCCCGCTGGTCGGGGCCCTCCAGGAGCGCGGCCTGGAGGTCGAGTCGCCCGTGTGGAACTCCGCCGACGTCGACTGGTCGTCCTACGACGCCGTCGTGGTCCGCTCCACCTGGGACTACACCGAGCACCCGCGGGACTTCCGCTGGTGGGCCCAGCGCGTCAGCCAGTCCTCGCGCCTCATCAACCCGGCGCAGGCGCTGACCTGGAACATCGACAAGACCTACCAGCGCGCCATGGAGGCCGCGGGCCTGCCGATCGTGCCGACCATCTGGATGGACCCCGCCCGCAACTTCAACGCGCGCGCCATCCACACCCGGTTCCCGGCGTTCGGCGACTTCGTGATCAAGCCGACGGTCAGCGCCGGCTCGCGCGACACCGGCCGGTACGACGCGGGCCAGACCCCGTCGCGCGCGCTCGCGATCACGCACGTCAAGAACCTGCTCAACGAGGGCCGGCACGTCATGGTGCAGCGCTACCTCAAGCAGGTCGACACGGTGGGGGAGACGGCGCTCGTCTACTTCGACGGCCGGCTGAGCCACGCCGTGCGCAAGGCGCCGCTGCTGGAGGGCCCGTACCGCGAGGGCACGATGGACGGCGTCCTCTACAAGGAGGAGGTCATGACGTCGCGCGACGCGTCCGAGGCCGAGCTCGCGCTCGGCCAGCGGGTGGTCGACGCGCTGCCGCAGCTGCTCCCCGGCGTCGAGGAGCCCCTGGCCTACACCCGGGTGGACCTGATCCCGGACGACGAGGGCAACCCGGTCGTGCTGGAGCTCGAGCTGATCGAGCCGAGCTTCTTCTTCGCGCAGGCGCCGGAGGCCGTCGACCGCTTCGCCGACGCCGTCGTCCGCCGCCTCTGACGCCTGCGCCCCGGGCCGGCGGCCGCGCCCTGCTCGCGGGGACGAGAACGGCCGCCGTACCCGGGGGGTACGGCGGCCGTTCTGCTGGGGTGGCTAACGGGACTTGAACCCGCGACCTCCTGGACCACAACCAGGCGCTCTACCACCTGAGCTATAGCCACCACGCGACCCTGGAGGACCAGGACCGTCGTCAAGCATACCGGGTCCCCGGGGGTCCTCAGGACGTGGCGGTCGACTCCCGGTGCGCGGCGGCCACGGAGGTGGCCTCGATCTGCGCGGCGACGGCCTTCGCGGCCTTGGAGTCGGGGCCGGGCTGGGGCACCAGGAGGGCGGCGCGGTAGTACCGGAGCTCGTCGATGCTCTCCAGGATGTCGGCCAGCGCGCGGTGGCCGCCGTTCTTCTGCGGGGACGCGAAGTAGACGCGCGGGTACCAGCGGCGGGCCAGCTCCTTGATCGAGGAGACGTCGATCACCCGGTAGTGCAGGTGCTCGACCAGCTCGGGCATGTCGCGGTCGAGGAACACCTTGTCGGTGCCGACGGAGTTGCCGGCGAGCGGCGCCTTGCCCGGGTCCGGGACCCACTGGCGGACGTACGCGAGCACCTGCGCCTGCGCGTCGGCGAGCGTGGTGCCCTCGGCGAGCGCCTCGAGCAGCCCGGAGGTGGTGTGCATGGTGCGGACGAAGTCGCCCATCTGGGTCAGCGCCTCGGCGGGCGGGGCGATGACGACGTCGACGCCGTCGCCCAGCACGTTGAGCTCGGAGTCGGTCACGACGGCGGCGACCTCGACGAGCGCGTCCCGGACGGCGTCCAGGCCGGTCATCTCGCAATCGATCCACACGATCCGGTCGGCGCTGCCGTTGCCGTTGTTCAGGGTGCTCACCCGCCCAGGGTACGGGTGAGCCCGCCGGACGGTGGTCCGGCGGGCTCGTCGTCCCGGGCGGTGCGGGTCACCGGGTCGCGCCGACCGTGGTGGTCGCCACGAGCAGCAGCCGCAGGCGCGGCAGCCGGTTCCGTTCCGGGGGTCGTCCCCGGCGCTCGGCGCCGGGTCTGACCGTCGCGGGCCGGGCGAGGTGCCGGGACAGCAGCCGGGCGGTCTCGATGCGCTCGCGGTGGTCGGCCTGGATCAGGTCGTAGGTGAGGGCGGGGTGCATGGTGGTGGGTCCTCTGCGTGACGCTGGGGGTGGGGCCTGGCCGGGCCCCGGGACGCACCGCGGTGATCCTCAGACTGGCAGCGCCCGCACCCCGGGTCACGCGAATATCGGACCTGACCGCTGCTGCCGCCTCAGCCCGCCGCCGGCAGCGTCCGCGCCAGGAACGCCCGCACGTCGTCCAGCACCGGCGCAGAGATGCCGTGGCCGAGGCCGGGGTAGGCGTGCTCCTCGACGTCGGTGTGCGCCGCGAGCCAGGCGCTGGTGCGCGCCGTCGCGTCCGGCGGGATGACCGCGTCCGCGTCGCCGTGCCCGAACAGCACCGGCACCCGCCGGGCGGCCAGCGCCGGGTCGCCGGGCTCGTCGGCGCCGAGGCTGAACCCGGACAGCACCACGGCCGCGGCGAACCGCTCCGGACGCAGCCGCAGCAGCTGCGTCGCCATGAGACCGCCCTGGGAGAACCCGAGCAGCCCCACGCGCGTCCCGGGCTCGGCGACCGCGTCGAGCCAGGTGGCGAGCGCCGACGCGGCGGCGCGCACCGGAGCGGGGTCGGGCCGTCCGGGAGCGGCGAGCGGCGCCCACGCGAACCCCGGCCCGCCCGTCAGCGGCGCGCGCGGTGCCGCGAGCCGCAGCCCCGCGGGCAGGTGCGGCGCGAGGCCCAGCAGGTCGCCCTCGTGGGACCCGTAGCCGTGCAGCAGGACGAGCAGCGGGGCGCCCGCGGTGGCCGGTCCGGTGCGCGCGGACCGGACCGCCGCGGGGTCGATCGTCACGGTCACCGCGCGAGCGCGAACCCGGTGGTCCACGAGGTCTTCTCGCCCGCGGCGAGGGTGAGCTGCAGGAAGCCGAGCGCCTCGAGCTCGTGCGCGCGCCGCAGCGAGCCGGCGTCGACGGCACGCAGGCCGCCACCTTCGACGACCTCGGCCAGCGCCGCCTTCGCGTCGGCGTCGTCGCCCGCGATCAGCACGGTGGTCGGCAGCGGGCCGACGGTGCCGGTGGCGAGGGTCGCGGCGAACGTGGTGTTGAACGCCTTGAGCACCCGGGCGTCCGGGAGGCGCGCGGCGAGCTCGGCGGCCGCGGAGGAGCCCGCGGGCACCACCAGCCCGTCGAACGTGGCGAAGTCCACCGGGTTGGTGACGTCCACGACGACGCGGCCGGCGAACCCGTCCGGGTACCGGCCGACGACCTCCTCGAGCGCGCCGTAGGGGAGGGCGAGGACGACGACGTCGCCCGTCACCGGGTCGCCCACCGTGCCGGGGGTCACGGCAGCGTCGACGGCGGCGGCCTTCGCAGGGTCGCGGGTGAGCACCTGCACCTGCGCGCCTGCCTGCAGCGCCAGACGCGCCACCGCCCCGCCGATGGTGCCCGCCCCGATGATGGTCACGCTGCTGGTCATGCCCGCTCCTCCGTCGAGAACGCTTGTCCCGACAAGCAACGTACGCGCATGGGGTTGAAGCGTCAACCAATGGCTAGGATGGGCGCATGACCGACGACCCCCGCTGGCTCAGCGCGCGCGAGCTGCAGGCCTGGATGCGCCTGGAGGCGGTCGCGGAGCTGCTGCCGGCCGCGCTCGACCACCAGCTGCAGCGCGACGCCGACCTGTCGCACTACGACTACCTGGTGCTCGCCAAGCTCTCCGAGGCGGCCGACCGGACGCTGCGGATGAGCGGCCTCGCCGCGAGCACCAACGCCACGCTCCCGCGCCTGTCGCACGTCGCGGCGCGGCTCGAGGCGCGCGGCTACCTCACGCGGACCCGGTCGGAGGACGACCGCCGCGCGACGCTGGCGTCGCTCACCGAGGAGGGGTGGCGCAAGGTGGTCGCCACGGCGCCGTCGCACGTGGGGGAGGTCCGCCGCCTGGTGGTCGACCGGCTGAGCCCCGAGCAGGTGGCGCAGCTGGACGGCATCGCGCTGGCCATCCTCGGCGCGCTCGACCCGGAGAACCGCCTCGAGGCGCAGAACCCGGTCGCGGACGCGTCGGAGGCGTGCGGCAACGAGGCAGGCTGACGCGGGTCAGCCTCGCTGCGCGGCCCTGCGGGCCCGGCGCTCCCGCCAGCCGTGCCACACGCGCATGACCAGCGCCTTGAGCCGGTCGGTGAGCCGGCGCACCGCCGGGAACTCCGTCCCGAGGATGCCGAGCCCCAGGAAGATCATCAACCAGCCCGGCCCGGGCAGGACCAGCAGCGCGATGCCGATCGCGATCACCGTGACGCCGACGACGGTCACGACGACCTTGTAGGTGAGCCGCAGCCACGGCCGGCTGTCGAGCCGCGCGCGCAGCCGCGCCAGCGCGCGGTGGGCGCCGGTGTCGGTGCGCTCGCCCGCGGCGATCTCGGCCGCGAGGTCGTCGCCGGCGCCGGCGGGGGTCGGTGACGTCATGCCTCAACGACGTCCGGGACGCCGTGGTTGTTCCCGGCGGCCGGGGTGAGGTTCACGCGCCGGCCGCCGTGCGGGCCTCGCCGAGGGGCGAGGGCCGCGGTGCGAGCACCGCGTTGACCAGAGCCTCGATGGCGAACGCGCTGGTTTCCGCGAGCTCCACGTCGTCCGGTGCGAGCAGCCACTGCACCTGCAGCCCGTCCATCACCGCGAGGATGGCTGCCGCCGCGCGGTCGACGGTCGCCGGGACGGTCACGCCGTGCTCGGCGCACACGACCTCGAACGCCGCGTGGATCTCGCCGCGCAAGGTGCGGTACCGGTCCTCGAAGTAGCCGCGGCCCGGGTGGTCGTCGGTGACGGACTCGGCGGACAGCACGGCGTAGGCCTGCACGATGCCGGGCCGGCCCTCGTTGGCGAACGCGGTCCGGACCAGGTGCCGGAACAGCTCGACGCCGTCGGGGATGCGCTGGTTCTCGAAGTCCTCGACGTCGGACTCGTCGCGGTACCGCAGCACCTCGAGGAGGAGCTGGTCCTTGGACCCGAAGTGGTGCAGGATCCCCGCGTGCGTCATGCCGACCTGGTCGGCGATCTCGGTCAGCGGGCCCTTGTTGTACCCGCGGGAGCCGAAGGTGGCGGTCGCGGCCCGCAGGATCTCCGCGCGCTTCGCGACCGTCTCCGGCCGCGCACGCGGCGAGCGCCTGGTGCTCATGGCTGCCTCACTTCCTCGTGCCGCACGGGTCGCCCCGGGGGCGGGGTGGACGCGCCGATCCTAACCGGGAGCGGTCCCACCACCGGTGGGACGTCACGACTTGATCACGGCCCTTGGAACTTACTGACAGTGTAGTAAGGTCCCCGTCATCAGGCGATGCGCGAGGCAGCCGCCCGGGACGTCGTGGTCCCGGCAGGCGCCGCACGCCCCCGGCTGAGGATCCGCTCGACCCCCGCACCGTCGCGGCTGCCTGCCGCGCCGTCCCCCGTCTCGAAGGAGAGATCGATGAGGGTGAAGACTCCTGCCATCGCGCTGGGCCTGGCCACGGCCCTGGCGCTGACCGCGTGCTCCGGGGGAGGGGACGACGCCGGCGACGGTGCCTCGACCTCCGGCGGCGGTGGCGCGGCGCTGACCGTGGCCAAGCCCGACGGCGCCATCGCGACCGAGTCGAACAACCCCTGGGTCGGCGACTCGTCCGGCCTCAAGCTCGGCTACATCAACGCGATCCTCGAGCCGCTGGGCGTCGTCAACCTGGTGGACCCGTCGGCGGACGTCACGCCGTGGCTCGCCGAGGACATCGCGTGGAACGACGACTACACGGCCGTCACGTTCACGGCGCGCGAGGGCGTCACCTGGAACGACGGCGAGGAGTTCACCGCCGGCGACATCCAGTTCACGTTCAACCTGCTCAAGGACAACCCCGAGCTGGACAACGCGGCGCTGGGCATCCAGGACGTCACCCTCGACGGGAACACCGTCACGGTGACGTTCGGGTCCTCGATGTACGTCAAGCAGGACAAGGTCGTGCACAAGTACGTCGTCCCGCAGCACGTCTGGGAGGCCGTCGACGACCCCGCCACCTACGAGAACCTCGAGCCGGTCGGCACCGGGCCCTACGTGCTGAGCCAGTTCACCTCCCAGTCGGTCGAGCTGACCGCGCGCGACGACTACTGGGGCGGCGAGCTCGCCGTGCCGACGCTCTACTACGTGTCGTACAACGACAACACCGCGCTCACCACGGCCCTGGCGAACGGCGACGCGGACTGGGCGCAGGCGTTCATCCCGAACGTCGACTCGGCCTACCTGTCCAAGGACGACGCCAACACCTACTGGGCCGCCGCGGGGCTCGGCATCGACGCGCTGTTCCTCAACACGCAGACCAAGCCGTTCGACGACGTCGCGTTCCGGCAGGCGCTGAACCTGGTCGTCGACCGGGAGAAGCACCAGGCGATCGCGCGCGAGGGCGGCGTGCCGGAGCTCACCTCCGTCACCGGCCTGCCGACGCCGGCCGGCGACCCGTTCATCGCCGACGAGTACAGCGGCGAGGAGTACGCGGTCGACCTCGACGCCGCCACCGAGCTGCTGGAGGACGCGGGCTACACCGGCGTGGGCGAGGCCCTGGTCGACCCCGACGGCGAGCCCGTCACCTTCACGCTGTCCGTGCCGCAGGGCTGGAGCGACTACGTGACCGGCATCAGCCTGATCGCGGACGCCGCCGCCGAGCTCGGCGTCGAGGCCACCCTCGACACCCCCGACTCCGACTCCTGGTGGGCCGCGAAGGGCGAGGGCGACTTCCAGGCGATCCTGCACTGGACCGACACCGGCGCCACGCCGTACGACCTGTACAGCGACATCATGGACGGCCGCTGGCTCATGCCGCTGGGCGAGGTCGCGGACTTCAACTTCGGCCGGTTCGACTCGCCGGAGGCCACCGCGGCGCTCGACGCCTACGCGTCGGCCACCGACGACGTCGCCCGCACCGCCGCGCTGGAGACGGTGCAGCGGATCTTCGTGGACGAGGTCCCGGCGATCCCGATCGGCACCCGCCCGTTCATCGGCGAGTACAACACCCGCAGCTACGTCGGCTGGCCGGGCGAGGACGACCCGTACGCGAACCCGGACCCGACGCAGCCGTCGGCGGCGCTGATCCTGTCGTCGCTGCGCGCGGCGGACTGACGCGTGCGCACCGCCGGCCGGGGCCGCGCGGCCCCGGCCGGCGGTGCCGTCCCCGGCCCCACCTCCGACGAAGGAGCAGCAGTGACCAGTGACGACGTGCTGACCGTCTCCGGCTTCAGCGTGGTCTACGACGTGGAGCCGCCGGTCGAGGCCGTGCGCGACGTGTCGATCAGCGTGCGGCGCGGCGAGATCCTCGGTCTGGCCGGCGAGTCCGGCTGCGGCAAGACCACTCTCGCCTACGGCGTGCAGCGGCTGCTCAAGCCGCCGGCCGTGATCACCGCCGGGACCGCCGTGTTCCACGACGAGTCCGGCGAGGACATCGACCTGAACCGGCTGACGGACGCGCAGATGCGCGCGTTCCGCTGGGACAAGGCGTCGATGGTGTTCCAGGGCGCGATGAACGCGCTGAACCCCGTGCTGGACGTCGGCAAGCAGCTCGGCGACGTGTTCGTCGCGCACCGGCCGCGGATGTCCCGCGCCGAGCGCGTCGAGGAGTGCGGCCGGCTGCTCGACATGGTCGGCGTCGGCCGGGACCGGTTGCGGTCGTTCCCGCACGAGCTGTCCGGCGGCATGCGCCAGCGGGTGATGATCGCGATGGCGCTCGCGCTGCGCCCGCAGCTGATGATCATGGACGAGCCGACGACGGCCCTCGACGTGCTGGTGCAGCGGGAGATCCTCCAGCAGATCAGCGACCTGCGGCGCGAGCTCGGGTTCTCGGTCGTGTTCATCACGCACGACCTGCCGCTGCTGCTCGAGATCAGCGACCGGATCGCCGTCATGCGCGCGGGCCGGGTCGTCGAGCTCGACACCGCCGAGAGCATCTACCGCGGCGCGCAGCACGAGTACACCCGCCGGCTGCTGTCGTCGTTCCCGTCGCTGACCGGCTCGCGGGGCGACTTCGTGCGCGGAGGTGCGGCGTGACGACCCTCGAGCTCGCCCACGTGACCAAGCGCTACCGCGTCCGCGGCGCCGGGGACCTGCTCGCGCTGGACGACGTCTCCTTCACGCTGACCAGCGGGCAGACCATCGCCCTGGTCGGCCAGTCCGGTTCCGGCAAGTCGACGATCGCCAAGATCCTCACCCAGCTGGAGCGCGTCACGGCCGGCGCCGTGCTGCTGGACGGCGCACCGATCCCGACCCGCGGGCGCGGGCTGCGCCGGTACCGGCAGCAGGTGCGGATGGTCTTCCAGGACCCGTTCGCCTCGCTGAACCCGTCGCACACCATCCGGCACCACCTGGAGCGCCCGCTGCGGCTCGACCACGTCGTCCCGCGCGACGAGGTCGACGCCGAGGTGCACCGGCTGCTCGACCGCGTGCACCTGGAGCCCGGAGTCGTCGAGCGTCGTCCCCACGAGCTGTCCGGCGGCCAGCGGCAGCGCGTCGCGATCGCCCGGGCGCTCGCGTCCCGGCCGGCGCTGCTGGTGGCCGACGAGCCCGTGTCGATGCTCGACGTCTCGATCCGGCTCGGCGTGCTGAACCTGCTCGCGGAGCTGCAGCGGGAGTCCGACCTCGGCGTCCTCTACATCACGCACGACCTGGCCACGGCCCGGCACTTCAGCGACCGGATCATGGTCCTCCACCACGGCGTCGTGGTGGAGGAGGGGCCCGCGGATGACGTGATCCTCCGGCCGCAGCACCCGTACACCCGCGCCCTGCGCGACGCGTCCCCCGACCCGGACGCCCACTTCGCAGGAAGGAGCTGACCCGTGCGGTTCCTCGTGCGCCGCGGCGCGTTCTACCTCTTCACGGCCTGGGCCGCGATCACCATCAACTTCTTCCTGCCGCGGATGATGAAGGGCGACCCGGTCTCCGCCTACCTGCAGAAGAACCAGGGGCGGATCAGCCCCGAGGCCGCCGACTCGCTGCGGACGCTGTTCGGGCTGGACGACGGCACGTCGCTGCTGCAGCAGTACCTCGACTACTGGCGGCTGCTGCTCTCCGGCGACCTCGGCCGCTCGTTCTCCAAGGGCCTCGCCCCGGTCACCGACGTGATCGCGACCGCGCTGCCGTGGACCGTGGGGCTCGTCGGCATCGCCACCGTGCTCTCGTTCTTCCTCGGCACGTCGCTGGGCGCGCTGATCGGCTGGCGGCGCGGCTCGCGGGCCGACGTCGTGGTCCCGGTCGCGACGTTCTTCTCCACCGTGCCGTACTTCTGGATGGGCCTCATCGCCATCGCGGTGTTCTCCACCGCGCTCGGCTGGTTCCCCGCGTCGCACGCCTACGACAAGGGCAGCGTGCCCACCTTCAGCCTGGACTTCCTCGGGCAGGTGGTGGCGCACGGCACGCTGCCCGCTCTGACGATCGTCGTCGCGTCGCTCGGCGGCTGGGTGCTGGGGATGCGGAACATGATGGTGACCGTCCTCGACGAGGACTACGTCACCGTCGCCGAGGCCAAGGGCCTGTCGCAGCGCCGGGTGCTCGTCGCGTACGCCGCGCGCAACGCCGTGCTGCCGCAGCTGTCCTCGTTCGCCCTGTCGCTCGGGTTCATCGTCGGGGGCACCCTGGTGATGGAGCTGGTGTTCAGCTACCCCGGCGTCGGCAAGCTGCTGCTCGACGCGACCTCCGCCAAGGACTACCCGCTCATGCAGGGGCTGTTCCTGGTCATCACGTTGACCGTCCTGGTCGCGAACATCCTCGCGGACGCCGCCTACGCCGCGCTCGACCCGCGCACCCGCCAGATGGAGGCCTGAGCGATGACCGTCCCCACCTCGATCGCCGCGGGCTCCCCGGCGGCCGCACCCGTCCCCGACGCGCCGGCGCCCGGCGCTCCCCGGTGGCGGCAGGCGCTCGCCGGCGCGGGCCGCGGCTTCGCGATGTTCCGCAACGGCAAGTCCCTCACCGGGCTCGCGGTCCTCGGCTTCTTCGTCCTGGTCGCGCTGGTCGGGCCGCTGCTGGCGCCGTACGGGCCGCTCGACAAGGACTTCGACGCCCTGCGGCAGCCGCCGTCCGGCGCGCACTGGCTCGGCACCACGCACATGGGCGAGGACGTGCTGAGCCAGATCGTCCACGGCACCCGCGGCGTGCTGGTCGTCGGCTTCGCGGCCGGCGTGATCGGCACGGTCATCGCCGTGGTCGTCGGCGTCACCGCCGGCTACGTCGCCGGCTGGCGGTCCGAGTCGCTGTCCGCGCTCACCAACGTCTTCCTGGTGCTGCCGGCGCTGCCGCTGATGATCATCGTCGCCTCGCAGTACGAGGACCCGAGCCTGCTGCTGATCGCGGCCGTGCTGGCCATCACCGGCTGGGCCTGGGGCGCCCGGGTGCTGCGCGCCCAGACCATGTCGCTGCGCAACCGCGACTTCGTGCAGGCGGCCCGTGCCAACGGCGAGCCGCTGCACCGGATCATCGCCGTCGAGATGCTGCCGAACCTCACCGCGATCATCGCGTCGTCGTTCGTGGGCACGGTGACGGCCGCGGTGCTCGGCCTGACGACCCTGGCGTTCATCGGGGTCATCCCGATCACCAACCTCAACTGGGGCACGATCCTGTACTGGGCGCAGCAGAACGGCGCGTTCCCGGACTTCTGGTGGTGGTACGTCCCCGCCGGCCTCTGCATCGCGCTGCTCGGCACGGCCCTGGCGCTGATCAACTTCGGCATCGACGAGTACGTGAACCCGCGGCTGCGGTCCGCGGGGGAGCGGGCGCGCGCGATGCGCCGGCGCGGGCTGAAGCCGACGCACGGGGTGACCGCCGTGCGCACCGCCCCGACCCCCGACCCCGACACCCTGCAGAAGGACCCTCGATGACCGTCACGACCACCGCCCCCTACCAGGACCCGACCCAGCCGGTCGCCGTGCGCGTGCAGGACCTGCTCGCCCGGATGACCGTCGAGGAGAAGGTCGGGCAGATGATGCAGCTCGACGCCCGCGGCGACCTGGACGAGCACGTCCTGCGCACCCACGTCGGCTCGATCCTGCACACCTCCCCGGAGCGGCTGGTGCGGGCGCACGCGCTGACGGCCGAGACCCGGCTGCGGATCCCGCTGCTCGTGGGCGAGGACTGCATCCACGGGCACTCGTTCTTCGTCGGCGCGACGATCTTCCCGACGCAGCTCGGCACGGCCGCGACGTGGGACACCGACCTGGCCGAGCGGGTGGCGCGGGCGACGGCCGTCGAGACCGCCGCGACCGGCGTGCACTGGACGTTCAGCCCGGTGCTCTGCATCGCGCGCGACCTGCGGTGGGGCCGGGTGGACGAGACCTTCGGCGAGGACCCGTACCTGATCGGCGAGCTGGCCTCGGCCATGGTCCGCGGCTACCAGGGCGGCGGCCTGGACGACCCCACGGCGATCCTCGCGACGGCCAAGCACTTCGCGGGGTACTCCGAGACCCAGGGCGGGCGCGACGCGTCCGAGGCCGACATCTCCCGCCGCAAGCTGCGGTCCTGGTTCCTGCCGCCGTTCGAGCGGGTCGCCCGCGAGGGCTGCGCCACGTTCATGCTGGGCTACCAGACGATGGACGGCGTCCCGATCACGACCAACGACTGGCTGCTGAACGACGTGCTGCGCGGCGAGTGGGGCTACACCGGCACGCTCATCACCGACTGGGACAACGTCGGCCGCATGGTGTGGGAGCAGCAGGTCCAGCCCGACTACGCCCACGCCGCCGCGGCCGCGGTCCGGGCCGGCAACGACATGGTGATGACGACGCCCGGGTTCTACCAGGGCGCCCTGGACGCGATCGCGCAGGGGCTGCTGGCCGAGTCCGACCTGGACGCGGCCGTCTCCCGCATCCTCACGCTGAAGTTCCGGCTCGGGCTGTTCGAGGACCCGCGCCACGCCGACGCCGAGGCGCAGGCCGCCGTGGTGGGGTCCGCCGCGCACGCCGACCTCAACCTGGAGGTGGCGCGGCGCTCCGTGGTGCTGCTGCGCAACTCCGGGGTGCTGCCGCTGGCGGGCGGCTTCTCCCGTGCACCGGGGGCCGCCGGCCGAGCCGTCGACGGCGGCGGGGTGCCCGCCCCGGCCGCCGTCCGCGCGACGGGCGGCGACGCGACGCCCCGCCGGGTGGCCGTGGTCGGGCCGCTCGCCGACGACCACGAGTCGACCCTCGGCGACTGGGCCGGCAACTCGGGCCAGGCCGACTGGCTGCCCGAGGGCCACCCGCGCGACATGATCGTCACCGTCCTGGACGGCCTGCGCGCCGCGGTGCCCGTCGGCTGGGCGGTGTCCCACACCCGGGGCGCCGACATCGTCGACCTCGTGCCCGACCCGGCCGGCGCGTTCTACCCGGACGGGCAGCCGCGGCCCGACATCGGCATCCCGGTCGCCCCGGACGTCGCGATGATCGCCGAGGCCGTCGCCGCGGCCGAGGACGCGGACTACGTCGTGGCCGTCGTCGGCGACCGCATCGAGCTGGTCGGGGAGGGCCGGTCCACCGCGACGCTGGAGCTGGTCGGCGGGCAGGTCGCGCTGCTCGACGCGCTGGCCGCCACCGGCACGCCGCTGGTCGTGGTGCTGCTGGCGTCCAAGCCGCTGGTGCTGCCGCCGTCGGCGCTCGCGGCCGACGCGGTGCTGTGGGTCGCGAACCCGGGCATGCAGGGCGGTGCGGCGATCGCCGAGGTGCTGCTCGGGCTCACCGAGCCGTCGGGCCGGCTGCCGATCTCGTTCGCCCGGCACGCCGGCCAGCAGCCGACGTACTACAACCAGATCCGCGGCCAGCACGGCGACCGGTACGCCGACCTCACCCAGGACCCCGCGTTCGCGTTCGGGCAGGGGCTGTCCTACACGACGGTCGAGTACGCGGACCTGCGGCTGGACCGGGCGTCCGCCTCGGTGGGGGACACGGTGCGGGCCTCCGTGACGCTGACCAACACCGGGAACCGCCCCGCGCTCGAGACCGTGCAGCTGTACGTGTCGGACATGGTCACGTCGGTGTCGTGGGCGGACCAGGAGCTCAAGGCGTACCGGCAGGTCCCCGTGGCGCCGGGCGCGTCCGTCGAGGTCTCGCTGGACCTGGCGGTGGCGGACTGCACGATCGTCGACGCCGCGGGGAACCGGGTCGTGGAGCCGGGGGCGTTCGAGGTCCGGGTCGGGCGGTCGTCCCGGCGCGAGGACCTGCTCCGGGCGACGTTCGACGCGGTCTGACGGCTCGTCCGCGAGGTCGAGGGTTCCGGCCCAGACCGGTGCCTCTGCGCGCCGATCTCGGCGGGAACCCTCGACCTCGGCGAGCGGTCGCGCTCCGGGCGCGCTCCGGTCGCCGGGACAGCGGTGCTCCTGCTGCGTATCGTGGCGCCCACGCAGTGCCCGTCGCAGTCACGAGGGAGTGAGCGTCATGAGCACACCGGTTCCCGCATCCGGCTCCGGACCCCGCAACGAGTCGGGGGCGGCACTCCCGTCCTCCGCAGCGCATCCCGCGAGCCCCGGGCCGAACCCGGACGACCTGGACGAGGGGGAGGCGACCGAGGGCCGCGGCGCGGACGCCGTGGACCCCTCGCGGGACGTCGCCCCGACGACACCCGGGCCGAACCCGGACGACATCAACGACTGAGCCCGCGACCGGGCACCGCGCTGCGCCGGCCGGCACGGTGCCGCGTCGACCGTGCCCGCCGTGAGGTCGAGCACGACGTCGGCCGAGGCTGTCGACCGGTCGTGAGCCGCCGTGCGTCGAGCGCTTGGCGCGCGTGCGCCCGAGCCGTGCCGGTCGGGGTGGCGGCGCCTCGAGCGGCGACGACGAGGTGCCGGGTCGGCGCGGTGCCCCCAGCAGGACTCGAACCTGCAACCGACGGATTAGAAGGCCGTTGCTCTATCCATTGAGCTATGGAGGCGCGGGCCGGCGGCGTGCGCTGCCGGTCCGGCGCACCAGCCTACGCGGGCGGCCGGTCCCGCGGCCTGCTCTCCGGCGACCCGGTCCGGCGACACCGCCGCAGGTCACACGGCGCGGGCGTTTGGCCACCCTCGCGTTCACACGAGAGGATGACGGGGTGAACGCGCAGGCGGCAGGCTCGGCCGCGAGGGACATCCTCGACCGGCCGCTGGCCGCCACGTCCCTGCTCGACGCGCTGACCGACCTGGAGCGCGACGTCCGCGCCACCGCCTTCCCGCTGGAGGTGCCGGGCGTCGAGGCCAGCCGCGCCTCCCGGACGCGCCTGGTGGACCAGCTCGCCGACCACCTGGTGCCGCGCCTGCGGCAGCTGTCCGCCCCGGCGATCGTGGTGATCGCGGGGTCGACGGGTGCGGGCAAGTCGACGCTGGTCAACTCGCTGGTCGGAGCCGAGGTGAGCGTGGCCGGCGTGCTGCGGCCGACTACCCGGCGGCCCGTGCTGGTGCACCACCCCGAGGACGCCGAGCTGATGGCGGAGCACCCGGTGACGGACGCGGTCGACGTCGTCGCCTCCGAGCGGGTGCCGCGCGGCATCGCCCTGATGGACGCACCCGACCTGGACTCCGTCGACGCCGACAACCGCCGTTCCGCGCGGCGGCTGCTCGAGGCCGCGGACCTGTGGCTGTTCGTGACGACCGCCGCCCGGTACGGCGACGCGCTGCCGTGGCGCGTGCTCAGCGGGGCGACCGAGCGCGGCGCGTCGGTGGCGATGGTGCTCAACCGCGTCGACCCGGCCTCGCTGCCGACGGTCCGCGGCGACCTGCTGGAGCGGCTGCGCGGGCACGGGATGCAGGGCTCGCCGCTGTTCGTGGTGCCGGACCTCGGCCCGCACGAGGGTCTGCTCGAGCAGGCGACCGTCGCGCCGATCACCCGCTGGCTGACGATGCTCGCCGGGCCCGACCGCGCCCGCACCGTCGTGGCCCGCACGCTGCGCGGGTCGTTCGCGGCGCTGCGGCCGTGGGTGGACGAGCTCGCCGACGCGGTCGACGGGCAGGCGTCCGCGGCCGCGGCGATCCGCGAGGCGCTGGACGACGCCGTGCGCGCCCCCGCCGACGACGCCCGCCGCACCGTCACCCGCGGTGGGGTCGCCCAGGGCTCGGCGCAGGCGCGGTGGGCCGAGCTGACCGCGCCCGGCGCGCCGCTGTCGGACGTGCTGCGGGGCTCGGGCCGCGTCGACCGGTCCCGCCGCACGGGCCGGGAGCGGGCGACCGCCGTGCTGCCCCTGGTGCAGGACCTCGTGTCGTCCGCCGGCTCGACGCTGGCCGCGGTCGGTGCCGCCACCGAGCGCTCGCTGCGCGACGCCCTCGCGTCCGGTCCGGCCGGCGGGGCGTCGGTCGCGGAGGCGTGGTCCGCGCCCGACCGCGCCGCGGACCGGCCCCGCGAGGTCGAGCGCGCCGCCCGCGAGTGGGTCGCCGGGGCGGTCGACGTGCTGAACGAGACGACGACCGAGCCCGTCGCCGTGCCCGCCGGGGCCGACCGCGCCACCCGTCGTGCCGCCGGCCGGACGGCCAAGCGCGCGGCAGCCGCCCGGCGAGCGCTCGGCGACGAGGGGCTGGCGGCCCTGGCGCTCGCGGCCGCAGCGGGGCTCGACGCGGCCGACCGGATGCTCGTCGACCTGCTCGGCGAGCGGGGGACGGCGGCCGTCACCGTGCTGCGCGACCGGCTCGCCGAGCACGCCGCCGACCAGGCCCGGCGGGAGCAGGACGCCGTCGCCGCCGTGCTGGACCGGCCGGAGCTGGCGCCCGACGCGGCGTCGACGCTCCGGCTGCGCCTCGCCGTGATCAAGGGGCTGACATGACGGAGCCGACCGTGCCGACCGTGCCCGACGCCGGTGGCGAGACCGCCGCGCTCCGCCGCCGCCTGACCCGGCTGGACGAGGCGCTCGCGGTCGCCGGCGACCGGGTCGACCCGGCGACCGCCGCACGCGTCCGGGCCATCGGCGACCGCGTCCGCGCCCGGCTCGCGCTCGGTGTGGACCACACGGTCGTCGCGCTGCTGGGCGGCACCGGGTCGGGCAAGTCGAGCCTGTTCAACGCCGTCGCCGGCCTCGAGTTCGCGGAGGTGGGCGTCAAGCGCCCGACGACGGCCCAGCCGGCCGCCTGCGTGTGGGGCACCGGCGGCGACGCGCTGCTCGACTGGCTCGACGTCGACCCCGACCGCCGGATCGAGCGGGAGAGCGCGCTCGACGGCGAGACCGAGGCGCCGCTGCGCGGGCTCGTCCTGATGGACCTGCCCGACCACGACTCCATCGAAGAGGCGCACCGCGAGGCGGTCGACCGCCTGCTGCCGATGGCCGACCTGCTGGTCTGGGTGGTGGACCCGCAGAAGTACGCCGACGACTCCCTGCACTCCGGGTACCTGCGCCGCCTGGTCGGGCACGAGGGCGCGATGCTCGTCGTCCTCAACCAGATGGACACGGTGCCGGCCGAGCAGCGCGACGCCATCGTCACGGACGTCGGCCGGCTGCTCGCCGAGGACGGTCTCACCGGCGTCGAGGTCCGCGCGACCTCGGCCCGCACGGGCGAGGGGGTCGCGGAGATGCGCGACACGCTCGCGTCGGTGGTCGGACGGCAGAGCCTCGCGGCACGCCGCGCGTCGGCGGAGATCGTCGACGCGGCCCGGCTGGTCGAGGGCGAGGTGGCCGAGTCCGAGCCGCCCTCCGACGTCCTGGACGTCACGCCCGTCGCGGTCACGCTGGCGCAGGCCGCGGGGCTGCCGGCGATCGCCGACGCGGTCGCCGCCGTCGTGCGCGGCAGCGAGGACCCGGTGCCGTCGTTCGTCTCCGTGCAGCCCGGGTCCGTGGACCTGGCACGTGGTCAGTGGGCCGACACCGTGACCGCACGACTGCCGCGGAGGTGGGCGGAGTCCGTGCGGGCGGCGCTCGCCGAGCCGGAGGCGATCCGCTCGGCCGCCGACGAGGCGCTGTCCCGGGTGGCCGTCGTCGCGCGGCGGTCCGCGCTCGGCGCGACGCTGTCGGTCCTCGCGTTCGTCTTCGGCGTCGGCGCCGTCGTGGCCGCGGCGATCGGCGGCGGGCAGGCCTTCGGCACCGGCGGGGTCGCGGAGGCGCTGCGCCTGGCGTGGCCCGTCGCGGCCGGGCTGGTCGTGCTGACGGTGGCGTGCGCCGTGCTCGCGGTGCGCGCGCGCCGGTCGGCAGCGGTACGGCGGGCCGAGCGCGTGCGCCGGGACGGGCGGGAGGCGCTCGAGGGCGTCGCACGCACCTGCCTCGCGGAGCCGACCTCGGCCGTCCTGGCGGACCACCGCCGGGTGCGCGAGCTCGCCGCGGGGGCCCGGCAGGGCTGAGCCCGCGATCACGCGGTGCCGGGTCCTCCACAGGCCGCCGACGTGCGCGTCGTCCCCAGCTCCGGCCCCCGGCCCGAGCGGCGCGGCGCGGGGGTCCGCCACCGTCGTCCTACCGCCGGCCCGACCAGGTGCCGGCACGGACGAGGAGGACGCATGGCGGTCAACGAGCTCGCGGTGACGGTGGTCGGCCTGGTGGGCAGCGACCCCACCTGCTACCGCGGGGACGAGGGGCAGGTGCCGTTCACGCGGTTCCGGCTCGCCAGCACCCCGCGGGTGTACGACCGGGAGCAGGACGCCTACGTGGACGGCGGCACCAGCTGGTTCACGGTCAAGGCGTTCCGGCAGCTGGCGCTCAACGTCGCGGAGTGCGTGCGACGGGGCGAGCCGGTGCTGGTGCACGGGCGGCTGCGGCTCGTCGACTGGGTGACGCCCGAGGGGCAGCACCGGACGACGGGGGAGATCACCGCGGACTCGGTCGGGTACGACATGAACCGCGGCACGTCCCGGTTCACGCGCACCGTGCACGGGCCCGGGGCGGGCGCGGCGCCCGCCACCGGGGCAGCACCGGGCGGCGACGGCGCAGGTCCCGGCGAGGGCAGCGCGGGGCAGGGCGGACCGGTGGACCTCACGGGGGCGGTGGTGCTGGAGGACGACGACCCGGGGGACCGTGTCACCGGGGCGCCGATCGCCTAGGCTGGGTGATCGCGACGTCGCCCGGCGCCGCCCGCCCGCGCGCTCCGCTCATCGAGCGCGCAGGTGCGGGCCCGGTCGCCCACGACGGGTCGCGCACGACATCCGAGCACCGACGAGCACCGAGGCGGACGAAGAGCCAGTGGCTGAGTTCATCTACAGCATGTACAAGGCGCGGAAGGCGCACGGCGACAAGGTCATCCTCGACGACGTCTCGCTGAACTTCCTGCCCGGCGCCAAGATCGGCGTCGTCGGCCCCAACGGCGCCGGCAAGTCGACCATCCTCAAGATCATGGCCGGGCTGGACCAGCCCTCCAACGGCGAGGCGCGCCTCAGCCCCGGCTTCACGGTCGGCATCCTCCAGCAGGAGCCGCCGCTGAACGAGGAGAAGACCGTCCTCGGCAACGTCCAGGAGGGCGTCGCCGAGATCAAGGGCAAGATCGACCGCTTCAACGAGATCTCGGCTCTGATGGCCGAGCCGGACGCCGACTTCGACGCCCTCCTCGCCGAGATGGGCGTGCTGCAGGAGGCCATCGACGCCGCCGACGCCTGGGACCTCGACGCCCAGCTCGAGCAGGCGATGGACGCGCTGCGCTGCCCGCCGCCGGACGCGGACGTCACGGTCCTCTCCGGTGGCGAGCGCCGTCGCGTCGCGCTCTGCAAGCTCCTGCTGGAGAAGCCCGACCTGCTGCTGCTCGACGAGCCGACCAACCACCTGGACGCCGAGAGCGTGCTGTGGCTCGAGCAGCACCTGGCGACGTACCCCGGCGCCGTGCTCGCCGTCACCCACGACCGGTACTTCCTCGACCACGTCGCCGAGTGGATCTGCGAGGTCGACCGCGGTCGCCTGTACCCCTACGAGGGCAACTACTCCACGTACCTGGAGAAGAAGGCCGCGCGCATGGAGGTCCAGGGCAAGAAGGACGCCAAGCTCGCCAAGCGCCTCAAGGACGAGCTCGAGTGGGTCCGGTCCAGCGCCAAGGGCCGCCAGGCGAAGTCCAAGGCCCGTCTGGCCCGCTACGAGGAGATGGCGGCCGAGGCCGACCGCACCCGGAAGCTGGACTTCGAGGAGATCCAGATCCCGCCTGGCCCGCGCCTGGGCTCGGTCGTGCTCGAGGCCCACGACCTGGAGAAGGGCTTCGACGACCGCAAGCTGATCGACGGCCTGAGCTTCACGCTGCCGCGCAACGGCATCGTCGGCGTCATCGGCCCGAACGGCGTCGGCAAGACCACGCTCTTCAAGACGATCGTCGGCATGGAGCCCCTGGACGGCGGCGACCTCAAGGTCGGCGAGACCGTCTCCATCTCCTACGTCGACCAGTCCCGCGGCGGCATCGACCCGAAGAAGACCCTGTGGGAGGTCGTCTCCGACGGACTCGACTTCATCAAGGTCGGCAACGTCGAGATGCCGTCCCGTGCCTACGTCGCCTCGTTCGGCTTCAAGGGCCCGGACCAGCAGAAGCCCGCGGGCGTGCTGTCCGGTGGTGAGCGCAACCGCCTGAACCTCGCGCTCACGCTCAAGCAGGGCGGCAACCTGCTGCTGCTCGACGAGCCCACCAACGACCTCGACGTCGAGACCCTCGGCTCGCTGGAGAACGCGCTGCTCGAGTTCCCCGGCTGCGCCGTCGTGGTGTCCCACGACCGGTGGTTCCTCGACCGGGTGGCGACGCACATCCTGGCCTACGAGGGCACCGAGGAGAACCCGTCCAGCTGGTACTGGTTCGAGGGCAACTTCGCCTCCTACGAGGAGAACAAGGTCGCCCGCCTCGGCGCCGACGCCGCGCGCCCGCACCGCGTGACCTACCGCAAGCTCACGCGCGACTGAGCTCGCACCCGCACGACCCGACCGGCCGCCGCCCCACCCGGGGACGGCGGCCGGCCCGCGTCCGGGACCGGCGAGCGCCTGCGTCCCACGCCCGCTGAGGTCGTCATACGTGCACGAGGTCGTCACGTGTACATGACGACCTCGTGCACGGATGACGACCTCGGGGCTCGGGAGTGACGTCGCGGGCGGGGGAAGGGCACGGCCGGTGGCGGCACGGCGGGCCGCGGGTGGGTGGTCGGGCGCGGCGGGCGGGCGGGCGGCAGGATGGGCGCATGGTCGACGACACCCCGACGCCGGCTCCGGCCACGGTGACCGGCGCGGACGCGGCGCTGGTCGACGCCCTCGACCGCCTGCACGCGCGGCTGCGCGACCTCGCGCTGCCGCTGGACGCCCCGGGCGCAGCCGAGGCGCGCGCCGACCGGACCGCCGCGCTGGGCCAGGCTCGACGACTACCTGCTGCCGCGCCTGCGGGCGGGCGGGGCGCCGCTGCTGGTCGTCGTCGGCGGCTCCACGGGGGCGGGCAAGTCGACGCTGGTGAACTCGTTGCTCGGCGAGCGGGTGACCGATCCCGGCGTGCTGCGGCCCACCACGCGGTCGCCGGTCCTGGTGCACCACCCTCTCGACGCGCGGTGGTTCGCGGGTGACCGGGTGCTGCCCGCCCTCGCCCGCATCACCGGCCCGCGCGACGCCGGCCCGCGCAACCCCGCCCCGCGCGACCCCGCCCCGCGCGACCCCGCCCCGCGCCACCCCGCCCCGCGCGACACCAGCGCTCCCGCCGAGGGCGGCGCCGGCGCGGTGCGCCTGGTGCCGAGTCCCGCGCTGCCCCGCGGGCTGGCGCTGCTGGACGCCCCGGACGTCGACTCGGTGGAGACCGCGAACCGGCAGCTCGCCGCGCAGCTGCTCGCCGCCGCCGACCTCTGGCTGTTCGTCACCACGGCGGCCCGGTACGCCGACGCCGTGCCGTGGGACCTGCTGGACGGCGCGGCCCGGCGGCACGCGCAGGTGGCGCTGGTGGTCGACCGCGTCGACCCGGGCGCGGAGGCGGCCGTCACCGACCTGCGCCGGATGATGGACGCCGCCGGGCTGGCCGACGCGCCGCTGTTCGCCGTCGAGGAGGGCCTCGGCGAGGACGGGCTGCTGCCCGAGCGGGCCGTCGGGGAGGTCGCCGCCTGGTTGTCCGGGCTGTCCGACGCGGAGGCGCGGCAGCGGGTCGCCCTGCTGACGCGGGACGGGGTCGTCGACGACCTGGGCCGCCGGGCGCTGCTGCTCGCGGCCGCGGGGGACGAGCAGGTGGTCGCCGACGCCCGGCTGCGCGACGCCGTGACCCGCGCGTACGCGGAGGCTGCCGGGCAGGTCGAGGCCGCGACGTCGGACGGCGCGATGCTGCGCGGCGAGGTGCTGGCCCGGTGGCAGGAGTTCGTGGGGACGGGCGAGCTGCTGCGGTCGGTCGAGCACCAGGTGGGGCGGCTGCGGGACCGGGTGGTCGGGTTCGTGCGCGGCCGGCCGGCGGCGCCGCCCGTGGAGCAGGCGATCGCGCACGGGCTGGCCGCCGTGGTCCTCGACGCCGCCGACGGCGCGGCCGAGCGCACGCACGCCGCGTGGCGGGGCGACCCGGCGGGGGCGGCGCTGCTGCCGGACCTGGACCTGTCGCGGTCGTCGGCGACGCTGCGCGGCGAGGTGGAGCAGCAGATCCGGGCGTGGCAGTCCGACGTGCTGGACCTGGTCCGCGAGCAGGGCGTGCAGAAGCGGGGGACAGCGCGGGCGCTGTCGTTCGGGGTGAACGCGCTCGGCGTGAGCCTGATGGTGCTGGCGTTCGCGTCCACGGGCGGGCTCACCGGCGTCGAGGTGGGGATCGCCGGTGGCACGGCCGTCGTGGCGCAGAAGCTGCTGGAGGCGGTGTTCGGCGACGACGCGGTGCGCCGGCTGACCACCACGGCGCGTGAGCGGCTCGACACGCGCGTGCGGCAGGTGCTGGCGGCGGAGTCCGCCCGGTACACGGCGCAGCTCGACGCGCTGACGGTCGCCGGGGGTGCGGGGCTCCGCGCCGCGGCGCTCGCCGTCCAGGACGCCGCACGGGCCGAGCGTGCGGGGCGGGTGGCAGCGGTGCGGCAGGACGACGGCGCCCCTGGATCGGGCACGTCGAGCCTGCGGGGCGCCGACCGGTGGCGCGCCGGCGGTGCCACGGGGAGCCCGGCCGGGGAGGCCGCCGCGACGGAGCCCGCCCGCCCGGGGTTCTGGCGTCGCCTGCTCGGCCGCGGGGACGCCGGATGAGCCCGTCGCTGCGGGACCGCGTGGACGCGCTGGCGGCGGCGCTCGACGCGGGGGACGGACGGCTGCCCGACCCCGTCGTGGCGTCCGCCCGCGCCGTGGTCGTGCACGCCGCCGAGCGGGCCGCGCTGTCGGCCGAGCACACGGTGGTGGCGCTCGCCGGGGCGACGGGCTCGGGCAAGTCGACGCTGTTCAACGCCCTGGTCGGTGAGGAGCTGGCCCGCACCGGGGTGCAGCGGCCGACCACGTCGGAGGGCCTCGCGGCGGTGCGCGGACCCGGTGCCGGGCCGCTGCTCGACTGGCTGGGCGTCCGCAGCCGGCACGAGGTCGCCGCCGCCGCGGGCCGCACGCCCGGCGGCGGGCTGGTGCTGCTCGACCTGCCGGACCACGACTCGGTCGTCCTGGAGCACCGGGTCCGCTCCGAGCACCTGATGGAGCGGGTGGACCTGCTGGTGTGGGTCGTCGACCCGCAGAAGTACGCCGACGCCGCGCTGCACGAGCGGTACCTGCGCGCGCTGGCCCGGCACGCCGACGTCGTGGTGCTGGTCCTGAACCAGGCCGACCGCCTCGCCCCGGCGGAGGTCGACGCGGTGCTGGCCGACCTCCGCCGGCTCGCCGCCGAGGACGGGCTGCCCGGGGTGCGGGCGCTCGCGGTCTCGGCGCGCACGGGGCAGGGGCTCGACGTGCTGGCCGGGCTGCTGGACGAGGCCGCCGACCGGCGCCGGGCCGCGACGCGCCGGTGGGAGGCGGACGTCGAGGTCGCCGCGCGCCGGGTGCTGGACGCGTGCGACGGAGCGGGCCCGGGTCGTCGGCGGCCCGGGAGGCAGGGCGCCCCTCGCGAGGACGCCCTGGTGGACGCGCTGGGCGAGGCGGCAGGCGTGCCGCTGGTCGTCGGTGCGGTGCGCGCCGCGAGCGTCCGCCGGGCGACGGCGCGGGCCGGCTGGCCGCCGGTCCGGTGGCTCGCGCGGTTCCGCCCCGACCCGCTGCGCCGCCTGCACCTCGGGACCGGTGCCGCGTCCGCGGACGGCACCGAGCGGACGTCGCTGCCCTCGGCCGGCCCCGCCACCCGCGCCGCCGCCGGCGCTGCGGTCCGCCGCTACGTGGACGCCGCGACCGCCGACGTCCCGGACGCCTGGGCGCTGGACGCCCGGGCGCGCGTCGGCACCGCGGACCTGGCCGACGACCTGGACCGCGCCGTCGGCGGGACGACCCTGCTGCCCGACCGGGCACCGGCCTGGGCGCGCGCGGCCGGCGTCCTGCAGTGGGTGCTGCTCGCCGCGGCGGTCGCGGGCGCACTGTGGCTGGCGCTCCTCGCCGGTATGGCCTACCTGCGGCTGCCCGAGCCGGAGACGCCGGTGTGGGGGCCGCTGCCCGTCCCGACGGCGCTGCTGCTCGGCGGGCTGCTCGCCGGGGTGCTGCTCGCCCTGCTGGCTGCCGTCCTCGCCCGGGTGGCTGCGGGCCGGCGCGCCCGCGCGGCCCGGACCAGGCTGCTCGCGGCGGTCGGTGCGGTGGCGCGGCAGCGGGTCGTCGACCCGGTGGCCGCCGTGCTCGCGGACCTGACCACGTGCCGGGAGCAGGCGCGCCGCGCCGCGGGCGAGCGCGGTCGCTGACCACCGGCCGGCCGATGGCGGAGGATGGCTCCCGGGCCGGGCACGCCGGCCGGCGAGCGAAGGAGGGTGCATGACCAGGCTTCTCGTCCCGGTCCAGCTGCGGTGGTCCGACATGGACGCCTACGGGCACGTCAACAACGTCGAGATGCTGCGGCTGCTCGAGGAGGCGCGGATCGAGGCGTTCTGGGCGCACCCCGCCCCGGCCGCGCCCGCCGGGGACGACACCCCGCCCGCCGCCGAGCACTGGCCGACCGCCGTGCTCGACGCCGGACCGGGCGCGCAGACGGCCACGCTCGTCGCCCGGCAGGAGGTCGAGTACCTGCGCCCGCTGGGCTACCGGCGCACGCCCGTGGTCGTCGAGATGTGGATCGGCCACCTCGGCGGCGCGAGCATCGACGTCTGCTACGAGGTGCAGGACGCCGAGCCGGGCGCCGCGGACCCGTACGCCCGCGCCGTCACGACCCTCGTCCTGGTCGACGCCGGGTCGGGGTCGCCGCGCCGGATCGGCGAGGCCGAGCGCGCGGCGTGGCTGCCGTACGTCGAGGAGCCCCCGACGTTCCGCCGCCGCGGGCGCTAGGGTCGGCGCGCGTCAGGCGGGCTGGTCGCCCGGCAGGTCCCGGCGCGACCGCTCCGCCGTCTCGGCCGCCCGGGCGATGTTCTTCTGCATCCCGCCGAACACGATGCCGTGGAACGGGTACACCGCCCACCAGTAGAGCTGTCCGGCGAGGCCGTGCGGGTGGAACACCGCGCGCTGCGCGAACGTCGTGGGCCGGGACCGCCAGCGCTCGGACGACACGTCGGCCGGGTCGGACCCCTCGCCGTCCGGCTCCACCCGCAGCTCCAGCCACGCCAGGCCCGGCACCCGCATCTCGGCGCGCAGGCGGAGCAGCCGGCCGCGGTCCACCTCCTCGACCCGCCAGAAGTCGACGGCGTCGTCGACGACGACGTGCCGCGGGTCGCGGCGCCCGCGCCGGAGCCCGGGTCCGCCGACGACGCGGTCGGCCAGCCCGCGGAGGCGCCACGCGAGCGACCAGGAGTACCAGCCGCGCTCGCCCCCGACCGACTCCAGCACCCGCCACAGGGCGGCGGGGGACGCGTCGACGACGATGCGGCGCTCGTCCTCGTAGAGGGAGCCGCCGGCCCAGTCGGGGTCGGACGGCAGCGGCTCGTTCGGCGCTCCGGGCAGCCCGGCCGAGGACCAGCGGGTCGTGACGTCGGCCTCGCGGATGCGCTCCAGCGCGAGGTGGACGGCGCGGTCGAAGCCGATCAGGCCGCCGGGCGGGTCGGGCACGTGCTCGGCGATGTCGTGCTCCTCGCAGACGACCTCGTGGATCAGCGACTCGACCAGCGGCCGCGCGATCCCCGACGGCACCGGCGTGACCAGGCCGACCCAGAGGCTGGACAGCCGCGGAGTCAGCACCGGCACCTTCACGATGAGCCGCCGCGGCAGGCCGGCGGCCCGGGCGTAGCCCTGCATCATGTCGCGGTAGGTCAGGACGTCGGGCCCGCCGATGTCGAACTCGCGGCTGACCTCGGGCGGCATCGACGCGGACCCGACCAGGTAGCGCAGGACGTCGCGGACGGCGATCGGCTGGATGCGGTTCTCGAGCCACTTGGGCACGGTCATCGCCGGCAGCCGCTCGGTCAGGTACCGCATCATCTCGAACGACGCGGACCCCGACCCGAGGATCACGGCCGCGCGGAGCACCGTCGTCGGCACGCCGGACGCGAGCAGGATCTCGCCGACCTCCTTGCGGGAGGCGAGGTGCGGCGACAGGTCCTCGACGTCCGGGGACAGCCCACCCAGGTAGACGATCCGGCCGACGCCGGCCTCGCGCGCGGCCCGGCCGAAGGTGAGGGCCGTCGACCGGTCGCGCTGCTCGAAGCTCCGCCCGGTGCCGAGCGAGTGGATCAGGTAGTAGGCGACGTCGACGCCGTCGAGCGCCGCGCGGATCTGGTCGGCGTCGCTCGCGTCGGCCTGGGCGACCTCGACCGCGTCGTACCAGGGCCGGCCGCGCAGGCGCTCGGGGCGGCGTGCGACGGCCCGCACGCGGTAGCCCGCGGCGAGCAGCTCCGGCACCAGGCGGCCGCCGACGTAGCCGGTGACGCCGGTGACCGCGACGAGCGGGGCGTCGGGCCGCGGCCGGCCGTCGTCGCCGACGCCCGGGACCCGGCCCTGCAGCGTGCGGGCGACGGGCTCGGGGAGCAGGTCCTCGCCGGAGGGCGCGCTCGCGGAGGGGCTGGTCACGGTGGGGTCCTGGGGCACGCTCCGCAGTCTGCGGCGCGCGCCCCCGTCCCGCATCCGCAACCGCCGGGTGGATGATCGGGGCATGGCGGGAGACGAGCGGGACTGGGCGAGAGTCGACGACTACCTGGCGGGCGAGCTGGTCCACGAGGACGCACGGCTGGTCGCCGCGCGGGAGGCGGGGCGCGCCGCCGGGCTGCCGGCGATCGAGGTGTCGCCGACGCAGGGCGCGCTGCTGGCGCTGCTCGTCCGGATCTCGGGGGCCCGGCGGGTGCTGGAGTTCGGCACGCTCGCCGGGTACAGCACCCTGTGGTTCGCCGAAGCAGTCGGACCGGAGGGGCACGTCACCACGTTCGAGATCGACCCGCGGCACGCCGCCGTGGCGCGGGAGAACTTCGCGCGCGCGGGCGTCGCGCACCGGGTGCGCCTGGTCGAGGGGCCGGCCGCCGACTCGGCCCAGGCGCTGGTCGACGCGGGCGAGGAGCCGTTCGACCTGGTGTTCATCGACGCCGACAAGCCGAGCAACGCCCGCTACCTCGAGCTGGCCGTCGCGCTGGCGCACCCGGGCACGGTGATCGTGGTCGACAACGTCGTGCGCGGCGGTGCCGTGGCCGACGCCCGCTCCCGGGACGAGCGGGTCGTGGGGTCCCGAGCCGTGCTGTACGACCTGGGCAGCCACCCGCGGCTCACCGCGACGGCGCTGCAGACCGTCGGCAGCAAGGGCTGGGACGGCTTCGCACTGGCGGTCGTGGGCCCCTGAGCCGGGTCACCCGAGCAGCGCCAGCGTCTCCTTCTCCGCGACCGCCTGCGACCGGGTCGGCCGGATGGTCGTCCCGTGCTGCCACAGCTCGACCACGCGCGGGTCGATGTAGGACGCCCGGCAGACGGCGGGGGTGTTGCCGAGCTCGCCCGACACGTCCTTGACGACCTGGCTGACCACCCGCCGCCGCGCCCGCTCGGACCGCGGTGCGGGGCCGGCCGCCGCCAGGCCGCGTGCCGCGAGCACGGTCGCGTGCCACGTCCGGAAGTCCTTGGGGCTGGCGTCGTCGCCGAGCCGGTGCTTCACGTCGGCACCGACCTCCGCGCTGGTGATGTCGTGCCAGCCGTCGTCGTCCTGCCAGGCCAGCAGCTCCGGGCCGCCGCCCCGCCGGCGCAGCAGCGTGCCGACCAGCTGGGCCACCTGCTCGTCCTCGACCACGACGTCCCGCACCTGGCCCGACTTGGCGGGGTAGTGGAACCGCACGGCGTTCTCGGCGCCGTCGTCGTCGGTCAGGACGGTGACGTGCTCGCGGCGCAGCGTCGCCAGCCCGTAGGAGCCGTTCCGCTGCGCGTAGCCCTCGCCGCCCGCCCGGAAGTACGCGAGGTCGAGCAGCCGGAACGCCAGCGCCAGGGCCTTCGGCCGGGGGAACCCGGGCAGCGCCAGGTCCCGGCGCACGGACCGGCGCGCGGACGGCAGCCGGCGCGCGACGTCGAGCACGTGGTCGTGCTTGAGCCGGTCCCGCCGGCGCCGCCACTGCTCGTGGTACAGGTACTGGCGGCGCTGCGCGTCGTCGAGCCCCGCGGCCTGGATGTGACCGTTCGGCCAGGGGCTGATCCACACGTCCTGCCACGCCGGCGGGATCGCCAGGGCGACGATCCGGTCCAGGTGCTCGGGGTCGTCGATCCGGGTCGAGCGGTCGACGTCCAGGTACCAGAACCCGTTCCCGGCACGTCGCCGGGTCCACCCCGGGGAGTCGATCCGGACCCGTCGCAGCCTCACCACCGGGACACCATGCCCCGGCCGCGGAAGCCCCGCCAGCGGAGCAGCGGGCGGACGTCAGGCCGTCGGGACCCGGACCATGCCCTCCTGCGAGATGGTCGCCACCAGGACGCCGTCCCGGCTGAACACGCGCGTGGTGCCGAGCCCGCGGCCGCCCTGCGCCGTGGGGCTGTCCTGGTCGAAGAGCAGCCAGTCGTCCACCCGCACGTCCCGGTGCCACCACATCGCGTGGTCGAGGCTCGCGACCGACAGCCCGGGCGTCAGCCAGGACAGCCCGGCGCGGCGCAGCACCGGCTCCAGCATGATCTGGTCGCACGCGAACGCCAGGACGGCGCGGTGCAGCAGCTGGTCGGCGGGCAGCGGGCCCTTCGCGCGCATCCACACGCGCTGCGGCTGCGCGGGGTCCGGGGCGGGACCGAGGTAGATCGAGCCGCCGACGTGCCGGACGTCGAACGCGCTCTCGTGCGTCCAGAACCGCGCGATCGGGTGGTCCAGGTGGCCCATCCGGTCCATCGCCGACTCGACGTCCTCCGGTGCGGGCACCTCGGGCATCGGCTGCGTCAGCTCGAGGCCCTCCTGCTCCTCCTGGAACGAGGCGATCATCGACAGGATCGGGGCGCCGTCCTGCGCGGCGTGCGTGCGCCGGGCCGAGAACGACCGGCCGTCCCGGAGCTGCTCCACGGCGAGCTCGACCGGCGTCGCGACGTCGCCGGCCCGCAGGAAGTAGCCGTGCAGCGAGTGCGGCAGCCGGCCGGCGGGGACGGTGCGGCCCGCGGCGACCAGCGCCTGGGCGATCACCTGGCCGCCGAACACGCGCCCGCCCGGCTTCGGCAGGTTGCGCGCGGTGAACCGCTCGGGCGAGTCCGTGGGCGTGAGGTCCAGGACGCCGAGCAGGGCGGCGATCGTGTCGGTCGGGGTCGTGGGGGCGGTCGTCGCGCCCGTCGGTGCAGCCTCGGTCACGCCCGCCAGCCTCTCACGGGCGGGGGAGCGGCGGCTGCGGTCAGCGGGGTCCGGCGCTGTTCACCAGCGAGTGCGCGGCCCGCTCGAGGTAGTCCCACAGCGTCGCCTCGTACACCGGCGCGAGGCCCAGCCGGTCGACGGCCACCCGCATGTGCGCGATCCACCGGTCCCGGGCGTCGGGGTCGACGGTGAAGGGCATGTGCCGCATCCGCAGCCGCGGGTGCCCGCGCTCCTCGGAGTAGGCCGTCGGGCCGCCCCAGTACTGCTCGAGGAACATCGTCAGCCGTCGGCGCGCCGGGACCAGGTCCTCCTCGGGGTACATCGGCTTCAGCACCGGGTCCCCGGCGACGCCCTCGTAGAACGCGTCGACCAGCCGCACGAACGTCTCGTGCCCGCCGACGGCCTCGTAGAACGACTCGCGGCGTCGCGCCTCGGAGCTGTCCGGCGGTGCCGGCTGCACCGGGGCGGGGGCGGCGGCGCTGAGCGGGAGGGCGGCGCCGGCCGGTCGGGGCTCGGGGAGCGGCGGCTGGACGGTCATGGCGACAGTCTCGCACCGCACGCACCACCACCACGGGTGGTGAGCACGCAGCAGCCGGAGCGCGGACTAGGCTGAGCGGCAGATGGCCGCGCACCCGCGGCCGCGGGGGCAGGTCCGGCCACAGAGCACGACGGGGGTTCCATGAGCAAGGCAGAGCAGATCCTGGTGGCGCTGGGCGGCGGCGGCAACGTCGTCGACCTGGAGCCGTGCATCACCCGGCTCCGGGTCGAGGTCACCGACCCGCAGCAGGTCGACGAGGACGCCCTCAAGGCGACCGGCGCGTTCGGCGTCGTCCGCTCCGGGCGCATCGTCCAGGTCATCGTCGGCCCGGAGGCCGACAACCTGGCCGCGGAGCTCGACGGCCTGCGCTGAGCCGCAGCACGACGGCCCCGGGCCGCACGGACGCGAGTCCCGTGCGGCCCGGGGCCGTCGTCGTCCCGGGGGTCAGTCCGCGGAGGTCGGCTCCGGCTGGCCCGTGGCGCGCTCGCGGTGCGCCTCCAGGGCCTCGCGCTGGCCGGCCAGGGGCACGCCCGCGGCCTCCAGCGTCTGCCGCACCGAGGACCGCAGCGCCCGGGCGACCGCCCACTGCCGCGCCGGCGCGGTGCGCTGCACCAGCTTCACGGTGACGGCGTCGAACGTGAGGTCCTCGGCGGTGTTGACCGTCGCGGAGCCCTCCATCGACGGGCCGAGCTCCGGGTCCTTCGCGAGCTCGGCGGCCGCACCGACCAGCAGGTCGCGCACCTGGTCGAGGTCCGCGAAGTAGTCGACCTTCACCTCGACGACGGCGTTCGCCCACCCCTGGGTCTTGTTGCCGACCTTGAGCATCGAGCCGTTCGGGATGTACCAGAGGGTGCCGTCGGCGTCGCGGACCTTGGTGACGCGCAGCCCCACCGCCTCGACCGTGCCCTGGGCCGAGCCCACGTCGACGACGTCGCCGACGCCGTACTGGTCCTCGAGCAGCATGAAGAGCCCCGACAGGAAGTCCTTCACGAGGCTCTGCGCGCCGAAGCCGAACGCCACGCCGATGATCCCCGCGGAGGCGATGAACGGCGCGATGTTGACGCCCACTTGGTCGAGGATCAGCAGCACGACGATCGAGCCGACGACGATCCCGGCCGTCGACCGGAGCACCGAGCCGATGGTGCGGGCCCGCTGGGTGCGCCGGGCGTTGGTGATCGGGTTGACCTTGCGCAGCGCGGCGGCGACCTCGGTGCCGCCGAGCGGGCGCGCCAGGCCACGCTGCAGCAGCGAGGTGCCCTCGGCGATGTGCTCGGTGACCGCCTTGATCAGCCGCCGGATCAGCAGCAGCGAGATGCCGCCGATGACGATGATCAGCGCGATGCGCAGACCGGGGCCGAGGAGCCAGGTCACGACGGTGTTCGCGTTGTCGCCGATCTCGGCGCCCAGGTCGGGGTCGGGTGCGGAGGGCAGCAGGGTCGAGAGGATCACCCCGACACGCTAGCCAACGGCGCCCGGCGCGCGCTGCCGCGGGGCCGGGTGCGGGCGCGACTCCCACCGCTCCCGCCCGCCCCGCCCGCCCCGCACGGGACCACCACAGCCCCCCGCGCTGCGCGCACCCCCGCGCTGCGCGCGTCGAGGGTGCAGAAGCCGGAGGACATGTCGCCCGTACTGCCGCGGCGTCTGCACCCTCGCGAGGGACCGGGGGGTCAGCTCGCGGCGCGGGCTCCGTCGGACACGGTCGCCGCGAGGCCCGTGCGGTCGGCGACGAACTGCAGCTGCTCGACCGTCAGCGCGATGGTCCGGGACAGCGCGCGGCCGCCGTGCCCGACGCCCTTCTCCCGGCGCACTAGCACGGGCGCCTCGTCGAGCGGGGCCGACGTGGCCGCCTGCAGCGCCGCCCCGAGCTTGCGGGCGTGCAGCGGGTCGACGCGGGTGTCGCCGTCGAAGATCGTGAACAGCGTCGACGGGTACCGGGTGCCGTCGACGACCCGGTGGTACGGCGAGTAGCCGAGCAGCCAGTCCAGCTCGTGCGGCTTCGCGGCGTCGCCGTACTCGTCGGACCACGTCGTGCCCAGCCCGAACAGCTGGTAGCGGACCATGTCGAGCAGCGGCGCCGAGCAGACGACGGCCGCGAACGTCTGCGGCCGCTGGGTCAGCGCGGCGCCGACCAGCAGGCCGCCGTTCGAGCCGCCCCAGCACGCGAGCCGGTCGGTCGTCGTCCAGCCCTCGTCCACCAGCAGGTCGGCGACGGCGTGGAAGTCGTCGAAGACGTGCTGCTTCTCGCCGCGGCGCCCGGCGCGGTGCCACGCCTCGCCCTCCTCGCCGCCGCCGCGCAGGTTGGCGACGACGTAGACGCCGCCCGCCTCCACCCACGCGAGGGTCGTGGCGGAGTAGGCGGGGTCCAGCGAGATCTGGAAGCCGCCGTACCCGTAGAGGATCGTGGGCGCCGGCGCGAGCGGGCGGCCGTCGGCGTCGAGCGCGTCGGCCCGCGCGACGACGAACGCCCGCACCGCGGTGCCGTCGGCGCTGGTGGCGACGAGGCGCTGCACCCGCACGTCCGGCAGGTCGGCGACGGCGCCGGGGGGAGCGGCCCACAGCGCGGTGGTGCCGGTGGTCGCGTCGTAGCGGTGCACCTGGGAGACGGTGGTGTGGTCGGTGTAGGTGAACCACACGTCGGTCCCGCCGTCCGGCCGCGTCACGAGCCCGCTGGTCGACCCGAGGCCGGGCAGGTCGACGGTGCCCGCGTCGCCGGGCAGGCGCTCGCCGGTCGCCGGGTCGTGCACCGTGATCTCGCTGACCGCGTGCCGGCGCCACGACGCGAGCAGCTGCACGGGGGTCGTGTCGTCCCCGCCGCCGTCGACCAGCGCGACGTCCTCCAGCACCGCCTCCGGGTCCTCGGCGAGCAGCGTCCGCCAGTGCGGGACGGCCGGGTCCTCGGGGTCGGCGACGGCGAGCCGGCCGCGGTCGGCGTCGAGCGTGGTGTGCACGTAGAGGCGGCCGTCGCGGCCGATCCACGCGCCGATCTCCGCGTCGTAGCCGACGGCGACCTCGCGGAACGCCGGGACGGTGCCCGGCGCCGCGGCGGACACGTCCGCGATCCACACGTCGGTGCGCGGCGCCGTGCCGGCCGAGGCGGACACGATCAGCCAGCGGCCGTCGCGCGAGACGGAGACGCCGTAGTAGTTGGTCAGGTCCAGGCCGTCGCCGAACACCTCGAGGTCCTCGGCCGGGTCGGTGCCGACCACGTGGCGCCAGACGCGCCGGTGGTACTGCTTCTCGCCCTCGGGGAGCAGCTCCGGCGCGAGGCGCCGCACGTAGAAGTAGGCACCGCCGCCCGGCTCCCACGCGACGGGGGAGTACCGCGCGCGGTCGACCGGACCGTCCACGAGCTCGCCCGTCGCGACGTCGAGGACGTGCAGGACGCTCTCCTCCGTGCCGCCGTGCGACACCTGGTACGCGAGCAGGTGGCCCTCCTTGCTCGGCTGCCAGGCGTCGAGCGTCGTGGTGCCCGCGGGGTCCAGGACCACGGGGTCCACCAGCACGCGCTCGCGCTCGCCGCCCGGCGCGTCCGGGTCCGGCTCGGCCACCACGACGACGGCGTGCTCCTGCTGACCCGTGCGGCGCGCGAAGAACCGGCGGTCGCCGCGCCACGCCGGGGCGCCGACGAAGCCCGCCCCCAGCAGCTCGGCCAGGCGCTCCGTGAGCGGACCGGTGGCCAGCGGCCCGGCGGCGAGGTCGCCCGCCGTCGCCCGGGCCCGGTACGCCGCGTACAGGTCGTCCTGCGCGGCGGACCACGCCTCGGTCTCGTCGGCCGTGGCGTCCTCGAGCCAGCGGTACGGGTCCGGCACGGCGCGGCCGTGCAGGTCGTCCACCAGGTCCAGTCGGCGGGCGGCGGGGTAGGACTCAGCACTCATGCGCGCCACCCTACGGCGCGCGACCCGCACCCGACCGGCACCCGACCTGAGCCCGACCGGCACCCGACCGGCGTCCGACCTGCGCGGCGACCGGCGGAGGTGGAGGCCCTCTGGCAGGATCGGCGGCGTGGACGAGCACACCCCGCAGGACTCCGACCCGTTGGTCCGCCTCGCGGAGGCGCACGGTGTCGCTCCCGAGTACGAGGCGTTCAACGGCGGGGTCGAGCAGGTCAGCCCCGGCACCCTCGTCGCGGTGCTCGGCGCGCTGGGCGTCGACGCCACGTCGCCGGAGCGGATCGAGGTCGCCCTGCGCCACGCCGAGGACACGCCGTGGCGCCGGGTGCTGCCGCCGGTGCTGGTCACCCGGCAGTCCGAGCAGACCCAGGTCCCCGTGCACGTCACGCACGGCGACCCCGTGCACGCGTGGATCGAGATCGACGCCGCCGAGGGCCGGGGCCGCCGCGCCGCGGACGCCACCACCGAGCGGGTCGAGCTGGAGCAGGCCGACGTCTTCCTGGAGCCGCGCACCGTCGACGGCCGGCAGGTCGGGCGGGCCACGTTCGTGATCCCGGCCGGGCTGCCGCTCGGGTGGCACCTGCTGCGCACCAGCGGCCCGTCGGCGGAGGCCGCCAGCCCGCTGGCCGTCACGCCCGATCGGCTGGAGCTGCCCGCCGGGCTGGACGACGAGGGGCGCCGCGCCTGGGGCCTGATGGTGCAGCTGTACTCCGTGCGCTCGCGGGCGTCGTGGGGCGCGGGCGACCTGCGGGACCTCGCCGACCTGGCCTGGCTGTCGGGGCACGAGGCGGGCGCGCAGTTCCTGCTGATCAACCCGCTGCACGCCGCCGAGCCCGTGCCGCCGCTGACGCCGTCCCCGTACCTGCCCACCACGCGGCGGTTCGTGAACCCGCTGTACCTGCGCGTCGAGGACGTGCACGAGACCGCGTACCTGTCCTCGGCCGACCGCGCGCTGGTCGAGTGGTCCGCGGAGCAGGCGCTCGCGCTCGACGCCGACGACGGCCCGATCGACCGCGACGTCGTCTGGGCCGCCAAGAAGGCCGCGCTGGAGGTCGTGTTCGCGGCGCCGCGCTCCGCCGCCCGGCAGTCCGCGTTCGACGACTTCCGCCGCCGGGAGGGCCGCGGGCTCGAGGACTTCGCGCTCTGGTGCGCGCTGGTCGAGAAGCACGGTCCGCCGCCGTGGCCGGCCGACCTGCGCGACCCCGCCAGCCCGGCCGCGCTGCGCGCCCGCACGGAGCTGGCCGACCGGGTGCAGTTCTACTGCTGGCTGCAGTGGCTCGCGGACCTGCAGCTGGCCACCGCGCAGCGCACCGCGCACGAGGCCGGGATGTCGCTCGGGATCATGCACGACCTCGCCGTCGGCGTGCACCCGCTCGGCGCCGACGCCTGGGCGCTCGGCGGGGTGCTCGCCCGCGGGGCCTCGGTCGGCGCCCCGCCGGACATGTACAACCAGCAGGGGCAGGACTGGTCCCAGCCGCCGTGGCACCCCGCGGAGCTCGAGCGGGTCGCCTACCGCCCGTACCGCGACCTGCTCCGCACGGTCCTGCGGCACGCCGGTGCCGTCCGCATCGACCACATCATCGGCCTGTTCCGGCTCTGGTGGATCCCGCAGGGCAACAGCCCGGCCGACGCCACCTACGTCCGGTACGACCACGACGCGATGATCGGGATCCTCGCCCTGGAGGCGCACCGCGCCGGCGCCGTCGTCATCGGCGAGGACCTCGGCAACGTCGAGCCGTGGGTGCGGGACTACCTGTCCGAGCGCGGGGTGCTCGGCACCTCGATCCTCTGGTTCGAGAAGGACGCCCACGGTGCCTTCCTGCCGCCCGACGCGTACCGGGAGCTCGCCCTGGCCTCGGTCACGACGCACGACCTGCCGCCGACGGCCGGCTACCTCGCGGAGGAGCACGTCGCCCTGCGCGAGCGGCTCGGCCTGCTGACCGAGCCCGTCGAGGAGGTGCGGCGCGCCGCCCGCGCCGAGCGCGAGGACATGCTGCGGGTGCTGCGCGACGCCGGCCTGCTCGGCGACGACCCGACCGAGCGCGAGGTCGTCGAGGCCCTGCACCGGTACGTGCTGCGCACGCCCAGCGTCCTGGTCGGCGTCTCGCTGGCCGACGCGGTCGGCGAGCGGCGCGCGCAGAACCAGCCCGGCACCGACCAGGAGTACCCCAACTGGAAGGTGCCGCTGGCCGACGGCGCCGGTCGGCTCGTGCTGCTCGACGACCTGTTCCAGAACGCCCGCCTGCGGTCGCTCGCGGCGGTGCTCGCGGAGGGCTGAGTGGCCGGCCCGGCCTCGTGGCCGCCCCGGCGGGTCCGGGTGGTGGGGACGAGCGGCGCGGGCAAGACGACGTTCGCTCGCGCGCTCGCACCGCGGCTCGGCGTGCCGCACCGCGAGCTCGACGAGGTGTTCTGGGGTCCGGGCTGGACGCTCAAGGACCCCGAGGTCGCCCGCGGCATCCTGCGCGCGTTCCTCGACGGGCCTGGCGGCGGCTGGGTCGTCGACGGCAACTGGACCTCGGCGCGCGCCGGGCTCGGTGACGAGGCCGACCTCGTCGTGTGGCTCGACTACTCCCGGCCGGTCGTCATGGCCCGGGTCCTGCGGCGCACCCTCGGCCGCGGGCTGCTGCGGCGCGAGCTCTGGCACGGCAACCGCGAGTCCGTGCGGAACCTGCTGCGGCGCGACCCGGAGGAGAACATCGTGCTCTGGGCGTGGACCAGCCACGCCGGCAACCGCGAGCGCTACCTCCGCGAGGCGGCCGCCGGCGAGGTCCCGGTGGTCCGCCTCCGCACCCCCCGCGCCGCCCGCCGCTGGCTGGCCACCCTCCCCGCGCCCCCACCGTCGCCCCCGCCCCCGCCCCCGCCCCCGACCCCGCCCCCGCCCCCGCCACCCAAGCCGCCGAGGTAGTGCGATCCTCGCGAGGTAGTGCGCCCTCGCGCACTACCTCGGCGAGAACGCACTACCTCGGCGGGCTCGGGGCGGTCCGGGCTCGGGGCGGCGGGCTCGGGGCGGTCGGTCGGGCTCGGGGCGGTCCGGGCGCGGGCGCGTCCGGACGCGCGCGGTGCGGGCGCGGGGCGGTGCGGGCGCGGGGCGGTGCGGGCGCGGGGCGGTGCGGGCGCGGGGCGGTGCGGGCGCGCGGCGGTGCGGGTGCGCGGCGGTGCGGGTGCGGGCGCGCCCCCGGCCGCGGGGCGGACGGGGGCGCGCTCGGGGTGGCGGGGCCGGGGGTCAGGCCTCGTGGTAGTGCCGGTCGGCCTCCTGGGCCGCGAGGGTGCGGCGGACGCCGTCGCGGGCCTCGACCACGAGCCGGCGCAGCGCGGGCGCCGCGTCGGGGTGCGCCGCCAGCCACGCGTCGGTGGCACCGGCCACGTCTGCCTCGCGGTCGTCCGCGAGCTCGGTCGGGTACAGGCCGGTGACGATGTTCTGCGCCATCTCGTTGGTGCGCCCGGCCCACACCTGCTCCAGCCCGGCGAAGTAGGGCGCGACGAACGGGCGGAGCAGCGCGCGGTCGTGCACGCGGCCGAAGCCGTTGATCGTCGCGGCCTGCAGGGCGTTCGGCAGCGCGTCGGACTCCACGGCGTCGGCCCAGGCCGCGGCCTTCGCCTCGGCGGTGGGCACCGCGGCGCGGGCGGCGGCGGCGGCCCGCTGGCCGGTCGCGGTCGGGTCGGCGGCGAGCTGCGCGTCGATCTCCGCCTCCCCGGCACGGCCGCCGGTGACCAGCGACGTCAGCAGCTCCCAGCGCAGGTCGGTGTCGATCGACAGGCCGTCCAGCCGGGTGCCGCCGTCCAGCAGGGCCGCGACGGCGTCCAGCTGCTCGGGCGTCGAGGCCCGCGCCGCGAACGCCTTGACCAGCTGCAGCTGGGTGTCGCTGCCGCCGTCCGCGTCGGTCGCGAGCGTCCAGAGCGTGTCCGCGGCGGCGACCTCGGTGGCCGGGCGGTGCTCCGCGGCCACGTACAGGTCGAGCGCCGTGTGCAGCTGCCGGAGCAGCACCAGCACGACGGACGAGTCGGTCTCGTGCGCGATGTTGTTGAGCAGCAGGTCGACGTAGTCGCGCGCGGGGGTCTCGCCGTCGCGGGTGGCGTCCCAGACCGCCGCCCACACGAGGGTGCGGGGGAGCGACGCGGTGAAGTGCCCGAGGTGCGCGACGGCCGTGGCCAGCGAGCGCTCGTCCAGGCGGACCTTCGCGTAGGCGAGGTCGTCGTCGTTGAGCAGCAGGAGGTCGGGGCGCTTCTCGCCGACGAGCGACGGCACCTCGGTGCGCTCGCCGTCGACGTCCAGCTCCACCCGCAGCGTCCGCTCGAGCCGCGTCTCGCCGTCCTCGCCCGCGACGACGTCGTACCCGCCGACCACGAGGCGGTGCGGGCGCTGCACGGGGTGGGTCGCCGGGACCTCCTGGCGCACGGCCAGGGCGGTGATCCGCTCGACGCCGTCGTCGCCGACCGCGGAGGTGATCTCCGGGCGCAGCAGCGTGACGCCCGACTGCTCGAGCCAGAGCGCGGACCACGCGGACAGGTCGCGGCCGCTGGTGGCCTCGAGCTCGGTCAGCAGGTCGCGCAGCTCGGTGTTGCCCCACGCGTGCTTCGCGAAGTACGAGCGCACGCCGGCGAAGAACTGGTCCTGGCCGACCCAGGCGACGAGCTGCTTGAGCACGCTCGCGCCCTTGGCGTACGTGATGCCGTCGAAGTTCACCTCGACGTCCTCGAGGTCGCGGATGTCCGCGGCGATCGGGTGCGTGGAGGGCAGCTGGTCCTGGCGGTACGCCCAGCCCTTCTCCAGCGAGGAGAAGGTCGTCCACGCGGAGGTCCACCGGGTGGCCTCGGCCGTGGCGAGGGTGGAGGCGTACTCGGCGAACGACTCGTTCAGCCACAGGTCGTCCCACCAGCGCATGGTGACGAGGTCGCCGAACCACATGTGCGCGAGCTCGTGCAGGATCGTCACCGCGCGGCGCTCGACCGTCGCCTCGGGCACCTTCGACCGGAAGACGTAGGACTCGAGGAACGTCACCGCGCCGGCGTTCTCCATCGCGCCCGCGTTGAACTCCGGCACGAACAGCTGGTCGTACTTGGCGAACGGGTAGGCGAAGTCGAACTGCTCCTCGTAGAACGCGAAGCCCGCGCGGGTGATGTCGAGGATGTTGTCGGTGTCGAGGTGCTGCGCCAGCGACCCGCGGCAGTAGACGCCCAGCGGGATCGTCCGGCCGTCGCTGGAGGTCAGCTCGCCATGCTCGTGGTGGTACGGGCCGGCCACGACGGCGGTGATGTAGGACGCGATCCGCGGGGTGGGCTCGAACGTCCAGGTCGCGGTGCCGCGGTCGACGCCGCCGTTGCGGTTCACGCCGCCCTCGACGGGCACGGGGTCGCCCACGGCGGGGGAGTTCGACACGACCACCCAGTGCGCCGGAGCGGTCACCGTGAAGGAGAAGGTCGCCTTGAGGTCGGGCTGCTCGAACACCGCGAACACGCGCCGGGAGTCGGCGACCTCGAACTGCGAGTACAGGTACACCTCGTCGTCGACCGGGTCGACGAACCGGTGCAGGCCCTCACCCGTGTTCATGTAGGCGGCGTCGGCGACGACGACCACCTCGTTCTGCTCGGCGAGGCCGTCGAGGCGGATCCGGGAGTCGGCCACGACCTCGGCGGGGTCGAGCTCGGTGCCGTTCAGCACGACGCTGCGCACGGTCGGCGCGATGAGGTCGAGGAACGTGCCGGCACCGGCCTCCCGGCTGGTGAACCGGATGGTCGTCGTCGACCCGAACGTGGCCGGCCCCGTGGTCAGGTCCAGCGTCACGTCGTACGACTGCACGTCGACGAGTGATGCCCGGGTGCGGGCCTCGTCGCGGGTCAGGTTCTCAGCGGGCACGCGGTGTCTCCTCGTAGGGCTCGGGTCGCTGCACGTCCGCCGCATCATTCCACCAACCAGCGCGTGCATGCGTCTGCGCGGGCGCGGGTGCCGGGCCCCGGGGCCGTCCCGACATGACAGCGACCCCGGGTCACGGGGCATGATGGCGGGCGCGGCGGTCCGCACACCGCACAGCGCCGTCCACGCCCGCCACGCACGATCCAGCACGTCCCGCACCGCTACGCCCCGTGAGGAGCACCGCCCGTGACCGACTCCCAGCCGCTCGAGCCCGCCCGCGACACCGCCGACTTCTGGTTCGACCCGGCCTGTCCGTGGGCGTGGATGACGTCGCGCTGGATCGACGAGGTGCAGCGGGTCCGCGACGTCGACGTGCGCTGGCACGTGATGAGCCTGTCGGTGCTCAACGAGGGCCGGGACCTGCCCGAGGAGTACCGGGCGCTGATGGACGACTCCTGGGCGGCCGTGCGCGTGCTCACCGCGGCGAAGGAGCTGTACGGCGCGGAGCACCTCAAGCCGCTGTACGACGCGCTGGGCACGCGGCGGCACCCGGGCGGCCGCACGGACACCTGGGCGATCATCCGCGAGTCGCTCGACGAGGTCGGCCTGCCGCAGTCGCTGCGCGCCTACGGCGACACCGACGAGTTCGACGAGCAGCTGCGGGCCTCGCACGCCGAGGCCATCGCGCTGGTCGGCGACGAGGTCGGCACCCCGGTCGTCGCGGTGAACGGCACCGCTTTCTTCGGCCCGGTGATGACGCCCGCGCCGAAGGGCGAGGACGCCGGGCGGCTGTGGGACGGGTTCGTGCTGGTGACCGGCGTGCCCGGGTTCTACGAGCTCAAGCGCACCCGCACCAAGGGCCCGGTCTTCGACTGACGCCGCACCGACCGGAGGTAGGTAGGACATGGCAGCCCTCGCGAACCTGAGTCGCGGCGTGAAGATCTTCCTCGCCGTGGACGTCGTGCTCGTCCTGGCGCTCGTCGTCGCCGCGATCGTGGTGCTCGGCGGCGGCCCGGACGACGGGTCGCCCGAGGCCGGTCCGACGACCAGCAGCTCGCAGCCCGCGGCGACCGACGGTGCCTCCGGCGCGGCGACGGACGGGTCGACCAGCGCCGAGCCGCAGACCTTCGCGTCCCCGACCGGGAACATCACCTGCACGATGTCGCCCGACGGCGTGACCTGCGACATCGCCAACATCCAGTACGAGGTGCCGGCGGCCGAGGGCTGCACGGGCACGACGGGTCACCAGATCGTGCTGAACACCTCCGACGGCCTGACCACGCCGTGCGTCGAGGGGCCGGCTCCGGCGGTGGCCTCGGCGGACACCCCGGTGCTCGACTACGGGCGCTCGCAGACCGTCGGGCCGTACACCTGCACCAGCGCGTCGAACGGGATGTCGTGCGTGGTGGACGACACGGGCGAGGGGTTCCGGGTCGCGACCGCGGCGCTGACGACGCTGCCCTGATCTGGTCGAACGCGGGGGCGCGGGCATGCGCCGTGTGTCTCCGCCGTGAGACGACGACGGGCCCGAGGCGGTCGCCCCGGGCCCGTCGTCACGCCAGGGACGACGTCACCAGATGCGCACGCGCTCCTCGGGCGCGAGGTACAGCCCGTCGCCGGGCTGCACGTCGAACGCCGCGTAGAACTCGTCCACGTTCCGCACCACCGCGTTGCAGCGGACCTCGTCGGGCGAGTGCGGGTCGACGGCGAGCCGCCGGATGATCTCCTCGTCGCGGCCCTTGGCCCGCCACACCTGCGCCCAGCCGAGCAGCACGCGCTGCACGCCGGTCTGGCCGTCCACCACCGGGGCCTCGTCCAGCGAGGTGCCCAGCGCGATCCGGTACGCCTTGAGCGCGATCGACAGGCCACCCAGGTCGCCGATGTTCTCGCCGATGGTGAGCGCGCCGTTGACGTGGTGCGAGCCGTTCAGCTGCGCGGGCGAGAACGCGTCGTACTGCGCGATGAGGGCGGAGGTGCGCTTCTCGAACTCGGAGCGGTCGGCCTCGGTCCACCAGTCCTCGAGGCGGCCCTGGCCGTCGTACTTGGAGCCCTGGTCGTCGAACCCGTGGCCGATCTCGTGGCCGATGACCGCGCCGATGCCGCCGTAGTTCACGGCGTCGTCCGCGTCGGCGTCGAAGAACGGCGGCTGCAGGATCGCGGCGGGGAAGACGATCTCGTTCATCCCGGGGTTGTAGTACGCGTTGACCGTCTGCGGCGTCATGAACCACTCGTCGCGGTCGATCGGCCTGCCGATCTTGCCCAGCTCGTAGTCCTGCTCGAAGGCGGAGGCGCGGCGCACGTTGCCGACCAGGTCGTCGGCCTTCAGCTCGAGCGCGGAGTAGTCGCGCCACTTGACCGGGTAGCCGATCTTCGGCGTGAACGCGTCGAGCTTGGCGAGCGCCTTGGTCTTGGTGTCCTCGCCCATCCAGTCGAGCGCGGTGATGGACTCGCGGTAGGCCTCGACGAGGTGGCCGACCAGCTCCTCCATCCGCTCCTTGTGCGCGGGCGGGAAGTGCCGCTGGACGTAGACCTCGCCGACGGCCTCGCCGAGCACGCCCTGCACCAGGGAGACGCCGCGCTTCCAGCGGTCGCGGAGCTCCTGCGCACCGGTGAGCGTCCGGCCGTGGAAGTCGAAGTTCGCCTCGACGAGCTCGGAGGACAGGTACGGCGCCCGGGCGGTGATGGCGTGGTACGCCAGCCAGGCCTGCCAGTCCTCGACCGGCTCGGACGCCCACAGCCCGGCGAACGCGGTGGCGTAGGACGGCTCGCGCACGACGAGGTCGTCCAGCGAGCCCTGCGGCGCGCCGAGCGCGCGGGACCACGCCTCCCAGTCGAAGCCGGGCGCCGTGGCGGCCAGGGCGGCGAGCGTGGTCGGGTTGTAGGTGAGGTCGGCGTCGCGGTCCTTGACGACGTCCCAGTGCTCGGCGGCGAGCCTGGTCTCCAGCGCGAGCACCCGGTCCGCGGCGGCGCCGGCGGCCTCCTGGTCGGCCGCCCAGCCGCCCAGCAGCAGCATCCGGGCCACGTGCGGGCGGTAGGCGGCGAGCACGGAGGCGTACTGCTCGTCCCGGTAGTACGACTCGTCGGGCAGTCCGAGGCCGGACTGGTAGAGGTAGACGACGTAGCGCTCGGGGTCCTTGGCGTCGTTGTCGACCCAGAAGCCGGTGCCGGCCGCGGCGCCGGTGCGCTGGAGGGTGCCGAGGACGTCGGTGAGGTCCTGGCGGGAGGACGCCGCCGCGATCGCGGACAGGTCGGGGCGCAGCGGGTCGGTGCCGGCGGCCTCGACGGCGTCCGTGTCCATGAACGACGCGTAGAGCGCGCCGATCTGCGCCTGCACCCCGCCGCCGGCCGCCTGCTCGGCGGCCTCGGTGATGATGTCGCGGACCTGCTCCTCGGCCTGGTCGTGCAGGGCGCGGAAGGAGCCGTCCATCGCACGGTCGGCCGGGATCTCGTGCGCGGCGACCCAGCGGCCGTTGACGTGCGCGTACAGGTCGTCCTGGGGGCGGACGGCCGGGTCGAGGGCCGAGGAGTCGATGCCGCTGCGGGTCATGGTGGGGAGGGGTCCCTTCCGGTCCGGGCCGGCGCGCGGGCACGCGCCGGGGCCAGCCTAGGTCGCGGAGGCGGCCGCGCGGCAGCGGGGCGCACCGTTGCCGCCCGCGAGGCCCGGCTGGTATCCCTGGGGGACCGACGCCCGGTCGCCGGCACGCTGCACCTCCCTCGTGAGGCAGGAGCAAGCCCATGTCCTCGTGGCTGTACCGGCTCGGGAGACTCGCCTACCGGCGCCGCGCCACGACCCTCGTCGGCTGGCTGCTGCTCGTGGTCCTGGTCGGCGGGGTCGCGGCGGTGGCGGGCGGCACGCTGGAGAACTCGTTCGTCATCCCCGGCACCGAGTCCCAGCAGGGGCTGGACGTGCTCGACCAGCGGTTCCCCCAGGCCGCGGGTGCGACCGCGCAGGTGGTGTACGTCGCCGACGACGGTGCCCGGGTCACCGACGCCGAGGCCGCGGCCGTGGTCGAGCAGGTGGTGGCCGCCGTCGGCCAGGTCGAGGACGTCGTGCAGGTGACCGACCCGCTCGCCGACGACGCGCCCGCCGGGGCGGTCTCCGACGACCAGCGGTACGCCCAGTCCCAGGTGCAGCTGGACGCCGAGCTCGCCGCGCTCCCCGAGGACCTGCCGTCCCGGCTGGAGGCCGCGGCGGCCGTCGCCGCCGACGCCCCGGTGACCGTGCACCTCGGCGGGCAGGTCTACACCGAGACGGGCGTCGAGATCGGCGTGACCGAGCTGCTGGGTGTCGGGGTGGCGGTCCTGGTGCTGGTGGTGACCTTCGGGTCGCTGCTGGCCGCCGGGATGCCGCTGCTCACCGCGCTGCTCGGCGTCGCCACCGCCATGGCCGGCATCCTCGCCGCGGCGTCGGTGACGACGATCAGCAGCACCACGCCGACCCTGGCGCTGATGATCGGCCTGGCGGTCGGCATCGACTACGCGCTGTTCATCCTGTCGCGGCACCGGCACCAGCTGGCGCAGGGGATGGCGGTCGAGGAGTCGGCCGCGCGGGCCGTGGCGACCGCCGGGACCGCCGTGGTGTTCGCGGGGACGACGGTGATCATCGCGCTCTGCGGGCTCTCGGTGGTCGGCATCCCGTTCCTGTCCGTGATGGGGGTCGCCGCGGCGGGCGCGGTCGCGGTCGCGGTCCTCGTCGCGCTGACCGCCCTGCCCGCGCTGATGGGCCTCGCGGGGGAGCGGCTGCGGCCGCGGCCCGGGTCGCGGGCGGTCCGGCGGGAGCTGGTCGACCCGGCCACCGGCGGCACGCTCGGGTCGCGGTGGGTCCGGGTGGCGACGCGCGTGCCGCTGCTGACGGTCGCGGTGGTCGTCGTCGGCGTCGGGGTGCTGGCGATCCCGGCCAAGGACCTGCGCCTGACGCTGCCCGACAACGGCGCCGCCCCCGTCGGGTCGCCCGAGCGCACGACGTACGACCTGGTCGCCGAGGGGTTCGGGCCCGGCTACAACGCGCCGCTGCTCGTGACCGCGGACATCATCGCCAGCACCGACCCGCAGGGCGCGGTCGCCGGGATCGCCACGGCGCTGGCCGCGCTCGACGGCGTGGTGGCGGTCCCCGTCGCGACGCCGAACCAGTCGGCCGACACCGCGCTGTTCCAGGTGATCCCCGAGGGCGGCCAGGCCGCGCAGAGCACGCAGGACCTGGTCACCGAGATCCGCGCCGCCGCCGACGACCTCGTCGCGCCCTACCCGGGGGTCCGCGACCTGCTGGTCACCGGGCAGACCGCGGTCAGCGTCGACGTGTCGGAGCAGCTCGGCGCCGCGCTGCTGCCGTTCGGCGTCGTCGTGGTCGGGCTGTCGCTGGTGCTGCTGACGATCGTCTTCCGGTCGGTGGCGGTGCCCGTCAAGGCGACCCTCGGCTACCTGCTGTCGGTCGCGGCGTCGTTCGGGGTGACCGCCGCGGTGTTCGAGTGGGGCTGGGGCGCGGACCTGCTGAACGTCGCCCTGGTGGGGCCGGTGATCAGCTTCATGCCGATCATCGTCATGGGCGTGCTGTTCGGGCTGGCGATGGACTACGAGGTGTTCCTGGTGTCCCGGATGCACGAGGAGTACGCGCACCACCACGACCCGGACCGGGCCGTGAGCGTCGGCTTCACCGCGTCCGCGCGGGTGGTCACCGCCGCCGCGACGATCATGATCGGGGTGTTCGCCGCGTTCGTGCCGAGCGGCAGCGACATCGTCAAGCCCATCGCGCTCGGGCTGGCCGTGGGCGTCGCGGTCGACGCGTTCGCGGTGCGGATGACGCTGGTGCCCGCCGTGCTGGTGCTGCTGGGCCACCGTGCGTGGACCATGCCGCACGCGCTCGAGCGGCGGCTGCCGTCGCTCGACGTGGAGGGCGCGGCACTCGCGGAGCAGCTGGCGCACGAGATCTGGGTGGTGGAGCACGGGCCCGCCGTGGTGCGCGCCCGCGGGATGGTGCTGGCGACCGCAGAGGCCCCCGAGCGGGCGGCGTGCCGGCCGGCCGACGTCGTGCTGCGGCCGGGCGGGCTGCTCGGCGTCACGGCGGACGACCCACGGCTGGTCGACGCGTTCCTGCTCGCGGTCGCGGGGCGGGGCGGGCCGCTCGCGGGCGAGCTGGTGGTGCTGGACCGGCCGCTGCCGGCGCAGGCCGGGGCGGTCGCGTCGCAGGTCGCGCTGGTCGTGCCGGCCGGCCCGACGGCCGGACCCGGGACCGTCGGGTCGTCGGTCGCGGAGGCCCTCGCGGCGCGGACGACGGGGCGGCGCGGGCCGCTGCTGCGCCGGACCCTGCGGGTGGCCGACTGGCTGCTCGCGGGCGACGCCACGGCGACGGTGGGCCAGGCGCCGCCGTGGTTCCGGGCCGCGACGCCGCTCGCCGCGCTCGGCGACGACGAGCGCGCGGTGCTGGACCTGGCCCTCGCGGCCGGGACGCGGCCCCCGCTGCTCGTGCTCGCGCCACGCGGGCGTCCCGGGGACCGGCTCGTCGGCGCGCTGCGGCTGCTCGCCGGCCGCGGCGCGACGGTGGTCGTCGGCGCTGCCGTGGTCGGGGCGGCGCGGCTGGCGCTGGCCCCGCCCGGGGTGCCGGTGCTGACCGGTGGCGCGCACGTGGCCGCGCCGGCGGTCGCGCCCCTCGTCGTGCCGCTGCAGGAAGGGACGCCATGACCACGACCACCCGCCGCGTGCTGACCGCCGCCGTGGTGCTGCTGCTGCCGCTGGCGGTCGGGTTGGCGCTGCTCGGCTCCCTGCAGGGACGCCTCGACCGCCTCGGGGCCGTGCCCGCGGCCGTCGTGAACACGGACCAGGTCGTCACGTCGGGCCAGGGCTCGGACACGCAGACGATCGCGGCGGGCCGCCTGCTGGCCGCCAACCTCACCAACCCGCCGGACGGCACCGACGTCGGGTTCGGCTGGACCCTGACCGACGCCGACGACGCCGCGGCCGGCCTGGCCGACGGCAGCTACGCGGCCGTGATCACGATCCCCGAGGACTTCTCGGCCGCGGTCGGCTCGTCCGGCGGCGACGACCCGGTGCAGGCCACCGTGCGGGTCGAGGGCGACGACGCGCGCTCGGCCGTGTCCGCGGTCCTGGCGGACCAGGTCGCGCAGGTGGCGAGCACGACGATGGGGCAGCAGATCACCGGCACCTACCTGGACAACGTGTACCTGGGCTTCAACCAGATCGCCGACCAGATGGGCCAGGCCGCGGACGGCGCCCAGCAGGCTGCGGCCGGGGCGACGTCGCTGGCCGACGGCACGGCCCAGGTCGCGGCCGGCGCGGACCAGCTGGCGGCGGCGACGGGCGAGCTCGCGTCCGGGGCGGCCGGGCTGGCGTCCGGTGCGGGCGCCCTGGCTCCCGGCGCGGAGGAGGTCGCGTCCGGGGCGGCCGGCCTGGCATCCGGGACGCAGGCGCTCGCGGGCGGCGCGGCGGCGGTGAGCACCGGGGCGGGATCCCTGGCCGCCGGGATCGCGGCGGTCGACGCCCGCGTGCACGACCTGCCGGCGCCCGCCGAGGCGGTCGAGCAGGACGCCGCGGCGCTCGCGGCGCTGGCGGATCGCGTGTCGGCGCTCGCGGCGCGGTGCGCGGGCGGCGACCTCGCGCAGTGCGCCGAGCTGCGGGCGGCGGTCGACGGTGCGGGGTCCCTGCGCGGGCTCGCGGACCGGGTGCGGACCGGCGCCGCAGGGCTGTCGGGGGCCGCGTCGGGGCTGGTCGCCGGGCTGGACGAGCTCACGGCCGCGTCGGCCGGGGTCGCCGCCGGCAGCGCGGAGGTCGCGACCAGCGCGGGGCAGGTCGCCGTGGGCGCCGGGACGCTCGCGACCGGCGCCTCGGGGGTCGCGTCCGGGGCGGAGGAGGTGGACGCGGGTGCGACGGGGCTGGCCGCGGGCGCCGGGCAGGCGGCGACGGGGGCCGCCGGGCTCGCGTCCGGGGCCCGCAGCGCGGCCGACGGCGCCACGTCGCTCGCCGGCGGCGTGGGCTCGCTGGCCGACGGCCTCAGCACCGGCGCGCAGCAGGTGCCGACCTACGACGACGACCAGCGGTCCACGCTCGCCACGGTGGTCGCCGCGCCCGTCGTCACCGACGACACCACCGCGCCGCTGACCGCGCAGGACCCCGTGGTCGCGCCCGTGGTGGTGCCGGTCGCGGTCTGGCTCGGCGCCCTGGTGGTGCTCCTCGTGCTGCCCGCGGTGCCGCGTCGTGCGGCGTACGAGGCGGCCGGGGCCGGGCGGCTGGTCCTGCGCGGCTGGCTGCCGGTGGCCGCGGTCGCAGGGGGGCAGGCGCTGCTGCTCGCGGTCGCGCTCCCGCTGCTCGACCTGCGGGCCGCGAACCCGGTCGGCGCGGTCCTGGTGACCGTGCTGGGGGCGGCGTCGTTCGCCGCGGTGAACCTGGCGCTGGCCGCGCTGTGGGGCCGCGCGGGGCTGGTCGTCTCGCTCGCGTTCCTCGCCCTGCAGGCCGCGGCCGTCGGGGCGCTGGTGCCGATCGCGACCGCGCCCCCGTTCTTCCAGGCGGTCAGCGGTGCGCTGCCGGTGCCGCAGCTCGCGGACGCGCTCGGGGTGCTGCTGCTCGGCGCGGACGGGTCCTGGATCCGGCCCGTGACCGGGCTGCTGCTGTGGGGCGTCGCGGGGCTGGGGCTCACGGTGCTGGCCGTGCGGCGCTCGCGGGTCCGGGTGCCGGCGCGCGACCTCGCGGCCGCGCGCCCGGCCTGATCGTGGACGCGCCGTCGACCCCTGTCCGGTCTGAGGCAAGATGGGCGCATGCGTATCCATGTCGCCGCCGACCACGCCGGGTTCGAGCTGAAGGTCGCCCTGGTCGAGCACCTGCGCGCCGCGGGGCACGACGTCGTCGACCACGGGGCCCCCGAGTACGACCCCCAGGACGACTACCCGGCCGTGTGCTTCGCCGCGGGCGAGGCCGTGGTCGCCGACCCGGGGAGCCTGGGCGTCGTGATCGGCGGCTCGGGCAACGGCGAGCAGATCGCCGCGAACAAGGTCACGGGCGTGCGCGCCGCGCTGGCGTGGAACACCGACACCGCCCGGCTCGGTCGCCAGCACAACGACGCGAACGTCGTGGCGATCGGCGCCCGCCAGCACTCGGTGGACGACGCGCTGGAGCTGGTCGACGTGTTCGTGAACGAGCCGTTCAGCCAGGACCCGCGCCACCAGCGCCGGATCGACCAGCTCGCCGCGTACGAGGCCGCGCGCGCCTGACCGCCCGACGCCGAGGTGGCACGTCTCGCCTCGGGACGCGCGCGTCACCGGGCGAGACGTGCCACCTCGCGGTCAGAACACCCAGGGGCAGACCGGCGCGACCGGCCAGCCGAACGCCGTCGAGGCCCGGTGCAGCACGTCGGGGCGCGCGGCGGTCACCAGGCCGGCGCCGGTCAGCGCGGTGAGGCTCCGCCCGCCGAGGTAGGCCGCACCCAGCTCGCGCACGTCCAGCTCGACGTCGGGTGCACCGTCGGCGCGCTCGACCCGGGCCGGGTACGTCCCGTCGGCGCCGACCTCGCCGGTGACGAGCCGCCAGGACCCGGCGTTCGCGGGCAGCAGGTCGTCCCGCACCCCGAGGACGACGTCCACGGGCGCGGCGTACCGGCGCCCGGCCAGCGCGGCCGGCACGTCCAGCAGGCGCACCCACAGGTTGTCGCTGACCTTCGGGACGGCCCGCCGGGCGTCGGCCAGCAGCGCGAGCAGCGGGTCGTCGACGGCGAGCATGCCGGTCGTCACGGTGGTGGTGAGGTCGAGGTCCAGCAGGAACGACCACAGCCGGTGCGCCGCGGCGGCGTCGACGGCCGCGGCGACGCGCAGCCGGACGGGGTACTCGGCGCCCCCGTCGCCCCAGGTGTCCTTGCGCCGCAGGATCGCGTAGCCGCGCGGCTCGCCGGCGGCGTCGTGCACCGTGACCAGGCGCGCCGGCTCGGCCCCGCCGCGCCAGGCGGGCGGGTCGGCCACGGCGACCTGCCGGAGGGCGTCCGACCCCCGCGCGATCCAGCCCGGGCGTCCCGCGCCGGCAGCGCGGTGCACCCGGTCGACCAGGTCCGCGTGCTGCGCGGCGTCCAGGGTGCGGAACCGCACCGACAGGTCGGCCGATCCCGGCACGTCGCGCAGGACGGCGCCGCGCGGGACGGTCAGGGTGGCCGCGTCGGAGGCGGAGCCGTAGCCGAACCTGCCGTAGATGCCGGGCTCGGCGGCGAACAGCGCGGACACCGGCTCGCCCCGCCCCAGCGAGCGGTCGAGGTGCGCGCGGATCATCGTCGACAGCAGGCGCCGCCGCCGGTGGTCGGGCCGCACGCCCACCCAGGTCAGCCCGGCGCAGGGCAGCTCGCCGCCGGGGGTGGGCAGCGTGAACGCGTACGACCCGTGCACGGCCACCAGCTCCCCGGCGTCCGTCTCCACGCCCACCGCGCGGTCCAGCGGGATGGCGAACGGCACCGCGGCGTCGGTGGCCGCATCCGCCTCCGTGGACGCGAACGCCATGCCGTCGACCCGGCGGAACTCCTCGACGCGGTCGGCGGTGATCTCGGTCAGCCGGTAGCCGGCGGGCGCAGCGGTGCTCATGGCTGCCATCCTGGCGGGCCGGTCTGTCCGGGTCACGCCGTTTTTCCCCGGTGAGACGCGTGCCCCCGCACCTGTCCGGACCTGAGCGTGCTGGGTACTCTCGCGTCGTGACGCCTCCCGGACCGCGCCGGCCGCCGGCAGCGACGCCCGCGCGGCGTCGCCGGGCCACGAGCCTGCTCGAGCGGGTGCGGGGACGCCTGCGCCGGTCCGGCCTCGGCTCGCAGCAGGCGCTGACCGCGGCGCTCGTCGGCCTGACGCTGCTCGCCTCGGCCGGCATCGTCTTCGCCCGGCCGTGGGTGCCGCCGTCGACGTTCATCCTCATCGAGCTGCTCGGGGCGTTCCTGCTGCGGATCCGCGGGATGCTCGTGCTGTGCGCCGCGATCGTGGCGCAGGTGCTGGCCATCGCGCTGGGCGGGCTCGGGGAGTTCACCCCCGGCACGTACGTGCTGCAGGGGATCGCCGTCGCGGCGCTGCTCGCGTTCGCCACGCACCGCGAGCGGCTCGGGCTGCAGGGCGCACCGGGCGACCTGATGATCGTGGACCTGCGGGACCGGCTGGCCGCCCACGCGGTCGTGCCGCCGCTGCCCGCGGGCTGGCGGGTGCAGAGCGCGCTCCGCTCCGCGCACCGGGAGGCGTTCTCGGGCGACTTCGTGGTGACGGCGGTGCGGTCGCGCGGGAACGTGCTGGAGATCGCGCTGGTCGACGTGTCCGGCAAGGGGCAGGACGCCGGGGTCCGCTCCCTGCAGCTGTCCGGTGCGCTGGCCGGGCTGCTGGGGCAGGTGCCGGGACCGGACTTCCTGCCCGCCGCCAACGCCTACCTGCTGGGCCAGGACTGGGACGAGGGCTTCGCGACCGCCGTGCACCTGGTGCTCGACCTGGTCACGGGGGAGTACACCGTCACGTCCGCGGGGCACCTGCCCCCGGTGCACCTGCACGCGGGATCGGGCGCCCTCGCGCTGGTCCGGGCGGCGTGCGGCGGTCCGGTGCTCGGGGTCGTCGAGGGCGCGGCGTTCCCGGCCGTGCGGGGGCGGATGGACCGGGGCGACGCGCTGCTGCTCTACACCGACGGCCTGGTCGAGACCCCCGGCGGGGACCTGGACCTCGGGATCGACCGGCTGCGCGGGGTCGCGGAGCAGGTGCTGTCCACCCGGCGCGGCGACGCGGACGACGTGATCGCCCGGGTCGGTGCCGGCGAGGGCGACGACCGCGCGCTGGTGCTGGTCAGGTGGGACTGAGCCCGTGGACGACACGTACCTGGAGGCCGTGCTCGACGTGGTCGGCGCCATCCCCCCGGGCCGCGCGATGACCTACGTCCTGATCGCCGAGGTGGTGGCGGACCGGCTGGTGGCCGAGGGGCTGCCCGCCCGCGGCGGTCCGCGGCAGGTCGGTCAGGTGCTCGCCCGTGGGGGGTCGGGGGTCCCGTGGTGGCGGGTCGTCAACGCCGCCGGGTCGCCGCCCGCGCACCACGCCGGTGCCGCGCTGGCGAACCTGCGCGCCGAGGGCACCCCGCTGTCCGCGGACGGCACCCGCGTCGCCCTGCGCCGGGCGGTCTGGTTCCCGGAGGACTGAGACCGCTGCCGGCGCGGGGCGGCGCGGGGCGCGCCGTCAGTGCGCGACGACCGGCTCCTGGGCGGGCGTCGGGACCGGTGCCGCGGCGGCCCGCTCCGCACGGTCGCCGCGGGTGCGGAACAGCACCGCCGCGACCACCGCGCCGCCGGCGAAGATGGCCGCCGACCACGCGTAGGCGGTGTCGAAGCTGTGCAGCGCCGCCTCGGCCATCACCTGCGGCGTCGCGGGGGCGTGCGCCACCACGTAGGCGGTGGCGGCCGTGGTCGCCAGCGTGTTGAGCAGCGCGGTGCCGATCGCGCCGCCGACCTGCTGGCTGGTCGACACCAGGGCCGAGGCCGCGCCGGCCAGCCGCTGGTCGACCCCGAGCGTCGCGAGCTGGAACGACGCGGGCATGATCGACGCCATCCCGACGCCCATCAGGACCAGCCCGGGCAGGACGTGCACGTAGGAGCTGTCGAGCTCGAGCCGGGTGAACGTCAGCAGGCCGGTGCCGGCGACGAGCATGCCGATGGGGACCAGCAGCTTGGGACCGAACCGCGGGATGAGCAGGTTCGACTGGATCTGCGCGGTGACGATGATCGACAGGACCATCGGCAGGAACGCGACACCGGTGCGCATCGGGGTGTAGCCGAGCGTCGACTGCAGGTAGTACGTGAGGAACAGGAAGACGCCGAACATCCCGGACCCGGCGACCAGGATCGACAGGAACGACGCGCCGCGGTCGCGGTCGAGGACGACGTCGAGGGGCAGCACGGCGTTGGCCGCGGTCCGCTGGCGCAGCACGAACCCGACCAGGAGCACGACGCTGGCGGCGAGCGGGCCCCACGTGAGCGGCGAGTCCCAGCCCTGCGGCTCGGCCTGGGAGAAGCCGAACACCAGCGCGAACAGGCCCGCGGACCCCAGCAGCACGCCGGGCACGTCGAGCCGGTGCCCGGCGGCGCCGCCCGTGCGGGGCAGCAGCACGGTGCCGGCGACGAACGCGACCACCGCGATCACGACGTTCACGTAGAGGTTCCACCGCCAGTCGAAGTTCTCGGTGAGGTAGCCGCCGAGCAGCAGGCCGATGGCCCCGCCCATGCCGGCGATGGCGCCGAAGACGCCGAACGCGCGGGCGCGCTCCTGGGGGATCGTGAAGGTGGTGGTCAGCACGGAGAGGGCCGCCGGGGCCAGCACGGCGCCGAACGCGCCCTGCAGCGCGCGGGCCGCGACCAGCAGCTCGAACGAGCCGGCGGCGCCGCCGAGGGCGGAGGCCACGGCGAAGCCGACCAGGCCGATGAGGAACATCCGGCGCCGCCCGAACATGTCGGACAGCCGCCCGCCGAGCAGCAGCAGGCTGCCGAACGCGAGGGCGTAGGCGGTGACGATCCACTGGCGGTCGTTGTCGCTGAAGCCGAGCTCGGCCTGGGCCGAGGGCATCGCGATGTTCACGATGGTGGCGTCGAGCACGACCATCAGCTGGGCGAGGGCCACGGTGGCCAGCACCAGCCAGCGGCGGCGGTCGGCCGTGCCGGGGACTGCGGGTGAGGACATGGGGGTGCTCCGGTGAGGACGACGGTGTGGGATGCGACGACCGTAAACCAAGACCGGTGAGTTCCGGAACCCCTCGGTCTCGATTTGTTTCCGGCTGACGCGGCAGGCATGATGGCGGGATCGTCAGTCGCGAGAGGAGCCGGCATGCCCGCGCACGAGGACGGCACCGTCCCGACGGTCGTGCCCGAGCCTGCTCGACGACCGGGCCGGCGCCGTGACGAGTCCAAGGACGAGGTCATCCTGGAGGCCGCCCGCGCGCTGCTCATCGAGCGCGGCTACGACGGCATGACGATGGACGCCGTCGCGGAGCGTGCCGGCGCCGGCAAGGCGACCGTCTACCGCCGCTGGTCCTCCAAGGCGCAGCTCACCGTCGACAGCCTGCTGTGCAGCAAGCAGCTCACCATCGACGAGGTGCCGGAGACGGGCTCGCTGCGCGAGGACCTGCTGCGGATCTTCACGATGGCCAGCCGGATGAAGAACGACGACCTCATGACGGGCCTGCTGACGGCGATCCGCGAGGAGCCGGAGGTCCGGGAGGTGTTCCACGAGCAGTTCGTCGCCGGCCGCGTCCGCCTGGCCCGCGCGGTGCTGGAGCGGGCGCGCCTGCGCGGCGAGACCGCCCCGGGCGTGGACCTCGACATGGTCGCCGCGGTCGCGCCGGCGATGGTGCACTACCGCAAGGTCGTGGCGCACCGGCCGATGGACGCGGAGTTCGCGGAGCGCCTGATCGACACGATCATCCTGCCGCTGGCGACGGGCCGCGCGGCCGTGGCGCCGGACCCGGTCCTGGCCGCCGGGCGCGGCTGAGCGGGGCCGGGCGCCGGAGGCAGGTCCCGTCCCGCACCGGGTGCACCGGGTGCACCGGGTGCACGGCGTACCCGGTGGGCACGTCTTCTCGGGGCCTCACCGCGCGGTCGCGGGACACCGTGGACCACGTGCCCACCGGGAACCCCGGCGCGGTCAGCCCAGGGCCCGCTTGGAGCTGATGACCCCCGTGTCGAAGCCGGCCAGGTGCAGGCCGCCGTGGAACCGGGCGTGCTCGATCTTCACGCAGCGGTCCATCACCACGGTCAGCCCGGCGTCCTCGCCCCGGCGCGCGACGTCCTCGTGCCAGGACCCGAGCTGCAGCCACAGCGCCTTCGCGCCGACGGCCAGCGTCTCGTCCAGCACCGTGGGCAGGTCGTCGTGCCGGCGGAACACGTCCACCAGGTCCGGCACGACCGGCAGGGCGTCGAGCGACGGGTAGACCGGCTGCCCGAGGATCTCCGACTCGCGCGGGTTCACCAGGTACACGTCGTAGGGCGTGCTGGACAGCAGGTACGTCGTGACGAAGTACGACGCCCGCGCCGGGTTGTTCGACGCGCCGACGATCGCGATCGACCGGGTGCGGCGCAGCAGGGACAGCCGGTCCGGGGCGGACGGGCCCTGCCAGGTGCGGGCGGGAGCGGCGGTGCTCATCGGGTGGCCTCCGGGAGGGTGCAGGCGTCGGCGCCGATGCCGGTGACGGCGGCCCCGACGGCGGGTGCCGCGGGGACGCTCGGCCGGGCGGCGGCGGCCCGGGCCCCGTCCGCGGCCGGGTCGGCGGCCGTGGCGGGCGCGGTGGCGGCGGTCAGCGCCTGGTCGAGGTCCCAGAGGATGTCCTCCGGGTCCTCGAGGCCGACGCTGATCCGGACCAGGTCCTCCGGCACGCCGGCGACCGCCAGCTGCTCGGCGGACAGCTGCTGGTGGGTCGTCGAGGCCGGGTGGATCACGAGGGTGCGGGCGTCGCCGACGTTCGCGAGGTGGCTGGCGAGCTGCAGCTCCTCGATGAACCGGCGACCGACCTCGCGGCCGTCGCGGTCCGGCGTCGCGGCGAGCCGGAACGCGAACACCGAGCCGGGCCCGAGCGGCAGGTAGCGCTGCGCCCGCTCGTGGTGCGGGTGCGAGGGCAGCCCGGCCCACTGCACGGCGGTGACCCGCGGGTCGGCGTCCAGCCACTCGGCGACGGCGCGGGCGTTCGCCAGGTGCGCGTCGAGCCGCTGGGGGAGCGTCTCGACTCCCTGCAGCAGCTGGAACGCGGACTGCGCGGACAGCGAGGGGCCGATGTCGCGCAGCTGCTCGGACCGCAGCTTGGTGAGGAACCCGTACTCGCCGAAGTTCTCCCACCACTTGACGTCGTTGTACGACGGCACGGGCTCGGTCATCTGCGGGAACTTGCCGTTGCCCCAGTCGAACCGCCCGGACTCGACGACGACGCCGCCGAGCGTGGTGCCGTGCCCGCCGAGGAACTTGGTCGCGGAGTGGATCACGATGTCCGCGCCGTGCTCGATCGGCCGCACCAGGTACGGCGTCGACAGCGTGGCGTCGACGACCAGCGGCACGCCAGCGGCGTGCGCGACCTCGGCCAGGCCGGCCAGGTCGGCGACCTCGCCGGACGGGTTCGCGACGACCTCGGTGTAGACGGCCTTCGTCTCCGGGCGGATGGCCGCGGCGTAGTCCGCCGGGTCGGTGCCGGCCACGAACGTGGTCTCGACGCCGAACCGCCGCAGGGTCACGTCGAGCTGCGTCACGGTCCCGCCGTACAGCTGCGCGGAGGCGACGATGTGGTCGCCGGCGCCGACCAGCGCGGCGAACGTGATGAACTCCGCGGCCATGCCGGACGCGGTGGCGACGGCGCCGATCCCGCCCTCGAGGGACGCGATCCGCTCCTCGAACGCGGCCACCGTCGGGTTGCCCAGCCGGGAGTAGATGTTCCCGTACTTCTGCAGCGCGAACAGGTTCGCGGCGTCGGTGGTGTCGGTGAAGACGAACGACGTGGTCTGGTAGATCGGCACGGCCCGCGCGCCGGTCGCGGCGTCGGGGATGGCCCCGGCGTGCAGGGCGCGGGTGCGGAAGCCGAAGCGGTGCTCGGTGCTCATGCGCGGGTGGCCTCCTGGGCCGTGGGAGTGTGCGGGGTCACGGTAACGCCGCCGGGCAGCAGGGCGGCGACCTGGTCCACCGCCCACGGGTTCTGCAGGGAGGTGACGTCGCCCAGCGGGCGGCCGTCGTGCAGGTCGGCCAGCAGGCGGCGCAGGATCTTGCCGGACCGGGTCTTGGGGACCTCCGGCACCACGACGACGTGCTTCGGCTTGGCGACCGGGCCGATCTCCCGGGCCACCTGGTCGCGCAGGGTCTCGCGCAGCTCGACGGCCGCGGCACGCCAGGCGGCGACGTCCTCGACCGGTCCGGGCGGCACCGCCGGCACGACGAACGCCGCGACGGCCTGGCCGCCGACCGCGTCCGCGACACCGGCCACGCCCGCCTCGCCGACGGCGGGGTGCGCGACGAGCGCCGACTCGACCTCGATCGTGGACAGCCGGTGCCCGGCGACGTTCACCACGTCGTCGACCCGGCCCAGCAGCCAGATGTCGCCGTCGGTGTCCCACGAGGCGCCGTCGCCGGCCAGGAAGTAGCCCTGCGCGGCGAACCGGCGCCAGTAGGAGTCGAGGTAGCGCTGCGGGTCGCCCCACACGGTGCGGGCCATCCCGGGCCACGGGCGGTCGATCACCAGGTAGCCGCCGGAGCCCTTCGGCACCTCGGCGCCGGCGTCGTCCACCACCCGCGCGCTGAACCCGGGCAGCGGCCGCGTGGCCGAGCCGGGCTTGAGGGTGGTGACCCCCGGCAGCGGGGCGATCACGGCCGCGCCGGTCTCGGACTGCCACCAGGTGTCGACGACCGGGGCGGTGCCCGCGCCGAGCTGGTCGCGGAACCACACCCACGCCTCGGGGTTGATGGCCTCGCCGACCGTCCCGAGCAGGCGGATGCTCGACAGGTCGTGGCCCGCCGGCAGGCCGTCGGGGAACCAGGTCATGAAGGTCCGGATCAGCGTCGGCGCCGTGTAGTAGACGGTGACGCCGTACCGCTCGATGACCTCGAGGTGCCGCTCCCGGTGCGGGGTGTCGGGCGTGCCCTCGTAGATCACCTGCGTCAGCCCGTTGCTCAGCGGCCCGTAGATCTCGTAGGTGTGCGCGGTGACCCACGCGAGGTCGGCGGTGCACCAGTGCACGTCGTCGGGCTTCGCGTCGAACATCGCCCAGTGCGTCCAGGACGCCTGCGTGAGGTAGCCGCCGGTGGTGTGCACCAGGCCCTTCGGCTTCCCGGTGGTGCCGGACGTGTAGATGATGAACAGCGGGTGCTCGGCGTCGAAGGCCCGGGCCTCGTGCTGGTCCGGCGCCGTGTCCACGACGTCGTGCCACCAGACGTCGCGGCCCTCGGTCCACGCCACGTCCTGCCCGGTGCGGCGGACGACGAGGACGTGCTCGACGTGGTCCAGCCCGGCGACGGCCTCGTCCGCGGCGGACTTCACCTCGACCGCCCGGCCGCGGCGGAACTGGCCGTCGGAGGTGACGAGCAGCTTGGCGCCGGTGTCCTGCACCCGGAACCGCACGGCCTCGGCCGAGAACCCGCCGAAGACCAGCGAGTGCACCGCGCCGATCCGGGCGATCGCCAGCGTGACGACGACCGTCTCCGCGATCACCGGCAGGTAGACCACGACCCGGTCGCCCGGGCCGATGCCGAGGTCGGTGAGCGCGTTGGCGGCGCGGGACACCTCGCGCTGCAGGTCGGCGTACGTGTACGACCGGCGGTCGCCGCGCTCGCCCTCGGCGTGGATCGCGACCTTGTCACCGCGACCGGCGGCCACGTGCCGGTCGACGCAGTTCACCGCGGCGTTCAGCTTCCCGCCGACGAACCACTGCGCCGCGGGCACGCGCCGCTGCTCCGGGTCGTCCGTCGCCGCGGGGGTCCAGGTGTGCGCGGTGTGCCACGGCTCGGCCCACTCCAGGCGGCGGGCCGCGTCCTCCCAGAACCCGACGGGGTCCGCGGCCGCGCGCGCCAGCAGGCGCGCGTGCTCCTCGGGCCCGACGTTCCAGTCGCCGGCGGGCGCCGGGTACGTCCGGGTCTCGGTCTGCAGCGCGTCGATGGTCGCGCTCGTCGTGCTCGTCATGCCCACCTTCTCAGGAGCGACTTCTCGGCCAGGCCGATCAGCGCGTCGGTCGTCTTGCCCAGCAGCGCCAGCAGGACGATCGCGAGGATCATCCGGTCGACGCGGCCGTTGTTGCCGGAGTCCATCAGCAGGAAGCCCAGGCCCATCGACGACGCGATGAGCTCCGCGGCCACCAGGAACAGCCACGACTGCGCGAGCGCCAGCCGCAGGCCCGCCACCACCGACGGCACCGCCGCCGGCAGCTGCACGGCCGCCAGCAGCCGCGGCCCGCGGAGGCCGTACGCCCGCCCGGCCTCGACCAGGTGCGCGTCGACGTGCCGCAGCGCGGCGACGACGGTGGTGTAGACGGGGAAGAACGCGCCGATCGCGATCAGCGTCAGCTTGGACTCCTCGCCGATCTTCATCCAGAGGATCAGCAGCGGCACCCACGCCAGCGACGGCACGGCCCGCACCGCGCCGAGCGTCGGCTCCAGCAGCGCCCCCGCCAGCCGGGACAGCCCGACCACCGACCCGACCGCCAGGCCGAGCGCGGCACCGATGAGGAAGCCGAGCACCACCCGCTGGGTCGAGATCGCCACGTACTGGCCGAGCAGCCCGCGCTCGGCGAGGTCGACGGCGGCCGTCCACACCGACGCCGGGCTCGGCAGCTGGTACGGCGCGACCAGGCCCGACGTCGTCACCCCCTGCCACGCGACGAGCAGGATCACCGGCAGCACGAGCCCCAGCGCGAGCCGCACCGGGCGCCGCGCGAGCGGACCCGACCCCCGCCGGGGGAGCGCCGAGGCGCTGAACGGGTTGAGCCCGGGCAGCGCGCGGCCGCGCGCGTCGGTCACGGGGGCGCTGGTGCCGGTCACGGTCACCGCGCCGCTGAGCTGGGACATGGTGGTTCCTGTCAGTCGGCGATGGTCGACGGGTCGGCGTTCTCGGCGTACGTCGGCTCGAACAGCTCGTCGAGCGCCGTGTCGATCAGGTCCTGGCTGGGGACGTCGCCGGACTCGACGAAGATCGGGCCGACCACCTCCAGCACCTCGCGCTGCGCCTCGCCCGGCACCGGGTCGATGTCGAGGGTGGTGCGCTCGGTGATGACCTTCTCGGCGACGGCCGGGTCGATGCCGGCGACCTCGGCGAGGATGCCGGCGACCTCGTCCGGGTTCTCCTGCGCCCAGGCGCGCGCCTTCTCGTACGCGTCGACGACGACCTGCGCCAGGTCCGGGCTCGCGTCGAGGAAGTCCTGCGTCGCGTTGAGGAACCCGTAGGTGTTGAAGTCGACGTTCCGGTAGAGCAGCGTCGAGCCGGCTTCGGCCTCGCTCGCGGCCATCAGCGGGTCCAGGCCGGACCACGCGTCGACCGAGCCGTTCTCCAGTGCGGCCTTCCCGTCGGCGTGCTGCAGGTTCTGCACCTCGACGTCGGCCGGGTCGACGCCCGCCTCCTCCAGCGACTGCAGGAGGAAGAAGTACGGGTCCGTGCCCTTGGTCGCGGCGACCGAGCGGCCCGCCAGGTCCTCGACGCTCGTGATGTCGGAGCCCGCGGGGACGACCAGTGCCGACCACTCCGGCTGCGAATAGATGTCGATCGTGCGGATCGGCGAGCCGTTGGACCGGGCGAGCAGCGCCGCGGAGCCGGCGGTCGAGCCGACGTCGACGGCCCCGGCGCGCAGCGCCTCGTTGGCCTTGTTCGACCCGGCGGACTGCACCCACTCGACCGTGACGTCGTCGCCGAGGGTGGCCTCGATCCAGCCCTGGTCCTTGATCACCAGGCTGAGCGGGTTGTACGTGGCGAAGTCGAGCGTCAGCGTGTCGGCGCTCCACCCCTCGGCGGCGGACGCGCCGTCCTCGGGGGCGTCGGCCTGGGCCTCGCCCTCGCCGGCGACGCAGCCGGCGAGCAGCAGGGTCGCGGCGACGGCAGCGGCGCCGGCGGCGATCGGGCGGCGCGCGCGGCGGCGGCGGGCAGTGGTCAGGGCGGTCATCTCGGTCTCCAGGGGATCGGGTCGTGCGGGTGGGTGGGTGCGTGGGACGGGTCAGATCGAGTGGTGCGCGTCGGGGTCGTGGCGGCGGTGGTGCGTCGCGACGCCGAGGCCGTCCAGCAGGCTCCGCGCGGGCTCGGCGAGCCCGGCGTCCGCGCGGTCGCGGGGCCGGTCGCCGGGGACGGTGATCACGGAGCGGATCGAGGCGCCGGGCTGCTCGGGGTCGAGCCCCGTCAGCAGGACGACGCGGTCCGCCAGGTAGAGGGCCTCGTCGACGTCGTGCGTCACGAGCAGCACCGTGGTCGGGCGGCTGGCGTGCACGTCGAGCAGGAGGTCCTGCATCCGCAGCCGGGTCAGCGCGTCGAGGGCGCCGAACGGCTCGTCGAGCAGCAGCACCCCGGGCCGGCGTGCGAGCGCCCGGGCCAGCGACGCGCGCTGCGCCATGCCGCCGGAGACCTGCCGCGGGCGCAGCCCGGCCGAGCCCGAGAGGCCCACCAGGTCGAGCAGCCGCGCCACCTGCTCGCGGGACTCGGCCCGGGGCGTGCCGCGGGGGACGCCGAGCGCGACGTTCTGCGCCAGCGTGCGCCAGGGCAGCAGGCGCGGCTCCTGGAACGCCACGGCGGTGCGCGCGTCGTACGGCGTGACCGGCGAGCCGCCGAGCAGGATCTCGCCCGTGTCCGGGGCGTCCAGGCCGGCGACCTGCCGCAGCAGCGTCGACTTGCCGCAGCCCGAGGGCCCGATGACCGCGACGACCTCGCCCGCCTGGACCTGCAGGTCGACGTCGGCGAGCACCGGCCGGGGGCCGGTCGGGGTGGCGAACGTGCGGGCGACCCCGCGCAGGTCGACGGGGCGCGGGGCCGGGACGTCGTGGGCGGCACGCGACGGCGGGGTGTCGGTGGGCGCGGTGTCGGTGGGCGCGGTGTCGCTGGGCGCGGCGCCGGCCGGCGCGGTGTCGCTGGGCGCGGCGCCGGCCGGCGCGGTGTCGCTCGGCGCGGTGCCGGTGGGTGCGTGGCTCATGGGGGTTCCCGGGACGTCGGGGCGCGGGGGTGCGCGGGCGGCGAGGGTGCTGCGGGCGGGTGCGCCGTGCGGGTCCGGGCCGGCGTGCGTACGGGACGCGACGGCGCGGGGGACCGGTGCGCGGACGAGGTCCGGCGGGGCGGGGTGCGGCTGCTGCCGCGGGGCGGCGCCCGGCGCGTCAGGGGACGCGGGTCAGGCGGCGCGACGGGAGCGCGGACAGGCTCGCCGTGGGGCGACAACAGCGGCCGGCGGCGGGCATCGGCAGGCCCGGGCGCTGGGTCGTGCGCGGCGTCGACCGGGCCACGGGCCGCCTCCTCTCGCGAGTCGCATCGTTGTCTTACATGTCGAGACACAAACGTTCACGTCTCGGGATCACCGCCGACCTTAGCGCCGTCCCGCCCCCGGGACAACCCGCCGTCCCCACCTCCGGGCAGCCCGAGTGCCGAGGGGCAGGAGGTGTCGTCCCGTCGTCGTCGGCGGCGACGGCGTCCGCCCCCTCGGCGCGAGGGCGGGGTTGGGGGGCGGGTCAGCGGCGGGCGGTGCGGAGGGTGAGGTGCACCGCGATGCCGGCGACCAGGCCCCAGAACGCCGCGGAGACCCCGCCGACGCCCACGCCGGACACCGTCACCAAGAACGTCACCGCGGCCGCCTCCCGGTGGCCCGGGGTGGCGAACGCCGCGCCGAGCGACGACGCCAGGGTCCCGACCAGGGCGAGTCCCGCCGCGGCCGCGATCAGCCCGGCCGGCGCGGCCAGCGCGACCGCCGCCACCGCCGCGGACGCGACGCCGAGCACCAGGTACCCGAGCCCCGCGACCACCGCGGCGCGCCACCGCCGCCGCGGGTCCGGCCCGGCCTCCGGCCCTGCGGCCAGCGCGGCGCTGATGGCGGCGAGGTTGATGGCGTGCCCGCCGAACGGGGCGGCCAGCACCGTGCCGAGGCCCGTCACCAGCATCACCGGCCGCAGCGGCGCGGTGTACCCGAAGCCCGCGAGCACGGCGACGCCCGGGATGTTCTGCGACGCCATCGTCACCACGAACAGCGGCACCGCCACGGACACCACCGCCGGCCAGCCTGAGCGCGGGCGTCGTCCAGGCGAGGGTCGGCAGCAGGTCGACCGGGTCCAGGGCCCGCACGGCGGGCGACGCCACCGCCAGCGCCACCGCGAGCCCGATCGCCGCCGGCGTCGCCCAGCGCGGGGCGAGCCGCAGCAGCACCAGCCAGACCAGCACCACCGGCCCGACCAGCAGCGGCCGGTCCGCGACGGCGAGGACCGGCTGCAGGCACAGGTCGACCAGCACCCCGGCGAGCATCGCGCTGGCGAGCGGCACCGGGATCAGCCGCACCCACCGCTCGAGCCGCCGCCACAGCCCGACGGCCGCCAGCAGCAGCCCGCACAGCACGAACCCGCCGACCGCCTCCGGCCACCCGCCCGCCGCGGTCCCGGTGGTGGCCAGCAGCGCCGCACCGGGCGTCGACCACGCCACCGTGATCGGCAGCCGGGTCCGCCACGCCAGCAGCACCGTCGCCGCGCCCATCGCGAGCGTGACCGCGAGCAGGCCCGACGCCGCCTGCGCGGGGAGGCGCCCACCGCGCGCAGCCCGCCGAGCACCACGGCGAACGCGCTGGTAAAGCCGACGAGTGCCGTGACGACGCCCGCGGCGACGTGGGTCGAGGCGTCGCGGACGGGGGGCCCGGGCCCGCCCCCCCCGCCCGGCGCCCCCCCCGCCCCCCCGCGGGGCGGGGGCCCCGCCGCCCCGGGGGGCGGGCCCCGGGGGGGGGCCCCCCCCCGGGCCCCGGCCCGGCCCGTGTGCCCCCCGCTTCGCCCCCCCCCCCCCCCCCAAGGCCCGCCGCCAGGCCCCGCCGCCCCCCGCCACCACCCGCCACCACCCGTCGCCGAGGTCGTCACTTCGGCGCGAGGTCGTCAGTTCTACGGGGCGACCTCGCGCGAAAGTGACGACCTCGCGGCTCGCGGCCGGAGGCCGGCTCGCGGCCGGAGGCCGGCGCGCGGCGACGGCCCGCGCCGCGCCGGGTCAGGCGTCCGCCAGCAGGGCCGCGATCTGCGGGAGCTGGTCGGGGGCCGCCTGGAGCAGCAGCGTGGTGACGGCCGTGGTGCGCCACGCGCGCGCCTGCTCGCGCACGGCGTCCGGCGGCCCGACCAGGGCCACGTCCCGGACCAGCTCGGTCGGGACGGCCGCGGCGGCGCGCGCCCGGTCCCCCGCTGCGTAGTGCGCCTGGATCTCGGCGCACGCGTCGGCGTACCCGAGCCGCACCAGCGCGTTCGCGTGGAAGTTCGCCCCCTTCGCGCCCATCCCGCCCGCGTACAGCGCCACGAAGGGCCGCACGGCGTCCGCCGCCGACTCGACGTCCGGCCCGAGCACCACGGGGACGGTCGCGGTCACCTCGAACTCCTCGACGGGCCGCGTCCCGGCGAGCCGCCGGTCGAACCCCTCGGCCAGGAGCCACCGGAACTCGTCGTCGAGCCGCGGCGTGTAGAACAGCGGCAGCCAGCCGTCGGCGATCTCCGCGGCCAGGGCGATGTTCTTCGGCCCCTCGGCCGCGAGGTGCACCGGCAGGTCGGCCCGCAGCGGGTGCACGGTCGACCGCAGCGCCTTGCCCAGCCCGGAGCCCTCGTCCTCGGGCAGCGGCAGCCGGTAGAACGGCCCGCCGGCGCGGACCGGTCCTTCCCGGCGCAGCACGTCCCGCACGACGGCGACGAACTCCCGCGTCCGGGCCAGCGGCCGCGGGTACGGCTGCCCGTACCAGCCCTCCACCACCTGCGGCCCGGACACCCCGAGCCCGAGCGTGAACCGCCCGCCGGACAGGTGGTCGAGCGTCAGGGCCGCCATCGCCGTCGCCGTCGGGGTGCGGGCGGCGATCTGCGCGACCGCCGTGCCGAGGCGCACCCGCGACGTCTGCGCGCCCCACCACGCGAGCGGGGTGAACGCGTCGGAGCCGTACGCCTCCGCGGTCCACACCGAGTCCAGCCCGAGCCGGTCCGCCGCGGCCACCGCCTCCGCCGCCCCGGGCGGGGGACCCGCCGACCAGTAGCCGGTGTGGTAGCCGAGCCGCATGCCGCCTCCTTCGCCGCCCGCTCGCCGGTGAGCGGGTCGTGACGGCCATGCTGCCACCCGCCGGGCCGGCACCGGCGCCGATCCACCGGCCCGTCGACCCGGCGCTCTACCCTGAGCCCCAGGCGCCGCCCCCACGCGCCCGCGCACGCCGCACCACCCACGGAAGGACCACGCCATGCCCGGCGCCGTTCACCACATCGCCCTCGTGGCCCACGACAACAAGAAGGTCGACCTGCTCCGCTGGGCGGAGTTCAACCGCGGCACGCTGTCCCGGCACCACCTGTACGCCACGGGGACGACGGGCACGATGCTCGAGTACGAGCTCGGCCTGCCCGTCACCCGGCTGCTGTCCGGTCCGGTCGGCGGCGACCAGCAGATCGGCGCCAAGATCGCCGAGGGCGTCATCGACATGCTGGTGTTCTTCTGGGACCCGCTGGAGCCGCAGCCCCACGACCCCGACGTCAAGGCGCTGCTGCGGATCGCCGCGGTGTGGAACGTCCCGATGGCGGCGAACGCGGCGACCGCCGACATGCTGATCTCGTCGCCGATGCTCGCCGAGAAGTGGACCAGCCGCCCGGAGATCACCCCGCGCGACTGGGACGGCGGCGCACCGGCCGTGGCGACCGGCGCGCCTCAGATGTAGATCGCGGGGTCGTCGACCTCGGGCTCCGGGGGAGCGGCCGCCGGGCGCTGCCGGATCTTCGCGGGCACGCCGACGGCCACCGCCCCCGGCGGGACGTCCTTCAGCACGACCGCGTTGGCGCCGACCTGCGCGTCGTCGCCGATCCACACCGGCCCGAGCACCTTCGCGCCCGCGCCGATCACCACGCGGTCGCCGACGGTCGGGTGCCGCTTGCCGCGCCGCATCGTCTTCCCGCCGAGCGTCGCGCCGTGGAACAGCACGACGTCGTCGCCCACCACGGCGGTCTCGCCGACCACGACGCCCATGCCGTGGTCGATGAACAGCCGGCGCCCGATCGTCGCGCCGGGGTGGATCTCCACCCCGGTGACGGCGCGGGACACCTGCGACAGGAGCCGGGCCGGCAGGCGCAGGCCCGGCTCCCGCCACATGCGGTGCGCCACCCGGTGCACCCACACGGCGTGCAGCCCCGGGTAGGCGAGCGCGACCTCGACGCGCGACCGGGCGGCCGGGTCCCGGCGCTGCGCGGCCTCCAGGTCCTCGCGCAGGGTGCGGGCGAACCGGCGGGCGCGCCGCCAGTGGTCGCCCAGCTCGGCCGCAGCCGTGCGCGGGTCGGAGGTCGCGCGCGCCGGGGTCGGCACGTCCGCTCGCGTGGTCGAGGTCATCATCAGTCCAGGAGGTCGGCGTACAGGATGGAGGACAGGTAGCGCTCGCCGAACGACGGGATGATCACGACGATCAGCTTCCCGGCGTTCTCCGGGCGCTTGCCGAGCTCGATCGCGGCGTGCAGCGCCGCGCCCGAGGAGATGCCGACGAGCAGGCCCTCCTCCTGGGCGGCGCGCCGGGCGACGGCGACGGCGGTCTCGGCGTCGACGTCGATGATCTCGTCGTACACGCCGGTGTCGAGGATCTCCGGCACGAAGTTCGCGCCGATGCCCTGGATCTTGTGCGGCCCGGGCTGGCCGCCGTTGAGGATCGGCGACTCGGCGGGCTCCACGCCGACGATCTGCACGCCGGGCTTGCGCTCCTTGAGCACCTGGCCGACGCCGGTGATCGTGCCGCCGGTGCCGATGCCCGCGACGAGGATGTCGACCTCGCCGTCGGTGTCGGCCCAGATCTCCTCGGCGGTGGTGCGGCGGTGGATCGCCGGGTTGGCCTCGTTGGCGAACTGGCGGGCGAGGATGGCGCCCGGCCGCTCGGCGACGACCTCGTCGGCGCGGTTGACGGCGCCCTTCATGCCCTCGGAGGCAGGGGTGAGGATGAGCTCGGCCCCGTAGGCCCGGAGCAGCGCCCGCCGCTCCTTCGACATCGACTCGGGCATGGTCAGCACCACGTCGTAGCCGCGGGCGGCGCCGACGAACGCCAGGGCGATGCCGGTGTTGCCGCTGGTCGCCTCGACGATGGTCCCGCCGGGCTTCAGCTCGCCCGACGCCTCCGCCGCGTCCACGATCGCCACGCCGATCCGGTCCTTCACCGAGCTGGCGGGGTTGTAGAACTCGAGCTTGCCGACGACCGTCGCGTCGACGCCCTCGGTCAGCTTGTTGATCCGCACCAGCGGGGTGTTGCCGATGAGCTGCGTCGCGTCGTCGTAGATGCGTGCCATGGGAGTCCATCCGTCCTGAGGGTCGACCGGCGGTTTCAGAAGTGCTGCGGTGCGCGCGGCAGGAGCAGGCCTGCCGCGGGTCGAGGGCGAGCGCCGGCCCGGCACTGCGGGCCCGAGGGGGCGTCCGCCGCGGTGCGGCGGTGCGGCCGGCGCTCTACAGACAGCGACAGGTGCGCGCGGTGGCGGGCTGCGGCGCGGTGGGGACGGGGCGAGCGGTGCTCGACGCGATGCGCATGCCCGGCTCCCTCTCCCGTCAGGTCGGCGTCGGGGCCGACAGGCCCGACAGTAGCCCCAACGCGCGCGGGCCGACAAAGATGCCCGCTGCTGCCCGGACCTGCCGCCGGACCTGCCGCCGTGCGCTCCCAGGTGGGACGATGCCCGCCATGAGGGTCGACGACGCGGTTCCCGACGTGCTGGGCGACGACTGGGTGCAGCGCACCCTGCACCTCGTGCCCGACTCGCAGGGCGACGCCGTCGCCACCCTGGTGCACCGTCGCGGCGCGGGCACCGACCCCGCACGCCCCGCCGTGCTCTACGTGCACGGGTTCGTCGACTACTTCTTCCAGACGCACGTCGCCGACGCCCTCGCGGACCGCGGGTACGACCTGTACGCGCTCGACCTGCGCGACTACGGCCGGTCGATCCGGGCGGGCCGCGAGCCCAACGACACCCGGTCGCTCGCCGTGTACGCGGAGGAGATCGACGCGGCCCTGCGCCTGGTCCGCGCGGACCACCCGCACGTCGTGCTGCTCGGGCACTCGACGGGCGGACTGGTCGCCGCGCTCTGGGCGCACCACCGCCGGGGCCGCGGGCTCGTGGACGCGGTCGTGCTCAACAGCCCGTGGCTGGAGGTCCGCGGGTCCCGGTTCGAGCGGTTGGTGCTGGCGCCGCTGATCGACCACGTCGTGAGCCGGGTCGCGCCGTGGCTGGTCGTCTCCCACGTGGGCGAGCACTACGGCCGCGCGCTGCACGTCGAGGGCGGCGGCGAGTGGACGTACGACCTCGCGTGGAAGCCGTACCAGGGGTTCCCGGTGCGGGCGGGCTTCGTGCGGGCGATCCGGCGCGGGCAGGCCGAGGTCGCCCGCGGGCTCGACGTCGACGTGCCCGTGCTGGTGCTCGCGTCCGACGCCAGCGGACCCGACGACCGGTGGCACGACGGCCTGCTCACCACGGACTCCGTGCTCGACCCGGCCGACATGCGCCGGCTCGCCCCGCGCCTCGGCCGGGACGTCACGTACGAGGAGATCAGCGGGGGAGCGCACGACCTGGCGCTGTCGCCGCTGCCGGCGCGGACGCAGTACCTCGACCAGGTGGTCGGCTGGCTCGACGTGAGCCTCGCGCGCCGGTGACTCCTGCGCGCGGGACCGGGAGCCCGCTCAGAAGAGCGGCCACGGGACCGCCGGCATGTCGCCCTCGGGTCCCGGGAACCGACCCTCGTCGAGCAGCCGGTCGCAGCGCGCGAGCAGCGCGGCCGTCTCCGCGTCGCTGAGCAGCGCGGCCAGCCGCGTGCCGAGGTCCCCGCCGTCGAGGCCCGCCCGGACGGCGGTGACGCCGGCGCGCTCCCCGTCGTCCAGCGGGTCGCCCAGCCAACCCCACAGCACGGTGCGCAGCTTCGGCTCGACGTGGAACGTGACGCCGTGGTCGACGCCGAGCCGCCGGCCGTCGGGCATCGGCAGCACGTGACCGCCCTTGCGGTCGGCGTTGTTGAGCAGGACGTCGAGCACCGCCATCCGGCGCAGCGCGGGGGAGTCCTCGTGCAGCAGCGTCACCGGGCTGCCCTCCTCGTCGCCGCCTTCGAGCACCGTGCGCCAGCCCGCGGCGGGCACCGCGTCGGACGGGACGACGTCGACCGGGTCCTGCGCCGGGTCGGGCTCCTGCCAGAGCTGCACCATGCCGGGGCCGAGCGGTCCGTCGCGCAACCAGGTGCGGGGGACGACGCCCCACCCGGTCGCCTCCGAGACCAGGTGCGCGGCGACCTCGCGGTGCGCCAGCGTGCCGTCGGGGAAGTCCCACAGCGGCTTCTCGCCGGCGACCGGCTTGTAGACGACCTGCACGTCGCCGAGCCGGGCCAGGAAGGTCGCGTTGGACGCGACGGCGATGCGGCCGACGACCTCCAGCTCGCCGTCCAGGTCGGGCTCGGTCACCAGGCGGTGGGCGCCGCGCAGGCGTGGCCGTCGGGGTCCATCGGCTCCCCGCACCGCGGGCACGTCGGGCGGCCGGCGTCGACGACGCGGCGGGCGCGCTCGGCGAAGGCGCGTGCGGTGCCGACCGGCATCCGGACGATCATCGCCTCCTCCGGCTCGGCGTCCTCCAGCGCCTCGGCCTCCTCCTCGGACTCGACCTCCACCAGCGGGAACGCCTCGACGACGATCTGCGCGGTCGCGGGGTCCCAGCTCAGGCGCATCGAGCCGAGGCGGAAGTCCTCCTCGACCGGCTGCTCGACCGGGTCGGCGTCGATCAGCTCGGACATCGCCTGCGCGGGCACGCTGAACCGGTTGCCCTCGTCGGACATGAGCTCGTCGAGGATGACGTCGATCTTCTCGGCGAGCGTCGCCGCCCACTGCTTCTCCATCGCGACGGACGTCAGGCGGCGGCCGGTGCGGGCCTGCAGGTAGAAGGTGCGGGAACCGGGGCGGCCGACGGTGCCGATCAGGACGCGGTCGGGCCAGTCGTGCTCGTGGACAACAGTCGCCATGCGCCCATGCTAGGAGCGGACGCCCGCACCGGCACCGCCGCCGACCGGGGCGTCGCCGACGCCGCCCGCCGCCCGCAGCCAGGACAGGTCGCCCGCGTCCGTGTTGGTCGCGACCACGTCGGGCCGGTGCGCGCCGTACCGGACGACCGACACCGACGCCGGCCCGGCGCCGATCCGCTGGAACAGGTCCAGGTGCATCCCGAGCGCGTCCGCGAGCAGCGCCTTGACGATGTCGCCGTGCGTGACGACGGCGAACACCGCGCCGGGACCGTGCTCCGCCTCGATCGCGGCGTCGTGCTCCCGGACCGCCGCCACCGCGCGCGCCTGCATCGCGGCCAGCGACTCGCCGCCGGGGAAGACCGCCGCGCTCGGCTGGGTCTGCACCGTGCGCCAGAGCGGCTCCTTCGCGAGCTCGGCGAGCGGCCGGTTCTGCCAGGTGCCGTAGTCGCACTCGGTCACGCGCTCGTCCACCTGCGTCGGCGGCGTCGGGTCCTGCCGGTCGAGGATCGCCTGCGCGGTCTCGCGGCAGCGCTCCATCGGGCTGGTGACGACCGCGACCAGCGGGACGACGGCGAGCCGCTCGGCGGTGCGGGCCGCCTGCTCGTGGCCGGTCGTGTCGAGCAGGACGCCGGGGGTGCGGCCGGCGAGGACGCCCGTGGCGTTCGCGGTGGTGCGGCCGTGACGGACGATCAGGACGGTGGCCATGGGGGCGAGCCTAGGCACGGAGCACGTCCCGCGTGGGCTACCGTCGCCCGGTGCGGACGGCAGGAGTGATCGGGGGCGGCCCCGCGGGGCTGATCGCCGCCGAGGTGCTGGCCCGGGCCGGCGTGGCGGTCACCGTCTACGACCGGATGCCGTCCGTCGCGCGCAAGTTCATGCTCGCCGGTCACGGCGGCCTGAACATCACCCACTCCGAGGACCTTCCGCGGCTGCTCGCCCGGTACGGCGACGCCGCCGGCCGGCTCGCGCCGTTGATCCGCGCGTTCACCCCGGGTGACCTGCGGGACTGGTGCGCCGGCCTGGGCGAGGAGACGTTCGTCGGGTCGAGCGGCCGGGTGTTCCCGCAGTCGTTCCGGGCCACCCCGCTGGTGCGCGCCTGGCTCGCCCGGCTCGAGACGCTCGGCGTCGTGGTCGAGCGGCGGCAGCAGTGGACCGGCTGGACCGAGGACGGGACCGGCCTGCGGCTCGTGGGCGTGGGCGCGGCCGCCGAGGGCACGCAACGCGAGGCGCGGCACGACGTGGTGCTGTTCGCGCTCGGCGGGGCCTCCTGGCCGCGGCTCGGCTCCGACGGCGGCTGGGTCGAGGCGTTCGCCGCGCGCGGCGTGGGGTCCGCACCGCTGCGCGCCGCCAACGTCGGGGTGCGGGTCGGCTGGAGCCCGGTGTTCGCCGACCGGTTCGAGGGCGTCCCGCTCAAGAGCGTGGCGCTGGCCGTGCGCGGCCAGGAGCAGCCGGCAGTCCGCGGCGACGCGATGATCACCCGCACCGGCGTCGAGGGCGGTCCGGTCTACGCGCTCGGCGCCGCCGTCCGCGCCGCCCTCGACGCCGGTGCCTGCACGCTGGAGGTCGACCTGCGGCCGGACCTGCCCGTCGAGCGGCTGACCGAGCGGCTGGCGCGGCGCCGGCCCAAGGACTCCCGCTCCAGCTGGCTGCAGCGCTCGATCGGGCTGGGCCCGGTCGCCGTCGCGCTGCTCCGCGAGGCGACCGGCAACGCGGTCCCGGACGGCCCGGGCGCCGTCGCCGAGCTGGTCAAGGGCGTGCCGGTGCCGGTGGCCGGGACGATGCCGATCGAGAAGGCGATCTCCAGCGCGGGCGGGATCCGCTGGTCCGAGGTCGACGAGCACCTGATGCTGCACGCGCTGCCGGGCACGTTCGTCGCGGGGGAGATGCTCGACTGGGAGGCGCCCACCGGCGGGTACCTGCTGCAGGCCTCGTTCAGCACCGGCGTCGCGGCCGCGCACGGGATGCTCGCCTGGCTCGACGAGGCGTCGGAGCGGATGACGGGAATCGAACCCGCGTAATCAGTTTGGAAGACTGAGGCTCTACCATTGAGCTACATCCGCGCAGGCCCGCCGGGCGGGCCGCCGGACCAGGGTACCGGGTCCCGCGGGCAGCTCTGGCGCAGCCCCGCGCACTAGACTCGCGCCGCACGGGATGTGGCGCAGGTTGGTAGCGCGTCCGCTTTGGGAGCGGAAGGTCGTGGGTTCGAATCCCGCCATCCCGACCCTGTGGCCGCCCGGTCCTCCGACGGTGTGCACCGATCTCGGAGCGGCCCGCCGATCGCCTGCGCGCGTGGAGCGCCCAGCACGTCCGCCGGTGGCCGTCACCCCTCGGCCGTCACCCCCAGCGCGCCCAGCACCGCACCCGTCGTCGCGACCTCGCCGAGCACGGGGACGACCGCGCCGATCGTGCGCTCGTAGCCCGCGGTCGTCAGGTCGCTCGTCGCGTCCGCGACCACGGTGACGTGGAAGCCGGAGTCGTACGCCGACCGGGCCGTGGACTCCACGCCGAAGGAGGTCGCGAGGCCGGCGACGACGACCTGGGTGACGCCCCGGTCCCGCAGCCGCGCCGCCAGGTCCGTGCCGGTGAAGGCGCTCCACCCGCGGTGCTCGACCCGCAGGTCACCGGGCTGCTCCTCGAGCTCCGGGACGAGCTCGAGGAGCTCGGCCCGGACGGGCGGTCTCCCGCCGCCGACCGTGGTGCGTCCCGGAGGCGGTGCGTCGAGGCGGGCGTGCGCGAGGACGACGGCGAGGCCTCGCGCGCGGAACGCCCGGGCGAGCGCGGCGGCGTTCCGCACCACGTCCTGCACCGGGTGCACGAGCGGGTTGCGGACGGTCGCCTGCTGCAGGTCCACGACGACCAGGGCGGTGCCGGGGTCCAGCGGGTTCACGCGTCCGTCCCGGCGCCGAAGGTGACGACGACCTTCTCGGCGGCCCCCGGGGTCCGGGCCAGGTCGAGCGCCTCGGTGACCCGGTCGAACGGGACGCGGTGGCTGATGATCTGCTCGTACCGGCGCCAGTCCTGCACCAGGTCGTCCGTGACCTCGAAGATCTCCGTGGGGTAGCCGCGCGACAGGCTGATCGTCAGCTCGGTGCTGAGCAGGGCGCCGAGGTCGACCGGCACGGGCTGCTTGTGCACGCCCGGGATGCTCAGCCGCGAGCCGTGCTTCGCGAGCCGCTGGACGGCCTCGATGACGGCCGGGACGCCGGCGGCGTCCAGGTAGACGTCCGTGCCGGGCCGGTGGTCGCCCGGTCGCAGCGGCGCGTCGCCGTGCACCTCGACCAGGCGCGCGGCCAGGTCCTCCTCCGCCGAGTTCACGACCGCGGTCGCGCCCAGCTGCAGCGCCTTCGCCAGCCGCGACGGGACCACGTCGACCACCACGACGTCGAGGCCCCGGCGCGTGAGGTCGATCAGCGCGCCCAGGCCGATCGGGCCGGCCCCGAACACCACCGCCTTCTCGCCCGCGACCGGGTGCAGGCGGTTCACCGCGTGCTTCGCGACGGCCATGGGCTCGTTGAGCGCGGCCACCTCCCACGGGACCTCCTCGGGGACGACCGCCACGCTCACGCCGACGACGGCGTCCTCCACGAGGAGGAAGTCGGACAGCCCGCCGAGCGCACCGCCGTTGCCGACGATGCCGGAGGGGGCGGCGGTCGGGTCCACCACGACGTGGTCGCCGACGGCCAGGCCCGGCACGTCGGCACCCACCTCGACGACCTCGCCGGCGATCTCGTGACCCAGCGCCGTCGCGCCCTCACGCGGGGGCACGCCGCCGCGAGCGACGTAGAACCCGTCGGAGCCGCAGACCCCGCACGCCCGCACGCGCAGCAGCACGTCGCGCGGCCCGGCCGTGGGGACCGGGACCTCCTGCACCTCGGTCACCCCGGGCGCCGTCACGACGACGCTCCGCATGGTCCGGCTCATCTCGTCCACCTCTGCTCGTTCCAACTCGAACTACCTGCGCACCGTACCGCGCGGTCGTTCGAAGTCGAACGGCTAACCTGGCGCAGTGCTGGATCCCGCGGACTCCCGGGCGCTGCGCACGTCCTTCGCCCTGATGGACGCGAGCGCCCTGCTCCAGAACGCCTCGGAGCGCTACCTGCGCGCCGCCGGCGGGCTCACCTACGTCCAGTTCCGCATCCTGTCCCGGCTGGCCCACACCGACCAGGACTCGCTGCGGATGCACGAGCTCGCGCACGGGGTGGTGCTGAGCCGCAGCGGGCTGACCTACCAGGTCACGGGCCTGGAGCGGCGTGGGCTGTGCGTCCGCGGGGCAGCCCCCGACGACGACCGCGGGGTGGTCGCGTCGATCACGGACGACGGCCGCGCCCTCGTCGCGCGCCTCGTGCCGGGATACGCCCAGGCGGTCCAGCAGGCGCTGTCGGCGGCCCCGACCGGGGGAGACCTCCCGCTGGACGAGGTCCTGCTCCGGGCCGTACGGACCTGACCCGCACGTGCGGGTGCCATGATCGCGCGATGATCACGATCCACCTCCGCTACGAGATCGACCCCGGCCAGATCGACGTCTTCACCGACTACGCCGAGCGCTGGATCCGGTTGGTGAACCGCCTCGGCGGCGACCACCACGGCTACTTCCTACCGGCGGAGGGCGACAGCGACGAGGCGTTCGCCCTGTTCACCTTCCCTTCGCTGGCCGACTACGAGCGGTACCGGACCGCGGCCGAGACCGACCCGGAGTGCGTCGAGGCGTACGAGCTGGCGCGGACGACCGGCTGCATCCGCCGGTACGAGCGCCGGTTCCAGCGGCCGGTGTTCGCCGAGGGCAGGTGAGGCGCGGCCCGACCGGGAGCCGCGCTCACACCGGCCGGGAGGAGCCGAGGCGGGTCGCGAGCAGCCGCACGGTGAGCACGCCCGCGACCGACTGCGCCGCCAGCAGCCCGACGAGCACCAGCAGCTGCACCTGCGCCGCCTCGGCCGGGCTCGCCCCGCCGAGCAGCAGGCCGACGAACGCCCCGGGCAGCGTCACCAGGCCGGCCGCCCGGGTCTGGTCGACGCCCGGCGCGAGCGCCCGTGCGACCGCGCGCCGGCCGTGGCCCGTCACCGCCTGCCGCGGCGTCGCGCCGAGCGCGAGCCAGCCCTCGACCACGTCCCACTCCGCACGGGCGTCGTCCCGGAGCCGCAGGCCGGTCACCGACGCGGCCGCCATCGAGCCGCCGATGATCTGCGCGGTGAAGGGCAGCAGGGTCGGGGCGCCGAGGGCGAGCGCGCCGCTGGCGACCACCGGGACGACGGCCGTGACGGTGCCGGCCGCCACCGCGAGCAGCAGCGCGGGGAACGTGCTCCGGCCCAGGCCGACCCGGCGCACGGACGTCCACGCGGCGACACCGAGCATGACGGCCAGGTAGAGCCAGGCGGCGCCCGGGTGCTCGAACACCCAGGCGATGACGACCGCCACCGCGCAGAGCTGCACGGCCGCCCGCCCGACGGCGACGACGGTCTCGCGGCGCACCGGCACCCGCGCGAGACCTGTCACGACGAGCACCACCGCGAGCAGCACGAGGAGCGCGAGCGCGGTGCGCAGCACGGTCCCGGTGGTCATGCGCCCGCACGCTACCGGCGGCGAGCCGCTCCCGTGTCGCGTCGGGCCGGGGTGTGCTTCGATGGGTAGACGAAGTAGTCTACCGAGGGGTCGTCATGGCGGAGCAGCAGGCAGGGCGTGGCGGCGAGGTCGCGCGGCACGTGGGACGGGTCGGGCTGGGGGCGCTGCTCGCGTTCGCCGGCACCAGCCACCTCACGTTCGCGCGCGACGACTTCCAGGCGCAGGTGCCGGAGTGGGTCCCGCTCGACGACGACCTGGTGGTGCTCGGGTCCGGCGTCGTCGAGATCGCCCTCGGGACGGCCCTCGTGGTCGCGCCGCGACCGCACCGCGCGACGGTGGGCTGGGTCGCCGCGGCCTTCTTCGTGGCGATCTTCCCCGGCAACGTGTCGCAGTACCTGACGCGCACGGACGCGTTCGGACTCGACACCGACGCCCAGCGCCTGGCGCGGCTGCCGTTCCAGGCCGGCCTCGTCGCCTGGTCGCTGTGGTCGACGGGCGCGTTCCGCAGGTGGCGCCGCTCGCGCGCCGACCGCCCGTCCCGGCGCTGAGGTCGTCACGTCGGCACGAGGTCGTCCCGCCGGACGGACGACCTCGTGCACGCGTGACGACCTCGGCGGCTGCGAGGACGCCGGGGCGGGCGCGGGCCGGGGCGCTTTGGCGGGGGCGGCGGGCCGTGGCGTAGGCTTCGTGGGCCGGTGCGGCGAGCCATGCCCGCACGCGCCGAAGCGTGCCGCCCCTCGGGGAAGAGCGGGGAACCGCCCGACCGGCGCGCCCCAGCGCCCCACGCCGGACCCCCGGCGCAGACGAATCCGAGCAGTTGGAGACCACTGAAGTGAAGAGCGCCGTCGAGACCCTGGAGCCCACCAAGGTCAAGCTGACCGTCGAGGTGTCGTACGACGAGCTCAAGCCGAGCATCGATCACGCGTACGAGCACATCGCGGAGCAGGTGACCATCCCCGGCTTCCGCAAGGGCAAGGTGCCGCCGCGCATCATCGACCAGCGCGTCGGTCGCCCCGCCGTGATGGAGCACGCCGTCAACGAGGGCCTGTCCGGCTTCTACGCCGAGGCCGTCCGCGAGAACAAGCTGCGCCCGCTCGGCCAGCCCGAGGTCGACGTCACGCAGGTCCCCGGCCTGACCCCGGAGAACGCCCAGGGCGACCTGGTCTTCACCGCCGAGGTCGAGGTCCGCCCGGAGATCGAGGTCCCCGCGCTGGACGGCCTGTCCGTCACGGTCGAGGGCTCCGAGGTCACGGACGAGGACGTGCAGGGCCGCCTCGACGCGCTGCGCGAGCGCTTCGGCACCCTGGTCGGCGTCGACCGCCCGGCCGCCGAGAAGGACTTCGCCGTGATCGACCTGGTCGCGAAGATCGCCGACGAGGAGGTCGACACCGTCTCCGGCGTCTCCTACCAGATCGGCTCGGGCAACATGCTCGAGGGCCTCGACGAGGCGCTGACCGGCCTGTCGGCCGGCGAGACCACGACGTTCGAGACCACGCTGGTCGGCGGCGACCACGCCGGCGAGACCGCGCAGGTGACGGTCACCGCGACCTCCGTCAAGGAGCGCGAGCTGCCCGAGGCCGACGACGACTTCGCGCAGATGGCGTCGGAGTTCGACACGATCGACGAGCTGCTGGCGGACCTGCGCGAGCAGGCCGGCAAGGTCAAGGGCCAGAACCAGGCCGTGCAGGCGCGTGACCTGCTGCTCGAGCAGCTGCTCGAGCAGGTCGAGATCCCGGTCCCGGCCGGCGCCGTCGAGGCCGAGGTGCACCGCCACCTCGAGTCCGAGGGGCGCCTGGAGGACGACGTGCACCGCGCCGAGGTCGCCGAGCAGGCCACCACCGCGCTGCGCAACCAGATCCTCCTGGACACCCTGGCCGAGGACCTCGAGGTCAAGGTCAACCAGGGCGAGCTCGTCGACTACCTGGTGAGCGCGTCCCGCCAGTACGGCATGGACCCGAACACGTTCATCCAGACGATCGACCAGCAGGGCCAGATCCCGGCGATGGTGGCGGAGGTCGCGCGCTCCAAGGCGCTCGCCGTCGCGCTCCGGAGCGTCGCGGTCGTCGACGGCGCCGGTGCGGCCGTCGACCTGTCCGAGTTCATCGGCTCGGACGAGGACGACGCGGCGCAGGACGCGCTCGAGGCCGCCACGGCGGCGGCCGCCGAGGGCACCGAGGTCGAGGCGGACGAGGCCCCCGAGGCCGACGCCAAGGCCTGATCCCGCACGCACGCCGAGGGCCCCGCACCGCTCCGCCGGTGCGGGGCCCTCGCGCGTCGGCGGCGGGTGGTTCCGGCCGGTACCGTGCGCCGACAGCGAAACGGGGGCGGGCCGGGACGAATCGGCCCCGGGACGGGCGTTAGGGTCGCTGACAAGCAACCAAGCCTGACGAGGGAGCCTTCGTGAACGACCAGACGCCGGCGATCGCCCGGGCCGAGTCCGGGGGACTCGGCCTCAACGACTCCATCTACAACCGGCTCCTCAAGGAGCGGATCATCTGGCTGGGTTCGGAGGTCCGAGACGACAACGCGAACGCCATCTGCGCGCAGATGATGCTGCTCGCGGCGGAGGACCCCGACAAGGACATCTTCCTGTACATCAACTCGCCCGGTGGCTCGATCACGGCGGGCATGGCGATCTACGACACCATGCAGTACATCCAGCCGGACGTCGCCACCGTCGCGATGGGCATGGCGGCCTCGATGGGGCAGTTCCTGCTCTCCTCGGGCGCCAAGGGCAAGCGCTACGCGACCCCGCACGCCCGCGTGATGATGCACCAGCCGTCCGGCGGCATCGGCGGCACCGCCACCGACGTCCGGATCAACGCCCAGCTGATCCTGCACATGAAGACGGTGCTCGCGGAGCTGATCGCCGAGCAGACCGGCAAGACCCACGAGCAGATCACCGCCGACTCGGACCGCGACCGCTGGTTCACCGCGCCCGAGGCGCTCGAGTACGGGTTCATCGACAAGGTCGTCACGCACGCCGGCGCGGTCACCGGCGGCGGCGGCACGCAGTCCTGACGCCGCGCCGACCCCACCAGACCACGCAGAAGGAGAACCCGTGAGCACCGAGTCGCAGTTCATCGCCCGCGCCGGGCGCCTCGCCGGCGGCTGGGGCGGCGCGCCCGCCCAGTCGCCGTCGTCCCGGTACGTGCTGCCCCAGTTCGAGGAGCGCACGGCCTACGGCTTCAAGCGCCAGGACCCGTACACCAAGCTGTTCGAGGACCGCATCATCTTCCTCGGCGTGCAGGTGGACGACGCCTCCGCGGACGACGTCATGGCCCAGCTGCTCGTGCTGGAGTCGACCGACCCCGACGGCATCATCACGCTGTACATCAACTCGCCCGGTGGCTCGTTCACCGCGCTGACCGCGATCTACGACACGATGCAGTACATCAAGCCGCAGATCCAGACCGTCTGCCTGGGCCAGGCGGCCTCGGCCGCGGCGGTCCTGCTGGCGGCCGGCACGCCGGGCAAGCGCCTCGCGCTGCCGAACGCCCGCGTGCTGATCCACCAGCCCGCGATGGAGGGCGGCGGCTACGCGCAGGCGTCCGACATCGAGATCCACGCCAACGAGCTGATCCGGATGCGCGAGTGGCTCGAGGCGACCCTCGCGCACCACACCGGCCGTCCGCTCGACCAGGTCCGCCAGGACATCGAGCGCGACAAGATCCTGACCGCCGCCCAGGCGCACGAGTACGGGATCGTCGACCAGGTGCTCGAGAGCCGCAAGGGCGTCGTCGCGACGACCGTCGAGCCCTGACGAGCACGGACGAGCCGCTGAGCCGGCTGGTCCGGCCCGCCCGCCCCGCCCCGCCGCGTGCGGGGGCGGGGCGGGTGAACCGGCCCGCCGACGGGTGACGTCGGCGCGACACGCCCGACACCGGGGCCACGCAGGCTGACACCGCGCCCGCCGTGGTGTGGAATGGTTCGACGAGCGGTCGCAGGGGGCCGCATGCCGAGGGATCGGCGACGACGCGACCTCACCCGAGGGATCGCACCGAGGGAAGGGGAAGCACGTGGCTCGCATCGGAGACGGCGCCGACCTTCTCAAGTGCTCGTTCTGCGGGAAGTCGCAGAAGCAGGTCAAGAAGCTGATCGCGGGCCCGGGCGTCTACATCTGCGACGAGTGCATCGAGCTGTGCAACGAGATCATGGAGGAGGAGCGGGCGGAGGCCACCGAGATCGGCATGGTGGAGCTGCCCAAGCCGAAGGAGATCTTCGCGTTCCTCGAGCAGTACATCGTCGGCCAGGAGCCCGCCAAGCGGTCGCTCGCCGTCGCGGTCTACAACCACTACAAGCGGATCCAGGCGGGTGAGGCCACCCCGTCGGTCGGCACGGCGCAGGCGGACGAGTCCGTCGAGATCGCCAAGTCGAACATCCTGCTGATCGGCCCCACCGGCTGCGGCAAGACCTACCTGGCGCAGACGCTGGCCAAGATGCTCAACGTCCCGTTCGCCCTCGCGGACGCCACGGCCCTCACCGAGGCGGGCTACGTCGGCGAGGACGTCGAGAACATCCTGCTCAAGCTGATCCAGGCCGCCGACTTCGACGTGAAGAAGGCCGAGACCGGGATCATCTACATCGACGAGATCGACAAGATCGCCCGCAAGAGCGAGAACCCGTCGATCACGCGCGACGTGTCCGGCGAGGGCGTGCAGCAGGCGCTGCTGAAGATCCTCGAGGGCACGACCGCGTCGGTGCCCCCGCAGGGCGGGCGCAAGCACCCGCACCAGGAGTTCATCCAGATCGACACGACGAACGTGCTGTTCATCGTCGCGGGCGCGTTCGCCGGGCTGGACGAGATCATCACGTCGCGCGCCGGCCGCCGCGGCATCGGGTTCGGTGCGCCGCTGCACACCGCGGACGACCGCGACGTGTACGGCGACGTCATGCCGGAGGACCTGCTGAAGTTCGGTCTGATCCCCGAGTTCATCGGCCGCGTCCCCGTCATCACGACCGTGAGCCCGCTCGACCAGACCGCGCTGGTCCGCATCCTGACCGAGCCGCGCAACGCGCTGGTGAAGCAGTACCAGCGGATGTTCGAGATCGACGGCGTGGAGCTGGAGTTCACGGACGACGCCGTCGAGGCCATCGCGGACCAGGCGCTGCTCCGCGGCACCGGCGCCCGCGGTCTGCGGGCCATCATGGAGGAGGTCCTCCAGCAGGTGATGTTCGAGGTGCCGAGCCGCGACGACGTCGAGCGCGTCGTGGTCAACCGCGAGGTCGTCCTGGAGAACGTCAACCCGACGCTCGTGCCGCGCCAGGCGCCGGCCAAGCGGACCCCGCGCGAGAAGAGCGCCTGAGCACCGACGTACGCAGCACGGCCGACGGCCCGGCTCCCGCGACGGGGGCCGGGCCGTCGCCCGTCTGGTGACCGGCCTGCCGGCGTCGTGCCGCGCGCCCCTACGATCGGGGGCGTGACGACTTCTCCGGCCTCCTCGACGCCCCCGCCCGAGCTCGCGCGCCTGCGCGGCAGCATCGACAATATCGACGCCGCGCTCGTCCACCTGCTCGCCGAGCGGTTCAAGGCGACCCAGCAGGTCGGGGTGCTGAAGGCGCGGCTCGGCCTGCCGGCGTCGGACCCCGGGCGCGAGGCCCGGCAGGTCGCGCGGCTGCGCTCGCTCGCGCACGACGCCGACCTGGACCCGGTGTTCGCCGAGAAGTTCCTCGCGTTCATCGTCGAGGAGGTCATCCGGCACCACGAGGCGATCGCCGCGGACCCCGACGGGCACGGCGCGGGACCGACCGGGGAGACCGCCGCCGGAGCGTGATCGCCGCCGCTGCGGGGTGGCGCGTCGGCGTCCGCTGTCAGAGGGTGGGAGGGGTCAGGACCGGTCGTCCGGCGGGCCTTCGCAGGCACGCGCCGGCACGGCCGACTACGCGCACCCTTGTGGAGGTCGCCTCGTGGAACTGCACTGGCTCAAGCCCCTTCTCGGCCGTCCCGCCCCGTTCGTGACGGTCCATCTCGACGCCACCCGCGCCGACGCGTCCGGAGACGAGGAGGTCGCGGGCCGGTGGCGGGCGCTGCGCAGGGAGCTGGAGCGCTCGGGCGCCGTCGAGGCGGTGCTGGACGACATCGAGGAGCGGGTGACCCGGCCCACCGGCGTCGCGGGCCCGCACGGCCGGGTCGTGGTCGCGGACGCGCAGGGCGTCGTCGTCGACCGCGTGCTCAAGGAGCCGCCCGCGCAGTCGACCGCCCTGCTGGACGACGTGCCGAACCTGCTGCCGGCCGTCCGCGCCGCGGACCAGGCCACCCGGTTCCTGCTGGTCGAGGTCGACCGCCAGGGTGCCGACTTCACGTGGTCCGACGGCTCGGGCCTGCGCGCCGCCTCGAAGGAGACCGTCGAGGGCGACCACGACGAGCTCCGCAAGGTCAAGGAGAGCGGGGACGGCTGGAAGAGCCGGCGCGTGCAGATGCGTGCCGAGGACTCCTGGGAGCGGAACGCCGAGACGGTCGCGGCCGACCTCGACAAGCAGGTGGTCGAGAAGAAGCCGGAGATCGTGCTCGTCACCGGTGACGTGCGGGCGGTGTCGCTGCTGTGCAACGCCGTGGCGCCGCGGACCAAGGACCTGGTGGTCGAGGTGTCCGGGGGGTCCCGCGCCGAGGGCGTCAACCAGGAGGCGTTCCACCACCGTGTCGCCGAGGCGCTCGAGCAGTTCCGGCAGAAGCGCCGCGAGGGCGTGCTGGCGCAGTACCGGGAGGAGCTGGGCCGCGGGGGAGCGGCGGTGACCTCGGTGGACGACCTGGTCACCGTGCTGCAGCGGGGGCAGGTGCGCGAGGTCGTGCTGCACGAGGACGTCACGCTCCCCGGGTCGGCGCTGGCCGACCGGCACCTGTGGGTCGGCCCGGAGCCGCTGCAGATCGCGTCGAGCGAGGCCGACCTGGAGGACATCGGCGTGACCAGCGGCGCGCGCCGCATGCCCGCGGACGTCGCGCTGCTGCGCGCGGCGCTGGGCCAGGACGCGGGTCTGACGATCGCGCTCGACGGGCAGGTCGAGATCGTCGACGGGGTCGGCGCGCTGCTGCGCTGGAACGACGACTCCACCCCGAGCGAGGCGGTCCCGACGCAGTCCGAGGACCAGGGGCGGCTGCACCGGGTGGTCTGAGCCCGTCCGGCGGTCCCGCCCCGGACGGGACCGCCGGCGTCAGGCCAGCAGCGCCGACCCGAGGTAGGCGTCGTCCACGAGCGCGCCGTCGGCGCCCACCGCGGGGACCCCGGGCGGGACGGCGAACTGGGCGGACGCCGTGTGCTGCAGGTACTCGCCCATCAGGTCCTGCGCGGCGAGCTGCTGCTGCACCGGAACGAAGTGCGTCCGCGGGTCCCGGGTGAACGCGATGAAGTACAGGCCCGCGTCGAGCCGCCCCAGCGCGTCGTTGCCGTCGGTGAACGTGTAGCCGCGTCGCAGCATCCGCGCCCCGCCGTTCGCGGACGGGTGCGCGAGCCGGACGTGGGACGCCGGGTCGATGAGCGTCGCACCGTCGGAGCCGGCGCGGGCGAAGTCGGGCTCGGTCCGCTCCTCGCCCCCGGACAGCGGTGCGCCGGTCGCCTTGGTCCGGCCGACGAGCCGCTCCTGCTCGCGCAGCGAGGACCGGTCCCAGGTCTCGACCGTCATCCGGATCCGGCGCCCCGTCAGGTACGTGCCGCCGGTCATCCAGGCGGAGTCGGTGCCGGTCGCGGCGTCCGCCGCCGCGTCGGACGCCGGCACCCACACGTGCTCGCGGAGGGCGTCGTGCTCCTCGGCCATGACGTTGGCGGTGCCGTCCTTGAACCCGAACAGGTTGCGCGGGGTCTGCTGCGCGGTCGAGGTCGAGGACGTGCGGCCGTACCCGAGCTGCGCCCACCGGATCCGCGCGGTGCCGAAGGCCGCCCGGGACAGGTTGCGCACGGCGTGGAACGCCACCTGCGCGTCGTCGGCGCACGCCTGCACCACCAGGTCGCCGTCGCTGCGGGCGGGGTCGAGCGCGTCGCCGGGGAAGTGCGGCAGCGCGGCCAGCGCGCCCGGCAGCCGCGACGCCAGGCCGAACGGGTCCGACGCGCCGTCGGCGCCGACGAACAGCGACCGGCCGAACCCGAAGGTCAGCGTCAGCCCGGCGGGCGGCAGGTCCGCGGCCTCGCCGGTGTCGTCGGGCGGAGCGTCGTAGCTGCCGCTGGCGAACCCGACCGGCCCCGCGCCGAGCCCCTGCGTGAGGCGGGCCGCCATCGTCGTCCAAGTGCGGAGCAGCTCCACGAGGGCGTCCCGGTCCCGGGTGGTGAGGTCGAACGCCGCCAGGTACAGCCGGTCCTGCGCGGGCGTGACGATGCCGGCCTGGTGGGCGCCGGCGAACGCGTGGGTCCGTGCCTCGGCGGCGGCGGCGCGGTCGGGCGCGGTGGCGCGGCCGGTGGCGAACGCACCGCCGGCCACCGCCGCCGCCCCCGCGACGGCGCCGCCGCCCAGCAGGAGGGCGCGGCGGCTCAGGCCGCGCTCGCCGCGGGCGTCGCGCGGGTCGTCAGGCCGCATCGGTGATCGTCGACGTCAGCCGGGACAGCGGCTCGCTCACCGCGTCGACGGCGGCGGCGAGCTCGGCGACCTCGTCGGCCGTCAGGTCCGTGTAGGACACGAAGCCGGCGTCCACGGACCCGTGCTGCGCGAGCAGCGTGTCGAGCGTCGTGAACCGGTCGCCGAGCTCGGCGACGAGGTCGGCGTCCTGGGCCTCGGCGACGCCGCGCAGCACCCCGAGCGCGACCTCGGCGCCGTCGACGTTGGCGCGGAAGTCCCAGAGGTCGGTGTGCGACCAGATCTCCTCCTCGCCGGTGACCTTGCCGGTGGCGACCTCGTCGAGCAGCTCCTTGGCGCCGTTGGAGATCTGGAACGCGGCGAACGTGAAGTCGTCCGCCGTCACGCGGTCCTCCAGCTCCCCGGTGAGATCGACCAGCTGGTCGGCGGCAGCCCGGCGCTGCTCGGGCGTCAGCGCGACGTACGCCTCGCCCCCGTTCGCGTCCGGCGCGGGCTGCCACAGGTCCTTCTCGACGTAGTGCCAGCCGCTCCACGCGTCGCCCTCGGCCAGGTCGGCCTCGCGTGCGTCGAGCAGCGGGTCGAGGTCGCCGAACGACTCGGCCACCGGCTCCACGCGCTCCCAGTGCACCCGCACGGCGGCGTACAGGTCGCGAGCGGTGTCGTCGTCGCCGGCGGCGTAGGCCGCGGCGAAGGCGTCGGTGCCGGTGACGAGCGAACCGACCTGGTCCTTCACGTACGCGACGTAGTCCGTCTCGGCCGTGGCGAGCTGCTCGGCGACGGGGCCGCTCGGTCCGACGTCGGCGCCGGAGTCCGTGACGGTGAACGCGGCGGTGATGCCGTCGCCGACCATGCCGGGCTTGCAGGCCGTGAAGTAGTCGCCGGCGGGGACCTGGACGACCAGGTCGCGGGTCAGACCGGGGCCGATGTTCTCCACCTCGGACACCACGCGCAGCCGGTCCTCGGCGAGCAGGTAGAACTCGGTCACGTCGTCGCCGCTGTTGCTCACGGTGAACGTGACGGTGCCGGACGGCGCCTCGGCGGCGGAGACGTCGCAGGCGTCGGCGGTGGAGTCGACCGTGAGGGCCTCGGCGCCGCCGTCGGCCGCGGGGTCGTTGGCGACGCACGCGGTCAGCGGGAGGACGAGCGCCGCGAGCAGGGCGGCGGGCACGGCGGTGGAACGGCGGGTGCGGGTCATGAGGTCTCCGGTGAGGTGCGTCGGCCGCGGGGCGGCGACGGGCCGGGGCGAGCGGCGGGGTGGGGTGACGCGGGCGGGGGCGGGGTGACGCGGGCGGGGCGGGCGGCCGGGCGCGGGGGTCAGCCGGCGGTGCGCGCGTCGGCGGGCGCGCGGGGCCGCGCGGTGCGGCGCGTGCCACGGAGCCTGCCGCACGTACAGCGGCCCGACGACGGCGAGGTACGCCGTCCACGCGCCGACCTGGAGCCAGGTGGGCGTCGGGGAGAACGTGAACATGCCGGCCAGCAGCGTGCCGATCCAGCTCGACGGCGGGATCACGGCGGAGATGTCGTACGCCACGGCGCCGAGCCCGGGCAGGACCCCGGCCTCCTGCAGGTCGTGCACGCCGTACGCGACCACGCCGGCGGCGACGACGACCAGGAGGGCCCCCGTCCAGCTGAAGAACCGGCGCAGGTCGAGCCGCACGGCGCCGCGGTAGACGGCCCAGCCGAGGACGACTGCCACGGCGATGCCGAGCAGCGCCCCGGCCAGCGGCCCGGTCAGCGAGGCCGACGACTGGGCGCCCGCCCACAGGAACAGCGCGGTCTCCAGGCCCTCCCGGCCGACGGCGAGCAGCGCGACCACGTAGACCGCGCGCCGGCCCGCGACCAGGGCGGCGCCGAGCCGGCCCTCCAGGTCGGCCTTGAGGTGCCGGGCGGCCGTGCCCATCCAGAGGATCATCCAGGTGAGCAGGCCCGCGGCGACCAGCGACAGCGAGCCGCCGATGATCTCCTGCGCCTCGAACGTCAGGCCCTGCGGCCCGAACGTGAGCGCCGCGCCGACGGCCAGCGACACGGCGACCGCCGTGGCGACGCCGGCCCAGAGCGCGGGCACCAGGTCGCGGCGACCGGTGCGCACCAGGTAGGCCAGCAGGATGCCGACGACGAGCGAGGCCTCCAGGCCCTCGCGGAGCCCGATGAGGACGTTGGCGACCACACCCACCTCCGAGGACGTGCGGCCACCCGCCGTGGGGGTGAGGTATGCCTTACCTCAGCAGCGTGACTGTAGCGCACCCGCGGAGCGGTCCGCGCCGACCTCGGTCCCGGACGTCCTGCGGTGGGTCAGTGCTCCCGGGTGTCGACGTAGAGCTCCTCGACGTCCGCCGCGAAGTCCTTCAGCACCAGCGCGCGCTTCACCTTCAGCGACGGCGTGAGGTAGCCGTTCGCCTCGGTGAAGTCGCCGTCGAGCACCCGCACCTTGCGGATCGACTCCGCGCGGGACACGGCCTCGTTGGCGCGGGTCGCGGCGCGGTCGAGGGCGGCGAGGACCTCGGGGTGCTTCCCGGCGGCGCGCGCGTCCATCGGCGGCAGGCCGTGCATCGACAGCCAGCCGGGCAGCATGTCGGCGTCCAGCGTGACCAGGGCGCCGATGAACGGGCGGCCGTCGCCGACCACGACGACCTGGCTGACCAGCGGGTGGCCGCGGAACCGGTCCTCGAGCACGGCCGGGGCGACGTTCTTGCCGCCCGCGGTGACGATCAGCTCCTTCGCGCGGCCGGTGAGCCGCAGGTAGCCGTCGTCGTCGAGGGCGCCGATGTCGCCGGTCGCGAACCAGCCGTCGGCGTCGAGCACCTCCGCGGTGGCCTCGGCGTTGTCGTGGTAGCCGCGGAACACGTGCGGGCCCTTGGCGTAGACGTTGCCGTCGTCGTCGACCCGCAGGCTGGTGCCGGGGTAGGCGGGGCCGACGGTGCCGATCTTGCTCAGGCCGGGGCGGTTCACCGCGGACGGCGCCGTGGTCTCCGTGAGGCCGTAGCCCTCGAGCACGCGCACGCCGATGCCGCGGTAGTAGTGGCCGAGCCGCTCGCCGAGCGGGGCGCCGCCGGAGATCGCGTAGCGCAGGTTGCCACCCATGGCGTCCTTGAGCTTCCGCAGCACCAGCGTGGTGGCGAGCGCGTGCGCGGCCTTCAGCTGCGCGGACGGGCCCTGCTCCGTGTCGAGCGCGCGGGAGTAGGTGATGGAGACCTTGGCGGCCCAGCGGAACAGCCGGAGCTTCGCGCCGTGGCCCGCCTTCTGCTCGGCGGAGTTGTAGACCTTCTCGAACACCCGCGGCACGGCCAGGATGTACGTCGGCCGGAACGACGCGAAGTCGGCCAGCAGGTTGCGGGTGTCCGGGGTGTGCCCGAGCGGGGACCCGGCCTCGATCGCCACCATCTGGATGAACCGGGCGAACACGTGCGCCAGCGGCATGAACAGCAGCGTCCGCGAGCCCGGCGTGGCGCACACCTCGGTGAGCGCGGCGACGCCGTTGCGGGCGTTGTCGACGAAGTTGCCGTGCGACAGCTCGACGCCCTTGGGACGCCCGGTGGTGCCGGAGGTGTAGATGATCGTCGCGAGGTCGGCGGCCGTGGCCAGCCCGCGGCGCCGCTCGATCTCGGCGTCCTCGACGCCCTGGCCCGCCGCGACCAGCTGGGCGAGGCCGCCGTCGTCGATGACGAACACGTCGCGCACGGCCGGGACGGCGCCCCGGACCTGGCCCACGACGGCCGCGTGCGCGGCGGACTCCACGACCACCAGGGAGGCGCCGGAGTTCGACAGGATCCACTCGACCTGCTCGGCGGAGGACGTCTCGTACACGGGCACGCCCACGCCGCCCGCGAACCAGATGGCGAAGTCGGTGAGCGTCCACTCGTACCGGGTGCGCGACATGATCGCGACGCGGTCGCCGGGCTCGAGGCCCTGCGCGACGAGGCCCTTGGCCAGGGCCGTGACCTCGCGGACGAACTCCGCGACGGTCACCGGTGCCCAGGACCCGCCCAGTCCGGTGGACCGCTCGACGAGGACGCTGGACGCGCCACGAGCCAGCCGCGCGAGCAGCAGACCGGGGACGTTGAGCGAGGGGTCGTGCGGGGCGGGGGTCTCGGCGCTGGACTCGCGCATGCGTGCTCCTGGTCGGGCGGACGGGGCCACGGCCGGCTGCGCGACGACGCAGAGGGCGTTGACGAGCGGCGACGACCGTGCCCGCCATGCTATCGGCCGGGCCCGCACCCACCGGGGGCGCCGGAGCCACAGAACACCGCTGCGTAGGTGGTGGGACTCCGACAGCCGCCCAGGGCCCCGTGTCAGGGCGTGCCGGTGTGCGTCGGGTCCAGGACCCGCTGCAGGAACGTCTGCGTCCGCGTCTCCTGCGGCGCGCCGATCACCTGGTGCGCCGGACCGTCCTCGACGATGACGCCGCCGTCCATGAACACGACCCGGTCGCCGACGTCGCGCGCGAAGCTCATCTCGTGCGTGACGACGATCATCGTCATGCCGGCGTCGGCCAGGTCGCGCATGACCGCCAGCACGTCGCCGACGAGCTCCGGGTCGAGGGCCGAGGTCGGCTCGTCGAACAGCATGAGCTGCGGGTCCATCGACAGCGCCCGGGCGATCGCGACGCGCTGCTGCTGGCCGCCGGAGAGCTGGGCCGGGTGGGCGTCGGCGCGGTCGGCCAGGCCGACGCGCTCGAGGTTGGCCCGGGCGATCCGCTCGGCCTCCGCCCGCGGGCGCTTCAGCACCTGCCGCTGCGCGATCGTGCAGTTCTCCAGCACGGTCTTGTGCGCGAACAGGTTGAACTGCTGGAACACCATGCCGACGTGCGTGCGCACCCGGTCGATGTCGACGTCCGGGTCGGTGACGTCGACGCCGAGCACCTCGACGGTGCCGCCGGTGGGCTGCTCCAGCAGGTTCACGCAGCGCAGCAGGGTCGACTTGCCGGAGCCGGACGGCCCGATCACGCAGACGACCTCGCCGGCGTGCACGTCGAGGTCGATGCCGGTCAGCACCTCCCGCTCGCCGAACGACTTGCGCAGGCCGGCGATGTGGACGACGGGGGAGTCGGTGGGGGTCACGTGCGGCTCCTCGCGCCGGTGCGCTTCTCCAGGTACCGGGCGAGCTGCCCGAGCGGCAGGGTGATCAGCAGGTAGCAGGCGCCGATGACGAACAGCGGCGTCAGCCCGCCCTGGGCGCTGTTCAGCGCGTCCCGGCCGATCTTGGTGAGGTCGTACTGGCTCGTCGCCAGACCGAGCAGGAACACCAGCGAGGTGTCCTTGGTGAGCAGGATGAACTCGTTGGTCATCGGCGGCAGGACGATGCGGAACGCCTGCGGGACCACCACGGTGCGCAGCGTGCGGCCGTGCGACATGCCGAGCGACCGCGCCGCCTCCACCTGCCCCACCGGCACCGCCTGCAGGCCGGCGCGCAGCGTCTCGGCGATGTACGCCGCGGACACCAGGCCGAGGGCCAGCGCGGCCTTGACGGTGACCGACGGGATGTTCACGCCGAACGCGATCGGCACCGCGTAGCCGAACGAGATGACGACCAGCAGCGCCGGGATGCCGCGGAAGAACTCGATGTAGACGATCGCCAGCCACCGGTAGAGCCCGACGGAGGACAGCCGCATCAGCGCGAGCACCGTGCCGAGCGAGAGGCCGACCGCGAACCCGGCCAGCGTGTACTCCAGCGTCTTCAGGAACGCGGCCGGGATCAGGGCGGCGATGTCGCTCGCTGCCTGCGCGTTGAAGAAGTTGGTGCCGACGTCGTCCCAGTCGATCGCGGCCGCGACCGCCGCGAGGGCGACGAGCAGGATCGCGTACTGGGCGACACGGAACGCCCGTGCGCGCCGGCGCGGGCTCCACCGGCGCCGGGACGCGGGGAGCGTCCCGGACGCCGGCGTGGACGACGTGGTCGTCACCTCAGCTGTCCGACGGGCTCGGCTCGGCCGACGCGGACTCCGACGAGGCCGGCGCGGTGCCGATGTACTGCGTGTAGATGTCGTCGTACGTGCCGTCCTCGCGGATCCGCTCGAGGGTCGCGTTCACGGCGTCGAGCAGCGCGGAGTTGCCCTTCTTCACGCCGAGGCCGTACTGCTCGCCGGTGGAGAAGTTCGCGCTCACCTCGAAGCCCTCGGAGACGAACGGGCCGAGCACGGCGATGTCGTTGACGGCGGCGTCCACCTGGCCGGTCTTCAGCGCCTGCACCTGCAGGCCGAGGTCCTCGAACTGGACCGTGTCGATGCCGTTCTCCTGCGCCCAGGTCTCGCCCGTGGTGGCCTGCTGCACGCCGACGGTCGCGCCCTCGAGCGACTCGAGGCTGTCGAGGTCGGAGCCCTCCGGGACCAGCAGGCCCTGGTCGGCGTCGAAGTACGGGTCGGAGAAGTCGATCTTCGCCTGGCGCTCCTCGGTGATGGTGATGCCCGAGGCGACGATGTCGCAGTTGTTCGTGTTGAGGTCGGCGCCGGACTGGATGCCCTCGAACGGCGTGACCTTGGTGACCAGGTCGACGCCGAGGTCGTCCGCGACCTCCTGGACGATCGCGATGTCGAGGCCGACGACCTCGCCGTCCTCCTCGTACTCGAACGGCTCGTAGGGCGGGTTCGTGCAGACCGTGAGCGAGCCGGAGCTGACCAGCTCGACGCCGCCCTCGGAGCCGTCGCCGGAGGCGGCGTCGTCACCACCCCCGCAGGCGGCGAGCAGGAGGGTCGCCGCGACCGCGGCGGGCAGGACGGCGAGTGTGCGGGTACGCATCGGGGGAGTGCTCCTCGTGGAGGGGAAGACCGGCTGCAAGACTATACAAGTCCGACGATACATATGCATAACCGGGTGTCGCCGGGACGAGAGTCCCAGCGTGCCACTGTCCGGCGCACCCGCACCCGCACCCGCACCGGCACCCGCACCGGCACCCGCACCGCAGCCGAGTCCCCGGCCCGGGACCGCCCGCCGCCCGGTCCGTGCGCTTCGCCGGCCGATTCTCGCGACACCCATGCGCAGATCGGTGGGCGTCGCGAGAATCGGCCGGCGACGCGGGCCGGCGACGCACGGACGCCCGGCCCGCGCGGGTCAGGCGGTGGGCTTCTGCTTGGGCTCCGGGGGGAGGAGCTCGGCGTCGCGGGCGACGACCGCGGCGTCGGGACCGTCCGCGACCTCGACCACGTCGAGGTCGCCGGTGGCGCGGCCCGCGGCGCGGATGTCGCCGAGCGCGACCTGCACGCCGGGCAGCAGCGCGGCCGGGACCTCCAGGCGCGCCCGGAGGATCTCGGTCCGCATCGAGACCTTGGCCTCGGACTTCACCTTGCGCAGCGCGGCGAGCGCGGCGCCCGCGGCCGCGACGAGAGCGGGGTCGGCGTCGCCGGCCGCCTCGCGCAGCGGGTCGGCGGACGGCCACGGCGCGCGGTGCACCGAGCCCTCGCGCCACCAGGACCAGACCTCCTCGGTCGCGAACGGCAGCACCGGCGCGAACAGCCGGAGCAGCACGTCGAGCGCCAGGTTGAGCGCGGCCCGGGCCGACGCGGTCTCCGGCGTGACGTCCGCGTCCGCGACGCCCGCCCCGTAGGCGCGGTCCTTGACCAGCTCGAGGTAGTCGTCGCAGAACGTCCAGAAGAACGTCTCGGTGAGCTCCAGCGCCCGGGTGTGGTCGTAGGACTCGAGCGCCGCGGTGGCCTTGTCGACGACGTCGGCCAGGCCGGCGAGCATCGCGCGGTCCAGGGCGTCGGTGACCAGGGCGGGGTCGAGCGCCGCGGCGCCCTGCTCGGCGGAGCCGAACCCGAGCGCGAACTTCGAGGCGTTCAGGACCTTGATCGCCAGGCGGCGGCCGATCTTCATCTGCCCGACCTCGAACGCCGCGTCCGTGCCCAGACGTGCCGAGGCCGCCCAGTACCGCACCGCGTCCGAGCCGTGCTCCTCGAGCAGGCCCATCGGGGTGACGACGTTGCCCTTGGACTTCGACATCTTCTTGCGGTCGGGGTCCAGGATCCAGCCGGAGATGGCCGCGTCCTTCCACGGCAGCGTGCCGTGCTCCAGGTGCGAGCGCACGACCGTCGAGAACAGCCAGGTCCGGATGATGTCCTGGCCCTGCGGGCGCAGGTCCATCGGGAACACCCGCTCGAAGAGGTCGGGGTCGGAGCGCCAGCCGCCCGCGATCTGCGGGGACAGCGACGACGTCGCCCAGGTGTCCATGATGTCGGGGTCGCCCACGAACCCGCCCGGGACGCCCCGCTGCTCGGCGGTGTAGCCGGGCGGGACGTCGGAGGACGGGTCGATCGGCAGCTGGTCCTCGGACGGCACGATCGGGTGGTCGTGGTCGGTCTCGCCCGAGGCCGAGACGGGGTACCAGACCGGGAACGGCACGCCGAAGAACCGCTGGCGCGACACGAGCCAGTCGCCGTTCAGGCCGCCGACCCAGTTCTCGTAGCGGACGCGCATGAAGTCGGGGTGGAACCCGAGCTCGGCGCCGCGGGCCAGGAGCTGCTCGCGGAGGTCGGCGTCGCGGCCGCCGTTGCGGATGTACCACTGGCGGGACGTGACGATCTCGAGCGGCTTGTCGCCCTTCTCGAAGAAGTTCGCCATCCGGTCCGTCTTCTTCGGCTCGCCGTCGAGGTCGCCCGACTCGCGCAGCCCGGCCACGACGGCCTCGCGCGCCGAGAACGTGGTCTTGCCGGCGATCTCCTCGTACGCCGCGCGGCCCTCGGCCCCGACCCACTCCGGGACGTCGCGCAGGATGCGGCCGTCGCGGCCGATCACCGAGCGGGTCGGGAGCTGCAGCTCCCGCCACCACTGCACGTCGGTCAGGTCGCCGAAGGTGCAGCACATCGCGATGCCCGCGCCCTTGTCGGGCTCGGCGGCGGGGTGTGCCAGCACCGGCACCTCGACGCCGAACAGCGGGCTGGTGACCGTGGTGCCGAACAGGTGCTGGTAGCGCTCGTCGTCGGGGTGCGCGATCAGGGCGACGCACGCCGGCAGCAGCTCGGGCCGGGTGGTCTCGATGTAGACCGGCGCGCCGTCGGCGCCGTGGAACGCGACGCGGTGGAAGGCGCCGGGGTAGGGACGGGCCTCGAGCTCGGCCTGGGCGACCGCCGTCTGGAACGTGACGTCCCACAGGCCGGGGGCCTCGGCCTGGTAGGCCTCGTCGCGGGCGAGGTTGCGCAGGAACGCCTGCTGGGCGACCGCGCGGGCCTCGGCGGAGATGGTCTGGTAGGTCATGCCCCAGTCGACGGACAGGCCGAGCCGGCGCCACAGCGCCTCGAACTGCTGCTCGTCCTCGACGGTCAGGCGCTCGCACAGCTCGACGAAGTTGCGGCGGCTGATCGGCAGCTGGTCGGCGGCCTTGACGCTCTTGCCCTCGCCGCCCACGTGCGGCGGCTCGAAGTCGGGGTCGTAGGGCAGCGAGGGGTCGCAGCGCACGCCGAAGTAGTTCTGCACGCGGCGCTCGGTGGGCAGGCCGTTGTCGTCCCAGCCCATCGGGTAGAACACCTCGGCCCCGCGCATCCGGCGGTACCGGGCGACGACGTCGGTGTGCGTGTACGAGAAGACGTGGCCGACGTGCAGCGAGCCGGAGACCGTCGGCGGCGGGGTGTCGATGGAGTACACCTGCTCGCGCGTCTTCGTCCGGTCGAAGGCGTAGGTGCCCTGCGCGGTCCAGCCGGCGTCCCAGCGGTCCTCGACGCCGTCGAGCGACACCCGGTCCGGTACCTCGCGTACCGCGCGTACGGCCGCGGCGGCGGTCGTCGTGGGGGCGGCGGCGGGCGAGGCGGGGGACAGGTCGGTCATGGTCAGACATCCTCCCAGATCTCGCACGGTGCGCGGACGCCGGTCCACGTCGGGTGGACGCACGGCGAACGCCGGACGACGCATCGGTGAACGGGCCCGGCGGCGGCCGGTCGCGGGGAGAGCCGTGTGCGACAGTGCCGGTCGGCCACCGGAGCGCGGGGCCGACGGGCGAGGAGGAACCAGGTGGGCGAGACCGACGGGCTGCTGCGGGCGGCGCTCGCGCCGGATCCGCGGACGCTGGTGGACGTGCTGGCGGCGACGGTGGCCGCGCACCCCGACGCGCCGGCGGTCGACGACGGCAGCACGGTGCTCACCTACGCGGAGCTCGCCGCGACGGTGCGGGCCGCGGCGTCGGCGCTGGTCGCCGGAGGCGTCGGCCCGGGCTCGCGGGTGGGCGTCCGCGTCCCGTCCGGCACCGCCGAGCTGTACACCGCGGTCCTCGCCGTGCTCGCCGCGGGCGCCGCCTACGTCCCGGTCGACGTCGACGACCCGGACGAGCGGGCTCGCACGGTGTTCGCCGAGGCGGCCGTCGACCGGATCCTCACGGAGGGCGACCTGCCCGGGCTGGTCGCCGCCGGTCGCAGGGCCGGCGGCGCCCCGCCGGCCGGACCGGACCTCGCCGACGACGCCTGGATCATCTTCACGTCGGGATCGACCGGCGCGCCCAAGGGCGTGGCGGTGACGCACCGCTCCGCCGCCGCGTTCGTCGACGCCGAGGCGCGGCTGTTCCTCGTGGCGGCGCCGCTGGGCCCGGGCGACCGCGTGCTGGCCGGGCTCTCCGTCGCGTTCGACGCGAGCTGCGAGGAGATGTGGCTGGCCTGGGCGCACGGCGCCTGCCTGGTCCCGGCACCGCGCGCCCTGGTCCGCACGGGCATGGACCTCGGCCCGTGGCTGGTCGCGCAGGGCATCACCGTGATCTCGACCGTCCCGACGCTGGCCGGGCTGTGGCGCCCCGAGGAGCTGGCCGGGGTGCGGCTGCTGATCTTCGGCGGCGAGGCCTGCCCGCCCGAGCTCGTGGCGCGGCTCGCGACGCCGGCGCGCGAGCTGTGGAACACGTACGGCCCGACCGAGGCCACCGTGGTCGCCTGCGCCGCCCGGCTGACCGGCGAGGGACCGGTGCGGATCGGCCTCGCGCTGGACGGCTGGGACCTGGCGGTCGTCGGTGAGGACGGCGCACCTGTCGCGGAGGGGGAGACGGGCGAGCTGATCATCGGCGGCGTCGGCCTGGCCCGGTACCTCGACCCGGTGAAGGACGCGCAGAAGTACGCCCCCGCGCCGGGGCTCGGCTGGGACCGGGCGTACCGCAGCGGGGACGTCGTCCGGCTGGACCGCGCGGGGCTGCTGTTCGTGGGCCGCGCCGACGACCAGGTGAAGATCGGCGGCCGGCGGATCGAGCTCGGCGAGGTCGACGCGGCCCTCAGCGGCCTGCCGGGGGTCGCCGGCGCGGCCGCCGCGGTGCGGCGCACCCCGGCCGGCACCGCGGTGCTCGCCGGCTACCTGGTGGCGGCCGCGGGCACGACCCTCGACCTCGCCGACGCCCGGGCCCGGCTCCGGGAGGTGCTCCCCGCGGCGCTCGTGCCGCAGCTGGCGGTGCTGGACGAGCTGCCCACCCGCGGGTCGGGCAAGGTCGACCGGGACGCGCTGCCGTGGCCCCTGCCGGGCGCCACGGGCCCGGCGCCGGGCGGGGGCTCCGGTGCGGCGGGGCTGTCCCCGACCGCGGCCTGGGTGGCCGAGCGGTGGACCGCCGCGCTCGGTGCCCCGGTCGCCGGGCCGGACGACGACTTCTTCGCCGCGGGCGGCGGCAGCCTGGTCGCCGCGCAGCTGGTGTCCGCGCTGCGCGAGCGGTTCGGCACGGTGACGGTCGCGGACGTGTACGAGTACCCGCGCCTCGGGGACCTGGCGCGCCGGCTGGACGAGCTCGAGCCCGCGGCCCCCGTCGAGCACCGCGAGGTGCGGCCGACCCCGCGCCGTGCGCAGGTGCTGCAGACGCTGCTCGGCGTCCCGCTCGCCGCGCTGGTCGGGCTGCGGTGGCTGACCTGGCTGCTCGCCGCCGAGCAGCTGCTCGCGGTCACCGGCCTGGTGCCGTGGCTGACGCCCGCGCCGCACGCGTGGTGGTGGCTGGCCGCGGGCTGGGTGGCGCTGATCAGCCCGTTCGGCCGGATGGGCACGACCGTGCTCGTCGCCCGGGTGCTGCTGCGCGGCCTGCGGCCCGGCCGGTACCCGCGGGGCGGGTCGGTGCACCTGCGGCTGTGGTTCGCCGAGAGCTGGGCGGCGGCTGCCGGGGCCGAGAACCTGTCCTGCGCGCCGTGGACCGCGGTCTACGCGCGGGCGCTGGGCGCCAAGGTCGGCTCGGACGTCGACCTGCACTCGCCACCGCCGGTCACCGGCATGCTGACGCTCGGCGACCGGTGCGCCGTCGAGCCCGAGGTCGACCTGCGCGGGCACTGGCTCGACGGCGACGTGCTGCACGTCGGCCGCGTCCGGATCGACAAGCGCGCGACCGTCGGCACCCGCAGCACCCTCGCGCCGGGCGTGCGCGTCGGCCAGGGCGCCCAGGTGGCCGCCGGCTCCGCCGTGCTCGCCCCCGTCGCGCCCGGCGAGCTCTGGGCGGGATCGCCGGCGACCTTCGCCGGCCCCGCCGCCGAGGCATGGCCCGGCGGGCGCGCGCCCCGGGGCCGGCGCTGGGTCGCGATCTACGGCGCGACCGCGGCGGCGCTCGCGGCCCTGCCGGTCGCGGCGGCCACGTGCGGCCTGCTGGTCGTCGGCGCGGGCATCCGCGGGTCGGGTGCGTGGTCGGCGGCGTGGGACGACGCGGCCCGCGCGGTGCCGCTCGCCGCGCTGCTGTCGTTCCTCGTGCTGGCGCTCGCGACGCTGGTCGGCGTCCGGCTGCTCGGGCGCGGTGTCGAGGCCGGGTACCACCCCGTGCGCAGCCGGACCGGGTGGCGGATCTGGGCGACCCAGCGGCTGATGGACGACGCCCGCGCCACGCTCTACCCCCTCTACGCGAGCACGCTCACCCCGCTCTGGCTCCGTGCGCTGGGCGCGCGGATCGGCCGCGACGTCGAGGCGTCGACGGTCCTCATGCTCCCGGGGCTGACCAGCGTCGGCGACGGCGCGTTCCTGGCCGACGACACCCTGATCGGCTCCTACGAGCTGGGGCGTGGCTGGCTGCGCGTCGAGCAGGCCAAGGTCGGCAAGCGCGCGTTCCTCGGCAACTCCGGGATGATCGCGCCCGGCCGCGCCGTGCCCAAGCGCGGCCTGGTCGCCGTGCTGTCCGCGACGCCCGAGCGCGCCAAGCCGGGCACGTCCTGGCTCGGGTCGCCGCCCGCCCCGCTGCGCCGCACGCCCGGGGACGCCGACACGAGCCGCACCTTCGACCCGCCGGCCCGGCTGCGCGTCGCCCGCGCCCTCGTCGAGGCGTGCCGGCTGGTGGCCGTGGTCGCGGCGTTCGGCGTCGGCGTCGCGGTGCTGCTCACCCTGCAGGCCGTCTCCGAGCGGTGGGGTCTGGGTGCGGCGGCGCTCGCCTCGCCGGTCGTCGTGCTGGGTGCGGCGGTCGTCGCGTGCGCGGTCGCGGTCGTCGCCAAGTGGTTGCTCGTCGGCCGGCTGCGCGCCGGGGACCACCCGCTGTGGAGCGCGTTCATCTGGCGGAACGAGCTCGCGGACACGTTCCTCGAGTGCGTCGCCGTGCCCTGGCTCGGCCCCGCGACCGTCGGCTCGCCCGCGATGAGCGTGTGGCTGCGGGCCCTCGGCGCGCGCATCGGCCGCGGCGTCTGGTGCGAGACCTACTGGCTGCCCGAGGCCGACCTCGTGCGGCTCGGCGACGGCGCCACCGTGAACCGCGGGTGCGTGCTCCAGACACATCTGTTCCATGATCGGGTGATGAGCATCGACAGCGTCCGCCTCGACCCGGGGGCGAGCATCGGCCCGCACGGCGTGGTCCTGCCCGCGGCGAGCCTCGGCGCCGCCGCGTCCGTGGGCCCGGCGTCCCTGGTCCTGCGCGGCGAGTCCATCCCCGCCGGCAGCCGGTGGACCGGCAACCCGGTCGCCCCGGTGACGGCGTGACGGCCGACGCGCGCGACCCGTACCTGCCCGACCGCGTGCCCGGCGGGCTCGACGTCACGCGGTACGACCTGGAGCTCGACTACCGGGTCGCCACCAACCGGCTCGACGGCCGCGCGCGCGTGCACGCCACCGCCGCGACCGACGTCGAGCGCCTGTCGCTGGACCTGGTCGGCCTCAAGGTGTCGCGGGTGCTCGTCGACGGGCAGCGGCCCGCGCGGTTCGCCCAGCGCGAGGGCCGGCTGGAGGTGCGGCCGGCCCGCCGGATCTCCGCGGGCGCGACGGTGGTCGTCGAGGTCCAGTACGCCGGGCAGCCGGGCCCCCGACGCGGACCGTGGGGCGAGGTCGGCTGGGAGGAGCTGACCGACGGCGTCATCGTCGCCGGGCAGCCCGACGGTGCGCCGTCCTGGTTCCCGTGCGACGACCGGCCCGGCGCCAAGGCCGCGTTCCGGATCGTCGTCACCACGGAGGCGGGCTACGAGGTGGTCTGCAACGGTGCGCTCCGGTCCCGCCGCGCGCGGGCGAGCCGCGCGACGTGGGAGTTCGTGCAGGACGAGCCGACCGCGCCGTACCTGGCGACGGTGCAGATCGGCCGGTACGAGCGCTCCGTGCTGACCGAGGGCCCCGTGCCGCAGGACGTCGTCGCGCCGCCGCGGCTGCGTGTCCAGCAGGCCCACGACTTCGAGCGGCAGCCCGCGATGATGGCGCTGTTCACGGACCGGTTCGGGCCCTACCCGTTCGCCCGGTACGACGTCGTGGTCACCGACGACCCGCTGGAGATCCCGTTGGAGGCGCACGGGCTGTCGGTGTTCGGCGCCAACCACGTCGACGGCCACCGCGGCACCGAGCGCCTGGTGGCGCACGAGCTCGCGCACCAGTGGTTCGGCAACAGCCTGACGGCCGCGACGTGGCGGGACATCTGGCTGCACGAGGGGTTCGCTGCCTACGCCGAGTGGCTGTGGGACGAGGAGTCGGGCGGGCGCACCGCCGACGCCCAGGCGCGCACGGCGCGCTCCCGGCTGGCGGGGCTGCCCCAGGACCTGGTGATCGGCGACCCGGGCCGCGAGTCGATGTTCGACGACCGCCTCTACAAGCGGGGCGCGGTGACCCTGCACGCGCTGCGGATCGAGCTGGGCGACGACGCCTTCTTCGACGTCCTGCGGGAGTGGACCGACCGCTACCGGCACGGGACGGTGACGACGGAGCTGTTCGCGGCGTGCGTCGCCGACGTGACGGGGACCGACGTCGGCGGGCTGCTGGACGCCTGGGTGCGGTCGGCCGCGCTGCCGGTGCTGCCCGCTGCGCCGCGCGGGCGGGTGGCCCGGGCCGTGGGACGGCTCCTGGGCTGACGGGGCTCAGGCCCGGCCGACGTCGAGGACCGGGGTCGCCCCGGGCTCGACCGCCGCGGCCAGGGCACCGACGTGCCCCGGGCCGAGGTCCAGGTCGGTCAGCCACCACCGCGTGCCGGGCGGGGCGCCGGCCGGGCCCGTGGCGGTCACGTGGGGGCGCCCCTGTGCGTCGGACACCTCGAGCGTGCGCGGGTCCACGCCCAGGCCGGTGCCGGCCGCCTTGAGCACCGCCTCCTTGCGGGCCCAGCTGAGCAGGACGCCGTGCGGCCCGGCAGCGGGCCTCTCGTCCGCGGCCAGCACGACGCCCGCGACGTCGGGGCGTCCGACCGCGCGCTCGACGTCGACCCCCACCGGGCCGGCGGCCAGCGCGACCACGACCAGGTCGGCGGTGCGGGTCAGCGAGAGGTGCGGGACGGCACCGCCGTCCGCCCGCTGCGCCCACGGCGCACCGTGCGCGGCGCTGCCGCAGCGGGGGCAGCGGCGCCGCACGCGCACGGCGCTCGGGTCGACGCCGCACGCCTCGGCCACCGCGAGCCGGGCGAGCAGCACCGCGGCGGCGACCGCGTCACGGTCGGCGGGGGCGGCGCGTGCGACCCGGTCGCGCTCGTCCGGGTTCAGCGCGGCGGCGAGCCCGGCGGCTGGCCGCACCTCGGCATGGCGGAGGCGCAGGAGCGGGCGGTCGGCGGGCACGGGGCCATCATCGCGGGCACCGGGCCGGCCCGGCGCCTCGGGTGAAAGGTTCGGACGGACACGCCGCACGGCGTGTCCGCCCGGACCTTCCACCGACCGGTGCGTGCTGGTCGGTACCCGGCCGGGGTCAGGCCGCGACGGGCGCGTGCGCCGTCGTCTCGCGGGCGGTGAACCGGCGCACGGTGCCGCGCACGCCCAGGTCGCTGCGCCGCGCCAGCGCGATGCCGACCACCAGAGCGCCGAGCAGCGGGCCGACGCCGCACGCGACCATGCCGACGCGGGCGCCGAGGTGCTCGCAGATCCAGCCGATCAGGGTGCCGGACACGGCCTGCGCGCCGAGCAGCACGAGGACGTACAGGGCCATGACGCGGCCGCGGAGGTGCGGGGCGACGGTGGTCTGCACGAGGGTGTTGCTGCCGGTCAGGTAGAGCAGCGTGATGACGCCCATCCCGATCAGCACCGCGATGAACACCGGCCGGCTGGGCGCGAGGGCGGCGACCAGCTGCAGCACGCCGATCCCGGCGGCCAGGAGCACCAGGTGCGTGATCCGGCTGCCGCGGCGCCGCGTCGACAGCAGCGCGCCGCCGAGGGCGCCGACCGCGAGCATCGACGTGAGCAGCGCGTAGCCGCCGGCGTCCGTGCGGAACACCTGGTCGGTGTACGCGGCGAGCACCGTGGCCATGTTGACGCCGGTGACGGCCACGAAGCCGACCAGCACGACCGACCACAGGATGCGCGGGCTGCGCCGCACGTAGGCGAGGCCCTCCCGCAGCTGGCCCTTCGCGCGGGCGACGACCGGCGTCGGCGTCAGCTCGGAGGCCCGCATGACGGCCAGCAGCGACACCGCCGCGAAGCACGCCGCACCGTTGACCAGGAACGTCCAGCCCTCGCCGACCGCGGCGATGAGCCCGCCCGCGACCGCCGGGCCGACCAGGCCGCCCAGCTGGAACACCGCGGAGTTGACGCTGATCGCCTGGCGCAGGTGCTGCGGGCCGGCGATCTCGTGCACGAACGCCTGCCGCGCGGGGTTGTCGAACACCGTCGCGAGCCCGCTGACGAACGCGGCGACCAGCACGTGCCACGCCTGCACGTGGCCGGAGAGCGCGAGCACGCCGATGGTCAGCGTCGACAGGCCGAAGATCGTCTGCGTGACCATGAGCACCCGGCGGCGCGGGTAGCGGTCGGCCACGACGCCGCCGACCAGGCCGAGCAGCAGCATCGGGACGAACTGCAGCGTCACCGTCAGGCCGACCAGCGCGGCGGACCCGGTCAGGCTCAGCACGAGCCAGTCCTGCGCGACGCGGGCGGCCCAGCCGCCGGTGTTGGTGAGCACCTGCGAGGAGACGTAGAGCCGGAAGTTGCGGACGCCCAGCGCGGCGAGCGTGGCGTTCCGGGGCCTCGGCGTGCCCGCGGCGGCTGCGGCGTCGGCGGGGGTGTCGACGGGAGGCGCGGGCCGGCGGTGCAGCCCGAGGTGCGGGCGGTGCAGGGTCCGGCTGAGTCGGCTGGTCGCGGCGGCGGTGGCGCGAGCGGGGCGGCGGGTGCGGGTCGGGGACAGGGACGGGCGGCGAGCCGAGGGCACAGAAGTTCCTAGCAGGAGAGCGTGTCTGGGTACGTGCGGAACGAGTCCGGTTGCGTGGTGTCCCTCTACACTACGGCCGCAGCCGCGATTTTCTGATGTCATGGCGGCAATCAGTGTGATCACGTTCTGTAATAGTCTCGTGACGACGCCGCAGGTCAGCGGTGGCCCGTCGACGAGCGAGGAACCGCGTGTTTGACCCCGACCAGCTCCGGACTTTCCTCGCCGTTTCCGAGACGTTGAACTTCACGCGTGCCGCCGCCCGGCTGTCCCTGTCGCAGCCCACGGTGAGCCAGCACGTGCGCAAGCTCGAGGACGCCGCGGGCCGGCGGCTGCTCGACCGCGACACCCGCGGCGTGCAGCTGACCGACGACGGCCAGTCGATGGCGTCGTTCGCCCGGACGATCCTCGCGGCGCACGACGAGGCCACCCGGTACTTCACCGGCTCCGTGATGCAGGGCCGGCTGCGGTTCGGTGCGGCGGACGACCTCGCGCTCGCCCAGCTGCCGCGCGTGCTGCGCGACTTCCGCCGCCTGCACCCGCGCATCACCCTCGAGCTGACGGTCGCCCAGAGCGGCGCGCTGCACCGCCGGCTGCGGTCCGGGCACCTCGACCTCGTCTACATCAAGGAGGCGACCGGCCAGGCGGAGGGGGAGCTGGTCCGCCGCGACCGCCTGGTGTGGGTCGCGGTCCCCGGCACGACCGTCGACCCTGACGCCCCCGTCCCGCTGATCACCTACCAGGGCACCTCGCTGACCCGGCAGGCCGCCGTCCGCGCGCTGACCGAGGCCGGCCGGCCGTGGCGGATCACCTGCAAGACGGTCGAGGTCAACGGCGTCCTCGCCGCGCTCCGGGCCGGCCTCGGCATCGCGGTCCTGCCGCAGACCCTGATCCCGGACGACCTGGTGCAGCTGCCCGCCGCGTTCGGCCTCCCCGAGCCCGGGGACGTCGACATCACCCTGGTGGCCAACCCGCAGTCGCCGCGGGAGCCGATCGAGGCGCTGACGACCGCGATCCTGGGGAACGCGCCGCGCTGACGACGGGGGCGCTCAGGGCTCGCCGATCCGCTCCAGCGCGTCGACGACCAGGTCCCAGAACCGCCCGCGGTCCAGCTCCAGCGCGATCGAGGTCCGGCAGCCGTCAGGCGCCGGTGCGCGCAGGTCCGCCACCGTCATGCCCGTGGTGAGCGCGCCGGCCAGCTCGACGTCGACCACCGTCCGCCGCACAGTCATCACCCCGGGGTCGATGACGTAGGCGACCGCGCAGGGGTCGTGCACCGGGGGGTCGGCGAACCCCATGGCCTCCTGGTAGGAGGCCCGGAAGAACGCCAGCAGCTCCCCGACGAACCGCGCGGGTGCCGTGCCGACGGAGGCGATCCGGCGGCCGACCTCCGGCGTCGCCAGCGCCTGGTGGGTGAGGTCGAGTCCGACCACCACCACGTCCCACCCGGCACGGAGCACGACGCGGGCTGCCTCGGGGTCGGTGTGCACGTTGAACTCGGCGACCGGCGTCCAGTTGCCCGTCCGGTACGCGCCGCCCATGAGCACCACCTGGCGCACCCGGTCGACGATCCGCGGCTCCCGGCGCGCCGCCAGCGCGATGTTCGTCAGCGGGCCCGTCGGGACCAGCGTGACGGTTCCCGGCTCGTGGCTCATCACGGTGTCGACGATGAGGTCGACGGCGTGCCGGGGGTCGAGCGGCAGGGTCGGCTCGGGGAGCACCGGTCCGTCCAGGCCCGACTCGCCGTGGATGCTCGCGGCGTGCCTGCGGTCGACCTCGCGGACCAGCGGCCGGTCCGCGCCGGCGGCGACCGGTACACCGACGAGCCCGGCGACCTCGGCGACGGCACGGGCGTTCCGCGTCACGCGCTCCAGCGTCTGGTTGCCCGCGACGGTGGTGACGGCGAGCAGCTCGACCTCCGGGCTGCCGTGCGCCAGCAGCAGCGCGATCGCGTCGTCGTGGCCGGGGTCGCAGTCGAGGATGATCGGGCGCGGCATGCGGGCTCCTCCCGTCGTGCTGCGAGGCTCGCAGCGGCCGCACGCACCGGTCAAGGAGGCAGCTCCGCTGCGCTAGCCTCGGCGGCGGCCGACCCGGCCCCACCTGCACCGAGAGGACCTCCGTGGCCAGCGCCGACTACTTCCTGTCCGGTCACCCCGACGCCGCCCGCGCCGCCCTGGCCGCGGCCCTCGTCGAGCACGGCTTCACCGTGGAGACCGAGCCGAGCGGCGTCTGGACCGTCGCCCGCGGCAGCGTCACCGCGACGGCGCTCCTCGGCGCGCTCGCCGGGCGGCGGAACCAGCGCCTCGTCTACTCGGTGCAGTTCTTCGACCACCAGGGCACGGCCGTCGCGCGGTTCTCCCGCGAGTCGGGGGCCGGGGTGATGGGCGGCGCGTTCGGGCTGCAGCGCTCGGAGTCCGTGTTCGCGGAGGTCAGCGAAGCCGTCGCGGCGCGGTTGCACGCGCAGGGCCACCTGGCGCAGCTGGTGCGCGGCGCCTGACGCGTCCGCGACACCCGCGCGACCTCTGTCGGGAATCCCCGCGACACACGGGCTGGTTACCCTCGAGGTGGGCGCGCGACCGTGCGGTGCCCGGGCATGAGGGAGAGCGTTCGTGGCACAGGGTGTGGTGGCCGAGGGCCTGCAGGTCGGGTACGCGGCGATGCTGGAGCAGTTCCATCCGACGGAGGCCGTCGAGCTGTCCGCCTACGCCGAGAGCCAGGGGTTCCTCGGGACCATGGCCGCCGACCACTACCAGCCGTGGGTGCCGCAGCAGGGGCAGTCCGCGTTCGTGTGGAACGTGCTGGCCGCGCTGGGCGAGCGCACCACGGGTGACATGGGCCCGGGCGTCACCGCGCCGACGTTCCGGTGGCACCCGGCGATGGTCGCGCAGGCGTCCGCGACGCTGGCCGCGATGTACCCGGGGCGGCACTGGCTGGGGCTCGGCTCCGGCGAGGCGCTGAACGAGCACATCACGGCGTCGTACTGGCCCGAGGCGCCGGAGCGGATCAACCGGATGTTCGAGGCCATCGAGATCATCAAGAAGCTGTTCACGGCCTCGCTCGCCGGCAAGGACGTCAAGCACGCGGGCCAGTTCTACAAGCTCGAGTCGACCCGGCTGTGGACCATGCCCGAGGTCGCCCCCGAGATCCTGGTCGCGACCGCGGGCCCCGTCACCGCCAAGCGTGCCGGCAAGCATGCGGACGGCCTCATCACCGTCGGCGCCCCGCTGGAGAAGATCAGCGGCCTGTTCGGCAAGTTCGACGAGGGCGTCCGCGAGTCCGGTCGCGACCCGCAGGACCTGCCCAAGGTGCTGCAGCTGCACCTGTCGTGGGCCGAGACCGACGAGCAGGCCATGGAGAACGCCATGGTCGAGTGGCCCAACGGCGGCATGAAGTTCCCCAAGGGCGACATCCGCTCGCCGTTCGACTTCGCGCAGATGGCCAAGCTGGTCCGCCCGGAGGACTTCGAGGGCCGGATGGTCATCTCCGCCGATCCCGACGTGCACCGCGCCGAGATCCAGAAGTACGTCGACCTGGGCTTCGACCGGGTCTACCTGCACAACGTGGGCCGCAACCAGCGCGAGTGGATCGACGTGTTCGGCCGCGACGTGCTGCCGAAGCTGGTGCGCTGACGGTGCACGAGGACGCCGGCCGGTCGGTCGCCGCGGACGTGCTCACCGCCTGGGGCGTCCCGGGCATCGGCGAGGTGCGTCCCGGCGACGACCTGGCGGCGCTGCTCGGCGACGCGCTCGCGGCGGACGCCACGACCCGGCCGGCGACGGCGCTCGCGGACGGCGACGTGCTGGTCGTCACCAGCAAGATCGTGTCCAAGGCCGAGGGCCGCGTCGTCCAGGCCGCCGACCGCGAGGCGGCGATCACCGCCGAGACGGTCCGCGTCGTCGCCACCCGGGAGCACCCCGGCGGGGTCACCCGGATCGTCGAGAACCGGCTCGGCCTGGTCATGGCGGCCGCCGGCGTCGACGCGTCGAACACGCCCGACGGCACCGTGCTGCTGCTGCCCGAGGACCCGGACGCCACGGCGCGGGCGCTGCGCTCGTCGGTGAGGGCGAGGTTCGGGGTGCGGGTCGGCGTCCTGGTCACGGACACCGCGGGCCGCCCCTGGCGCCAGGGGCAGACGGACATCGCCATCGGCGCCGCCGGCGTCCGGGTGCTCGACGACCTGCGCGGCTCCACCGACACCCACGGCCGGGCGCTGCAGGTCAGCGTGGCGGCGCTCGCGGACGAGATCGCCGCGGCCGCCGAGCTGGTCAAGGGCAAGGCGACGGGTCGCCCGCTGGCCGTCGTGCGCGGCATGGCGCACGCCGTCACCGACGAGGACGGTCCGGGCGCGCGGGTGCTGGTGCGGGTGGGCCCGGACGACATGTTCGCCGAGGGCACCGCCGAGGCGTACGCCCGCGGGTGGAAGGACGCCGCCGGCACGCCGCCGGCCGCACGCTGAGCCCGGCCCGCCGCGCCGGCACTGCTGCGCGAGGGAGTACGCGACACGTCCGCGGAGCAGCCCGTGGGTGCGCGCTCGACGTGCCCGGTGCCCACTCGTCGTGTCGGGGCGCGCGGGGGCCGTCTGGCGGGTGGGCAGGGTTAGCATCGGCTCGCCCGGTCGTGCGACGGCCCGGGCGGCGGTGGCAGGGGATGACCAGGAGGAGGCCCGGCGTGGGCGAGAACGAGACGTTCCGGTACAGCGGCGGCACGTGGGGCGGTGACCCCGCGACGACCCCGAGCCTGACCATCGAGGTCCAGCACGGCGACATCGCGGTCGTCGACTACGCACCGTCGCCGACCAGCGCGGGCCGGTTCTACCTCGGGTTCCAGCCTCGTGACTTCTTCGACGACCCGGCCGAGAGCGCGCCGGTCGACATCGACGCCGAGGCCGAGGGCTTCGCGGCGTGGGCCGAGCTCGTCGGCGTCGACGACGTGCAGCCGGGCGAGGTGCGACGGCTGATGGCGGTCGAGGGCGGCGAGCCGGACGACACGTTCGTCGAGGAGACCGTGGTGCGGCTGCTCCGCCTCGTCAACCTCCCGCTGCCGGACGGCCTGACGGCCTGACCACCCGGTCGGTCTCAGCCGGCCTGCGCGGCGATCTGCGCCGACTGGCCGGTCGCCCCCGGCTCGCCGCCGGGGATCGGCTCGACGACGACGGCGGTGCCGTAGGCGCAGACCTCGCTGAACTGCCCGATGGCGTCGGTGTCGAACCGCATCGCGACGATGGCGTTCGCGCCGCGCTGGGTGGCCTCCTCGGTCATCCGGCGCATGACCTCGTGCCGGGACTCGTACATGATCTTCGTGAACTCGGGGATCTCCCCGCCACCGAGGGAGCGCAGGCCGGCGGTGAAGGTCGCACCGATGTTCGTGGCGCGGACGGTCAGGCCCATGACCTCGCCGAGCACGGCGTGGATGCGGTAGCCGGGGATCTCGTTGCTGGTGACCACGATCATGCGGCGAGGATGCCACGTCCCCCCGTGGCCGCGCGCCGCCCGGCGGGGTGAGTGGTGCGCGGTGAGCGGCGGGCGGGCGTCAGGCCTTGGCGGCCCGCGCGGCGGCCTTGGCGGCCTGCTTCGTCTCGCGGACCCGACGCAGGGAGTCGGGGTCGCGGACGTCGGCGATCGACCGCGGCACGTCGTCGCCGTACGCGCCGGCGGCCTCCCGCCAGCCCGCCGGGGCGACGCCGCGCTGCTTCCCGAGCAGGGCCAGGAAGATCCGGGCCTTCTGGTCGCCGAACCCGGGCAGCGCCTTCAGCCGCTTCAGCACCGTCGCGCCGTCGGGGTCGCCGTCTGTCCACAGGCGGGTGACGTCGCCGTCGTACTCGTCGGCCACCGCGCGGGCCACGGCCTGGATGCGCCCTGCCATCGAGCCCGGGAAGCGGTGCACCGCCGGCGGGGTGGCGCAGAGGGCGACGAACTCCTCGGGGTCGGCGTCGGCGATGCGGCGGACGTCGAACCCGCCCATGCGCGCGGCGATCTTCGCGGGCCCGGCGAACGCGGACTCCATGGTGACCTGCTGGTCGAGCAGCATCCCCGTGAGCAGCGCGAACGGGTCGGAGTCGAGCAGGCGGTCCGCGTCGGCGTCGCCGGTCATCCAGAGCGTCATCGCGCCATTGTGCCCGAGGGGCCCCGCGCCGGGGGCGGGCGGACGAGGCCGCGTGATCGGGCCTTGACGGCCCCCGGGTGCAGGAGGAGCGTGGGGTGGGTACAAGGGGGTGCGCGATGCGCCGTCGACTGCTGGCCTTCCTGGCCGTCCTGCCGCTGCTGCTCGCCGGGGCGGTCGGCACCGCCCCCGCCGCTGTGGCCGGCCCGTACTGCGGCCAGGTGTGGGGGTCCACCGCCGAGGGATCGCCGGGGATGTCCGCGGGCCTGCTGACCGACGTCCGTGCCGGGCGGCACCCGTGCTTCGACCGGCTGGTGCTCGACGTCGACGCTCCGCTCACCGGCTGGTCGGTGGGCTACGTCGACCGGGTCGTCATGGACGGCTCGGGGGCCGTGGTCCCGGTCCGGGGCGGCGCGCGCCTGGAGGTCGTCGCGCGGGTGGGCGTGGTGGCGACGGACGCGTTCTTCGTCGGCCCGGGCACGTTGGTGGACACCACGGGCTACCGGACGTTCCGGCACGTCGCGTGGGCCGGCAGCTTCGAGGGCGTGACCACGGTCGGGCTCGGTGTGCGGGCGCGCCTGCCGTTCCGCGCGTTCGTCCTGCCGGGGCCCGGCTCGGGGTCCCGGCTCGTGGTCGACGTCGGGCACCAGTGGTGCGACCCGGGTGAAGCGCGCTGCTGATGCTCAGGGAACGGCCACGACCGTCGACCAGCGCAGGTCGGGGCAGTCGGCCGCGGTCGCGCAGAACCGCGCCGGCTCGTGCGCGCCCCACCCGAGCGGGACGGCCACGAGGCCGAACAGGCAGCCCCCGAGGATGAGCGCGGACATGACGCGCTGCCGCACGCTCCTCACACCCATCGGCGACCGCGGGCGCACGCGGAGGGCGCATCCGGGTGATCCGGGAGGCAGACGAGGCGGAGGGGAGGGGACCGGTGCCGGAGGTCACGGAGTACGTCGCGTCGCTGCCGGACGCCGAGCGCGCGGTGGTCGGCGCTCTGCTGGACCGCACCCGGGTGCTCGTGCCGGACGTCGAGGAGGGCACGAGCTACGGCCTCGCCGCCTACCGGTACCGCGGGCGGCCGCTGGTCACGGTCGCGGCCGGCCTGCGCGGGTTGACGGCGTACCCGTTCAGCTCGGACGTCACCGCGAGCGTCCTCGCGGGGCTGGACGGGTTCGACGCCACGAAGGGTGGCATCCGGTTCACCGTGGACCGGCCGTTGCCGCCCGAGGCGTTCGACGCGCTCGTCCGGGAGCGGCGGGCGGAGATCGACGCGGCGCTGGACCGGCCGAGGCGCGCCCGCTGAGGTCCGCCGGGCGGGACGCGTAGGGTGCCAGCGTGCTGCCCGGTCGCTGGATCCTCGTCGTCCCCGTCAAGGATGCCCGGCGCGGCAAGACCCGCCTGGCCGACGTGCTCGAGCCCGCGGCCCGGGCCGCGCTGGTCCGCGCCATGGCGATGGACACGGTCGAGGCCGTCCTGGGTGCGCCCCGGGTCGCGCGGGTGCTCGTCGTGACGGCCGACCCCGAGGTGGCGGTCGCCGCGGGGGCGCTGCGCCGGGTGCGCGTGCTGCCCGAGCCGGCCGCGCGCGCCGACGACGCCCCGGGCGGGTGGGCGTCGCTCGACCGGGCGGTGCGGGCCGGGTTCGACGCCGCGCGGGCCGAGGCACCGACCGCGCACGTCGGGGTGCTGCTCGGTGACCTGCCGGGACTCGACCCGGCCGAGCTGGACGCGGCGCTGGCCGCCGCCGAGGCGCACCCCCGGGCGGTGCTGCCCGACGCCGACGGCACCGGCACGACCCTCCTCACGGCCGGGCCGGGGGAGCGGCTGCGGCCGGCGTTCGGCGGTGGGTCGGCAGCAGCGCACGCGGCGCTGGGGCACGTGCGGCTCGACCTGCCGGAGACGTCGACCCTGCGGCACGACGTCGACGTGCCGGCCGATCTGACGGCGCTGCTCGACCGCGGGGTGGGCGGCCGCACCGGCACGCTGCTGCGCCGGCTCGCGCCGCTGGGCTGACCTGCCCGCAGTCGTCGGCGCGCGGGTCGGTCGGCCTCGGGCTGCCGGCCGTACGCCGGCGCCGCCCTCAGCGTCCCACGAGCCCCAGCGCCGCCGCCGCGATCCGCGCCGTGGCCGGCACGTCCCGCATGAGCGTGTCCGCCGCCCCGGCGCGCCAGCCGTCGGCGGCCAGCTTCTCCGCCGCGTCGGCGTCGACCGTGTCGACGAGCCAGGCGTCGAGCACGCCGGGGGAGTCCGCGGGCCGGGACGCGTCGCCGCGCAGCCCGTAGTGCCGGGCCACGGCCTCGGCGGTCGCCTCGACACCGATCGTCGCCAGGCACTCGGCGGCCATGCCGCGCACCGCTGCGCCGCCGATGATCGGGGACACGCCGACGACGGCCGCGGAGGTCGAGGCCAGCGCCGCGCGCACGCCGGGCACGGCGAGGATCGTGCCGACCGAGACCACGGGGTTCGACGGCGGCAGGACGACCAGGTCGGCGTCCCGCAGCGCCTCGAGCACCCCGGGCGCCGCGGAGGCGGCAGCCAGCCCGACCTGCTCGAACCGCAGCGCGGGCAGCGCCGCACGGTGCCGGACCCACCACTCCTCGAAGTGGATCGTCCGCTCGGTGCCGTCGGCGTCCGCGACCACCACGTGGGTCTCGACGGGCTGGTCCGACATCGGGAGCAGGCGCGCGCCGATCTCCCAGCGCCGCGCGAGCCGCTCGGTCGCCTCGGACAGCGTCAGCCCCTCCCGCAGCCACTGCGTCCGGGCCAGGTGCGTGGCCAGGTCCAGGTCGCCGAGCGTGAACCACTCCCAGCCGACGTCGTACGCGGCGAGGTCGCTGCTGACCCGGCTGGTCTCCTCGCGCCGGCCCCAGCCCTGGTCCTCGTGCACCGCGCCGCCCAGGGTGTACATGAGGGTGTCGAGGTCCGGGCAGACGCGGACGCCGTGCAGCCACATGTCGTCGCCGGTGTTCGCGACGACGGTGACGTCGGCGTCGTCCCCGAGCAGGGCCAGCAGCCCGCGGGTGAACCGGGCGCCGCCGACGCCGCCGGACAGGACGGTGATCCTCATCGTGCTCCTTCGACGGGCACGAGGGCGTGCTCGGCCTCGCCGAAGGCGATCACCGGCCGCCCCGTGCCGGGGTGGGTCAGGACGACGGACTCGACGCCGTAGACCTCGCGCACCAGGTCGGCCGTCAGCACCTCGCGCGGGTCCCCGGCCGCGACGAGGCGCCCCTGCGCCAGCACCAGCACGTGCGCGCAGTACGCGGCGGCCAGGTTGAGGTCGTGCAGCGCGGCGATCGTGGTGCGGCCGAGGTCCCGGACGAACGCGAGCAGGGACAGCTGGGCGCTGACGTCGAGGTGGTTGGTCGGCTCGTCGAGCAGCAGCAGCTCGGGGTCCTGAGCGAGCGCCCGGGCGATGTGCACGCGCTGCCGCTCGCCGCCGGACAGCGCGGACCAGGCCCGGTCGGCCAGGTGCACGGCGTCGGCCGCGGCCAGCGCGCGGTCGACGGCACCGTCGTCGGCGTCCGTGCCCCACAGGGTCCGGTAGGGGATGCGGCCGAGGGCGACGACCTCGCGCACGGTCAGCGGGACGGTCGACGAGGACTCCTGCTCCAGCAGCGCGATCCGGCGGGCGCGCTCCCGCCGGGGCACCGTGTGCACCGGGACGTCGTCGGCCAGCACGGCGCCGGCCTCGGGCTCGAGCAGGCCCGCGACGAGCCGGAGCAGCGTGGTCTTGCCGGCGCCGTTCGGCCCGAGCAGGCCGGTCAGCGCGCCGGGGGGCGGGGTCGCGTCGACGCCGTCGACCACCCACCGGCCACCCAGCCGGGTGCCGACGCCGGAGATGCTCAGGTCCATGCGCTGCCCCTCCCGCGGCGCAGCAGCACCGCGAACACCGGGACGCCGATCAGCGCGGTGACGATGCCGACCGGCAGCTCCCGGGGGTCGAACAGGGTGCGCGCGCCGGTGTCGGCCCAGACCAGGAAGATCGCGCCGACGACGGCCGCCACGGGCAGCAGCCGGCGGTGCGCGGGCCCGGTGAGCGCCGACACGGCGTGCGGCAGCACCAGCCCGACGAACCCGATGGAGCCGCTGACGGCCACCATGGCGCCGGTGAGCAGGGCGACCAGCGTCATCAGCACCCAGCGCGTCCGGTCGACGTCGATGCCGAGCGAGGCCGCCGCCGTGTCGCCGAACGCGAAGGCGTCCAGCCGCACCGCCGACCCGACCAGCACCGTGCCCACGACGAGCAGTGCGACTCCGGCGATGGCCACGGACTGCCAGGTCGACCCCGCGAGGGAGCCGAGCAGCCAGTTGAGGATCTCCCGGTAGGAGTCGCCGGTCGCCGACCAGAAGATGACGAACGACGTCCCCGCGGCCGCGAGCTGGGACACGGCGAGCCCGGCCAGGACGGCACGGCCCGGCGTCAGCACGCCCCCGACGCGCGCGAGGCTCAGCGTCGCGACGAGCGCCGCCAGCGCCCCGGCGAACGCGGCGACGGGCAGCAGCAGGCCCACGCCGACGACCAGCACGGCGACCGCTCCGAGCGACGCGCCCGACGACAGCCCGAGCAGGTACGGGTCGGCCAGCGGGTTCCGGGTCAGGCTCTGCATGACGGCGCCCGCCAGCGCGAGGCCGGCACCGACGGCCGCGCCGGTCAGCACCCGCGGCAGCCGCAGGCCCCACACGATCGCGTCCGTGAGCACCGGCACCCCGCCGTCCGCGCCCGCCGCCGGGCCGAGGCCGAGGTGGCCGAGGATGCTGCGCGCGACGTCGGCGACGGCGATGTCCGCCGGCCCGATCGTCACGGTGACCAGCACGGTCCCGACCAGCAGCGCCAGGCCGACCGCGAGCGTCGCCACCAGCGGCGGCCGCCACGGCGGGCGGGTCGCGGGCGGCCGGACGGTCGCCGGTCGGGCGGGGGCGGCGGTCATGGGGCGGTCAGCCCTCCAGCGCCGCGAGCTGCTCGGACAGGCTGACGACCGCCTCGGCGTTCCGCACGCCCGCCTCGGCGGCCGGGAACGGCACGGTGAGGTAGCGGTGCTCGCGGACGGCGGTGAGCTGGCTGGTCGCCGGGTTGCCCTCGAGCAGCGCGATCTTGCTGTCCGCGGTGTTCCAGGCGGCGTCGACCAGCACGATGACGTCGGGGTCGGCGGCGACGACCTGCTCCCAGCCGGCCGAGGTCCAGGTGTCGTGCACGTCGGCGAAGATGTTGGTCAGCCCGGCGGCGTCGAGCATCATCTGCGGTGCGCCGATGCCGGCGCCGACGTACGGGGTGTCGCTGCCGGAGGAGTACCAGAGGGCGGTGGTCTCCTGCGCGGGCGGCTCGACGGCGTCCAGCTGCTCCTGCTGCTCGGTGATGATCTGCTCGGCGCGGTCCTCGACGCCGAACACCGAGGCGACCTCGCGGATCTCGTCGAACAGCCCGTCGAACGTCAGGGGATCGGGCATGTAGCCCTCCTCCTTGCACGCGGCGGGAGAGACGTACGTGCCGATGCCGAGGTCCTGCAGCGCGGCGCGCTCGCCGACACCGTCGTCGGAGAAGTTCGACTCCCAGCCGGCGTACACGAAGTCGGGCTGCGCCTCCAGCAGCGCCTCCTGCCCGGGGACCTTGTCGGACAGCACGGGGATGGCGTCGTAGGCGGCGGCCCAGTCGTCGGGGACGGGCCCGTCGGCGAACGCCGTGCCGACCACGCGGTCCTCGAGGCCGAGGGCCAGCAGCATCTCGATCGAGGTCGACTTGATCGCGACGACCCGCTCCGGCGGGGTGTCGACGGTGACCTCGGTGCCGCAGTTGTCCAGCGTGACGGGGGAGAAGCCGGCCGTGCTCGCGGACGGCGTGCTCTGCGCCGCCGGGGTGCCGCCGCCGCACGCCGTCAGGGCGGCGAGGGCGAGCGTCGCGGGCGCGGCGAGGAGGAGGCGACGGGTGCGGGTGCTGCGCAAGGTGGTGCTCCTGACGGGCGGGCGACGTCGCGCGGGCGGACCGCGGGCGGCGTCGCGGAGCGGCCGTGGCGCACGTCGGGCCACGGTCCGACGGTGGACGCTGGGGGTCGGCCCGTGCGGGACGCTCTGCTCGCGTCCGCGGCGCCGGGCCGGGGGAGGGTGCACGTCGCGCCCGGTGGCTGCGCCGCCCAAGCGCGGGCGGCGACGTCCAGGGCACATCCGCCCTGGTCCGCCCACCACCATACGCCCGCTGCCGTCTCCGCCGCCCTCCTCGCGTGGCGGGCGGCGGGCGGCGGACGGCGGGCGGGAGGCGGGGGCGGGGGCGGCCAGGGTGGGCGGCGGCTACGGCGCCGCGGCCAGGGCGAGGGCGTGGGCGACGCGGGCGACCTCGGCGGGGCCGCCGGCCAGGGCGCCGACCGTGACCCGGACGTGCCCGGCGCCGGCGTCCGGTGGCGCGACCGCGCGGAACGGGCGGCCCCGGGCGACGCGGATGCCCGCGGCCTCGAGCCGGACGAGGGCGGTCGCCTCGTCCGCGACCGGCACCCAGACGTTGATCCCGTCGCCGGGGTGCACGACCAGGCCCTGCTCGGCGAGCGCGGTGCTCAGCGCCCGCTGCCGCGCGTAGTAGATCCGCCGGGCCTGCGCGACGGCCGCCAGCGCCTCGCCGTCGACCAGCAGGTCCGCGAGCAGGTGCTGCAGCAGCCGGCTGGTCCAGCCCGGGCCGAGCATCCGGCGCGCCACGACCCGGTCGAGCACCGCGGCGGGCCCGCCCACCGCGGCGATCCGCAGGTCCGGCCCGTGCGACTTGGAGTACGACCGCACGTGCACGACCCGGTCGGGCAGGTGGGCGCCGAGCGAGACGTCGGCGGAGGAGGCGATCTCCCCGGAGTGGTCGTCCTCGACGACCGTGAGGTTCGCGCCGGGGTCCGTGGCCAGGTGGTGCCGCACGACGGCCGCGAGCTCGCGGGCGCGGGTGGACGTCATCGACACGCCGGTCGGGTTGTGGGCGCGCGGCTGCAGGACCACCACCTCCGCGCCGGTGCGCAGGGCGGCCTCGAGCGCGTCGGGCCGCAGGCCGTGCCGGTCGAGCGGGACGGGCACGCGCTCCAGGCCGAGCTGGTCGCACAGGTCGAAGATCGGCGGGAACGAGGGGTCCTCGACGATCACCCGGTCCCCGAACCCGGCGAGCTGCTCCAGCGTGCGGCTCATCGCGTCGACCGCGCCGTCGACGACCGTGACCCGCTGCGGCGTGAACGGCCAGGACGCGCGCAGCAGCCGCTCGAGGGGCTCGATCACCGGGGTGCCGAGGTAGCTGCCGGTCCCGGCGGCCGGGGTGCTGGCGGCGATGCGGCCGAGCGCGCGCTGCAGGGGCGGCAGCAGGTCGGGGTCGGGCGTGCCGGTCGAGAGGTCCAGCCGCAGGGCGGGCACCGGTGGCGACGGGGCGATCGCGTCGGGCGCGCCCGGTCCCCGCCCGCCGGCGGCCATCTCGCGGTACCGCGGGGGCAGCCAGGACGCCGGCTCCGGCAGCACGACGGTGCCCGCCCGCCCGCGCGAGCTGACCAGCCCGACGGCGGCCAGCGCCTGCCAGGCGCCGCTCACCGTGGCCGGGCTGACCCCGAGGTCCGCGGCGAGGCGCCGGACGGTGGGCAGGCGGTCGCCCGGCCGCAGCTCGCCGCTGCGGACCAGGCGGGAGACGGCGGCCGCGATCCCGCGGGGACTGCGGTCCTCCACGTGCTGGGCCACGTCCATGGGGGCATCGTGCCGCGAGCGGGAGGACGGCCGGGCCGCGCGGGGGCGGGTCGGCGCAGTGTTTACCGGCCCGTCACGAGCGTTCTCGGGACCGAAACGGGCAGAAACGCCGCAGAAATGTTCAACCCCCAGAGTCACATTCCCATCGGGCCTGTGGCTCGAGCCCGTCCCACCACCAGCGGAGGTCCTCCATGTCAGTCGTGCGCGTCGCCTTCACCCAGGCCACCTGGACCGGCGACAAGGAGTCGATGATCCAGCTGCACGAGGACTGGACGCGCAAGGCCGCGGCCGAGGGCGCCCAGGTCATCGGGTTCCAGGAGCTGTTCTACGGCCCGTACTTCGGCATCACGCAGGACACGAAGTACTACGAGTACGCCGAGACGGTCCCGGGCCCGACGACCGACCGGTTCTCGGCGCTCGCGAAGGAGCTGGGCATCGTGATCGTGCTGCCGATCTACGAGGAGGACCAGCCGGGCGTCCTGTACAACACCGCGGCGGTCATCGACGCGGACGGCACCCTGCTCGGCACCTACCGCAAGCACCACATCCCGCACCTGCCCAAGTTCTGGGAGAAGTTCTACTTCCGGCCCGGCAACCAGGGGTACCCGGTGTTCGAGACGGCGGTCGGCAAGATCGGCGTGAACATCTGCTACGACCGGCACTTCCCGGAGGGCTGGCGGGTGCTCGCGCTGAACGGCGCCGAGATCGTGTTCAACCCGAACGCCACGGCCCCCGGCATCTCCAACAAGCTGTGGGAGGTCGAGCAGCCGGCGGCCGCCATCGCGAACGGCTACTACGTCATCGCGAACAACCGCGTCGGGCTCGAGGACAACGAGTACGGCGACGAGGCCGTGAACTTCTACGGCTCGTCCTACGCGGTCGGCCCGGACGGCAACTACGTCGGCGAGGTCGGGTCCTCCTCGGAGAACCAGCTGCTGATCCGCGACCTGGACCTCGACGTCATCCGCACGACGCGCGAGCGCTGGCAGTTCTTCCGCGACCGCCGGCCGGACGCCTACGGCCCCATCGTCGCGCCCTGACCGGCCCAGGAGGACGACTCATGAAGACCCTCATCACCGGCGGCACCGTCGTGAACGCGACGGGCCGCGGCGCGGCGGACGTGCTGATCGACGGCGAGACCATCGTCGCGCTGCTGCAGCCCGGCTCGACCGCGCTCGGCGTGGACCTGCGCAGCACGGTCGACCGCGTGATCGACGCGACCGGGAAGTACGTCATCCCGGGCGGCATCGACGCGCACACCCACATGGAGATGCCGTTCGGGGGCACGTTCGCGTCCGACACGTTCGAGACCGGCACCACCGCGGCCGCGTGGGGCGGCACGACGACGATCGTGGACTTCGTCGTGCAGTACCCGCACGAGAACCCGGTCGACCAGTTCGCGCTGTGGCAGGCGAAGGCCGCGGGGCAGTGCGCGATCGACTACGCGTTCCACCAGATCCTGTCGGACGTGCAGGACTCGTCGCTGCACGCGATGGACGAGCTGATCGCCGAGGGCGTGACGTCCTTCAAGCTGTTCATGGCCTACAAGGGCGTCTTCCTGTCGGACGACGGGCAGATCCTGCGGGCCATGCAGAAGGCGTCGGACAACGGCGCGATGATCATGATGCACGCCGAGAACGGGTCGGTGATCGACACCCTGGTGCAGCAGCACCTGGCCCGCGGCGAGACCACCCCGTACTACCACGGCGTCTCCCGCCCGTGGCAGGCGGAGGAGGAGGCCACGCACCGCGCGATCATGCTGGCGAACCTCACCGGGGCGCCGCTGTACGTCGTGCACGTGTCGGCCAAGCAGGCCGCGGAGCAGATCGCCCAGGCCCGGGACCGCGGCCAGAACGTGTTCGGCGAGACCTGCCCGCAGTACCTCTACCTCTCCCTGGAGGAGCACCTGGGCGCGCCCGGGTTCGAGGGCGCGAAGTACGTGTGCTCGACGCCGCTGCGGTCGAAGGCCGAGGGTCACCAGCACCAGATGTGGAACAGCCTGCGGACCAACGACCTGCAGCTCGTGTCGACGGACCACTGCCCGTTCTGCATGAAGGACCAGAAGGAGATGGGGATCGGGGACTTCTCGAAGATCCCCAACGGCATCGGCTCCGTCGAGCACCGGATGGACCTGCTCTACCAGGGCGTCGTCACCGGCGAGATCAGCCTGGAGCGCTGGGTGGAGATCTGCTGCACCACCCCGGCGCGGATGTTCGGCATGTACGGCAAGAAGGGCGTCCTCGCCCCGGGTGCCGACGCCGACGTCGTCGTCTACGACCCGGCCGGGCACACGTCCATCGGCGTCGGGAAGACGCACCACATGCGGATGGACTACTCGGCCTGGGAGGGCTTCGAGGTCGACGGCCACGTCGACACGGTGCTGTCCCGCGGCGAGGTCGTGGTCGACGGCGGCGCCTTCCACGGGCGCGCCGGCCACGGGCAGTACGTCAAGCGCGGCCTGTCCCAGTACCTGATCTGACCCGTCCCGACCCCGGAAGGAGGCCGCGCCATGGAGTTCGGCGTCGTCCTGCAGAACGACCCGCCCGCGTCCCGGGTGGTCGACCTGGCCCGCCAGGCGGAGACCCACGGGTTCGACTACGTGTGGACGTTCGACTCGCACCTGCTCTGGCAGGAGCCGTTCGTCGTGTTCTCCCAGATCCTGGCCGCGACCCGCAAGGTGATGGTCGGCCCGATGGTCACCAACCCGGCCACCCGGGACTGGACCGTGCTGGCGTCGTCGTTCGCCACGCTCAACGAGATGTACGGCAACCGGACCGTGTGCGGCATCGGCCGCGGCGACTCCGCCGTCCGCACGCTCGCCGGCAAGCCGTCCAACCTCGCCACGCTCCGGGAGTCGATCCACGTCATCCGCGAGCTCGCCAACTCCCGGGCCGTCGAGCACAACGGCCGCAAGGTGCAGTTCCCGTGGTCGCGGGGCTCCGCGCTGGAGGTCTGGGTGGCCGCGTACGGCCCGCTGGCGCTGAAGCTGACCGGTGAGGTCGGCGACGGCTTCATCCTGCAGTGCGCCGACCCGGACGTGGCGTCCTGGATGATCCGTACCGTCCGGGACGCCGCCGAGGCCGCAGGCCGGGACCCCGACGCCATCAAGTTCTGCGTCGCCGCCCCGATGTACGTCGGCGACGGCGACTCCCCGGCGGCCCGGGCGCACATGCGCGAGCAGTGCCGGTGGTTCGGCGGCATGGTCGGCAACCACGTCGCCGACATCGTCACCAAGTACGGCCAGGGGTCGTCCGTGCCGAAGGCGCTCACCGACTACATCGAGGGCCGCCAGGGCTACGACTACAACGAGCACGGCCGCGCCGGGAACTCGCACACGTCGTTCGTCCCGGACGAGATCGTCGAGCGGTTCTGCCTGCTCGGCAGCCCCCGGGAGCACGTCGAGAAGCTGCAGGCCCTGCGCGAGCTCGGCGTCACCCAGTTCGCCGGGTACCTGCAGCACGACAACAAGGACGAGACGCTGCGGATGTACGGCGAGCGCGTCATCCCCGCGATGGCCGAGCACGTCGTGGCGACGGCATGACGGCGGTGACCGACGCGGCGGTCGTGGTCCCGGCCGCCGCGGCGCGGAGCCGCCGGCCGCTGCCCGGCCCGGTGCGCGCCCTGCGCCCGGTCGGCCTCGGCCTGGCCGCCGTCGTCCTGCTCGCCGCGCTCTGGGAGCTGGTCAAGGCCGTCGTCCCGGAGGACGGCTGGAGCATCGGCGAGCTGCGCGTCCTGCCGCGGACCACCGACCTCGCGATGCCGCACGTCAGCGAGATGCTCGCCCGGCTCGGCGAGCCGCTGACCGCGCAGCCCGGCGCCGACCCGCTCTGGCTGGCCGTGCTGCGCGCCGGCGGCACCAGCCTGCGGATCGCCGCCGTGTCGTGGCTGATCGGCGTGGTCGTCGGCCTCCTGCTAGCCCTGCTGATGACCCGGTTCCGGGTGGCGCGGTCCGCGGTGCTGCCCCTGGTCGTGCTCAGCCAGACGGTGCCGCTGATCGCGCTCGCCCCGCTGGTGAAGGGCTGGGGCAGCAAGCTCGAGCTGGGCTTCACCTGGGAGCCGTGGATGTCGGTCGCCGTCATCGCGTCCTACCTGGCCTTCTTCCCGGTGGCGGTCGGCGCCCTGCGCGGCCTCACCTCGCCGGACGCGCTGCACCGCGAGCTGTTCTCCGGCTACGCCGCGTCCTGGACCCAGACCCTGCTCCACCTGCGGCTGCCCGCCAGCGTGCCGCACCTGCTGCCCGCCCTCCGCCTGGCGGCCACGAGCGCCGTGCTCGGCGTCGTCGTCGCGGAGGTCTCGACCGGGATGCCCGGAGGTATCGGACGCATGATCCTCGAGTTCGCCAACTTCGCCAGCAGCGACCCCGCCAAGCCGTGGGCGCCGATCTTCGGGGCCGTGCTGCTCGGCCTGGTCGCCTCCGGCGCCGTCGCGCTGCTGGGCGCCGGCCTGGGCCGGTACCGCCGGGCGGAGGTGACCGCGTGAGCGCGCCGACCCTCACCGCCACCGCGGTGCAGGTGTCCGGCGTCTCGCGGGTGTTCCCCGCGGACGGCGGGCGCTCCGTCACCGCGCTGGAGCACGTCGACCTCACGGTCGGCGCGGGGGAGTTCGTGTCGCTGATCGGCCCGTCCGGCTGCGGCAAGTCGACCCTGCTCCGGCTGGTCGCCGACCTCGACGCCCCGACGTCCGGCACGATCACCGTGTTCGGCCGGACCGCCGAGCAGGCCCGGCTGGGCCACGACTACGGCATCGCGTTCCAGCAGGCCGGCCTGCTGCCCTGGCGCACGGTCCGGGCGAACATCGAGCTGCCGCTGTCCCTGCACGGCGTGGGCCGCGGCGCCCGGCGGGAGCGCGCGGACGAGATGCTCGCGCTGGTCGGGCTGACCGACTTCGCCGACCACTTCCCGGACCAGCTGTCCGGCGGCATGCAGCAGCGCGTCGCCATCGCCCGGGCGCTCGCCGAGCGGCCGAGCCTGCTGCTGATGGACGAGCCGTTCGGCGCGCTCGACGAGATGACCCGGGAGCGGCTGCAGTCGGAGCTGGTGCGGATCTGCGCCGAGACGCAGGCGGCGGTCGTGTTCGTCACCCACTCGATCCCCGAGGCCGTGTTCCTGTCCGACCGGGTCGTGGTCATGTCGGCGCGGCCCGGCCGGATCGCGGGGATCGTCGACGTCGGGCTCGGGCGGTCGGGGGAGCGCGGCGACGACCTGCGCGAGGACGCGGGCTACTTCTCCGCCGTCACCGCGGTGCGCGAGGTGCTGCACGGCGGCGCGCAGGCCGTGCCGAGCCGCGGCGTGGAGACCCGGTGACCGCGGCCGGGGTGGGGCGCCGCGCCGCGCCCGTCCTGCTGTTCCTGGTCCTCGTCGGGGTCTGGCAGGCGGTGGTGACGCTCGGCGACGTGCCGCCGTTCCTGCTGCCGAGCCCGGCCGACATCGCCCGCGAGTTCACCGAGCTGCTGCCGACCATCGCGTCGGCGGCGCTCGCGACCGGGACCAACGCGCTGGTCGGGCTCGTGATCGGCGCGGTGGTCGCGATCGCCGCGGCCGTGCTCGCCTCGGCCGTCCGGACCGTCGACGCGCTGCTGGACCCGGTCGTCGCCGGGCTGGCGGTGGTGCCGGTCGTGGCGCTCGCCCCGGTGCTCTACACGATGTACGGCGCCTCGGTGGAGACCGGCCGGCAGATCGTGGTCGCCGTCGCCGTCGGCGTGCCGGTGTTCGTCACCACGCTGCGCGGGCTGCGGCAGGTGCGGCCCGTGCACCGTGACCTCATGCGCGCCTACGCCGCCACCCCGCGGCAGGCGGTGCGCGCCGTGACGATCCCGACCGCCCTCCCCTTCGTGTTCACCGGGCTGCGGCTCGCGTCGTCGATCGCGGTCATCTCCGCGATCGTCGCCGAGTACTTCGGCGGACCGCGGTCCGGCATCGGGTCGTTCATCACCACGGCCGCCGCGGGGAGCAACTACGCCCGCGCCTGGGCCTACGTCCTCGGCGGCGTCGTCGTCGGGCTCCTGTTCTACGGGGTGACCCTCGCCGTCGAGCGGCGGGGGAGCCGCGGGGTCGCCGGCGCCTGACGCGCCCGACCACCACCACACGTCCCGCGGCCGGGGGTCCCGCGGGCGGCCCGTGCACCACACGCAGCACCACACGCAGGTCATCAGGCAGGACGGAAGGGGACGACATGAGGGACACGAAGCGGCGCCTTGTCGGCGTCGGGGCGCTGGGGCTCGCCGCCGCGCTCGCGCTGGCCGGCTGCTCGAGCAGCGGGGGCTCCGACGAGGAGACCGCGGCATCGGGCGGCGGGGAGTCCGGCGGGCTCACGCCGGTCAAGCTCCAGCTCCAGTGGCTGACCCAGGCCCAGTTCTCCGGCTACTACGCCGCGCTGGACCAGGGCTACTACGAGGACGAGGGCCTCGACGTCGAGATCATCCCGAGCGGCGGCGACATCGTCCCGCAGGACGCCCTGGCCAACGGCGAGGTCGACTACGCCATCGCCTGGGTGCCCAAGGTGCTCGGCTCCATCGAGCAGGGCGCGAACATCACCGACGTCGCCCAGATCTTCGAGCGGTCCGCCACGCTGCAGGTGTCGTTCGCCGACGCCGGCATCGAGTCGGTCGCCGACCTCGAGGGCAAGACCATCGGCTCGTGGGGCTACGGCAACGAGTGGGAGCTGTTCGCCGGCCTGAACAAGGCGGGCGTGACGGACTTCGAGATCGTCCAGCAGGCGTTCGACATGAACGCCTTCCTCGCGGGCGACATCGACTCCGCGCAGGCCATGACCTACAACGAGTACGCGCAGCTGCTCGAGAGCGAGAACCCCGAGACCGGCGAGCTCTACCAGCCCGAGGACTTCTCCGTCCTCGACTGGAACGAGGAGGGCACCGCCATGCTGCAGGACGCGATCTGGGCGGACGCCGGCCGGCTGGCCGACGACCCGGACTACGCGGACACCACCGTCGCGTTCATCAAGGCGTCCATCAAGGGCTGGGTCTACGCCCGGGACAACCCGCAGGAGGCCGCGGACATCGTCACGGCCGCGGGCTCGACGCTCGGCACCAGCCACCAGCTCTGGATGACCAACGAGGTCAACAAGCTGATCTGGCCGTCGACCACCGGCGGCATCGGCCTGGTCGACGAGGACGCCTGGGACGCCACCGTGGAGATGGCGCTCCAGACCTCCAACGAGACCGGCGCCACGATCATCTCCGAGGAGCCGCCCGCCACCGCGTACAGCAACGAGTACGTGCAGCAGGCGCTCGACGAGCTCGTCGACGAGGGCGTGGACGTCGAGGGCGCGGACTTCGCGCCGGTCGACGTCGAGCTGCAGCCCGGCGGCAACTGACCGACCCCGCCCCGGGCGGGCAGGCACAGCCCGCCTGCCCGCCCGGGGCCCCGCTCCTCGATCTCCGACCACCCGGAAGGCCCGCACCATGACCGCACCCGACGCCGACGGCCGGCTCGCGCACGACCTCGACCGCGCGCACGTCTTCCACTCCTGGTCGGCGCAGGGCGCCCTCGCGCCGCTCGTCGTCGACGGCGCGTCGGGCTGCGACGTGCACCTGGCCGACGGGCGGACCCTGCTCGACTTCAGCAGCCAGCTGGTCAACACGAACATCGGCCACCAGCACCCGCGGGTGACCGCGGCCATCGCGGCGCAGGCGGCGACGCTCGCCACGATCGCCCCCCAGCACGCGGTGCTGCCGCGCGGCCGCGCCGCCGAGGCCGTCCTGCGGCACGCGCCCGCCGGCTTCTCCAAGGTGTTCTTCACCAACGGCGGCGCCGACGCCAACGAGAACGCGATCCGGATGGCGCGCGTCGTCACCGGCCGCGACAAGGTGCTGTCGGCCTACCGCTCGTACCACGGCAATACCGGCGCGGCCGTGGTCGCGACCGGCGACTGGCGGCGCGTGCCCAACGAGTACGCCCGCGGGCACGTGCACTTCTTCGGCCCCTACCTGTACCGCTCCGACTTCTGGGCCACGACGCCCGAGCAGGAGTGCGAGCGGGCGCTGCAGCACCTGGAGCGCGTCGTCGTGTCCGAGGGGGCGTCGTCGATCGCGGCGATCCTGCTCGAGACCGTCGTCGGCACCGGCGGCGTCCTCGTCCCGCCGCCCGGGTACCTGGCCGGGGTCCGCGCGCTCGCCGACCGGTACGGCATCCTGCTCGTCCTCGACGAGGTGATGGCCGGGTTCGGCCGCACCGGGTCCTGGTTCGCGTACGACCAGCACGACGTCGTCCCGGACCTCGTCACCTTCGCCAAGGGCGTCAACTCCGGGTACGTCCCCGCCGGCGGCGTGCTGATCTCCGACGCGGTCGCGGCCCACTTCGACGACCACGTGTTCCCCGGCGGGCTGACGTACTCCGGGCACCCGCTGGCGATGGCCGCGGTCGTCGCCACCATCGAGGCGATGGAGGACGAGAAGATCGTCGAGAACGCCGCCCGCGTCGGCGCCGACGCCATCGGGCCGGGACTCGCCGCGCTCGCGGACGCGCACCCGTCCATCGGCGAGGTGCGCGGCACCGGGGTGTTCTGGGCGATCGAGCTCGTCGCCGACCGCGCCACCCGCGAGCCCGTCGCCGCCGCGGCCATGGGCGCCGTGAAGGCCGGGCTGATCGACCGCGGGCTGCTGCCGTTCGTGCAGGACAACCGGATCCACGTCGTCCCGCCCTGCATCGTCACCGACGCCCAGGTCGCCACCGCGCTCGCGGCCTACGACGAGGTCCTCACCACCCTCGACGCCACCCTCTGACCCACCCCGCCGCCCGCCCTCGCGCCCGCGCCGGCCCTGGGGCCCGGTGAGGTCGTCACACGATGACGAGGTCGTCCCGCAGGACAGACGACCTCGAGCCGGAGTGACGACCTCACCGGCCGCCGCACGGCTCGGCGCGCGGCCGTAGGGTCGTCCCGGTCGTCGTCCGCCCCCTCGAAAGGACCCCGCATGTCCTCCAGCACGTCCGCCACCCTCCGCGCCGTCGTCACGGGCGCCTCCAGCGGGATCGGCGCCGCGACCGTCCGCCGGCTGCGCGCCGAGGGCTGGGACGTGGTCGCCGTGGCCCGCCGCGCCGACCGCCTCGAGGCGCTCGCCGCGGAGACCGGCGCCGAGGCGTTCCCCGCGGACCTCACCAGCGACGACGACGTCGCCCGGCTGGTCGCGCACGTGGAGGCGACCGGCGGCCTGACCTCGCTCGTGAACAACGCCGGCGGCGCGTTCGGGCTGGACCGGGTCGAGGACGCCGACGTCGACGGCTGGCGCCGGATGTACGAGGTGAACGTGCTCGGCACGCTGCGCATCACCCAGGCGCTGCTGCCCGCGCTCAAGGCCAGCGGCCGCGGCGACGTCCTGGTCGTCACGTCCACCGCGGCCATCGCCCCGTACGAGGGCGGCGCGGGCTACACCGGCGCCAAGCACGCCGAGCGCATGCTCACCACCACGCTGCGCCTGGAGCTGATCGGCGAGCCCGTGCGCGTCATCGACATCGCCCCGGGCGCGGTCGCCACGGAGGAGTTCTCGCTCGTCCGGTTCGACGGCGACGCCGAGCGCGCCGCGCAGGTCTACCAGGGGTACGAGCCGCTGGTCGCCGACGACATCGCGGACGTCATCACCTTCGCGCTGACCCGGCCGCACCACGTGAACATCGACACCCTCGTCGTCCGCCCGCGCGCCCAGGTCAGCAACACCCAGACCGCCCGCCGCAGCTGACCCGCTCCGCGCGGGTGCTGCCCGGTGCTGCCCCGGTGCGGCCCCGGTGCTGCCCCGGTGCGGCCCTGCTCGGGTCGCACCCCGTTCGTCGAGACTCCCGTCGAGATCGGTACCTCGTGCCACCGATCTCGACGGGACGGTGCGCTCTCGGCGGCGACGGCCGGCGTCAGCCCAGGGCGAGCAGGGTGGTGCCGTCGTCCACCGGGAGGTCGCCGTCGACGGTGGCCGTGACCGCGAGCGTCCGGAGCGTCACCTCGCCGCGGTAGGTCGACAGGAACGCGGTGTCCGTCGCATCGCGCCCGGTGGCGATCCGCAGCAGCGACTGCCGCGGCGCGAGCCGGGTCGCGTCGACCACGTGCCATGTTCCGTCGACGTAGGCCTCGACCACGGCGTGGAAGTCCATCGGGCTGAGCCCGGGCGCGTACACGGCGGCCAGACGGGCCGGGACGTCCCGCGCCCGCAGCAGCGCGACCACGAGGTGCGCGAAGTCCCGGCACACCCCGCGACGCTTGAGCAGCGTGTCGGTGGCGCCGTCGGTGGGGGAGCTCGACCCGGACAGGTACACCAGGTGCCCGTGCACCCAGTCGACGACGGCCGCCACCAGCTCGCGGTCGCGCAGCCCGCGGAACTGGTCGCCGGCGAACGCCAGCAGCTTGTCGGAGTCGGCGTACCGGCTCGGCCGCAGGTACTCGATCAGGTCGCCGTCGGTCACCTCGGGAGCGGCGTCGCGGCCGGTGACCGTCGCCCGGTACGCGACCTCGACGTCGCCCGGGTCGCTGTGCACCCGGTGCAGGCGCGTGCCGTGCGCCCCGGCGACCTCGGTGACGTCGAGCGGCTCGCCGCCCCGGGTCACGCGCAGCAGCTCGTCGACCTCGTGGTCACCCGCGGCCACGGTGACGGCGAGGACCAGCTCGGCGGGGGCGTGCACCTGCATCGACAGGCGGGACGTGACGGTGCGCAGCACTGAGCTCGGGGCTCCTTCGGGGGCGGGGACGCGGCGTCGCGGCGCCGGCCTGCGGAGCCGGGCGAGCACAGTGTGCGGCCTGGCCCCGCACGGCGCCAGGGGGTGCGCGCCGCGTCCTCGCGTCAGGCGCCGGCGCTGACCGTGCCCTCCATCTCGTCCGCGTGCCGGATGTGCCGGCCGACCCACGGCGAGAGCAGCAGCAGGCCGAGCGCGAACAGCAGCGCCACCGCACCGATCCCGCCGAAGTACGCCGTGTCGGAGGTGCCCTCGGTGGCCTTGATCAGCTGCGCGGTGATGGCCTGGCCCGCCGCCGGGGCGAGGAACCACACCGCCATCGCCTGCGTGCGGAACGCTCTCGGAGCGAGCAGCGTGGTCGCCGCGAGGCCGACGGGGGACAGGCACAGCTCGCCGAGCGTCTGGACCACGTAGACCACGACCAGCACCCACGCGGGCGCCTTGCTCTCGCCGATCGCGGCGGAGGCGACGGACATGATGAGGAACGACACCGCCGCCAGCCCGAGGCCCATCGCGAACTTGGTCGCGGTCGGCGGGCGGTCGTGGGTCTTCGTCCAGATCCAGGCGAACACCGGCGCGAGGATGATGATCGACAGCGGGTTGACCGACTGGAAGAACTCGGGGCTGATCGTGACGCCGAACAGCTCGAGCTCCGTGCGGTTCTGGGCGAACGCGGCGAGCGTCGTGGCCGCCTGCTCGAAGATCATCCAGAACAGCATCGCCGCGACGAACAGCGGGATGTACGCGAGGACGCGCGGTCGCTCGGCGTCGGTGACCTTCGGGGACCGGTACATCGCCACGAAGTACGCGACGGGCGCGATGAACGCCAGGTACGACATCGTGTCGATGAACGTGTCGAGGTTGAACCCGCCCGAGACGACCGCCGCGATCCCGGCGACCACGACGATGCCGCCGAGGATGATCAGCAGCCCCCGCACCAGCTTCGCGCGCTCGTGCGGCTGGATCGGGTTGGGCGCCGCGCCCCCCGCGCGGCCCAGGTACTTGCCGCCCGCCACGAAGAACACCAGCGCGATCGCCATGCCGACCGCCGCCACCAGGAACCCGGCGTGGTACCCGCCCCAGGCGCGCGCCGCGCCGACCAGGAACGGTGCCGTGAAGGACCCGATGTTGATGCCCATGTAGAAGATCGAGAAGCCGGAGTCGCGGCGGTCGTCGTCGCGGGCGTAGAGCTCGCCGACCATGCTCGAGACGTTCGGCTTCAGCAGGCCGGTGCCGAGCGCGACCAGCGCGATGCCGAGGTAGGACGACGCCGCGTTGGGCAGCGCCAGGCAGACGTGCCCTGCGGCGATGACGATGCCGCCGTACAGCGTCGAGCGCCGCGACCCGATGACGCGGTCGGCCAGCCAGCCACCGACCACCGACAGCAGGTAGACGCTCGTGCCGTAGATCGACACCAGGGCGAGGCCGGTGCGCTCCTCGATGCCGAGACCGCCGTCGGCGATCGTGTCCGTCAGGTAGTACAGCAGGATGGCGCGCATCCCGTAGTAGCTGAACCGCTCCCACAGCTCCGTGGTGAACAGCGTCATCAGACCCCGGGGGTGGCCGAAGAACGCCCGGTCGCCCGCCAGCTCACCGGCTGGGCGTTCGTCGTGGGCCGCGGTGGACATGGTGGGGTTCTCCTGACGTTCGCGGGGTGCGCCGGGCAGACGCGCCCGCCCTCCAGAATGTGACCGAGCCCCGCAGCGCTGCAACAGGACGATCGGCCTACACACACCCCCGAGGGGTGGGGACCGCCTGCGATCCGCGCTGCTACGTTCGGTCCCGCCCGACCCCCACGTCCCGACGGACCCCCCGCCGCCGCACCGTCCGACACCCGACAGCGACGCGCGTGCCGGTCGTCCGGACGCGGCAGCGGCGTCGTCCCGAAGCAGCGGGGACACCTCATGAGCGCATCCAGCAACGGCCAGACCTCCCTGCCGATCCACGGCCGGGCGAGCTTCCGCACCGCGATCGACCGGACGGACTTCCCGGAGCACGGGCTCGACCCCGACGAGGTCTACGAGCTCCTGCACACCGGTCTCATGCTCGACGGCCGGGAGACGCTGAACCTCGCGTCGTTCGTGACCACGTGGATGGAGCCGCAGGCCGAGGCGCTGATCCACGACACCCTCCGCAAGAACCACATCGACCACGAGGAGTACCCCGTCGCCTCCCTGGTCGAGGAGGCGTGCGTCCACATGCTCGGCGACCTGTTCCACGCGCCCGACCCGGCCGCCGTCGTCGGCGTCGCCACCATCGGCTCGTCGGAGGCGATCATGCTCGGGCTGCTGGCGCACAAGCGCGCGTGGCGGAACCGGCGCGAGGCCGCCGGGCTGCCGACGGACCGGCCCAACGTCGTGTTCGGCGCCGAGACGCACGTCGTCTGGGACAAGTTCGCCAACTACTTCGACGTCGAGATGCGCAAGATCCCGATGCGCCCCGACCGGTTCACGATCTCCGCCGAGGACGTCGTGAGCCGGGTCGACGAGCGGACCATCGCCGTCGGTGCCGTCCTCGGCACCACCCACATCGGCGAGTCCGACCCCGTCGCGGAGATCGACGCCGCCCTCGTGCGGATCAAGCACGAGCGCGGCTGGGACGTCCCCCTGCACGTGGACGGCGCGAGCGGCGCCTTCATCGCCCCGTTCGCCGAGCCGGACCTGCTCTGGGACTTCCGCCTGGAGCAGGTGGCCTCGATCAACGCCTCGGGCCACAAGTACGGGCTCGTGTACCCGGGGGTGGGCTGGCTGGTGTTCCGCGACCCGTCCCGGCTGCCCGAGGACCTGGTGTTCAGCGTCAACTACCTGGGCGGCGCCCAGCCGACCTACACGTTCAACTTCTCCCGCGGGTCCGCGATGATCCAGGCGCAGATGTACAACTTCCTGCGGCTCGGGCGCAACGGGTACACCGCGATCGTCGAGACCATGCTGGCCAACGCGCGGTACCTGAACCAGTCGCTCGAGAAGACCGGCCGGTTCGAGATCCTCAACCCCGGCCTGGCCGAGCCCGTCGTCACGTTCCGGCTCGTCGGCGACCCCGGCTACGACGTCTACCACCTGTCCGCGCGCCTGCGGGAGAACGGGTGGATCGTGCCGGCGTACAGCCTCCCGCCGGATGCGGAGGACGTGCACCTGATGCGCGTGGTCGTGCGGCTCGACCTCAGCCGGATCATGATCGACCAGCTGCTGCGGGACATCGACCTCGCGTGCAGCGAGCTGGCCGCCGAGTCGCCGGTGCCGCGGGCGGCGGCCAAGGCCGACCTCTGGACCGCGCCCGGGCACGCCGCCGCCCAGAGCAAGGCGCGCACCGGCCTGCGGTCGTGACGGAGCCGGCGCGCCGGGCGGTCCCGTCACGGCGGCGCGCGTCCCCGAGCCGCTCGAGCGTGTGGCTCGGCGTGCTGTTCGGGCTCGGCTCGCTGTGCTTCGCCGCGGGCTCGGTGCCGCTGTACTTCGCGAACGTCCCGCCCGCGGTCGTGGGTTGGACGTTCGTCGCCGGCTCCCTCTGCTTCACGACGGCGGCCGCGCTGCAGCTGGCCGGCACGCCGCGCGCCTCGCGGGTCGACTGGTGGGCCGGGGCGGTGCAGCTGGTCGGCACCGTCTGCTTCAACGTCAGCACCCTCGCCGCCACCCGCGGGCTCGAGGCGCTGCAGGCGCGGCGCCTGGTCTGGGTCCCCGACGTCTACGGGTCGGTCTGCTTCCTGGTCGCGAGCGCGATGGCGTGGCTCGCCGTGCGCTCGCCCGGTCCCGGAGGCGCGCTCGACCGGCGGGTGGCGGTGCTCAACCTCGCGGGGTCCGTCGCCTTCGGGCTCGCCGCCGTCGCGGCCCGGTACGTCGTCGACACCACCGTGGTCGCGAACGTCGCGCTGGTGAACCTCGGGACGTTCGCCGGCGCGGTGTGCTTCCTGGCGGGAGCGGCGCTGCTGCCGGTGGCGTCCGCCCGGACGGCTGGAACAGGTGGGCCAGGTGGGGCTTGAACCCACGACCGACGGATTATGAGTCCGCTGCTCTGACCGGCTGAGCTACTGGCCCCGACGGCGGTCAGGGTACGCCGTCGCGCGTGGTCGGTGCCGCGGGGCCCGCCGACTACGGTGGGGACCTGTGCCGCTCTTCTCCCGCCGCCACGCGATGCCCGACGACGTGCGCCGTGCCCTGGACCTGCCGCCCGGCGACCGGGTGCTCGCCACCGCCGCGTCGGGTGACCGCTGGCTCGCCGCCACCCGGCTCGCCCTGTACGTCGCCGACGCCGACGCCGTCGAGCGGCACCCGTGGTCCGACGTCGACCGCGCGTCCTTCGCGCCCGACCCGGCGGCCATCACGGTGCACTGGGTCACCGGCGCGGTGCAGGCGCTCCCGCTGACGCCCCCGGTTCCGGTGACGTTCGCCCAGACGCTGCGCGAGCGCGTGCAGTCCTCGGTGGTGCACGTCGAGACCGTCACCCTGCCGGGCGCGGGCGCCGTCCGGGTCGCGCTGCGGCGCGGCGAGCAGGGCGAGCTGTTCACGCAGGTCATCGGGACGGGACGGGTCGACCTGGCCGACCCGGACGTGGCCGCCCTGCTCGACGCGGCGGAGGCCCGGGTGCGCGCGGCCGCCGGTCTGCGGGGGTGATCGGCACCACCGCGCGGGTGTGCGGAGCACCTCCGCGCGGCTGCTAGAGTTCTTCCCGCACGATCCCTCGTAGCTCAATTGGCAGAGCATCCGACTGTTAATCGGACGGTTACTGGTTCGAGTCCAGTCGAGGGAGCACCCGAGACCCCGGCAGCCCCAGGCTGCCGGGGTCTTCTGCGTCCGGCGGGCCACCTACCCGCGGCGGATGAGGCCCGCGTCGTCGCCACGAGCCACGCTGGGACCGGGTCCGCCCGCCGACGCGCGGACCGCGGGGAGGAGGCAGCCGATGTCGGCCCGACGCCACGCCGCGGGAGCCGGCGCAGCCGACCAGGACTGGACCGACGAGATGGTCCGGGTCGGCAACCGCGACGTGCACGTCCGCACGAGCCGCGACGTCCCCGGCGCCACGCCCATCGTCCACCTCCACGGCTTCGCCATCTCCGGCACCTACCTGATGCCGACCGCGCGCCGGCTCGCGAGCCGCGCCACCAACGTGGTGCCGGACCTGCCCGGGTACGGCCGCAGCGAAGGGTGGGGCGCGACGCTCGGCATCCCGGCGCTCGGGGAGGCGCTGCTCGGCCTGCTCGACGCCCTGGGCCTCGACCGGGTGGTGCTGGTCGGCAACTCGATGGGCTGCCCGGTCGGCCTGGAGGTCGCGCACGTCGCCCCGGAGCGGGTGGAGCGGCTCGTGCTCGTCTCCCCGGCCGGCGGCATGTACAACCAGCCGCTCTCGCGGGGGCTCGCGCAGCTCGCCAGGGACGTGCGGCGGGAGCGCCCGGAGATGGCGCGGGTCGCCGTGCCGGACTACGTGCGGTTCGGTCCCGCCAACACGCTCAGGCTGTTCAGCGAGCTGGTGCGCTACCCGTCGCTGGAGCGGCTGGTGCGGCTCACCGTCCCGGCGCTCGCCGTGGTGGGCAGCCGCGACCCGATGATGCCGCCCCGGTCGCGGGTCATGGAGGTCGCCCGGCTCGCGCCACCGCACGTGACGCTCGCCGTCATCGGCGGGGCTGCGCACGCGATGAACTTCTCGCACCCGGGGGAGCTGGCCCACGTCATCGGGTCGTGGCTGGACGGGGAGGAGATCGTCGACGACCCGGACGAGCCGGGGTTCGCCCGCGTGATCGAGGTGCCGCGGGGGTGACGGGTCAGGCCAGCGTCTGCGTCAGGCGGAACGCGCCCGGCTCCGTGGGAGAGCGCTGCGGACTCGACCATGGAGCGGGGAAGCGGAGGGGCACGCGCCCATCATGGCGGGTCGAGCGTCAGCCACTCCTCGTCGACGACGAACCCGACGGCGCGGTTGGCCGCGAGGATCGCGGCGTTCTCCGCCGAGCCGCCGGTGCGGACCGTGGTGACGCCGCGGTCGAGCAGACCCAGCACCGACGCTGCCTTCACCGCGGTCGCGATGCCGAGCCCGCGGTGCGTGGGCGCGACCACGGTGAAGTCCACCTCGGCGTGCGGCAGGTCGAGGTCGACGAAGGTCATCGCGACGATCTCGCCGGCACCCGTCACGAAGCCCACGCCGCACCGGCCCGGGCCGACCGTGGCCCGCTCCGCGTCGAGGGGGGTGTGGGCGGTCGCCACCCCACCGGGGTAGTCGCCGGCCGTCGCGGCGTCGAGTGCCAGGACCGCGTCCCGGTCGTCCGGGCGGAGCGCCCGGGCCGACCCGTGGTCTGCCGGTCGGGCGGCCGACGACCGCAGGAGGCCGTGGTCGGCTGCGTCCGCGTCGAGGCGCGCACCCCAGGACCGCGCCACCACCGTCCAGCCCGCGGCCACGTGCACGGCGACCCGGGGATCGTCTGCTCGCAGCACCAGGCTGCCGTCGCTGCTCACGGCCGCATCGTGCCACCGAGCCCGCCCCGACGAGGGCTCCCGGCCGGTGGCCGGGCGGCGGTAGCGTGGCGAGGACGGCCGGCCAGCCGGTCGTCCTGCCAGCGCCGTCGGACGACCAGGAGCAGCCCATGTCCCAGATGACCCGCACGTCCGTCCGGCCCGCTCGCCGGTTGCTCCCGGCCGTGGGTGCAGCGGTGCTCCTGCTGCTGACCGCCTGCGCCTCCGGCGAGCCCGCGGGCGAGTCGTCGACCACCGAGTCGCCTGCTGCGACGGAGCCCACGACCCCGGCAGCGCTCACGCTCACCGCCGGCTCGTCGGTCATCGGTCTGCCCGACGACGTGGACGCGCCGCCGGTCGACGCGGTCGCCGGCGCAGGACGGACGAGCGACCCGGCGCTGCTGCACGTCGTGACCTTCGGGTCGAGCACCTGCCCGTCGGTTCCGGACCCGACCGCGACCTCGACGGGGGCGGGCGTCGTCGAGGTGACCTTCCCCGAGCCCGCCGACGGCGTCTGCACGCAGGACTACGTGCCGGCGACGACGGTGGTCGCGCTGCCGGACGACGTCGACGCCGCGTCCGACCTGACGGTCACGATCGGGACCTGGGGCGAGGCGATGCTCCCGGCCGGGTCCGACGAGCCGGTGTGGGTGCTGGGCGTCGAGGGCTGATCGCGGGCGACGCGCCGGGCGTCGCCGCGGCGCGCCGGGCGTCGTCCACAGGGGGCGTCGCGGCCCGCCCGGGGTGGTGCCGGGATCGCTAGAGTCGGGGGCTCAGCCGCGCTCACCCGTCCCCGACCCGGGAGCACCACTCCATGAGCGCACAGATCGACCTGCCGTCCACCGACGCCCGTCCGGCGAGCGTCGAGCCCGGTACCACCGCACCACCGACCACCGACGCACCTGGGTGCAGGGAGCCCACCGGGTGCACGGAGCCCATCGGACCGAGCGGGTCCGCCGCGCCCGAGCAGCCACCCAGCGGCCCGCTCCGTGCGCGCCGCCGTCGCGCTCGGGTCGTCGTGCTCCTCATCACCGTCCTGGCCGTGGCGGGCTGCGCCGCCTGGTTCGCGCACGGCCGGTGGGACGCCCGCGCCGAGAAGGCGCTGACCGAGGCGCACGCCACGCTCGACCGGGCCGTGGTCGACCTGGGTGCCGCGCGAGATGACGGGCGCGTCGTCCTGGCGCAGTCCGCCGGCCGCGTCGAGGACAACGCGGTCCGGCAGGACCTCGCGGCCCTGCTCGTCGGGCTGCCGCCGACGACGACGGATGACGCCGCGTCCCGCGGGGACCGCACCGCCCAGGCCCGGGACCGCGCGGGTGCGCTGCACGAGCGGACGACTGCCGTGACCGCGGCCACCTCGGAGGTGCGGACCGCGCAAGCCGCGTGGGAGCTGGACCGCGCCGTCGAGGCACACGCGGATGCGGTCGCGGTGCTGGGCGTCGCGGTCGAGACCGCGACCGGCGTGCTCGCCGGCAGCGAGGGACGCGTGCCCGACGACACCGTCCGCGGCGCGCTCGCCGCGGCGATCGACGCGGCGGCCGCCGTGCGGGACGCAGCCGCACCGACCGGGGTCGACGCCTTGACCGCGAGCGCCGCCGAGGCGGAGGAGGTCGCCGATGCCCTCGGCCGCGCGCAAGCCGCGGTGGCCGAGGCGGAGGCCGCCTGGCAGGCCGAGCAGGACCGGGTCGCCGCCGAGCAGGCCGCGGCGGCCGGCCGGCGGACGGCGTCGGGAACGGTCGCGGGCGCGGGTCGCGCGGCCGGGGCGACGCGCGGGAGCTCGGGGTCCTCCGGGCGGGAGTCCGGCGGCGGCTCGTCGTCCGGCGGCACCGACTGGTTCCGGACGTGGCAGCCGGGCGACCCCGTCCCGGACGGCTACGACGTCGTCGTCGACTCCCAGGGCGGCGGCTGGGGCGGCGACGAGTTCGGCAACGTGTGGGAGCACTGATGCCGGCGACCCGAGCGAGGGGGTGCCGCGTGCGCTGAACCTCGACGGCTGATCTCGACCTGGACCCACGGATGAGGGGTCCGGTGCTGGCACACCGGACCCCTCGCGCCCGCTCGACAGTTCCTCAGGAGACCTGACATGCAAGCACGGCCATCTTGGCACGCCCGCCGTACCCTCTCGGCGCTGCTCGCCACGGTGCTGGCAGGTGGGGCGGCAGCCGCCCTCCTGCTCGCGCCCGCACCACCGACCGCCGCGGCGAAGGCCCCGGCGGCGGGCATCAGCATCACCCCGCCCGGCTACGGGCCGGTGCAGCTCGGCCCGCTCACCGGGCCCGCCGGCTCCGAGGAGCACGGCTACTGCGTCCAGGCGCGGGTCACCGCCTCGGGTGCGGGCGACGTCCCGCTGGGCGTGACCCACGTGGACGACCCGGAGCTGGCGGCCGCGCTGGCCCGGCACCGGCACGCCACCGACGACCTCACGCAGGCGGCGCTCGGCTACGCGGTGCACCAGCGGCAGGAACGGGCCGGCACCATGGCGGGCGGCGTCGTGGCGGCGACCAAGCTGCTGCTGGCGGCGGCCACGCCGCAGGCGGTGAAGGACCGCGCCGACGACGTCCTCGCCCAGGGCGCGGCCGAGGCCGGGCCCTGGGCGGGCTCCGCGGGGTCCGTCTCGGGGGAGGGCCAGCGCACCGGCACGATCCACGGCATCGGGCTGTGGTCGGCGTCCGGGCAACCGGTCGTCGGTGCGGAGTTCAGCGTCACCCTCTCCGGTCCGGCGGTGCTCGACGCCACGGGCACGCAGACGTACTCCGGCACGACCACCGAGGCCCCGATCACCCTCGCCTGGACCGCGACGGGGAACGGCACGGTCACGTACGAGATCGTGTTCCCCGACGCGTGGCGCACGACGCTGACGCTCCTCATCATGGGCGGCAACCGTCAGGACCAGCTCACGTACGGCAACCGCCCGGGGCACGACCCCGGCGAGATCACCGAGCCGGGCGAGCCGTTCGAGGTGGTGAAGGACTTCCGGCCGCAGGCGACGACGACCGTCCAGGACGTCGTCGTGCAGGACGGCGACCCGCTGGTCGACGTGGTCGACTTCCGGGCGGCGCCCGGTGACGAGTGGGTCGACCTGGACGGCGTCCCCGTGGCGGTCCCGGCGGAGGTCACCTGGTACGGGCCCTTCGACCAGCCGCAGGCGCAGGCGCCGGTCCCGCCCGCTGATGCGCCGGTCGCCGGGGTGGAGCAGGTCGTCGCCCACGGTCCCGGGCCGGTGACGACCCCGGGCGAGGTGCTCGCCACCGCGAACGGGTTCTACTCCGCCGTCGTGACCACCCGGAAGGCCGACGCCGGCGCGCTCGCGGAGTACATCCGTGAGGACTTCACGGCGCCGTACTTCGAGGAGGTCGAGACCGCGGTCGACCGGTTCGACCTGGTGCACGAGTCGGAGACCCGCGAGTTCAACGTCGTGCCCGGAGGCCAGGCGTTCGACCGCATCACCGTCGTCGGGTACCCCGAGGACCACGGCGCGTTCGGCGGGCTCGGCGGGTGGACGCCCGACCTCGGCGAGGCGACCGTGACGGTCTACGGACCGCTCCCGGAGCTGCCGTCGACGCCCGACGTGCCGGCCGGTACCCCCGTGCTCTGGACCGACTCCGTGCCGGCGGCCGACGGCGTCTACCAGGTCGGCTACGACCCGGCGCACCCGATCATGGCGCCGGGCGTGGCCGCGCACGCCGGTGGCGACTACTTCGTGTTCGTGTACGCGTTCGCGGGGGACGACCGGGTGGACGCCTTCGTCAGCCCCTTCGACGACCTGCGCGAGGTGTTCCACGTCCCCGGACCACCGGAGGTCGTGGTCCCGCCCTCGGTGATCACCCGGGCGCAGGACACCGCGACGGCGGGCACGACGATCCACGACACCGCGCTGGTCACCGGCACGACCGAGCCCGGCGACCACCTGGTGTTCCGGGCGTACGGGCCGCAGGACCCCGAGGCCGAGGCCGTCTGCGACGACACCACGCTCCTCTGGACCTCGGAACCGGTCGCGGTCGACGGTGCCGGGCTCTACGACTCGGGGCAGGCCCCGGCACCCGACGCGCAGGGCGCCGTGTACTGGGTCGAGCAGCTGCTCACGGAGGGTGGCGACGTCCGGCACGTGGGCCGGTGCGGCCTCGCGAACGAGACGACGTTCGTCACCGACCGGCTGGCCGTCCGGACCGAGGCGGCTGCGGGGACCGAGGACCCGGTCACCGGGGTCGAGCTGTGGGACGTCGTCGTGGTCGACGGGACCGTGCCGCCCGGCGCCGTGACCGTGGTCGACCTGTTCCACGCGCCCGAGGGTGCGGAGCTCACCTGCACCGAGCCCGTGTGGACGTCCGAGCCGATCCCGTTGCGGTCCGCCGTGCGGGAGCACCTCACCGGCCGGTACGTCACCACGGAGCCCGGCACCTACGGGTTCGTCGAGCGCACGACCGGGGCCGACGGCGAGCCGCTGTCGACCGGCGAGTGCGGCGACCCCGCGGAGACGCTGGCCGTCGCTGCACCGGACCAGCCGGTCGTACCACCGACCCCCGAGCAGCCGCTCGCCGTGACGGGCACGGACATCGCGGCGGTCGCCGTCGCCGCGGCGCTCCTGGTCGGCGTCGGGGTGGCCGCCGTCGTGCACCGCACCCGGCTGCGGCGGGTCCTGGACGCGACCGCGGCCGACGGGCCCGTCGGCCCCGTCGGCCCAGTCGGACCCGTCGGGCAGGTCGAGCACGTCGAGCGCGTCGGGCCGGTCGTGCACGGCGGGCCCGGACGGCAGCGCCCCGGGAGCAGCGCCGGGCCGGGCGCCGACGGTCCCGGCGCCGGTGGGGGGTGGGCGATGGGCTGACCCGGACGTCCCGCGGCGCGCGCCGGCACCGGCGCGCGCCGCGGAGCGGCCCTGGGGTCAGGCCGGGGAGTCGCCCGGCCGGGTCACCTTGTACGGCCGGCCCTGCCGGTCGTAGGTCGTCCACTCGCCGACCTGGGCGCCCTGGTCGAACGAGCCCGAGCGCATGAGCGTGCCGTCGAGCCGGAACCACTCCCAGTAGCCGTGCGGCTCGCCGTCCCGCACCGGCCCACGCGCACGCAGGCTGCCGTCGCGGTGCCGCTCGACGTGCTCGCCGTCGGCCCCGCCGTCGGCCCCGCCGTCGGCCCCGCCGTCGGCCCCGCCGGGCACCTCATCGCCGCCCGACGAATCGGCCCCGTCGACTCCGTCGCCCGCGGACGTGTCGTCAGGCGTCCTCGGCGCGGGGGAGTCGCTCTCCTGGCTCATGAGGCCATCCTCCCGCTGCGGGGACGCCGTGCCCAGGGGCCGCTCAAGGGGAACCACGGCGACGCCGGCCGTCGCGGCTACGATCACCTGCGCGGTGCCGACTGCTCCGGTCGCCGAGGCCGTCGACCGTCGCGACCTGCACCTCGAGCGTGGACCACCAGGAGGAGAGCGCGGATGACGCGGGGCCGGTTGCGTGTGCTGCTCGGGGCCGCCCCCGGCGTCGGGAAGACGTTCGCCATGCTCGAGGCGGGCCGGGATCTGCGCGCCGACGGCGCGGACGTCGTGGTGGCGGTGGTGGAGACCCACGGGCGCTCGGCCACGGCGGCGCTGCTCGACGGGTTCGAGGTCGTGCCCCGTGCCCGGGTGGAGCACCGCGGGGTCGTGCTCACCGAGATGGACCTCGACGCGGTCGTCGCGCGACGCCCGCAGGTCGCCCTGGTCGACGAGTACGCGCACACCAACGCCCCGGGCGCGCGGCACGACAAGCGGTGGCAGGACGTGTCCGCCCTGCTCGATGCCGGGATCGACGTGCTCACCACGGTGAACATCCAGCACATCGAGTCGTTGAACGACGTCGTCCGCACGATCACCGGGGTGCCGCAGCGGGAGACCGTGCCCGACGCGGTGCTGCGCGCGGCCGACCAGATCGAGCTGGTGGACCTGACGCCGCAGTCACTGCGGGACCGGCTGGCCGCGGGTGACGTGTACCCGGCGGAGCGGGTGGACGCGGCGCTGTCGAACTACTTCCGGCTCGGCAACCTCACCGCGCTGCGCGAGCTGGCGCTGCTGTGGCTGGCGGACGAGGTCGACTCGGCCCTGCGCAGCTATCGGGCCGAGCACGCGATCGACGTGCCGTGGGAGGCGCGCGAACGGGTCGTCGTCGCGCTCACGGGCGGGCCGGAGGGGGAGACGCTGCTGCGTCGCGGCGCGCGGATCGCGTCGCGGTCGGCAGGTGGGCAGCTCCTCGCCGTGCACGTCACGGCGCAGACGGGTCTGCGCGACACCGACCCGGAGGCGCTCGCCGGCCAGGCGGCGCTGACCGAGAAGCTCGGCGGCACCTACCACCAGGTCGTGGGCGAGGACGTGCCGACCGCGCTGGTGGAGTTCGCGCGGTCGCAGGACGCCACCCAGCTCGTGATCGGGCTCAGCCGCCGGAGCCGGCTGCGTGCCGCGCTGACCGGGCCGGGCATCGGGTCGACCGTCATCCGCGAGTCCGGGCCGATCGACGTGCACATCGTCAACCACGCCGCAGCAGCCGCGCGGCTGCCGCTGCCGCGGCTCACCGGAGCGCTCACGGTGCAGCGCCGGGTGCTCGGGTTCGTGCTGGCGCTGGTCCTGGGGCCGCTGCTCACCTGGCTGCTGGTCGCCGGTCGCAGCGAGGAGTCGCTCGCCGGCGACGTGCTCGCGTTCCAGCTGCTCGTCGTGGTCGTCGCGCTGGTCGGCGGCCTGTGGCCGGCGCTGCTGACCGCGCTGCTCTCCGGGCTGACGCTGAACTACCTGTTCGTCGCCCCGATCCACACCGTCAGCGTCAACGACCCCGTGCACGGGCTCGCCCTCGTGCTGTACGTCGCGAACGCCGCGCTGGTCAGTGCCGTCGTCGACCTGGCCGCGCGCCGCAGCCGAGCCGCCCAGCGAGCGCGCGCGGAGTCCGAGCTGCTCGCGACCGTCGCCGGCGGGGTGCTGCGCGGGCAGGACGCGCTCGGTGCGCTGGTCGAGCGGGCGCAGGAGGCCTTCGGCCTCGCGGGGGTCCGGCTGCGCGCGGGCGAGGAGGTGCTCGCCGAGGCCGGCACCGTGCGGCCCGGGTCCCCGAGCGTGCCCGTCGACGAGCACACGGTGCTGGACCTGGACCGCGGTGCCGGGTCAGGTCCCGCGAGCCCCGAGGTGGGCGACGTCGACGGTGTCGGCAACCGGCTGCTCGGCGTCGTGGTGACCCAGGTCGCCGCGACCCTGGACCACCAGCGCCTCAGCCGGACCGCCGACGCGATCGGGCCCCTGCGGGAGACGGACCAGGTGCGCAGCGCGCTGCTCTCGGCGGTCAGCCACGACCTGCGCCGCCCGCTGACCGCCGCGACGACGGCCGTCGGCAGCCTGCGTTCCGCCGACGTCGACCTCACGCCGGCCGACCGGGACGAGCTGCTCGCCACGGCCGAGGAGAGCCTGGGGGCGCTCACCGTGCTCGTCACCGACCTGCTCGACGTCAGCCGCCTGCAGGCCGGCGTGCTCGGGGTCGCCACCCGGCCGACGGACGTGGACGACGTGATCCTGCCCGCGCTGGACGAGCTGCGGCTCGGCCCGGACGACGTGCGGCTGGAGCTCGACCCGGCGCTGCCCGCCGTGCTGGCCGATCCGGCCCTGCTGCGCCGCGTGCTGGTGAACGTCCTGGCCAACGCGGTGCGGGCGAGCCCCGGGGGCGTTCCCGTGCGGGTGCAGACGAGCGCCTTCGCGGACCGCGTGGAGATCCGGGTCGTGGACCACGGTCCGGGGGTGCCCGCGGACCGGCGCGCGGACCTGTTCCTGCCGTTCCAGCGGCTCGGGGACACCGACAACAGCACCGGGCTCGGGCTGGGCCTGGCGCTGTCCCGCGGGTTCACCGAGGGCATGGGCGGCACGCTCGGGCCGGAGGACACCCCCGGGGGCGGGTTGACGATGGTCATCGCGCTGCGCCAGGCGGACGCGGCCGGCGGCGAGAGGGTCGCCTCGTGAAGATCCTGATCGCCGACGACGACCCGCAGATCCTGCGCGCCCTGCGGATCACCCTGCGGGCCCGGGGGTACGAGATCCTCACGGCCACCGACGGCGCGTCCGCGCTGAACCAGGCCATCGAGCACAAGCCGGACCTCTACCTGATCGACCTCGGGATGCCGCACCTGGACGGCGTGGAGGTGATCCACGGCCTGCGGGGCTGGACCGGTGCGCCGATCCTCGTGCTGTCCGGGCGGACCGGCTCCTCCGACAAGGTCGAGGCGCTCGACGCCGGTGCGGACGACTACGTGACCAAGCCGTTCGGCGTCGACGAGCTCCTGGCGCGCATCCGCGCGCTGACCCGCCGGGTGCCCGGTCAGGACGCCGAGCCGCTGGTGCGGATCGGCGACGTCACCGTGGACCTGACCGCCACGACCGTCACCCGGGACGCCGCCGACGGCAGCCCGCCCCAGCCGGTCCGGCTCACGCCGACCGAGTGGCGCATCCTCGAGGTGCTGGTGCGCAACGCGGGCCGGCTCGTCACGCGCCAGACGCTCCTGCAGGACATCTGGGGGTCGGAGCACATCACCGACACCGGCTACCTGCGGCTGTACCTGTCCCAGCTTCGCAAGAAGCTCGAGCCGGACCCGGCCGCGCCGCGGTACCTGCTGACGGAGCCGGGGATGGGCTACCGGTTCGACCCCGCGGGCGGTGCGCCGGCCTGAGACGCGGCCGAACGGGTGATGTCCTGCGCGCAGGGAGCACACCGGTGGCGAGGGTCGTGCGGGTCAGGTAACGGCTGACGTGTCCGGTATGTGAGCGCCCACATCGCTGACCTGCGTGTTTGTCCGCTCTCGGGTGGTACTTGCCGTTCTGTCCGATTTCTGTATAGTTCTACCCGTTGAGCGACAACGGCAAACCCGCTGCAAGGCGGGGACGCAAAGCCACGGGACCTACACGGTCAGCCGGGCTACCGAACCGACTAGGAGTCATCATGACGTACCCCCTCGAGGCCCAGATCCCCACGCAGGTCTCCTCCTCGCTGCTCACCCCCGGTGAGGTCGCGGTGATGTTCCGGGTCGACCCGAAGACGGTCACCCGCTGGGCCCAGGCCGGCAAGCTGTCCGCCGTCCGCACCCTCGGCGGTCACCGCCGCTTCCTCGAGGCCGAGGTCATGGAGCTGCTGGGCGCCGTCCCGCAGCAGGCCGGCCGCTACTGAGCCTCCCCGCACGTCCCGGAACGGGCCCCCGAGCACACGCGCGGGGGCCCGTTCTGCGTCTGCCGCCGCGCCGAGTGGAAGGTTCTGCCGAACACGCCGGAGCGTGTCGGGCAGAACCTTCCACTTGGCGGGCGTCAGGGGTGCCGCGCGCCGGGGGAACCGGGGGCCCGGGGGAACCGGGTCGGTGCGGGTCAGAGGGGGTCGAGGACCGTGGCCAGGACCGCGCGGCGGACGTCCGCCACGGGGCGCTCGGGCTGGAACGCCAGCCACTCCAGCCCGGCGACGAGCGTCGCGCCGAACATCGCCGCGGCGGTGAGCGACGGGTCGCGCTGCGGCCAGGACGCGGCCACCACCTCGGCGAACACCGCGAAGGCCTCGTCCCGCACCTGGCGGATGGAGTCCTGCCAGTCCCGTCCGGTGCGGAACACCTCGGCGACCAGGACCTTGGCGAAGTCGGGGTGCCCCTGGATCTGCGCGAGCAGCTCGTGGACCAGCGCACCGACGGCGTCCCGGCCCGCACGGCCCTCGGCCGCGCCGCGCAGAGCGGTGGTGAGCGCGCGCTGCCCCTCGGTGAGCACGGCCTCGAACAGCGCGCCCTTGGACCCGAAGTTGTAGTACACGCTGCCCTTGGCGACACCGGCGCGGTCGGCGATGTCGTCGACGGAGGTGGCGGAGAACCCGCGGTCGGCGATCAGCGCGACGGTGGCGTCGATGATCGCGCGGCGGGTGTCGCGCCGGCCGCCGGGGGCGTCGGCGGTCGCGGGGGCCGGGGTGACGGCGTCGGCGGCGGTCGGCATGGCGTCCAGCCTCTCAGATCCGGCGCGATCAGATGGACAGGGCCGGGTGCAGGCGGGACAGCGTCCACGTCCGCTGCCGGGCCGCGCACCAGGACGTGACGGCGAGCGAGCCGACCAGGAACAGCAGCAGCGCGCCGACCGACGACCACAGCCGGCCGTCCGTGCCGCCGGTGGTGAGCTCGCGCAGCCCGGTGACGGCGTAGGTCATCGGCAGCCCGGGGTGCAGCCACCGGAAGAACGCCGGGGTGGTCTCGACCGGGTAGGTGCCGCTGGCGGCGGTGAGCTGCAGCATGAGCAGCGCGATGATCGCCACCTTGCCCGCGGCCGGGCCGAGCACGGCGGTCAGCATCTGCTGCACGGCGAGGAACGCGGCGGCGACCAGCACGGTGAACGCCACGGTCCCGAGCGCCGTGGACATGCCGAGCCCGAGCCCGAAGTGCACGACGGCGAGCAGCACGACGACCTGGCCGACGCCGATCGCGAGGGCGGGCAGGTACCCGGCCAGGGCGATCCGCCAGCCGCGGGCGGGGGTGGCGAGGCCGCGCGGCGGGAGCGGCCGGAGCAGCAGCCAGGTGATCAGCCCGCCGACGAACAGCGCCAGCGGGATGAAGAACGGGGCGAAGCCCTCGCCGTACCCGTCCGCCGCGGCGACGTCGGTGCTGGCCATCTGCACCGGGGTGCTGAGCGCGTCGGCGCGGGCGGCGCGGGTGGTGTCGTCGTCGTCCGGGATCTGCGCCGCGCCGTCGGCGAGGGAGTCGGCGAGCTGCCGGCTGCCGTCGCCGAGCTGGTCGGAGCCGTCGGCGACCTGCGTGGCGCCCGAGGCGAGCGTGCTCGTCCCGGTGGCGAGGTCGCCGGCCCCGGACGCGAGCGTCTGCGCGCCGTCGTCGAGGTCGGCGGCGCCGGACGCGAGGGTGCTCGCGGCGCTCGCGAGTGCGGACGCACCGGTGGCGACCTGCGCGGTGCCGTCGGCCAGGGCGGCCGCGCCGGTGGCGAGCTCGCCGGACGTCTGGTCGAGCGTCCCGAGGCCCCCGGACAGCGCCGCGGAGCCGTCGCGGACCTGGTGCGCGCCCGAGACCAGCCGCGCCAGGTCGGCGGCGGCGTCCGGGTCGTCGGTGGTGGGCACCGCGGCGACCGCCTGCTGCAGCGCCGCCAGCTGCGCCTGGATCCGCGCCGCGGCGGCGGTGTCGCCCTGCGCGGCCTGCTCCTGCGCCAGGGTGCCCAGCGCGGTGCCGACGGAGGTCAGGTCGCCGCCGAGCTGCTCGGCGGCGCTCTGCAGCCCGGTGACCGTGCCCGCGAGGGTGTCCACGCCGTCGCTGACCTGCGCGGATCCGACGGCCAGCGTGCCGGCGCTCGTCGCCGCGGTCTGCGCGCCGGCGGCGAGCTGCTGCGCGCCCGAGGCGAGGGTCGCCGCGCCCGACGCGGCGGAGCCGGCGCCCGACGACAGGGTCGCCGCGCCCGACGCGAGCTGCGCCGCGCCGGAGTCGAGCCGGCCGGCGCCGCCCGCGAGCTCGCTGGACCCGCTCGCGAGCCGGGCGGCGCCGTCCGCGGCGGACGTCGCCCCGTCGGCCACCTGGTGCGCGCCGGAGGACAGGTCGCCGCTGGCGGCCGACAGCGTCAGCGCGCCGTCGGACGCCTGCGCGAACCCGTCGCGGGCCGACCCGAGGCCGACGAGCACCTGGTCCGCGGCCTGCTCGCCGATGGTCTCGGACACGGCGGCGCGGATCTGCGTCATCGCGCTGCGGCCCAGGGTGGACGCCAGATAGGAGTTCGCGTCGTTGTACGTGACGTCGATCTCGGCGGAGGCCGGGTCGTCGCCGCCGAGGGAGGCGATGTCCGCGGAGAAGTCGGCGGGCAGCGTCACCGCGAAGTAGTAGGTGCCGTCCCGCACGCCGTCCGCCGCGGTGCCGGCGTCGACCGTGCGCCAGTCGAGGGCCTCGGAGTCGAGCAGCTCGTCCACGACGTCGGCCCCCGCCCGCAGCGGCTCGCCGTCGCGGGTGGCGCCCTCGTCGGCGTTCACCAGGGCGACGGGCAGCCGGTCCAGGTTCCCGGTCGGGTCCCAGTAGGCCCAGAGGTAGAGCGCGCCGTAGAGCAGCGGGATGGAGAGCATCGCGACGACGGCGAGCTTCGGCAGCACGCCGCGGCGGAACCGGCGCAGCTCGGTGCCGGTCGACAGGAAGGAGAGCATCAGGGGTCCTCGTGGGAGACGAGACGGAGCGGGGGAGGAGGAGGGGTCAGCCGGCGGGCACGGCGTGCGGGCCGGTCGCGAGGTTGACCACCTCGGGTGGCGTCCGCCAGTGCGTGCGGGCGACCTCGTCCAGGCTGGCGACCGAGGCGACCACGGTCGTGCCGGCCGCCGCGACCGCCTCCAGCCGGGTCCACACGGTCTGCCGGCGGCCGGAGTCGTGCACCTGGTCGAGGTCGTCGACCACGAGCAGGTCCGGGCGCTGGGCGAGGGCGAGCGTGAGGCGGAGCAGCATCGCGTCCACCTCGTCGAGGTCCCACACGACCGTGCCGACCCGCGGGAGCGGCCGGTCGCCGAACACGGGTGCCGCGACCTCGGCGAACCGCTCCTGGCCGACCGTGCCCGTGCGGCGGTACCAGGGCGCGAGCCAGGCGAGGCGCTCCCGGGTGACGTCCCCGACGGTCACGGAGTCGTCGAGCTCGTCGACGCCCGCGAAGCCGGCGACGGCGGCCCGCCGCTGGACCGCCGCGCGGTGCCGGGGGAGCTCCGCGCCGAGCACCGTGAGCTCGGCGCCGGAGTCGGGCACCATCCGCCCGGCGAGCGTGAGCAGCAGGCTCGACCGGCCGGCACCCTGCGGACCCTGCACCACGGCGAGCGCGCCCGCCGGCAGGTCCAGGTCGAGGGGGCCGTAGACGGGACCGCGTGATCCGGTCAGGCGCAGGCCGCGGGCGCGCACGGCGAGGGCCGGGCGGTCGGGCTCCTGCTCGGGACGTGCGACGTCCTGCTCGTGGGCCGCGCGGGTCGGGGTGGGCTCGGTGGACACTGTCGCCTCGTTCGCGTTCGCACTGACTGGTCAGTACAAAGATAGGCCGACGGCGGCCCGGTGTCATGCGGAGGTGCCGTTCCGCGGATCACACGCCGGACATGGAAGAATCCTCGTCATGGCGATGAGAGAGATCCGTGTGGTGGGCGACCCGGTGCTGCGCACCCCGTGCGAACCGGTGACCACCATCGACGCCCGGGTCCGCGGGCTGGTGGAGGACCTCCTCGAGACGGTCGACCACGACGGTCGCGCCGGGCTGGCCGCGAACCAGATCGGCGTGGGGCTGCGCGCCTTCTCCTGGAACATCGACGACGAGCTCGGCTACGTGCTCAACCCGACGATCGTCGAGCTGTCCGAGGACTTCCAGGACGGCGACGAGGGCTGCCTGTCGGTGCCCGACCTGTGGTTCCCGACCCGGCGCGCCTGGTACGCGCGGGTGGTGGGTCACGACCTGGACGGCAAGGAGGTCGTCGTCGAGGGCGTCGAGCTGATGGCGCGCTGCCTCCAGCACGAGGTCGACCACCTGGACGGGCACCTGTACATCGACCGGCTGGACCGGTCCGTGCGCAAGAAGGCCATGCGGGCGATCCGCGAGACGCTCTGACGCCCCGCGCGAGCCCGGGCAATTCGGGCGGATGTGGTCGGTGGGGGCCGGAGCGCTGGTGCGCACCGGCCCTCATCAGGCATGCTGTGCCTTGCAAACCGTGAAACTGTGCGTTCCACCCGGGAGATGCGGGACGAGGTCGTTGGGGAAGACGAACCTCGAGCCGAACCGGGAGGGATGACATGGCTGGTGCTATCACCCGCGGTGTTCTTTTCGTGCACTCTGCGCCGCGTGCGCTCGCGCCGCACCTGGAGTGGGCGGCGGGCAACGTGCTGGGCACTCGCGTGTCCATGGAGTGGACGGAGCAGCCTGCCGCGCCCGGCATGCTGCGCGCCGAGCACTCGTGGCAGGGCGCCCAGGGCACCGGCGCGCGCGTGGCCTCGGCGCTGCGCGGCTGGACCCACCTGCGCTACGAGGTGACCGAGGACGCGAGCCACGGCAGCGACGGCGCCCGGTGGAGCCACACCCCGGAGCTGGGCATCTTCCACGCGCAGACCGACGTGCACGGCAACGTCGTGGTGCCCGAGGACCGGATCCGCGCGGCGCTCGACCAGGGCGACGCCGGGACGTTGCGGGCCGAGCTCGCGCTCGCGCTCGGCCAGGCGTGGGACGACGAGCTCGAGCCGTTCCGCTACGCCGGTGCCGGCGCCCCCGTCCGCTGGCTGCACCGCGTGGGCTGATCCCGCTCGCACACCGGTGTCATCCCGCGTTCCCAGGTGATTCGCAGGTAGCGCTCCTAGCGTCGATGGTCCGACGAGATGCGATCGCATTCAACGAGCGAAGCCCGGGATGCCCGGGACCACCAGGGAGGCAGCACCATGGCTCACTCGATCCGCCGACGCACGCTCACCGTGCTCTCCGGGCTGTCGGTCGTCGTCGCGGTCGCCGCGTGCGGCAACGCCGACGCCGCCACCGAGGACGACGCACCAGCGGCGCAGTCCGGCTCCGGCTCGGACGCCGACGCCACGGCCGGTGCGGGGACCGACGGCACCGCGGGTGCGACTTCCGGCACCTACACCGACGGGACCTACACGGCTGAGGGTTCCTACGACACCCCGGGCGGCGAGGAGTCGATCTCCGTCGAGGTGACCGTCGCCGACGACGTCGTCACGGACGTGACCGTCACCCCCGAGGCCAGCGGCGGCAACGCGGCCCGGTTCCAGGACGAGTTCGCGTCGGGCATCGCGGACGAGGTCGTGGGGACGGAGCTCGCCGGGCTGTCCGTGGACAAAGTCTCCGGGTCCTCGCTGACCGGTGACGGGTTCAACGCGGCGCTCGACCAGATCCGCGCCGATGCCGAGGCCTGACCGGGCCCTGCCGCACAGCGCCGGCTTCGACGCGATCGGCACCCGCTGGACGATCGACACGCGCGACCCGCTGCCGGCGGACGTGCTCGCGGCGGTGCACGACCGCATCGCCCGGTTCGACCAGGACTGGTCCCGGTTCCGCGCCGACTCCTGGGTGGCGGAGGTCGCCCGGGGCGGCGCCGGCACCTACCCGCTGCCGGAGGACGCGGGGCCGCTGCTCGCGGCGTACGACGTCGCGGCGCGCTGCACGGACGGGGCGGTGAACCCGCTGGTGGGCCGGGCCCTGGAGGAGCTCGGCTACGACGCGGCGTACACGCTGCGCCCGCGCCGGGACGCCGCCGGCGCCCTGCTCACCGGTCCCGCCCCGGACTGGCGCACCTCGGCGCGGCGGTCGGCCGACGGCCGCACGCTGACGCTGGACGAGCCCGCGCTGGTCGACGTCGGCGCCGCGGGCAAGGGGTACCTGGTGGACCTGGTGGCCGGCGTGCTGACGGCGCACGGCGTGCCCGAGCACGTGGTGGACGCGGGCGGCGACCTGCGCGCCGCGGCACCCGAGCCGCTGACCGTCGCGCTGGAGGACCCGCGGGACACCGCCCGCGCGATCGGCGTCGTGCGCCTGGCCGCGGGCGCGCTCTGCGGCTCGGCGACGAACCGGCGTACCTGGGCCCCCGGCGTGCACCACGTCGTCGACGCCCGGACCGGCGCGCCGACCGGGGACGTGCTCGCGACCTGGGCCCTCGGGCCGTCCGCGCTCGTGGCCGACGCCGCGGCGACCGCGCTGTTCTTCGCCGAGCCGGACCTGGTCGCCTCCCGGTTCGGCATCGGCTACGTGGTCCTGCGTGCGGACGGCAGCGTCCGCTGGTCGCTGGGCATCGACGGGGAGGTCTTCGCATGAGCGCGTCCGCGGGGTTCGCGTGGGTGGACGAGCGGCTCGGCCGCGTCACCATGTACCGGCTGCTGACGCTCGGGCTCTCGGGCCTCGCGCTGGTGGCCCTGGTGCTGTCGGCGACGGGGGTGCTGTTCGTCGAGCCGGGGGCCGTGCTGGTCAGCGCGGTGGTCGCGGTGGCGGCGTCGGTCGCGAGCGCGTGGCTCGCCGCCCTGGTGGCGCGCACCCGGCCGCACACCGAGTCGGCGGTCATCACGGGGCTCATCCTGCTGTTCCTGTTCTGGCCGACGCTCGAGCCCGGCTACCTCGGCACGCTCGCCCTGGCCGCCGTGCTCGCCAACGCGTCGAAGTACGTGCTCGCCTGGCGCGGCCGGCACGTCCTGAACCCGGCAGCCGTCGGCGCGTTCGTCGTCGGGCTGACCGGCTGGGACGCGACGACCTGGTGGGTGGCGGACCGGTGGCTGCTGGTGCCGGTGCTGCTGCTGACGGTGCTCGTGGTCGTCCGGACCCGGCGGTACGCGCTGGTCGGCACGTTCGTCCTGGCGGCGACGGTGTTCGTGACGCTGCGGCTCGCGACCGGCGGTGAGCCGGTCGTCGACGCGGTGTCCACCGCGCTGGTGTCGTACCCGATCCTGTTCCTGGCCGGCGTGATGCTCACCGAGCCGCTGACGCTGCCGCCGCGCCGGTGGCAGCAGCTGCTCGAGGCCGTGGTGGTCGCGGCGGTGTTCGCGGTGCCGTACCACCTGGGCCCGCTGTTCAGCACGCCCGAGGCGGCGCTGCTGGTGGGCAACCTCCTCGCGTTCGGCTTCGGGCAGCGCGGTGCCGTCCGGCTGACGCTGACCCGGCAGACCCGGCTCACGCCGCGGACCGTCGAGCTCGCGTTCCGGGCCGACCGGCCGGTGCGGTTCCGGCCCGGCCAGTACGTCGAGCTGACCGTGCCGCACCCGCGCCCCGACGCGCGCGGCACCCGGCGGGTGTTCAGCGTCTCGTCCGCGCCGTCCGCCGACGAGCTCACCGTCGCCCTGACCGTCCCCGAGCGGGCGAGCAGCTTCAAGCGCGCCCTCGGCGCGCTGCCCGTCGGCGCCCGGGTCCGGGCCACGGGACTGGGCGGCGACTTCGTGCTGCCGGCCGACCCGGCGCGGCCGCTGCTGCTGGTGGCGGGCGGCATCGGGGTGACGCCGTTCGCGAGCCACCTGGCGTCGCTCGCGGCGGCGGGGGAGCAGCGCGACGTCGTGCTCGTGTACGCGGTGACCGACCACGCGGAGCTGGCGTACGCCGAGCCGCTGACCGCGGCCGGGGCCCGCGTGCTGGTGCTCTCCTCGGCGACGGACCGAGCCGCCCAGGACGGGCTGCCCGCCGGCTGGGTGCACCTGAGGGAGCGGCGGCTGACGCCGGAGGTGCTCGCCGAGGCCGTGCCGGACGTCGCCGCGCGCGACGCCTACGTCTCGGGCCCGCCGGCGATGGTCGACCGCACCCGCGCGCTGCTGCGGCGCGCGGGGGCACGCCGGGTCCGGACGGACGCGTTCAGCGGGTACTAGCCGGACCGAGGGGGCTCAGCGCAGGACGCGGTACCGCAGGTGGGCCTCGCTCGCGTAGCCCGTCGTCTCGACCCGCTCCAGGGCGACGCGCTGCCCGAGCCCCGTGAACAGCGGGATCCCGTCGCCGAGCAGCAGCGGCACGACGTCGAGGTGGATCTCGTCCACCAGGCCGAGGCGCAGGCACTGCCGCGAGATGCTGCCGCCCAGCAGGGCGACCCACCGGTCCCCGGCCGCCTCCTGCGCGGAGGCGACCGCCCGCGCGATGTCGTCGACCACGAACGAGTAGGTCGTGCCGTCCTTCTCGACCGGCTCGTGCGCCGTGTGCGTCATGAGGAAGACCGGCACCTTGAGCATCCCGCCGTAGGGCTCTTCGCCGTCCTCGACCGTCCGGGCCTTGTTGGCACCGCCGACCACCGCGCCGATGCGGTCGAGGACCCGGGTCACGACCGCGTCGTCCTCGGGGACGGTGGGCGTCCCGAGCATCCAGCCGATCCCTCCCTCGGTGTCGGCCATGAACCCGTCGAGGGTCACCGTCGCGTGGATGAAGGTGGTCGCCATCGGTCTGCTCCTTCGCGGATCCGGAGGTGAGCCGGTCCACTCACCTCTCGCAGCGTGGCACAGCGCGCGAGGTGAGTCAAGCCACTCACCTCGTGGGAGACTGCGTGCATGACCGGCACGCTCTCCGCCTACCACCGGGACGTCGCGACCCGGAACCGCGAGGCGATCCTCGACGCCGCCGCCGAGCTGTTCCTCGACCTCGGCTACGACCGGACCTCGCTCGCGCGCGTCGCCCAGGCTGCGGGCGTGTCCCGGGCGACGCTGTTCAAGCAGTTCCCGTCCAAGGCGGAGCTCTTCGAGGCGACGGTGCTCGCCGCCGGCGGCACGCCCGGCACCGAGCCGGTCGACCCGCCCGCCGGCGACTTCCTCGCCGGGCTGGTCCACCTCGGCCGGGCCTACGCGGACGTGCTCGGGCGCCCGCGGATGGCCGGGCTGATGCGGACCATCATCACCGAGCAGCCCCGGTTCCCCGAGCTGCGGGAGCTGACCTTCGACTTCGGCACGCTCCCCGTGCTGGAGGCGCTGCGGCGCTACCTGGGGGAGGCGGACGCGGCGGGCGTCGCCGAGGTGGACGACCCCGAGATCGCCGCGACCCAGCTGCTCGGCATGATCGCGTCCGCGGTGTTCTGGCCGCGCCTCGTGCACGGCACCTGGTCGATCTCCGAGGAGGAGCGGCTCCGCGCGGTCGACGAGGCGGCGCGCACGACCGCCGCGCGGTACGCCGTCGAGCGCCCCGCGGGGTAGCCCGCGGGGCGCTGTGCCGGCCGGGCCGGGTCAGGCGTTCGTGACCACCAGGGCCACGTTGTGCCCGCCGAAGCCGAACGAGTTGTTCACCACCGCGATGTCGCCGTCGGGCAGCGCGCGGGGGGTGTCGCGGACCAGGTCCAGCACCAGCTCGGGGTCCGGCTTCTCGACGTTGATCGTCGGCGGCGCCTTCCGGTCGTGCACCGCGAGCACGGAGAACACGGTCTCCAGCGCGCCGGCGCCGCCCAGCAGGTGACCGGTCATCGACTTGGTCGCCGACAGCACCACGCCGTCGGCATCGGCGCCGAGCGTCTCGCGGACGCCGCGGGCCTCGATCAGGTCGCCGACGACCGTCGAGGTGGCGTGCGCGTTCACGTGCTTGACGTCGGCCGTCGAGATGCCCGCGTCCTTCATCGCCATCCGCATCGCGGCGATCTGCCCGCGGCCCGTGGGCTCGGGGGAGGTGATGTGGTAGCCGTCGGACGACAGGCCGACGCCGGCGATCTCGGCGTACACGCGGGCGCCGCGAGCCGCGGCGTGCGCCTCCGACTCGAGCACCACGATGCCCGAGCCCTCGCCGATCACGAAGCCGTCGCGGTCGACGTCGTAGGGACGCGAGGCCCGCGCGGGGTCGTCCGTCCGGGTCGACAGGGTGCGGGACGCGGCGAACGCCGCCATCGGCATCGGGTGGATGGTGGCCTCGGTGCCACCGGCGATGACGATGTCGGCGCGGCCGGAGCGGATCATCTCGGCGGCGTAGCCGATCGCCTCGGCACCGGAGGCGCAGGCCGAGACGAGGGCGTGCGCACCGGCGCGGGCGCCGAACTCCAGCTCGACGTACGCGGACGGCGAGTTCGGCATGAGCATGGGGACGGTCATCGGCAGGACGCGGCGCGCGCCCTTCTCGCGCAGGGTGTCCCACGCGTCGAGGGTGGTCCAGATGCCGCCGATGCCGGAGGACACCACGACGCCGAGGCGGTCCTGGTCGACCTCGGGCGAGCCCGCGTCGGCCCAGGCCTCGCGCGAGGCGATGATCGCGTACTGCGCCGAGGGGTCCATCTTCTTGATCTCGGGCCGGGGGAGGACGTCCTCCGGGCGGACCGCGAGGGTGGCGGCGAAGTCGACCGGCAGGCCGTACGTCTCCGCCCAGTCGTTCTCGAGGGTGCGCGCACCCGACGTCCCGGCCAGGGCGGCCTGCCAGGTGGTGGGCACGTCCCCGCCGAGGGGGGTCGTGGCGCCGAGTCCGGTGACGACGACTCGTGTGCTCATCGGGTGCTCCTGGGGGTGTCGGGTACGGCTGGTTCGGGGGTCCCGGACGGTGCCGGGACGCGACCGGGGTCCGCGCCGCGGGATGCCTCACGGCTCCTCACGTCGCCGGCGTGCAGCCGGCGACGCGGCGCGGACCCCGGTCGGTGTGTCTCAGGCCTGGGCGTTCGAGATGAACGACACCGCGTCGCCGACGGTCGCGAGGTTCTTGACCTCGTCGTCCGGGATGCGGACCTCGAACTTCTCCTCGGCCAGGGTCACGATCGTCATCATCGACAGGGAGTCGATGTCGAGGTCGTCCGTGAACGACTTCTCGGGCAGGACCGAGTCGGTCGGCAGGCCGGTCTCCTCGCTGACGATCTCGGCCAGGCCGGCCAGGATCTCCTGCTCGCTGTGCGCCATCGGTGTCTCCTTGGTTGTGTGCTGCGCCGGGCCGTGGGGCCAGGCGACGACTGTCGGTCGATGAACGGTACTGCGGGTGGCGGCCCCGGTCAGGGCAGCACGACCACCTGGGCCGCGTACACGAGGCCCGCGCCGAACCCGATCTGCAGGGCGAGCGCCCCGCTGGAGACCTGGCCCTCGCGGAGCAGCCGCTCGGTGGCGAGCGGGATCGAGGCCGCCGACGTGTTGCCGGTGTCCGCGATGTCCCGGCCGACCGCGACGGTCTCGGGCAGCTTCAGCTGCTTGATCATCTGGTCGATGATCCGCATGTTCGCCTGGTGCGGGATGAACGCCTCGATCTGGTCGGCCGTGACGCCCGCAGCGGCCAGCGCCTTCTCGGCGACCGGGGCCATCTGCCAGACCGCCCACTTGAAGACGCTCGGGCCCTCCTGGCGCAGCGTCGGCCAGCCGGCGCCGTTGTCGCGCACGTCGATCCACGAGTGGGTCTGCCGGATCGCCTGCGACTGGCTGCCGTCCGAGCCCCACACGGTCGGGCCGATCCCCGGCGTGTCGGACGGGCCGACGACGACCGCGCCCGCGCCGTCGCCGAGCAGGAACGAGATGCTCCGGTCGGTGGGGTCGACGAAGTCGCTCATCTTCTCCGCGCCGATCACCAGCACGTTGCGGGCGGTGCCGGCGCGGACCAGCGCGTCCGCCTGGCCGATGCCGTAGCAGTAGCCGGCGCAGGCGGCCGAGATGTCGAACGCGGCCGCGGGCGTCGCGCCGAGGCGGTCGGCGAGGATCGCGGCACCGGACGGCGTCTGGTGGAAGTAGGTGACGGTCGCCAGGATGACGGCGTCGATGTCCGAGCCCTGCAGGCCCGCGGCCTCGATCGCCTGCCGGCCCGCACGCTCCGCGAGGTCGAGCACGTCCGTGTCCGCGCCCGAGCGGGTGCGGGTGACGATGCCGGTGCGCTGCTGGATCCACTCGTCGGACGAGTCGATGGGGCCGACCAGGTCGTCGTTCGGGACGACGTTCTCGCCGCGCGCGGCGCCCAGGCCGAGGATCCGCGTGTGGGCGGGGCCGGTGGCCTGGGTCAGGGTGGGGCGGGTCACAGGGCGGTCTCCTGGGAGTCGTCGGTCGGTGCTGGCACGGCGCCGGACGGGGTCGCCGCGTGACGCGCGACCAGGTCCCGGGCGGCGGGCAGGTCGGCCGGCGAGGTGATCGCGACCGTCTCCACCCCGGGCAGGCTACGCCGCGCCAGGCCCTTGAGCACACCTCCCGGGGCGAGCTCGAGCAGGCCGGTCACGCCCAGCTCGGCGAGCGTCGCCTGGCAGAGGTCCCAGCGCACCGGGGAGGTGATCTGGGACACGAGGCGGGCCACGACGTCCGCCCCCGTCGCGTCCGCGCCGTAGGCGGAGCCGTCGGCGTTGGTCAGCAGCACGGAGCGCGGGGCGGCGCTCTCCCAGCCCGCCGCCACGGCGCCGAACGCCTCGCGGGCGCTCTGCATGTACGGCGTGTGGAACGCGCCGGCCACCTGCAGCGGCACGACCCGGGCCCGGGCCGGCGGGTTCTCGACGAACCGGGCCAGCGCCTCGGTGGAGCCCGCGACCACGGTCTGGCCGCCGCCGTTCACGTTGGCGGGCCAGAGGCCGGCGGCCTCGACCGCCGCCGCGACCTCGTCCGGGTCGCCGCCGAGCACCGCCGCCATGCCGGTCGGCTCCGCCGCGGCGGCCTCGGCCATCGCCCGGGCCCGGTGGGACACCAGCCCGACGGCCGCGGTGTCCGCCAGCACGCCGGCGACGGCGGCGGCGGCGAACTCGCCGACCGAGTGGCCCGCGGTCGCACCGACCGGGACCGGGCCGCCCTCGTCCTCCAGCGACCGCAGCGCGAGCAGCGAGGTGGACACGATCAGCGGCTGGGCCACGGCCGTGTCGCGGATGGTGTCGGCGTCGGAGGTCGTCCCGTGCGCCGTCAGGTCGACGCCCGCGGCCTCCGAGAAGGCCGCCAGGCGGTCGGCGGTGCCGGGCAGCTCCAGCCAGGGGCTGAGCATGCCGGGGTTCTGGGCGCCCTGTCCCGGGCAGACGATCGCGAGCACCCGACCAGTGTGCCTGCCCCGCGCCCCACGCCCGGTCACGACGCGTACCAAGCTCCGGTGCCCGACTTGTCGGCCTTCGACAACACCGGGACGCCGCTGCGCGGCCGCGTCGGGCGCGCTCTCGTCGCCGAGGTCGTCCGTCCTGCGGGACGACCTCGTGCGGTGCTGACGACCTCGCCGGGCGCGGAGGCGGAGCGGGAGCGGGGGGTCAGGCGGGGTGGTCCAGGCGGCCGACCGCCAGGGCCTGCTGGAGGACGTAGGCCTCGCGCGGGTCGAGCGGGTCCCAGCCCGTCACCTCGGCGACGCGGCGCAGGCGGTACCGCACGGTGTTCGGGTGCACGTAGAGGGTGCGGGCCGCGGCCTCGAGCGACCGGCCCGCCGCCAGGTAGGCGGTCAGCGTCTCCAGCAGGCTGCCGGTGCTGGCGAGGAGCGGGACGTAGGCCTGGTCCACCAGCACGGCCCGGGCCGAGGCGTCCCCGACCAGCACGCGCTCGGGCAGCAGGTCGTCGGCCAGCACCGGCCGCGGCGCGTCGGGCCAGGCGCTCACCGCCACCAGCCCCGCGAGGGCGGCCCGCGCCGAGCGGGCGGCGTCGGCCAGGTCCGCGCCCGTCGGGCCGAGCACCACCGGACCGGGGCCGAACCGGGGGAGCAGGGTCGCCGCCGCCTCCCGCAGGTCGCCCGTGCCGCCGAGGAACACCACGAGCCGGTCGCCCTGGATGCCGACGAGCGCGTCGTCGGCCGCGCGGCGGGTGGCCCGGCGCAGGTCGGACGTGCGGACGTCGTCCAGCGGGGAGGCCGTCGTGCCGACCACCACGAGCGTGCTCCCGCGACCGCTCCAGCCGAGCGCCGCCACGCGCGACCGCAGGGAGTCGTCGACGTCGCCGCGCAGCAGGGCGTCCACGACCAGCGCCTCGAGCCGGGCGTCCCAGGCCCCGCGCACCTCGGCGGCGCGGGCGTAGACCTCGGCGGCGGAGAACGCGACCTCGCGGGAGTAGCGGAGCACGGCCTCGAGCAGGTCGCGCTCGCCGCCGGGAGCCGCGAGCCGGTCGCTGTGCGCCTCCACCACGTCCACGACCACGCGCACGAGCTGCAGGGTGTGCTGCAGCGAGATGGACCGCGTCAGCTCGGGCGGCGCGGTCGCGAAGATCTCGCCCACGCCGTGCGGCGGGCGCGACGGGTCGGCGAACCACGTGACGAAGGCGGTGATGCCGGCCTGCGCGACCAGCCCGACCCAGGACCGGTCGTCGGCGGGCAGGGCCCGGTACCAGTCGAGGTCCTCGTCGAGCCGGCGCATCGCGGCGGCCGCCAGGACGCCGCTGCCCTCGCGCACACGGCGCAGCGTCTCGCCGTTGCTGGCGTCGGGCGCGGTCGCGATCCGTCCGGCGCGCGTGCGGGTCCGGGCGGGGGACAGGCCGTCGGACGCGGTGGCCGGGCGGGCGTCGGTCGCAGCGGCGTCGGGTGCCGCCGGGGCGGGTGCCGTCGGGGTCCGGCGGGGCTCAGGCATGGGCCGAGCATAGGGCCACATTGTGGGGAACCGACAAAGGTCCCGGGGCCGCACCGGCTGCTGGAGGGCGGTTCGGGGAGTGCAGGTCGGGCACACCGGATAGTGTCGCGTCATGGCTCTGCTGCCCCGACTGCGCCGCCTCCTGGGCAGGCCCGTGCCCGCGTCCCGAGTGGGAGCGCGCCGTCCGTCGAGCGCGACGCCCCGCCACGGCGACGTCCCCCAGGAGGACGCCCTCCGGTCCCGCCTCGGCGACGACCCCAACGACGAGCGCGCGTTCGCGGCGCTCGCGGAGATCGTCCGCCGGCACGCCGCGACCGGCTCCGACGACGACCCGCTGACCGCCGACGCGGACGACGCCGAGCGGCAGCGCGCGGCCGACCTCGCCGTGTGGTCGCTGGGCGAGGAGCTCGCCGGGAACCCGCGCGCCTGGTACCCGCTGGTCGAGGTCGCACGGCTCTCCGTGCGCGACGACCTCGAGGGCACCGTGCGCCGGCTCACCACCGCCGCCGAGCGCGACCCGTCCGGCAAGGCCCTCGTCGCCGGGCTGCGGCTGCTGCGCGAGGCGGGGCTGCCCGTCGAGGCGCTCGGCCTCGGCACCGGGCACTGGCACCCGCGCGACCACGACCCGGAGGCCGGGCGGGAGCTGGTCCTCGCCGCCGTGGCCGCCGAGCGGCCGCTCGACGCCAAGCAGCACCTCGCGTCGCTCGACCTCTACCCCCGGCAGGACGAGATCGCGCAGATGCGCCGCGAGCGACCCGTCTGGTGGAGCAGGCCGAGCGCCACGCCGGCGCCTGACCCCCGCCCCCCCGACCCCCCTCGATTCCCCGGCCCCCCGACCCCGGAGGCCCCCACCGCCACGGTGCGGCCCCTCCGTCGCGTCCGCCCACCGGACCCCCGGCCGGCGCCCCGGACCCGCCTGCGTCCGCCGAGGTAGTGCGACCCCGCCGAGGTAGTGCGTGATCTCGCACTACGTCGAGTCGATCGCACTATCTCGGCGAGCGGGCGGGTGAGCGCGCGGGCCGGGGCGGGGAGGGCGGGAGCGGGGGCGCGGGAGGCGACCGGGTGCACGGAGGGCCCCGCACCGTGCCGGTGCGGGGCCCTCCGTGGTCAGGCTCGGGTGCGGGTCAGGACTCGCCGCCCGCGTTGCCGGACGTGCCGGCGGTGACGTCGTGCAGGCGGTACCGCTCGATGGCCTGCGCCGGGGCCTCCGGCGCGACCTTGCCCTCGCGAGCGAGCTGCTGCAGGACGCGGACCACGGTCGACGGGCCGTCGATCTTGAAGTGCCGGCGCGCGGCGGCGCGGGTGTCGGAGAACCCGAATCCGTCGGCGCCGAGCGTGGCGTAGCGGCCCGGGATCCACTCGCGCACCTGGTCGGCCACGAGGTGGTCGTAGTCGGTGGTGGCGACGAACGGGCCCTCGGCGCCCTGGAGCTTGGCGGTGAGGTACGGCACGCGCGCCTCCTCGCCCGGGTTCAGGAACGCGTGCGAGTCCGCGGCGAGCGCGTCGCGACGCAGCTCGTTCCAGCTGGTGACCGACCAGACCGCGGCGCGGACGCCCCAGTCCTCGGCCAGCAGCTGCCGGGCCTCGAGCGCCCACGGCACGGCCACGCCGGAGGCGAGGATCTGGGCCTGCGGCCCGTCGCCCTCTGCCGGTGCGATGCGGTGGATGCCCTTGAGGATGCCCTCGACGTCGACGTCCTCCGGCTCGGCCGGCTGCACGATCGGCTCGTTGTACACCGTGAGGTAGTACAGGACGTCGGGGTCGCGGCCGTCCTCGCCGTACATGCGCGCGAGGCCGTCGCGGACGATGTGCCGGATCTCGTACCCGTACGCCGGGTCGTAGTGCACGACGTGCGGCATGGTCCCGGCCAGCAGCGGGGAGTGCCCGTCGGCGTGCTGCAGGCCCTCGCCGGTCAGCGTGGTGCGGCCCGCGGTGGCACCGATGAGGAACCCGCGGGTCATCTGGTCGCCGGCCGCCCAGAACTGGTCGGCCGTCCGCTGGAACCCGAACATCGAGTAGTAGAAGTAGAACGGGATCAGCGGCTCGCCGTGCGTGGCGTACGAGGTGCCCACCGCCTGGAACGCGGCGGCGGAGCCGGCCTCGTTGATGCCGGTGTGCATGATCTGGCCGGACTCGGACTCCTTGTAGGAGAGCATGAGGTCGCGGTCGACGGCGAGGTAGTTCTGCCCGTTGGTGTTGAAGATCTTCGCGCTCGGGAAGATCGAGTCCAGGCCGAACGTGCGGGCCTCGTCCGGGATGATCGGGACGAGCCGCTTGCCGAGCTCCTTGTCCTTCACCAGGTCCTTGAACAGCCGGACGAGCGCCATGGTGGTGGCGACCTCCTGCGTGCCCGAGCCCTTCTTCAGCAGCTCGTAGGCCTGGTCGCCCGGGAGCGCGACCGGCTTGTAGGACGCGCGGCGCTCGGGGACGTACCCGCCGAGCGCACGGCGGCGCTCCTGCAGGTACTGGATCGCCGGGTCGTCCTGGCCGGGGTGGTAGTACGGCGGCAGGTACGGGTTCTCGTCGATCTGCTCGTCCGTGACCGGGATGCTGAGCGAGTCGCGGAGGGCCTTGAGCTCGGCGCCCTTGAGCTTCTTCATCTGGTGCGTCGCGTTGCGCCCGGCGAAGCCGGAGCCCAGGCCGTAGCCCTTGACGGTGTGCGCCAGGATGACGGTCGGCTGCCCGGTGTGCTCGCGCGCGGCCTTGTAGGCGGCGTAGATCTTCCGGTAGTCGTGGCCGCCGCGCTTGAGCGCCCAGATCTCGTCGTCGGTCATCTTCTCGACGAGCTGCTTGGTGCGCGGGTCGCGCCCGAAGAAGTTCTCGCGGATGAACGCGCCGTTCTCGGCCCGGTACGTCTGGTAGTCGCCGTCGGGCGTCTGGTTCATCAGGTGGACCAGCGCGCGGTCCTTGTCGGCGTTGAGCAGGGCGTCCCACTCGCGGCCCCACACGACCTTGATGACGTTCCAGCCGGCGCCGCGGAACTGCGCCTCGAGCTCCTGGATGATCTTGCCGTTGCCGCGGACCGGGCCGTCGAGGCGCTGCAGGTTGCAGTTCACCACGAAGGTCAGGTTGTCGAGGCCCTGCTGGGCGGCGTGCTGGAGCATGCCGCGGGACTCCGGCTCGTCCATCTCGCCGTCGCCGAGGAACGCCCAGACGTCCTGCTGGCTGGTGTCCTTGATACCGCGCAGGTGCAGGTACTTGTTGGTCCACGCCTGGTAGATCGCCGAGGCCGGGCCGAGGCCCATCGAGACCGTCGGGAACTCCCAGAAGTCCTGCATCAGCCGCGGGTGCGGGTAGGACGGCAGGCCGCCGCCCGGGTGCGAGACCTCCTGGCGGAACCCGTCGAGCTGGTGCTCGTCCAGGCGGCCCTCGAGGAACGCCCGGGCGTACACGCCGGGGGAGGCGTGGCCCTGGAAGTAGACCTGGTCGCCGCCGCCCGGGTGGTCCTTGCCGCGGAAGAAGTGGTTGAGGCCCACCTCGTACAGCGTCGCGACGGACGCGTAGGACGAGATGTGGCCGCCGACGCCGATGCCGGGGCGCTGCGCGCGGGTCACCATGACCGCGGCGTTCCAGCGGTTCCACGAGCGGTAGCGGCGCTCGAGCACCTCGTCGCCCGGGAAGTACGGCTCCTCGTGCACGCCGATGGTGTTGACGTACGGCGTGTTCAGCTCGGCCGGCACCGCCACGTTGCGCTCACGTGCCCGCTTCAGCATGTTCAGCAGCACGTAGCGCGCCCGGGGGCCGCCCTTGTCGTCGATGAGCCCGTCGATGGACTCGACCCACTCGGAGGTCTCCTCCGGGTCCACGTCCGGTACCTGGCTCAGCAGGCCGTTGATGAGCGGTCCGCGCTCGTCCTTCGAAGCCACCAGTGCTCCTCGCCTCTCCACGCCAAGGGGCCGGTCGGCCCCGGTGCGCATCTCGGCCCGCCCCGTGCGCGCCACGTTCGGTACGCCTCGCCGGTGCGGGTAGTCGGACCATTGTCCGCCGTGCGGACGGTGAAAGTCTCCCAGTCCGGCCTCTGGGATGCGTGACGTCCGTGACAGTCGAGGTGGGGGGGCGTGCGGTGGGTCCCGCGAGGGCCCCGCCCGCCCTGGTCGCGGGTCGTCCCGGTGGTCCCGGTGGTCCCACGGTGCCCGCATGCTGGGCGCCGGGTCCGCCTGGTGTGCACGTGCGCGCCCGCGCCCGGTGGGCGGTGCGGTGCCCGCCCCGCGCGCGCAGCGGCCCGACCCGCCGACGCCGTCCGCGCGGCGCGCCGCTTGCCACGCGCGGAGCCAGTGCGGTGGGCTACCGTTCGGTGATCATCAGAGGTCGCGGTCACGAGGACGGCGGCTCGGACGGAAGGAACAGGTCAGGACGTGGCATCCAGCACCGGCGACGCTCCCCAGGGGGCGGGCCGTCTCGGGTTCACCTCGGGGCAGGTGGTCCAGGAGTTCGGCTACGACGACGACGTCGACGAGGACCTGCGCTCCGGCCTGGCGGGGATCACCGGCGCCGAGCTCGTGGACGAGGACTACGACGACGTCGTCGACGGCGTCGTCATCTGGTTCCGTGACGAGGACGGCGACCTGGCCGACACCCTCATGGACGCGATGACCGTCCTCGACGACGGCGGGCAGATGTGGGTCCTGACGCCCAAGCCCGGGCGCGGCGGCCACGTCGGCCACGACGACATCGAGGAGGCCGCGACGACGGCCGGCCTGCACGCGACGAGCACGTTCTCGATCGCGGGCGACTGGTCCGCCACGCGCCTCGGCAGCCGCGGCCGCGGTCGCTGACCCCCTCGGGCCCGCGGGCGTGACCCTCGCCGCCGCCCCGCCGGGTGCCGGTGACGTCGCCCCGGTGCTGACGCTGCCGGACGCCCACGGCGCACCGGTGACCATCGGCGGACCGGCGGACCGGCCGACGCTGCTCGTCTTCGTCCCGTTCGCGTTCTCGCGCACCTGCACCGCCGAGCTCACCGAGCTGCAGGCGGGGCTCGGCGAGCTCGGCGGCGTGCGGGTGCTCGCCGCCTCGTGCGACCCCGGGCCGGCGCTGCGGGCGTGGGCCGAGCAGGACGGCTACACGTTCCCGCTGCTGTCGGACTTCTGGCCGCACGGCGCCGCCGCGCGGGCGTTCGGCGTGCTCGACGAGGTCGACGGGTACGCGCGCCGTGGGTCGTTCCTGCTCGACGCCGCGGGCCGGGTGCGGTGGTCGCTCGTGCACCCCGCAGGGCGGGCGCGGCCGTTCGGCGCGTACCGGGACGCGGTCGCCGCGCTCTGACGGGCGGCTGCCCGGCAGCGGACCCGCCACCGGTAGGCTGGCGCACCGCACGAGGGGCCTGTAGCTCAGTTGGTCAGAGCGCCGCGCTTACACCGCGGAGGTCGCCGGTTCGAGACCGGCCGGGCCCACCCCACCCGATCCACGCAGCGCGCCGCGACGCCCGCGCTCAGCCGACGACCTTGACCACCGACGTCAGCCCCGACAGGTCGAGCACGAAGTGCGCCAGCTCCGGCACGTGCCGCAGCGTCAGCGGCTCCGCGTCGCCCGGTCGGCGCAGCGTCATGTTGGCGAGCAGCGAGATCAGCGAGGAGTCGACGAAGGTCACGCCGGACATCTCGACGACGTCGACGCGGTCGAGGCCGTCGTCGGTGATCGAGTCGCGCGCCTGCCGCACCACCGGCTGGTCGATCTCGCCGGCGAGGTGCAGCAGGGCGGGGTCCGCGTCGTCGACCCACACGCGCCCGGCGAGCGCTGCGGGGTGCGGGGTGGTGCCGCTGTCGTCAGCCATCGGTCCGAGTATCCAGCAACCGCCGCGTGGGCGCACGACCTGCTCCGGTGGCCGGGGCGGATCGTGCTTGCGATGCTGAGCGCCTTGCCACTGGAGATGACGGAGGTCGGTGTGACGGACGTGCTCGGACGCGATGACGGCCTGCTGACGAGCAGGCCCCCCGAGCGGTTCCGGCCGGTGCGGGAGTGGGTCCTGTACGACACGCTGGGGCTGGCGGGGGTCCGCCGGGAGCTGCTGGCCGCGATCACGGGCGGCGGGGCGGCGCCGGCGTCGACGCTCGCGGGGGTCCCGGAGCGCATGATCCTGGTGGCGTCGGAGCTGGCGACCAACGCCCTGACGCACGGGCTGCCGCCGACGCTCGTCGGGCTCAGCACGGACGGTCGCGACTTCCTGCTCGACGTGGGGGACCACGACCTGTCGACGGAGCCGCGCGTCGCGGGCGGCCGGCCGCTCGGCGAGGGGGGATTCGGCCTGCACATCGCGCGGCGGCTCTCCCAGGAGGTCGGCTGGTACGCCACGGCGACCACCAAGCACGTGTGGGCCGTGTTCGCGGTGGGTGCGGGCGCCGCCACGCCGGCCTGAGCGGCGACGGCCGGCGGCGGCGGGCAAGCGGAGAGCCCCGGAACGGTGTCGCACCGCTCGCCGGGGCCCTTCGCCACGTATCTCGACCTCGTCCTCGACGCTAGGCCCCGGCCCGGCGGACGTCAAGCATCCGTCGGATGTCGACCAAGTGGAAGCAAATGACGCCGCCACGCGCGGCTCACCCCGCACGCATGACGACCTCCTCCCGCCGTCCGACGACCCTGGGACCACGGACGGCGGGAGGGGGTCGGCGATGCTCTACCACATCCGGGTGGTCGGACCCGAGCACGACCTGGACGGTCTGCGGGAGTACGCGGACATCGTCTCGGCCCCGACGCAGGACGGCGCGATCCTGTCGTGCGAGGTCGCCGACTCCTCGGGCCTGACCGGCGTCGTCGCCCTGCTGAGCGACCTCGGCGTGGACATCGCCGAGCTGCAGGTGGTCGGGCGCCGGGGCTGACGTCAGCCGACCGCGCGCAGGACCGGCGCCCACCCGCCGGGCGGGTCGGGTCGCGGTCCGTACAGCCGCAGCACCAGCTGGAAGGGGCCGGCCGGTGCCGGCAGCCACGCCGCGGGGACGCCGGCGCTCGCCCCGGCCGGCGGCAGGTGGCTCACCGCCACGACCAGCGAGCCGTCCGGCCCCCAGGGCAGCCCCGGCACGCCGGGGTGCAGCGCGTCCCGGCGCAGCGGGCTGGCGACGAGATCCCCGGACGGCTCCGCGTACGCCGTGAGCGACCAGGACAGCCGTGCGGGGGTGCGGGCGGGGAGCGTCAGGCGGTAGCGGCGGTGCCCGTCCAGGGGGTCGTCGCCCGTCCGTCGCCAGCGCAGCGTGCGGATCTCGGTCGGTTCGGGTGCGTGCAGCTCCACCGCGGCGGCGACCGCCCGCCGGAGCGCGGGGGGCAGCGCGTCGCCGTCCCGCTGGGCCGCGTCCTGCAGCTGCGCGGCCCCGAGCGCGGCCCCGCGCGCGACCAGCGACCGGGTGCGGGCGCTCGGGTGCGGGGTGTGCGGGTCCGGCAGCACCCCCAGCCGGCGCCAGCGGTCCACCAGCGCCCGGTCGTCGGGGTCCTCCGGGTGGACCAGGCGCAGCAGCAGCGCCAGGTAGTCGACGAACCCGGGGCCCCAGGCGCGGTCCTCGTCCCACGGCAGCCAGTCCACGGACGGCGCAGGCCGGGGCGGCGGGACCCCGCCGAGGTCGTGCAGGGGTCGCACGCGGTACGCGGCCTGCCGGGCACGGGCGGCGGCGAGCCGGTCCCGCGGGTCGCCCGGGCCGGTCGCCGCGGTGCGGGCGACCACGCGGACCAGCCCCGACCCGGTGCGCAGCACCCCGCGCACCGCGGGCGGGCGCGTGCCGGCCCAGGCGGTGCCCGCCACCACCCAGTCGGCGGCCGCGGGCCCGGTGGCCACGACCCCCAGGTGCGCGACGGTGCGGGCCAGCAGGTCGACCACCTGGAAGCCGGCATACGCGTCCCCGGGGAGCTCCGGGTGCCCGATCACGGCCGGCTCGGCGCGCAGGTCCAGCCAGGCGCTCGACCGGAGCAGCGTGGGGTCGGCCCACCGGCTGCCGTCGCCCGGGGCGGGCGGCGCCTCGTCGTGGTGGAAGACGTCGAACGCGGCGACGCCCGTGCGCACCTCGGTGCGGAGCTCGCGGTAGCCGAGCAGGGCGGGGCGGGCCCACACGTAGGCCTCCGCGGCCGCGCGGACGACCTCGGGGTCGTGCGCCACCCCGGTGGTCCCGGACAGCGCCTCGGGCATCGTCCACCGCCTCCTGCCGCCACCGGTGCGGTCGCCCGTGACGGCGCACCCAGCACACCCGAGCCCTGCGGGCGCCGCCTCACCCGCCGTGCATGAACGGCCGGCGCGCACGGCCCCGCGCGGTGGCTGCGGGCGCGCGATCCGTGACACCCGATGTGACACAGAGCACACAGGATGTGTCACGCTGGGTCCCGGCGGGCCGGGCAGGACGCGTCAGGGGGCACGGAGATGGGCGCTGAGGAAGACGGCGGAGCGGCGAGGTCGCTGCGGACACCGGCCGGGAAGATCACGGTGCCGCGACCACCGCACGGGTCGGTCGAGCGGCCACGCTGCACGCGGGCGCTCGCGGAGACGGTCGCGGCTCACCGGCTGACGGTGGTGAGCGCCCCGGCGGGCTTCGGCAAGACCACGGTGCTCGCGCAGTGGGCGGCGCGCGCGGCCGGGCCGGTCGCGTGGGTCTCGCTCGACCCCCTCGACGACGAGCCGGGCCGGCTCACCCGCGTGCTGGCCGACGCGGTCGCGCTGGCCCGGCCGGACGCCGCCGCGGCGCTCGGCAGCCTCGACGACCGCGGCCGGACCACCGTGGCCCGCCGGGTGGACGGGCTGGTCGCGGCCCTCGAGCACCTCGCCGACGGGCTGGTGGTGGTCGTCGACGACGTCCACCTGCTCGCGGCGCGCACGTCGCGGCAGGTGCTGGGGCCGCTGCTGCGCTACGCGGGACCGCGTTTCGTGCTCGCGGGACGCTACGACACGGCGCTGCCCGTCAACCGGATGCGGATGACGGGCGAGGCCGGACAGCTGCGCGAGCGCACGCTGGCCTTCACGCCCGAGGAGGTCGCGCAGGTGGTGCACGCGCTCGGCGCCACGGCGGAGCCGGCCGCGACGCGGGCGCTGTGGGAGATCACCCGCGGCTGGCCCGTGGCCGTGCGGCTCGCGGTCGCGGCGGACGTGCTGGGGTCGTCGGCCGAGCCGCTGGCGCAGCTGCGCGGCCGCGACGTCCCGATCACGGGGTACCTGGTGGAGGAGGTCATCGGGTCGCTGCCCCCGGAGCTCGCCGACTTCGTGCTCCGCGCGAGCGTCGCGGAGCTGCTGGACCCGGACCTCGCCGAGGCGCTGGTGCCGGGAGGTGCGCGGCTGCTGGACGAGAGCGCGACCCGGGGGCTGTTCCTCACCGAGGTGGGCGACCCGGGCGCCGGACCCGTGTACCGGTGGCACGCGCTGGTGGCGGCGCACGCCCGGGCGGTGCTCACCCGGCGGGACCCGTTCGCGGCGCGGGTCGCGCACCGCGTCGTGGCCGCGCACCTGGGCTCGAGCGACCCCGCCGCGGCGATCCGGCACGCCCTGGACGGGCACGCGCCCGACCTCGCGGCGACGATCCTCGGCGAGCGGTGGCCCGAGCTGCTGGTCCGCGGCGACGTGGGGCAGGTCCGCGGGCTGCGCGCGGCCCTGCCCGCGCGCTACCGCGAGGGCCCGGACGTGCTGCTCGCGCTGGCGGCGGCGCAGGCGTTCGACACCGACGAGCGCGGCGACCCGGGTGGCGCCGCGGGGCACGACGACCCGGACGGCCGGTCGGCGGTCGCCGGCGAGCTGGTCCGGATCTACCTCGCACCGCACCGCCCGCCGCTGGAGGAGTCGGTGCGGCGCGGCCGGGCGGTGCTCGACGCGGGCGTCCCCGACCCGGCGACCCGCGCGCTGGGGCTGTACCTGGTCGGGCGGGCGGAGCTGCAGCGGTTCGGGCCGGACCGGCTGGCCACGGCGCACCTGGCCGAGGGTGCCGCGCTGGCCGCCGAGCGCGGCTGGGTGGCGCTGGAGCTGGGCTGCCGCGCGGAGGAGGCGCTGGCGTGCGTGCTCCGCGGCGAGCTGCTGGAGGCCATGGCGCGCGGGCGCTCCGTGCTGGCGTCCGCCGCCGCGCACGACTGGCTGGGCACCGGAGTCGTCGCGAGCGCGCTGCTGGCCTGCGGGCTGGCGTCGTACTGGCGGGACGAGCTCTGCGCCGCGGCGGGTCACCTGAGGTCCGCCGTCGACGCGGCCGCCCGGACCCGGCCCGAGCTGGCCCTGTTCGCGGCCGGGATGCTGGCGATCGTCTGCCTGGCCCAGGGCGACGCGCCGGGGCTCGCCCGGGCGCGGGAGGTCACGGACGCCCCGTGGCCCGAGGGCACGCCGCCCGAGCACCTGACGCCGTTCCGGGCCTTCCTCGCCGCGCTGCAGCTCGACGCCGAGGACCGCGCCGACGAGGCGCTCGCCCTGGTGGACGAGGACTCCATCGCGTTCGGCGACCCGCTCGCCCTCGGCTGGCAGAGCGACCTGCGGCGACGCACGGGGGACGTGGACGGCGCGCGCCGCGCCCTGCGGTCGGCCGAGCGGGCGGCGGACCGGGTGGAGGCCGCGCTCGGCACGACCCCGGTGCACATGCGCGTGGCCCAGCACGCCGCGACCGCCGCGCTGCACGCCGGCTCGGACGACGGCGCGGCGCACGTGGCGCTCGAGGCGGCCCTGACCGCCGCCGCGCCGGACGGGCTGGTGCGGCCGCTGCGCGACCGTGCGGGCGTGCTGCACCCGCTGCTGTCGGCGCACCTGGAGTGGGGGAGCGCGCACGAGGCGCTGATCACCCGGCTGCTCGTCGCCGAGCACGACGCACCGGTGCCGCGGGCGTCGGCGTGGGAGCTGACACCGCGGGAGCGCGACGTGCTGACCTGCCTGCGGTCGTCGCTGACCTCGGACGAGATCGCGGGGTCGCTCTACCTGTCGATCAACACCGTGAAGACCCACATGCGGGCGATCTACCGCAAGCTGGGGGTGGACGGCCGCCGGGCCGCGGTGCGGGTGGCGGTGCAGCGCGGGCTGCTCTGAGCCCGCGCGGCACCCCCCCGGGCCGGTCGGCTCAGACGTCCTCCGCGAACGCCGCGCGCAGCCGGGACTCCTCCTCGGAGGACAGGTTCGTCTGGATGAGCTCGGGGTGGATGTCCTGCTCCCGCAGCGCCGACAGCACCTTGTCCGGGACCGCGCCGGACGACAGCAGGAACAGCGCCGAGGTGCCGGGCGTGACCTTGCTGCGGACGGAGTCGATGAAGTCGTCGTCGATGCCGACGTCGGTGAGCGCCCCGCCCAGGGCTCCGGCGGCCGCGCCGATCGCCGCGCCCAGCAGCGGCACGAAGAACAGCAGGCCGAACAGCATCCCCCAGAACGTGCCGCCGAGCGCGCCCGCAGCGGCCAGGTGGTGCGCCTGCCGCGTCCTGGGCTTCTTGCGGTCCGGTTCCCACGACAGGGTGGCGGCGTCGTGCACCTGGATGAGCTCCTGCTTCTGCAGCGCGACCAGCGCCTGCTCGGCCTGGTCCGCGCCGCCGGGGGTCTCGAACTTCCACACGCTGAGCGTCGCCACGGTTCTGCCTCTCGTCGTCGGTCCGGTCCCGACCAGCGTCCCCAGCCGGCGACCGGAGCCACCTCACCCGGGCCGGGTGAGGCACCCGCCGCGCTGGCACGATGGCGGGATGACCGACCCCGCCCGCTGGCAGACGCGCTCCTCGACGACGGTGTACGAGAACGCCTGGATCCGCGTCCGCGAGGACGCCGTCACCCGGCCCGACGGCGGCGCGGGGGTCTACGGCGTCGTCGAGGTGCGGCACCCCGCGGTGTTCGTCGTGCCCGTGACCGCGCAGGACGAGGTCGTCCTGGTGGAGGTGGAGCGCTACACCACCGGTGCGGTCTCGCTGGAGGTCCCGGCCGGCGGGTCGGACGGCCAGGACCTGCTGCTCGCCGCGCAGCGAGAGCTGCGCGAGGAGACGGGGCTCGCGGCGGACGCGTGGCAGCCGCTCGGGCCGGTGTTCTCGCTCAACGGGGTCGCGCACGCGCCCGGGCAGGTGTTCCTGGCGCGCGACCTGCGCCCCGCGGACGAGGCGCACGAGCAGGCGGAGGAGGGCATCGTGGGGGTCCGCCGGCTGCCCTGGGCGGAGGTGCTCGACCTGGTGCGGGCGGGTCGGATCACCGACGACGAGTCCCTGGCCGCGCTGCTGCACGCCGCCGTCGCGCTCGGCCGGGTCGCCTGACCCGGGCCCCGCGGCGTCGGGACCCCGACGTGTCCGCCCGACGCGCCCGCGTCGTCGTCGCGCGCGTCCCACCGGGTGCGCACGTAAGGTGGCGGGCATCCGTACGCCGAGACCGGCCCCCCGCCCTCGACTGGGAAGTCGATCCACCACGCCCGGAGCGCCTGTGACCACCGCACCCCTCGTGACCCGTGCCCGCCGTGGGCAGGAAGCCGCGACCGGAAGCTACCAGGCGCTCTCCGCGCAGATCCGCGAGGCCGGGCTGCTCGAGCGCACCGTCGGGTACTACGTCGGGCTGCTCGTGGCCGCAGGCCTGGCGCTGGCGGCGCTGGCCGTGGCGTTCGTGCTGCTGGGCGACTCGTGGTGGCAGCTGGCGGTCGCCGCCGGGCTGGGACTGGTGCTCACCCAGTGCGCGTTCCTGGCGCACGAGGCCCTGCACCGGCAGGTGCTGCGGTCGGGACCGGCCAACGACCGACTGGGTCGCGTCCTGGCGAACGGCGTCGTCGGCGTCAGCCACACCTGGTGGGCGACCAAGCACAACCGGCACCACGCCAACCCGAACCGGGTCGGCAAGGACCCGGACATCGACATGGAGGCGCTGGCGTTCACGCCGGACGTCGCGGCGACGCGCACCGGGCTGCGCGCCGCGTTCGCCCGGGTGCAGGGCTGGGCGTTCTTCCCGCTGCTGCTCCTCGAGGGGCTCAACCTGCACGTGACGTCGATCCGCTCGACCCTCGCGCGCGGCGACGGCCGCCGGCAGCGCGAGCGGACGGTCGAGCTGGTCGTCATGGCCCTGCGGCTCGGCCTGTACCTCGCCGTCGTGCTGTGGTTCCTGCCGATCGGGCTGGCGCTCGCGTTCCTCGGCGTGCAGCTCGCCGTGTTCGGCGTGTACATGGGCGCGTCGTTCGCCCCGAACCACAAGGGCATGGCCATCATCCCGGCCGACAGCAAGCTCGACTTCCTGTCCAAGCAGGTCCTGACGTCGCGGAACATCAGCGGCGGCACCCCGATGAGCCTGCTGCTGGGCGGGCTGAACTACCAGATCGAGCACCACCTGTTCCCGAACATGCCGCGGCCGCACCTGTCCCGGGCGCGCGAGCTGGTCCGGGCCCACTGCGCCGAGCACGGCGTCCCGTACACGGAGACGACCCTGCTGACGTCGTACGGGATCGTCGTCCGCTACCTCAACGAGGTGGGCCTGGCCGCGCGCGACCCGTTCGACTGCCCGGTGGCGCAGCGGTACCGGGGCCGCTGACAGGCACGTGCGCCGCCTGCTACGGGGCTGCCGGGGTGCCGAAGCAGGACGTGGCGTTCTGCGGCTGCTGAAAGGCCGCGCGGGTCCGCGTCGCGGCCTGAGCCGTCAGGCGGGGTCCGCCTCCGGGCGGACGGGCTCGACCAGGTCCGGCCGGTCGTTCGCCACGTTGCCGACCGCCCGGCCGACCTCCCGCGGCGTCAGGTGCGGCTCCGGCACGTGCACGAGCATCGCCCCGACCTCGTCCGCGGCGGTGATCGCCGGGTCGAGCCAGCCGTCCCACAGGTCGCGCGGCAGCAGCACGGGGCAGCGGTCGTGGATGTGCCCCAGGGCGTCGGTCGCCGGCCGGGTGATGATCGTGACGGTCCACAGCCAGCGCGCGGGGTCGTCGTCCGGCTTGGCGTGGTCGCGCCACAGCTCGTACAGGCCCGCGGCGGCCAGCGGCTCGGTGCCGTGCAGGAAGTACGGCGTCTTCGGCCCGTGCTCGGTGGCCTGCCACTCGTAGTAGCCGTCCATCGGGACGAGCGCCCGGCGCCGCGCCGCCGCCTTCCGGAACGCCGGCTTCTCCAGGACCGTCTCGGAGCGCGCGTTGATCATCCGCGAGCCGATGGACACGTCCTTCGCCCACGACGGCACCAGGCCCCACCGGGCGGTGCGCAGCTGGCGCTGCGGTCCGTCGTCCTCGACGCGCTCGAGCACCACGGGGACGTCCTGCGTCGGGGCGACGTTCCAGGACGGCCCGCGGTGCTCGCCGAGGATCCGGTCGACGGCGAGGTCGCGCTCGAGCTGGTCGTCGGCGCGGGTCTGGGCGTAGCGGCCACACATGAGGCCAGTGTGTCGGCTGGGTCCGACACGGGCGAGGGGGCGCCCCGCGCCGGTGACGGCGCGCACGACGGCCCGGCCGCCACGTAGGCTCACGGACGTGCGAGCGACTCTCATCCACGGCCCCCGCGACGTGCGCCTGGAGGAGGTGCCGGACCCGCAGGTCCGGCGCCCGACCGACGCCCTGGTCCGCGTGGTCGCGTCCTGCGTCTGCGGCTCCGACCTGTGGCCCTACCGCGGCGTGCGCCCCACGACGGAGCCGCGCCGGATCGGCCACGAGTTCGTCGGCGTGGTCGAGGAGGTCGGCGGCGACGTCCGCACGCTGCGGCCCGGGCAGTTCGTGGTGGCGCCGTTCACCGTCTCCGACGGCACCTGCGTGCACTGCCGCCACGGGGTGCACACGTCGTGCGTCCGGTCCAGCGGCTGGGGCGGCGACGACGCCGAGGGCCTGTTCACCGACGCCGGCCAGGGGGAGTACGTCCGGGTCCCGCTCGCCGACGGCACGCTGGTCGCCATGCCCGGCACCCCGGACGCGGACCTGCTGCCGAGCGTCCTCAGCCTGACCGACGTGATGGGCACGGGCCACCACGCCGCCCTGGCCGCCGGCGTCCGCCCCGGGTCGACCGTCGCGGTGGTCGGCGACGGCGCCGTCGGCCTGTGCGCCGTCATCGCGGCCCGGCGGCTCGGTGCCGAGCGCGTGATCGCGTTCTCCCGGCACGCGTCCCGGCAGGCGCTCGCCCGCGAGTTCGGCGCGACGGACGTCGTGGCCGAGCGCGGCGACGAGGGCGCGGCCGCGGTGCGGGACCTGCTCGACGGAGTCGGCCCGGACCACGTGCTGGAGTGCGTCGGCACCAAGGAGTCGATGCAGCAGGCGCTGGACACGGCGCGCCCGGGCGGCCAGGTCGGGTTCGTCGGCGTCCCCGCCGGTGGTCCCGAGCTGCCGGTGCAGCAGATGTTCGGCACGAACGTCGGCGTCCGCGGCGGCATCGCGCCGGTGCGCGCCTACATCGAGGAGCTCGCGGCCGAGGTCTGGTCCGGGGCGATCCAGCCGGGCAGGGTCTTCGACCTGGTGCTCCCGCTCGACCAGGTGGCCGAGGGCTACGCGGCGATGGACGAGCGCCGGGCCGTCAAGTCCATGCTCCTGCCCTGAGACGAGAGGTCGAGCGCGTGACCCACCCGACGTCCGCACCGGTCGCCACCCTCGCCGACGTGGTGGGGCTGCTCGACCGGCGCTACCCGCCCGCCTCCGCCGAGTCGTGGGACCGCGTCGGGCTGGTCACCGGGGACCCCGGCCAGCCCGTGCGCCGGGTCCTGCTGGCGGTCGACCCGGTCGCCGCGGTGGTCGAGGAGGCCGTCGACTGGGGTGCCGACCTGGTCGTGGTGCACCACCCCCTGCTGCTCCGCGGCGTCCACTCGGTGGCGGGGACGACCGCCAAGGGCGCGCTGCTGCACCGGCTGATCCGGGCCGGCGTCGCCCTGTACACCGCGCACACCAACGCCGACGCGGCCGTCGGCGGCGTCGCGGACGAGCTGGCCCGGCTGGTCGGGCTGCGCGACCTCCGGCCCCTGGTCCCGGCTCCCGCGGAGGCGCTGGACAAGCACGTCGTGCTCGTCCCGGCCGCGGACGCCGAGCGGATGGTCGACGCCCTCGCCGCGGCCGGGGCGGGTGCACTGGGGGAGTACACCCGCTGCGCCTGGACCACCACGGGCGAGGGCACGTTCACCCCGGGGCCCGATGCGCACCCCGCGATCGGCACGCGCGGCGAGGTCGCCCGCGTGGTCGAGGCCCGGGTGGAGATGGTCGCGCCGCGCCGGCGCCGGGCCGCGGTCGTCGCCGCCCTGCGGGCAGCGCACCCCTACGAGGAGCCGGCCTTCGACGTGCTGGAGCTCGCGCACCGGGACGGCGCGACCGGCACCGGGCGGGTCGGCCACCTCGAGGAGCCGCAGACGCTGCACGCCTTCGCGGAGCGGGTGGCTGCCGCGCTGCCCGCCACGGCGCAGGGCATCCGGTACGCCGGGCCGGCCGGCGCCACGGTGCGCACGGTGGCGGTGGTCGGCGGGTCGGGCGACTCGCTGTTCGACGCCGTCCGGTCCTCCGGTGCCGACGTGTACCTGACCGCCGACCTGCGGCACCACCCGGCCTCCGAGCTGCGCGAGCGCGCGGAGTTCGAGGCCCGGGGCGCGGCCGCCAGCCCGCCGTACCTGGTGGACGCCGCGCACTTCGCCTCGGAGTGGCCGTGGCTCGCCGGCGCGGAGCGCGACCTGCGTGCCGACCTGCTGGCGCACGGCACTACGGTGGAGACCCGCGTGAGCACCCTGCGCACCGATCCCTGGACCGGTCGCGTCCCGGCGCCGCCCAGCACCACCGCCCCGTCGGAAGGACACCACCCGTGACCAAGGCCACCCCGCAGGACCAGAAGCGGCTGCTCGACCTGCAGGCCCTCGACACGCGGCTCGACCAGCTGGCGCACAAGCGGAGGTCGCTGCCGCAGCACGCCCGCATCGCCGAGCTCGACGCGCAGCTGGCCGACCTGGACACCGCGGTCGCCGCCTCGCGCACCGCCGTCGGCGACATCAAGCGCGAGGTCGCGAAGGCCGAGGCCGACGTGCAGCAGGTCCGCGACCGCGCCGCCCGCGACCAGGCCCGCCTCGACTCGGGCTCCGGCAGCGCCAAGGACCTGCAGGCGCTGCAGAGCGAGCTCGTGTCGCTGGCCCGCCGGCAGGGCGACCTCGAGGAGGTCGAGCTGGAGGCCATGGAGCGCCTGGAGGCGCACGAGGCCGCGCTGTCCGAGCTGACCACCGCGCACGCGGCGCTGCTGAACGACCGCGCGGGCGTCGCGGCCGAGCGCGACGCCGAGATCGCCGTCCTCGACCAGCAGGCGGAGCAGGTCCGCGCCGAGCGGGAGGCGATGGCCGCGCCGCTCGAGGAGCGCCTCGTCGCGCTGTACGAGAAGCTGCGGGCGCGGTTCGGCGGCGTCGCCGTCGCGAAGCTGACCCACGGGCGGTCCGGCGGCAGCGGGATGCCGGTGCCGCCCACGGAGCTGGCGAAGATCAAGGCCGCTCCCGACGACGAGATCGTCTACTGCGAGGACTCGGGCCGCATCCTGGTCCGCGGCGAGGACGCGTACTGATGGCCGCCGACGGTCCCGGTCCCGGCAGCACCGCCGCGCCGCTCGAGCCGGAGGCCGGCACCCCGGCCCCGCCGGCCGGGCCCCGGCGGGGGGCACGTCCCTCGGGGGCGGCCGTGCGGTTCGACGACGCGCAGCCCGTCACCGTCATCCTGGTCCGGCACGGCGAGACGGAGATGACCGTGACCCGCGGCTACTCCGGGTCGTCCGAGCCCGGCCCGTCGCTGACCGAGCGGGGCCGCGCGCAGGCCGCCGCCGCGGGCGAGCTGGTGTGCCGCGTCGGCCAGGACCTGTGGGGCGACGTCCCGTTCCCGACAGAGCTCATCGCCTCGCCGATGGTCCGCACGCAGGAGACGGCCGCCGTCATCGGCGCGGCCCTCGGGCTGACGCCGCGCGTCGACGCCGCGTTCCAGGAGGCCGACTTCGGCGCCTGGCAGGGGCTGACCGCCGAGCAGATCGAGGAGCGCTGGCCGGGGCAGCTCGAGCCCTGGCACACGCGCGCCGACGTCCGCCCGGACCGCGGCGAGTCGATCGCCGACGTGGGCGTGCGGATCGGTGCCGGCCTGGACGGGCTGCTCGCCGCCGGCACGGACCGCACGGTCGTCGTCGTGTCGCACGCCGTCGCGATCCGCGCGGCGCTGGGCCGCACGATGGGCGCCCAGCCGGGCTCGTGGAGCCAGCTGCGCGTCGCGCCGGCGTCGGTGAGCATCATCCGGCTGTTCGAGGACGAGCGCGACGAGGTCGCCGTGGCCGGGGCGCCGAGCGAGGGCTGGTCGGGCCGGGCCTGACGGAGCACCCGGCCCGGGGCGTCAGACCGGCGGGTCCGCCGGGGTGTGCGCCGGCCGCACCCCCGGGACGCCGCCGACCGACCCCTGACGCCGCGCGGGCCCGGGCAGCGCCCGCGTCGCGGCGAGGCCGAGCACCACGCCGAACGCGATCGCCACCATCGTCGCGACCGTCGTCACCAGCGTCGACACCCCGGAGCTGTCGCCCTCCAGGAGGCTGGTCACGCCGACCAGACCGAGGGCTCCCGGCACCAGCATCCAGAACGCGGGCAGGAACGACGCGAGCGGGGACGGACCCGACGGGAACCGCGCGACGGCCAGGGCGACCGGCGTCATCGCCAGCGCGCCGACGAACGCCGACAGCACGCCACCGAGCAGCGCGTCGCCGAGCACCTGCGCGCCGTACGCGACGGACAGCACGACGACCACCCACCCGACGGTGCGCGGCCGGCCGCAGCGGAACACCACGGTGCCCACGCCGAACAGCACCACGCCGATCCACGGTGCGATCGGCCCGAGCGCCTGCCCGCCTCCGGCGAGGTCGACCGCCGGGACGCCGACCAGCGCCGCCGCCGCGACGATGCCGCCCGCGAGCAGCACCAGCTGCATCGTCCCGGCCGCGACCCGGCCGCCGCCCGACAGCATCTGCCCGGTGGCCAGCTCGATCACCCCCGTGGTCAGCAGCCCGCCGGGCAGGAACAGCACCAGCGGGGCCACCAGTGCCGGCAGCACGCCGAGGTCCGGCACGACCCGCGCCGCGAGCAGCACCGCGATCGACACGGCGAACGCCACGGCGACCGTCTGCACCACCTCGATGCCGCTGGGCACCGGCCCCACGGCGAGCTGCAGCGCGCCGACCGCGAGGCCGAGCGCGCCTGCCACCAGCAGGTCGACCCAGGACCCGCCGAGGAGCGCCGCCAGCCCGACGGACAGCATCAGGTAGCCGCCGAGCCGGGCCATCGTCCCGAACGGCGGCGAGGCGGCCCGCAGGAACGCGATCGCGGCCGTGGTCCTGGCGGGTGGCACGTCCCCGGTGGTGGCGTCGCGGAGCACGTCGGCGAGGTCGTCGACCTGGTGCAGCAGCAACGGCCGGCGCCCCGTGGACACCGCGGCGGTCGCGACGCCGTCGCCGTCGGGGACCGTGACGAGCAGCGCGGTCGGAAGGACGACCGTCTCGGCCCCGGCGCCGCCGTGCGCGACCGCGATGTCCGCGAGCGTGTCCGCGACGGACGACACCGTGTGTCCTGCGTCGACCATGGCCTCGCCGGCGTCGACGAGCAGCCGCAGCAGCTCGGCCGGCGTGGCGGGATCCCCGTCCGCGACGTGCGGGGCCGCCTCCGCCGGCGTCGCGTCGCGGGCCCGCCGGGTGCTCAGCGCCACGACGGCGACGGCCCCGGCGACGACGACGGCGAGCGCGGCCAGCAGCTCCGCCCACGGCGTCGACGACGTCGTCACGGCGGGCGGGGAGGCGAACCGGCGCACCGGTGCGTCGGAGGAGCCGGCGTCGTCCTCGTCGGTCGCGGGCGGCGTCGCGGTCGCGGTGCCGGTCGGGGTCGGCGCGGGCGGCGCCACCGTCTCCGCGGACGTGGGGGTGGGTACCGGCGCGGGCGTGCCGGTGGGCTGCGGGACCGTCGGCGTCGGCGTCGGCGTCGGCACCGAGGTGGGGGCCGTGGACGCCGAGGTCGAGGGCGTGGCCGTCGGGCGCGGCGCCGCCGCCCCGGGGGCGGCCACCGCGGCGGGAGCCCCGCCGCTCGCGCCCCGCACGCCCGCCCGCACCCGAACCAAGGCGACGACCAGCGCCGCGACGCGGGCGGTGCTCGTCCGTCGCATGCGCGGTGCCCCCTGCTCGTCGTCCGTCGGCGATCGCCGCGGTGGTCCACCGTAACCGGCGCCGTCCGGCGGCCGACGGGTCAGGCCACCACGAGGGAGAGCGTCGCGGCGCCGCTCGCCGGCGCGTCCAGCTCGACGGCCAGCAGCTCCGTGCTGACGAGCTCACGGGCGACCCGCTCGAGGTCACGCGGGGTCGCGGGCGCCGTGCCGCGCCGGCTCACCAGGTGCCGGGTCAGCACGCCGCGGGTGTGCTTCGCGTGGTGCGACACCACGGACCGCGTCCCGGCGACCTCGCGCAGCACCCGCACCTGCACCCAGGACCGCTGGGTCGCGCGCGGCGGCTTCCAGGCGGCCAGGTAGGTCGCAGACCGGCAGTCGACCACGAGCTCGCCCGTGGTCGCGCGCGCGTCGAGCTCCGCGCGCAGCGGCTCGCGCCACACCGCGGCGAGCGGGCCGGTACCGGGCAGGTCGACCCCCATCGACAGGCGGTAGGCGGGGATGCGGTCCTCCGGCCCGACCAGGCCCCACAGCCCCGACACGACGCGCACGGCGTCGGCGGCCCGGCGGCGGGCGGCCGGGGTCAGGCGGTCCAGGCCCGCGGCGGCGTACAGCACGCCGGTGTACACGCGCCGGGCCTCCGCGGTGGGTGCCGACCGGAGCTCGACGTTGCGCGCGACCTCGTCCGCGATGCCCGCGCCGACGCCCAGCACCTCGACCGCGTCGGGCCGCGCGCTCGCCGCCACCAGGGCGTCGAGGACCGTCTCGCGGGTCGCGGTGAGCCCGGGGGAGGACAGCGTGGTCAGGTCGAGGGCGGCGCCGCGCACGGGCGCGGTCTTCCCCTCGGAGGGCGGCAGCAGGATGAGCACGCGCTGCATCGTAGGCGGCGGAACCGGGCACGCCGAACCCGGCCGGGTGCGAGGATCCGGGGGTGACGTGGCGCTGGCTGGACGGGACGACGCGGCTGTGGGTGCGGGCGACGGGGCGGCGCGTCGACCTCGGCCGGACCCCGTGGCTGCAGGGGCCGGTCGGCGACGTGGCGCGTGTCGGCGACGCCTGGCTCGCCGGTGAGGCGGAGCGGCTCGGCGCGGTGGTCCGGCACGGACCCGACGCCGCACCGGATCGCGGGCTGCTCGCGTCGGTGTCCGCGCTCGACCGGCCGGGGTTCGACGCGGCCGCCCTCGCGGCACCGGTCCGGGACTTCTACGAGCGGACGTCGGGCTGGCGGCTCGACGCCTGGGTCGGGTGGTCGCCGTGGGCGTGGCCGTTCGGCTGGGCGGTCGCGGCGCTGTTCGCGCGCCGGCTGGACCAGCTCGCGCTGCCGATGCGCTCGCTGGACCTCGCGCACGGCATGTCCAGCGCCGTCACCCCGCTGCTGCGGGACGGCGAGCAGGTCGGCGCGCTGTGGCTGCGGCGGCTGCGTGCCACGGGCCGCATCGTGTTCAGCGGCCTGTACGGGGTGGTCCGGCTGCCCGCGTCCGGCGAGCCCGCGATCCGCGTGACGTTCCCCCTGCCCCACGGGCGGCTGGTGGTGCTGCTGCGCCCGACCACGACGCCGGGCGGCGGGCTCCGGCTGACGTCCGGCGCGGGGCCGTGGGGTGCGCCCGGTGCCTACCTGGTCGTCGACCGGCCGTCGGGCTGCTGGGCCCGGCGGATCCCGGTGCACGAGGAGTTCCACGTCGCCGAGGACGACGAGGGCGTGCTCCGCACGGACCACCGGCTCGCGCTCGGCGCTCTCCCCGTGCTCCGCCTGCACTACCGGCTGGCACCACGGCGCTGACGGCAGTGGCACCGGCGTGCTCCCCGGGCCGTGAGGCGCCGGGGAGCACGGGTCGTGGACGACGCGGGTCGGCTCAGTAGCCGCCGAAGACCTGCACGCCGTAGGAGAGGCCGCCGTGCTCGACCACCGCGATGCCGATGGCCGTGAACGCGGGGTTCACCAGGTTCGCGCGGTGCCCGGGGGAGTTCTCCCACTGGGTGATCAGCGCCGCCGGGTCGTACGAGTTCATGGCGATGTTCTCCCCGGCCGTCCGCCAGCCCGGCGGGATCTGCCGGAAGAAGTCCGGGTTGTGGCGGAAGTCGCCGGTCGTGGCCATGTGCGCGGCCCAGGCCTCGGCGACCGCGTCGATCGCGGTGCTCCGGGTGAGCGGGGCCGCGCCCTCGGCGGCCCGCACCTGGTTGGTCCGCGCGAGGACGGCCTGCTCGGCCGCCTCCACGTCGGGCGCGGCGACCGCGGCGGCCTCGGCGACCGGCGCGTACAGCGCGGCGGGTGCGGCCTGGGACTCGAGCGTCCCGGCGGACGACGGGTCCGCGGCCAGTGCGGGCGCCGAGGTGGCGACGAGCCCGACCGCGGCAGCGGTGGTCGTGATCCACAGGCGCTTCGTCATGGGACTCCTCCTGGACGAGGGGGTGGCGCTTCGGACACCTCGAACGTAAACGCCGGTTCGGGGCGCTGCATCCCCGTCGTGCCCCTCGGAACCGCCCGGGAGCGACGTCGTGGCAGGTCCACCGCGAGTTCGAGAATTTCCGTGCGGGAGGCGCCGGACGAGAGGGCGAGTGGGATCATTCCGACAAAAGGGACGCGCGTCCTCAGGGCCCCGGCGGAGGTGGGGCGGGGACGCCCGCTCGTCCGTCCGACGGAGGAGGTGGGTGCCGTGACCGACACCCTCCCGCACGCAGCGCCCGCAGAACCGCTCGACGGCCACCCGCGGCACCTGCTGCTCGTGTCCGTCCCGCCCGTCGCAGGGCCGACGCAGCCCACGCAGGCTCCCGCAGCCCGTGCAGGCTCGCCCCGGCTCTCCAGCCCACCCGGCCCGGCCCGCCCGCCCCTCGAGGGGACGGGCCGCGCGCCTGCGGCCGTCGAGCGCCCCTCGATCCCGCCGCGCCTGCGGACGATCACGTACTTCGTGCTGCTGATCACCTCCTGGGCCGTCCTGCTGGTCAGCGGGCTCGCGCCGATCTGGCTCGAGACCACGGACATGCAGCGGATCCTGGCCACCTGCGGGGTGGTGTCGTCGGTGCTCGGCGCGATCGCGGGCGGGCTCGGCGTCGCGTACCGGCCGACCGCAGACCCGAAGACCTGAGTACCGCCGGGCGCGCCCCCGCGCCGTATCCTGGAGGGGTCGAGGTGGGGGCGCTTCGGAGCACCGGCGAGGGAGCCCGTGATGACCAGAGCACGATTCAGGATGACCCGGCTCGCGGAGGACGTGGCGGCCGACAGCCCCAGCGTCCACGAGCTCGCGGAGAAGCTGACGAGCGACCCGGGAGCCCACTACGACGGGGCGGTGCCCGACGACGTCGGGACCGTGGCGCGCGGCGTGCTCTCCTGGGGCGTCCAGCGCCCGGGCGGTGCGCGCCGGCACCGGGCCGCGGTGACGCTGGAACGCCTGTCCTGACCCGCCGCGCCCGGCACGCGACGCCCGGGCACCGGTCCGGCGGGGTCGCCGTCAGCCGCAGGCGCGCCGCCGGACGTCGGTCGCCGGGACCCACACCGCGCCGGTCATCACGCGCAGGTCCGCGATCCGCACGCGCACGAGCGCGGCGGTCCACTCGACCGCGAGCGTGTCCAGGCGCTCGGTCCCGCTCGCCCAGCGCAGCGTGACGGTCACCGGGATCGGCCGGTCCACGTCGTGGTGGGTGCCGGGCGGCACCGGGTGCGCGTTGAGCAGGGGGACGGCGGCGCGCAGCCGGGACATGCCGCCCGGGACGGTCTGCGCGAGGTTCACGGCGGCAGTCTCCGCCCCGGCTCTGACGCCCGCGCGCGGGGAGGGGTGAGCGTCGACCGCGCCGGACACGCGTAGGACCGAGGTCCCAGCGAACGACCTGGTCAGGCGCCACGCTGGGCACCCGGGCTGGAGCAGGCGGCCCGCAGGACGCACCACCGCAGGAGGGGCCGTGACACGCCGACGCCTGCCCCGGATCGCCGCGCTGAGCGGCGCCGAGGCCGCTCGGGCCCGCCACCTCGACGTGCACTCGCCGGTCCCCGCGGGCCCGGGAGCGGTCACCTGGACGCTGACCCTCGTCGACGACGCGGGGGCGCCGATGGCGGAGAGCCGGACCACCTCGCCGGACTTCCCGCTGCCGCTCGGGGACATCGTCCGGCTGCACCTGGACGTCGTCGGGCTGGAGCAGGCCGGGGAGTGGACGTCGCCGGAGCCGTCCGCGGGGGAGCCGAGGTTCCGCGCCCCCGTCCGGACGCTGCCGCCCCCGGCCTGAGAGATCTCACCCGCCCCGGCAGCACGACGCCCCGCCCCGGGGACCCGGGACGGGGCGTGGCGGCGCGCACGTCAGTGCTTGAAGGCGTCCTTGACCTTCTCGCCGGCGTCCTTGATGTCGGCCTTCGACTGGTCGCCGCGGCCCTCCGCCTCGAGGCGCTCGTCGTCCGAGGCGCGACCCGTGGCCTCCTTGACCTTGCCGGCGGCCTTCTCAGCGGCGTTGGAGATCTTGTCGTCGAGTCCCATGTGTCCTCCTGGAGACGGGTTTCTGCGTCTCCTCGACGCTATGCCCGGTACCACGGCACCGCATCCCGGGGAGTCGGGGGCGAGCCGGTCAGGAGCCGGCGTCGAGCGCCGCCAGCTCGGCCGGCGTCGAGCGCAGGAGGCAGAACTCGTTGCCCTCCGGGTCGGCGAGCACGTGCCAGGTGACCTCGGGCCCCTGGCCGACGTCCACGGGGCTCGCGCCGAGCGCCAGGAGCCGGTCGAGCTCCGTCGCCTGGTCCGAGCCGTCGGGGGGCCGTACGTCGACGTGCAGCCGGTTCTTCCCCTGCTTGCCCTCGGGCACCCGGCAGAACAGCCACTCGGTGGCGGACCCGTCCGCCGGCGCGAGCTCGACCTCCTCGTCGTCCTCCTCGCCCACCTGCCACCCCAGCACCTCGGCCCACCAGCGGGCGAGGGCCTGCGGGTCGCGCGCGTCGATCGTCAGCTGGCTCACCACGAGTCCCATGCCGCGACCGTAGGACGCGACCGGCGCCCCGTCCAGGCGATACCGGACGGGGCGACGGGCCGGGACGGGGCTCAGTCGCCGCGGACGCCCGCGACCGGCGTGCCGGCCCGTGCGGCCAGCGCCGCCGCGCCGACGATGCCGGCGGCGTTGCGCAGCTGCGCCGGGACGATCGGCGCCCGCAGGTGCAGGAGCGGCAGGAACTTCTCGTGGTGCTTGCTCACCCCGCCGCCGACGACGATGAGGTCCGGCCAGAACAGGTCCTCGATGACGCCGAAGTACCGCTGCAGCCGCTCGGCCCACTGCGGGAAGTCGAGGTCGTCGCGCTCGCGGGCCGAGTCGGCCGCCCGGGACTCCGCGTCGTGGCCGTCGATCTCGAGGTGGCCGAGCTCGAGGTTGGGCACGAGCACGCCGTCGGCGACGATGGCGGTGCCGATACCGGTGCCGAGCGTGCAGATGAACGTCACGCCCGACGTCGACCGCGCGGCGCCGTACAGCGTCTCGGCGTACCCGGCGGCGTCCGCGTCGTTGACGGCGAGCACCGGACGGCCGAGCGCGTCGCCGAGGACGTGCTCGATGTTGGTGCCGATCCAGGACCCGTCGACGTTGGCGGCGGACCGGGCGACGCCGTGCTGCACGACCGCCGGGAACGTCACGCCGATGGCGGCGTCCGCGGGCAGGTCGAACCGCTGGACCAGCTCGACCACCGTCTCCGCGACGGCGGAGGGCGTGGCGGGCTGGGGCGTGGGGATGCGGACGCGCTCGGCGGAGAACTCGCCGGTGGCCAGGTCGACGGGGGCACCCTTGATGCCCGAGCCGCCGATGTCGATGCCGAACGCCGTCGTGGGGTTCTTGTGGTGGTTCATGGGAGTGTGAGGATCTCCGCTCCGGTGTCGGTGACCAGCAGGGTGTGCTCGAACTGCGCGCTGCGACGCAGGTCCGCGGTGACCACGGTCCACCCGTCGTCCCACGTCGTCCAGTCGGCGGTGCCGAGGTTGAGCATCGGCTCGATGGTGAACACCATCCCGGGCTCGATGATCCGGTCGTACTGCGGGGCCGCGTCGTAGTGCGGGATGACGAGCCCGGAGTGGAACGCCTCGCCGACGCCGTGGCCGGTGTAGTCGCGGACCACGCCGTAGCCGAACCGGGACGCGTACTTCTCGATGACCCGGCCGATCACGTTGACCTCGCGGCCGGGCCGGACGGCCTTGATGCCGCGTTCCAGGGCCTCGCGGGTGCGCTCGACCAGCAGGCGGGACTCCTCGTCGAGCTCGCCGACGCCGAACGTCGCGTTGTTGTCGCCGTGCACGCCGCCGACGTAGGCGGTGATGTCGACGTTGACGATGTCGCCGTCCTCGAGCACCGTCGAGTCGGGGATCCCGTGGCAGATCACCTCGTTGACCGAGGTGCACAGCGACTTGGAGAACCCGCGGTAGCCGAGCGTCGACGGGTACGCCTGGTGGTCCAGGAGGAACTCGTGGCCGATCCGGTCCAGCTCGTCCGTGGTGACGCCCGGGGCCACGTGCCGGCCGACCTCCGCCAGCGCCTGCGCGGCGATGCGCGCGGCGACCCGGATCCGGTCCACGACCTCGGGCGCGACGACGTCGCTGCCCGTGTACGGGGTCGGCGCGGGCCGGTCGACGTACTCGGGGCGGGGGATGGCTGCGGGGACCGGCCGGCGGGGGCCGACCCTCCCCGGGACGAGCGCCGGCCTCGGCGCGTGCACGGACGTCATACCTGGCAGTCTACGAAGGACAGCGCGCGCTCCGGGCAGCCGGAGGGCCCAGGACAGCGACCGGATGCCCGCAGGAGGACGCCGTGGCCGACGAGTTCTACTACAACACCGAGACCGGCCAGGTCGAGCAGGGCAAGCAGTCCACCTGGTCGCACCTGATGGGGCCGTACCCGACGCGCGAGGCGGCGCAGCACGCGCTGGAGAAGGCCCGGTCCCGCAGCGAGGCGTGGGACGAGGAGGACCGGCGGGAGCGCTGACGCCCCGTCAGCCGGTCGCGGGCTCGCCGCGCAGGCGCGCCGCCACCTCGGCGACCGCCGCGGGGTCGCCGACGATCTCGAAGTGCATCTCGTCCGCCCGGCCGCCGAAGTCCCCGCCCCAGGCGACCACCGGCGCGACCTCGGCCAGGATCGCCCGGATCGCCGTGAGCTCGTCGTCGGAGAACGTGTCGGTGGCCCCCAGCGGGTGCTCCGTCGCGTTCAGGTCGATCGAGGTGCCGGAGGCGTGGTTGGACAGCCCGCCGTCCCCGCCGTGCTCGTCCTCCTCGCCCCGGACCGAGCGGTAGGCCCAGCCCCAGGAGCTGTCGACGTCGACCGGCTCCACCTCGGCGTCGAACCGCGTGGCGACGTGCTCCAGCACGGTGCGGACGTCCCCCGCGAGCAGCCGCCCGGTCACCCAGGGCGACACCTCCAGCCGCGGGTCGTTCCCCTCCATGATCGCCGGCCAGCAGTTCTGCGTGAGCGCCGGGTCCGGGTCGCAGACCGGCACGAGGACCGGGACCGGATCCGGGACGGCCCGGGGCTCGGGTCCGCCGCCGACGAGCCGGGTCACCAGCACCACGAGGGCGACCAGGACCCCGAGGAGCACGACGGCCGCGGTGCCGAGGACCACGACGCCCCGGCGCGTCAGGCGCAGGCGGGGCGGCGCCGCGGGGGCGCGACCGGTGCGCGCCGGACGGGCCGCGCCGGCGGCGACCGCCCGGGCCGACGCCGGCGCGGCGCCGTCGGGGTGCGCGGCGCGCGGCGGGTCGTCGGTGACGTGGCGGCGCATGGCGTCGAGACTAGGGGGCCGCGGCGGCGGGGAGCGTCACCGCGCCGGTGCGGGTCCCCGGCAGCGCACCGCGGGTCAGCGGCGGGTCAGGTGGGCGACGACCGGGCGGTGGTCGCTGGCGCCCACGGCGGGCAGCGCGGCGAAGCCGGTGACCCGCCAGACGCGCGCGTCGACCAGCACGTGGTCGATGGGCGCCGCCAGGACCCGCGGCACGTCGGCGGGCCAGGTCCCGAGCCCCGCGGCGCCGGCCTCGGCGGCGGCGTCGACGCACGGCCCGAGGTCGTCGAGCCCCGGGTGGTCCAGCGTGGCGTTGAGGTCGCCCGCCACGACCACCCCGGGCGTCGACCGGCAGACCGCGGCGATGCCGGCGGCGTGGGCCCGCCAGTCCGGCATCGAGGTCTCCGCGGACGGCGCGCGTGTGTGGGCGGCGACCAGCGGCCCGGGCGCGCCGGCGTCGTCGGGCAGCGCGGCGAACGTGCCGAGCTCCGTCGCCGGCAGACCGCCGTCGTCCTGGGTGTAGGGGCCGAGCGAGTCTCGCAGCAGGAGGGCGACGCCGTCGACCCGGGTGCCGGCCGCGTCCGCCGCCAGCGCGGTCGTCGGGCGGCCGGCCGCGGTGAGCGCGTCGGCGACGGCGCTGGCCGTGCCGGCCGAGGTCTCCGCCAGGACGGTGACGTCGGCGTCCTGCGCGAGCACCAGCCCGGTGAGGGCGTCGGGGCCCACCACGCCGAAGGTGTTGAACGAGAGCACCACCAGGTCGGCGTCGTCGGCCCGCCCGGGCCCGGAGCCGTCGAGGCCGCGGCCGGCGAGCACCACGCCCTGCGCGCCCGCACCGCCCACGAGCAGCCCGGCGACGGTGAGCGGCAGCGCCCAGCGCCGCGGGGTCAGGCCGGCGCGGCGCGCGATCTGGTTGAACCCGCCGACGGACCCGAGCAGCAGGGCGGCGGCGCCGACCAGCAGCACGGCGACCAGCCCGCGCAGCGCGACGAGCTGCGCGAACGGCGTCCGCGCCGCGAGCCCGACCCGGTCGGGCGCCACCAGGACGACCAGCAGCGCGAGCACGACGACCACCGCCGCCACCGTGCCGACGACCCGGCCGGGCGTGCGCGTGCCCGGCCGGCCGGGACCGGTGCGGCTCAGCTGAGGAACGAGTGGTCGGCGTCGGGGAACCGGCCGCCGCGCACCTCGTCGGCGTAGGCGCGCGCCGCCTCGCCGAGCAGCTGCCCGACGGGGGCGAACACCTTGGCGAACCGCGGCGACCAGTCGGCCATGCCGGCCATGTCGGTCCACACCAGGACCTGCCCGTCGCACTCGGCGCCGGCGCCGATGCCGATCGTGGGGATGTGCAGGATCTCCGTGACCCGGGCCGCCACCGGCGCGGGCACCATCTCGAGCACGACCGCGACCGCGCCGGCCTCCTGGACGGCGAGCGCGTCCTCCGCGAGCCGCTCCGCCGCCTCGTCGCCGCGGCCCTGCACCCGGTGCCCGCCGAGGGTGTTCTCGGACTGCGGGGTGAACCCGAGGTGCCCGACGACGGGGATGCCGGCGTCGGTGAGCGCGCGGATCTGCGGGGCGACGCGGACGCCGCCCTCGAACTTCACCGCGTGCGCGCCGGCCTCCTTGAGGTACCGGGACGCCGTGGCCAGCGCCTGCGCCGGGCCCGACTCGTAGGACCCGAACGGGAGGTCCGCGACGACCAGCGCGCGGCGCGAGGCGCGCACCACGGCGCGGGTCGGCGGGATCATCTCGTCGACCGTCACGGGGATCGGCGACGCGTGGCCGAGCATCGTGTTGCCGATGGAGTCGCCCACGAGGAGCAGGTCGATGCCGGCGTCGTCGAAGATGCGGGCGGTCGCGAAGTCGTAGGCGGTGAGCATCGTCAGCTTCTCGCCGCGCTGCTTGGCCTCCGCGAGGTGGTGCACCCGGACGCGCCGCGGCGGGGTCGCCGGGGCGTCGGAGGTGCCCGGGGTGGACTGCTCGGACATCAGTGCTGCTCCACGGGGTCGGTGGTCGTGCCGGTCGCGCGCTCGGTGGCCTCCGCCGAGGCGGCGGTGGCCACGGGCTCGCGCCAGCGCGTGGTGATCGGCAGCCTACGGTCCCGGCCGAACGCCAGGGCCGTGACCTTGGGGCCGAGCGGGTACTGCCGGCGCTTCCACTCGGCGCGGTCCACCAGGGAGAGCACCTTGTCGACGATCTCGGCGTCGAACCCGCGCGCGAGCAGCTCCGCGCGGCCCTCGGCGTGCTCCACGTAGGCGTCGAGCACCTGGTCCAGCAGGTCGTACGGCGGCAACGAGTCCTGGTCGGTCTGCCCCGGGCGCAGCTCGGCCGACGGCGGCTTGGTGATCGAGTTCTCGGGGATCGGCGGGACGAGCCCGGCGTCGACCGCGTGGTTGTTCCGCCACCGCGCCAGCGCCCAGACGCGGGACTTGTCGACGTCCTTGAGCGGGGCGTACCCGCCGACGGCGTCGCCGTAGATGGTGGAGTACCCGACGGCGAGCTCGGTCTTGTTGCCCGTGGCGAGCACCAGGTGGCCCTCGGCGTTGGACAGCGCCATGAGGATGACCCCGCGGACCCGGGCCTGGAGGTTCTCGGCAGCGACGCCGTCGAGGGCCATCTCGCCCTCGAACGCGTCGACCATCGGCTTGATGGCCTGCACCCGGTAGTCGGCGCCGACCCGCTGCGCGAGGTCCAGCGCGTCGTCCTTCGAGTGGTCGGACGACCAGCGCGACGGCATCGAGACGCCGACGACGTGGGCGCCGCCGATCGCGTCGGCCGAGATGGCCGCCACCAGCGCGGAGTCGATGCCGCCGGACATGCCGAGCACGACGGACCGGAAGCCGTTCTTGCGGACGTAGCCGGCCAGCCCGGTGACGAGCGCCCGGTAGATCTCCTCGTCCGGGTCGAGCGGGGCCGCGAGCTCGCCACGCGCCGGCTCCGTGCCGCGGACGGGCACGTCCCAGACCAGCAGGTGCTCGACGAACTGCGGTGCCGACGCGAGCACCGTGCCGTCCGGGCCGATGACGAACGAGCCGCCGTCGAACACCAGGTCGTCCTGGCCGCCGACCATGTTCACGTAAGCGACCGGGGCGGCGACCTCGGCGGCGCGGCGGCCGGCGAGCTCCGTGCGGATGTGGCCCTTGCCCTCCTCGAACGGCGAGCCGTTGATCACGAGCAGCAGGTCCAGGTCGTCGTCCGACAGCTCCGCGACGGGGCCGTCCTGCCAGATGTCCTCGCAGATCAGCAGGCCGACGCGGCGACCGGCGACGTCCAGCGCGGTCGGCTCGCCGCCCGGGGCGAAGATCCGGAACTCGTCGAACACGCCGTAGTTGGGCAGGTGGTGCTTGTCGTACCGCTGCTGCGCGAGCCCGTGGCGCAGCACGACCGCCTGGTTGGTCGGCCGGGCCGGCGCGCCGTCGTGCTCGCGGCTGGTGCGCTCGCCCACGCTGCCGACGACCACCGTGAGGTCGCCGAGCCCTGCGTCGGCCAGCGCCGCCGCGAGGTCGGACAGCGCGTGCTCCGCGCCGCGGCGGAACGAGGCGCGCAGCGCGAGGTCCTCGATCGGGTAGCCGGTGACCGTCATCTCGGGGAACGCCACCAGGTCGGCGCCCGCCTCGGCGGCCTTGCGGGCCCACTCCAGGACGGCGGCGGTGTTGCCGGCGAGGTCGCCGACGCAGGTGTCGATCTGGGCGAGGGCGACCCGCAGCGGGCGGCCCTCCGAGGGGGTGGCGGCGGAGGTGCCGGGCTGGTCGGACATGGCTGCGAGCCTATTCGGGCGGACGCACCCGGGCGAGCGGCGCGTGCGGCGCCACGGTCCTTGCGGGATCAGGCAGGATGTACCGCATGGACAGGCAGCAGGAGTTCGTCCTCCGCACCGTGGAGGAGCGCGACATCCGTTTCATCCGGCTCTGGTTCACCGACGTGCTCGGGACCCTCAAGTCGGTGGCCGTCGCGCCGGCCGAGCTGGAGTCCGCGTTCTCGGAGGGGATCGGGTTCGACGGCTCCTCGATCGAGGGCCTCACGCGGGTGTACGAGGCGGACATGATCGCCAAGCCCGACCCGACGACGTTCCAGGTGCTCCCGTGGCGCGGCGAGCGGCACGGCACCGCGCGGATGTTCTGCGACATCCTCACGCCCGAGGGCGAGCCGTCGCTGGCCGACTCCCGCAACGTGCTCAAGCGCGCGCTGTCCCGGGCGAGCGACAAGGGCTTCACCTTCTACACGCACCCCGAGGTCGAGTTCTACCTGTTCGACGCCCCGGCCGACCCGTCCCAGCCGCTGGTCCCCGTCGACCAGGGCGGCTACTTCGACCACGTGCCGCGCGGCACGGCGCACGACTTCCGGCGCGCCGCCATCACGATGCTCGAGTCGATGGGCATCTCGGTGGAGTTCTCGCACCACGAGGCCGGCCCGGGCCAGAACGAGATCGACCTGCGGTACGCCGACGCGCTGACGACGGCCGACAACATCATGACCTTCCGCACGGTGGTGAAGGAGGTCGCGCTCGAGCAGGGCGTGTACGCCTCGTTCATGCCGAAGCCGCTGGCCGACCAGCCCGGCTCGGGCATGCACACCCACCTGTCGCTGTTCGAGGGCGACCGGAACGCGTTCCACGAGCCCGGCGGGCACCTCGAGCTGTCCAAGACGGCGCGCTCGTTCATCGCGGGGCTGCTGCGGCACGCCGCCGAGATCACCGCGGTGACGAACCAGTTCACCAACTCGTACAAGCGGCTGTGGGGCGGTGCCGAGGCGCCGTCGTACGTCTGCTGGGGCCACAACAACCGGTCCGCGCTGGTGCGGGTGCCGATGTACAAGCCGGGCAAGTCCAACTCGGCGCGCATCGAGTACCGCGCGGTCGACTCGGCCACCAACCCGTACCTCGCGTTCGCCGTGCTGCTCGCGGCCGGGCTCAAGGGCGTCGAGGAGGGCTACGAGATGCCCGAGGGCGCCGACGACGACGTGTGGGAGCTGACCGACGCCGAGCGCCGCGCGCTGGGCATCGAGCCGCTGCCGGCGAGCCTCGAGGCCGCGATCGCCGTGATGGAGAAGTCCGAGCTCGTCGCCGAGACCCTGGGCGAGCACGTCTTCGACTTCGTGCTGCGGAACAAGCGGCAGGAGTGGGAGGAGTACCGCGCGCAGGTCACGCCGTACGAGCTGCGCCGCTTCCTCCCGATGCTCTGAGCGTACGGTCGGTGGCGTGAGCACGTCGGTCGGTCGGGGCAGCACGCTCGCGGGTCGGCTGACCCGCGCGGGGTTCGCGGACGTCGCGCGCGCGGAGCGGCTGCTCGCCGACGCCGCGCTGGTGGCGCTCGTGCCGGAGGTCGAGGAGCTCGTCCCGGCGCTGGCCGAGTCCGCCGACCCCGACCAGGCGCTGCTGTCGCTCGCGAAGATCGCCGGCGCCGTCGAGCGCGACGGCGCTCGCCGGGACCGGCTGGCCGCGGCGCTGCGCGACGGCGGCGACGGCCGGGACCGGCTGCTGGCCGTCGTCGGCGCGTCCGTGGCCCTGGGCGACGACCTGTGCGCGCACCCCGAGCACCTGGACGTCGTGCTGGACGAGACCTCCGGCACGGGGGTCCCCGTCGAGCAGGTGCGGGCCGAGCTGCTCACCGCGGTCGGTGCCGACCCGGACGCGGCGGACCCGGTCGCCACCGTCGCGGGGGCGGACGGCGTCGACGCGATGCGCCGCGCCTACCGGCAGCGGCTGCTGCGGATCGCCGCCACGGACCTCACCTGCGGGGAGCCGCTGACCCGGCTGCCGGGGGTCGCCGCCGCGCTCGCCGACCTGGCCGCCGCCGCGCTGGAGGCGGCGCTCGCCCTGGCCCGCGCGGAGCTCGACGACCACGGCGCGGGCGTCCGGCTCGCGGTGATCGGCATGGGCAAGACGGGCGGCCGCGAGCTGAACTACGTCAGCGACGTCGACGTCGTGTACGTGGCCGAGCCCGCCGAGGGCGCCGACGAGGCCGCCGCGCTCGCCGCCGGCACCCGGCTCGCGACCGCGCTGGCCCGGGCGTGCGGCGGGCCGTCCGGCGAGCCGGCGCTGTGGCCGGTCGACGCCGCGCTGCGCCCCGAGGGCAAGGACGGCCCGCTGGTGCGCACGCTCGAGTCGCACCGGTCCTACTACGAGCGCTGGGCCAAGACCTGGGAGTTCCAGGCGCTGCTCAAGGCCCGGCCGCTGGCCGGGGACCGCGCGCTCGGGCGCGCGTACGTCGAGCTGACCAACCCGATGGTCTGGCAGGCGGTGCGGCGGGAGAACTTCGTCGCCGACTCGCAGGCGATGCGCCGGCGGGTCGAGCAGCACCTGCCCGCTGCGGAGGCGGACCGGCAGATCAAGCTCGGGGTGGGCGGGCTGCGCGACGTCGAGTTCACGGTCCAGCTCCTGCAGCTGGTGCACGGCCGCGCGGACCCGGAGATCCGCAGCGGCAACACCCTGACCGCGCTGGCCGCGCTCTCGGCCGCCGGGTACGTCGGGCGCGAGCACGCCGGGCAGCTGGCCGTCTGCTACCGGTTCCTGCGGGCCATCGAGCACCGCGTCCAGCTGTACCGGCTGCGCCGCACCCACCTGATGCCGACGGCCGAGCCGGACCTGCGCCGGCTCGCGCGCTCGGTCGGGATGCGGGCGGAGGGTGCCGAGGGGCTGCTGGAGCGCTGGCGCCAGGTGCGCCGCGACGTGCGGCACCTGCACGAGGAGCTGTTCTACCGGCCGTTGCTCCCCGCCACGGCCCAGCTGTCCGCGGCGGAGGTGAGCCTCGCCCCGGAGCCGGCGCGGGAGCGGCTGGCCGCCATCGGGTACCGCGACCCCGCCGGCGCGGTGCGGCACATCGCCGCGCTGACCGAGGGCGTGTCCCGGCGCGCGTCGATCCAGCGCCAGCTGCTGCCGGTGATGCTCGGCTGGTTCGCCGACGGCCCGGACCCCGACGGCGGCCTGCTCGCGTTCCGCCGGCTGTCCGAGGCGCTCGGCGGCACCCACTGGTACCTGAAGCTGCTCCGGGACTCGGGGACGGCCGCGGAGCGGCTCGCCCGCGCGCTGTCGACCTCCCGGTACGTCGCGGACGCGCTGGCCCGGTCCCCGGAGTCGGTGGTCTGGCTGGACGACGACGCCGAGCTCGAGCCGCGCAGCCAGCACCGCCTGGCCGCCGAGGCCGACGCCCTGCTCACCCGGGCGAGCGAGCCGGTCCCGGCCGTGACGGCGCTGCGGGCGCTGCGCCGCCGGGAGCTCGCGCGGACCGCGGCCGCCGACGTGCTGGGCGTCGTGACCGGCACCCGCGCGTCCCGCAGCCTGACCGCCACCGCCGACGTGCTGCTCGCGGGCGCGCTGCGCGTCGCGGCGTGGGAGGAGCGCGTGGCCCGGCGCCTCGACGCGGACCCCACCGCGCTGTTGGTGGTGGCGATGGGCCGGCTGGGCGGTCGGGAGATGGGCTACGCGTCGGACGCCGACGTGCTGTTCGTGCACGACCCGCTGCCGGGTGCGGAGCCGGTGCTCGCGCAGGAGTTCGCCACGGGCGTCGCCACCCGGCTGCGGTCGCTGCTGGGCTCGGTGGGACCGGAGCCGGTGCTCGAGGTCGACGCCGACCTGCGCCCGGAGGGGCGCAACGGGCCGCTCGTGCGGTCGTTCGACGCCTACGCCGAGTACTACGCGCGCTGGTCGCTGGTCTGGGAGAGCCAGGCGCTGCTGCGCGCGCGGCCTGTCGCGGGGGACGCGGCGCTGGGGGAGCGGTTCGTCGCGCTCGTCGACCCGCTGCGGTACCCGGCGGGCGGGCTCGACCCGGCGTCCGTGCGGGAGGTGCGGCGGATCAAGGCCCGCGTCGAGGCGGAGCGGCTGCCGCGCGGGGTCGACCCGACCCGGCACCTCAAGCTCGGCCGTGGCGGCATCGCCGACGTCGAGTGGACGGCGCAGCTGCTGCAGCTGCAGCACGCGCACGCCGTGCCGGGCCTGCGCACGACGTCGACGCTCGACGCCCTGACCGCCGCCTGCGAGGCGGGGCTGCTCGGCGCGGACGACGCGGCGGTGCTCGTCGAGGCGTGGGACCTCGCGTCGCGGCTGCGGGACGCGCTGGTGCTGTGGACCGGGCGGACCGGCCACGCCGACGTGCTGCCGCACGACCGGCAGGTGGTCGCGGGGCTGGCCGCGGTGGTGGGCTACCCCTCCGGCTCGGGCCAGGAGCTCGAGGACACCTGGCTGCGGGCGTCGCGCCGCGCCCGCGGCGTCGTCGAGTCGGTCTTCTACGCCTGACCGCGGCCCCGCCCGCCGGCCGGGTGGACGACCGCGACGGCACGCCACCGCGCGCGGCCGTCGCGGCCGTCCACCCGACGGCCCCGGTCGGGCGTGCGCGTCAGTCCGGGGGCTCGACCGGGTCCGGCTCGGCCGTCAGGGCGCCGTCCTCCAGGTTCTCCTGGAGGTCCTGGGCCACGTCGTCCCCGCGGTCGACGCCGCCGAGGCCCACCTCGGGCTCGGCGTCCACGGCGTCGGGGTCCTCGCCGGGGGTGTCGGGGATCCAGTCGTCGGTCGCGTCGGTCATGCGTCCTCCGTGCGGCGTCGGGGCGCCCTGGTCGGCGCCGGTCCGCCCGACGCTAGGCGCGGTCGGCGGGCGGCGCGACCGGGGGTCGCAGCTCGCCCTCGCCGGGCAGGTCCGTGCCGTGCTCGGCCGCGGTCTCGTCCCCGGGGCGGCGGCGGCCGGTGGCCTCGTCCTGCAGCAGGGCCGAGTCGACCAGCTCGTGCCGGCGGACGTAGGTGGACATCACCGCCTGGATCGTGGCGGCGACCGGCAGCGAGAGGAACGCGCCGAGCGGGCCGAACACCGCGCCGAACGCGATCACGGACAGGAACGCGACCGCCGGGTTGAGTGCGAGCGACCGCTGGGACACCTTCGGGGTGAGGAACAGGTTCTCCACCTGCTGGTACGCGATGATGAACGCCAGCACGGCCAGCGCCCGCAGCGGCGAGACGGTCAGCGCCACGAGCACCGGCAGGGCGCCGCCGATGTACGTGCCGACGGTCGGGATGAACTGCGACACCAGGCCGGTGAAGACGGCCAGCGGCAGCGCGTAGGGGATGCCCAGCAGCACCAGGAACAGCCACGTCGTGGCGGTCGAGATCGCCGCGAGCACGATGCGGGAGGTGATGAACCCCGCGACCTTGTCCTGGGACACCTCCCACAGCCGCAGCACCTCGCGCTGCCGGTGCGGGGCGAGGTACCGGCAGACGGCGGCGCGGAACTTCGGGCCGGCGCTGGCCATGTAGTAGACGACCAGCAGCACCGCGGTGGCGGTGAACACCCCGCCGGCGATCGAGGTGCCGACACCGATGACCCCGGGCGCGATGTCGCCGACGTAGTCGCCGGCGTTGCTGAGCAGCTCGTCCGTCGCGGGCAGGGCGATGTCGAACCGCTCGTCGGCGAGCTCGCGGAGGTCGGCGTAGTAGCCCGGGACGGACTGCACGAGGTCGACGAGCTGGCTCACGAACAGCCCGCCCAGCAGCGCCAGCACGCCGATGCCGACCACCAGCGAGCCGACCATCGTGATGCCGGTCGCCAGGGTCCGCTTCACGCCGTGCCGGACCAGCCAGAGGATCATCGGCTCCATCGCCAGGGCGACGAACCACGAGATGATCACGATGGTCAGGACGTTGCCGAGCATCGACGCGGCCCGCCAGACCAGGATCCCGGCGAACGCGGCGGCCACGGCCATCACCAGGGCGCGCGGCAGCCAGCGCGGCGGGATGCGGGAGTCGCGGGCGCCGGGCGCCCAGCGCCCCGCGGGTGCGCCTGCCGGGACCGCGCGGGAGCTGGGCTCGTCGGGGGCGACGGGGACGGGCATCGTGCGGCTCCGGTGCTGGTCGAGGGCTGGTCCGAGGACTGGTCCGAGGACTGGCCCGAGGGCTGGTCCGAGGACTGGCCCGAGGACTGGCCCGAGGGCTGGTCCGAGGACTGGCCCGAGGGACCGGTCCGAGGGCTGGTCCGAGGGCTGGTCCGAGGGACTGGTCGACGGAAGGTGCGCCGGTCAGGCTACCGGCGCCCCGCCTGCAGGGTGCCGCGACCGGCCCGCAGATCCGCGCAGCGTGCCGAGTGTGCAGAAGCGGGGGGACATCCGGGACATTCCGCGCGGGTTTGTGCACACTCGCGGGACCCGCGGTGCGCGGTGCGGGGTGCAGGTGCGGAGTGCGCGGTGCGGCGTGCGGGCGGGACCTCGGTCCCCGGGCGGTCGCCGTGGTTGTGTTAGCGTTAACATACAACGATGAAGGTGCGCCCCGACGGCCGGGCCGGCGGGGTCTCGACGAGGAGACGGCAGTGACGGACAGCGTCGGCGTCAACCCGGTGGTGCTGCAGCGGGCGGACCCCTGCGTGCTGCGGCACGACGGGCAGTACTACTTCACGGGCTCGCACCCGCTGTACGACCGGGTGGTCCTGCGGCGCGCGGAGCGGCTCGAGGACCTCCAGGCCGCGCCGGAGGTGACCATCTGGGAGCGGCACGCCGAGGGGCCGATGTCCCACCTGATCTGGGCGCCGGAGATCCACCGCGTGCACGGCGCCTGGTACGTCTACTTCGCCGCGGCGCCGGACGACCACGGCACCGCCGACGTCCCCGGGTCGGCCGAGACGTTCAACCACCGGGTCTTCGTCCTGGAGAACACCGCCGACGACCCGTTCGAGGGAGAGTGGGTCGAGCGCGGGCAGGTGGACACCGGCTGGGAGTCGTTCGCCCTCGACGCCACCAGCGTGGTGCTCGACGGCGAGCAGTACCTGGTCTGGGCGCAGCAGGACTTCGCGGTCCGCGGGCACTCGAACCTCTACATCGCCCGCATGGCGAACCCGTGGACCCTCGCGACGCCCGCCGTTCTGCTCACGCGGCCCGAGTACGACTGGGAGACCAGGGGCTTCTGGGTGAACGAGGGCCCGTCGGTCCTGGTGCGCGACGGCCGCGTCTTCCTCACCTACTCGGGCGCCGCGACGGGCATCGACTACGCGATGGGCGTGCTCACCGCCGACCTCGGCAGCGACCTGCTGGACCCGGCGTCGTGGACCAAGAGCCCCGACCCGGTGTTCGTCTCCGACCCGTCCGCGGGCCAGTACGGCCCGGGGCACAACTCGTTCACCGAGCTGCCCGACGGCACCCCGGTGCTCGTCTACCACGCCCGCACCTACACGGAGATCACCGGCGATCCCCTGTGGGACCCGAACCGGCACGCCCGCGCGCAGGTGCTGCCGTTCGACGCGGACGGCAACCCCGTCTGGGGCACGCCTGTGCCCGACACCCGCCCCACCCCGACCTCGACCGAGGTCCTCACCCCCGCCGGAGAGCCGCAGTGAGCACGACGACCACCCCCGCCGAGCAGCGCCCCAGCGCGCTGGAGTCGCTGAAGCGCGGCGTCTTCTGGAACTACGGCGGCCTGTTCTTCTTCTACTTCGCGGTCTGGCAGCTCGCGTTCACGTTCCTGCCGCTGTGGCTGGCCCGCGAGGGCATGGGCACCGGCGCGATCGGCGTGGTCAGCACCGTCTCGGCGATCACCGCGCTCGTGCTGCAGCCGATCTACGGCTACCTGCAGGACCGCCTCGGGTTCCGGAAGTACCTGTTCGCGTTCGTCGTGCTCTGCGCCGCGGGCATGGGGCCGTTCTTCGTCTTCGTGTTCCAGCCGCTGATCGGGGTCGACCAGTACCTGGCGGCCGTCGTCGGCGGCGTGTTCCTCAGCCTGTGCCTGAACTCGGGCGTCGGCGTCGTGGAGGCGTTCAGCGAGCGGGCGAGCCGCGCCAACGGCTACGAGTACGGGCACGCCCGGCTGTTCGGGTCGCTCGCCGGCGGCACCGCGGCGCTGGTCGGCGGGTTCATCTGGGCCGCGAACCCGGACAGCATCTGGTGGGCCGGCTCCGTGTCGGCGATCGTGCTCGGCACGCTGCTGTTCCTGGCCCGGGTGCCGCAGGCGCCGGAGCGCTCCGCCGCGGACCCGGAGGGTGGCACGAAGATCACCCGGGCCACCATCACGGGTCTGCTGCGCGACCGGAACTTCGTCGGCTTCGTCGTCCTGATGTTCGGCACCGCCGCGCTGTACGACGTCTTCGACCAGCAGTTCCCGAACTACTTCGCCACGTTCGTCACGAGCGGCGACGCCGAGGTGCTGTTCTCCCGCGTCGTCGCGGTGCAGATCTTCGCCGAGGCGGCGTTCATGGTCGCCGCGCCGTTCATCGTCAACCGGATCGGTGCGCGCAAGGGCCTGATGGTGTTCGCGGCGGTCCTGCTGGTGCGCGTCCTGGGGTCGGCGTTCTTCACGCACGAGTGGCTGCTGATCGCCTGGCGTCTGCTCGCGGCGATCGAGATGCCGTTCCTGCTCGTGTCGGTGATGAAGTACCTCACCCGGATGTTCGACGTCCGGATCTCGGCGACCGCGTACATGCTGGGGTTCAACTTCGCGAAGCAGATCGGCATCGCGATCTTCGCGTCGGTGTTCGGCGCCGCCTACAGCGGCATCGGGTTCCAGGCGTCGTACGTCGTGATGGCGGTGGTGATCGTCGTCGTCACGGCGGTCGCGTGGCTGCTCATGGCGGACGACCGGACGCGGGTGGCACCCGGCGAGCCCGAGCACGCGCCGGTGACCGCCGGCGTGTGACCGCGGGGCCCGCCGGCCGGCGCGCTCGCCTATGCTGCCTCCAACGGCCGTGACGGAAGGGGACGACCTGTGCCCGACCGCCGCACCACCGGCCCGGCGCAGCGCGACGACGAGCGCGCCGCCGCCGTCGACCGGCTGCTGAGCTCGGTCGGGAACCCCGCGCTGGAGCGCCTGGCCCAGCTCGCCTCGCGCCTGCTGGCCGCGCCGGCGTCGCAGGTGTCGCTGCTGAGCGACGTGCAGACGATCGGCGCGGCGGCCGGCGTCGTCGCGGGCGCCACCGGCAGCCGCACGCCCCTGCAGGACGCCGTCTGCACGGTGACCGCGCGGCTCGGCGAGCCGCTGGTCGTGCCCGACGCCACCGAGGACGTCCGGCTCAGCGACCTGGCCGCCGTGAGCGACGGCCGGGTCCGCGCCTACCTGGGCGTGCCGCTGGTCGGCAAGGACGGCCTGGTGGTCGGGGCCCTCTGCGTGTACGACGCCGAGGTCCGCGCCTGGTCGACGGACGACGTGCTGGTGCTGACCGACCTGGCCGCCGCGGCGGTCGCGGAGCTGGAGCTGTCGGCGCTGGCCGTGGAGTACGAGGCCGACCGGGTGCGCTGGAAGCTCGCCGTCACGGCGGGCGAGATCGGCAGCTTCGACTGGGACCTGACCACCGGCGTGCTCGAGTGGGACGAGCAGCTGCACGCCCTGTTCGGCGTCGCACCCGGCGAGTTCGGCCGCACCATCGAGGCGTTCTCGGCCTACCTGCACCCCGACGACCGCGCCCGGGTCTCCGACGCCCTGGCGGACGCGATCGCCACCTGCGGCTCGTACACCGCGGAGTACCGCGTGCTGCCCCCGGCGGGTGGGACCCGGTGGGTCAAGGCCCGCGGCATCGCGCTCGCGGGCCCGGACGGCGACGCGGTGCGCGTCCTCGGTGCGGCGTACGAGACCACGGCAGAGCGCGAGGCCGACGCCCGGATCGCCCGCGTGCTCGAGACGATGTCCACGGCGTTCTTCCTGCTGGACGACCGGTGGCGGTTCACGTACGTCAACACCGAGGCCGAGCGCGTCCTGGGCAGCACCCGCGCCGAGATGCTCGGCGGGGTGATCTGGGAGCTGTTCCCGCTGTCCGTCGGGTCCGTGTTCGAGGAGCACTACCGGGGGGCCGTGGAGTCCGGCGAGCCCCGGTCGTTCGAGGCCTACTACCCGCCGCCGCTCGACGGCTGGTACGAGGTGCGGGCGTTCCCCGGCCCCGACGGGCTGTCGGTGTACTTCCACGACATCACCGACCGGCACCGTGCCGAGGAGCAGCGGCGCGCGGCGACGGCAGCGGCCGAGACCGCCCGCAACCGCCTGGCGCTGCTGGCGACGGTGAGCGAGGACCTCAGCTCGACGCTGGACACCGAGTACGCGGTCGGCCGGCTGGCCCGGCACCTGGTGCGGGGATTCGGCGCGTGGTGCCTGGTCAGCCTCTGGGACGAGGACCGCCACCTGCGCGACATCGCCGGCTGGCACGCGGAGCCGCAGCTGCGGCCGACCGTCGCCCGGTACGCCCGGCTCCGGCTCGGCGCGCTGTCGTCGGAGTCGTTCCTGCACCGGGCGCTGCGCTCGGGCGAGCTCGTCGTCGTGCCGGACGCCACCGAGTCCGTCTCCGCGCTGCTCACCGGGGAGGCGCGGGACGTCTTCCGCACCCTCGCGCCGCGGACGGGCTACGCCGTCCCGATGCGGGCGCGCGGGCGCACCGTCGGGCTGATCACGCTGTTCCTCGACGACCGGCATCCGGACCTCGGCGAGGAGGACGTCGCCCTGCTGGTGCAGGTCGCCGACCGGGCCGGGGTCGCGCTGGACAACGCGCAGCTCTACCAGGGGCAGCGCAAGATGGCGGAGACGCTGCAGCGCGCGCTGCTGTCCGCGCCGGCGCAGCCCGACGACCTCGACGTCGTCGTGCGCTACGTCCCGGCCGCGCAGGCGGCCCAGGTCGGCGGCGACTGGTACGACGCGTTCGTGCAGCGCGACGGCTCGACGATGCTGGTCATCGGCGACGTCATGGGCCACGACCGGCACGCGGCGGCCGCGATGAGCCAGGTGCGCACCTTGCTGCGCGGCATCGCCGTCACCACGGGCGGGACGCCGGCGGCGGTGCTCGGCGGGCTCGACGCCGCCCTGGAGACGCTCAAGGTCGAGGCGATGGCGAGCGCTGTCGTGATGCGGCTGGAGCAGACGCCGGAGGAGCGCGCCGCGGGCGTGACGCGCGTGCGGTGGACCAACGCGGGGCACCTGCCGCCGCTGCTGATCTCGCCCGGCGGCGTGGTGCGCGAGCTGCTCGCGGCCCAGCCGGAGCTGATCCTCGGGATCACGCCCGACGGCGCACGCACCGACTCCGAGGTCGAGGTCCCGCGCGGTTCCACGCTCCTGCTGTACACCGACGGTCTGGTCGAGCGGCGCGGGCAGCACCTGCAGGAGGGCATCGACGCGCTCGCGGAGCTGGTCGCCCGCGTCGTCCCGGAGGCGCAGGAGCGCGCCACCGGGTCGGCGACCCTCGACGCCGCCCACCTCGCCGACGCGGTCCTGGCGCGCGGCGGCGCGGGGGAGGAGCCCGACGACGACATCGCGCTGCTCGTCGTGCACCTCGCCCCGCAGCACTGACGGCCCCCGCACGCGCCCCCGCGCGCGCCCGGCCGCCGAGGGTGCAGGAACTCGCCCGAGATGCGCGAGATGTCCGTGGCGTTGTGCACCCTCGGCGCAGCGGTGACCTGGGGCAGGACCCTGGTCGACTGCCGCCTCCCGGCGTACGATCCGGGACGAACTTCGCATATCGGGCGGAGACAGCGGCTCGAGCGGGGTACCCCCCCTCCCGGGTCGCCCGCGCCCCGCGGGCCCCGGGCCCCGGGGGCCCGCCGCCGTGCCGGGGACCCCCCCCGCCGCCGGGTCGTGGCCGCCGACCGCGGCGGTCGGCGGGTCGCGGGGCGCGAGCCCCGCCGCGCCCGGCCCCGCCGCGGCCGACCCCGCGGCCCGGCTCCGGCCGGTCCCGCTCGTCAGCGTGGGCGTGCCCGTCTACAACGGCGACCTCTACCTGGAGGAGGCGCTCACCGCGCTGCGCGACCAGGACCTGGCCGACATCGAGGTGATCATCTCGGACAACGGGTCCACGGACGAGACGCCCAAGATCGCGCGGGAGTTCGCCAGGGCCGACCCCCGCTTCCGGTACGTGCGGTCGGAGACCAACCGCGGCATCCCGTGGAACTTCAACCACGTGCTCGACCTGGCGCGCGCGCCGCTGTTCATGTGGAACGCGGCCGACGACGTGGTCGGGCACGGGCACCTGGTCCGCTGCCGCGAGGCGATGCTCGCGCACCCGGAGGCGGCCATCGCGTTCCCCCGCGTGACGCTCGTCGACGCGGCCGGCGAGGTCGTCGGCTACATGGACGACGAGCAGCTGGACTTCCTCGGCCTCGCGCCCGGCGCCCGCGTCGACCAGCTCCTGCGCCGGCAGTCGTGGCAGGCGATCGCGTGGGGCGGCGTGCTCCGGACCGACGACCTGCGCGCGATGGGCGGCCACCCGCGGTTCTTCGGCGGCGACATCGTGCTGGGCATCCGGTCGGCGCTGCGCAGCGAGTGGGTCGTCGTGCCGGAGCGCCTGTTCTCCTGCCGGCGCCACGACAACCAGAACAGCAAGGCCGTCGGTGCCGACCCGATCGTGCAGGTGCGCAGCTACGACCCGGGGTTCCGGCGACCGGTCGCCTTCCCGCAGTGGTACCTCGCCTGGCGGATGCTCGCCGATACGGTCGTCGCCCCGGTGCCCGCCGCCGACCGGGCGCGGGCGCTCGCCGCGGTGCTGCGCCGGTGGACCCTGCCGCAGTGGCGGCTGCTGGCCTACGACGTCAAGCGGAACGCGATCCGCCTGACCCGGGGGACGTACAAGGGCGCGTACTCGGCGTCGTCGGGGTACTGGGTCTAGCCGTACCCCGCTCGGGACCTCCGTCCCACTCGCCGGGAACTCGGGCGCTGGCTCGCGCGTTGGGGCTGCGACCGAGCCCGGCGACCTGGAGAGAGATGGACGGCGACAGTACGTACCCCCTGTGCCCGCACGAGCAGGCGACGGGGGGTGAGAGGTGATGTGGGTCCTGTCGTTGCTGGCCGGCGTGCTGGTCGTGCTGGCGATCACCGCCGTGACGGGCTACTTCGTGGCCCAGGAGTTCGCGTACATGGCCGTCGACCGGTCGCGGCTGAACGCGCGCGCCGCCGACGGCGACCCGGGTGCGCGCCGCGCCCTGTCCGTCACCCGGCGCACGTCCTTCATGCTGTCGGGCGCGCAGCTCGGCATCACCGTGACCGGCCTGCTCGTCGGCTACGTGGCGGAGCCGCTGATCGGCGACGCGCTCGGCGAGGCCCTCGGTGGTGTCGGCGTGCCCACGGCGGTCGGCGTCGCCGTGGGAACGGTGCTCGCGCTGCTGCTGTCCACGCTCGTGCAGATGCTGTTCGGCGAGCTGTTCCCCAAGAACCTCGCCATCGCGCGTCCCGAGCCGGTGGCGGTGTGGCTGGCGACGTCCACCACGGCGTACCTCAAGGTCTTCGGCTGGCTGATCCGGGTGTTCGACTCCGCGTCCAACGCCCTGCTGCGGGTCCTGCGCATCGAGCCCGTGCACGACGTGGAGCACTCCGCGACCGCCCGCGACCTCGAGCACATCGTCGCGGAGTCCGCCGAGAGCGGTGACCTCCCGCGCGAGCTGTCCATGCTGCTGGACCGGATCCTCGACTTCCCCGGCCAGGACGTCGAGCACGCGATGATCCCGCGGTCGCGGGTCGACGTGGTGCGGCCCGGCACCACGGTCGGCGACGTCCGCGACCTCATGAGCCGGGGGCACTCCCGGTACCCGGTGCTGACCGAGGCCGACGACGTGACCGGGGTGGTGCACCTGCAGGACGTCCTGGCCGCCACGGATCCCGCCGCGCCGGTGGAGCGCCTGATGCGCCGCCCGGTGCTGGTCCCGACGTCGATGGCGCTGCCGGACGCCCTGCGCCGGCTCGCCGCGGGCCGCGACCAGCTCGCGTGCGTGCTCGACGAGTACGGCGGGTTCGCCGGCGTGCTCACGTTCGAGGACCTCGCGGAGGAGCTGGTCGGCGAGATCACCGACGAGCACGACACCGGGGTGCACGCCCCGACCCTCGCGCTGGACGACGGCGCGTGGACCATGGCCGGGGACGTGCACGTCGACGAGGTGGAGCGCGCCGTCGGGCGCGACCTGCCCACCGGCGACTGGGAGACCGTCGGCGGCCTGGTCATCGCCGCGCACGGCTCGCTGCCCGAGGCGGGCACCAGCGTCGTCGTGCTGCTCCCCGACGACCCGGGCGAGCTCGCGCAGGCGGGCGACCCCGACCCCGTGTGGATGCGCGTCGACGTGCTGGAGATCGAGCGGCACGTGCCCGCGCTGGTCCGGGTCACCGTGCCCGCGGAACCGCCACCCACCGGGACCGAGCGCGCCGACGCCGTCGAGCGCCACCAGGAGGACGACCGATGATCACACCCCACGACCTCGCCCGCTGCGCTCCCGAACCCGCGAGGACCCCGCGATGAGCCCCCTCGTCGTGGTCGTCGTGACCGTCGCGCTGATCGCGCTCAGCGCGTTCTTCGTCGCGGTGGAGTTCGCCGCGCTCGCGGCCAAGCGCTACCGGCTGGAGGAGGCGGCGCCGCGCAGCCGGTCCGCCCGCGCCGCGCTGCGCAGCTCCACCGAGCTCACCGTCCTGCTCGCCGGGTCCCAGCTCGGCATCACCGCGTGCACCCTGGCGCTCGGCGCGGTGACCAAGCCGGCCGTGCACCACTGGATCACCCCGCTGTTCGAGGGCTGGGGCGTCGCGCTCTGGCTCGCCGACGCGGCCGGGTTCGTGCTCGCGCTGGTCGTCGTCACGTTCCTGCACCTCGTGGTCGGCGAGATGGCGCCGAAGTCCTGGGCGATCGCGCACCCGGAGACCTCCGCCATCCTGCTCGCGACGCCGATGCGGGCCTTCATGTGGCTGACCCGGCCCCTCCTGCGCGCACTCAACGAGGCCGCCAACTGGTGCCTGCGCCGCGTCGGCGTGGAGCCGGCGGAGCAGGTGGCGACCGGGCAGAACCCGGACGACCTGCGGCACCTGGTCGAGCACTCCGCCAACGTGGGTGCCCTCGACGCCGGGTACTCGGCGCAGCTCACCGGCGCGCTCGAGCTGCAGGACCTGACGGTCCGGGACGTGGCCTCGGCCGGCCCGCCCAGCGCCGTGCGGCCCGGCGCCACCGTGGCCGAGGTCCGCGAGGTCACCCGGGCGTCCGGGCACCTGCGGGTCCTGGTCGGGGAGGGCGACCACCTGGACGGGGTCGTGCACGTGCGGGACACCCTCGCGCACGCCGACGGCGCGCCGGTGGCCCCGCTGGTGCGGCCGGTGCTCCGGCTCGCCGCGGCCACGCCGGTCTCCGGTGCGCTGGCCCAGATGCGCGAGGGGCGCCAGCACCTGGCCCTGGTGCACGAGGACGGGCGCACCGTCGGCGTCGTCACGCTGGCCGACGTGCTCGAGCGGCTGTTCCCGCGGGCCACCCGGGCGACGCCCGTCTGACCCGGCGACGAGCCCGCCCGACGAGGTCGTCGCACCGGCCCGAGGTCGTCCCGCAGGACGGACGACCCCGGGTACGGGCGACGACCTCGCGCGCGTCCTTCCGGCAGCCGGGGCGCCGCCGCTAGGGTCGGTCGCGGCGCCGACGGGGGCGTCCGGAGCGGGGGAGCACACCCATGGGTCGGCTGATCTACTCGATGATCACCTCGGTCGACGGCTACGCGTCGGCACCGGACGGCAGCATCGACTGGGGCGGCGCGGACGCCGACCTGCACACGTTCATCGCGGGCCGGATGCAGGAGGTCGGCACCTACCTGTACGGCCGCCGGATCTACGAGCTGATGTCGTACTGGGAGACCGCGCTCGACGAGCCGGACCAGCCCGCCGCCGGCCAGGAGTTCGCCCGGGTGTGGCAGTCGGCGGACAAGGTCGTCTACTCGCGGACGCACCCCGCGGTGACCACGGCGCGCACGACGCTCGAGCGGCACTTCGACCCCGCCGAGGTCCGGCGCCGGGTCGACGCGCTCGACCACGACGTGACGATCGAGGGCCCGACGCTCGCGGCGCTGGCGCTGCGGGCCGGGATCGTCGACGAGGTGCAGCCGTACGTGGCCGCGGTGGCGCTGGGCGGCGGGCAGCCGTTCTACCCGCCTGATCTGCGCCTGGACCTGGAGCTGCTCGACGAGCACCGGTTCAGCAGCGGGACCGTCTGGCTGCGCTACCGCGTCGCGCAGGACCGCGCACGCTAGTCAGGCGTGCAGGCCGAACTCGGCCGGGTACGCCGGGTCCGTGATCGCGGGCCGGGTGAGCGCGAACGCCGCGATGTCGTGCGGCGTGCTGCCGCTCGTCACCAGGTCGGCCAGCACCGACCCGGCCAGGCTCGCGAACTTGCCGCCGTGGCCGGCGCCGTTGAACACCGCCACGTGCGGGTGGCCGGGCACCGTGTCGAGGACGAGCTCGCGGTCGGCCGGCATGTCGTAGACGCACACGGCGCTGCGCAGCGCCGGGCCCGCGGCCCCGGGCAGGTGCGCGGCGAGGAACCGCCGGGACGCCTCGGTCGTGGCGGGGTCGGCGCGGTGCGTCCGGCCCTCGCTGGTGATGAAGTGCCCGCGCATGTCCCGGGCGATCTTCACGGCCGCCTCGCCGTAGACGGGGAAGCCGTACATCACCTCGTCGCCGTGCCAGACCCAGATCGGGAACCGGTCCGGCGTGAAGTCGGGCAGCCGCGGCGAGGCGACGTAGTCCACCTGCTCCTCCGACAGCGTGAGCCGGTAGTCCAGCCCGAGGTCCGGCATCAGGTCGCCCAGCCAGGACGCGGCGGCGACGACCAGCGCACCGGCCTCCACGTCGCCGCCGGTGGTGCGGACCGTGACGGCGTCGTCGCGGACGTCGACGCCGGTGACGCGGGTGTGCGGGCGGAGCTCGACGCCGGCGGCCAGCGCGAGCGCCGTGTGCGCGGACACCGAGCGGCGGATGTCGATGATCCCGGCGTCGGCCTGGAAGAGCGCCGTCGTCCCGTCCGGCACCTGCCACTGCGGGTAGCGGGCGCGCAGGTCCCCGGTGCCGAGGTCCTGGTACGTCGCGCCGCCCGCGTCCATCGCCTCCCGGAAGACCGCGAGCCGGTCGCTGCCGCCGTTCGCCGGCGGGGCGAGGTCGAGCCCGCCCGTGCGCGTGAACACCTGCAGTCCGGAGTCCCGCTCCACCTGCTCCCACGCGGCGAACATCGCGTCGGTGAGGCGCACGTACTCGGGCCGGTGGTAGCTGCGCCGGATGATCCGTGAGTGGTCGCCGGAGGACCCGAGGGAGTTCACCAGGTCGAACTGCTCGAGCACCAGGACGCGCTCGGCGCCCGCGCGGGCGAGCCAGTACGCGGCGGCCGAGCCGACGGCACCGGCCCCGATGACGACGTGCGAGTACGTGCGGGTCACGGCTCGTACGGTAGCCGCCCGGCCCGTGCCGCCTCCGCCGCGACCGCCACCCGGTCGAGGTCGGGCCGCCCGCCCGGGTGGTCGACGGCGCGGCGCGCGGCGACGGCGGCCCACCACGCGGCCTCGGCGGGCGTGCGGCCGGTCAGCAGCGCCACCGCGAGCGCCGCGACGGTGCTGTCGCCGGCGCCGGTGGGGTCGACGGGGTCGTGACCGAGCAGCGGGGTGACCACGTGCCCGCCGGGCCAGGCGACGACGTTCCCGTCGGCGCCCGCGGCCAGGACGACCAGCCGGGCGCCGCCGCGCACCAGGTCGGTCGCGGCGGCCACGGCATCGGCGACGCCGTCGACCGGCCGGCCGGTCAGCGACGCGGCCTCCTCGGCGTCGGCCCGCAGCACGGCGCCGGCGGCGAGCAGCCCCGCGCGCACGTCGTCGTCCGGCGGGGCCCCGTCCGCGACCACGAGCACCTCCCGCCCGGCGACCTCCCGCAGCGCGCCGAGGACCGCGTCGGCCGGCTGCTGCAGCTGCAGCAGGACCGCGTCCGCCGCGTGCAGCAGGGGAGCGGCGGCGCGGACGTCGCCGGGGGTGAGCAGGTCGCCCGGGTCGACGTGCTCCAGGAGGCGGCGCTCGCCGGGCGGCCCGACGACGTCGACGAGCAGCGCGGTGCGGACGCCGTCCCGGACCGCGACCCCGGTGACGTCGAGCCCGGCGGCCCGTGCCTCCGCCAGGACGCGGCGACCCGCGTCGTCGTCCCCGACCACGCCGACCAGCGCCGCGTCCGCTCCCAGCTGCCGGCACGCCCGCGCCTGGTTCGCGCCCTTGCCGCCGAGGGCCTCGACCCGCTCCCGCACGTCCGCCGACCCGCCGCTCGCGGGGACGCCGTCGACCGTCAGCACGAGGTCCCGCCCCACCTGCCCGAGCACGACCACACGGGGCCGGGCGAGGTGACGGGCGGAGCCGGGCGAGGCGGAGGACGACACCCTCCGCAGCCTCACACCGCCACCCCCGCCCCGCACCCGCAACCCGCCCGGCGCCGCCGCGAGGGCGTCGCCGCGGGTGCGCGTCGGGTCGAGGCAGCGCCGAGGTCGTCACTCGTGCACGAGGTCGTCATGTGTGCGGGACGACCTCGTGCCGTCGTGACGACCTCGCGGGCCGTGGCGTGGGGTGCGGCGCGGGGGAGGGCGGGCGTGCGCGCAGTGCGGGCTGACCTGGGTGGTTGTCGTGGCGCAGATCACTTGATAGCGTTATCAGGCCGCGTGATAGCGATTTCAAGACGTGCAGGGATCCCCTCCCGCCGTCGCGTGGCCCGGCAGCGGTCCAGCGACGGACCGTGCCGCGAGCCTCCTCGACAACGATGACGATGGACGGAGACCGACGTGCACGCGAACCGATCTGTGCGGAACCGCACCCTGGCCGTGGCGGCCGCCGCGACCGCCGCGCTGCTGCTCACCGCCTGCGCCGGCGGGAACCTCAGCGGCGGCAGCGACGGCAGCAGCAGCGAGGACGCGGGCGGCTGGAACGACGCCACCGCGGACCTGACGGGCGTGACCATCACGTTCGGCGGCGGGACCGCGGGCGGCCCCCTGGACGGCGCGATCGAGGCGTTCCAGGAGGAGACGGGCGCCACGATCGAGCGCACCACCTACCCCGACCCGTACGAGCAGAACCTGCAGACCCGCGTGGCCACCGGCGACGTCCCGGACCTCGCGTCCTGGCAGCCGACCACCAGCATGCTCACCTCGCTCCAGGCGCCGACCAACCTGCTGCCGCTGGACGACGCCCCGTGGCTGGACCGCCTGGACCCGGCCGTGCGGGACATCGCCGGGTTCGTCGACGACACCCGGTACGCGGCGATCACCAGGCTCGCCGTCGGTGATGGGCGTCTACTACAACAAGGCGCTGTTCGAGAAGTACGGCATCACCGAGCCTGCCGCAGAGCCTGGGACGAGATGGTCGAGGTCGCCCGCACGATCGCGGCCGGCGGCGACACCGCGTTCGTCGAGGCCGGCGGCGCGCAGTGGCCGACCCAGTGGGCCGTGCAGATGCAGGCTCGCCGAGGCGGCGCAGGACGGACTGTGGGACGAGGTCAACACGAACGCCACCACGTTCGCCGACCCGCCGATCCTGGACGCGATCACCGAGTACCAGACGCTCGTCGCCGACGGCCTCTACAACGACGACCTGAAGACGGCGACGTTCGAGGACCAGGCCGCCCAGCCTGTTCGGCGGCCAGGGCGCGATGGCCCTCCAGGTGAATGCCCTGCTCGAGCAACCTGCTGACCCAGTACGACGCCCAGGAGATCGACGACACCCTCGGCTGGTTCCCGATCTCGGGCGAGGGCACGGTCGCCACGACCATCCCGGACAACAAGAACGGCATCGTGGTGTTCCGGACGGGCGACGCCGAGCGCGAGGCCGCGGCCAAGCAGTTCCTCACGTTCCTGATGACGGACTACTACCCGACGTTCATCGAGGACGGCGGCCTGGTGTCGATCGAGCCCGACGTCGAGAACCCGGAGACGGTGCCCCAGGCCTGGCGCAGGAGATCGCCGCGTCGCTCGAGAGCTCGGTCGGGTCGATGCAGTCCCTCGCCATCGCGAACCCCGACCTCTACATCAACCTGGCGTCGCTGCTCTACGGCGAGATGACCCCGCAGCAGGTCGCCGACGCGACGCAGCAGCAGTTCGCCCAGGCCTGGCCCAGGCGCAGGGCGCCGAGGGCTTCTGACCCGGAGGCGGGACGGGGTGCGCACCACCCCGTCCCGCCCGGGCCCCGAGCCGCCCCGACCCCGACCCGCCCCGACCGACCCCGCAGCGAGGGACCGACGATGACCACCTCCGCGACCGCACCGGCCCGCCCCGCACCCGCGGCGGCCGGCCGCCCCCGACCCCCGCCTCCCGGCCCCGTCGCCGGTCCACCGGGTACCCGTCCTGGATGCTCTGGCCCGCGTTCGGCGCGATGCTCGTGTTCTTCCTGGTGCCGACCCTGCTGAACTTCGTCTACGCGTTCACCGACTGGTCCGCGTTCCGGCAGGGGTTCGGGTTCGTCGGGACGGAGAACTTCACGCGGCTGTTCGCGGACGGCTCGCTGCTGTCGGCGCTGCGCGTCACCCTCATCTGGGCCGTGCTGGTCGCGCTGCTGCAGAACGGCTTCGGCTTCCTGCTGGCGCTGCTGCTGGAGCGTGACTCGCGGGTGAACCGCGCCGCCCGCATCGCGTTCTTCGTCCCGGTGCTGCTGTCGCCGCTGGCCGTCGGCTACGTGTTCCAGGCGCTGCTGCGGCCGGACGGTGCGCTCAACGGCGTGCTGAGCGCGCTCACGGGGTCGGACGTCGCGATCCCGTGGCTCGGCAGCACCACGTGGACGATCGTCGTGGTGTCGCTGGTGCAGGCCTGGAAGTGGATGGGCCTGTCGATGCTCATCTTCATGGCCGGCCTCAAGACGATGCCGACCGACGTCCTGGAGGCCGCGCGGATCGACGGCGCGAGCTGGTGGCGGACGCTGTGGAGCGTCCGGTTCCCGCTGCTCGCCCCGGCGGTCACGTTCAACGTCGCCACCGCGCTGCTCGGGTCGATGAACGGGTTCGACACCGTGCAGGCGCTGACCCTCGGCGGGCCCGCGCGCAGCACCGAGGTGCTCAACATCTTCATCTTCCGCACGTTCGGCCAGGGGCTGTACGCCCAGGCCACGACGATGAGCCTGGTGCTGTTCCTGACCGTGGTGATCATCGCCCTGCCCGTGATCATGTTCCTGCGCCGTCGGGAGAACGTCCTGTGACCGCGACACCCGCCACCCTCGCCGCCCCTGCCGCGGCGACCCGCCGCCCGCGCCGTCAGCGCCGCACCCCGGCCGGCGACCGCCGCACGGCCCTGCGCGTCGTGCACGACGTGCTCGTCGTCGTGCTCGCGCTGGTCGTCGTCGGCGTCCCGCTCTGGCTCGTCCTCGTCACGTCCGCGAAGACGACCGGCGAGGCGCAGCGGCCCGACCTGTCCCTGCCGACCGAGTGGGCGTTCGGCGCGAACGTCCGGCAGGTGATGGACCAGGGCGAGGTGCTCGTCGCCCTCGGCGGCAGCCTGCTCGTCACGGTCCCCGCCGTGGTCCTGCTGCTCGTGCTCGGCTCCGCCGCCTCCTGGGTGCTGGCGCGCCGCACCGGGCGCTGGAACGCGGTGCTCTACACCGTCGGCATCAGCAGCATCGTGCTGCCGCCCGCCGTGATCACCACCGTGCTGACGGTGCGCAGCCTCGGGCTGCAGGGCACGGCGGTCGGCATGGTCGGGGTCTACACCGGCATGTTCATGGGCACGGTGATCTTCTTCGTCACCGGGTTCGTGCGGAACCTGCCGATCGAGCTGGAGGAGGCGGCCCGCCTGGACGGGACGACGCCGTTCCAGCTGTTCACGCGGATCGTGCTGCCGATGCTCCGCCCGGTCATCGCGACCGCGGCGATCCTGACCACGCTCTCCATCTGGAACGAGGTCTTCTACACGTTCTTCGTGCTCGGCGGGGGCGACACCACCACGCTGCCGCTCAACCTGTACAAGGTCGCCAGCGCGGCCCAGTACGTCAACAACTGGAACCTGATCTTCACCTATGTGGTCCTCATGAGCCTGCCCATGATCGTCGTGTTCGCCGTCGCCCAGCGCCGGATCATCTCCGGCGTCACCTCGGGGGCCGTCAAGTGAGCGCCGAGGTGACGACCCGGGCCGGCACGATCGCCCTGGCCAACGACGTCCTCGAGGTCGTCCTCGCCCACGACGCCGCCGGCCCCGTCCGGGTGCTGCGCCTCGGCGCGCCCGGCGCCGCGCACGACCTGCCCGGTACGCAGCCGGTGGTCGAGCTGGTCACCGTCGACGCCGGCCGCACGCCGGCCTCGGACCGCCTCGCCGGCGGCACCGTGTCCACCCGGCTCCGGTACACGGGTCACCGGCTGGAGCGGGACGGCGCGCGGCAGGTCCTGGTCGTCGAGCAGGCGGAGCAGGGCGGGTCGCTGCGCACGGCCCTGCGGCTGGAGCTCTGGGACGGGGTCGCGGCCGTGCGGGCGCGGCTCACCACGTCCGTCACCGCGGACGCGCCCGGCCCGCGCCAGCTGCTCGCCGTGACGCCGCTGGCGCTCGCGGTCGGGGTCGGTGGCACGGGTGACCCGGACGCGCTCGAGGTGAGTGTGGCCGACAACCAGTGGATCGGCGAGAGCCGGTGGCGGACGCTGCCGCTGCGTGCGGCCGGGCTGCCGGACCTGCGGCTCGCCGCGCACGGCGGCGCCGGGGCGCGCGGCGGTCTGTCCCGCACCTCCCGCGGCCTCTGGTCCACGGGCGACAGCCAGCCGGTCGGCGTGCTGACCCGCAGCGGTGCCGCGGAGCGCCCGGCGTGGGCGTGGCAGGTCGAGAGCACCGCCGGCTGGCGGTGGGAGGTCGGCGAGCACGGCACCGGCGCGTACCTGGCGCTCGCGGGCCCGACGGACCTGGACCACGGCTGGAGCCTGGTCCTGGAGCCGGGGGAGGAGCACGTGTCGCCCGCGGTCGCCGTGGCCGCCGGGCCGGACCTGGAGGCCGCGGTCGCCGGGCTGACCGGGGTGCGCCGCGCCGTCCGCCGGCCGCACCCGGACGTCACCGGCCTGCGGGTGGTGTTCAACGACTACATGAACACGCTCATGGGCGACCCGACGACGGAGAAGGTCGTGCCCCTGGTGGACGCGGCCGCCGACGCCGGCGCCGAGGTGTTCTGCATCGACTGCGGCTGGTACGACGACACCGACGGCTGGTGGTGGAGCGTCGGGGAGTGGCAGCCGTCGACGACCCGGTTCCCCGGCGGTCTGCAGGCGCTGCTCGACCACGTCCGCGACCGCGGTCTCGTCGCCGGCCTGTGGCTCGAGCCCGAGGTGGTCGGCGTGACGAGCCCCGTGGCCGACCGGCTGCCGGACGACGCGTTCCTGCAGCGGAACGGCCAGCGGCTCGTCGAGCACGGCCGGTACCACCTGGACCTGCGGCACCCGGCGGCGCGCGCGCACGTCGACGAGGCCGTCGACCGCCTGGTCGCGATGGGCGTCGGCTTCTTCAAGCTGGACTACAACATCAACCCGGTCGCCGGCACCGACGTCGGCGCCGACAGCCCGGCCGAGGGGCTGGTCGGGCACGCGGCGGCGCACCGCGACTGGCTCGCCGGCGTGCTGGACCGGCACCCGGACCTGATCGTCGAGAACTGCTCCTCGGGCGCGATGCGGGCCGACCCCGAGCTGCTGCGGCTGGTGACGCTCCAGTCGACGTCGGACCAGCAGGACGCGCTGGCGTACCCGCCGATCGCGGCGTCGGCCCCGCTGGCGATGCTCCCCGAGGTGGCCGGCAGCTGGGCGTACCCGCAGCCGGAGATGTCGGACGAGCAGATCGCGTTCACGCTGTGCACGGGCATGCTCGGGCGGCTGTACCTGTCCGGGCGGATCGACGCCATGACCCTCCCGCAGCGCTCGCTGGTGGCCGAGGCCGTCGCCGCGCACAAGCGGCTGCGCGCCGACGTGGCCGCCGGGCTGCCGCGCTGGCCGCTGGGCATCGAGCAGTGGGAGCGGCCGTGGGTCGCGGCGGCGGTCGACGCCCCGGACGCCACGCACCTGACGCTGTGGCGGCGTCCCGGCGCGGAGCAGACGGTCGAGGTGCCGCTGCCGCAGCACCGCGGGCACGACCTGGTCGTCACCACGACGTTCCCGACCCGGCTGGCCGCGTGGTCGGCGGCCTGGGACGCCGACCGCGGCGTGCTCACCGTCGAGGCGGCGGGCGACGAGCCCGCCGCACGGACCCTGCGCCTGACCCGGGGCCGGCCGACGCAGCCCGCCCGCGTCGACCTCGCGGAGCGGACGGGCCCCGTGCACGGCGGCGCGACGGGCATGCTCTACGGCCTGGTCGAGCCCGGCGTGCCGGGCCCGGCGCTGCTGGCCGGCGTGCGCCCGCGGACGGTCGCGCAGAAGTCGCCCGGCGGCCTGCAGCACCCGGGCGGCGACGCCCTGGAGCTGCTCGACGGGTTCGTCGCGGCCGGCGGCGCGGACGTGTACGTGTACGTGCAGGACGCGCTGCGGCAGTGGCCGTACGAGGAGGTCGGGATCGCGGCGTACCTGGACGTCCTGCGCGACGCCGTGCGCGCCACCGCCGGCCACCCCGAGCGGGACCGGCTGGTGTGGGTGCCGTTCAACGAGCCGGACTGGATCTGGTACGCCGACTGGTCGCCCGCCGGACGGGACCGGTTCCTCGCGGACTGGGACGCGGCGGTCTCGGTGGTGCGGGCCGAGCACCCGGGCGGCCGCGTCGCCGGACCGAACGAGGCCGACTACCACCCGCAGCGGGTCCGCGACCTGCTGACCCACGCGCAGCAGCAGGGCACCCTGCCCGACGTCGTCGCCTGGCACGAGCTGCAGCCGCGCACGATGGAGACGTACCGGGCGCACCTGGAGCACCTGCGCGCGCTGGAGGTCGAGCTCGGCCTGCCGCCCGCGCCGGTGAACATCGACGAGTACGGGAACCGCCGCGACATGTCCGTGCCGGCGCAGCTGCTGCAGTGGGTCGAGGCGTTCGAGACGACCAAGGTGGATGCCGACCTGGCCTACTGGACGCTCGCGGGCAACCTCGACGACCACGCCGTCGGAGCCGCCCGGCCGAACGCCGGATGGTGGCTGCTGCACTGGTACGCGTCCCTGCGCGGCGAGACCGTCGCGGCCACCGTCCCGCACCCGCGGGTCCGGGACTCGCTGCGCGTGCTGGCGGCGGTGGACGACGACGGCGCGGCCACCGCCCTGGTGGGCGGCACGACCGACGACGTCGAGCTGACCGTGTCCGGGCTGGTGCCCGGCGCGCGGTACCGGCAGCGCGTCGCCGTCGTGACGTGGAGCGGGTACCAGGGCGTCCTCGAGGCGCCGTCGGTCAGCCACGACGGCGTCGTGACCGCGGGGCCGGACGGGGTCCTGGTGGTGCGCGTGCCCGGGGACGACCCGACGGCGGTGCACCGGGTGGACCTGCTGCCGGCCGGCACCGCGACCGCGACCGGCGGTGCCCTCGGTCCCTGGCTGAGCACGGTGGCCGTCGACCCCGCCCGCGTCACGGACGGCGAGCTGGTCCGGCACGGCGACGACCCGCAGCACTACCACGGCACCGGGCCGGTGTCGGTGCTCGCCCTGGCACCCGGTACGGGGTCCGTGGCCTTCGACGTCACGGTCCCGGCCGACGGCGACTACCTGGTCGGCGTCGGCCACGGCACCGCGGGGGTGCCCGCGACGGCGGAGCTGCGCGTCGACGGCGGCGAGCCGCTGGTGCTCGCCCTCCCGGCGACGCTCGAGCCCCGGTACACCGCCCGGGTCGACGTGCCGGTGCGGCTGACGGCGGGCGCTCGCACCGTCGAGGTGACCGGCGCCGACGTGCCGCTGGCCGTCGACCACCTGCGGGTCCGTGCGGTCGCGCCCGGAGCCGTCCGGTACGACGCCGTGCAGGCGCGCCGGACGCCGGGGGTCCGCGCCGACGGTGCCTGGCGGGTCGCGGTGCCGGCTGGCGAGCGGCTGACGTTCTTCGTCGTCGCGGAGCGGGCCGGGACGCACGCCGTGCGGGTCGCCGGCGACGGGGCGGTCGAGCTCCGGGTCGACGGTCGGGTGCTGCCCGGCGGCCACCAGGTCGCGCTGCCCGCGGGGGTCGTGCAGGTCGAGGTGCGCGCGGTCGACGGCCGGGCCGCCGTCGAGGCGCTGGAGGTGCAGGTCGTGGCCGACGTCGTCGTCCGGCGGGCGGGCGACCTCGGGCCCGGCACGGTCGACGTCACCGGGCTGCCCGCCGGGCCGTACCTGGTGACGCTCGACGCGGCGAACGCGCACCGGCTGTCCGGCCACGAGTACAACACCGACGCCGTCGTGCAGCACGTGCGCGTGGGGCAGGCGGGCCACGAGGTGCTCGTCCCGGTGCACCACACCGTGCACGAGGACTCGGCCGACCAGGTCGCGGCGGTCGTCACGCTCGTCGACGGCGGCGGCCCGCTGGTCGTCGCCCCGGCGCCAGGCGGGTCGGGACCGGGTGCCCGGGTCGCGGGGCTCACGCTGCGCCCGTGGTCGGTCGCGCCCGACGCGCCCGGCGCCGGTGCTGGAGCTGCGGGCCCGTGACCGGCCACGATGGGGTGATGAGCAAGCCGGCCAGCATCAGCGACGTCGCCCGCGAGGCCGGCGTCTCGGTGCCGACCGTGTCCCGCGTCCTCACGGGTGCCGCCCGGGTCAGCCCCGAGCGCCGGCAGCGGGTGCTCGACGCGATCGAGGTGCTGCGCTACCGGCCCAGCGCCACGGCCCGGGCGCTGGTCACCGGCCGCCGGGACCAGGTCGCGGTGATGACCTCCGAGACCGCGGTGCACGGCTACTCGACGACCATCAAGGGCGTCGAGACCGCCGCCCGCGCGGCGGGGCACCCCGTGGTCATCTCCGTGGTCGAGAGCGCCGACGCCGACGAGGTCGACCGAGCGATCCAGGTGGTGCTGCAGCTGCCGCTGGCCGGCGTGGTGGTGCTGAAGTTCGACGCGATCGGGGTCGCCGTGCTGGACGCGCTGCCGGCCGACGTCCCCGTCGTGGCCGTGTCCGGCGAGGCCGACGGCGCGCACCCGCAGGTCGTCCTCGACGAGGAGACCGCCGCCGCCGAGCTGGTCCGGCACCTGCTGGACCTCGGCCACCGGACCGTGCACCACGTCGCGGTGCCGCCGTCGCGGGACGAGGACGGCCGCACCACCGGGTGGCGCCGGGCGCTCGAGGCCGCCGGCGCCCCCGTGCCGCCGGTGCTGCTCGCCGACTCGTTCGGCGCGCGCTCGGGCGTCGTCCTCGGGCGCGCGCTCGGCGCCGACCCCGAGGTCACCGCGGTGTTCTGCGGCAACGACGAGGTGGCGATGGGCGTCATCCGCGGCCTCGAGGAGGCCGGGCGCCGGGTCCCCGACGACGTCAGCGTCGCGGGGTTCGACGACCACCCGCTGGCGGCCGTGTGGCGGCCCGGCCTGACGACCGTGCACCAGGACTTCGAGGCGCTCGGCGAGCGCGCGTTCGGCCTGCTCGCCGCCCAGCTGGCCGGCGACCGCCGCCCCACGCTGTCCTCGGACCTCCCGTGGCTGGTCCGCCGCGGCAGCGTGGCCCCGCCACCGCGCCGCTGACGGCCGCACCAGGTGGAGAGCTGTGCCCGACACGCCGGAGCGTGTCGGGCACAGCTCTCCACTTGGTGGTGTGTCAGGCACGGCCGCGACAGGTCAGCCGCCGAGGTACCCGTCCAGCCAGTCGAACACGCGCTCCTCGGTCAGCGCCCGCGCCAGCGGCTGGCAGTGCCCGTCCGCACCCTCGGCCGCCGTGAACGGCAGGACCGTCGACGCACCGCCGGTGAGCGCGGCCAGCCGCAGGGACTGCCCGGGCCAGAACGGCTCGCCCTCCGGGTCGGTGATGAGCAGCGGCGTGGTGATCCGCGCGGCCACGTCGCTCACGTCGTACCGGCGCACCTCGCGCATCGTCGCCGCGTAGCCGTCGACGCCGTACGGGCGGGCGCGGAACCGCCAGCGCGCGGCGGTGCCCTTCGACATCCGCATGCCGATCGCCATGTCGCGGTCGAACGCGTGGTCCTCGCCCTTGTCGAGCAGCTTGAGCAGGCTCCCCGGCACCTCCTGCTCCCACGACGCCGCCACGTCCACGACGCCCGGGTCGACGACGGCCGCGACCGGCCGGTGCTCGAACGCGAGGGCCCGCGCGACCCAGTAGCCGGCCTGGCTGATCCCGTAGACGGCGACGCGGTCCGCGTCGACCTCCGGGCGGGTCAGCAGGGCGTCGAGCACCGGGGTGAGCACCTTCTCCCAGTCGGGCCGGAACGGGACGTCGTGCTCGAACAGCATCGACTGCTGGCCGGGACCGTCGAACACCAGCGCGTGGTACCCGCGGCGCAGCGCACCGGCCACGCAGGCGCGCCACATCGAGGTGAGCGAGCCGTCGCTGCCGTTCACGGCGACCACGGTGGGGCGCGGGCGGCTGCCCGGCGCGCGGAACAGGTACCCCGGCAGCGCGCCGTCCTCGTAGGGCAACCGCACCCGCTCGACGTCCAGCCCCGAGGCGTCCAGCCACCGGTCCCACGCCTGCCGGTGCGCGCGGAACGCCGGCAGCAGCGCGTCCTGGGACTCCAGCGCCGCGACGGCATTCACCGCGGTCGCGAGGTACGTCGACGCCCGCAGGTAGGCCGCCGCGGCGCTCGCGGTGTGCCCGGCGGCGGCGGACGCGTCGGCCTGCCGCACCAGGCGCTCGCCGAGGTCGTGCCACGCGGTGAACCACGCGTCGTGGTCCTTCCCGCGGACGCCCTCGACGGCGGCCAGCACCTCGCCCACGTCGGCGGCACCGGTGCCCGCGTGCCCGATCACCGAGCGGATCTCGCGCTCCTGGTCGTCGTCGGGGGAGAACCGGAAGGGGTGCGTGCCGTGGCCGGACATCGTGCCTCCTGGGTACGGTCGTCGTCCCACCGTGGCCCGCGGACCCGGGCGCGGCATCACCCGCCGCGGTCGATCGGGCCGCAGACGTCACGCCGGGACGTCGTACCGGGCACGTCGCGGCGGGAACTCACCGCGGGACCGGCCCGCACCCGTACGGTGACGGGGTGGGGGCGCAGCAGGTGGACGTGGAGCTGGTGGACGAGCCGGGGCGGGACGCGCCCGCGCAGCCCGACCGGACCGCGGCGCGGCGTGCCCGGGTGGGGCGGCTGCTGCGCCGGTGGTGGCCGCTGCCGGTCGCCGCGGCCGTCGGCGTCGTCGCGTGGCAGGTGGTCGACGACGCCCGTGAGCGGGCCGCGGTCGCCCCGCTGCGCGCGACCGCGTCCGTCATCGGGACCACGGTGACCCCGCCGCTGACGGCGACGGCCTGGGGCGCGGCGGACGCGACGGCCGTGCTGAGCGACCCGGCGCGGACCGAGGACGGGCTGCTGGCCGGCGCGGTGCTCACCCCGGCGGCGGGGTGGGAGCTCGTCGCGCTCGACGCCGCCGACGGCAGCGAGGCGTGGCGCGTGACGCTGCAGGGACCGCCGGAGGGCATCTCGGCGTCGGCCTCGGTCGACTGCGCACCGGACGGCGACCCCGCCCGCACGCTGGCGTGCGTCGCGACCACCCAGCAGATCGACCCGATGGTCGGCACCCTGACCGTGCGGTCGCAGTTGCTGCAGGCCGACCTCGCGGCGCGCACGGTGCAGCCGGTCCGCGACCTGCCGGACGGGACGTCCGTCACCGTCGCGGGCGACGTGCTGGTGCAGGTCGACGGGTGGGCGGCCACGCCGGACGCGCTGGTGGTCACGGGGACGGACCTGGCCACCGGCGACCCGCTCTGGCGCACCGAGATCCCCGCCGCGGGCACGGACCACGCCGCCGCGGCGACGCTCCGCCGGCTGGACGGGCACGTCCTGATCGGGGTGGCGACGGCCACCTGGGCGCTCGACCCCGCCGACGGGCGCGTCGAGGCGTCCGGCACGGACCTGCAGGCACCGCGCAGCGGCGGGCGGCTGGTCGACGTCGCGGGCAGCAGCAGCGCCCGCGTCTTCGGGCCGGACGGCGAGGTGGGCGCCGAGCTCGACGCGACGCCGGTGCTGCTCGGGATCGACGACGGCAGCGTCCCCGACGTGCTGCTGCTCTGGCGGTTCGACGGGTCGATGGGCGGCACGCTGCTCGGCGTCGACGCCGCGACCGGCGAGCAGCGGTGGGCGGTCCCGATGGACCAGGCCCTGGTCGGGGGCGCCGTGCTGCTCGACGGGGTGCTCCACGTGTCGGACGGCCCCACCGTGCGGGCGCTGGACGCGGCCACCGGTGCCGAGCGCTGGGCCACCGCCGGCGGGACGGACGGGGGCGTCACGTCCGACGGGGTCTCGCTGCTGCGGGTCGAGCGGGACACCGGGACCGGGGAGCGCGTCCTGGTGGCGTACGCCCTGGCGGACGGGCGCCGCAGCTGGTCGACGCCGCTGCCCGAGGAGGCGGCCTCGCTGTTCGTGCGGGACGGCCGGCTGTTCGGGCTGCGGGACGAGCAGGTCGTCCTGCTCGGCTGACAGGGTGCGTCAGGCGACCTCGACGTGGCACCACACCAGGCGCGTGTTCCCGGCGGCGCGCTGCACGCCCCACTCGACCGCGGCCCGCAGCGCCTCGACCGCGCGGGACCCGAGCCGCTGCGTGCCGGCCGGCCCCCGGGCGGACAGGCGCACGACGGGACCGACGACGTCGATCTCCACCCGGACCACGTCGCCGTCCGCGGCGCGCAGCGCGGCCTCCCGCGCGAGCTCGGTCGCCACGCGGCGGACCGCCGGGCGGTGCTGCGGGGCGACACCCGCGCGGGCGGCGCACGCGTCGGCCCAGTCGCGCGCGTGCACCGGCGTGGCGGAATCGGCGGTCAGGTCGAGCGCGGCGTACCACGGCTCCAGCGGTGCGGGCACGGCGTCTCCTGCGGGTCCGTCCCGCCCGGGCGGCGGGGACACCACCAGCCTGCCGCCCGCAGGCCGCGGGCGGATCCACCGCCGAGCCCATCGTCGCCTACGCCGCGCGCGGTACCCGGCGGAGCCGGCATCCCCCGCAGGTGGGACCCCGCTACGGCAGCCGGACGTGCTGGGGGCCGAGCTCCGCGACGCTGCGTACCCCGAGCAACGCCATCGTCCGCCGGACCTCGCGGGTGAGGATCTCCGCCGCCCGGTCGACGCCGCGCTCGCCGCCGGCCATCAGCCCGTACAGGTAGGCGCGGCCGACCATGGTCGCGTCGGCGCCGAGCGCCAGCGCGGCGACGACGTCCGCGCCCGACATGATGCCGGTGTCGACCCACACCTCGGCGCGGTCGCCGACGGCCTCCTGGACGTCGGGCAGCAGCCGCAGCGGCACCGGCGCCCGGTCCAGCTGCCGGCCGCCGTGGTTGGACAGCACGATCGCGTCGGCGCCCGCGTCGACCACCCGGCGGGCGTCCTCGACGGTCTGGATGCCCTTGATGATCAGCGGGCCGTCCCAGGACGCCCGGAGCCACTCGAGGTCGGCGATGGTCATCGTCGGGTCGAACAGCTTGTCCAGCAGCTCGGCGACGGTGCCGTCCCAGGTCTGCAGCGACGCGAACGTCAGGGGAGCGGTGGTCAGCAGGTTGATCCACCAGGCCGGGTGCGTCCCGGCGTCGAGGACGGTCTTGACGGACAGCGCGGGCGGGATGGAGAAGCCGTTGCGGGTGTCGCGCAGCCGCGCGCCGGCGACGGGGACGTCGACGGTGAGCTGCAGCGCCTCGAACCCGGCGGCCTTCGCGCGGGCCATCAGGTCCTCGCCCGCCGACCGGTCCTTCCACACGTAGAGCTGGAACCACTTGCGGGCGTCGGGCGCGGCGGCGGCGACGTCCTCGATGGACGTCGTGCCCATCGTGGAGAGGGCGTAGGGGATGCCGCGGCGTTCGGCGACGCGGACCACCGCGCGCTCGCCCTCGTGGTGCATCATCCGGGTGAACCCGGTGGGCGCGAACGAGAACGGCACCGCCGCGGGCTTGCCGAGCATCTCGGTGCTGGTGTCGATCGCGGACACGTCCTGCAGGATCGACGGCCGGAGCTCGAGCTGCCGGAACAGCGAGCGGACGCGGCGCAGGCTGATCTCGGCCTCGGCGGCGCCGTCGGTGTAGTCGAACACCGACCGCGGGGTGCGGCGGCGGGCGACCTTCCGCAGGTCGCCGATGGTGAGGGCGTCGGCGAGGCGGCGCTCGGTCGGGTCCAGGCGGATCGGCTTGGCGCGCAGCAGCGGGCGCAGCTCGGACCACTTCGGGATCTGGCGCTGGGTCATGGCTCGATTCTCCGGTGCTCGGGGGTCAGCGCAGGAATGCGGCGGCGACGCCGGAGTCCACGGGCACGTGCAGGCCCGTGGTCTGCACCAGGTCGGGGCCGGTCAGGGCGACGACCGCGGCGGCGACGTGCTCCGGCAGCACCTCGCGCTTCAGCAGCGTCCGCTGCGCGTAGTACGCGCCGAGCTCCGACTCCGGCACGCCGTAGGTCGCGGCGCGCTGCGCACCCCAGCCGCCGGCGAAGATGCCCGAGCCACGGACCACGCCGTCGGGGTTGACGCCGTTGACCCGGATGCCGTGCTCGCCGAGCTCGGCCGCGAGCAGCCGCACCTGGTGCGCCTGGTCGGCCTTGGTCGCGGAGTACGCGACGTTGTTCGGTCCGGCGAACAGGGAGTTCTTGGACGCGATGTAGACGATGTCGCCGCCCATGCCCTGCGCGATCATCGCGCGCGCCGCCTCCCGGGAGACCAGGAACGACCCGCGGGCCATGACGTCGTGCTGCAGGTCCCAGTCGCGGACGGTGGTCTCGAGGAGCGGCTTGGAGATGGACAGCCCCGCGTTGTTCACGACCAGGTCGACACCTCCGAACGCCAGCACCGACTCCCGCACCAGGCGCGCGACGGCGTCCTCGTCGGTGACGTCGGCGTGCACCGCGACCGCCACGTCCGGTCCGCCCAGCGACGCCGCGACCTCCTGCGCGGACTCCAGGTCGACGTCCGCGACCACCACGCACGCGCCCTCGGCGGCGAGCCGCTCGGCGATGGCCCGCCCGATGCCCGAGCCCGCGCCGGTCACCAGCGCCACCCGGGTCGCGAGCGGTCTCGGCTTCGGCATCCGCGCGAGCTTGGCCTCCTCCAGCGCCCAGTACTCGATGCGGAACTTCTCGGACTCCTCGATGGGCGCGTAGGTGCTGATCGCCTCGGCGCCGCGCATCACGTTGATGGCGTTGACGTAGAACTCGCCGGCGACGCGGGCGGTCTGCTGGTCCTTGCCGAACGAGAACATCCCGACGCCGGGCACCAGCACGATCGCGGGGTCGGCGCCGCGCATCGCGGGGGAGTCCGGGCCGGCGTGCCGCTCGTAGTAGGCGCGGTAGTCCTCGCGGTAGGCGGCGTGCAGCTCCCGGAGCCGCGCCACGGCGTCGTCGAGCGGCGCGTCCGCGGGCAGGTCCAGCACCAGCGGCGCGACCTTGGTCCGCAGGAAGTGGTCGGGGCAGGAGGTGCCGAGCGCCGCGAGCCGCGCCAGCTCCTCGCGCGAGGTGAAGTCGAGCACCACGTCGGCGTCGGTCCAGTGCCCCACCTGGGGGCGGTCGGTCGACGCGAGCCCGCGGATCACGGGCGCCAGCGCGGCGGCCCGGGCCCGGCGCTCGTCGTCGGGCAGCGCCCCGAACCCCGGCCGGGTGTGCCCGAACGGGTGCCGGCCGAGGCGGGCGGTGCGTTCCTCGATGAACGCCTCGGCGGTGCGGATGATGTGCAGCGAGCGCTGCTCGACCTCGTCGGAGGTGTCGCCCCAGGCGGTGATGCCGTGCCCGCCGAGGATGCAGCCGACGGCCTGCGGGTGGGCGGCCTTGATCGCCGCGATGTCCAGGCCGAGCTGGAACCCCGGCCGGCGCCACGGCACCCAGACGACCGCGTCGCCGAAGATCTCCGCCGTCAGCGCCTCGCCGTCCGCAGCGGTCGCGAGGGCGATACCGGCGTCGGGGTGCAGGTGGTCGACGTGCGCCGCGTCGACCAGGCCGTGCATCGCGGTGTCGATGGAGGGCGCCGCGCCGCCGCGGCCGTGCAGGCAGTAGTCGAACGCCGCGACCATCTCGTCCTCGCGGTCGACCCCGGGGTAGACCTGGGTCAGCGCGCGCACCCGGTCGAGCCGCAGCACCGCGAGCCCCGACTCCGTGAGCGTGCCGAGGTCGCCGCCCGAGCCCTTCACCCAGAGCAGCTCCACGTCGGTGCCCGTGACCGGATCGGTGGCCGTGCCCTTCGCCGACGTGTTGCCACCCGCGTAGTTGGTCGTGCGCGGGTCGGCACCGAGCCGGTTCGAGCGCGCGATCAGGTCGGCGGCGGGCTGCGACATCGTCGTCTCCAAGCAGTCGGGTTGATGAATCGATTCATCACGGTAGTCAGCGTCGTCGTCCCGCGTCAAGGCGCGAGCCGCGGGCCCACGGGGTGCAGCGGGTGCGCGGCTATGCTGCCGCGGGACGGTCGCAGCCCGCGCCGCCCGGCCGGACGGCCCGCAGACCCCGCGCAGGAGCACCCGTGACCACCTCCGCCGCGCGTCGCAGCTCGATCGGCGACGTCGCCCGCCTGGCCGGCGTGTCGGTCGGCACGGTGTCCAACGTGCTGAACCGCCCCGAGCGGGTCGCCCCCGCCACGCGCGAGCGGGTGCTCGAGGCCATCGAGCGGCTGTCCTTCGTGCCGAACGCCTCGGCCCGCCAGCTGCGCGCCGGGACCATCACCACCGTCGGCGCCCTCGTGCTGGACATCCGCAACCCGTTCTTCACCGAGGTGGCGCGCGGCATCGAGGACCGGCTGACCACGGCGAACCACACGCTCATGCTGGCCAGCTCCGACGACGACCCCGAGCGCGAGGCCCGCTACCTGCGGCTGTTCGAGGAGCACGGCGTCTCGGGCCTGCTGGTCGTGCCCACGGGCGACGACATCGACCCGCTGCTCGCGCTGGCGGCGCGCGGCATCCACACCGTCATGCTCGACATGGCGTCGCCGACCGACTCGCTGGCGTCGGTGTCGGTCGACGACGTCGCCGGCGGCCGGCTGGCGGGCGAGCACCTGCTGGAGCTCGGGCACCGGCGGATCGTCATGCTCAACGGCCCGCACACCATCCGGCAGTGCCGCGACCGCCTCGCCGGGCTGCAGCGCGCCGTCGAACGCCGCGGGCTCGACCCCGACGCCGTGGTCCGCGAGGTCCGCATCCCCACCCTCGACGCGGGCGGTGCGGCGGCGGCCTTCGCCCCGCTGCTGGACGAGGACCCGGTGCCGCACGCGGTGTTCTGCGTGAACGACCTCGCGGCCATCGGGGTGCAGCGGGAGATCCGCCGGCGCCGTCCCGACCTGCTCGGCCGGATCGCCCTGGTCGGCTACGACGACATCGAGATCGCGGCCGAGCTCGCCACCCCGCTCACGTCGGTGCGCCAGCCCGCGCACGACGTGGGCTGGCGCGCCGCCGACATGCTGCTGACCCGGGACGCGGACGGCGGCCGGGTCCGCGACCACGTCGTGTTCCAGCCCGAGCTCGTCGTCCGCGACACCAGCGTCCCCGCCTGACCGCGCGCATCCGCCGAGGTCGAGCCTTCGGCGCGAGGTCGAGCGGTCGACCCCTCGACGTCGCGGCAACCTCTCGACCTCGGCGGTGCCCGGCCGCGGGCGGCCGGCCGCCGCGGGCGGCCGGCCGCCGCGGGCTCGCTTGACCTCGGCGCGGGGGTCTGAAACGATTCAGCCCTCGTCATCCAAGGGAGGATGTCTCATGGCCATCGATCAGGCCGCTCTCGACCTGCTGCACCGGCAGGCGATCGAGCTCCCGTCGTGGGCGTTCGGGAACGCCGGCACCCGGTTCAAGGTGTTCACCACGCCGGGCACCCCGCGGACCGTGCAGGAGAAGCTGGCCGACGCCGCCCAGGTCAACGCGCTGACCGGCCTGGCCCCGAGCGTGGCCCTGCACATCCCGTGGGACCAGGTCGACGACTTCGCGGAGCTGGGCCGGTACGCCGAGGACCTCGGGGTGCGGCTGGGGACGATCAACTCGAACACGTTCCAGGACGACGACTACAAGCTCGGCTCGCTCACGCACACGGACCCGCGGATCCGGCAGAAGGCCGTCGACCACCACTACGCCTGCATCGACGTGATGCACGAGACCGGCTCGCAGGACCTGAAGATCTGGCTGCCCGACGGCACGAACTACCCGGGTCAGGGCGACATCCGGGGCCGGCAGGACCGCCTGGCGGAGTCCCTGCAGCAGATCTACGCGCGGCTCGCCGACCACCAGCGGCTGGTGCTGGAGTACAAGATCTTCGAGCCGTACTTCTACACGATGGACGTCCCGGACTGGGGCACGGCGTACGCGCACGTCACCGCGCTGGGGGAGCGGGCGATGGTCTGCCTGGACACCGGCCACCACGCCCCGTCCACCAACATCGAGTTCATCGTGGCCCAGCTGCTGCGGCTGGGCCGGCTCGGGTCGTTCGACTTCAACTCGCGGTTCTACGCCGACGACGACCTGATCGTCGGCGCCGCCGACCCGTTCCAGCTGTTCCGGATCATCGCCGAGGTCGTCCGCGGCGGCGGCCTCGAGGCGGGCAGCGACGTCGCGTTCATGCTGGACCAGTGCCACAACATCGAGGACAAGATCCCCGGGCAGATCCGCTCGGTGCTCAACGTCCAGGAGATGACGGCCCGCGCCCTGCTGATCGACCAGGCGGCGCTGCGCGAGGCCCAGGACGCCGGGGACGTGCTCGCCGCCAACGGCCTCTACATGGACGCGTTCTACACCGACGTGCGTCCCGACCTGGCGGACTGGCGCGAGTCCCGCGGCCTGCCGCGCGACCCCGTGGCCGCCTACCGCGCGTCGGGCTACGGCGAGCGGATCGCCGCCGACCGCGTCGGCGGCCACCAGGCGGGCTGGGGCGCCTGACCCGATGGGCACCCGGTCACTGGTCGCCGTCGACCTCGGGGCGTCGAGCGGGCGGGTGATCGCCGGACGCCTCGAGGGCGGCCGGCTCGTCACCCAGGAGCTCGCCCGGTTCGCGAACCGCCCCGTCTCCGTGCCCACCCCCGCCGGCCCGCGGCTGCACTGGGACGTGCTCGCCCTGTGGGCCGGCGTCACCGACGGCCTGCGCGCCGCCGGGGAGCTGCCCGGCGGCGTCGCGAGCGTCGCCGTCGACTCCTGGGCGGTCGACCACGGCCTGCTCGACGGCGACGGCGCCCTGCTCGGCAACCCGGTGCACTACCGGGACGCCCGCACGGACGGCTGGCCCGCACGGCTCGCGGAGCACCTCGCCCCCCGCGACCACTACGCCGCGACGGGCACGCAGGTGCAGCCCTTCAACACCGTCTACCAGCTCGCCGCGGGCGCGGGGGAGGCGCAGCAGCGCGCGGCCCGGCGCCTGCTGCTGATCCCCGACCTGCTCGGGCACTGGCTGTCGGGTGCGGAGGTCACGGAGCTGACCAACGCCTCCACCACCGGGCTGCTCGACGTCCGGACCGGCCGCTGGAGCCCCGTGGTGCTCGACGCCCTGCGCGCGGCGACGGGCACGGACGCGAGCCGGCTGCTGGCGCCGGTCGTGCCCCCGGCCTCGGTGCTGGGCGAGGTGCTGCCGGGCGTCGGCGGCGAGCTGGGGCTCGCCGGTGCCCAGGTCGTGACGGTCGGCTCGCACGACACCGCGTCGGCCGTCGCGGCCGTGCCGATGGGCGGCGCGCCTGCGGCGTACATCTCGTCGGGCACCTGGTCGCTCGTCGGGGTCGAGCTCGACGCGCCCGTGCTGACCGCGGAGTCCCGCGCCGCCAACTTCACGAACGAGCTCGGGGTCGCGGGCACGGTCCGGTACCTGCGCAACGTGGCCGGGCTGTGGCTGCTGCAGGAGTGCGTCCGCACCTGGTCCGCCGCCGGGACCGACGTGGACCTGCCCGCGCTGCTCGCGGCCGCCGCCGACGCCCCCGCGCTGCGCACGGTGGTCGACGTCGACGACCCCGTCTTCGCGCCGCCGGGCGACATGCCCGCGCGGATCGCCGAGGCCGCGCGCCGCACGGGCCAGCCGGTGCCCGACGGCCCGGCCGCCGTGACCCGCTGCGTGCTCGACTCGCTCGCGCTGGCCTACCGCCGCGCGGTCCGCGACGCCGTGCGGCTCTCCGGCCGGCCCGTCGAGGTCGTGCACGTCGTCGGCGGCGGGTCGCGCAACGACCTGCTGTGCCGGCTCACCGCCGACGCCACCGGCCTGCCCGTCGTCGCCGGCCCCGCCGAGGGCACGGCGATCGGCAACCTGCTGACCCAGGCGCTCGCCCTCGGCGAGCTCGCCGGGGGTCTGGCCGCGGTGCGCGAGGTCGTGCGCGCGTCCGCGGAGCTCGTCCAGCACCACCCCGGGGGATCCGACCAGTCGTGGCAGCGGGCCGAGGAGCGCCTGCGGCCGTGACGACACCACCCACCGAAGGACACGCCATGCCCCTGACCCCGCCGTTCCCCGCGCTCGACGAGCTGCTCGCCGCCATGGGCGACGCCGGTGCGCGCATCTGCGCCATCGACGCGTCCGAAGCCGGCGCCGGCAACATCTCGGTCTACCTCGGGTGGGACGTCGAGCTCCGACGGCGGTTCCCGGTCACCGAGGAGGTCACGCTGCCGGTGCCCGTCCCGGCGCTCGCCGGCCGCACCGTCCTCGCGACCGGCTCCGGCCGGCGCCTGCGGCAGATCCAGGACGACCCCGAAGCCGCGATCGGCGCCCTGCGCGTGCACGAGGGCGGCACCACGGCGACGCTGCACACGTCACCGCGCCGGCTGTTCGAGCGCCTGACCTCGGAGCTCAACTCGCACCTCGCCGTGCACCAGGACCAGGTCGCCCGGCGCGGGATCGGCTTCCAGGCCGTCGTGCACGCGCAGCCGCCGCACCTGACCTACCTGTCGCACGTGCCCGCCTACCGGGACACCGCGGCGATGAACGCGGCGGTCCTCCGCTGGGAGCCGGAGTCGGTCGTGTCGCTGTCCCAGGGCGTCGGCGTCCTGGACTTCATGGTCCCGGGCTCGGCCGAGCTGCAGGCGGCGAACGTCGCCGGGCTGCGGGAGCACGAGATCGTGCTGTGGTCCAAGCACGGCACGATGTCCCGGTCCGACGTGTCCGTCACCCGGGCCGTCGACCGCGTCGAGTACGCCGAGACCGGCGCCCGGTACGAGTACATGGACCTGGTCGCCGGCGGCGGCGCGCAGGGACTCACCCGCGACGAGATCCGCAGCGTCGCACGGGAGCTCGCGGTCGACTCGCCCTGGGCGTGACGGGCCGCCGTGCTCAGCCCAGGTAGTCGCGCAGGACCTGGGCCCGGGACGGGTGCCGGAGCTTCGACATCGTCTTGGCCTCGATCTGCCGGATGCGCTCGCGGGTGACGCCGTACACGCGGCCGATCTCGTCGAGCGTCGCCGGCTGGCCGTTGGTGAGGCCGAACCGCATCGTGATGACGCCGCCCTCGCGCTCGGACAGCCCGTCGAGGACCGACTTGATCTGCTGCTGCATCAGGCTGAAGGTCACGGCCTCGATGGGCTCGACCGCGTCGCCGTCCTCGAGCAGGTCGCCGAGCTGGCTGTCGCCCTCGGTGCCCAGCGGGGTCTCCAGGGCGACGGGCTCGCGGCTGTAGCCCTGCACCTCGACGATCTTCTCGGGCGTCATGTCCAGGACCGCGCCGAGCTCCTCCGGCGTGGGCTCGCGGCCCTCCTTCTGGTACAGCTCGCGGTGCAGCCGGGCGACCTTGTTGATGACCTCGACCATGTGCACCGGGATGCGGATGGTGCGGGCCTGGTCCGCCATGCCGCGGGTGATCGCCTGCCGGATCCACCAGGTGGCGTACGTCGAGAACTTGAAGCCCTTGGCGTAGTCGAACTTCTCGACCGCGCGGATCAGGCCCGAGTTGCCCTCCTGGATCAGGTCGAGGAACAGCATCCCGCGGCCCGTGTACTTCTTGGCGATGGAGACGACCAGGCGCAGGTTCGCCTCGATCAGGTGGTGCTTCGCCCGGTCGCCGTCGGCGGCGATCAGCTGGAGCTCGCGGCGGGTCGCGGCCTTGTGCTCGCCGCCCGTCTCGAGCAGGTGCGTCGCCATCTGGCCGGCCTCGATGCGGCGGGCGATCTGCACCTCCTCCTCGGCCGACAGCAGCGCGACGCGGCCGATCGCGCGCAGGTAGTCCTTGACCGGGTCGGCGGTCGCGCCGGCGGAGGTGATGACGGCTGCGGGGGCGTCGTCCTCGTCGGTCGCGATCACGTACGAGTCGTCCGGGGCGGCGGTCGGGGTCTGGACCGGGGGGAGCGTGGCCTGGGTCATCGAGCGTGTGTCCTCTCGCCGGCGGGGAGCCGAGCGGCGGTGTCGCCGGAGATGTCGCACGCGCCTGCCACCACGCGCAGGGGGGACGCGGGATGACCCGAAGGGTGTCGAGGCCGGGCCTCGGACGCAGCTCCCGGCCATCGGAACCGGGGCGGAGTGCTCGCACCATTGTAGTCGCCGCACGGTCCGGCGGGCCGGGGTCCGGCGGAGATCACGCGGGAGAGTGGTGCGCGCGGCGTCGAAGGGGGTCCCCGCAGGGTCTCCCTCCGCGCCGCGCCGCCGCCTAGCGTCGGTCACGACCACGAGGAGGCGCACCATGCACGCACGCACGCTCGGCACGTCCGGGGGAGGGCTCCAGGTCTCGGCCGTCGGTCTCGGGGCGATGGGCATGTCCCAGAGCTACGGACCCAACCCCGGGACCCGCGACGACATGATCGGCGTGCTGCGCGCGGCGGTCGACCGCGGCGTCACGTTCGTCGACACGGCCGAGGTCTACGGGCCGTACGTCAACGAGGAGCTGGTCGGCGAGGCGCTCGCGCCGGTCCGCGACCAGGTGGTGATCGCGACCAAGTTCGGCTGGGACGTCCGGGACGGGCGGTCGGTCGGCCTGGACAGCCGGCCCGAGCAGATCCGGCGCGTCGCGGAGGCGTCGCTGCGGCGGCTGCGCACCGACGTGATCGACCTCTTCTACCAGCACCGGGTCGACCCCGGCGTCCCCGTCGAGGACGTCGCCGGGACCGTCGGGGAGCTGGTGGCCGAGGGGAAGGTGCGGCACCTCGGGCTGTCCGAGGCGTCGGCGGCGACCATCCGCCGCGCGCACGCCGTGCACCCGGTGACCGCCGTGCAGAGCGAGTACTCGCTGTGGACCCGCGACCCGGAGCCCGAGGTGCTGCCGGCGCTCGCGGAGCTCGGCATCGGGTTCGTCCCGTTCAGCCCGCTCGGCAAGGGGTTCCTCACCGGGACGGTGGGCACCGGCACGTCGTTCGCGGAGGGCGACGTGCGGGCGACCATCCCGCGGTTCGCCGAGGACAACCGCGCGGCGAACCAGGCCCTGGTCGACCACGTGGCCCGGCTCGCGGCGGAGCGCGGGGCGACGCCCGCGCAGGTCGCGCTCGCCTGGCTGCTCGCGCAGCAGCCGTGGATCGTCCCGATCCCGGGCACCCGCCGGGTGGCGCGGGTCGAGGAGAACGCCGGTGCCACGCAGGTCGCGCTGTCCGCGGACGACGTCGCCGACCTCGACGCCCTGGCGCGGCGCGTCGGCGTGCACGGCGACCGGTACGGCGCGCAGCACCTGGGGTACCTGGACCGCTGACGGTCCCGGGTGCCCGCACCGGGTCGGAGGGGCGATGCTGGGGACCGGGTCGTCGCCGACGGGGCGACGGCCCGTCCCGACGCCCCGGAGGTCCTCGACATGCAGCAGCGCACGCTCGGCCCGTACACCGTCTCCGCCATCGGCCTCGGCGCCATGCCGCTGTCGATGAACAACGACGAGGTGTACCCCGAGCCCGCCGACGCGATCGCGACGATCCACGCCGCCCTCGACGCCGGCATCACCCTCATCGACACCGCCGACATCTACGCGCCCTCCTGGGACCAGATGGGGCACAACGAGCGCCTGGTCGGCGAGGCCGTCCGCAGCTGGGGCGGCGACACCTCGCAGCTGCTGGTCACCACCAAGGGCGGCATCACCCGCAGCGAGGGCGAGCAGTGGGGGCGCGACGGTTCGCTCGCCTACCTGCGCGGTGCCGTGGAGCGGTCGCTGCGCGCGCTCGGCGTCGAGGCGATCGACCTGTACCAGTACCACCGCCCCGACCGCTGGATCGTGTACGGCGAGATCATGGAGCACCTCGCCACGCTCAAGGCCGAGGGCAAGATCCGGGAGATCGGCATCTCCAACGCCAGCGTCGAGGAGATCGAGATCGCCCAGCAGGTGCTCGGCGAGGGCGGCCTGGTGAGCGTGCAGAACGAGTTCTCCCCGCGGCACCCCGGCAGCTACGACGAGCTCCGGTACTGCGAGCGGCACGGCATCGCGTTCCTGCCGTGGAGCCCGCTCGGCGGGACCGGCGGCGGCGCCCGGCAGGTCGGCGACCGGTTCGGCGTGTTCAGCGAGATCGGGAGGGACCACGGGGTGAGCCCGCAGCGCGTCGTGCTCGCCTGGGAGCTCGCGCTGAGCGACGTGCTGATCGCGATCCCCGGCTCGCGCCGGCCGGCGTCCATCACCGACTCCGCCGCGGCGGCCGACCTGACGCTGTCGGCCGACGAGGTCGAGCGGTGCTCGCGCGCGGTGGGGATCGACGTCGGCTGACGGCCGCCGGCCCGGGTCCTGCCGGGTCCGACCCGACCGGCAGGCCCCCGAGGTTCAGCGGGCGCCGGTCAGGAACGGGTAGTCCGTGTAGCCGAGCGCGCCCTTCGCGTAGAACGTCGCCGGGTTCGGCTCGTTCTCCGGGTGCTCGCCGGCCCAGCGCTCGACCAGGTCCGGGTTCGCGATCGCCGCACGGCCGACGGCGACCACCTCGGCGGTGCCGCGGGTGACCAGGTCGAGGGCCTCGTCACGGGTCGTCATCTCCGAGAAGCCCGTGTTGGCCATCAGCGGGCCGCCGAACCGGGCACGCAGCCCCTGGACGAGGTCGCCCGCGGGCTCGGCGTGCAGGACGCTCAGGTACGCGAGGCCGAGCGGCCGGAGGGCGTCGACCAGGTGCCCGTACGTGGCCTCGACGTCGGCGAGATCGGTCTCCAGCGCGTCCTGGATGTCGTGCATCGGGGAGATCCGCAGGCCCACGCGGCCGGCACCCACCTCGGCGGCGACGGCGGTGACCACGTCGACGACCAGGCGCGCGCGGCGCTCGGGGGAGCCGCCGTACCGGTCGTCCCGGACGTTCGAGGCCGGCGACAGGAACTCGTGCAGCAGGTAGCCGTTGGCGCCGTGCACCTCCACCCCGTCCAGGCCGGCGTCGACGGCGCGCCGGGCGGCGGCGACGAACGTGTCCACGACGCCCGCCGCCTCCTGCGTGCTCAGCGCGTGCGGGACGGGCAGGTCGGCCTTCGTGCCGTCGGGCAGGTGCACCTGGCCGGCGATGGCGATCGCGCTCGGCGCGACCACCCGGTCGGTCCCGGTGATCGCCGGGTGGGAGACCCGCCCGCCGTGCATGAGCTGCATGACCAGCCGGCCGCCGCGGGCGTGCACCGCGTCGGCCACCCGGGCCCAGCCGGCGGCCTGCGCGTCGGTGGCGATGCCCGGCTGAGCCGGGTACGCGCGGGACTCCGCGTCGAGGAACGTGCCCTCGGTGACCATGAGGCCGGTGCTCGCGCGCTGGGCGTAGTGCTCGACCAGCAGGTCGTTCGGGACGCCGTCGGCGTCGGCGCGCATCCGGGTCAGGGGCGCCATGACGACGCGGTTGGACAGCTGCAGGTCGCCCAGGGCGACGGGGGAGAAGAGGGTCACGTCCTCGTCGAACGCGGCGGGGCGGGCAGACCTTCCGGGCGGTCGGGATCGGCGGGGGTGGGCTGCGTCACGTCACGTCACGGCGGGTCGCGTCACGTCCCCGTGATGCGCCGCACCGCGAGCTCGACGTCCGCGTCGTCGGCCGGCCGGTCGTCCAGCGCCCGGTGGATGGTCAGGCCCTCGACGAGCGCGTCGAGCACGCGCGCCGTCGCGGGGTCGAAGCACCGCTCGAGCGCCGCCCGGCTGCGGGCCATCCACGCGTTGGTGAGGCCGCGGTAGGCAGGGTCGCGGGCCGCCAGCGTGTAGAGCTCGTGGGTCAGCACGAGCTCGCGCTGGGTCGGGAAGACGTCCCGCCGGACCAGCTCCACCACCGCCCGCGCGCCGCCCTCGCGGTCGCCCGGCTCGACCTGCGCGAGCCGTGCGGCGAACCGGTCCGCCACCGTGTCCGCGAACCGGCCGAGCGCCTCCCGGAGCAGCTCGTCCCGCCCGGAGAAGTAGTACGTCATCGACCCGAGCGGCACGCCGGCCGCCGCCGCCACCCGCCGGTGCGACGTCCCGTCGACGCCGTCCTGCGCGATCACGTCGACGCAGGCGTCGATGATCCGGTCGCGCCGGCCGCGGTCGGTCGGTGGCACGGTCAGATGTTCTCGCGGATCACGCGGGCCGGGTTGCCGACGGCCACCACGTTCGCCGGGACGTCCTTCGTCACCACGGAGCCGGCGCCGATCACGGAGTTGTCGCCGATCGTCACGCCCGGGCAGACGATCACGCCGCCGCCGAGCCAGACGTTGTCGCCGATGGTGATGGGCTGCGCGGCCTCGAGCTTGTCGCGCCGCGGCTGCGGGTCGACGGGGTGCGTCGGGGTGAGCAGCTGCACGTGCGGGCCGATCTGGCAGTCGTCGCCGATGGTGATCGGTGCGACGTCGAGCGCGGTCAGGCCCATGTTGATGAACGTGCGGCTGCCCACCGACACGCGGTTGCCGTAGTCGACGTGCACGGGGGCGCGCACGTGCGTGCCCTCGCCCACGTGGCCGAACAGCTCGGCCAGCACGGCCTGGCCCGCGTCCGGGTCCTCGGCGTAGGCGGCGGCGAACCGCGCGGCGAGCCGGACGGCCTGCTTCTGGGCCTCGATGATCGTCGGGTCGTCGGAGATGTAGAGGTCCCCGGCGAGCATCCGCTCGTCGTTCGAGCGCGGGTCCCCGGCGAAGTAGTCGGTCGTCATGCGGGCGAGCCTAGCCTGATGTGTACGTTCGTACACATGCGGTCCGGTGGGTGCCCGCGCGGTTCAGGAGAAGACGCGCAGCTCCGCCACGCTCCACCACGGGTCGGCGTCGGCCGTCAGACGGACGCGCAGGTGCCGGACCTCGTCGCCGTCGAGCGTCGCCGCGGTGACCGCGCCGGCGCCGGCGCCCGCGGCGACCGGACCGCGCCACCTCTCCCCGTCGTCGCTGACGAGCACCTCGTACCCGCGCGGCCAGTCGCCGCCGCCCGCGTCGAGCACCACCGACCGCACCGCGACCGGCTCGCCGAGGTCGACCTGCAGCGCGTCGCCCGCGCGCTGCGGCCGCCCCGAGGACCAGCGCGTACTCGGATCGCCGTCGACCGCCCGGGCCGCGACGTCCTCCGCGCAGCACGGGTCGGACGGCGCGGGCGGGTCCGCCGACACCGCCGCGTGGGGCACGTCAGCCGCGTCAGCCGCGTGGGACAGGTCGACCGGCACCGGCAGCGCGCCCCTCGCGACGGGCTCCGGCGCGGCCCCGGGGCCCCCGACCACCACGGTCGTCAGCGACCGGGCCGCCAGCACCACCGGGAACCGGTCGTCGTCGACCTCCACGGCCACCGGGCGCTCGTCGCCGTCGTTCTGCGCCAGCACGACGACCGCTCCGGCGGGTGTCCGGAACGCCACCTGGACGACGGCGTCGTCGGCTGTCCACGTCGACGCGACCCGCACGGACCCGGGCGGCACGAACCGCGCCGCGTGCGCCAGGACGTCCCGCTCGGCGTTCCGGGACACCGCGTCGCCGTCGACGGTCACCACGCCCGTGCAGGTCGCGCACCCGCCGACGTGCGGGCCGCCGTCGGTGTCGAGGGCGAGGTTCCAGGTGAGCACCGCGGTGGCCCCGTGCGCCAGCGACCCGACCAGCAGGTTCCGCGCCTGCCAGGCGAGGGTGTCCGCGAACACCTGGTCGGGCGGCGTCCCGGGCGCGTGCGAGCCCGAGCACTCGGTGACCCAGATCGGCAGGCCCGGGAACTCGTCGCGGATCGCGTCCTGCGCGCTCGCGTCGCCCGAGTAGCAGTGGAACGCGACGCCGTCGAGCCACGGCGCCGCCGCGCTGCGGAGCACCTGCGCCGCGTAGTCCGCCTCCGGGTCGGCGCCCTCGGGGGTCGCGGCGGCGTCGCCCGGGTGCAGCGACCAGTTGTGGTCGAACGCGAGCAGCTGCGTCTCGAGGCCGGCCTCCTCGAGCGCGGGACCGAGCTCCCCGACCAGGCGGACCTGGTCGGCCACCGGCATGTCGGTGCCCGGGTACCCGTCCGGGTGGCGGGCCTGCGGCTCGTTCTGCACCGTCAGCGCGTCGATCGGCACCCCGGCGGCGGCGTACTCCTGCAGCGCCTGGACCAGGTACGCGGCGTACGTCCGGTAGGCGCGGTCGTCGTCCAGCAGCCGGCCGCCCACGAGGCTCCCGGAGGTCTTGAGCCACGCCGGCGGGCTCCACGGCGACGCCACCACCACCAGCTCGGGCGCCAGCGCCCGGATCTCCCGCAGCAGCGACCGCACGCCCGGCTCGTCGCCCGCGGTGCTGAACCGCTCCAGGTCCCAGTCGGTCTCCCCGGGCGGCAGGTCGTCGTACGTCCGCGCGGCGTCCACCACGAAGTCCGACCCGCCCAGCGGGAGCCGGAGCACCGACAGGCGCGTCGGCCCGGCCGGGTCGAACAGCTCCGTGAGCAGCGCGCGCCGCGCCTCCTCGGACATCGCGAGCAGCAGCGCCGCCGACGACTGCGTCAGCGCCGCGCCGAAGCCGCGGACCTCCTGCGCCTCGTCCGCGCCGTCCACCGCGACGACGTCCTCCGCCGCCGCACCGGGTGACGGCGCCACCGTCGCGACGCGCTCCAGGCGGACGTCGCCGTCGGCCGTCGTGCGCCACACCTCCGCCTCGCGCGGCGCCGCCGCCGTCGTCGCGCCGTCGTCGGGCCGCCCGTCCTCTCCCCGGCCGTCGCCACGCAGCCCGTCGCCGCGCGTGAACCACACCGCGAGGGCGAGCGCGGCGAGCGCCACCAGCACCCCGGCGAGGAGCACGCGCCGGCGTCGCGCCTCGGGGGCGGCGGGTCCGGCGGGCACGCGCACCACCCCCTCGCGTCGGCGCGACCCGAACGAACCTACGCGCGCCGGGGCGGGCCTGCAGGGCGCCGACCGGAAGGCCGGGGTCCTCCGGGTGAACGCCGTCCACGAGGAGCTGCCCTTCGACGACGACCTCCGCGAGGCCGTCGACGGCGAGATCCGCGCGATGGCGCGGTGGCTGCGGCTCGACGTCGACCGCTGAGCCACCTCCGCCCGGCGTGCGGCGCGTGCCGGCCTGCGTGCGGCCGTGTGGACGTTCTGTGACGCCGGGCGCTCCACGCGTCCCGGCATGTCAGGGTGGGTGCTCGCCCCGACGACCCCGTGGAGCCCCGACGCATGAGCGCCGTCATCGACGCCACCGCCCTGTCCGCCGAGGTGGCCGCACCCGCCGCCGAGTACTCCGGCTTCATCGGCTGGGTGCTCAGCCTGATGGAGACCCTCGGGGAGGTGGGCGTCGGCGCCGCCGTCTTCATCGAGACGTTCGTGCCGCCGATCCCCTCCGAGGCCGTCCTCCCCGGCGCGGGCTTCCTCGCCTACGACGGCCGGATGAGCCTGTGGTGGGCGGTCGTCGCCGCGACCGCCGGCGCGGTGCTCGGCGCGTGGATCTGGTGGTTCGTCGGCGCCGCGCTCGGCCGGACCCGGACCCGGGCCCTGGTCGCGCGTCTGCCGCTGCTCGACGCCGACGACTTCGACCGGGCCGAGCGGTTCTTCGTGCGCTGGGGGCCGATCGCCGTGCTCGCCGGACGGTGCGTGCCGCTCGTGCGGAGCTTCGTCTCCATCCCCGCCGGGATCGAGCGGATGCCGTTCTGGGCGTTCACCCTCTACACGACCATCGGGTCGGCGGTGTGGAACGGCCTCTGGATCGGCCTCGGGTACGCGTTCGGCCCCGCGATCGAGCCGGTGCTCGCCGAGTGGAGCGGCGTCCTGTCGAACCTCGTGCTCGGGGCGATCGCGGTCCTGGTCGTGTGGTTCCTCGTCGTGCGGGTCCGCCGCCGCCGACGCGAGCGCCGGGCGGCCGCCGCGGCGGGCGCCGAGCCGGCTGCCGCCGGGGCCGGCGTCAGCAGCGAGGTCTGACCGGACCGCCGGCGCTCGCGGGCCTGCTCCCGTCAGCCGACGCGCTGGCGATCCGTCACGCGGTCAGCCCGAGCTCGGCGAACGCGTCCACCAGGCCCTCCCGCTCCGGCCCGGCCGCGACCCGGTCGGCGACCGCCAGCACCCGCGGGTCCGCGCCCTCGATCGCCACGCCGGTGCCGGCGTGCGCGAGCATCTCGAGGTCGTTCAGCCCGTCGCCGAACGCGATCACGTCGGCGCGGTCCGCCCCGAGGTCGGCGGTGACCGCCTCGATGCCGCGGGCCTTGTGCACGCCCTGCAGGTAGATCTCGCCCGCGCTGTCGCCCCGTGCGGACACCGAGCTCGGGAGGATGCCGACCCGGTCCCCGATCGCCTCGAGCAGCACCTGGCGCGGCGCGCGCGACGCGAAGTACGACACCTTCGCGAACGAGCAGCCGGACAGGTCGTCCGACATCTCCAGCGCCGCGAGGATGTCCAGCGGGTGCTCCGTCGTGCCGCCGGCCTCGGGGTCCCGCAGGTCGCCGCGGAGCAGCGCCGTGAGCCGGGCGTCCACACCGGGCCGGCCGTACAGCGCCTGCGGGGCCTCCAGGACGTAGGCGGCGTCGTGCTGGTCGAGGACCTCGACCACGACCGCCGCGAGGTCCTCGGGGAACCGCTGGTCGACCAGCACCCGGCCGTCGAGCTCCACGTACCCGCCCGCCGACGCCACGAGGCCGTCGAACCCCACGCCGAGGATCCGCTCCGGCAGCATCGCCTTCGGGCGGCCCGTGCACAGCAGCACCCGGTGCCCCGCCGCGCGCGCCGCCCGCACCGCCGCCGCGTGCCCCGGCGGGACCACCCCGCGGTCCGCGTAGGTGCCGTCCACGTCCAGGAACACGAGCTTGCGGGTCTGGGGAGAGGTGAGGGTCACGCGCCCAGGATTTCATGCCGCGCGCAGTCGCTCCGGCGGACGCCCGGCCGGACGCCCCCGGGCCAGCCGCATCACCAGCTGATTCTCGCGTCGCAAGCCGAGGTGTCGGCCGGCGACGCGAGAATCGGCTGGCGCTGGCGCTGGCGCTGGCGCTGGCGGGCGAGCCGCAGCTCACGAGGTGGGTGACGCGCCGAAGGGGTCTGCTCACCGGCCGCCGAGCAGCACCGCGCCGGTCTCGGGCCGGAGCCGGGCGCGGACGGCGTCCCGAGCGGCGGTGGCGTCGGGGGCGGTCAGTGCGGCCTCCGCCATGGCGCGGCACTCGTCGAGGGTGTGCGCGTGCAGCGCGTACCGCACGGCGGGCACGCGCACGGCGGCCATGGACAGGCTGGTGATGCCGAGCCCGGTGAGCACGAGCGCCATGAGCGGGTCGTTCGCGGACTCGCCGCACACGCCCACGGGCTTGCCGGTGGCGGTCCCGGCGGACGCGGTGGCGCGCACGAGCTCGAGCACGGCGGGCTGCCACGGGTCGAGCAGGTCGGCGAGCTCCCCGCGGAGCCGGTCGGCGGCCATCGTGTACTGGGCCAGGTCGTTGGTGCCGAGCGAGACGAAGTCGACCTCGTCCAGCAGCGCCCGGGCGCGCAGCGCGGCCGCGGGGACCTCGACCATGACGCCGACCTTCGTGATGCCGGCGGCCCGGGCTGCGGTGGCGAACGCGCGGGCCTCGGCGGGCGTGGCGATCATCGGGGCCATCACCCGGACGTCGTCGCGGCGCTCCGCGGGCAGGGCGGTGACGGCGGCGCCGAGCGCCTCGAGCTGGCGCTCGACGATGCCGGGCAGGGACCGGACCAGCCGGTAGCCGCGGACGCCGAGCGCGGGGTTCTCCTCGTCGGTCTGGTTCGCGAACGCCAGCGGCTTGTCGGCCCCGGCGTCCAGCGTCCGGATGACGACCTTCCGGCCCGCGTAGGCCGCGACGACCTCGGCGTAGGCGGCGGTCTGCTCGGCGACGGACGGCTCGGTGCGCGCGTCGAGGAACAGCACCTCGGTGCGGAACAGCCCGATGCCCTCGGTGCCGGCGGCGGCGGCGCGCGCGTCGGCGGGGGTGCCGACGTTCGCGAGCAGCGGGACGGGGTGGCCGTCGGCGGTGGCCCCGGGCCCGGTGAGGGCGGCGATGGTGCGCTCGCCCTCGGCGCGACGGTCGACCTCGGCGACGACGTCCGGCGACGGGTCCGACACGACGGTGCCGGCGGCGGCGTCGACGAGCACGACGGTGCCCGCGGTCAGCGCGGAGGCGCCGGCGACGCGGACCACGCACGGCAGGCCGAGCTGGCCGGCGACGATCGCGGTGTGGCTGGTGGGGCCGCCGAGCTCGGTGACGACGGCCGCGACGAGGTCGAGGTCCAGGGCGGCCGTGTCGGCGGGGGACAGGTCGTCCGCGACGACGACGGCTCGCTCGGTCAGCTCCAGGCCGGGCGCGGGCACGCCCAGCAGCCGGGCGACCACGCGGTGCCGGACGCTGCGCAGGTCGGTGGCGCGCTCGGCGAGGTCGCCGCCGGCGGCGGTGAACATCGCGGCGAAGCCCTCGACGGCCTGGTCGACGGCGGTGGCGGGGCCCGTGCCGGCGTGCACGAGGCGGGCGGCCTCGGCGGCGAGCGCGGGGTCGGCGGACATGGTGGCCGCGGCGGTCAGCATCTGCGCCAGGTCCGGGTTGGTGCTGGTGGCGGACCGGGCGCGCAGGTCGTCGCCGACCGCGGCGAGCGCCGCGCGGATCTCGGCCTCGGCGGCGGCCGGGTCGGTGGCGGCGGGCTCGTCGGCGGGGACGACCGGCGGCGGGGTGACCACGGCGACGGGTGCGACCGCGAGGCCCCTCCCGACGCCGATGCCGTGCAGGGTCGTGCTTCCGACCGTCCCGGCGGAGGTCACGCCTGCACCGCGTCGAGGTCGCTCTCCAGCAGGCCGACGAGCTCGTCCAGCAGCGCCTCGGCGTCCACGGACGACGAGGTCAGCTCGACCTCCTCGCCGTGCTCCAGCTTGAGCCCCATGAGCATGAGGATGCTGGACGCGTCCACGCCGGCCTCGCCGACGCGGGCGATCTGCACGGGGTGGCCGCCGGCGGCCACGCGGCCGGTCAGCAGGGAGGCGGGGCGGGCGTGCAGACCGGAGGTGGTCGCGATGCGTGCTCGGCGCTGAAGCATGGTGGATCCCTTCATCGACGGCCGCCCTCGGCGGCGACCGTGCCAGGGCAACAAAAAAGACCTGAGGCGCCGGCGCGTGCCGGTTCCTCAGGTCTTGCCTGATCTCGCTCAGTGACAACCCTGGTGGCCACCAGTTGTACGCGGCGCCCCGGATCGCGTCAAACCGGTCCCGGGGGTGGCCGCGCAGCAGGGCGGGACCAGGGCGGTTGTCTCGTGCTGGGGCGGATGTTAACGTCCCCGTGGCTTGTCACTGCTGATGCAGGCAACACCACCGCCGAGGCCAAAGAGGGCCCCGGTAGAGCAGGTCTGCAACGGAGTGAACGCGTGAAGGTGCGACGCATCCTCAACAACAACGTCGTGGCCGCGGTGGACGCCGCCGGTCGCGACGTGATCGTCGTCGGCAAGGCCATCGGCTTCCAGGGCAAGCCTGGCGACACGATCGACGAGAAGCGCGTGGAGTCGGTCTTCCGGATCCGCGACGATGCCGCCGGCAACCACCTCGCGTCGATCGTCGGCACCGTCCCGCCCGAGATCCTCCAGGTCACGGCGGACATCGTCACGGTCGCACGCCGCTCGTTGGGCCGTGAGTTCGGGGACGGCATCTTCGCGTCCCTGGCGGACCACCTCGTCTACGCCGTGCAGCGCGTCCGGGAGGGCATCTCCCTCGCGAACCCGCTGGCCGTCGAGGTGCGGACCATCCACCGCGACGAGTACCTCTTCGCGCGGTCCGCCGTGATGATCCTCAACAAGCAGCTCTCGGTGACTTTCACCGACGACGAGGCCGTCAACATCGCGCTGCACTTCGTGAACGCGACCGTCGGCGGCTCGTCGGAGAAGACCGCGCGGCTCATGGACTTCATGCGTGACGTCCTCGAGGTCGTGCGCCGGGAGCTCGGCATCGACCCCGGCGACGAGCGGCACGCCTACCTCCGGTTCGCCACCCACCTGCGCTTCCTGGCGCAGCGGGTGGTGGACGGCGAGGTCGAGGACGGCGGTGACCCGAAGCTGCACGCGTTCCTCGTGGAGCAGCAGCCCCGGGCCTTCGCCGTCGTCGACCAGGTGGCCGCGGTCGTCGAGGAGCGCCACGGACACGTCATGACGCTGCAGGAGCGGACCTACCTCGGCCTGCACCTGTCGAACCTGCTCTGACCCCTCCCACCCGTGCGCCCCGACGAGGGGACCGGGACATCTCAGGAGCACCTGTGAGCTACGAGAAGGACGCCGCCGCGATCATCGCGGCGGTCGGCGGCGAGGACAACGTGACCTCGCTCTACCACTGCGTCACCCGCCTGCGGTTCGGCCTGGTCGACCGGTCGCGCGTCGACGAGGCGGCGGTCCGTGCCGTGCCCGCCGTGCAGGCGATCAACCAGAGCGGCGAGCAGTTCCAGGTGATCGTCGGCAACGACGTGCCGAAGGTGTTCGCGGCCGTCACGGCCACGCACCCCGGCCTGGTGAGCAAGGTCAACGACCCGAACGCCGACGACGCGCCCGGCGCGCAGACGGCCGCCGCGTCCGGCGGCAGCATCCGCGACCGGTTCTTCGGCTTCCTGTCGAAGACGTTCCCGCCGCTGCTCCCCGCCATCGCGGGCGCGGGCCTGATCAAGGGCTTCCTCGCGCTGGCCGTGTGGCTCGGCTGGATGTCCGCGGAGACGCAGACCTACCAGCTGCTGTTCGCGCTCGGCGACGCGTTCTTCTTCTTCCTGCCCGTGATGATCGCGATCTCCGCGGCCCGCGTGTTCAAGACGAACGTGTTCGTCGCGGCCGCGCTGTCCGGCGCGCTGGTCTACCCGAACCTGGCGGCGCTGCTGGCCGCGGGCGCGCCGGTGACGTTCCTCGGCCTGCCGGTCACCGCGACGACCTACTCGTACACGGTGATCCCGTCGCTGCTCGCGGTGTGGGCGCTGTCCTGGGTCGAGCGCGGCCTCAAGCGGGCCCTGCCCGCCGCCCTGCACCTCAGCGTCGTCCCGCTGGTCAGCATGCTCGTGGTGGGCCCCGTCACGCTCGTGGCGCTCGGCCCGGTCGGCGCGATCATCGGCGACCAGATCTCCGGCGGCCTGAACTGGCTGCTCACCCACGGCGGCGTGCTCTCGGGCATCCTGCTCGGCGGCCTGATGTCGCTGATCATCATGACCGGCATGCACGCGGCCCTGGTGCCGTTCATCCTCGGCAACCTGGCCACGCTGGGCCACGACCCGTTCCTCCCGCTGACCTACGTGCAGGTGTTCTCCGTGGCCGGCGCGCTGTTCGGCGTCGCCATCCGCGCGCGGTCCAAGCAGGTCCGGGCGACGTCGCTGTCCACCGGATTCACGGCCCTGATGGGCGTCACCGAGCCGGGCCTGTTCGGCCTGCTGCTGCCGATGCGCCGGGTGTTCCTCGCGAGCATGATCGGCGGCGCCGCGGGTGGCGCGGTCGCGCTCGGCTTCGGCTCGAAGGCGTACGCGCTGGTCGGCAACAGCGGCCTGCCGGGGCTGCCCGGCCTGGCCGGCGAGTCGTTCGGCTGGTCCGTCGCGGCCATCGCCGCCGCGTTCGTCGTCTCGGTGGTCGCCGTCGTGCTGATCGGCTTCGACGAGAGCCCGCTCAGCGGGGGTACCGCCGCCACGACCGCCGACGCCACCACCCCGGCGCCCGCGGCTGCCGTCACCGGCGGCCCGGTCGTCGCCGCCCCCGTCGCCGGCACGGTGGTGCCGCTCGACCAGGTCGCCGACGCCGCGTTCGCCAGCCAGGCGATGGGCAAGGGCGTCGCGGTGCTGCCGACGGACGGCGAGATCGTCTCGCCCGTCACCGGCACGGTCGTCACGGTGTTCCGGACCAAGCACGTCGTCGGCCTGCGCAGCGACGACGGCGTCGAGGTCCTCGTCCACGTCGGCATCGACACCGTGAACCTCGGCGGTCAGCACTTCACCGCGCACGTGCAGGACGGCGACCGCGTGTCCGTGGGCGACCGCCTGCTGACCGTCGACCTGCCCGCCGTCGCCGCCACCCACGACACGACGACGGTCGTCGTCGTCACCAACACGCCCGCGTTCGCCGGGGTCGAGACCGTCGCGGGCGGCACCGTCCGCGCCGGCGCCGACCTGCTGGCGATCGAGACCCTCGAGCACGCACTGGAGACCGCCCGATGAGCTTCCCGAAGGACTTCCTGTGGGGCGTCGCGTTCGCCGCGAACCAGATGGAGGGCGGCTTCGACGCCGACGGCAAGGGCCTGTCCACCGCCGACGTCGTCCCGTTCCGCTCCCCGGAGGCGCGCAACTACACCGCGCTCGAGGCGCTGATGCGCGCCTCGGACGAGGAGATCGCGACCGCGCGGACCGTCGAGGGCGGGCAGGGCTACCCCAAGCGGTACGGCGTCGACTTCTACCACCGGTACCGCGAGGACATCGACCTGTTCGCGGAGCTCGGCATCACCGCGCTGCGGCTGTCGATCGCGTGGACGCGGATCTTCCCGCACGGCGACGACGCGGAGCCCAACCAGGCCGGCCTCGACTACTACCGCGACCTGCTGACGCGGCTGCGGGAGCGGGGCATCGAGCCGGTCGTCACGCTCTCGCACTACGAGATGCCGCTGGCGCTCGTGGCGGACGGGCGCGGCGGCTGGTCCGAGCGCGGCGTCATCGACCTGTTCACGCGGTACGTCGAGACGGTCGTGCGCGAGCTGCACCCGCTGGTGACCTACTGGCTGACGTTCAACGAGATCAACACGACGCTGCTGGAGCCCTACACCGGCGGTGGCGTGGTGACCCGCGAGGGCGAGCACACCGAGGCGAAGGCGTGGCAGGCCCTGCACCACCAGTTCGTCGCCAGCGCCCGGGCCGTGCGGATCATCAAGGGCATCGACCCGCAGGCGCAGGTCGGCTGCATGCTCGCCCGGATGCTGCACTACCCGGCGACCAGCGCGCCGGCCGACGTGCTGGAGGCGCTCGAGGCGAACGACCTCAACCTGCTGCACACCGACGTCCAGGTGCGCGGCGCGTACCCGACGTCCGTGCCGCGGCTGTGGGCCCGCAAGGGGATCACGGTCGCGATGGAGGACGGCGACGCCGAGGAGCTGGCCGCGGGCACGGTCGACTTCCTGTCGTTCAGCTACTACATGTCGCTGGTGTCCGCGGCGGACCCGTCCCGGTACGGGATCACCGGCGGCAACATCTTCTCCAGCATCCGCAACCCGCACCTGGAGGTCACGGACTGGGGCGTGCACCACGACCCGGTCGGCCTGCGGATCGCGCTGCGCGACATGTGGGACCGGTACCAGGTGCCGCTGTTCGTCGTGGAGAACGGCCTCGGCGCGAAGGACGAGGTCGGGCCCGACGGCCGCGTCGACGACCCGTACCGGATCCAGTACCTCAGGACGCACATCGAGCAGATCGGCGAGGCGATCGACGACGGCGTGCAGGTGCTCGGGTACACCGCGTGGGGCGGGCTGGACATCATCGCGGCGTCGACGTCGCAGATGTCCAAGCGGTACGGCCTGATCCACGTCGACCAGGACGACGAGGGCAACGGGACGCTGGCCCGTACGCCCAAGGCGTCGTTCGACTGGTACCAGCAGGTGATCGCCTCGAACGGGGCGTCGCTGACGGCCTGACGCGCCGGCGGGCGGGGGGGGCGCGGGGGGGGGGGCCCCCGGCCGCCCCCCCCCGGCGGGGCAAGCCGCGGGGGTGCGGGCGCGGGGCGGCCCGGGCCCCGGCAACAACAAACCGCGGGGGGCGCCGGCCGAGGCCCCGCAACGGGGGGG